>NZ_JAACZO010000011.1 GCF_010993975.1 Halomonas faecis
CGGGCGGGATCCGGTCATCGGACTCCAGCTGGAGCCGCAGCGTCTGAGGATCCAGGAATTCGTGGTGGGCGACAGTGAAGCCTTTCCAGAACAGGCATAGCGGGGTAGCATCCATGGCAACGGCGGTGTCCGTAGGCTGACGTTTTGGCGAATATCAGCTTACTCGGATTTACCGCCGTTTCTCTATCCTGACCTCGCTCAGCGCCCTGCTCATTTCACGCCAGTCTGCGAAGAACCAAAAAAAAGTGTTAGATAAAAACGACGCGCGATATCACGTGCAGGGAACCTTATGCAAACCACCGATCACCTGGATGAGATACAGGATCTCAACCTTGCCTATCTGTTGCTCGCCCAGCGTTTGCTGACCGAGGACCGTTCGGCGGCCATGTTTCGTCTCAAGATCGATGACGACATGGCCGATCTGATCGCCTCGTTGAACGCTTCGCAACTCACCACGCTGTCCCGTACCAACCAGCTGCTCTGCCATTTCGGTCATGAGGCTGCTGAACGCCTGCGCCAGGTGGTGGACAACCCTCGAGACAATGGCCTGTCGCGGTTCCATGCTGCGCTGCTGATGGCCGGTCAGGGGAATGCGTCGCCGCTGGCGGGAGGTGAAGGATGAGTCAGAAGAGCCTCGTCACGGAAATGCAGCAGGTGCAGCTGGCCATCGAGTTGATCGAACTCGGTGCACGCCTGCAGGTGCTGGAAACCGAGACCGATCTCAGTCGGGCGCGCTTGATACGGCTGTTCAAGGAGGTGCGCGGCATGTCGCCCCCCAAGGGCATGCTGCCGTTCTCCACCGATTGGTTCATCACCTGGCTGCCGAACGTGCATGCCTCGCTGTTCTACAACATTTATGAGCGGCTTCGCTCTGAGCAGGGCTGCGAGCGCATGCCGGCCTTCGTGACGGCTTATCGCCTGTATGGTGAGCAGGTACGCATCGATGACGTGGAGCCGGTATTGGGGCTGACTCGGGCCTGGACCCTGGTGCGCTTCTTCGAGAGCGATCAACTGCAGTTGTCGTCATGCACGCAGTGCGCCGGCCGTTACGTGGCCCACGCCCACTCGCCGGACCACGATTACGTCTGTGGCATCTGCATGCCGCCGTCGCGTGCCGGTAAGACCCGCAAGCGCCGCGAACGGGAAGCTGCCCAGGCAGCGGTCGATTCGCTGACGGTAGCCTCCGGCTGAGTCGCTGGCGGGAGCGAGAACCCCATCCCCATAGTCTCATTGACGATTCCGCCCCGGTAGGCTCTGCCGGGGCGGCGCTGGCTGAGCGACTATTTTTTTGTGGCTGCGGCTCAAGTCGTGATGGCGGTGGCCGATACATCCCTATGACATCAAGACGCATCCCTGACTAAGGATACCGGTTGTGCTGATTCTGATTGGCTACGTCGTCGTCATACTCTGCGTGTTCGGCGGCTATGTACTGGCCGGCGGCCATCTAGGGCCGCTTTACCAGCCCACTGAGCTGCTGATGATAGGCGGCGCCGGGGTGGGGGCATTCATCGCGGCCAACAACGGCAAGGCGCTCAAGGCGACGTTCAAGATCTTTCCCAAGCTGCGCCGCACCAAGAAGTACAACAAGGAAATGTACATGGAACTGCTGGCGGTGCAGTTCAAGCTGCTCAGCAAGGTTCGCCGCGAGGGGATGCTCGGCATCGAGCGCGACATCGACGACCCCCAGCAGAGTGCGCTGTTCCAGGAGCACCCCAAGGTGAGCAGCGATCCGATGTTGATGAACTTTCTGACCGACTATCTACGCCTGATGGTCAGCGGGGGCATGGACCCGATGGAAATCGATGAGCTCATGCTGCACGAGATCGAGGCCTTCGAGCAGGAGGCGCACATTCCCGTCGACGCCATCGCCAAGGTGGGCGACGCCATGCCGGCGTTCGGTATCGTGGCGGCGGTCATGGGGGTGGTGAAGGCGCTGAGCAGCGCCGATGCCGGCCCGGAGGAGATGGGCGTGATGATCGCCCACGCCCTGGTGGGTACCTTCCTCGGCATTCTGCTGGGCTACGGCTTCATCAACCCGGTAGCGACCAGTCTCGAGCGTCAGGCCAAGGAAGCGGAGAAGATGCTGCAGTGCATCCGCGTGACCCTGCTGGCGAGCCTGCATGGCTACGCGCCGCAGCTGGCGGTCGAGTTCGGCCGCAAGGCGCTGCACAGCACTGAGCGGCCTGGATTCAGCGAGCTCGAAGAGTACGTACGTAATGCCAAGGCGGGTGCCACGGTCGAATGAGCGAGAATTCAGGCAAGCGGCCCATCATCATTCGCCGCAAGAAGGTCGTTCACGCCCATCATGGCGGCAGCTGGAAGATCGCTCTGGCCGACTTTATGACGGCGCTGATGGCCCTGTTTCTGGTCATGTGGATACTCTCGGTGGCCACCCAGGAGCAGCGCGAAGGGGTGGCGGAGTACTTCAGCACGCCGTTGGTGAATGCCGTCACCGGTGGCGAGCGCTCCGGCAGTACTCAGGTGATTCCCGGCGGCGGACCGGATCCGGCGCACAGCGATGGCGAACGGGCGCGCATCGATACTCAGGAGCGCACGCGCCCCAGCGAGGAGCAGCGACGCTTCTTCATGGATCTGCAGCGGCGCATCGAGACGGTGATCGAGCAGGATCCGGATCTGCGCCAGCTACGCGACCAGATGCGTTTCGATCTGACGCCGGAGGGATTGCGCATCCAACTGTTGGATACGGAGCAGCGGCCGATGTTCGATCTGGGCAGCGCTCGCGTGGAACCCTATATGCGAGATCTGTTGCGTGCCATGGCGCCGCTGATCAACGAACTGCCGAATCAACTCAGCATCAGCGGACACACCGACAGCCTCGCCTACCTGAGCGGGTATCGGGGCTACAGCAACTGGGAGCTCTCCACCGACCGTGCCAACGCCTCGCGCCGCGAGCTGGTGGAGGGCGGTCTGGAATCGGTCAAGCTGCTGCGCGTTTCCGGCTTCGCCGATCGCGTGCCGATGCCGGACACGGAGCCCTTCGATCCGATCAACCGGCGCATCGAGCTGCTGGTGCTGTTGCCCGAAGTGGCGGAGCGGATTCGCAATCCGGGCGTGTTGAACGGGCCCGGCATGCCGAGTCCGATGAGTCGTCGACAGGACGCGCCACTCGGCGGCGATGTGAACCTCGCGCCGGTACGACAATTCACGGAAAGCCTCAGCCGCTCGCTCGGTAGCGAGTGAGTCGGCTTGGATATCAACTGAAACCAGGTGGAACTGCGCATGGATATCACGGACTTCTATGAGACTTTCTTCGAGGAGGCCGAGGAGCTGTTGGCCGACATGGAGCGCCACCTTCTGGAGCTGGATGTAGACGATCCGGATTCGGAGCAGCTCAATGCCATCTTCCGTGCGGCGCACTCCATCAAGGGCGGAGCCGGCACCTTCGGCTTCGATGTGCTGCAGAAAACCACCCATCTGTTCGAGAACCTGCTGGACCACGCACGCAACGGCGAGATGGCTCTGCGGCGGGACATCGTCGATACCTTTCTGGAAACCAAGGACATGCTCAACGATCAGCTGGACGCCTACCGTAACGGCGACGAGCCCGATCAGGAGGCCTTTGAACGTATCTGCAAGACCCTGCAGCAGGTGGCCCTGGAGGAGATCGGCAAGGGGTTGGAGGCGGCCGGCGGCGACATGCCGCAGCCCGATGGCGGCGCCAAGAGCGAGCCACCCAGCCAGTCTGCTGAGCCCGAAGCCGACGCCGAGCCGAGCAGTGATTCAGCCGCCGGTGCGGGGGCCGCGAATGACGGGTGCCGGGTAGTTGCTCTGCTCGGAGTGGGCGAAAAGGATCGCGAACTTCTGGTTGAAGAGCTTGGCCAGCTCGGCGAGGTCGTCGAACATCACGGCGATGAAAAACGCTACGAAGTGGTGATGGAGTCCACGGTCAGCGATGACGACATCGAGGCCGTGATGTGCTTCATCATCGATGCCGATCAGCTCGAGATTCGTGCGCCGGTGGAGCGGGCCGATCAGGGCGAGCCGTCGGCCACGGCCGATGCCGCCAGCGACGAGGAAACGGCTGCGCAAGAGGCCAAGCCGTCTGCCGCGCCGGAGAAGGCCGCCGTGGCTTCCGACAAGCCGAAGTCGGCGGAGTCGAAGGGTAACGACAAGCCCAAACCCGCCGACAAGTCCAAGGCGCAGCCCAAGGCCAAGGCCGGCAGCGAGTCGACCTCGATTCGCGTTTCCGTCGACAAGGTGGACCAGATCATCAACCTGGTGGGCGAGCTGATCATCACCCAGTCGATGCTCGATCAGACCGTCAGCGAGCTGGAGGGCCCGGCCAACGGCAACCTGGTCAACGGCATGAGCCTGCTGCAGCGCAATGCGCGGGATCTGCAGGAGTCGGTGATGTCGATCCGCATGATTCCCATGGATTTCGTGTTCAGTCGCTTTCCACGGGTGGTTCGCGAGACCGCCGGCAAACTCGGCAAGGAGATCGAGCTGGTCACCGAGGGGGCGGCCACCGAGCTCGACAAGAGCCTGACCGAACGCATCATCGATCCGCTCACCCACCTCGTTCGCAACAGTCTCGATCACGGCATCGAGCCACCCGATGCGCGC
Source organism: Halomonas faecis (assembly GCF_010993975.1). Lineage (GTDB taxonomy): Bacteria > Pseudomonadota > Gammaproteobacteria > Pseudomonadales > Halomonadaceae > Halomonas > Halomonas faecis. Next base: position 4,585 of record NZ_JAACZO010000011.1, read on the forward strand.
GAGGCCGCCGGCAAGCCGCGTACCGGCAAGCTGACACTGTCGGCCAAGCACCAGGGCGGCAACATCATCATCGAGGTCATCGACGACGGTGCCGGCCTCAACCGCGAGAAGCTGCTCGACAAGGCTCGCGAGAGCGGCCTCAACGTCTCCGATACCATGAGCGACGATGACGTTTGGCAGCTGATCTTCGCCCCGGGCTTCTCCACCGCCAAGGAAGTCACCGACGTCTCCGGCCGCGGTGTCGGCATGGATGTGGTCAAGCGCAACATACAGGGCATGGGCGGCAGCGTGCAGATCACCTCGAAACCAGGTGAAGGCACCACCATTCGCATCGTGCTGCCGCTGACCCTGGCGATCCTCGATGGGATGTCGATCAAGGTCGGCAGCGAGATGTTCATCCTGCCGCTGTCGGCGGTGCTGGAGTCGTTGCAGCCGGCCAAGGAGGACATCTATGCCATGGCCGGTGACGACGTGGTGCTCAAGGTGCGCGACGAGTATCTGCCGGTAGTCGCGGTGCATGAAGCGCTCGATGTCGCCGACGCCCGCACCGAGTTGACCGAGACCATCGCGGTGATCGTGCAGGGCGAGGGGCGTCGCTATGCGCTGCTGGTGGATGACCTCGTGGGCCAGCAGCAGGTCGTCGTCAAGAATCTCGAAACCAACTATCGCAAGGTGCCGGGCGTCTCCGCCGCCACCATTCTGGGTGACGGCAGCGTGGCGCTGATACTCGATATCACCGGGTTGCACCGGCTCAGCCGTCAAAAGAAAGAAGCGCGTCGGCACAAGCCCGCCGATCGTTCGCTCGAATCCGTAACCGACAACGAGATGGAGACGTCATCATGAACCAGACGACCGATGTAGCGCTGGCCGCGGCGGAAGCGCAGAACAGCGAGTTCCTGGTGTTCTCGCTGGGCGACGAGGAATACGCCATCGACATCCTCAAGGTGCAGGAGATCCGCGGCTACGAGAACGTCACCCGCATCGCCAACACCCCGGAGTTCATCAAGGGGGTGACCAACCTGCGCGGCGTGATCGTGCCGATCGTCGATCTGCGCATCAAATTCAATCTCGAGAAGGTCGAGTACGGCGGTCAGACGGTGGTCATCGTGGTCAACGTCGAGGATCGCATCGTGGGTATCGTGGTTGATGGCGTCTCCGACGTGATGACCCTGTCGCCGGACCAGATCAAGCCGGCCCCCGAGTTCGGGGTCACCCTCTCTTCCGACTTCCTCAGCGGCCTGGGCAGTCTCGAGGACCGCATGCTGGTGATCGTCGACATCGACAAGCTGCTCACCAGCGACGAAATGGCTCTGGTGGAGAAGGTTGCCGAGTGAGACTTGGCCGGGGTCAATTTTGTGATGCCCCGGCCTCTATACAATAACGTTGCATAACGCCAGTGAGCCGTTTGGGAACAGGGGGTTGAAAGTTGAAACTGACCACGATGCAGAAGCTGTGGGGATCGTTCGCCTTCATCTGGCTGGCAATGATCGTGCTGGTCGCCTGGGGGGCCTGGGAGAATCGCCAGATCATGGTCGAGGAGCGCCGGAGCGCGTTGAGCGACTATACCGACATGGCCATGAACGCCATCGACGGGTATGCCCAACGGGTGGAAGCCGGTGAGCTCGGCGAGGAGGAAGCCAAGAGCCAGGTGGCCGAGGTCATCAGCAGCATGACCTACGATGAAGGTCGTGGTTATATCTACGTCTTCAATGAAGACTACGATCTGTGGGCCCACCCGCGCTTGCCGGTGGGCACCAATCTGGGCGACTTCCAGAACGATGAGGACCGCTTCCTGTTTCGCGAATTCGTCGAGTCGGTGCACGACGACGACGGCTTCGTCAGCTACTTGTGGGCTCACGCGGACGAAGACGACGAACTCGTCACCAAGACCTCATTTCACCAGTACCATGCCGATTGGGGCTGGGTCGTGGGGACCGGGGTTTATGTCAACGACATCAACGCCGCCTTCGTCTCCAAGCTGGCCTGGAGCCTGGTGCCTTTGTTGATCGTGGGGCTTCCGGTCACGCTGATGATCGGCAGCGTGTTCCGCGACATCTCTCGTCGGTTGGGCGGCGAGCCGCGCACTGCGGCCGAATTCGTCGGCCATATCGCCGACGGCGACCTGACGCCGGAAGTGACGCTGCGCAAGGGTGACGACAGCAGCCTGCTCTACCACATCGACCGCATGCGCGGTTCGCTGGCGGGAACCATTGGCGAGATCAATCGCCGCGCTCACGAAGTCGACCAGGAGGTAGAAAGCATCGTCTCGGTGAACGATGAGCTGGCCACCCGCACCGAAGAGCAGGCCGCCTCCCTGGCCGAGACGGCGTCGAGCATGGAGCAGCTCACCCAGACGGTGAAGCAGAATGCCGACAATGCCGATCAGGCTCGTGACCTTGCCGGCAAGACCGAGCAGAGCGCCCAGCAAGGCAGCGAGGCGATGGAGAACGTCATCGAGGCGATGTCGAGCATCAACGACAGCGCCGTACAGATGACCAGCATCGTCGACACCATCGAGTCCATTGCTTTCCAGACCAATATTCTGGCGCTCAACGCTTCGGTCGAAGCGGCACGCGCCGGTGAGCACGGGCGTGGCTTCGCGGTGGTGGCCGAGGAGGTTCGCAAGCTCGCGAGCCGCAGCGCCGAGGCCGCCCAGGAGATCAAGACGTTGATCGAGAAGTCGGACAGCCAGGTCAGCAACGGCAGCCAGCTGGTGCGCGAGACGGGCGAAGTCATTCACGGCATGGTGCGCGACATCACCCAGCTCAGCACGCTGGTGGCCGAGATATCTTCGGCTTCAGTGGAGCAGAGCAGTGGCATCGAGCAGGTCAATCAGGCCGTCACTCAGATGGATCAGATGACCCAGCAGAACTCGGGCCTGGTGCAGAGCAGCAACAATGCCGCGCAACGCCTCAGCGAGCAGAGCCGGCGTCTGACCCAGCAGGTGGCGCATTTTCGCGTCGACGGCATGACCCTGTCGACGGCCGACCCGAGGCCGCAATCCTTGCCTGCGCCTGCATACGGCCGCGACGAGGATGCCTGGGGAGAGCGTCGCGAACCGGCAGAGGCGTGAAGCATGACGGTGCCGGCCGCCTCAGCGCGGCCGGTCGACGGACCACAACCATCAGGCTGCGTGCCTGTCGATCATGAGGGAATGACGTGAAGCTTCTCGACAACATGACCGTGCGGGTCAGCTGGAGTCTGGTGCTGGTGTTCTTCGCCGGCGTCATCGTGCTCCTCAGCGGCCTGGGGCTGTATGCCCTGCACATCGGCACCAATGCCGTCGCCGACATCGCGCCCGAGGCCGGCGAGAGCGGCCTGGCATTGTCGCAATCCTACGAGAGCCTGGCCGGTTGGATGCGCCTGGGCATCATCGTCATCCTGGCGGGTTCCGCCGCGGTGATGGCGATCGTGATGTGGGGCATTACCGTCAACGTGCTCAAGCCGCTGGCGCGTCTGGTCGGGTACTTCGAGGGCCTGGCGCAGGGCGATCTCTCCCAGCCCGTGGAGCAGCGCGGCAACAACGAGATCGGGCGGTTGTTCAACTCCCTGAAGCACATGCAGGACGGCCTCTCGGCGACCGTGGGAACGGTCCGCCGCAGCGGCGAGGGGATCTATCACGGTGCCCAGGACATCGCTCAGGGAAACAACGAGCTGTCGTCGCGTACCGAGCAGCAGGCGGCTTCACTGGCCGAGACCGCGTCGAGCATGGAGCAGCTCGCCTCCACGGTGGAGCACAACGCCGACAACGCCCGCCAGGCCAGCCAGCTTGCCGCCGAGGCCACGCGCACCGCTCAGCAAGGGGGCGAGGTGGTTGGCGATGTCGTCACCACCATGCACGAGATCAATGAAAGCTCGCACAAGATGTCGGACATCATCGAGGTGATCGACAACATCGCCTTCCAGACCAACATTCTGGCGCTGAATGCCTCGGTGGAGGCGGCGCGGGCCGGCGAGCATGGCCGTGGCTTCGCCGTGGTGGCTCAGGAAGTGCGCAACCTCGCCGGTCGCAGCGGCACCGCTGCGGGGGAGATTCGCGAGCTCATCGAGGCTTCTCTCAAACGTGTCGATGCCGGTACCCAGCGGGTCGACACCGCTGGCAAGACCATGACCGAGATCGTGCAGGCCGTGCAGCGGGTCAGCGACATCATGGATGAGATCGCCTCCGCCTCGCAGGAGCAGAGCAACGGCATCGGCCAGGTCAACCAGGCCGTCACCCAGATGGACGAGGTGACACAGCAGAACGCCGCTCTGGTGCAGCAGGCGGCCAGCGCTGCCACTCAGCTCGAGGCCGAGGCCGCGCGACTTCACGAGGCGGTGTTCAACTTCCGTCTGGCCGGTGAGGCGGCCGGCGAAAGACGTTCGCAGGGTCGTGCCAAGCCACCCGCCGACATCGATCCCAAGCCCACGGCCAAGGGCGCGAGCAGCGCCCCGGCATCTGGCAAAACAGCGGCATTGCCGGCGTCACGCAGTAACCCGGTGCAGGAAGACGAAGAAGAGTGGGCGTCGTTCTGACCTACCACCCGGCGGCGTCCTAGCGTGGCCGGTGCACGACTGACAACAACGAGAATGCGACTCCCCCTGACGTGATCGCGCGCATGATCACTGCCCTTGATGCGGCAGGGAGTCTGGAGCAAGAAGAACAGGAGGGAACATGCGCAACAACCAGCCCGTCACCCAGCGAGAATACCGGCTCAATGATGAGCAGTTGCTGATTTCGCGAACCGACCTCAAGGGGCGGATCACCTACGCCAACAGCCATTTCGTGGAGGTCAGCGGTTTCGATTGGGAAGAACTGTACGGCGCGGACCACAATATCGTGCGCCACCCCGACATGCCGCCGCCGGTCTTCGAGGACCTGTGGGCCACCTTGCAGAAAGGCGACAGCTGGCAGGGGCTGGTCAAGAATCGCTGCAAGAACGGCGATCACTACTGGGTGCAGGCGACGGTGACGCCCATCATCGAGGATGGCGAATGTTTGGGCTATACCTCGGTGCGCGTCAAAGCCGACGCCGAGGCGGTTCAGCGCGCCGAGAAGCAGTATGCGAGGCTGCGTGACGACAAGGGTCACGGTTTGACGGTTCGCGACGGCCGGGTGACCCGCGGGGGAGTGCTCGGTTGGTGGACGCGGCTCAACCTGGGCAGCGTGCGCGCCAAGCTGGTGATGATGACGCTGGTACCGCTACTGTTGCTGGCGGTGAGCAGCGGTGTCGGTCTGTTCGGACTGCAGGTTTCCGGCGAGCGCCTCGACGAGCTCAATCGCGACGGCCTGCAAGACGTGATTCGCCTGCAGCAGATCGACCAATTGATCTCCCAGGCGCACCAGCAGGTTGGCGGACAGGACCGCATGGAGATCCTGTCCGAACGCGAGACGCATGCCGAGAGCCTGAGCGAGATCGTGGTACGCCTGCGTGAACTGTGGGGTGAGTACCGTGATCGTGATGTCAATGCCACGTCGCTGGCCGATGATTTCGGTGAGGCGGTCACTCGCTACGTTGACGAGAACCTCACGAACATTCGTGATGCGCTGGCCTCCGAAGACTCCATGGATACCTTCACGGCCCTCAACAATGACATCCAGCCGCTGCGCGAGCGGGGGCGCGAGCTGTCGGGCATGGTCAACGAGCTGATCGAGCAGAAGCGTCAGGCCGCTCTCGACATGTCGGAAGCGGCCTCAGCGGGGCAGCGTCAGATGATGATCGGCCAGGCCGTCTTCCTGCTGGTCGGGCTCGTGGTGCTGGTCGCCTTCGGTGGCTGGATCATGCGTGCCATCAACCGCCCGCTGCACCGGGCCAGGAACATCGCACTGCAGATCGCCTCGGGGAACCTTGCCACCGTGGTACCCAAGCTCAAGGATGACGAGTTCGGTCGGCTCATGGATACCCTCGGCATCATGCGTCGCAGTCTCTACATCACCACGTTAGGGGTCAAGCACGGCATCGGCGTGGTGGAGCCGGCCAGTCGCTCCATCGCCGACGGCAACGAGGGTCTGGCCTCACGTACCGAGCAGCAGGCCTCCTCGCTGCAGGAGACCGCCTCCAGCATGGAGGAGATGACCACCACGGTGCAGCAGAACAGCGACAATGCCCGGCAGGCGAGCGGTCTGGCCATGGACAATGCCAACCGCATGCGCGACACCGGCGAGCTGATGCAGGAGGTGGTGTCCAGCATGGAGCGAATCACCGCCAGCTCGCAGAAGATGAAGGACATCATCGGGGTCATCGATGGTATCGCCTTCCAGACCAACATTCTGGCCCTCAATGCCTCGGTGGAGGCGGCGCGGGCCGGCGAGCACGGCCGCGGCTTCGCCGTGGTGGCCGAGGAAGTGCGCAGCCTGGCCGGTCGCAGCGCCGACGCCGCCAAGGAGATTCGCGGGCTCATCGACGGCACCAACGGTGAGATCGAAGGTGGTGCCAGCCGAGTGCAACAGGTCGAAAGCGCCATGTCCGAGGTCATGGAAACTTCGACACGGGTCAACGACATCATCGGCGAGATTACCGCGGCGTCGGAAGAGCAGAGCAACGGTATCGGCCAGATCAACCAGGCCATCGGCGAACTCGACCAGGTGACCCAGGAGAACGCTTCCCGCGTCGAGGAGACGGCCACCGCGGCCAAGAGTCTGATGCGCCAGATCGAAGACCTGGCACGCGACATACAGGTATTCCGCATGCGCGGTATGGGGGCGGAACAGGTAGTCGCCGTGGCGTCGGCGTCGGCGTCGCGAAGCCAGGCCGGCGGTGGCTCGGGTCCTGAGTCGCCGCGCCAGGTTGAGCGTGATCCGCTGCCCGAAAAGCGCCAATCGAGATCGGCCCCTGCCAGTTCGGCCGCTGAAGAGGAGTGGGAAACGTTTTGACCCAGTCTGTGGAAGGTGCTGCCTCCGACGCGGGGCAGTGGTCGAGCGGCGGTCAGCTGGAGCGCGACCTCGTTTTGACCGATGCGGACTTCACGCGGATTCGTCAGCTCATCTATGAGCGGGCGGGGATCGTGCTGGCCGAACATAAGCGCGAGATGGTCTACAGCCGCTTGGCAAAGCGGCTGAGACATCATGGCATGACGCGCTTCGGCGACTACCTGGCGCGCCTCGAACGCTATCCGGAGGCGCGGGAGTGGCAGGCGTTCACCAACGCCTTGACGACCAACCTCACCGCTTTCTTTCGTGAGGCGCACCACTTTCCGCTGCTGGCCGATCACGTGCGAGATCGCCGTGAACCCGTGCGGGTGTGGAGCGCGGCGGCATCCACCGGCGAAGAGCCTTATTCCATCGCCATGACGCTGATGGAAACGTTGGGTTCGCGGGCGTCCAATGCTTTCGTGTTGGGTACCGACATCGACACCGATGCGCTGGAGCGGGCGCGGGCCGGCATTTATCCGGTGGAGCAGGTCAACAAGCTCGATGCGGAGCGGATCAGGCGCTTCTTCCAGCGTGGGCGCGGTCGCCACGAGGGGCTGGCTCGTCTGCGGCCGGAGGTCTCGAACCTGGTGGAGCTCCATTCGCTCAACCTGCTGGCGCCGCAATGGCCGCCGGTGAAGGGTCCCTTCGATGCCATCTTCTGCCGCAACATCATGATCTATTTCGATAAGCAGACGCAGGCGCGGATTCTCGAGCGTTTCGCGCCGCTGCTCAAACCCGATGGACTGCTGTTTGCCGGGCACTCGGAGAATTTCTCCTATATCACTGACGTGTTCCGGCTGCGCGGCCAGACCGTCTACACCCTGGCCAAGGGGCGCGGTTAAAGTTCCGCCGCGCCCTGGCCGATAGGGTCAATAGTTCGCTATCGCCGCGGACCGCCAGCAGCGGTTCGCCAGACTAGGAGGCTTGCCTTGGGATCGACAACGATCAAGGTGCTGTGCGTCGACGATTCGGCGCTGATTCGTGACCTGCTCAGCGAGATCATCAACGAACAGCCCGACATGGAAGTGGTTGCCGTGGCCCCCGATCCGCTGGTAGCCCGCGATCTGATCAAGCGACACAACCCCGACGTGTTGACGCTGGACGTGGAAATGCCGCGCATGGACGGGCTCGATTTTCTCGAGCGACTGATGCGGCTGCGACCCATGCCGGTGCTGATGGTGTCGTCGCTGACCCAGGCGGGCTCCGAGGTCACCCTGCGTGCCCTGGAGCTGGGCGCGCTGGATTTCGTTGCCAAGCCGTCGCTGGGCATTCGCAGCGGCATGCGCGAATACGCAGACGATATCGCCGAGAAGATCCGCGCCGCGGCCAAGTCGCGTCCTCGCCAGGCGCGCAAGCACGACACGCCGACGCCTGCTCGGCTCAAAGCGCCCATCAGCACCAGCGAGAAGCTCATCATCATCGGCGCTTCCACCGGCGGTACCGAGGCGATTCGCGCCGTGCTCGAACCGCTGCCCGCCAACAGCCCGGCGATTCTGATCACCCAGCACATGCCGGGCGGGTTTACCCGCTCGTTCGCGGAGCGGCTGGATCGTCTGTGCAGCATTACCGTCAAGGAGGCGTCGGACGGCGAGCGGGTATTGCCCGGCCATGCCTACATCGCCCCCGGGGATCACCACCTGAAGTTGTCGCGCAGTGGGGCGAACTACGTGGCGCGTCTGGACGACGGGCCTCCCGTCAATCGCCATCGCCCTTCGGTTGACGTGCTGTTTCACTCGGCGGCGACTCAGGCCGGACGCAATGCCATTGGTGTGCTGCTCACCGGCATGGGAAAGGATGGCGCGGCCGGGCTGGTCGAGATGCGCCAGGCCGGTTCGCCGACCATTGCCCAGGACGAAGCGAGCTGCGTCGTGTTCGGCATGCCCCGCGAAGCGATCGCCATGGGCGGCGCTCAGGAGGTGGTGTCGCTGGAGCACATTCCCGAGCGCGTGATGGCGCTGATAGCCGCCTCGGGTCGAGCGCAGCGGGTATGACGCAGCCAGCTTCGCTGCGCAGGAAAGCGCGGGAATACCGTCAAGGATGCAGTCAATTTTTCGTTAGTCGAACCGTAGCAATGCGTAATATGACCGTATCCCGAAATCGACTCGAGGCGTCAACCAAATGACCCGTTTCCTGCGTAATTTGAGCATCCATGCCGCCGTCATCGCGGCTCTGGCATTCTTTCTGGTGGCCTTTGCCGCCAACGTGGTCATCGCGACCCTCGCCGATCGGACATCGCAGGAAACGATCGACACCCTAGAGCAGGTCAACGTCGACCAGCTCAACGAGATCAACCGGGCCGACGCCTTGCTGAGAGGCGCTCTCTATGACCTGGAAGTGGCTTCCAACCTGTTCATGCTAGGGCGCAGTGGTCAAGCGGACGATCGTCTGGCCTCTGCCCTGGATGAGTTGGATCGTGCAGAGGTGCGTTTCGGGAATTTCGTTGCGGTGCCGCGTACTGAAGACGGTGAAGAGCTAGGGGCGAGGGTCGAGGAGACGTTCCAGGCCGTTCTCGATTTGGCACGCGAGCAGCACTCGGCGCTAGATTCCATGAATTCCACGGCGTTCAACACGCTCCGTGAAGAGATGGCCGAGCCGGTTGCCGCCAAGGCTGCCGCTATGACCGAGTTCATGAGTTATGCCTCCGAGCGTGGCGATGCCCTCAAGGCGGAACTCGAAGCGTTTTCATCATTGATCGCCTGGGTCGAGTGGGGCGTGCTGGCAGCGGTGGCGCTGCTCGTCGGTCTGATCTACTTGGGCCTGCGCGGCGTGGTGATCCGCCCACTCAACGTGGCGGTCGAGAACCTGGATGCCATCGCCAATGCCGATCTCACCTCGCGGATTCCCGAAGGCGGGCGCAACGAGGTCGGGCGACTGCTCAACGCCATGCGCGGCATGCAGCAGAGCCTGATCGGGATCGTCGGCGACGTGCGCACCAGCAGCGACTCCATTCATGTGGGAACCCGCGAGATCGCCACTGGCAACGCCGACCTTTCCTCGCGCACCGAGCAGCAGGCCGCCTCGCTGGAGGAGACCGCTTCCAGCATGCAGGAGCTGACCAGCACGGTACGCCAGAATGCCGACAACGCCCGCCAGGCCAGCGGCCTGGCGCAGGAGGCCTCGACGACTGCCGAGCGCGGTGGGGAAGTGGTCGACCGGGTGGTGACCACCATGGATGGCATCTCCGAGAGTTCCCAGAAGATCAGCGACATCACCGGCCTGATCGACTCCATTGCCTTCCAGACCAACATCCTGGCCCTCAATGCCTCGGTGGAGGCGGCACGTGCCGGCGAGCAGGGGCGCGGTTTCGCCGTAGTGGCTGGCGAAGTGCGCAACCTGGCCAGCCGCAGCGCCACGGCGGCGAAGGACATCAAATCGCTGATCGACGACTCCGTCACTCAGATCAAGGATGGTTCGGTGTTGGTGCGCGATGCCGGCGATACCATGCAGGAGGTGGTCAAGTCCGTGCGCCGGGTGACCGATATCATGGACGAGATATCGGCGGCCTCCCAGGAGCAGAGCGATGGCATCGAGCAGGTCAGCCACGCCGTGGAGCAGATGGATCAGGTGACCCAGCAGAACGCTTCCCTGGTTCAGGAGGCCTCGGCCGCCGCTGCTTCGCTCGAGGAACAGGCCAACCGGCTCGAGCGGGCCGTGGCGGTTTTCCGTCTGGCCAGCAGCGATCAGCATGCCGCCCCGGTCGCGAGCCGGCCGAGCTCTGATAACAGCCAGGGCGATCGGCATGCAGCGACTTCCGCCAGTCTGCCGGCTACTCGTGAGTCGCGACAGGCGGCACCGGTGGACCCCAAGCCCAAGCCCAGTAAGACGGAATCACGCCAAGCCGTCGCCGAAGGGGACTGGGAAGAGTTTTAATCGTCGAAAGCAATGAGGATTTCCGATGGCCGATAAAGACATGAGCTTTCTGGTGGTCGATGATTTTCCGACCATGCGCCGGATCGTTCGCAGCCTGCTCAAGGAGCTGGGGTACACCAACGTCGAGGAGGCCGAAGATGGCCAGGACGCGCTGACCAAGCTGCGTGCCGGCAATTTCGAGTTCGTGGTGTCCGACTGGAACATGCCCAACCTCGATGGTTTGGAGATGCTCAAGCAGATACGGGCGGATGACGAGCTCAAGGAGCTGCCGGTGCTGATGGTGACCGCCGAGGCGAAGAAGGAAAACATCATCGCCGCCGCCCAGGCGGGTGCCAGCGGCTACGTGGTGAAGCCGTTCACCGCGGCGACCCTGGAAGAGAAGCTCAACAAGATCTTCGAGAAGCTGGGCAAATGACGAGACCGGCGGGCGCTAGGCGTTCGCCGGTACGAGGAGACGAAAGATGAGCGCAAACGAGCAGTCGGGCGATGCCCGGTCGTCGGGCGCCGCGGGCGATGACCTGGTCCAGCGCATTGGCCAGCTCACACGCATGCTGCGCGAGAGCATGCGGGAGCTGGGGCTGGACAAGGAGATCGAGAAAGCGGCAGAGGCCATTCCCGATGCCCGCGATCGCCTCAGCTATGTAGCCAGCATGACCGAGCAGGCGGCGGAGCGGGCGTTGAACGCCATCGATCGCGCCCAGCCGCTGCAAGACTCGCTCAGCGAACGGGCCGTCGACCTGGACAAGCGCTGGGCCGAGTGGTTCGCCGAACCCAAGGAGCTGGATGACGCCCGCGAATTGGTCAAGGAGACGCGTACCTATCTGGCCGATGTCCCGGACAAGGCCCAGGCCACACAGAAGGAGCTACTCGAGATCATGATGGCCCAGGACTTTCAGGACCTGACTGGCCAGGTGATCAAGAAGATGATGGACGTGATCCGTGAGATCGAGCATCAGCTCGTTCAGGTGCTGATCGACAACGTCCCCGAGGAGCTCGCCCGCGAGAGCATGCAGCGCCAGGCCAACGATCAGTGGGAAAGCGATGCTCGCAAGCGGGATGAGGGCCTGCTCAACGGCCCTCAGGTCAAGCCGGACGCTGCCGACATCGTCACCGACCAGGATCAGGTGGACGATCTGCTGGACCAACTGGGGTTCTAGCCCTCAGCCTCCTGTCGCGGCGCGCCCGTCAGCGCGCCGTACGCTTTCCCCGGTGACTCGGCCGTGCCGATAAAGCCACGATCATAGGCGCTTTTTGGCGTATGGCTGCGGGTATCTTGCCGCCACAATGGCAGGCTGGAAAAACCCGTGTCGGGTAGTGGTCCATGGCCGACGAGAGCAGTGATCAGGAAAAGACCGAAGAACCTACCCCACGACGCCTGGAAAAAGCCCGTGAGGAAGGACAGGTTGCGCGCTCGCGCGAGCTGACGACCTTTCTCATGCTGCTGGGCGGCGTCGTCGGCATGTGGTCGATGGGCGGCCTGCTCTATGACCAGTTGGGAACGGTCATGGAGCAAGCCTTCCTCTTCGAGCGCCGCCAGGCCTTCGATACCGGGCCGATGCTTGCCAAGGTGCTCGAGCTCGGCCAGCGTACGCTGGTGGCCATGCTGCCGCTGTTCCTGCTGTTGGCGCTGATCGCGTTGGTGGCACCGGCCCTGCTGGGCGGCTGGCTGATCTCGGCCAAGTCACTGAAGCCGCAGCTCGGTAAGCTCAACCCTCTCAAGGGGCTCAAGCGTATGCTGGGTACCCAGGCGCTGGTGGAGTTTGCCAAGGCGGTAGCCAAGTCCGTGCTGGTGGGTGGTGTCGGCATGGGCTTTCTTTATTTGAAGCGTTATGACTACCTGGCGCTTCTCGACATGTCGACCACACAAGGCTTGGCAACGGCGCTGATGCTGGCCGCTCAGGCGTGCGGGTTGATGGTGCTGACGCTGCTGGTGGTGATCCTCATCGACGTGCCGTATCAACTATGGAGCCACACCAAGAAGCTGCGCATGAGCAAGGAAGAGGTCAAGCGCGAGCACAAGGAATCCGAGGGCGACCCTCACGTCAAGGCGCGCATACGCTCCCAGCAGCAGGCCATGGCGCGGGGCCGAATGATGAGTCAGGTGCCCGAGGCGGATGTCGTCATCACCAACCCCACTCACTACGCGGTGGCGTTGAAGTATGACGAGGCTCGCATGGGAGCGCCGCGGGTGGTGGCCAAGGGGGCCGATGCGGTGGCGGCGCGCATCCGCGAGCTGGGTGCCGAGTCCGGCGTACCGCTGCTCGAGGCGGCTCCCCTGGCTCGGGCTCTCTACCATCATGTCGATCTGGACAGCGAAATTCCCCTCGATCTGTATACTGCCGTGGCGGAGGTTCTGGCCTGGGCCTTCCGTCTCAAGCATGTGAACGACGAAGGGGGAGACGTGCCGCCAACGCCCGATAACCTGCCGGTGCCGCCTTCCATGGCTGTGCCGGGCAACGACGATACCGAACCGAACGGGGCGCGTGAATGAAATCCCTGAGCCAATACCTGGGGCGCCGTGACTGGCTGGGTGACGTGCGCATGAAACTGCTGGCGGGACCGGTCCTGATCATGATGATCCTGGCCATGATGATCCTGCCGCTGCCCCCATTTGGCCTCGACCTGCTGTTCACCTTCAACATTGCGCTGGCGGTAATGGTGCTGCTGGTGAGCATGTTCACCCAGAAGCCGCTGGATTTCGCCGCCTTCCCGGCGGTACTGCTGTTCACCACGCTGTTGCGCCTGTCGCTCAACGTGGCCTCCACCCGTGTGGTGCTGATGGAGGGACACGCCGGCGGCGATGCAGCGGGCAAGGTCATCGAGGCGTTCGGCAGTTTTCTGGTCGGCGGGAATTTCGCCGTGGGCTTGGTGGTATTTCTGATCCTGGTCATCATCAATTTCATGGTCATCACCAAGGGCGCCGGGCGTATCGCCGAGGTCGGCGCCCGCTTCATGCTGGATGCCATGCCCGGCAAGCAGATGGCCATCGATGCCGACCTCAACGCCGGCCTGATCGGTGAGGACGAGGCGCGCCAGCGTCGTTCCGATGTCGCTCAGGAAGCCGACTTCTACGGTTCCATGGACGGTGCCAGCAAGTTCGTGCGCGGTGACGCCATGGCAGGGCTGGTGATCATGGTGGTCAACATCATCGGCGGGCTGCTGATCGGCATGCTGCAGCACGGCATGAGTTTTTCCGACGCCGGGCGTACCTACACGCTGCTGACCATCGGCGATGGTCTGGTGGCCCAGATTCCGGCGCTGGTGATTTCCACGGCGGCCGGCGTCACGGTGTCCCGGGTCAACACCGACCAGGACGTTGGCCAGCAGATGATCAGCCAGCTGTTCATCAATCCACAGGTGATGATCCTGGCGGCGATGGTCATGGGGCTGCTCGGTCTGGTGCCGGGCATGCCCAATCTGGTGTTCCTGATTTTTACCGGCGTGCTCGGCGGTATCGCCTGGTTCTTGTTGCGCCAGCAGGAGCAGAAGCTGGTGGAAAAGGAAATGCAGGCCGCGCCGCCGCCGGCCCCCGAGGCGCCAGAGGCGAGTTGGGATGACGTCCAACTGGTCGATACCCTGGGACTCGAGGTCGGCCACCGTTTGATACCGCTGGTCGATCAGCGCCAGGATGGCGAGCTGCTGGCGCGCATCAAGAGCGTGCGCAAGAAGTTCGCCCAGGAAGTCGGCTTTCTGCCGGCGGTGGTGCACATTCGCGACAATCTGGAACTGGGCGCCAATACCTACGTGATCTCGCTGAAGGGCGCGGAGATCGGACGTGCCGAGGCGTTTCCCGGGCAGTGGCTGGCCATCGATCCGGGCCAGGTGACCGGGCAATTGCAGGGGACGCCGACCCAGGATCCCGCATTTGGGCTGCCGGCCGTATGGATCGATTCCGCGCAGCGCGAACATGCGCAGGTCTATGGCTATACCGTGGTGGATGCCGGTACCGTGGTGGCCACGCATCTCAATCACCTGCTGCATCGCCATTCGGCCGAGATGCTCGGCCGGCAGGAAGTGCAGAAACTGCTCGATAAACTGAGCGACGATCAGAAATCGCTGGTCGAGGACGTGGTGCCCAAGGCGATCAGCCTCACGGTGCTGCAGCGAATCCTGCAGAACCTGCTCGAAGAGGAGGTGTCCATTCGCGACATGCGCACCATCCTCGATACCCTGGCCGAATATGCGTCTCAGCAGCAGGATCCCAACGAGCTCACCGCTTTGGTACGCATCGCTCTGGGCAGGGCCATCACGCAGCAGTGGTTTGCGGGTCAGGAAACCCTCAATGTGATGGGGTTGGACGCCCAGTTGGAGCAGGTGCTCATGCAGGCCATGAACGGCAACGGCGCGCTGGAACCCGGTCTTGCCGAAACCTTGATGACCCAGGCCGAGCAGGCGCTGGAGCGCCACGAAGCGAGCGGCGAGCCGCCGGTGCTGGTCGTGCAGCACGCCTTGCGGCCGTTGCTGTCGCGCTTCCTGCGCCGTCGTCTCCGGCATCTGGTGGTGATGTCCCAGGCAGAGATTCCCGATGATCGAACACTACGCGTCACCACCCTGGTGGGAGGTCGATAAACCATGAGCGTCATGCGATTCACCGGTGCCAACAGTCGCGATGCCATGCGCCAGGTACGCGAGGCGCTGGGCGACGAAGCACTGATCCTCGCCAACCGGCGTACCGACAGTGGCGTCGAGATCCTGGCCATGGCCGAGTCGTCGGCGCCGGGCGGCGGCGAGGTACCGACGGCTCCCGCCTCGCCTGCGGTGGCCGAATCGCGTGCCGCCCCGGCCGGCAGTGCCGACGGCGCCTTTGCCGCCATGAGCGAGAAGCTGCTCGAGGAGATGCGCGACATGCGTGCGCTGCTGGCGCGCGATCAGCAGGGGCGCGAGTCGCCGAGTGGCCTCGACGCTCAGATATGCGATCTGCTGCTGGGCGTCGGCTTCGGAACGGCACTGGCCGATGAGGTTGTCGCGGCTCTCCCCGACGAGCTGGCCGCTGCCGACATCCAGGAAGAGCGCGTCATGGCGTGGATCAAGCGACAGCTGGTGCAGCGCCTTTCCGGACTCGATGACGAGGCGGCGTTCCTGGATCGCACCGGGGTGGTCGCTCTGATCGGCCCCACCGGGGTGGGCAAGACGACCACCACCGCCAAACTGGCGGCGCGTTACGTGATGCGTCACGGTACCCGCCCGGTGGCGCTGGTCACCACCGACAGCTTCCGGATCGGCGCCCACGAGCAACTGCGTATCTATGCGCGGCTGCTCGACGTGCCGATGTTCGCGCTTACCGCCGACCAGCCGGTCAACGATCTGCTGGGCCGAATGCAGGGCAAGTCCTGGGTCATCATCGATACCGTGGGCATGAGCCAGCGCGATCACCGGGTCATCGAGCAGGTTGGGCACCTGCGCGGCGGCAGCACCCCCGTGCGTCTGGTGCTGCTGCTCAATGCCGCCAGCCAGCCGGAAACCCTGGAAGAGGTGGTGCAGCGCTATCGTCAGGCGGCCCAGGCAGCCGGCGCCGAACTGAATGACTGCGTGATCACCAAGCACGATGAAGCCGGCCGCGTAGCCCCGGCGCTGGACATCGTCATGCGGCATGGCCTGCGCTTGCTGTTCGTTTCCCATGGCCAGCGCGTGCCCGAGGACATGTCGCTGGCCGAACCGCCCGCGTTGATCGACGAAGCGCTGGCCCAGCGTCGCGAGGTGCCTTATCGAGGTAGCGCCTCCGCACCTCGCGACGCGTCCGCGGGACGAACGCCGACGTTGATGGGCCAGGGGCGGCGTCTGGCGGGCACGCTGCAGGCGCTGCGCCAGCGTGTGGACGGCTTCGGCGAACTGGAGGCAGTCTGGGATCTGCTGGGCTTGCCCGACTCGGTCCAGCAGCAGCGTCTGGACGATCTGCTGGCGAGCTATCCCGGCCCCGATCGCGCACTGGGCATGCTGTGGAGCGAGCGTCGCCGGGTGAGTGGCGCTTCCTGGTCGATGCCGGACATCGCCTTGAATGCCGACGGTGACTGGCTGGCGCTGCCGCTGCTGCAGCATAGGCAGGTCGCTGGGCAACAGCCGCGCCTGGCCGATGCAGAAACGAAGCTGGGGGCCAGCGTTCATCTCATGGCAGGTCTACCCGATGCCGATGCCTGCCAGTGGCTGGAAAGCCGTTCGCAGAGCTGGGTCAGTCAGGTGCGCGGCAGCCAGCGCGTCGAGCATGCCGGAGAGCGCGACCCCCTCAAGGCGCTGGCTGCGCTCGCCGATCCCCTCGATGAGGCGCATTGCCGCTTCCGCGGCATGGCGGCGCGACTCAAGCTCGGTACTCTGGCAGTCAACGTGGTTCCCAGGCCGGCGCGACGCGGTGATGAGGGCTTGGCGGCACAGGCCTGGTTCGCCGAGGTACGCGATGCGGAAAGCGGTCGCACGGTAGCCCGGCGCTACTGGCTGACACCGGCACGACTGGCTCGCCAGCCCGTGCCGTTGTTGCTCCATCAGTTGCAGGGGGATGGCCTGGCACTGCTTGCCCGGCGTGCCTGGCAGCGTATCGAACCACAGGAGCTCGGCGAGTTGCGCCCCGATGTGCGACTGCTGATGGCCAGTGGCACGGCGGCGGTGGCGGCGCACCTCGATCTGGCCGATGACGAGGCGGCCATGGATCTACGTGCCGAGCTGCTGGGCCTGGCTGGCGGACGTCGTCGGCGACGTGACGTGGCGCTGATGGAGGCGTTGGTAGAGCTGTTCCTGGTGCGCGATGCCATTCGCCACCTGGGACTTGGTGAACGGGAGGCTGGCTAATGGGCATGGATCAAGCCGCCGGCTTGCGGCAGTGGGCCAGCGGAGGTGAGTCGGCCGATACCGGTTGTCCGCGTCATGTGGCGGAGATGCTGGTCGAACTTTCCGCCAGTCAGGAGGCGGCGGAACTGACGGCTCCGCAGCCGGAGCCATCGGCGGTGCCGCCGACGACGCAAGCCGCGCACGGTACTGAGTCGGCACCCGCGGCATCGTCGGGTGCCGGCGCAGCGGCGAAGGCACCCATGGGGCATTCACGTGCCCAGCCTTCTTCGGCGGATACGGTGACGCTGATGGTATTGGGCCTGCCGGGCATGGGCGAGCGCCAGGCGCGCAAGGTGACCGAGCTCTTCGAGGCGTGGGCCGCAGAGGGCCGCGACTGGATCGGTGACCCGGCCAACTGGCGCGTGGTACCGCTGGACCCATCCAGCCCCCATTTGCCGGTGCTGGCGACCGAGCAATCGCGCTGGGCCCTGTGGGTCGGCAGTGACGAGGAGGCTTTTCGTCGCGCCTACCGCGTGCTGAAGCAGGTGGCCGAGCGAGGTGGGCCCCAGCGCCTACTGGCAGTGCATCCGCCGGACGTGGGCCCCAAGGGCTTGCTGGATAACCTGCGGCGGGTGGCTGCCAACTATTTTGGCATCGAGTTGCTGGTGCTGGCCCGATGAGGGGGGTGATGAGCGCCATGCTGGTGGCCGCCGGCCTGTGGTCGACCGCAGCCGGTGCGGCCGGCAGCTGGGTAGCCAGCGCGCCGGCCATGACCGTCGTCATGGCCGAGCGTGAGATGAGTTCAGCCAGCCTTGCGCCACCCACGCCTCATCTGGCCCGGGGTGAGCGGATCGGGAGCATCCGCTGGCGTTATCGCGTGGCTACGGACGCGGCGGTGAACGCCCGTCTCTGTCAGGCCGAGCGGTGCGTGGCCCTGCCCGGCCCGCGCGGCCAGACGGATGCCTTGGCAGGAGGGGATGCACAGGCTCCGCTGAGGTTCCGCTTCACGCTGGCCGAGAAAGGTCAGCGTGCTGTCAGGGTGGAGGGACTGCAGGTGATCGTGAACCACGAAGCGCCATGACGTTGGCATGGGTGAGCGCCTTCGGCGCGACATCCGGGTGACGGCCGCGAGACGAGAGCATGTACACAGCACGAGGCAAGATCGAACAGAACGACCTGTTGGACCAGTACCTGCCGCTGGTGCGACGCCAAGCGCTGTCGCTCCAGGTACGGTTGCCAGCGAGCATCGAACTGGACGACCTGATCCAGGCCGGTACCGTGGGTCTGCTGGAGGCCATGGGGCGTTTCGATGCCGGCCAGGGGGCGAGCTTCGCCACCTTCGCCAGCCAGCGCATCCGAGGCGCGATGCTGGACGAACTGCGCAGCCGTGACTGGCTGCCGCGCAGCGTGCGACGCAATGCCAGGGCGGTGGACGAAGCCGTACGCAGCCTCGAGCAGCGCCTGGGGCGAGCCGCCGAGGAGACGGAGATCGCCGCTGAACTGGACATGGAGCTGGAAAACTATCGCCAGCTGCTCAGCGATACCAACAGCGGCCACCTGTTGCCCTTCGAGGCGCTGCTCGACGAGGGGCTCGAACCGGGGGTCGACAATGCCGAGGCCGACCGTCCGTTCGATGAGCTGATCGACCAGCAGAGACGCGATCGACTCATCGCGGGAATCGAGGCGTTGCCCGAACGCGAGAAGCTGTTGATGGCGCTCTACTATCAGGAAGAGCTGAACCTCAAGGAGATCGGTGCCGTGCTGGGCGTGACGGAATCGCGCGTCTGCCAGCTGCACAGCCAGGCGGTGAGCCGCCTGCGCACGCGCCTACGCGCGGACGGCTGAGCGTCGCTTGCGTCAAAGGTTGCCCATGAGCGCGCGGGTACTTTCCAACGCTGCCATGTAGCAGCGGTGCAGCTGGTCCGGGCGAGGCTCGTCGGGCATCTCTTCTATTTGGCGTTCATGGCTCTCGGCAAGGCTGAGCACGGCTCCCAACGGGCCCTGACGATCCTTCAGGGCGTGGATGATGGCCGTGTTGAGCGGCAGCTTGGCCAGCAGAGAATCGCGTTCCTCTTCCAGCAGGGCATCCATCAACGAGAACAGACCGGTGGTGAAGGCGTCTTCGGGGTCGAGATCGGGGAAAGGCGCTGCCAGGTTGCGACACATGAAGGCGCGCACCAGGGCCATGCGCAGTACGATGCGAGACGATGGCTGCAGGCTGGCCAGGGTCAGCGTCAGAATCAGGCGGCGCAGCTCGATCAGGCCGAGAATCTGCATGCCGCGGCGCAGGTCGACGACTTCCTTGCCGCCCCGGTTGAAGTAGCTGGAATTGGCGCGGCGCAGGATGGCGACGTGAAGGTGGGGCATCTGCACGACCAGCTCCTGCAGTCGCTGCAAGTCGGTGTTTTCGTCGTAGAGCGCCTGGATCAGGCGGATCTGGGCGGCCTTGTTGCCGTGCCGGCCGCGCGGGCGTGAGGCGATGAAGTCGGGCTTGGCCAGATAATGGCCATCGTAGTAACGGCAGCCCATGGCCCGGTAGCGTTCGAGCGCTTCCGCGCTGTCGATCCGCTCGGCCAGCAGGGCGAGGTCGGCCTTGGCAAGGCGGCTGAGGGTATCGGCGTCGAGGTCGTCGGGTGAGCTCAACCGTACGATGTCGGTGCGTGGAAGCAGGACATCGGAGGCGCATGCCAGCAGGCTGGCTGGCAACTGGAGCCGATAGCCCCTCTCGCGCATCTCGTCCAGGCGCTGAAGCAGCTCGTCGGTCAGGTTGGCCGTGGCATCGATCCCGATCACCAGTCGGCTGGCCGGCGTGGGCAGCAGCTCGGGACGATTGATCCATGGCAATGGGAGCGTGACGAACAGCAGGCGTTCGTCCAGCAAGCCGGTGTCGCCGAGCTCGTAGACGGCGACGGCCAGGGCGCGGGCGGTGGCGGCCAGGATGTCGTCGCTTTCGTCGTCATCCGGCTGGCGATATACGAGCCGCTCGGCGACGTGACGATGCTCACTGTCGTGGATGGGGTGGAGGGCAAGGGTGCAAGGATCGAGATCCCGTGACTCCGACATGCTGCATGGCTCCTTGCTGGATGCGTATGTGCGCGTGAGCATGATACGGGAAGACGGCGGCGACGTCCTCTTCGGCCGCTTGGCTTGGCCGGCGCGGAGCCGGTTGCGACTCAGGCGTCGAGCGTCTCGCGCAACGCTTCCAGGTGTGCGTCGAGCCCGTTGGCCAGCGTTTCCAGAGCGGGCCGAGCGTGAAAATAGCCCTGTTGGTGAGTCAGCCCGTTGCGAGCGAGCCATAGGGCCTCCTCGCGCGTCTCGACGCCTTCGGCGATGAGTCCGATGTCGAGATCGTCGGCGAGCGTCACCAGGCTGTGCAGAATGGCCTGGCGGCGAGGATCGCGGTCGCAGTGGCTGATCAGAGTGCGGTCGATCTTGAGGCGGTCGGGATGCAGAACCGTCAGCAGGTCGAGGTTGGCGTAGCCGTTGCCGAAGTCGTCGAGAGCGGTGGCGAAACCCATGCGTCGGTAGGTGTCGATGATGTTGCGCAGGTGTTGCTGATTCTGTACCTGCTCGGTTTCGGTGATTTCGAAGATCAGCCGCTCGGTGGGCCAGCCGACCTTCCTGGAAACCTCGAGGGTGGCCTGAATGCAGGCACTGGGCTCGTACACCGCATTGGGCAGGAAGTTGATGGAGAGGTTGCCGGTCATGCCCAGGTGGCTGGCCAGTTCGATGGCGCGGATACGGCAGGCCTGGTCGAACCGGTAGAGCAGCTTGGGCGTCACTTGGGACAGAATGCTGAAGGCCGACTCGCCGTTGGGGCCGCGCACGAGAGCCTCATGCGTGGTCACCCGGGCCTGAGCCAGGTCGACGATGGGCTGAAAAGCCATGGTGAACTCGAAGGGCAGCGGCTGTTCGCAGCGAGGGCAGCCATCTTCGGTGCTGGTGAGGCATCGGTGCATCACGGCTCCTGGTTCGGGATTGTAGGGCAGCCGCAACTGGGCCTGTACGCCAAGGTATCGGCCTCGTTGACGGAATCTTTAACGGATAGCCATGGACTTGTTCGAGATCAAGGACGATACCGCTGAGCCGTTGCTGTCGAAGGTGGCAGCAGTCTAAAGTCTGGGGCCGTGTCGCCGATATCGTGTTATCGAGAACGCGCGCCCACGCAGTACTGGAGCCCTGAATGAATCCATCCACCATCATCGGCATGCTTGCCAGCATCGTGCTGCTGGTCAGCGTGCTTTTCTTCACCGCCGAATCGCCGCAGAGCTTCTTGAACCTGCCCGGTCTTGCCATCGTGCTGGCGGGCACCATGGCGGCCACCTTCATCAGCTACCCGTTGCGCGAGGTATTGCGGGTGGTTCGGTTGGTAGGGTTGGTGTTCCGGCGTGAGAACACCTATACCCGCGACGACATCAAGGAACTCGTCGATATGGCGCGGCTGTGGTTCAAGGGCGACGTACGAGCCGTCGAAGAGGCCCTGGAGCGTACGCGCAATCCCTTCCTGCGCACCGGCATCCAACTGGTCATCGCCAATACCAAGGAAGAGGAGATCTTCGACTTGCTGCGCTGGCGCATCGCCCGACTGAAGGCCCGCGAGCACGCCGAAGCGCAGATCTTTCGCACCATGGCGACCTACGCGCCGGCATTCGGCATGATCGGCACCCTGGTGGGGCTGGTGAACATGCTGGAGGTGATGGAGGCCGGCGACCTGCATGTCATCGGACCACGCATGGCAGTGGCGCTGCTCACCACCTTCTACGGCATCCTGCTCGCCAACCTGGTGTTCAAGCCCGTTGCGGTGAAGCTCGAGCGGCGCACCGAGGAGCGCTTGATCGCCATGAACATGGTGCTCGAGGGTATCTCGCTGATCACCAAGCGGCGCCTGCCGTCCTTCATCGAGGAGACGCTCAACTCCTTCGTGGCCAACTACCACGATGAAATCCGCGATGTGGGGCCGGCCAACCAGAACGATCCGACCGAGGCGGGACAGAATGCTTGACAGCACCACCCGCAACGCCTTGCAGCCACCCTCGACCGGTGGGGGCGACGAGGAGGGGTGGCTGATGAGCTATCTGGATGTGCTGACGCTGCTCATCACCCTGTTCGTGCTGTTGGTATCGATGATGGGTAACGGCGTTGCCAGCATGGGCACGCAGGCCGGGGGGCAGTCGCGCCAGGAGATCACGCCGGAGGCTCGGGTAGCAGCCATGATCGTGGCCGGACAGCTGTCGCCGGGCCTCAAGCCGCGACACGATGGGCTCGAGCCACGCTTTTCCGGGCTGCAGATCGATGGGGTGAGCGTTGCCGAGGGCGATCGCGGCATCACGCTGCGCATCGACGACAACCTGCTGTTCAGCAGTGGCGCCGCTCAGTTGACCGGGCAGGGCGAGGAGGTGCTGAGTAGCTTGCACGATACCCTGGCCGAGTTCGACGGTGAGGTGTCGGTGGAGGGGCATACCGACGATGTACCCATCGCCACGGCGCGCTTTCCTTCCAACTGGGAACTTTCCACGGCGCGGGCCATCGCGGTACTGCGCTTCCTGACCGAGCTGGGCGTGGACGCCGAGCGGCTGCGCGCCGTGGGGTATGCCGATACCCGGCCGCTCGAAAGCAACGATTCGGCGCAAGGACGTGCCGCCAACCGTCGTGTGGAACTGCTGCTGCGCCAGCCTGCCGGCCAGTAGCCCAGCACCGTAACCGAGGAGAGGCTTTGTCGTCGGATAACGACATCCCCATGCCCCGGCGCTGGAGCGCCTGGCAGGCCATCGCCCTGTACGTCACGGCGATGACCTGTCTGCTGACACTGCTCATCCTGCTGGTCGCGGTCGGTCAGAACGCGGGTAGCTGGCTCTACGACTGGCGTCACAAAGTGCTCGTGCTTTCCTGTGGCTGGCTGCTGGTGGCTCTCGCCGGGTTGCTGGCGCTGGTGCACTATCTGCGTCTGCGAAAAACGGAAGCCGAGCTGCTGCGCAGCGAACGGCGGCTGTGGCACATCAACCGTTCGTTGCAGGCAGAGCTGCGCATTGCCGCCATGGCGTTCGAAACGCACCTGGGGATGTTCATCACCGATGCCCGGGGGCGTATCCAGAAGGTCAACCGCACCTTCGAGGCGATCACCGGGTATCGCGAGTCGGAGGTGCTCGGCTGCAATCCGCGCATGCTCAACTCCGGACGCCACCCGCCCGAGTTCTATCGCGAGATGTGGCAGCACATCCATGACGAGGGGAGCTGGCAAGGCGAGCTGTGGAACCGTCGCAAGAATGGCGACACCTACCCGCAGCGTCTCACCATCAGTGCGGTGACCGATGACGCCGGAGAAGTCACCCACTACGTGGCGACGCTCAGCGACATCACCACCCGCAAGGCGGCCGAGCAGGAGGCGTATCGCCTGGCTTACTACGATCCGCTCACCGGGTTGCCCAACCGTCGCATGATGCTCGATCGCATCGGGCATGCCCTGGAGGCGTATGCGCGTACCCAGCAGCAGGGTGCCGTGCTGTTCATCGATCTCGATGGTTTCAAGCACGTCAACGACAGCCTGGGACATCAGCAGGGGGATGACGTGCTGCAACTGGTGGCGCGACGCTTCGAGGAGGCGGGTCACGATGGCGATCTCGTCGCGCGGATCGGCGGTGACGAGTTCGTGATCCTGGTCGAGGCATTGGGCGAGGATCTCGAGATGGCCTCTCAGGCCGCCGAGCGCAAGGCCAACAAGCTGCTCGCCGCGCTCGCCGAGCCGTTTCGGGTCGGCGAACAGCGCCACCCGGTTTCGGGCAGTATCGGCATCACCCTGCTCGGTGATGGTACCGAGAGCGTCGAGGAGTGCCTGCAGCAGGCGGAGATGGCCATGTACCAGGCCAAGCAGGCGGGGCGCAACACCCTGCGCTTCTTCGATCCCGTGATGCAGGCCGTGGCAGTCCGGCGAGCCATGCTGGAGTCGGATCTGCGTCAGGCCGTGGCGCACGATCAACTGCACCTCTTCTACCAGGTGCAGGTCGACGAAGCGGAGCGAGTGATGGGGGTGGAAGCGCTGCTGCGTTGGCAGCATCCGGAGCACGGCATGGTGCCGCCCGGCGATTTCATTCCGGTGGCGGAGGAGAGCTACCTGATCGTTTCCATCGGACGCTGGGTGCTGGAGACCGCGTGTCGACAGCTGGCGGCATGGGCTGCCCGTGCAGAGACGTCGGGCATGACCATGGCCGTCAACATCAGCCCCCACCAGTTCCAGCAACCCGATTTCGTGGCCGAGGTGGAAGCCGTGCTGGAGGAGACCCAGGCTCCTCCCGAGCGACTCAAGCTGGAACTCACCGAAACCCTGTTCCTGGAGGAGCCGGAGATCGCCCGCGCGACCATGCTTCGCCTCAAGACACTGGGCGTGCGCTTCTCCCTGGACGATTTCGGCACCGGCTACTCGTCGCTCTCCTACCTCAATCGGCTGCCTCTCGATCAGCTCAAGATCGACCAGTCCTTCGTGCGGCCGCTGTTCGAGGACAGCGCCAACGAAGTGATTTCGGCATCGATCATCCAGCTCGGCCGCAACTTGGGCCTGGAGGTGATTGCCGAGGGCGTGGAAACCGAGGCGCACCGCGAGTGGCTGGCCGGGCAGGGCTGTGACGCTTATCAGGGGTATCTCTTCTCGCGCCCGCTGCCACTCGATGACTTGGAAACGCTGCTGGAGACGTCAGCCTGTACCACGGGCCGCTGACCGGGTTGCCCAGCCCGGCGTGGCGCCCCACGGAGCGTTAGTCCTCGACGCGGCCCAGCAGCAGGAATTCGATCAGTGCCTTCTGGGCGTGCAGGCGGTTGCCGGCTTCCTGCCAGACCACGGCGCGCGGATCGTCGAGCAGGGTCTCGCTGATCTCTTCACCGCGGTGGGCGGGCAGACAGTGCAGAAACAGCACGTCGCGCTTGGCGCGGTCGAGCAGGTCTTCGCTGACC
The DNA here is from genome assembly GCF_010993975.1 of Halomonas faecis. Lineage (GTDB taxonomy): Bacteria > Pseudomonadota > Gammaproteobacteria > Pseudomonadales > Halomonadaceae > Halomonas > Halomonas faecis. The sequence goes on from NZ_JAACZO010000011.1 coordinate 30,044, forward strand.
CGGAAACCGGCGAAGTCGGCCTCGCGCTTGGCCTGTTCCTCTTCCTGGCCCATGGAGGCCCAGACATCGGTGGTCACCAGGTCGGCATCCACGACCGCGGCTTCGGGGTCGTGGAGAATCGTCACTTGGTCCTCGGCGGCGTCGAGTATGTCCTGGCGCGGCTCGTAGCCTTCGGGGCAGCACACGCGCAGCCGGAAACCGAACTGGCGGGCGGCATTGATCCATGAATGGCACATGTTGTTGCCATCGCCGATCCACACGGCCGTCTTGCCCTTGATGTTGCCGCGTTGCTCCGTCCATGTCATGACATCGGCGAGCAACTGACAGGGATGATAGTCGTCGGTCAGGGCATTGATCACCGGAACGCTGCTGGCGGCAGCGTATGCCTCGAGGCCGACATGCGAGAAGGTGCGAATCATCACGATGTCGACCATCTCGGCGAGCACGCGGGCGGTGTCCTCGATCGGCTCGCCGCGGCCGAGTTGGGTATCGCGGGGTGAGAGAAAGAGTGCATGGCCGCCGAATTGGGCCATGGCGGTTTCGAAGGAGACGCGTGTGCGGGTCGAGGATTTCTCGAAGATCATCGCCATGGTGCGGTTGGCGAAGGGGGCGTAAGTCGGCCCCTGAGCCCGCAAGCGGTTCTTGATGGTGATGCCGCGCTGGATGAGGTAATGCAACTCGTCGCGGCTCAGATCCAGTAGCGTCAGGAAATGGCGTGTCGCCATGGTGGTTTCTCCCACGAAAAAACGCCCATCCTAGCCAGCCGTCGGGGGATGCGCAATGCGCCTGGCATGGGTAGAATGTGGCCATGAATAAAGGCCAAGCGTCGCACTCGGGTATTGCCCGTCGGCGAGCTTGCCACTCACGTGAAAGAACCGGGAGCGCAAATGAGCACCACCATCGAGAACATCCAGCGTCAGATCAGCGAAAATCCGATCCTGATCTACATGAAGGGGACGCCGCAGCTGCCGCAATGCGGGTTCTCGGCCCAAACCGTTCAGGCTCTGATGTCCTGCGGTGAGCGTTTCGCCTTCGTCAACGTACTCGACAACCCGGACATTCGCGCCGAACTCCCCAAGTATGCCAACTGGCCGACGTTCCCTCAGCTGTGGGTCGACGGCGAGCTGGTGGGCGGTTGCGACATCGTCGCCGAGATGTACGAAAGTGGCGAGCTGGAGACGCTGATCAAGGAAACTGCCGAGAAGCACAAGGACGATCAGCCGGAAGGCTGAAGCTCGAAGAGCGGCGCTTCGCCTTTCTTACTCCTCTTCCATCCCCTGTTCGCGCTGGGCCTGCGCCCAGCCCCCCAGATCCTTGTAGCGATTGACCATGGCGCAGAAAAGCTCGGCGGTGCGTTCGGTATCGTAGCGTGCCGAGTGCGCCTCCTGGTTGTCGAAGGGGATGCCCGCGGCCTGGCAGGCACGGGCGAGTACCGTCTGGCCGTAGATCAGCCCGGCGAGGCTCGCCGTATCGAAGCTCGAGAACGGATGGAAGGGGTTGCGCTTGATACCGCAGCGCGCCACGGCTGCATTGAGGAAACCATGGTCGAATGCCGAGTTGTGGCCGACCAGCACGGCGCGGGTGCAGCCGTGGGCTTTGATTGCCTTGCGCACGGGACGAAAGATCTCGCCGAGCGCCTCGGCTTCGGAGAGGGCGACGCGCTGGCGCAGTGGGTCGTCGAGCTTGATGCCGGTGAAGTCCAGCGCCGATTGCTCGATGTTGGCTCCTTCGAAGGGGTCCAGATGAAAGGCGTAGGTGGCATCGGGTAGCAGATTGCCGTCCGGGTCCATGGTGAGGGTGACGGCAGCGATCTCCAGAATCGCATCCCGCTGGGAGTCGAACCCTCCGGTTTCCAGGTCCACCACCACTGGCAGGAAGCTGCGGAATCGCTGGGCCATCAGATCGCGGGCTATCGCCTCGCTCATGCACCTCTCCTTCGTCTATGCGCCGATTGCGGTCGTCGAAAAGTGGACAGCAGTCTAGCAGGTTGGCAAGAGGCCGTCCCGCGCCGGTATTCGCCGCGCAGCAGCCACGCTATAATCCCAACCTTCAGTCGTTCATCACAAAGGAGCCCCGAATGTCCGATGTCAAGAAGGTCGTGCTGGCCTATTCCGGCGGCCTGGATACATCCGTCATCGTCAAGTGGTTGCAGGAGACCTATGACTGCGAGGTCGTGACCTTCACTGCCGACATCGGCCAGGGCGAGGAAGTGGAGCCGGCTCGTGCCAAGGCTCAGGCGCTGGGCGTCAAGGAGGTCTACATCGAAGATCTCCGCGAGGAGTTCGTGCGCGACTACGTCTATCCGATGTTTCGCGCCAACACCATCTACGAAGGCGAGTACCTCCTGGGTACCTCCATCGCCCGCCCGCTGATCGCCAAGCGCCTGATCGAGATCGCCAATCAGACCGGTGCCGACGCCATTTCTCACGGTGCCACCGGCAAGGGCAACGACCAGGTTCGCTTCGAGCTCGGGGCTTATGCGCTCAAGCCCGGCGTCAAGGTGATCGCACCGTGGCGCGAGTGGGACCTGACCTCCCGCGAGAAGCTGATGGCCTACTGCCAGCAGCACGACATCCCGGTGGACTTCACCAGCCAGAAGAAGAAGTCCCCGTATTCCATGGACGCCAATCTGCTGCACATTTCCTACGAAGGCGGCAACCTCGAGGATCCGTGGGTGGAAGCCGAAGAGGACATGTGGCGCTGGAGCGTCTCCCCGGAAGCCGCCCCGGACACCCCGACCTATGTCGAGCTGACCTATGACAAGGGCGACATCGTGGCCATCGACGGCCAGCCGATGAAGCCCCATGACGTGCTCTCCCGTCTCAACCAGTTGGGAGGCGACAACGGCATCGGCCGTCTGGACATCGTCGAGAACCGCTATGTGGGAATGAAATCCCGCGGTTGTTACGAGACGCCGGGTGGCACCATCATGCTGCGCGCTCATCGCGCCATCGAGTCGATCACTCTGGACCGGGAGGAAGCCCACCTCAAGGACGAGCTGATGCCCAAGTACGCCGAGGTGATCTACAACGGTTACTGGTGGAGCCCCGAGCGGCGCATGCTGCAGGCCGCCATCGACGAAACCCAGAAGAACGTCTCCGGCGTGGTGCGCATGAAGCTCTACAAGGGCAGTGCCACCGTGGTGGGGCGCAAGTCCGAGCAGTCGCTGTTCGACGAGTCGATCGCCACCTTCGAAGACGATGCCGGCGCCTACGACCAGAAGGATGCCGAAGGCTTCATCAAGCTCAATGCCCTGCGGTTGAGGATTGCTGCCGGGAAGGGGCGCCAGCAGGATTAAGGAAACGCTGATTTATTGCTGCGCTCGATATCTTGGCCGCCGGCGGTGCTCGTACGCGAGCCCGGTCGAAATCCTCACCTAGTACCGCATAGGCTCCGGTTTCTGTGCTCCGGCGACGGCCAACCTCTCTTCGCTCGCTACATAAATCAGGCGTTCCCTGAAATGCTGCCTGTGCCGGCACCGACTGGGCCGGCGCGCTTGTCTTGGGAGGTCATATGCTGAAGAAACTGTTGGGTGGTCTGTTCGGTAGCGGTGGAGATGCGTCGGGGAGTACGGCGACTGCCGAGCCGGTGGAGTATCACGGCTACCAGATCATCTCCGAGCCGGCGGAACAGGGTGGGCAGTTCCGCGTCAGCGGCTGGATACGCAAGCCCGGGGCCGATGGCGAGACCCTCGAGCACCGCTTCGAGCGTTCCGACCTGGTACCCGGTCGCGAGGCCTGCGATGACCTGATGGTACGCAAGGCGCAGATTTACATCGATCAGGTTGGCGACGAGATGTTCGAGCCGCGCTGAGCCCCTTCAGGCAATGGCAGCGAGATGCGATGGAGGTCCGGGATCGGTCGTTGCTCGTTTTCCTGCGCCTTTCGCCCAAGTGCTGTCGGGTGGCGCTCTCGCTACACTTCGGTCATTGCCGATTGACGCGATGAGCGGAAGTGTCCATGCGCCTGCTGCACCGAGCCTCCCCGTGGCGTGACCTCTTCGCCGCCGATACGCTGCCCGACCCTCGGCGGCTCCCCGATCTGCTGGCGCCGCTGAGTTCGGCCCTGGCGGAGCTCGGCCCAACGCCAAGCCTCGCTGCCGCGCACGCCTGGCAGGGGCGGCTGGTCGAAGCCCTGGGCCGCCTCGATCTGCCCGCGGGGCGTATCAGCCAACTGATCAGCGACCACAACGATTGGCTCTATCGACGGGCCATCGAACTCTCCCTCGACGAGATGGCCGGCCAGGGCTGGGGTGCGCCCCCGGTGGCCTACTGCGTACTCACGCTGGGCTCCGGCGCCCGCCATGAGAGCCTGCTCGGGCCGGACCAGGACAACGCCATGATCGTCGACGACTACCCGGATGCTCAGCACACCGCGATCGACGGCTATTTCCAGAATCTTGGTGAGCGATTCACGGCGCGCCTGGACGAAGCCGGTATTCCACTCTGCAACGGCCATGTCATGGCGCGCTGGCCGATGTGGCGCAAGCGGCTCTCCGAATGGTGCGAGCAGCTGTCGATCTGGACGGCCGAGCGGCGAGTGAAGCGGGTGCAGCAGGCCAACATCCTGCTTGACTTCCATCCGGTCCACGGCGACGTCTCACTGGCCGAGTCGCTGCGCGACTGCGTGGCGGAGCGGCTGCCGAAGGCGGGGCTCTTCCTCGACGAGATGGCGGCACTGCTCGATGAATCGCCAGTGGCGCTGGATCGTTTCGGGCGGGTTGCCGGCGGTGGAGATGGCGCTCCCCATGACCGCGCCGTGAATCTCAAGCATCAGGGGGTGTTGCCGCTGGTGGGGGGCGTGCGGTTACTGGCGCTGCGTCATGGCGTGCGTCCGCCGGATACCCGTCGGCGGTTGGCCTCCCTGGTGGCCAAAGGGGCGCTGGATAGCCGTGAGGCGTATGGCCTGGGGGCGGCGCTGGAGCGGCTGCAGGCGCGGTTGCTGGCGGCCCAGCGACGTAGTCTGGCAGCTGGTGGCGGAGCTGATGGTTGGGTCGACCAGGCGCAGCTGGAAGCGGACGAACGCCTTCTGCTGCGCCATGATCTGCACACGATACGGCGTTTCGTCCGTCAGGTCGGTCGTCGGTAGCGTGTCACTGAGCGGGCGATCAGCGCGGTGAGCTGGGTAGCTCCATCACCAGGCACGCTCCCCCGAGGGTGGGGGCATCCTCGACCCACAGCCGGCCGCCCAGATGGGCGACGATGCCCCGGCTGATGGGCAGGCCCAGGCCACTGCCGCGCGGGCGTCCACGTACCTGGTCGGCACCGTCGTCGTGCCGCTGGATCTGGTGGAACTTCTCGAACACGCGTTCGCGCTCATCCGGCGCGATGCCGGGGCCGTTGTCCTCGACGCTGAGGCGATAGTGCGACTTGTAGGGTGCTAGGTGCAGGCGTACCCGTGGTGCGTCGTCATCGGCGAATTTGCCGGCATTGTCGAGCAGGTTGATGATCACCTGTTCGAGGCGGTCGGGGTCGCCGATCACCATGGCCTGGTCGGGCTCGATGTCGACCTCCAGAGCTACGCCGCGATCCTCCTGAAGCCGGTGCACCGCGTCGATGCTGTGGCGGACGAGCTCGACCAGGTCGAGCGGCCGAGGGTCGAGCGTCAACCTGCCGCTCTCCAGGCGGGCCAGGTCGAGGATCTCTTCGATCAGGCGCGACAGCCGTTGACTCTCCTTGACCACCACGTCGAGGAAATGCACGCGTTTCTCGTCGGGCAACGACTCGCTGTCGCGCAGGATCTCGGCGAAGGCACGGATCGAGGTGAGCGGGGTGCGCAGCTCATGGCTGACCATGGCCACGAATTCGTCCTTGAGCCGGTCCAATTCGCGCAGCCGCTCGTTGGCGGCGCGCAGCTCCTCGCCGATACGCGCCAGTTCGCGGGATTTCTGCTCCAACTGGCGGTTGTACTCCAGCGTCTGCGACGTGGTGTCGAGAATGCTCAGGATCGACTCCAGGTCCAGCGCCTCGCCGCGCACGACGGAATTGATCAGCACCCGTGCCGAGGCGTTGCCCAGCGCTCCGGAAAGCGCCTGCTCGGCACGCGCGATCAGTGCCGGCGGGGCGGGTTCGTCGTCGTCGCGTTGGCGCTCGCCGGGAGTGTCCAGTGTGCGCGCAGTGGCGTTGGCGCCCAGGTAGCGGCCCAGCAGGCTTCTCAGCTCTCCGCGGGTGGTCTGGCCGCGCCATAGCGAGGTGTGCTCGAGCCCGGGGTTCATGGCTTCGGTGAACAGGGCGGCCTGGGTCTGTTCCAGCGGGCTCTGACGCGTGAACAGGGAGACTCCCACCAGCAGCCCGACGTTGGCGGTCAGGCTCCATAGTAGCGAGTGGGCGTAGATGTCCCAGCCCTCCAGTCCGAACAGGGCGTAGGGCTTGAGCCAGGCGAGCCCCCACAGACCCTCGTGCAAGAAGGCGTCGTCCAGCCAGCCCGACTGGGCGAAACCGGGCAGTAGCAGCGTGTAGGCCCATACCAGGAAGCCGGCAATCAAGCCTAGGCTTGCCCCGATGCGGTTGGCGCCGCGCCAGTACAGACCGATCAACATCGCCGGAGCGAACTGGGCGGCGGCGGCGAAAGAGACCAGGCCGATGGTGACCAGGCTGTAGGAGTCGCCGATCAGTGCATGGTAGAGGTAGCCGAGCAGCAGGATCAGCACGATGGCCACGCGGCGAATGCCCAGCAGCCAGCCGGCCAGCTCGCCCTGAGAGCTGAGGTGCAGGTGGCGTGAGCGCAGCAGCAACGGCATGACCAACTGGTTGCTGACCATGGTGGAGAGCGCGATGGTCTCGACGATCACCATGCTGGTGGCTGCCGATAGACCGCCGATGAACACCAGCAGCGGGATGCCGTCGAGCCCCGCTGCCAGCGGCAGGGTGAGAACGAAGCTGTCCGGATCGCTGTTGCCGCTGGGCAGCAGCAGCCCGGCCATGGCGATGGGGATCACGAACAGGTTGATGGCCAGCAGGTAGAGCGGGAAGAGCCAGCTGGCGCGCTTGAGATGCCGCTCGTCGACGTTTTCCACGACCAGCACCTGGAACTGACGCGGCAAGGCGATGAAGGCGAGGAAGGCTAGCGCCAGCGTGCCGAACCACCCGGTAGCGCCTCCCGGCACGGCGCCCAGCCCTAGGGCACCGCTCAGCTCGGGGTCGGCAGCGACCTGAGCGAACAGGTCGCCCGGCCCCTGGAAGAGTCCGAACACCACGAAGACGCCGATGCTGAGAAACGCCACCAGTTTGACCAGCGACTCGAAAGCGATGGCCGCCACCATGCCTTCGTGGCGTTCGCTGGCGTCCAGATGGCGCGTGCCGAACAGGATGATGAACACGGCCAGTACCAGCGCCACCCAGAACGACTTGTCCGTCCAGAAACTCTCCTCGGCCAGGCGGAAATCGGCTGCCTCGGGGTAGTTGACCAGCACTGCATGGCTCAGGGTAATGGCTTTGAGCTGCAGGGCGATGTAGGGCGTGATGCCGATCAATGCAATCAGCGCCACCAGGGCGCCGAGGCTCGAGCTCTTGCCGTAGCGGGCACTGATGAAATCGGCGATGGAGGTGATGCGTTGCGAGCTGGCGATGCGCACCATCTTACGGATCATCAGTGGACCCATGAGCATCGCCAGGGTGGGCCCAAGGTAGATGAGCAGAAAGCTGGGGCCGAATTCGGCGGCGCGACCCACGCTGCCGTAGAAGGTCCAGGCCGTGCAGTACACGGCGATGGATAGCGCATAGACGGTGGGCGAGCCGATCAGCGAGCGGTTCTGTTCGGCTCGCCGGTCGCCCCATGCAGCGATCACGAAGAGCAGGGCGAGATAGCCGAAGGCGACCGTCAGGACTACCGGATCGCTGCGCATCGGACTAGCGCTCCTCCTCGCGCCGTTCCATCAGCCAGGCAGCGAGGCCGATCACCAGGGCCCAGGCGAGGAAGAGGTAAAGCGGCAGCCAGGAAGGGCCATCGCCGCTCGAGCCGGTGTCGAAAATGACCACCAGCGGGGGCGAGAAGAGCAGGGCGGCGAGTGTCGTCAAGGCAATGAGGCGGGCGCGGCGGCTCACATCGTTCATGTGCAGGCGTCCTCCCTGTCGAAGGCGCTGGCTTGCAGCGCCAGGGCCTGCTCGAGAGTCTCGATGCCGCGTGCTTCCAGGCGCGGCAGCAGTGCCAGCCACAGCTCGGCAGTGACCCGGGCGTCGCCGAGTGCCGTGTGGCGCGTGCCGGGAGGAAAGCTAAGGTCATAGCGCTCGGCCAGGCTGTCGAGGTCGTGACCGTCCAGGCTTTCATCCAGGGCACGCGAGATGAGCAGGGTGTCGAGTACGGGCATGTCCAGCATGGTACTGCTGCCGGGAAGCTGCAGGGCCAGCAGGTCGAAGGCCGCATTGTGGGCCAGGATCACGGCATCGCCGATATAGTCGCGAAAGCGCGGCAGGGCCACCGACAGCGGCGGGGCGCCGCTGACGTCGGCATCGGTGATGCCGTGAATGGCGGTACTGGCCGGCGGAATCGGCTTGCCCGGGTCGACGCGCAGGTCGAAGACGTCACTGGCCAGCAGCCGCGCATTGACGATGCGACAGGCACCGATACTGATGACGGTGTCGCCGCGACGCAGCTCGAGACCGGTGGTCTCGGTGTCGAAGGCGACCACTTCCAAGGCGCGCAGCGGGCGGCGGGCGAGTTCGGCGTCGGGAGGTGGCAGGTCGGCGATGCCGAAGTCATGGAACTCGGGGCGCGGCGCCAGCTTGGCACGGGGCGCGCCGACGCGCTCCACTGCGGGTAGCGGCAGGCGCAGACGGGCGTGTTCGCCGTCGGCATCGGCCAGACTCCAGGCATCGCTGGCGTGCTGGCGAAGCAGGTCGCGTACGCGGGGGGACAGCGGCAGGCTCTCCAGGCGCGCCTCGCTCCAGGCGGCCAGCTCGCGTTGGGGCAGCGGTGTGCCGGACCACACCAGGTCGAGATAGACACGGCGGTTGCCGAGCAGCATTTCTCCCTCGAAGCGGGTGGTGTCGGCGTGCGTGCGCAGGTGCTCGAGCAGCGAGGCGAGCAGTACCAGCAGCGCCGGGGCATCGCCCCGGAACCAGGCCGGCATGCCGATGGGGACGACCTCCAGCGGCGATTCGGTCAGGCGCTCGTTGAGCGACTGCCAGAGATCGTTGGACCACAGCGGCACGAGCCGCTCGCCCTGGTGTTGCATGTCTTCGATGAGCCGGCCGAGGCGTTCGATGGTCTGGCTCAGCTCACGACTCTCCTCGTCGATGACCGCTTCCAGGCGACGGCGCAGGCCGTCATCGTCCTGTTCGGACTGACGGGTACGGCCCAGCACCTCGGCGGCGCTGCCCAGGCTGGCGCCGTGGCGGCGCAGCGTGGGCAGCATGTCGGTGAGCTCGGACCGGGCGCCCATCTCGCTGGTCCAGGCCGCCGTGGCATCGGTCAGAGTGAGCAGGGTTTCACCGTCACTGTGTGGCACGCGACGCAGAATGACCCGTAGCCAGCGCTCGCCGCAGGGTGTCAGCAGCTCGCGTGGAGCGCCATCCTCGGGCAGTTGGCCGAGCGCGTCCTGCAGGCTGGCCACTGGCAGCAGGGAGTCGAGTCGCTTGCCGAGCCCCAGACCGGGATGATCTTCGAAGAGCGTTTCGGCGGCCTGGTTGAATAGCAGCAGGCGCCGGTGGTGATCGCAGAGCAGCAGCGGGGTGTCGAGCACCTGCAGTAGCGTTTCCAGCTCCTGGCGAATGCGTGCCGCGCTGCGTGCCCCCTCGGCATGGGCGGTGGCCAGTCGTTGACGGTCGGACCGCCATGCCTCGCGCACTCGGATCAGGTCGGGACCGAGGCCGCGCAGCCAGCCTTCGGGCGGGTAGTCCTCCCGGGCGTCGGGATTGGCGACGAGACGCGCGAGCTGCACCTGAAGGTGACGTAGCGGGGTGAACAGCATGCGCTCCAGCAGCAGGCCGCACAGGAAGATGGTGCCGCCACCGGAGAAACAGCCCAGCCACAGTACCAGGCGAGCGAGCCCTTGGGGCTCGAAGAGGCTGTCGAGCCAGGCAGCGAAGAGGGCGCCGCCCAGCAGGCTGATGCCGCTGAGCAACAGCCACAGGCCGATCAGCCGCTGGCGGCGAGGTAGCTTGTGCCCGAACATCACGCGTCCTCGGCCAACAGAGCCTTGACCTTGTCGACCAGCGCCTGGGTGGAAAAGGGCTTGGTGACGTAGTCATCGGCGCCCAGGGCGAGCCCTTTCTCGCGCTCCACTTCGCGACCGTGTGCCGTCAGCATGATGATCGGTAGGCGCTGGTGGTGAGGGTCGCCGCGTAGCCGTTCGAGCACGTCGAATCCGCTGATGCCGGGCAGGCTGATGTCGAGCAGAATCAGGTCCGGTGCGCCGTTGGCCACCGTGGCAAGCGCCGATTCGCCGTCCTCGGCGGTGACCACCTCGAAGCCGGCCTGTTGCATCAGGAACTCCAGTGACAAGACGATGTTGGGTTCGTCGTCCACCACCAGTACCTTGGCCATGGCGATCTCCTTTATTGATTGTTGTCGTTAGTCTAGTGATCGCGCTCAGGGCGGCAAAGACGACCTTGGGCGCAGGCAGCCGGAGCGGCGTGTCTGGAGAGCGTCAGTGGGTAGGGCAGTGCGGCGTCAGCGCGCGCCTCCTCGTGGGTGCGAAAAAGCCATGCCGTCCAGGCATGGCGTCGTCACGAATCGCGGTGCCGGTCGAAACGTGGCCCGAGGGGGCCCAGCCACAGCCAGGTCTGCAGCACCACCAGCAGCGGCAGTAGCCAGGCCGGTGCGCCCGTCGTCACCGACAGCAGATAGAAGATCACGTAGCCCGCGATGCCGGCCGCCAGGCCGACGAGAGGAAAGAGCATCGGACGCTGGCTGCCGGGCCTTCGCGAGAGGCGAAACAGCGAGCCGACGAAGGTGCCGAAAGCGGCCGCCATGGCCAGGTGAAGCAGAATCGCTTGCATGTGGTGTATCGCAATCCGGTGGCTGTCATGGCAGCCTATCGCCTTTCGGCGGTGGCCGGCTTTACGACTTTCGACAACCCGGGGAGAAGCGGATGAGGGCGTTGCTGCTGTCGGCCTATGCGGCGGTGAGCCATCGCCACTGGGCACAGGGCATGGTCGAGTGGCTGGATGACTGCGAGTGGACCCTGCTGGAATTGCCACCCCGCCATTTTCGCTGGCGAATTCGCGGCAACCCGCTGACCTGGATGCTGCGCGACCACGAAACCCTGGCACGACACTACGATGTCGTCCTGGCGACATCGATGGTCGATCTGGCGACGCTGTGTGGGCTCTATCCGCATCTGGGTCAGGCCCACAAGGTGGTCTATTTTCACGAGAACCAGTTCGCCTACCCCCTTTCGCCTCATCAGGCGCCCCAACCCGAGGCGCTGATGGTGAATCTCTACGCTGCGCTGGCTGCCGATCGCCTGGTGTTCAACACGGCCTACAATCGTGACAGTTTCGTGGCGGGGGCTCGTCGTTTCCTCAACCGGATGCCGGAAAATCTGCCCGCCGCACGACCGTTGGCCAAGCTCGCCGAAGCGGCCGAGGTGCTGCCGGTGCCGATTTCGCCGCTGCGTCGGACGCCGCCAGCACGCGCACCGGGACGGCGCATCATCTGGAACCATCGCTGGGAGTACGACAAGAATCCCGAGGATTTCTTCGCCGTGCTCTTCTCGCTGGCCGAACGTGGCAGCGACTTCGAAGTGGCGGTGATGGGACAGCAGTTTCGCGATTGTCCGGCAATTTTCGACGAGGCTCGCCGGCGCCTGGGCGCACGCGTGGTGTGCTGGGGGCCACAGCCGGAAGGCACCTACCGGGAAGAGCTGGCCAGCGGCGATATCGTGGTTTCCACGACCTGGCATGAGTTCCAGGGACTGTCGGTCATGGAGGCGGCTCAATTGGGCGTATTGCCCCTGGTGCCCGACCGTCTCTGCTTCCCCGAGCTCTATGGCCCCGAATATCGCTACGACGGTACTCGGGAAGGCCTGGAGTCCACGCTCGAAGCGTGGCTGACCGCGCCCGAACGGCGGCCGCCACCGCCGGACGTCAGCGCCTGGGAGTGGCCGGTCCTGGCCGCCCGCTATCGTGCCTTGCTGTCAGGCGGTTGACTCGTCCAGCAGATCGAGGCACCGCGTGGGCCAGTGGACCACGGCCGTGTGTGAGACCATGCGCTTCGCCAGTTCGGGGTGGCGCGTGTGGATCACCTTGCTGGCGAAATCGGCAAGGAAATGCGATTTGAGTTCGGCGCGCGCGCGGTCGACGCCAACGGTTTGGTAGGGCGTCGAGGCAAGCAGCATGAAACCGTCTTGGGGGATGCGGCCGGACTGCATGTTGTCGTCGATGATATCGGCGGCGGTGCCGATGGGTTCGGCCAGGTCGGGGCCGTAGGGGCCGATGATCAGCGCCGTGTTGGGCAGGTGCAGGAAGTCGAAACCCCGCCCGATGCAGATCACCCATTCGCGGTGTTCGAGGTCCAGGTCGCGCGAGCCCCCGCGCAGTTCGGCAGCGTGCGACAGGTTGCCTTCCAGCAGCGGCAGCAGGTCGCGGCGGATATCGTCGGGCATGTCAGGGCAGAGCTGGGCAAGTCGGCCGGGGAGGCTCGTCCGCTCGCTGGCGTCCAACTGATCGATGTCCAGGGTCGCGTCGTCTGCGCCGTGGACGATCAAGGCGTCGCCGTCGGTCTCGAAGCCGCATACCAGCGGATAGACGTGCTGTCGGTCGCGGCCGAAGAGCCGGTCGGCCTGATTCTGCAGGTGCCGGGCGTGGGCCAGTGCCGCCTGTCGGTCGCAGTCGAAGCCCGCGCAGCCCCGGGCGCGTTCGCCACGGGAGAAATGGTAGGTGATCATCAGCAGGGTGCCGTGGCCGCTGCTGATGGCCTCGCTGACTGCGTCGGTCAGCAGTTCACCGAGATAGGGCCAGCCGAGGTCGAAGATGCCGCCCAAGTTGCGGAAGGGGGTAATGATGCCCAGTGGCGTGCGAGTGGCATGGGGAATGTGGATGCGTCCGTCCATGCACTTCATTACCAGGATGCGTGTCGGGTGCTTGGCGAGGTAACGCTCTCGGGCGAGGCTGGCCGAGGGGCTGCAGAAGGTGGAGGCATGCCTCCGCGACAGCCCCAGCAGGGTGTCGATGCGCTCGAAGATGGGGCGGTCGTGGATGTGCATGGGTGTCAGAACTCCGTCTTCTCCTGATACTCGCACAAATCCTCGATCACGCAGCTGCCACAGCGGGGTTTGCGCGCCACGCAGGTGTAGCGGCCGTGGAGGATGAGCCAGTGGTGGGCATCGCGGCGGAACTCACTGGGTACGTAGCGCAGCAGTTTCCGTTCCACCTCGTTGACGTTCTTTCCCTGGGCGATGCCGGTGCGGTTGGACACGCGGAAGATGTGCGTATCCACGGCAATGGTGGGTTCGCCGAAGGCAGTGTTGAGAATGACGTTGGCCGTCTTGCGCCCCACGCCGGGCAGTGCCTCGAGCTCGGCCCGCGTGCGCGGCACCTCGCCGCCATGCTGCTCGACCAGCATCCGGCAGGTCTTCAGCAGGTTTTCGGCCTTGGTGTTGTAGAGCCCGATGGTCTTGATGTGTGCCTTGAGGCCTTCCAGGCCGAGATCGAGAATCGCCTGGGGCGTGTTGGCCACCGGGAAAAGGCGCGCCGTGGCCTTGTTGACGCCCACGTCGGTGGCCTGGGCGGAGAGCAGCACGGCAACCAGCAGCTCGAACGGGGAGGACCAGTTCAGCTCGGTGGTGGGTTGGGGATTGTGGGCGCGCAGGCGCGTGAAGATCTCGTGGCGTTTTTGGGCGTTCATAGCGCCTCCTCGCAGGCCTGCCGCTGGGTCGGCCCCGTGCGGTAACTCCTGTCTCGTGGTATGGGGTAGTTCAACTGCGCTGGGCTTCCTCCAGCGCTTTCCTGGCCTCGGCGAGCAGCCGTTCGGCTTCGGGCAACTGGGCCATAGCGGTGGCTTCTGCCTCGCTGTCAGCGCGCCGTTGAGCGCTCTCCAGTTGCTGGCGTACTCGTTTGAGGGCCTGCTCGGCGGCCTTGACGGCCATCTGGCGCTGCCGCGGCTGGGCCGCCCCCGCCCCGGCCCGGCTCGAGCCGGCCGAACTGGGCCGCTGGCGCTGCCGCATCAGGCGTCGCTGGCGCTCGAGGCGCTTCTCGCGAGCTTCGCGCTCCAGGCGCCGTTGGCGTGCCTGAAAGCGCTGCCGCCCATTCTCGGCGCGTCGCGCGAGATAGGCGTCACGCTCGGCATCGCTGTGCGCGGCCTGCCAGGCCGGATGGGGAAGCAGGTCGATACAATCCACCGGGCAGGGGGCCACACATAGCTCGCAGCCGGTGCACTCGTCGGCGATGACCGTATGCATGCGTTTGGCGGCACCGAGAATCGCGTCTACCGGGCAGGCCTGAATGCATTTGGTGCAGCCGATGCATTCGTCTTCGCGAATCCATGCCACCAGCGGTTCCTGCGCCGGTTCGGCCAGCGGCAGCGAAGGGCGGTCGGTCAGCTCGGCGAGCCGCTCCACGGTACGTTGTCCGCCCGGCGGGCAACGATTGATCGCCTCGCCAGCGGCGATGGCTTCGGCATAGGGGCGGCAACCGGGCTGGCCACATTTGCCGCACTGCGTTTGTGGCAGCAGAGCGTCGATGGCGTCGATCAACGCCTCGTCGCGCAGGGCCTGGGTCATTTCACGCGCTGACCGGGCTCGGCGCCGCTGTCCGGCGAGAGCAGGTAGATGCCGTCGTCGTTGCCGGCTGCCAGCACCATGCCTTCGGAGACACCGAAGCGCATCTTGCGCGGCGCGAGGTTGGCCACCATGACGGTGAGTCGCCCCTCCAATGCCTCCGGTGCATACGCCGAGCGGATGCCGGCGAAGACGGTGCGGGTTTCGCCGCCCAGGTCGAGGGTCAGCTTCAGCAGCTTGTCGGCCCCCTCGACGTACTCCGCCTTGGCGATGCGGGCGATGCGCAGGTCGACCTTGGCGAAGTCGTCGAAAGCGACCTCCGTGGCGATGGGGTCTTCCGCCAGCGGGCCCTTGGGGGTTTCCTTCAGCTTCTGTTCTTCCACCAGATCCTCCTTCGATGCTTCTATCATGGCATCGATCTTGTCGCGTTCCACGCGGGTCATCAGCGGTTTGAACTTGGCGATCTCGTGATCCAGCAGCACCTCGTGGCGGCTCTCCCAGGCGAGCGAGTCGAGCTTGAGAAACTCGCGGGAAGCCTCGGCCATGGCGGGAACGATGGGGGCCAGGTAGACCATCAGCTGGCGGAACAGGTTGATGCCGACCGAGCAGATGTCGAGCACTTCCTGATCACGTCCTTCCTGCTTGGCCAGCACCCAGGGTTCGGCTTCGGCGATGTAGGTGTTGGCCTCGTCGGCTAGATCCATGATCCGGCGCACGGCGCGGCCGAACTCGCGGACTTCGAACTCCTCGGCGATGTCGTCGCCGGCGGAGATGAAGCGGGCCACCAGATCGGGCTCGGCGCAGTGGGCCGAGAGCCTGCCACCGCCCAGTTTCTTGACGAAGCCGGCGCAGCGGCTGGCGATGTTGACCACCTTGCCCACCAGGTCGCTGTTCACCCGGGCGGCGAAGTCCTCGAGGTTGAGGTCCAGGTCGTCGACCTTCGAAGTGAGCTTGGCGGCGAAGTAGTAGCGCAGGTACTCCGGATTGAGGTGATCGGCGTAGGTGGCGGCCTTGATGAAAGTGCCGCGGGACTTGGACATCTTGGCGCCATTGACGGTAACGAAACCGTGGCAGTTCACCGCCGTGGGGGTGCGGAAGTCGGCACCGAACAGCATGGCCGGCCAGAACAGGGCGTGGAAGTAGACGATGTCCTTGCCGATGAAGTGGTAGACCTCGGCATCGCTGTCTTGCTTCCAGTAGGCGTCGAAGTCGATGCCTTCGCGTTCGCAGAGGTGCTTGAAGCTGGCGAGGTAGCCAATGGGGGCATCGAGCCAGACGTAGAAGTACTTGCCCGGCGCGTCGGGGATCTCGAAGCCGAAGTAGGGCGCGTCACGGGAGATGTCCCACTCGTTGAAGCCGGCCTCGAACCACTCCATCAGCTTGTTGCGGATCTGCGGTTGGACGTGGCCCTGGTTGATCCATTCGTGCAGGAAGTCGGCGAAGTCGGGCAGCTTGAAGAAGAAGTGGGTGGAACTGCGAACCTCGGGAGTGGCGCCGGAAATGGCCGAGACCGGGTCGATCAGTTCCGCCGGGGTATAGGTGGCGCCGCAGGCCTCGCAGTTGTCACCGTACTGGTCATCCGCCCGGCATTTGGGGCAGGTGCCCTTGATGAAGCGGTCGGCGAGGAACAGGCCTTTCACCGGGTCGTACATCTGCTCGATGTCGCGGGTGGCGATGTGGCTGGCATCGCGCAGACGGGTGTAGATCAGTTCGCTGAAGTAGCGGTTCTCGTCGGAATGGGTCGAATGGTAGTTGTCGAAGGCCACGCCGAAGGTGGCGAAATCCTGCTGGTGCTCGCGGGACACCCGCTCGATCAGCGCTTCGGAGGTGATGCCCTCCTGCTCGGCACGCAGCATGATGGCGGTGCCGTGGGCATCGTCGGCGCAAACGTAGTGGCACTCGTGACCGCGGCTCTTCTGGAAGCGCACCCAGATGTCGGTCTGGATGTATTCCAGAAGGTGGCCAAGGTGAATGGCGCCGTTGGCATAGGGCAGGGCGCTGGTGACCAGAATCTGGCGCGAATCGCGAGTGGTGTTCGGCATGATGGCTCTGCTTGTCCCGTTGAAAACAGGCCCCGATTGTAGCCATCTTCGCTGCACGCTGCATCCGGTCGACGAGTGTTGCCGCGCTCAGGTGCGCAGCACGCCGAAATGGGTCAGGCCTCGGTCGGCCAGGTGCAACGCCTGCATGCGGCTCATCACCCCCTGGTCGCAGTAGAGGAGGTACTCGCGGTCGTGGGGCAGCGCCTCGGCCCGGGACTGGAGTTCGTAGAAGGGGATGGCGAGCTGTTCCACCTGGGGCAGATTCAGCGGTGCCGCCTCGCGTTCATCGGGAGGTCGGATATCGATGACGCTGACCGCCTTGCGGTCGGTCAATGCGGCGACACCTTCGACGATGGGTACGTCGTCGTTGCCGGCGACGCTGGCATCGTCCAGCAGACGGTCCGAGCGGGTAGAGACGGCACAGGCGACGGCCTCGTCGAGTACCCCGAAGTCGAACGCCTGCTCGGCGGCAAGCACCTTGTCGCGGCGTGCCTGAGTGTTGGGTCGCCGCGAGATGGCGCCACACACCTCCGGCATTCCCTCGGCGAAGCGGTCGGTGCCGATCCGGCGTGCCGTGGCGATGATGTCGAGCTTGTCCTCGGCGATCAGCGGGCGCAGCGTGGGAAGTTCGCTCACCTCGTCGATCAATGCCAGGTTGGTCAGACTCTGGCTGGAGACCTGAGCGATGGCATCGCCGGTGGCGAGCACGGGAATTCGCGCGCGCTTGGCGATGTCCCCCGCGGCGCGCACCATCATGCGCTTGAGCACCACGCCGATGAGCCCATCGGGAATGGTGCGATGCATTTCGCCGACGACCCCCTCGAAGGGCACGCGAATGAACTGAACCCGGTGCGAGCGGCTGTACCGTTCCCATAGGTGGTGAGCCACCTCGCGTACCGCGCGCTCATGGGCGGGGCCACCCATGTCGAAGAACAGGAAGTGCGTCTTGATCCCGCGGCGGATCAGCTTCCAGGCCGCCACGGGGGAGTCGAAGCCGCCGGAGAGCAGGCACAGGGCCTGGCCTTGCTGGCCGAGGGGATAGCCGCCCAGCCCCGGCCAGCCCTGGTGGATCAGACGCAGGCGCTGATCGATGACGTCCACGCGGACGTTGATCTCGGGGTGGTTCAAGTCGACCTGCGCGTCAGGGGCGGCGTCGAGCAGAATACGGCCCAGGTAGCGCTCGAGGTCGGCAGAGGTGAAATCGTGGCTGCCCCGGCGTTTGGCGCTGACCCGGAAGCGGTGGCCGGCGATGGCGGATTGCCAGATGACTGCCAGCCGTTTGCCGGTATCCTCGAAGGAGGTGAAGGGGACTTCTTCGACGACCTGGACGGCATGAATGCCGGGGATGCGCGTCAGGATGCTTTCCAGTTCGTCCCGTCGTTCGGCGGTCAGCGAGGCGTTGACGCTGACCTGCAGGGAATCCCAACCGCCCTTGATGCGTACGGCTTCACCGAAAGAGGCGAGCGTGTTGCGGACGTTGCTGACCAGGCAGCGAGTCATTTGCTGGCGTACCGGGCGCGACTTGATGGTGATTTCCGGGAACAGCTTGAGCAGGTAGTACATCACGGCTTCGCTTGTCTAAGATTAGTAAAAACAATTGGTTGTCAGTATACCAGAGGTTCGCTCGGCGCTCTTTTCGCTTCCTTCTACCTGCGGCACTGCCCCGAAGCGAGGCCCGATAACGTAGCGCGCCCGGCAGTCGCCGGGCGCGGTGGTGGCATCGACCATGCTGGGGTGCCGTCAATACAGCGCCTGTTCCTCGCTCACCACTTCCTTGAGCAGTTCCAGGAACAGCTTGTCGGCTTCGGAGTGGTCATCCGGGTCTTCGGGGATGTGCACGCTGGTGGTGTCGGAAATTTCGTTGGCGATGCGGGCCATGACGTCCCGGGGCGCGTCCTGGTCCAAATGGCGCCGGGCGATTTCCAACGACTGTTCGAGAATCTTGGGATCTTGCAGCAGCTTCTTGATGAAGTCGCGTAGCTCATTGATTACCCGCGTCTTCTGAATTTCCGAAGATGACATGGCGGTCTCTCCTTTTCGCGATTGGCCCTGTCGGCGTTGCCGCGACGATAGCACGTTTGCGCGATGCTGGCAGCGGACCTACCTGGCTGGGCGGTGGATCGTCCTGGCGTGGCTGGATCCTAGGCGGCCGAACGGTCCGCGTAAGACATGGCTTACATTGTAGAACGCCGATAGATTCGCTTTCACGCGCGTTGACTGTGTTGGACATTCAGCAAAATAGGGTTACGATGAGTTACATACGCAGAGCTTAATGCTTTCCAGTGATCAACCTGAGCTTTTTGACTAAAGTTAAGCTAATCCCATCTGTCCGGATCCTTGATGCAAGTGCGCGGCTTTATCGATTGGCTGAGAGGGAGGAATGGCGGAGGCGGCACGCTGGCGGTGCCGGACGGCAAACGGGTGGATTCGAAAAGCTAAAGCAACAGCAACCGTACGGTGACAGGGACTACCAATGGCTTCATCACAAGAAACGCAGCGCATGACGTGGGGACAGCAGGCCGGCCGCATGGCGACACGTGTCGGTCTTGGTTCGACATTGGCACTTCTCCCGCTGGCGGCAGCCATGGCCCAGGGGCTGCCTCAGGGAATGGCTTCACCCGGCTCCGCCGACCTGCGGGGGGTCATCCAGCAGGCCATGGCCACCAACCCCGAGGTTCGCGCCGCCTGGAACGAGTTTCAGGCATCCGGCCACGATCGGCGCGAGGCATGGGGCAACTATCTGCCCAGCATCGATGTCTCTGCGGGGGTCGGCCGTGAGGACCGCGAGGATGATTTCCGAGGCAGTTACGATAGCCAGTTCGCCGAGCTGAGCCTCAACCAGATGATCTATGACGGCTTCGCCACGCAAAGCGAGGTCGAGCGTTTGGACCGGGCCCGCTTGGTGCGCTACTACGAACTGCTGGGAGCCAGTGAGGAAGTCGCTCTGGAGGCGGCACGTGCATACTTGGACGTTCGCCGTTATCGCGAGCTGGTCACGCTGGCTCAAGAGAACTACGCCGAACACATGCGCGTCTATGACCAGATCGAGGAGCGCGTGCGTTCCGGCGCCGGCCGCGGGGTCGACCTTCAGCAGATCAACGGTCGCCTGGCACTGGCCGAGTCCAACCTGATGACCGAGGCCTCCAACCTGCACGACGTGTCGGCGCGCTATCAGCGCATCGTCGGCGATCTGCCGGCGGAAAACCTCGCGCCGGCACCCGAACTGGACGAGCGGATTCCCGCCTCCGTGGCCGAGGCCGTGGACCTGGCGTTCCAGGGCAATCCCGATTTCCATGCCGCCATCGAGAACATCGAAGCCAAGCGTGCCGAGGAGAGCCAGACCCAGGCGGCTTTCCAGCCGCGTCTCGATCTGCGGGCGAGAACGGGCACCTACGAGAACAACGATGGCAGTTTCGACGGCGATGACCGCTACGACCGTCATCGGGTCGAACTGGTTGCCAGCATGAACCTGTACAACGGCGGCAGCGACCTGGCTTCCTATCGCGCGGCCAGTGAGCGTGTGGAGCAGTCGGTGGATCTTCGCGACAAGGCCTGTCACGACGTCCGACAGACCACCCAGATCGCCTACAACGACACTCAGCGCCTGCGTGAGCAGCTCGACTATCTCAACGAGCACCGCCAGTCCATCGACCGCGTGCGCGGCGCCTACCAGCAGCAGTTCGACATCGGCGAGCGCACCCTGCTCGACCTGCTGGACAGCGAAAACGAATACTTCGAAGCCAGCCGCGCTTACGTCAATGCGCTCTATGACATCCGCATCGCCGATGCCCGGACCCTGGCCGCCATGGGTGAGCTGATGCAGTCACTCGAGGTGACGCGCGAGGACATGCCGATCCTGGCGGAGTTGGGCAGCGATGGCGTCTCCCTCGATCCCGATACGGTGTGTCCCGTGCAAGGGCCGTCCGGTTTCACCCTGGACGACCTCACCCGCGGGCTCGGTTCCACGGCACCGGCGCCTGACCGCGAGCCGGACGTTACGCTCTCGGCCGATGCCCTGTTCGCGGTCAACAGTGCCGAGCTGGGGCCCGATGCCCGTAACGAGCTGGATTCACTGGCCGAGCAGATCCGCCAGCGTGACGATCTGGCCCGTGTGTTCATTGCCGGTCATGCCGACACTACGGGCAGCGATGCCATCAACGATCCCCTCTCGCAGCGGCGTGCCGACAGCGTGGCGAGCTACCTGGTAAGCCAGGGCGTCAGTGCCGACCTGATCCAGACGCGCGGCTATGGCTCTCGGCAGCCGGTGGCCAGCAATGACAGTGCCGATGGGCGACGTCAGAATCGCCGGGTCGAGGTGACGCTCGAGAGTCGCGGAGAAAGCGCCGCGAACTTCGATCTCGATTCATCACCAAGCGTTTCCCAGCTGTCGAAGCCGACGGAAACGTCCGGCGAGCGGCTGGTCGCCTTCGAATCCAGTGCGACGGAAACTCGCGAGACATTCCTCCAGGTAGCGGCTCTCTCTCGCCAGGAGGCCGCCGATACATTGCGCACCACCCTTACCGACGCCCTCGATGAGCCCACCCGGACGGCCAGTGGCGGTGGACTCCATCGCGTCCTGGTCGGTCCACTCTCGGCTGGCGACCTGGAATCGGTGCAGCAGAGACTGGGTGACCTGGGCTATCAGGACGCCTACGCCACGCGAGGTTGAGCCGGTGTGCCAGCCGGTGCCCGGTGGCATCGGCTGGTGTTTTTCATGCATTCCGGCTGATGGCGAGAGGTGTTCGTGAGCCAACAGGAAAATCTGGAGGCAACGCTCGGTGACGAGCGTTCGTCGGCAGTGCAGGACGAGCTGCTGGAGTGTTTGCTGAGCGTGGCCCGTGCGCACGATCACGAGGCCACTCCCGAGTCGTTGGTGGCCGGCTTGCCACTCGAGGAAGGGCGGCTGACGCCGGCCGTCTTCCCGCGCGCGGCAGCGCGAGCCGGTATGACGGCGCGCATCGTCAAGAGTCGCCTGGTACAGCTCAACCCGGCTTTGTTCCCGGCGGTGCTATTACTGGAGCCGGGTCGGGCCTGCTTGCTGGTGGCGCTGGATATCAAGGCGCGTAAAGCTCAGGTGATCTTTCCGGAGCTGGGCGATGCCGTCTCGGAAGTGAGCCTCGACGGCTTGCAGCGCAGCTACAGCGGCCAGGCGATCTACGTCAGACCACGCTTCCACTTCGATGCACGGGGGCCGGAGGTCAAGAAGCAGCGTGCGCGCCACTGGTTCTGGGGCGTGATTCGCGAGAACCGCAAGCTCTACCGCGATGTCATCGTCGGCTCGGTGCTGATCAACCTCTTTGCGGTTGCCATGCCGCTGTTCGTGCTCAACGTCTACGACCGCGTGGTCCCCAATCAGGCGACCGAGACACTGTGGGTGCTGGCCATCGGCATCTTCATCGTGCTGTGCGTCGATCTGGCACTGCGACTGATGCGCAACGCCTTCGTGGATCTGGCGGCCAGCCGTGCCGACGTCAAGCTGTCGTCGTCGATCATGGCGAGGGTCTTGGGGATGCGCATGGAGGCAAAGCCGGCATCCACGGGCTCCTTCACGGCCACGCTGCAATCCTTCGAATCGGTGCGGGCCTTCATCGGTTCCGCCACGGTGGTGGGCCTCGTCGATCTGCCTTTCGTGCTGATGTTCGCCGCGATCATCGCGCTGATCGGCCCGCCGCTGGTGATCCCCGTGTTGGTGGGCATCGTCGTGGTGCTGCTCTACGCCCTGGCGGCTCAGGGAAAGCTGCATGAGCTCTCCGAAACTACCTGGCGGGTGGGTGCCCAACGCAACGCCACCCTGGTGGAGTCGGTCTCGCATCTGGAAACCGTCAAGGCCCTGCGTGCGGAGAGTCGCATCCAGGGTACCTGGGAAAAGGCCAGTGCCTTCCTGTCGCGGACGGCCGCTCAACTACGCCTGGTCAGCTCCTCCGTCTCCAGCATGGCGCTGTGGACCCAGCATACCGTGGCAGTCGCTGTGATCATCATCGGTGTCTACCAGATCATCGAAGGCAACCTGACCCAAGGCGGACTCATCGCCGCCTATCTGCTCTCCTCGCGGGCCATGGCGCCGGTGAGCCAGGCGGCAGCGCTGCTGGCTCAGTATCATCAGTCCTCGACGGCACTCGAGTCGCTCAATGGCGTAATGGACAAGCCGGTCGAGCGCCCCGATGGCAGCCACTTCATCAGCCGTCCGGTGGTGCGCGGCGATGTCGCTTTCGACAAAGTGTCGTTGCGCTATCCCGAGACCGAGAACGAGGCGCTGCGCGATGTGTCGCTGAGGGTCAAGGCAGGAGAAAAAGTCGCACTGTTGGGGCGTGTCGGCTCTGGCAAATCGACCCTGCACAAGCTGCTGCTGGGGCTCTATCAGCCCACCGCCGGAGCGGTGATGATCGACGACGTCGATATCCGCCAGTTCGACCCCCTGCAACTGCGCCGCCATATCGGCTACGTACCCCAGGACGTCAGTCTCTTTTTCGGCACCCTGCGGGAAAACATCGTCGCCGGCGGTGGCAGCGATGGCGTCGAGGACGAAGCGCTGCTGCACGCGGTGAAATTGAGCGGCCTGGAATCGCTGGTCAACAGTCACCCTCATGGCGTCGATCTGCCCGTGGGGGAGAGTGGCGGCATGCTCTCCGGTGGGCAGCGCCAGGCAGTGGCCATTGCACGTGCCGTGGTGCACGACCCTCAGATACTGCTGCTCGACGAGCCCACCAGCTCCATGGACAACGCCAGCGAGGAGGCCTTCAAGAGCCAACTGACGACCTATGCCGAGGGCAAGACGCTGCTGCTGGTGACCCACCGCACCTCGCTGCTGTCGCTGGTGGATCGCATCATCGTCGTCGACGGTGGCAAGGTCGTTGCCGATGGCCCGCGCGACAAGGTCGTCGAAGCCCTGCGCAAAGGACAGATCGGGAGGGCCAACTGATGGCGAGCCGCAAGCCAACCGCCGAACAGCAAGGCTTCGAAGCCATCGGGCGGTTCTCCACGGTGGGGGGCAAGCCCTTTCGGCCCTTGGTCGATCGTCTCTTTGCCCGCCGCGTGACGGCGGCGCACTTGAACCGCGACTGGGCCAGTGATGCCGACTGGGCGCGCATGCAGCAGGATCCGATCCGGGCGCGAGCCTTGCTGTATGTCTTCCTGCTCGCCGTGGCGGCCTTGATCACTTGGTCGTACTTCGCCGCCATCGACGAAGTGACCCGTGGTGCCGGCCGTGTCATCCCCGCGCAGCAGCTGCAGCGCATCCAGTCGCTGGATGGCGGCGTAGTGCAGGAAATCCTCGTACGCGAAGGCCAAGTGGTCGAGAAGGGCGATGTGCTGATTAGTATCGACCCCACGCGTTACGTTTCCGACTTCCGGGAAAACCGTGCCCAGGCACTGGCCCTGCGTGCGCGCATCGAACGCTTGCGTGCGCTGGTTACCGACACGCCGTTCAATCCCGATGACGAGCTGCGTGCCGAAGTGCCGGACATCGTCGCTCAGGAGCGTGAGGTCTACGAGAGCCGCCGCGAAGAGCTGCGCGAACAGGAGAACGTGCTGCGCGATCGCATTCGTCAGCGCGAAGAGGAGCTGCGCGAAGCCAATGCGCGGTTTGAGGCCGCCCAACGTGAATTGAGCATGGCCACCCGTGAGCTGAACCTCACCCGGCCGTTGCTCGACTCCGGTGCGGTTTCTGAGGTGGATGTTCTGCGGTTAGAGCGTGAAGTGTCCCAGGCGCGCGGTGAGCGCGAGCAGGCAGAGGCCTCCGTGGGTCGCCTCGAAGCGGCCGTGGAAGAAGCCGAGGGCCAGTTGACCGAACTCGGCAGCGAGCGGCGCAGCGACTGGCGCAACGACCTGGCCCAGACGCTTGGCGATCTCAATGCGCTGAACGAGTCGAGCACCGGTCTGCAGAATCGTGTGCGCCTGGCCGAGCTGCGTTCGCCGGTGGATGGCGTGGTGCAGAAGCTGGAGATCAACACCGTTGGCGGGGTGGTTCAACCCGGACAGGAAGTGGTGAGTGTCGTGCCCAGCGACGAACAGCTGCTCGTCGAAGCGCGGATCGCCCCTCAGGACATCGCCTTCCTGAGCCCCGGCCAGCCAGCCACCATCAAGCTCACGGCCTATGACTACAGCATCTATGGCGGCCTGAAGGCCGAGCTGGACCACATCAGCGCCGATACCATCACCGACGACAACGACAACACCTTTTATTTGGTGCGAGTCCGCAGCCTGGAAGGCGAATCGTTGGATAGCGACATTCAGGTCATTCCCGGCATGACGGCCGAGGTCGACATCATGACCGGCAAACGCACCGTGATGCAGTTTTTGCTCAAGCCGGTGTTGCGCGCCTGGCGGGATTCCATGGGAGAACGATGATGGCTCACTGGTTTGTCAGTCACGGACGTGACGAATTTCCTCGCTGGCGCCAAGCCTTTCCTGCGGCTCGGCTCGCCTCCGGTGCCGATGCCAAGCTGCTGGCCAAGTCCGGCGATGCGGTCTGGATCATGGACGACACACCCCAATGGCCGAGCCTGGTGGCGCCGTTGAGTGAACGCGGTGTCATCGTCGTGATCATGAGCCTGGCACCCAATGATCGCGATGCCCTTCAGGCACTGCAGGCAGGTGCTCGTGGCTATCTGCACGCCCTGGCGTCGCCGGCTCTGTTCGAGCAAGCGGGACTGGTGACTGCCAACAAAGGCATTTGGGTACCGGCCGACCTCATGGGGCGAGTGCTGGGCGCAACGTATCAGGCCCTGGGCGGTGAATCCCGCTTGCCCAGCGATGAACTCTCGGCACTCACCGAGCGCGAGCGTGACGTCGCTCTGGCGGTGGCCAGTGGCAAGAGCAACAAGGAAGTCGCACGCAATCTCGACATCACCGAGCGGACCGTCAAGGCACACCTCGGCGCCGTCTTTCGCAAGCTCGGGGTTCGCGATCGCATGCAACTCGTGCTGCGTTTGGGGCAGCAGGCCGAAGTGTCGTAATCATCGAAAACATTTCGTTACCTGTCCATCGGTACAATACCCAGCGACCGATGGCTTGCCTACCTTGAACCTCATAGAACTCATACGGGCGCACGGTATCCGTTCGGTGCGCGCCGTCTTCATAACATGATTTTTGACGTACGCAGGGGAACGAGTTATGAGCATTGCCACCGTCGTATCCATTACCGGCCAGGCCTGGGCACGCGATGAAGAGGGCAACCTTCGCGAACTGAGCGTGGGCGACACCCTCCAGGAAGGCGAGGTGCTCGTCACCTCCGACAATGGGCGTGTGCAGCTGGATTTCGGCGACGGCCTCGATCCGACGGTAGTAGCCGGCGGTGAGGAAGTCACCATCACGCCGGAGCTCGATGCCGAACAGGAAGTCGACGAATCCGAATTCGCGGCCATGGATGATGACATCGATGCGCTGCTGGCTGCCGTGGAAGAAGAAGACGGCGACCTGCTCGAGGCCCTCGAGGCTACGGCTGCTGGTGCCGGCGGTGGCGGCGCCGACGGTGGCGGCCATAGCTTCGTACGTCTCTCGCGCATCAGTGAAGACGTCGACCCCTTGGCGTTCACGTTTGCCGGGGCGAATGCCGCCGGCCCTGACTTCGAAGACGACGTGGCGCCGGCTGAAGTGGAGGATGAAGAAGTAATCACTGGTCCTTCCGTTGAGGACTTCACGCTCGACTTCGCAGAGGCTGATCTTCTGGCGGAAGGTGAAGGCGGTGATATCCCCTTACCCGAGATGCCGCCGCAAGACGGAGTATCTCCCTCCCTCACCTTGTCGGCACCACCCATGGGAGCTTTCTTTGCTCCATGGTTCTCCCCGGTGACCCAGACTTTCACGCCGACCTTCGACTTCGGCAATGGTGGGGCGGGTACCATCGGCTTCGAATCCATGGATGGCCAGACGATCCAGGCTGGCCGGGAAACTTTCAACACAGAGTGGGATGCCGCCAGCAATACGCTCACGGTCACCAACGAGCGAGTCGAGTCGGCGCCGAATAGCGAATCCTATCTGCTGCAAGTGCAGGTAGATCCGACTACCGGTGAGCTGACGGTGACACTCGGAAGCAACCTGCTTCATGAGGAAGCCCAGGATCTCGCCTCACTGCCGCTTGTCTTCACCGTGACCGATGGGGAAGGCAATAGCGCGGATGCGAGCTTCACCGTCAACATCGAAGATGATATGCCGGAGCAGTTCGAAACCCAGGAAGGGGTGGGTGTGGCGATCGACGAGTCGCCCGGGCTGCAACAAGACGAGTTTTATGGTGAAGAGCAGTTGCCGACTGATGAAAGGGTCGAAGTCCTGAACGGAGCGCCCGGCAATCCGGCTGCACTTTTCTCTGGCCTGGAAAGCATCGCTGAGGATCAGAGCTTCGGCCTCCCTCAGTATGCGGTGGGTAGCGGACCTGCTTTCTCCGGGGCGTCATTTTTCTATGGCTTTTATAATTTTGGAGCCGATGGGCCCGAAGTCGGAGAGGATGGCATCTCAGGTATCCCGGGAGTTGATTTTTCCCTAGCTCTTCATGATGCCAGTGACGACCAGGCAGTCCCGGTCGCTGAGGGAAGGGATTCCGGTTTGAAGACAACCGATGGCACCGGTATCTACCTCTTTAGCGAGGACGGCATGATCCTTGGCCGTGCGGCCGGCTCCGAAGGAGAAGCCGATGAAGGGGGCGACATCATTTTTGCATTGGCCCTGGATGGCCAAGGCAAAATCAACGTTGCTCAGTACGCCTCGCTTCAGCATCCCGATCAGGACGATGCCAACGATAGCGTCGATCTCGAAGGCCTGATCTACGGTGTCGCCACCCTTACTGACGCGGACGGTGACAGTGCAACCGTGGCGAATGAGATCGGTGGGAATATTGAGTTTTACGACGACGCTCCCGAGATTACCGCCTTCACTACTCAAGACGGTGCCGAGCTGGTGGTCGACGAATCGGCAGCGCCGAGCACGGATACCGATCCCAACGCCGGTGATGAAACGAACGCCGACGACAGCGAGGCCATCGGCTATGCCACCCTGACCGGTGACGAGTTGTTTAATATCGATGTCGATGGCGGCGCTGACGGCGAGAACGTCGGTGCTCGGAGCTTCGCCCTGAACCTGGCGCTGGGCGAAGAAGCCAGTAGCGTCGATTCCGGACTGGATGCCACTGGCGGCGGCGACATCCTGCTCTCCATGGATGGCAGCGATGTGGTGGGCCGGGACAGCGAGAGCGAGTCCGAAGTGTTCCGCATCGAGATCAATGCCGAGACCGGTGCGGTCACCGTGACTCAGTACCAGGCCATCGATCACGGCGAGGACGGCAACGATCACGATGCCGGCCTGTCCATCGATCCGGAGCTGCTCAGTGCCGAGCTGACCATTGAGGATAACGACGGCGACAGCGATAGCCAGAGCGTGGAGCTGGGCAGCCTGATCACCTTCGAGGACGACGGCCCGAGCGTCGAGGCGCAACCCGAGGCCAGGGACGACATTGACGCCCTGCAGACTGCCGATGCCCTGGTCGGCGAAGCGGACAACACCGACAGCCTGACGCTGAGCAGTCTGTTCAGTGTGGCGTCCAGCAGCTACGGCGCCGACGGCGAGGCCGGTAGTGACGCCGAGAGCTGGAGCTACAGCCTCAACCTGCTGGCTGAGGCCGGCAGCGTGGCCACCAGCCAGGCGGGTGGCAACCTGCAGAGTGGCGATGCCGACGTCCGGCTGTTCCAGCTGGCCAACGGCAGCATCGTCGGCAGCACGGCTGCCGAAGGGGCCGATGACGCAACGGTCACCGACAACCAGGTGTTCACGCTGCGCCTCGAAGACGGCGAACTGGTGCTGGAGCAGCACGCTGCGCTCGATCACAGCGACAGCGACAGCGACGACTACAGCGATGACGTGCTGAACCTGGCCGAGGAGCTGGTCGAGCTGAGCGGCACGGTCACCGTCACCGACGGTGACGGCGACACCGCCGAAGACACCACCCAGATCGATCTGGGCGGTCTGGTCGGCTTCAGCGACGACGGTCCGAGCGTCGAGGCGCAACCCGAGGCCAGGGACGACATTGACGCGCTGCAGACTGCCGATGCCCTGGTCGGCGAAGCGGACAACACCGACAGCCTGACGCTGAGCAGTCTGTTCAGTGTGGCGTCCAGCAGCTACGGCGCCGACGGCGAGGCCGGGAGTGACGCCGAGAGCTGGAGCTACAGCCTCAACCTGCTGGCTGAGGCCGGCAGCGTGGCCACGAGCCAGGCGGGTGGCAACCTGCAGAGTGGCGATGCCGACGTCCGGCTGTTCCAACTGGCCAACGGCAGCATCGTCGGTAGCACGGCTGCCGAAGACGCCGATGACGCAACGGTCACCGACAACCAGGTGTTCACGCTGCGCCTCGAAGACGGCGAACTGGTGCTGGAGCAGCACGCTGCGCTCGATCACAGCGACAGCGATAGCGACGACTACAGCGATGAAGTGCTGAACCTGGCCAAGGAGCTAGTCGAGCTGAGCGGCACGGTCACCGTCACCGACGGTGATGGCGACACTGCCGAAGACACCACCCAGATCGATCTGGGCGGTTTGGTCGGCTTCAGCGACGACGGTCCGAGCGTCGAGGCGCAACCCGAGGCCAGGGACGACATTGATGCGCTGCAGACTGCCGATGCCCTGGTCGGCGAAGCGGACAACACCGACAGCCTGACGCTGAGCAGTCTGTTCAGCGTGGCGTCCAGCAGCTACGGCGCTGACGGCGAGGCCGGGAGTGACGCCGAGAGCTGGAGCTACAGCCTCAACCTGCTGGCTGAGGCCGGCAGCGTGGCCACGAGCCAGGCGGGTGGCAACCTGCAGAGTGGCGATGCCGACGTCCGGCTGTTCCAGCTGGCCAACGGCAGCATCGTCGGTAGCACGGCCGCCGAAGACGCCGATGACGCAACGGTCACCGACAACCAGGTGTTCACGCTGCGCCTCGAAGACGGCGAACTGGTGCTGGAGCAGCACGCTGCGCTCGATCACAGCGACAGCGATAGCGACGACTACAGCGATGAAGTGCTGAACCTGGCCAAGGAGCTAGTCGAGCTGAGCGGCACGGTCACCGTCACCGACGGTGACGGCGACACCGCTGAAGACACCACCCAGATCGATCTGGGCGGTTTGGTCGGCTTCAGCGACGACGGGCCCAGCATTGAGGCTACCCAGCCTACAGGCCATGAAGTCACCATAGAAAACCTGGGTAGTTCCGAAGGCGTTGGCTACAACAATAGCTTTGGCTATTACGTCAAGGGTGAAGACGGTCAGCCGACGACAGGGCGTGTCATCTGGTCCAACGTCAAGGACGATGTGGGTGATACCCAAGTCATCGAAGGATATGCACCCGACGATATCGGCTACTTCATCATTCCGGATGGCTCCAGGCTGAACCCTGAGCTTGGCAATGACACGGAAGTGACGTTCGAGAAAGTCGACGGTGCCTGGGTTGCTACCATTGACGGCGAAAGTGTGCCGCTGGAAGGCAAGGATTCCGATGCGCCGGTTCTCTTCAGTGACCCGGCTTTGCAACCCGATGGCGCTTCTCATGTAGAGAACAATGCCGAGGATGGGCATCTCAACTGGGAGGATATCTACGGAACGGGAAGCGATCGGGATTACAACGACGTCAATGTCAACGTGGATTGGGCACCTGCCAATCTCACTGTCGATGAAGCGAACCTCGATAGTGATGCCCAGTATGACTTCTCTGGTTACTTCGATACCGATTACGGTGCCGATGGCTCGGGAAGCGCTGAATACAGCATGAGCATCGTCGAGGACGGTGCCGATACCGGCCTCGTCGACACTCAGTCGGGCGAAGCGGTTAAAGTCAAGATGGCGGGCGATGGTAGCGTTACCGGCTACTTCGAAAATGCTGGCGACGAAGTGCCTGTGTTCACCCTGTCTGTGGACGACAACGGCGTCGTGACTCTGGATCAGATCCGTGCGGTTTCCCATCCGGGGCAGGATCTCGTGGGCGAGAGCGATCCCGTCCACCTGGCCAGTGACGTTGTATTCCTCGACAAGGAAGTGTTCGATAGCGATGGCGACAGTGCAACGGCGTCGATTGACGTGGGTGGTGTCGTCTACTTCCTGGACGACGGTCCGACGGAAAACGATGACGACTCCGCAGAACTGGGTGTATCGGTCAGCGAGATTGACGATAGCTTTGTCGATGGCGACGGCGTGCCGGTAAACCAGCCAGTGTCAGCCTCTGATTCGTTTACTGCCGATTGGGGTGCCGATGGCCCAGCCGCTGAGGATGCCATTCAGTTCCAGGCCAATGGTGGCACGCTGAAAGGCTTTGCCGACGGTGCGACCGAGCTGACCATTGACGGCACCTACGGCACCTTGATGGTCACTGACGAGGGTGATGGTAACTACAGCTATACTTACACGCTGAACGCGGATGGCGGTGAGGCCCTGCTGGAAGCCGAGACTCCGGAAGACGTCTTCACCTACATGCTCACCGACGGTGACGGTGATAGCACCACTACCGAACTGACCTTCGATATCGCCGCCGAGTTGTTCGAATACGATCCTCCGTCGATCGGTGGCCTGGAAGGCGAAGGTGGCGATGCCACCGTCTACGAAGCCTTCCTGGAAGACGGTACTCAAAAAGGCCCTGCCGATGCCGGCACCACTGATGGTGGGCAGTTCACCATCACTGCTGCTGCCGGGGTGGCCAGTCTGGCCTTCAGTGGTGAGGGCTTCAGCGAGACGTTCGACATCGATGCTCTCGAAGGCGCCTCTGAGTCCGAGCCGCTGACCGTCAGCACCACCAAGGGGGAACTCAGCATCACCGATTTCACCGATGAAGGTGATGGCGAGTACAACGTCGACTACAACTACACCCTGAATGAGACGGCCGAGCACGATGAGCAGGGCCGTGATGAGCTACTCAAGGATGGCATCACGGTGACGGTCGAAGACCTGGCGGGCCGCGATGCTGCCGATAGCATCGACGTCACCATCGTGGATGACGTGCCGGAATTCGATGAAGAAGGCATTGAGGACGTTTCTCTCAGCACTGCTGAAGACAGTGAGGTCACCGGCGATCTCAACCTCGAGATCGGTGCGGACCTGGAAGGTGCGCAAATCGACGATGCCACGCTCAAGCAAGATGACGACGGCTACATCCAGGTGGAGTACCAGGAGGGAGGCGATACGCATGCCGCTTTCCTGACCTCGGGCGGTAGCAAGCTGCAATACGAGTTCGATCAGGATAGCCAGCAGTTGATTGCCTTCAAGCAGGGCGATAGCAGCAGCAACCCTGTCTTTACCATCGATTTCGATGTCGCCAACGACAGCTATGAAATCAATGTGATCGAAGAACTCGATCCGCTAACCTCTGGCTTCGACGAAACCAGTATCAGCTCGAACGGCGGTGGAACTGCCTACGCGCTCGAGCTGGGCGGTTCCGATCTCAATGCCCTGTTCACCATGCAGGGCGGTGGTAACGTCAACTGGTCCAATACTGGGATCGGCGGCTCACCCAACAACCTGATAGGCAACGGTGAAGTTCTCGAGGCCCAATTCGATCAGGTTCTCACGGAGCTGAGCTTCACGGCCAGTCGTGGAAATGGAAATCCGCAAACCGCCGAATGGGAAGTCTATCGCGACGGCCAGAAGGTCGGCGATGGCACCGGTAACAGTATCGAGGGCATCGAAGGCGGCTTCGATGAAGTGCATTTCATCGGACACGGTGGCGCCAATGATCAGTATCGCGTCAACGACTTCAGCGGCCGTTACCAAGACTCTGGTATCAACTACCAGCTGCCGGTCGAGGTAGGCGCCGTCGACGGCGATGGCGACGCTGCGGATTCTGGATTCATCATCGGTCTCGATCCCGTGCCCTCTTCCATCGACCTGCCCGATCCCGAAGATCCCGCCGCGCCTTCGATCACCGGCGGTGAAGCGTTCATCGATGAGGCCTGGCTGTCCGGCGGCACCCGCGAGGGCCAGGGAGATACGACGCAGGAGGGAAGCATCCAGTTGGATGCCGAAGGGGGCATTGCTTCCCTGACGGTTGGAGACGAGTCTCTCGACTTCGCCGCACTGCAAGAACTCGACAATAGCCCGGTATCGATACAGATCGACGGTATCGGCACGCTGAGCCTGACCGGTTTCAAGGGCTCGGTGACCGGCGGAACCCTGAGCTACGAGCTCACGCTCGATGGTCCCGTGGATCACGACGACCTTCAGGGCAGGAATGACGAAGATCTCGGCATCGACTTGGGCCTCGTCGACTTCAATGGCGAATCGGATAGCGGAACGCTGGATCTCGTCATTCAGGACGATGTGCCGGAGGAGGGCGAGTCCGACACCATTAACCTCGATGTCGTGGTCGATGAGTTCGGTATTGACGATATCGATGGAAGCTGGGTCAACGCCTCAGGCGGCAATTCTTCACCGGTAAACCATCTGGTGTCGAATGGTATCGGCATCGTCTGGGGTGGTAGCAACTTCAACGATGCCTCAGGCTACAAGTTCGAGTATGCCGGCAATCTCGATGCGGGAAACAGCGTCGTACCCGGTGACTCCGTCTCTCTCGGTACCTTCACCCATGTGAACAATCCGATCGACTCCGGTACCGCGATCGATGAGGTCACGTTGTCATTGACGGTCGATACGATGCTCAATGGAGAGACCTATTCGGTGCCGGTCGAGGTCGTGTTGGAGCATAACGAAACTCCGAATGATAAGAATCCTGATGCTCATCATAAAAATGATGATGAAATAACTATCAAGGAGTTTAATGTTGATCAGGCTGTCATAGCCCAGTTGGCGGAAGCCGGGTACGAATTCAGTATTGATGGCTTCAAGGATGAAGACGGCAATCTCGTCAACTTTGTCAGCACGACTGAGACGGAGTCCACCTCATTCGAGTTGTTCGCGTCCGTCCAGTATGTAGGCGAGCCGGTGACTGCCGAAGGCAGCATCAGCGCTGATTGGGGCGCCGATGGACCGGCTGAGGATGATCCCATTGTCGTCGAGCATGCCAATGGCGACAGCGAAGGCCTGGATTCCTCCGGACAAGCCGTGATCGAGGGCGAATACGGCACCTTGACGCTGAATGACGAGGGCAACGGCGAGTTCGCTTACTCCTTTGAGCTGAACCAGGCGGGTCGCCAGGCGTTGAAGTCGGATGGCAGCCTCACCGAGAGTTTCGGCTATACGCTCAAGGATGCCGACGGCGATGAGGTGAGTCGCGATATCACGCTCAACCTGACCGGTGTGGCCGCGCCCATCGAACTGGTGGACAGCAGCGCAGATGCCTTCATAGACATGGTTGATCATGTCAGTGATCCCGAGCCAGTCATGTCCGGTTTTGAGGAGGCAGGTAATGTAAAATTGACATTTCTTGGCTTTGTGGTGAAAGATCAAGCTAAGACTGAGCATAAGGACTTCACCTTAAATAGTGGTGAATCTGGTTTGATCAGCTTTGATGTAACTACAACCGGTAGTAGTTATGTAGTATGGAGTCTCATTGATGAGTCTGATCAGGTTGTTCACGCTGATAACAGGAACGATGATGGGCAAGTAGATATTCCTGTGCCGGAGGAAGGCGATTACCGACTGGAAGTTACTGCTGTAGGCAGTGGCTGGGGAGGGGTCTTAACGCCCGGAAAAGCTTTGGTTGGCAATATCGGGTTGGTTAAATATTCGCAGGCACCGGAGTCTCTGCCAACAGATGAGAGAAATCTTTTTGCGGAGGACGGTGTGTCACTGGGCAGCAACGACACCCAGCTCAAGGTCGAGACCGATGACGGTTTCGAGGATGTCACGGATGGCATGCAGGTGACCGGCAAGTACGGCACGCTGACCTTGGACTCGGACGGTTCCTATACCTACGAGCCCGAGGCGGATACGGAGAACCTGGGGCATATCGACCTCTTCACTTATCTGGTCGAGAACGCCCATGGCGATTCCGAAACCGCGACGCTCTCCATCCGGCTGGATAGCAATACGGAGAACGTGGAGTTCGGTACCGAGGGTGCCGATACCCTGGAGGGGACTGCCGAGGATGACATCCTGGTCGGTGGAGCCGGTGACGATATCCTGATCGGCAACGATGGAGCCGATACCTTCATGTGGAACCAAGGCGATCAGGGAGCCGAAAACGCCCCCGCCGAGGACATCGTCAAGGACTTCACCGTGGTGGGCGATACCGACGACGGCCAGTTCGGCGACGCGGGCGAGCCGAATGCCGACCGCTTGGATCTCGCCGATCTCCTGCAGGGTGAAGACGAAGACAGCATTGGCGACTACATCTTTGCCGAGGAGGAGGGCGACAACGTCGTGCTGCATATCAGCTCGGATGGCTCTCTGAATGGCGGCAGCAGCAAGGAGAATGCCGACCAGAAGATCACCCTGGAAGGCAAGTCGTTCTCCGACTTCGGTGGCGATGTCAGCGACAGTGCGGGTCTGATCCAGCAGATGATCGACAGCGGCCAGTTGAACATCGACCAATAAGCGTCGTTCGTTCGATCCGCGTTTGCCCTGTCCGGTTCGTCCGGGCAGGGCGTTTTGCTATGCTGCCCAAAACGCCGAGGAAGCGAGACCATGTACGTCAAACGCAACGAGACAGGCCAGATCGTTCAGGCGGCCCGCGAGCCTTCGGCGGAGTGCCGGGAGTTCGTACCGCCCTGTGCGCCGGATCTGCAGGCCTTCATGGCCGAGGACGAGGAGTTCGAGGGCATCGACCTCTCCAAGACCGATCTCGCCTTCATCCGCGTGCTGGAAGACCTGCTGGAGGTGCTGATGGACAAGGGGGTGATCAGCTTCACCGACCTGCCGGAACCCGCTCAGCAGAAGGTGATGGAGCGCCAGTCGCTGCGCCAGCGATTGAATAGCGTGGATTTGATGGGGGAGGAGGATGACGGCGGCATCATCTGAGAGGCCGTTTACAAACTACTGCGCTCGCCCATGCTGCGTTGGAATCAGCCTCGTGCGCGAGCCCGGTCCTTTTTTCGGCTGATTCCGCCTTGCCTGGCCATCGCTCGTGACTTTTGTAAACACCCTCTGAGCCGATAGCCATCCCCCACATGCAGACGGGCCGAGCGGACGATCGTCCGCTCGGCCCGGCTGTGTGCGGTTCCGTTAGCCTTCCTGTCGCACGCCGGGGCCCGTCACGCCGTCCATGCCGAGCTGGAAGAGCAGTTCGGCCTGCTCCTGGCGTCGTACGCCTTCGGCAATGGTGAGAATGCCCAGCGAGTGAGCGAGGGTGTTGATGCCGCGCAGCAGGCTCTGCCGATCCGGATTTCCCTCGATCTCGTGGCTGAGCGAGCCATCCACCTTGAGGTAGGCGAGCCCCAGGTCGTGCACGCTGTCGATTTCGCCGAAACGGGTCGTGACGTGCTCGAGCCCCATGCGGCAGCCCAGCGAATGGAGTTCGCGGCATAGGCTGCGGAAGCCTTCAGGGTTGTGCATGGCGATGAGCTCGGGGACTTCGAACCACAGCCGTGGCGCCAGGTCGGGCCGGGCGCGCAGGCGGGCGATCAGTTCGCTGACGAAGTTGACGTCGCGTAGCGAGCGCGGCGAGAGGTTGATGCCTACGGCCTGGCCGCTTGCCGCCGTATCCTCGAGGGCGGCGGAAACGACGGCCAGGTCCAGCTCCGGAGCCATTTCCAGGCGCGAGACCCATGGCAGGAAACGTCCCGCCGGGCGCCATTCGCCAGCCAGGTGCAGCCGCGAGGGCACCTCGTGGTGCAGCAGTTCGCCCTGGCGGTTCAGCACCGGGTAGTGGGCCAGCTGCACGCCGTCCTGCAGGGCCGCTTCCAGCGCACTGCGCCATTCGGCATGACTGGTGAACAGGGCGTCCTGCTCGGCGCTTTCGACGATGACCTGTCCGTGTTCGTCGCGATCCTCGGCGCTGGCCAGGGCGCCGTCGAGGCTGGCCAGCAGCGTTTGGCGAGTCATGCCGGGGGCGTACTCGACGAGCGCCGAGGGCAGCGTCAGAGCCGCTTCCGGATGGCGGCTGGCGAGGTCTCGTAGCCGCTGCTTCAGCTCATCGCCCAGGGCTTCCAGGTCGTGGGCGCGAGGCAGCACCAGAGCGAAGTCGCTGCCGTTGAGGCGCGCCACGCGGCCGTCGCCGTTGAGGGTGTTGAGCTGCTCGAGTTCGTTTACCAGCGCGGCCAGCAGGGCGTCGGTGGTCGGATGCCCCAGCTGCTGGTTGAGCTGCGCCAGGTCGGCGACGCGGACCAGGGCGAGCACGCCGCTGGCATCGTCGCCGTCGCTGTGTAGGTGGCCTTCCAGGCGGGCCAGGAACGGCTCCCGCTGGAGCGCATTGGTCACCGGGTCGTGCTCCAGGCGGCGGCGCAGCTGATCGAGCTTTTCGCTTTCTTGGCCCAGCATCGTGCTGACCGCCGAGGAGAGGCGGTTCATGGCCTGCACGACCTGGCGCAGCTCGAGGGTGCGAGGCTCGGGCGAGGTGACGAAGCGCCGCTCGCCGATGGCTTCGGCCTGGGAGACCACATGGTCCAGCGGGCGGCGTACCGTTCGCACGATCCACACCGCCAGCAGCAGGCTGATCAACCCTGCCACGGCGAACCAGCCGGCGAGGTTCAACGTGTTTTGCCACAGCGAACGGTAGGCGTAGCTGTGCTGACTTTCCAGAGTGAGGGTGCCGAACTGTCGCCAGCCGTCCTGGATCACGGCTTCGCCGGCGGGTACCTCGAAGCGTATCAGGTCGACGAACCAGCCCGGCACGTCTTCGATGTGCTCGCCCGCTTCACGCTGCTCGATGATGTCTCCCTCGGCATCGCGCAGTTCGATGCGCCGGTAGTGTCCGGTGTCGAACTGGGCGGCGATCAGCAGTTCCAGGGTGACCGGATCCTTTTCCAGCTGGCTCATCGACAGTGCCAGTGCGTTGGCGTTGTCGCTGTTCTTGATGCGAACTTCCTGTTCGATGTAGTGGCGGCTGGTACTCACGCTCACCGCCAGACTGCCCACGAAGGCCAGCAGCAGCACTACCACGATGGTCAGCCAGAGCTGTTTGATCAGTGACATCTCGGTGCTCCCTGGGGCATGCATGCCCATGTTCGTAACGTCAGACGAATCCGTGTTCCTGCATACGGCTGATGGCGTTCCGCCAGCGCGACAGACGGGCCACGGGGTCGGCCTGGGACTGCGTCGAACTGCCGGTCCATA
This sequence comes from Halomonas faecis, assembly GCF_010993975.1. Lineage (GTDB taxonomy): Bacteria > Pseudomonadota > Gammaproteobacteria > Pseudomonadales > Halomonadaceae > Halomonas > Halomonas faecis. Next base: position 67,861 of record NZ_JAACZO010000011.1, read on the forward strand.
GCCCGGTACTGTTGAAACTGAAGACGGGGTCGAGGTCGGTACGCTGTGAACCGGGGCGGATCGACTTGACCAGGTTGTCGAGGATGCGCGGGTCCGCGCTGGGCGTTTCGTAGTAGCCCAGCACCATGTGCGCCTGGGTGAGATTGCCGCGACCCAGGCGGGCCTTTACGTAGATCATGCGCAGCCGGTCGCCGGGCACGCCCAGTTCCTTGAGGGTGACGTACTTGGCGATGGAGTAGTCCTCGCAGTCGCCTTCGCGCTTGCCCATGGTTTCCAGCGGGGTGGCCCAGTAGTCTTCCTGGCCCCAGATGTCGATGTCGTCGAGCCAGCGCACGCGGCGGTTGAAGAAGTCGTTGACGTCGCGCAGTTGGACATTCAGGTCGGCCCCGTCGAGCCGGTCCAGCAGGTCGAACCACTCTTCCAGTGTGCTCAGGCCTCGCGAGCCGTAGAGGCGCCGCATGCTGTCGCGCAGGCGCGCACGGTCGATGCCGGCGTGCAGGCGTGGCGCGGAAATGCCGAGCCCGGCGGCGAGCAGCAGTCCGCCCAGCCCCGCCAGGAAACGGCGGCGCCCGATGAGCGGAGGTGGCTGGGCCGGCATGGCAGACATCGGTTTCCTGGCCTGACTGAATGAGCGATCACTGAAGTTTAGAAGCCAGCGATGAGGATGGCGAGAGTCGGTCGCGGTGGGGACGGACTCCTTACGCCTTTTGGCTGATGGGCATCATGCACGATCGGTCACGGAGCGCGACGTCGGCGAGTTCAGGTCAGCCGGCCCGCACGGTTGCGAACCGGATTGGCGTACTGGGCCAGCCACCACTCCTGCAGCTCGCCGGGAACCTTGGCCAGGCGCTGCTGAAAGCGGCTGCGGTCGGCATCCGTGACGTCGCTCAGGTCGACCAGCTCGGGGGCGTCGCCCAGCGCCTCGAGCGCCAGGTAGTGGCTGGGGAAGAGGTGATAGCCGTCGACGACCTGGCGGTCGATCTCTTCCGCGGCGGCTTCCGGGGTGTCGAAGCGGCTATCCAGCGCCTCGCCGAAGTGCAGTTGGACGCGCCCCTTGTGGCCGGTGATGCCGGTCACGATCGAGCCGATGTCTTCGAACTCGCTCTTCTCGTACTGACCCCGGGTGTGGATCGCATGCAGTTCCCGGGCTTTTTGCAGGTCGCAAGGGTCGTATTCGTAGCTGATCGACACGGGGACGATGCGCAACTCGGCAATGGCCTTGCCGATGGAAGCCTGGCGCTCCTCCCGGCGACGCGCCATGGTCAGCATCTTGATGATCGCCGGGTCGGTGCGGTCGATGCCGTCCTTGGCGCGCCCCTCGCGCTGGGCCATCCAGATCGAGTGATTGTCGACCAGAATCGAATGGCGGATGTACTCCGAGAGCAGTTGATAGGCGGCCAGCATGGCGCGTTTGCCGCGCAGCGCGCGCGGCACGATGAAGCTCTTGTTGAGCCGCATCAGGTCGGTGACGTAGGGCTTCTTGAGCAGGTTGTCGCCGATGGCGATGCGTACCGTGTCGCGGCCGGCGGTGTGCAAGGCGTAGTTGACGAAGGCCGGGTCCAGCGAGATGTCGCGATGGTTGCCGATGAACAGGTAGGCGGTATCCGGCGCCAGGCGTTCGAGGCCGTCGACGCGAAAGTCATCGGTGGAGGTGCGGATCATGCGTGCCATGTAGTAGGCCACGCGCTGCTGAAAGTCGCGCACGCTGTTCACGTCGCGGGTTTCGCGGCGAATGGCGAAGGCGGCCACGGCCCGCGCCAAGGGAGGCGCCAGGCGGCTGAGACGCGGCAGGCGGTAGCGTGTCAGGGCATCCAGCAGTTCGCGGTTGCCGGCAAGCCGGGCCAGCACCTCGGCCACTTCGTCATCCTGGTAGGGGCGGATGTCGGCCCAGGGATCCTGTGAGTCGATTGCCATCGCGGTGTCGGTCATTGCGGGTCTTGGTTGCCTGGGTCGGTCGTGGAAGTGGAAGAAGAGGCGGCCGCCTCGGCCTCGCCGCCGAGCCAGTTTATCAGCTGTTCGATATGTTCGCTCAGAGCCTGGGTCATGAGCAGGAAGTCGGCCTCCAGTCGCACCAGGGCATCGCCGTCGTCCTCGGTCTGGTTGGCTTCGTCGATCAGTGCATCGCCGAAGCGTAGCGATTTCAACGCCAGGTCGTCATGCAGCACGAAGCTCAGCCGTCCTTCGATTTCCACGGCCAATTTGCTGGCCTGACGGCCGCTGGCCAGGAGCTGCTGTATCTCGTCGCTGTCCAGATCGACCTGACGCGCTCGCAGTACGCCATCGTCGCCCTTGGCCTTGAGTTCCACCTGATCGCCGAGCTGCAGGTCGGCGGGGCGCTCTTGCGGTTCGGTCAGCCAGTGGGTCATGGCTCGCGGGGGCAGGGTGCGGGTGGCCAGCGGCGTGACCTTGAGGCTGCCTAGGGTGTCGCGCAGCAAGTCCAGCACTTCCTCGGCGCGCTGTCGCGAACTGGCGTTGACGCCGATCAGGCCGCGGCGGGTGTCCCACCACAGGTCGAGCCGCTGGCGGCGCACGAAGGCGCGGGGCAGCAGTTCTTCCAGCACCTGTTCCTTGAGGCTCTGCTTCTCCTGGCGGCGCAGCTTGCGACCTTCGCGGGCTTCGATGTCGGCACTGCGCTCTTCGACCTCCTCGCGAACCACGGAGGCCGGCAGCAACCGCTCCTGGCGGAGTGCCGTGACGAGACGATGGCCTTCCAGCTCATGCAGCAGGTCGACACCGGCACGGCCTGCCGGTGGACACCAGCCCAGGCGACGCGCCTCGTTGCCGCCGGGTGCGCGTGCGGCGCGCTCGGCCATGGCCGCTTCCAGGTCGGCTGCGGCGAGACGCGGAGCCCCGTGCAAGCGATACAGGTGCAAGTGCTTGAACCACATGATGCATTCTCGAGCCAAAAAAGGAGGCACATTATGGCCAAGCGGGCGGTAGGGTTCCAGTGGCCCTTCGGTCAGCCGTGACGACTCTGCATTCAAACAGTGGTTTGAATGCGGGTTGCGCCAAGCCTAGAATCGAGAGGTTTCAGGCTGTCGCAGGCGAGCATGGCAGGGAGACCTGGCCGTGGGCGTTGCCGGCGTCAAGCTCGCTGCGAGCGCCGTTGGATTTTTCATTCGATCGTTGGAGTACTGCATGGATTCCCGCCAGTCCCTTACCACGCTGCGCGTGCGCGGCTACCATCTCGATGGCTACGGCCACGTCAACAATGCGCGCTACCTGGAGTTTCTCGAGGAGGGGCGCTGGGGCTACTTCGACGACCGCCCGGAGGTGGCGTCGCTGTTCGCTTCGGGCAAGTACGCTTTCGTTGCCGTCAACCTCAACATCGACTATCGCCGCGCCGCCGTGGCCGGTGACGATCTGGAGGTGATCACCCAAGTGGCCGAGCTGGGGTCGCGCAGTGCCCGCATGCATCAAACGATTCGTCGCAGCCGTGACGGCAGGAGCGTGGCCGAGGCGGATCTCACCTTCGTGCTGCTCGATGTGGCCGCCAATCGGGCGGTGGCCATCGAGGGATCCATCCGCGAGGCGCTGCTGCCGCTGGTGATGCCCGCCGAGTGACACTCCCTGCCTTTGCTCGCCACGCGGTGGTATGATGGCAGGCTGTTGCGGCGAGCCATGCGCCCTGCGTGGTGACACGCCAACCTGTTGCAGTGCAAAGGATTCGACGACCCATGGGTGACATCGCCAGAGAGATTCTGCCAGTCAACATCGAGGACGAACTCAAGCAGTCGTATCTCGACTACGCGATGAGCGTGATCATCGGCCGGGCGCTGCCCGACGTGCGCGATGGCTTGAAGCCGGTTCACCGGCGTGTGCTGTTCGCCATGCACGAACTGGGCAATGACTGGAACAAGCCTTACAAGAAGTCCGCCCGCGTCGTGGGCGATGTCATCGGTAAGTATCACCCCCACGGTGACAGCGCCGTCTACGACACCATCGTGCGCATGGCCCAGGACTTCTCCATGCGCCACGTGCTGGTCGACGGCCAGGGCAATTTCGGCTCCATCGACGGCGACAACGCCGCGGCCATGCGTTACACCGAGGTGCGTATGGCGCGGCTTGCCCACGAGCTGCTGGCCGACCTGGAAAAGGACACCGTCGACTGGGTCGACAACTACGACGGCACCGAGCGCATCCCCGAGGTGTTGCCCACCAAGGTGCCCAACCTGCTGATCAACGGCTCCTCGGGCATTGCCGTGGGCATGGCCACCAACATTCCGCCGCATAACATGGTGGAGGTGATCGACGGCTGCCTGGCGCTGATCGACGACTACACCCTCTCCGTCGACGACCTGATGGAGTACATCCCCGGCCCGGATTTCCCCACCGGCGGCATCATCAACGGCCGTGCGGGCATCCTCGAGGCCTACCGCACCGGGCGCGGCCGCATCTACGTGCGCGCCTGCCACACCATCGAGCATGACGACAAGTCGGGCCGCGACCACATCATCGTCACCGAGCTGCCCTACCAGGTGAACAAGGCGCGGCTGATCGAGAAGATTGCCGAACTCGTCAAGGACAAGAAGATCGACGGCATCGCCGAGCTGCGCGACGAGTCCGACAAGGAAGGCCTGCGCGTGGTGATCGAGGTCAAGCGCGGCGAGTCCGGTGAGGTGGTGGTCAACAACCTGTTCGCCCAGACCCAGCTGCAGAACGTCTTCGGCATCAACATGGTGGCGCTGGAGGATGGGCAGCCGAAGATCCTCAACCTCAAGGAGGTGCTCGAGGCCTTCATTCGCCACCGTCGTGAGGTGGTCACCCGGCGTACGCTCTTCGAGCTGAAGAAGGCCCGCGAGCGTGGCCACATCCTCGAAGGTCTGGCCGTTGCCATCTCCAACATCGACGAGGTGATCGAGCTGATCAAGGCCTCGCCCAGCGCTGCCGAGGCCAAGGAGAAGCTGCTGGCACGCAGCTGGCAGCCCGGCCAGGTCACCGGCATGCTCGAGCGGGCCGGTGCCACTTCGTGCAAGCCCGAGGATCTGGAGGAGGGCTTTGGCCTGAATCAGGCCGGCAGCGAATACCGTCTGTCGCCGGCCCAGGCCCAGGCGATCCTCGAGCTGCGCCTGCATCGCCTCACCGGGCTGGAAACCGAGAAGCTGCTCAACGAATACTTGGGCATTCTCGAGAAGATCGCCGAGCTCACGGCGATTCTCGCCTCTGCCGATCGACTGCTGGAGGTGATCCGCGAAGAGCTGACGGCGGTGCGCGACCAGTTCGGCAACTCACGCAAGACCGAGATCCAGGCCAGCCATCTTGATCTCTCCATCGAGGACCTGATCGCCGAGGAGGACATGGTGGTGACGGTCTCGCGGACCGGGTATGCCAAGACCCAGCCGCTCTCCGACTACCAGGCGCAGCGCCGCGGCGGACGGGGCAAGTCGGCCACGGCCATGAAAGACGAGGACGTCATCGAGCACCTGCTGGTGGCCTCCACCCACGACACCGTGCTGTTGTTCTCCAATCGTGGCAAGGTCTACTGGCTGAAAGTCTACGAGATGCCGGTCGCCAGCCGCGGCTCGCGGGGCAAACCGCTGGTCAACATGCTGCCCCTCGACGAGGGCGAGGCGATCAACGCCATTCTGCCAGTGCGCGACTACGACGCGAACAGCTACATCCTGTTCGCCACCGCCAAGGGCACCGTCAAGCGCACCAGCCTCGAGCAGTTCTCGCGGCCGCGCAGCGTGGGCCTGATCGCCATCGACCTGGATGAGGACGACCGTTTGGTGGGGGCCGCCATCACCACCGGCACCGACCATGTGATGCTGCTGTCGTCCAACGGCAAGGCGATCCGCTTCGAGGAAACCGACGTGCGCGCCATGGGCCGCACCGCCCGCGGCGTGCGCGGCATGCGCCTGAAGAACGCTGCCGAGGTGATCAGCCTGATCATCCCCCAGAGCCAGCAGATCGATGCCGAGGCCGACAACGAGGTCGAGGGGGAAGAGAGCGCCGTGCTCGAGAACGGCAACGGCGGCCAGATCTATATCCTCACCGCCAGCGAGAACGGTTATGGCAAGCGCACGCGGCTGGAGGAGTTTCCGCTGCGCGGCCGCGGGGGTCAGGGCGTGATCGCCATGCAGACCAGCGAGCGCAACGGTGCCCTGGTGGCGGCGATGCAGGTCTATTCGACCGACGAGATGATGCTGATCACCGACCGCGGTACCCTGGTTCGTACCCGGGTCGACGAGGTCTCGATCACGTCGCGCAACACCCAGGGCGTGATGCTGATCCGTCTGGGCAACGACGAGAAGCTGGTCAAAACGGTGCGCATCGACGAGCCTGAATCTGGGAATGAGCCGCAGGAGGAACTGGACGCGGACGACAATGGCAGCGTTGACGAGACGCCGAACGACGACTGAGGCTTGCTGCCACATGCCGAGCGATGAGCGCCGGGGACGAGGTGAAGCGAGGGTCTTTTGCCAGGGGTGAGGCGGAATCAGAAGAACATGTTCTTCCCGCCGAACGGGTTGGCCATGGATGGCCAACCCAGGCCCTGCAAGCGGTGCAGGATGCAAGAGCGCCGCAGGGCAAAAATAGCGCCCAGGGATGGGTTTACAGCGCCCTCGCGAAGGCTCGTCGCCGGAACAGCTCGTCGCGTGCCGGTCCAGTAAAACGCTTGAGCTGAGACGGAACCACCACGCTGATGACACGCCACTACAATTTCTGCGCCGGCCCTGCGGCCCTGCCCACTCCGGTGCTCGAACGTGCCCGCGAAGAACTCCTCGACTACCAGGGGCTCGGCCTCTCGGTGATGGAAATGAGCCATCGCAGCCCCGAGTTCGTGGCCATTGCCGAGCGGGCCGAGTCGGACCTGCGCGAACTGCTGGCCATTCCCGACGATTATCGGGTGCTCTTCCTGCAGGGCGGGGCGAGCCTGCAGTTCGCCATGCTGCCGATGAACCTGCTGGGGAGCGGCGGCAGCGCCAACTTCCTGCATACCGGCATCTGGGCCAAGAAGGCCATCGCCGAGGCCAAGCACCTTGGCTACCCGGTGCACGTGGCGGCGAGCAGCGAGGCTAACGGGCACGTGCGCGTGCCGCGCCAGGAGGAGATCGCTCTCTCGCCCGATGCGGCCTACCTGCACTACACCGCCAACGAGACCATCGGCGGGCTCGCCTTCGACTACGTTCCCCAGGCGCGCAGACCCGATGGCAGCGAGGTGCCGCTGGTTTGCGACATGTCCTCGTCGATTCTTTCCGGCCCCATCGACGTCAGTCGCTTCGGTGTGATCTACGCCGGCGCGCAGAAGAACGTCGGTCCCGCCGGCCTGACGCTGGTCATCGTGCGCGAGGATCTGCTCGGCACGGCGGCGCCGGCTACGCCCACGCTGTTCGACTACCGAGCGCTGGCCGATGCCGGCTCCATGGTCAACACGCCGCCGACCTTCGCCTGGTACCTGGCTGGGCTCGTCTTTCAATGGCTCAAGCACGACATTGGTGGTCTCGAGGCGATGGCGGCCATCAATGGGGGCAAGGCCGGAGCGCTCTATTCGGCCATCGACGCCAGCGGCTTCTACAGCAACCCGATCGCCGTGCCCAACCGCTCGTCGATGAACGTACCCTTCGTGCTGGCCGACGAGCGGTTGAACGAGACCTTCCTCGCCGAGGCCGACCGGGCCGGATTGCTCAACCTCAAGGGCCACCGCAGCGTGGGCGGCATGCGTGCCAGCCTCTACAATGCGGTACCGGAGGCCGGTGTTGATGCTCTGGTCGACTTCATGACCGATTTCGAACACAGAAGGGGCTGACGGATGAGCGATACCCCCACCAATCTCGACGAATTGCGCGAGCGCATCGACAGTCTCGACAACGATATCCTGCGGCTGATCAGCGAGCGGGCCAGCTGTGCCCAGGAGGTTGCCGAGGTCAAGACCGAAAGGGAGCCGGGCGCCGTTTTCTATCGACCGGAACGCGAAGCTCAGGTGCTGCGTCGCATCATGGAGCTCAACCCGGGGCCACTCAACAGCGAGGAGATGGCCCGGCTGTTCCGCGAGATCATGTCGGCCTGCCTGGCCCTGGAACAGCCGGTCAAGGTGGCCTATCTGGGCCCCGAGGGGACCTTTACCCAGCAGGCGGCGCTCAAGCACTTCGGCGAGAGCGCGGTGAGCCTGCCCATGGCCGCCATCGACGAGGTGTTCCGCGAGGTGGAAGCCGGTGCGGTCAACTACGGCGTGGTGCCGGTGGAGAATTCCACCGAGGGCGTGATCAGCCATACCCTCGACTCCTTCATCGACTCGTCCATTCGCATCTGCGGCGAGGTGGTGCTGCGCATCCATCATCACCTATTGGTGGCCGATACCACCCTGCGCGACAAGATTTCGCGGGTTTACTCCCACCCCCAGTCGTTCGCCCAGTGCCGCAAGTGGCTCGATGCCCACTTTCCGCGTGCCGAGCGCGTACCGGTCTCTTCCAACGCCGAGGCGGCGCGGATGGTCAAGGGCGAGTGGCACAGCGCCGCCATTGCCGGCGACATGGCGGCCAAGCTCTACGATCTGGAGCGCGTGGCGGAAAAGATCGAGGATCGCCCCGACAACTCCACGCGCTTCCTGATCATCGGTACCCAGCACGTACCGATGTCGGGCGCCGACAAGACCTCCGTGGTGGTGGCCATGCGCAACCAGCCGGGGGCGCTGCATGAGCTTCTCGAGCCATTCCATCGTCATCAGATCGATCTGACGCGTCTCGAGACGCGCCCCTCGCGTAGCGGGGTGTGGAACTACGTCTTCTTCATCGACTTCAAGGGGCACGTCGACGAACCCAAGGTGGCGGCGGTGCTCGAAGAGGTACGGTTGCGCGCCTCCGAGCTCAAGGTGCTCGGCTCTTATCCCATCGGCGTGCTGTGACCCCATGACGTCCCGTGAAGTGAGCGAAGCGCGCCTGCTGATCGTTGGTCTGGGGCTGATCGGGGGCTCGCTGGCGGCGGCACTGCGGGCCAGTGGACATCGTGGCGAGATAGTGGCCTGCGACCCGGATGCCCGCGAGGTCGCCTGCGGTATCGAGATGGGGTTGATCGATCGCGGCGATACGCAGTTGGCACCGCTGGTCGAAGACGCTTCGCTGGTGGTTCTGGCGGTGCCGGTGTTGGCGATGGAGTCGGTGATGGCCGAGCTGGCCGAGGCCTTGCCCCAGGCCGCCGCCGACGTGGTCGTCACTGACGTGGGCAGCACCAAGGCCGCCATCCGCGAGGCAGCCATGCGCGTGTTCGGGGAGCTGCCCGCCAACCTGGTGCTGGGCCACCCCATTGCCGGTTCGGAGAAGAGCGGCGTGGCAGCGGCGAACGCCGAGCTCTACGTACGTCACAAGGTGATTCTCACGCCCACGGCGAATACCGACCCGGCTGCCGTGGCGCGAGTTCGCCGACTGTGGGCGACGTGCGGGGCCGACGTGCTGGAGATGACGGTCGAACGTCACGACCAGGTGTTGGCCAGGACCAGCCACCTGCCGCATCTGCTCGCCTTCTCGCTGGTCGATACGCTGGCGAGACAGGACGAACGGCTCGACATCTTTCGCTATGCCGCTGGCGGCTTTCGCGACTTCACTCGCATCGCCGGCAGCGACCCGGTGATGTGGCGCGACATCTTCCTCGCCAACCGCGACGCCGTGCTCGCTTCGCTGGATGACTTCGAGGCCGGCGTGGCGCGGTTGCGCCATGCAGTGGAACAAGGCGACGGCGATGGCCTGCTGGCTACCTTCGACCGTGCCAGCCACGCGCGCCATTACTTCGAATCCCTGCTCAACCAGAGCAGTTATCAGGCGGAATACCAGATGCAACAGCAAGGCAAACTGACCTTCAGGGCTGCGCCCGGTGGCCATGTCGTCGGGCGCATCCGCGTGCCCGGCGACAAGTCGATTTCCCACCGCTCCATCATGCTCGGCGCGCTCGCCGAGGGCGTCACCGAGATCAAGGGCTTCCTCGAAGGGGAAGACAGCCTGGCCACCCTGCAAGCCTTTCGCGAGATGGGCGTGGCCATCGAGGGGCCGCACCAGGGGCGGGTGACCGTGCACGGCGTGGGCATGCACGGCCTCCAGGCGCCCAGCGGACCGCTTTACGTGGGTAACGCCGGTACGGCAATGCGCCTGTTTGCCGGGCTGTTGGCCGGCCAAGCCTTCGATACCGAGCTCACCGGCGATGTCTCGCTGACCAAGCGCCCCATGGGCCGGGTGGCCGACCCCCTGCGGGAGATGGGAGCCGAGATCGACACCGCCGAGGGCGGGCGTCCTCCGCTCAGGATCAAGGGTGGTCGCCGGCTGCGCGGCATCGATTACGACATGCCCATGGCCAGTGCCCAGGTGAAATCTTGCCTGCTGCTCGCCGGCCTCTACGCCGAGGGTGAAACGCGGGTGCGCGAACCGGCGCCGACGCGCGATCACACCGAGCGCATGCTCGCCGGTTTCGGTTATCGCGTGCATCGCGAGGGCGACACCTGCTGGCTACAGGGGGGCGGCAAGCTCACTGCGGCGCCCATCGACGTGCCCAGCGATATTTCCTCGGCGGCGTTTTTCCTGGTGGCGGCGGCGATCACGCCGGGATCGGATCTCGTTCTCGAGCACGTCGGCATCAATCCCACGCGAATCGGGGTGATCAACATTCTGCAGGCCATGGGTGCCGACCTGCGCCTGGAGAACGAGCGCGAGGTGGGCGGCGAGCCGGTGGCCGACCTGCACGTGCGCTACGCGCCGCTGCACGGCATCGACATTCCCGCGGATCAGGTACCGTTGGCCATCGACGAGTTCCCGGCGCTGTTCGTTGCGGCGGCGAATGCCGAAGGAACCACTCGGCTCAGAGGGGCCGAAGAACTGCGCGTGAAGGAGTCCGACCGCTTGCAGGCCATGGCCGATGGCCTGGCTGCCATCGGGGTCGAACACGAGCTGCTGCCGGATGGTATCGACATCCTGGGTAGCGCAACGCGGGAGGCGGCCAGCTATGGCGGCGGACGCGTCGACAGTCTCGGCGACCACCGCATCGCTATGGCGTTCGCGGTAGCGGCGCTGCGTGCCAGCGACGCCATCGTCATCGACGACTGCGCCAACGTGGCGACGTCGTTCCCCGGTTTCGTGGAGCTGGCGGCGCAGGTCGGCCTGACGATATCGCAGAACGATGAGGAAGAAGGATGAGCGAGAGCGTTCCCGTCGTCACCCTCGACGGCCCCGGAGGCGCCGGCAAGGGCACCATCAGTCGCCTGATCGCCGAGCGCTTGGGCTGGCACCTGCTGGACAGCGGCGCCCTGTATCGACTCGCGGCTCTGGCCGCGCTGCGTCACGGTACGGAGCTCGACGATGCCGAAGCGTTGGCCGAACTGGCGCGTCATCTCGACGTCGCCTTTCTCGCCGAGGACGAAGCGACCCGGGTATTGCTCGAAGGCGACGACGTGAGCCGGGATATCCGTACGGAGCGAACCGGGGACGCCGCCTCTCAGGTGGCTGCCGTGCCGGCGGTGCGCGAAGCGCTGCTCCAGCGCCAGAGAGACTTCCGCAAGCCGCCCGGCCTGGTGGCCGATGGCCGCGACATGGGTACCGTGGTGTTCGCGGATGCGCCGCTCAAGGTGTTTCTCACCGCGAGTGCCGAGGAGCGGGCGCGACGGCGTTACCTTCAGTTGCAGGAATCGGGTGTGGATGCTAGTCTATCGAGTCTTTTGAAGGAGATTCAGGCACGCGATGCTCGCGACATGCAACGCAGCGTGGCTCCGCTCAAGCCGGCCGATGACGCCATCACGCTTGACACCACGCGCCTGACGATACCGGAAGTGGTGGATCGGCTGACGGAGTGGCTGACCGAACGCGGTCTGACTTCCGCCACCTGAACTCCCTTGCGGCGCTCCCGTACGGATGTCATGAGCTGATCGAGCCACACAGGGAAGCTCGGTCAGGTCGAACCAGCGTCAACATCCCCGGGGGCTTGGTGAATTAGGCCCGCACTCGCTGGTGGTGCGGAGAAGGCGGCGACGCCTCTAACCGTTGATCACGTAGGAAAATCATGAGCGAAAGCTTTGCTGAACTTTTCGAGCAGTCACTTCAGGACATCAACATGGAGCCGGGCGCCATCGTCATGGCGTCCGTCGTCGACATCGATGGTGACTGGGTCACCGTCAATGCCGGCCTGAAGTCCGAGGGTCAGATCCCCGCGGCGCAGTTCCGCGATGAAAACGGCGAGTTGACCATCGCCGTCGGCGACGAAGTCAAGGTCGCCCTGGAAGCCGTCGAGGACGGTTTCGGCGCGACACGCCTGTCCCGCGAGAAGGCCAAGCGCGCTGAGGCCTGGAAAGTGCTGGAAGCCGCCTTCGAGAAGGAAGAGATCGTCAAGGGCGTGATCAACGGCAAGGTCAAGGGTGGTTTCACCGTCGATGTCGACTCGATTCGTGCATTCCTGCCCGGTTCGCTGGTCGATGTGCGCCCGGTGCGCGACACCACGCACCTCGAGAACAAGGAACTCGACTTCAAGGTCATCAAGCTCGACCCCAAGCGCAACAACGTGGTGGTGTCGCGTCGGGCCGTGCTCGAGGCCGAGAACAGCGCCGAGCGTGAAGCGCTGCTCGCCACCCTGCAGGAAGGTCAGCAGATCGTGGGGATCGTCAAGAACCTCACCGATTACGGCGCCTTCGTCGACCTGGGCGGCGTCGATGGCCTGCTGCACATCACCGATATGGCCTGGAAGCGTATCAAGCATCCCAGCGAGATCGTTGCCGTGGGCGACGAGATCACCGTCAAGGTGCTGAAGTTCGACCGCGAGCGCAACCGCGTATCGCTGGGCCTCAAGCAGCTCGGTGAGGATCCGTGGGTCAACATCAAGGATCGCTACCCCGAGGGCACCGTGGTCACGGCCCAGGTCACCAACCTCACCGACTACGGCTGCTTTGCCGAGCTGGAAGAGGGTGTCGAGGGCTTGGTTCACGTCTCCGAGATGGACTGGACCAACAAGAACATCCATCCCTCCAAGGTCGTGCAGATCGGCGACGATGTGGAAGTCATGGTGCTCGACATCGACGAAGAGCGCCGCCGCATCTCCCTGGGTCTCAAGCAGTGCACCCCGAACCCCTGGGAAACCTTCAGCGCCACGTACAACAAGGGCGATCGCGTTTCCGGCACCATCAAGTCGATCACCGATTTCGGCATCTTCATCGGTCTGGAAGGCGGCATCGACGGTCTGGTCCACCTCTCCGACCTCTCCTGGACCGAGACCGGCGAAGAAGCCGTGCGTCGCTACAAGAAGGGCGATGAGGCGGAAGCCGTCATTCTCTCCATCGATCCGGAGCGTGAGCGTATCTCGCTGGGCATCAAGCAGCTCGATACCGATCCCGTCGCCGAGTACCTGGCCGTCAACGACAAGGGCTCCATCGTCACCGGCCGCGTGATCGAGGTCGATGCCAAGGAGGCCCAGGTCGAGCTGGCTACCGATGTGATCGCCGTGCTCAAGGCTTCCGAGATCAGCGCCGACCGCGTTGAGGATGCCCGCAACGTGCTGAGCGAAGGCGACAGCGTCGAGGCCCGCATCGTCGGCGTCGATCGCAAGAATCGTCAGATCAACCTCTCCATCAAGGCCAAGGAGCAGGACGATACGCGTCAGAACCTGAAGAAACTGCGCGAGCAGGACGTCGATGGCGGTGGCCCGACCACCATCGGCGACCTGATCAAGCAGCAAATGGGTCAGGACTGATCCAACGCCCCGGCAAGGCCGGAGTGCGAAGTCCGTCAACGCCGCCCCGCCATGGGGCGGCGTTGTCGTTTCAGGGCGGGCTGTGCCAAGCTGTCCGGCGTAGCGGGTTGCCAGCGGCCACGGAGAGCGAAACGCGAGACATGGCTACCATCGAACACAGCGCCATTCTCAAGGCGCCACCGGAGCGCGTGTTCGCCCTGCTGGAGCGGGTCGAGGACTTCGTGGACTATTCCGACCTGATTCAGGCCATCGATTCGCTGGGCGATGCCCGGTACCGGTGGTACGTCCATGCGGTGGGCATGGACTGGACCTTCGACGTGGCCATCACCGAGTGTCGGCCGCCGGAGGTGCTTGCCTGGGAGTCGTTGGAAGGGGTGCACAATCAGGGCTGCTATCGGCTGACCCCGGTCGAGGAAGGAACCCAGGTGGCTTTCACCCTCACTTATGCCATCCGCAACCGCCTGTTGGAGAAGGCCGTCACCCGCGCTGCCAGGCCGCTGGTCGGCAAGGTCAGCCGGCAGATCCTCGAACGGGTGGAGGCCAGACTGTGAAAGGCTCGATCTATCGGCGCGGAGTTGCCGTTGCAGCGGCAATGGTGATGGGGACTTACCTGTGGGTCTGGTATTCGCCAGACTTGGCCGATGTACAGCGTTGGGCGGAACAGACCTCGCATCATCCCGTGACCATCCTGGGTGTCATGTTGATCATGGCGGCGACCTTGACCTTGGGTTTGCCTGCCAGCATTGGGTTATGGCTGATTGCTCCGTTCTACCCGCCATCCGTGGCGGTGCCCATGCTGATCGTAGGTAGTCTTGGTGGTGCGCTGGGGGGATACGCGCTCGCCAGGCGGGTCGGCTTGAACTGGCGGCCAGGACGGTTGACCCGGCGCGTGGCGCACTTGCTGGAGACGCGTTGCGATGTCTTGACCCAGTGTGCGCTGCGTGTGTTGCCCGGTTTTCCCCATGCCGTGATCAACTATGCCGCCGGCTTGCGTCAGCTGCCGTTGCGTGGCTTCATCATTGCCGTCGTCGTGGGGCTGGGAGTCAAGTGGGCCGTGTATGCGAACGCCATTTATCACACCCTATCCGCGGCAGAACGCAAGCGTATCCTGACTCCCGAATTGTTGGCACCGCTAGTCGCGTTGGCCGTGCTACTGCTGATAGGGGCGGGGGCACGGCGCTTCTTCGACCGAAGCCTGGAGAGTTCCGATGAACCGACTCATCGACGGTAATGGCTGACGCCATTGCGACCGCCGTGCTTGACGTCGTACATCGCCTGGTCGAGAGGGGGAGTCGTATGCGGTGGCGCTTCACCGGGAATTGGGGCAGACGTCCTGTCCAGCGTCATGACGACTCCTGAGTAAAACGCTCGGTTTAATCTCCTATCATAGCGAATTGGCGGGCGGTGTCACTCCTTCCATGGTTTAGCCAGGTCATGCTCAACCCTTTCTCAACGACGCGTCGAGGTGGTCCACCACCTCTGCCCAGTCGGCGTCATCGTCCAGCGCTTCATGGAGGAACTCGGACTGAGCGTCGTTCCAGAAAGGAGCCTCATGCAAGGGGATCTCCTTCGGCAGCGGTGCATGGCGTTCGATGAAGGCCTTGATGGAGGTGTCGTCGGCGGGCAGGCCCAGTTGTTGAAAGAGCTCGGTGAAGGGGTGTACGGGATGTTCCATGGGTGATCTCCTGGATTGGGTGTCGTCTTCACCCTAGACGTTCGGTGCGGCGACGGCGTGCTTCGATGCGTTAGACGCTTACATGGCGTCAACGCTCACCGGCCAAGGAGGTGAGAAAGCGTCGACGGCGCTCGCCATCGTCCAATGGCATGGCCAGCAGGTGAACGAGCTTGGTGTAGGCGGCTTCTGGGGTCATGGCGTCGCCCGAGAGCACCCCCGCTTCGGCGAGCCCCATGCCCGCTGCATAGCGCCCCAGGGCCACACTGCCGGCTGGGCACTGGCTGATCGCGGCCAGTAGTTTGCCGTCGTTGCTGGCCCGGGCGAGAGCGTCGAGCAGTCGTGGTTCTTCCGGTGCGTTGCCGCCGCCCCATACCTCGAGCAGGGCGCCCTGCACGCGTCGGTCGTCCAACCAGGCTGCGACGTGCCAGGGTTGAATGCCCGGCCACAGCGCGATTCGCACCACGCTGCCGGCTGCCGCAGCAGCATAGTCGGCCAGCTCGAAGCGGCCAGCGTCGGGCGGCAGCGTGGAGGGCCCCTGGGTTGGGAAGAGAACCGCGTCGTCGCCGATCTGCTCGCCGAGCAGCGGGTAGTGGGGAGAGGCGAACGCCTCCCGGCCGGCCATCTTGCGACTGCGCACGCCGCGCAGTAGTCGGCCGCCGAAGGCCACGGCGACTTCCTGCAGTGCCGGCTTGGCGGCGAAACGCAACGCCAGCGCGACGTTGTGGAGAGCGTCGCTGCCGTCCATACCCAGCGGATGCATGGCACCGGTCACTACCACCGGGCGGTCGAGCCCCTGCAACTGGAAGGCGAGACTCGAGGCGCTCCAGGTCAGGGTGTCGGTGCCGTGCAGTACCACTACGCCGGCATGTTCGGGCAGGGCTGCGGCGATTTCGCTGCCCAGGCGCTGCCAGTCGTGGGGCGTGGCGCTGCTGGAATCGATGGGATGAGCGCTCTCGCGAACCACGAAGTCGGGCAGGCTGGCCAGGCAAGCCGGGGATAGCGTGGCCAGGGCGGTGCGCAGTCGGTGCGAGAAGTCGGCGCCGGGGGCCAGGCCGCGCGACGTTTCGACCATGCCGATGGTGCCGCCCACGTAGAGTATCAGCACGGGACGCTCGAAGGACGTGGACGAAGGCATGACGGCTCCAGTCGGCAGGGGATGAGCCGATGATATCACCCCTTGGCGGTCGGGGTTGACCGACGTCTGGCGCCCCGCTGGTGGAATGCATTCAGCGGGTGATCAGACGTCCTCGCTCGTCGACGTCGAGGCGGCGATTGCGTCCGGCAAGCAGTGCGAGGCCGGAGGCAATGGCGACGATTGCCAGCAGCACCGCGGTCAGCGTGGGCAGGGTGGCCTCGAATTCGAGCAGGATGCCGATGCCGAGCGGTCCCATGGCGGCCAGGGTGTAGCCGCCGCCCTGGGCCAGGCCGGAAAGCTTGCCCGCCAGGCGTGAGTTGGCCGTGCGCAGCACGATGAGGGTGAGCGCGAGACTGAAGCTGCCGCCCTGACCCAGGCCGAGCAGGATGACGCCGACCCAGCGCCAGGTTGCCGGGCCGAGCAGCAGCAGCCACAGGCCGCAGGCCACGCAGCCGAGCACCGCCAGCAGGGCCGGGCGCTGGTCGCGGCTCAGGCGGGCGAGCCAGGGCGCGCCCAATGCCGAAATCAGTTGCACCATCACCGACGCGCCCATCATCCAGCCGGCCTGTACGTCCGAGTAGCCGCGGGCCTGGAGCAGAGTCGGTAGCCAGCCGAAGACGATGTAGGCGATCGATGACTGAGTGCCCATCAGCAGCATCACCTGCCAGGCCAATGGTTGGCCGAGCATGTCGCGCAGCGAACCGCCGCCGGGAGTCGGAGGAGGCACGCGACGGCGCGGCATGAAACGCTGCCAGGCGAGCATGGCCGATATGGCCAGTACTGCCCAACTGATCAGTCCGAGTCGCCAGCTGCCGAACCACTCGGTCAGGGGAATGCTCAGCCCCGCACCCAGGGCGCCGCCCAGGCATAGCGCCATGGTGTAGACGCCGGTCATCAGGTCGGCGCCCGCCGGGATCTCGCGCTTGACCAGTGCCGGCAGCAGGGTGCCGGCAACGCCGATGGCCGCGCCCACCAGCAGGGTGCCGAGAAACAGCAGAGAGTCGGGAGGCAGTCCGCGCAGAACCAGGCCGATGGCCAGCACCCCCAGCGCGAAGCCGAGAGTCCGTTCGACACCCAGGCGTTTGCTGAGCCAGGGAGCCAGCGGAGCGAACAGGCCCAGGCAGAGTACCGGCAGCGTGGTGAGTGCGCCGATGGCCAGTGCCGAAAGCCCCGTTGTCGTCTGGATGCGTACCAGCAGCGGTGCCAGCGAAGAGAGAGCGGGGCGAAGATTGAGCCCCACCAGAATCATCAGCACCAGAAAGAGCGCGACGTGCTGGCGTTGTTCGCTACGGCTCGTCGTCGTCACCTGGCCACTCCCTTGACCGGTTGGAATGGGAATGCGGCGAGCGAGCATCGCCTTCCTTGGGCGTCAGCATCGGATGCTCTTCGGCACCGTAGACACCGAACTTGACGACGCCCGGATCGTGGTTGGAACGTGCCTGGCGGCGAATGTCCGAGACGTCTTCGCTGCTCAAGAGTACGGCCTGCCCACCCTGCACCTGGCGCTGCACGGTGAGCCGGCCTTCGTAGGTCCAGCAGCGTTGCGGGACCTGGGCCAGATCCCAGATGCGGCCCTGCCAGTGAGCCTTGCCGTGGGAGTCCACGGTGAGCGCTTCGAGGGGGATCAGCGCGGCAAACTGTCTGGCATTGAGAACCAGACCGTTGCTGACCATGCTGACGGCTCCCTCGAAGCGACCGGACGCGATCTGCGTCAGCACCTTGCGGCGTTTCTCTCTGGCTTCGATGCGGCCCTGACCGCACAAGTGAAGCAGGCCATCGTCGATCTGCTTGATGACCCAGACCGACACGCTTTTCTTGCCGGTCAACCACTTCAGCATGGCGATAGGGTCCGATTGTGGGGGTGCCGGTATCCGCTCATCGCTGCGCCATTCTCCTGTGGTTAAGGGAAAAGGGAGGCTTACATTGGCACACTTTTTCGCCGTGTGCCATGCATCGGCTCAGGCTTGGCGGGAACGCGTGCCGCGACGCCGCCGCGGCGCCTGGTTGGCGTTCTCTCCCTGACGCGAAGTGGGGCCCTGCCGGTCGCCGGACGCTCGGGGTTTGCGCGGCTGACCTCGGCCGCCGCCGTTGCGTCGGCCGTTTTCGATGGGTTCCGGTTTGGCGTTGGGGTCGGGTTCGAATCCCGGTTCGATGCGTTTTTCCAGGTCGCGCTTGATCAGCCGCTCGATACCGCGCAGCAAGCCGTGCTCGTCGACGCACACCAGCGAGACGGCCTGGCCGTCGCTGCCCGCCCGGCCGGTACGCCCGATGCGGTGGACGTAATCCTCGGCGACGTTGGGCAACTCGAAGTTGACCACGTGAGGCAGCTCGCTGATGTCGAGGCCACGGGCGGCGATATCGGTGGCCACCAGTACCTGAAGCTCCCCGCCCTTGAAGGCGGCCAGTGCCCGTGTGCGCGCCGATTGGCTTTTGTTGCCATGAATCGCCATGGCCGGAATGTCCTGCTTCGAGAGCTGCTCGGCCAGGCGGTTGGCGCCGTGCTTGGTGCGTGTGAACACCAGCACCTGATACCACTGATGGTGGGTGATCAAGTGGGCGAGCAGGTCGCGCTTGCGCTCACGGTCGACGCGGTACACGGCTTGGTCGATGGATTCGGCGGTGGTGTTGCGACGCGCGACTTCGATGGTTTCGGGGGCGTTCAGCAGCTTGCCGGCGAGAGCTTGGATCTCGTTGGAAAAGGTCGCCGAGAAGAGCAGGTTCTGGCGCTTGCCAGGGAGCAGACGCAGCACTTTCTTGATGTCATGGATGAACCCCATGTCGAGCATGCGGTCGGCTTCGTCGAGCACCAGGATTTCCACCGCCGACAGATCGACGTGGCCCTGCTGTTGCAGGTCGAGCAGGCGGCCCGGGGTGGCCACCAGGACGTCTAGCCCGGAGCGGAGAGCATCCACCTGGGGCTGCTGACCCACGCCGCCGAAGATCACGTGGCTGGTCAGGGTCAGGTGGCGACCGTAGTCGGAGACGCTTTCACCGACCTGGGCGGCCAACTCGCGGGTCGGGGTCAGTACCAGGGCTCGTACCTGGCGTTTCGCCGGGCGGCGACCGTCGGCCAGGCGCTGCAGCATCGGCAGGGTGAAGCCGGCGGTCTTGCCGGTGCCGGTCTGGGCACTGGCCAGTAGGTCGCCGCCTTTGAGGACGGCGGGAATGGCTTGTCGCTGGATCGGGGTCGGCGTGGTATAGCCCTGTGCCTCGACGGCACTCAGCAATTCGGCCCGCAGGCCGAGATCGGAAAAGGTCATGCGTTCTCCGGGAAACGTCTCGGCCATGCCATGCAAGGGTTTGCACGGTCAGTCCCGGACCGGGGCGTGAGAAAAGTCGGAATTGGATGCGGCAGGAGGGACCATGCAGTGCCGCTGAACGCAGTATGCCATAACCTCCAATGCAATGCAGCAGATGGCTGCCACGGTCTCGTTGCTCAGTGTCGGTCGCGAATTCTCTGGCCGATCTGGTCGGCGACCCGGTTCCAGCTCTCCCCCAGGGCACGGACCAGCGCCGGATAGCCGTCAGCGGCGAGTTCGGTGGAGGCGCGGAAATCGTCGACGATCAGTGGCTGGCCATTGGCGTCACGCAGTTGCCACTGACCTTCGCTACGCGCGGTGCCGTCAGGAAAGCCTTGAAAGCGGTCGACATCGAGGTGCAGCGTGAGGGCGTCATCGGGCGGGGGCGCGTCGTTGCGCAGCAACCGGGTATCCGGAAGAGTGACGGCCAGTCGCGCCTGGAGAGTGCGGCGCAGCTGCTGCGGAAGCGGCTCGGCCCAGACGTGTTGGCGCGCCTCGTTGAGCGTGATGTCATCGAGCTGCAGAACGATCCCTTCGGTGTCCAGGTAGCGGGCCACGCGCGGGAGGGCCACCTGGATCACGCGGGACGGCGACTCGGGCGGAGCCCCTCCTTGGGCCGGTGTGGCCGGCAAGGCATAGCGTTGAGCGGGAGGGGTCGAGCTGGCGCAGCCACCCAGTCCGATCAAGGCGAGCGTGGCGGCGATCCAGATTAGGCGTCTCTTGGTGATGACCATGTTTGCCTCTTGGGCTGCCGGCTAGGGTTGTCGCGGTGCGCGGGGCATCGGGTCGTCGACTTCCAAGCTGTCGAACAGCAGCGCGCGGGGGTTCTCGTTCAGCGTGCGGGCGACGGGCTGAAGGTCGCGCATCAGTCGTTCGATGCGAGTCAGCGTGGCGGTCAGTTCGCGGTAGGCGACGGAGTCCGGTGACAGGCCCTGCAGGGTGTCGTCCAGGGTTTCCAGAGTGGCGTTGAGGTTGCCCGCCACGTTGCGCGTTTGTGGGTCGTCGAGCAATGCCTGCAGCGAACGAGAGACCTCGCGCACTTCGTCGAGGGTGGACTCCGAGGCGGCCAGGGTGCGGTCGAGGCCGGCGATCAGCGGTTCGATCTCGAGAGCGTTGAGCTTGTCGAGCAGCGTCGTGACCTGAGCCTCGATGCGCGCGAAGCCCCCAGTGGTGGTGGGGAAGACCTGGCGTTCGGCAAAGGTTTCGGAAGCGTATTCGCCGGCCAGGTCACGCTGGAAATTGACGTCGACGAAGAGCGCACCGGTCAGTAGGTTGCCGCTCTTCAGCGAGGCACGCAATCCGTTGGTGAAGAGGCGGTCGAAGCGCTCGCGCCACTCGTTCAGCTAGACCTGCTGGTTCTCGATGCCCAGTCGCTGGGGCTCGACACGGATCAGTACGGGGATCGAGAAGCCATTGCGTGAGTCGGGTTGCGTGGCGGTGAAATTCCACGGGACAGCGGCTACGGTGCCGATGCGTACGCCGCGAAATTCCACGGGGGCGCCTTTCGAGAGCCCACGCACCGAGTCCTCGACCAGCAGCACGTATTCCAGATAGCGGTTGAACGTGCCCTGGCGGGCACTCTCTTCATCGGCATAGAGCGTGAAGGTCGTGTCGGGCTCCACGCTGCGGCCACGGGGCAGCTCTTCCGGCACGCCGAAGGTGATGCCGCCACCCAGCAGTGCTTCCAGGGATTCGACGTTGACGCGGATGCCATCGGCATCGAGACGTAGATCGATGCCGCTGGCCGACCAGAACCGTGTGCTGTCGGTGACCAGTTCGTGGTAAGGGCTTTCGATGAAGACGCGATGATGCATGCGCTGATCTTGGGTGTCGAAGTCGGCTTCTTCCACCCGGCCCACGGTATATCCCTGGTAGGTGACGGGGTCGCCGGGACGCAGTGAGTTACCCAGCTGACTGATCAGGTTGAGCCGAATGCCCGCGGCGCCGGCGGGCGCCACCGGAGGCTGGTCGCTGACCTCGAATTCGCGGGCTTGGGCGTCGGCCGTGCCGGCTTCGAGCTGAAGGTAGACGCCCGAAAGCACGGTGCCCAGGCCACTGATGCCTTCCTTGCCGATGCGCGGTTTGACCACCCAGAAACGGCTGTCGGATCGCAGCAGGGCTTCGGTGTCGGGTTCCATGCGTGCCGTGATCACGGCGTGGGAAAGGTCCTCGGCCAGTTGTACCTGCTCGACGCGTCCCACTTCCACGTTGCGTGTCTTGATCAGCGTATTGCCGGGCTCGATGCCCTCTGCATCGTTCATGATCAGGGTGATCTGCGGACCGCGGCTACGGTAGTTGTCGTAGACCAGCCAGAGGCCGATCAGGATTGCCACGATGGGTACGATCCAGATCGGCGAGAGGCGTGCCTGAGGCGTGGCGCGCGCCTGCTGCATGTCGTCGCTGGCCTTGGCATCGTGGTGAGGCTCGGTCATTGCACGTCTCTACGTTGGACTGCCGCCGGCCGGCCGCTGGCAGGAGGGGGCGAGTCCCATATCAGGCGGGGATCGAACGTCATGGCAGCCAACATGGTGAACACAACCACGCCGCCGAAGGCAAGTGCCGCGGGTCCGGGCGTGATGGACATCAGCGTGCCGGCACGGATCAATGCCACCAGGATGGCGACCACGAAGACATCGACCATGGACCAGCGACCGATGAATTCGGTGAGCCGATAGAGACGAGTTCGCGCGCCGGCATTGAGTTCGTTGCTGCGGGCCACCACCAGACACAGCCAGGCCAGGGCCACCAGCTTGCCGACCGGCACGATGACGCTGGCGACGAAGATGACCGTGGCCACCGGCCAGGAGCCCATCTGGATCAGCTCCACCACGCCGCCGATGATGGTAGACGGTGAGGCGTGGCCGAGGCTGGTGGTGGTCATGATCGGGTAGACATTGGCCGGCACGTACAGCACGGCGGCCGCCGCCAGCAGGGCCCAGGTGCGCTGCAGACTGTGCGGATGGCGCGTGTGGAGCGCTTCGCCACAGCGTCGGCACTGGCCGTGTCCCCCGCTGGAAAGTCGGTTGATCAAGCCGCAGGTGGGGCAGCCAGTGAGCCCCTGGGGAGCGGCCGTGGTTCCGGTTCGAGTGCCGGCGGGAGCCCGGGGTTCACCGGCGAGGGAAAACCACAGCCAGTCGGCATCCACGGACTGCGTGGTCACCAGCAGCAGCACCGCGAAGATGCAGAAAGCCCAGAAGGCAACGCCCAGTTCTAGCTCGGCCATGCCGGATATCTTGATGAGGCTCACCAGGGCGCCGACGATGAAAACGTCCGCCATCATCCAGGGATGAAGATGTGATAGCGAGCGGGCGATGCTGCGCCCCATGGGCAGGGATGAGCCGCGCAGAAGGCCGAACTGCAGCCAGATGACGCCGAGCAGGTAGACGGCAGGCAGTACCACGATGGTCAGTATCACGCCGATGGCGACGATGGGTTGGTGAAAGCCGATCAGTGTGGTGGCCGTCTCGGTCAGCTCGATTCGGTTGCCGATGCCGCCGACGGTGAAGCTCACGAAGGGCAGGGTAACGGCGGCAATCAGCGCGATCAGCGCCGATATCGCCAACGCCATGCTGCGCTGGGCAGGATAGCGATGTCGGGTGACCAGGGTATGGCCGCAGCGCGGGCAGTCGGCCTTCTCCCCCGGGCTCAATGGCGGTAACGTGACCAGCCAGTCGCACTGGTGGCAGGCACGTAGACGTCGACGCGCACGGTCCGCCTCGGGTGGCGGGCGATCGGCCAGAGTGGCACCTGGCGGCAGCGCTGGGATGGAAAGAGGAAACCTTGGCACCGACGATGACGACCTGAAGATGAGCGAAAGGCACCGGACGGCGCCTGCCGGGCCGGGCGTGTCCGACGGGCAAAGTGTGGCATGTTGACGCCGGGCGTACCATAGACAAACATTCGTTGGCGAATGTGAACCAGGAGCTGACATGATCCTTCCCGCCGTGGCCATCGTTGCCGGACTCGTCCTGCTGGTGTGGAGTGCCGAGCGTTTCGTGGATGGCGCCGCGTCGACCTCGCAGCGCCTGGGGCTGTCGCCGCTGCTCATCGGCATGCTGGTCATCGGTTTCGGTACCTCGGCACCGGAACTCATGGTTTCCGCCCTGGCTGCCGGTCAGGGAAATCCCGGCCTGGCACTGGGCAATGCCTATGGTTCCAACATCGCCAACATCGGTTTGATTCTGGGGCTGGTGGCTTTACTGGCACCGCTGTCGGTGCACTCCAGCGTGGTGCGTCGCGAGCTGCCCGTGCTGGGAGCGGTGACGCTGCTCTCGGCGCTGCTGATGTGGGGAGGCGTGATCGCACGTGGCGAGGGGGTGCTGTTGCTGGTGCTGTTGGCAGGCTTCATCGGCTACTCCATCGTCGTGGCGCGCCGCGCCGGCAAGGATTCGCTGGCCGGTGAAACCGAGGAAAGCCTGGCAACGCATCCCATGTCGCTGCGTGCGGGACTGACCTGGACGCTGATCGGTCTGGTGTTGCTGATCGCCAGCTCGCGCTTGCTGGTATGGGGAGCCGTGGCGATTGCCGAGGGGGTCGGCGTCAGCGATCTGATCGTCGGGCTCACGGTGGTGGCGGTGGGTACGTCGCTGCCCGAACTGGCCTCCTCTATCAGTGCCCTGCGGCGTCGTGAGCATGACCTGGTGCTGGGTAACGTGGTGGGCTCGAACCTGTTCAATACGCTCGGGGTCGTGGGAGTGGCGGGGCTCATTGCGCCCATCGAGGTGGCCAACGAAGTGCTGCTGCGCGACTGGACGATGATGACGGCCATGACCGCGCTCATGGCCGTGTTCGCCCTGGGCTGGCGAGGGCGGCCGGGACAGATCAATCGCTTGGAAGGGCTGACACTGTTGGCACTGTTCGTGGGCTATACGGTGTTCATGATCCAGTTGGTGATCGGCTCCGCCTCGGCCTGAGGCACGGGGCTGCGACAACGCGACACGGCGGGGCGTCTAAACTTTGGCTTCGTGATAAGGTCAAGAAGAGTATCATGATGAGGAATCTTGGCATAAGCTTATTCCCAGTAGTGCTTTGAGAGGCGATAACAGCAATCCACGTCGGGGTTAGGCTCGTGCCGGGCGGAGTGTCCAAGCGGAATGCGCCACGATGTCGCTGCCGGCGAGCGATGTCCGAAGCATAAATCGCATCGGCGCGAAAACGCATCCCTTGCGACGGCCTTGAATCATCCTGCGTTCCGAGGCAAGCGTCATGGAGTTGGATCCCCTGCTGCTATCGCGATTGCAGTTCGCTTTCGTGGTTTCCTTTCACGCCATCTTCCCGGTGTTCACCATCGGTCTGGCTTCCTATATTGCCCTGCTGCATGGGCTCTTCTATGGCACCGCCAATCCGGTGTGGGACCGCCTTGCGCAGTTCTGGACGCGCGTGTTTGCCGTGGTGTTCGGCATGGGGGTGGTATCGGGCATCGTCATGTCCTTTCAGTTCGGCACCAACTGGAGCCACTTTTCCCAGGCTGCGGCCAACTTCCTGGGGCCGATGCTCAGTTACGAAGTGGTCACGGCGTTCTTTCTCGAGGCTGCCTTTCTTGGCGTGCTGCTGTTTGGAAGGGACAAGGTCCCCCAGGGCGTGCACCTCTTCGCGGCCCTCATGGTGGCGCTGGGGACGTTCATCTCCTCGTTCTGGATTCTGGCCGCCAATAGCTGGATGCAGACGCCGGCCGGAGCGGTACTGATCGATGGCCAGTTCCGTGTCACCGATTGGTTTGCGGCTATCTTCAATCCCTCGTTTCCCTGGCGCTTCGCTCACATGGTGATGGCGTCGTTCCTGACCGGCGGATTCGTGGTGGCTGGGGTGAGCGCCTGGTATCTGCTGATCGGCCGCGATGTGCAAGCCAATCGACGGGCGCTTTCCATGTGTTTGTGGCTGCTGCTGGTGCTGGCACCCGCCCAGGCCGTGGTGGGCGACTTCCACGGCCTCAACACCCTGGAGCACCAGCCCACCAAAGTGGCCGCCATGGAAGGCAACTGGGAGCGGGGTTCCCATGTTCCCCTGCTGCTGTTCGCCATTCCCGACCAGCAGGCGCAGACCAATCGTCTGGAAGTGGGCATCCCGAGTCTGGCCAGCGTGATTCTCGCTCACGACCCCGCTGGGGAGGTGCCGGGCATCAGCGAGGTCTCTCCCGAGGAGCAGCCGCCGGTATGGCTGGTGTTCTGGTCTTTCCGGGTGATGGTCGGGCTCGGCTTGCTGATGATTGCCGTCGTCGTGGCCGGGCTGTGGCTGCGCCGGGGCGGGCGGCTCTACACCCACCGCGGCTTTCTCCAGGTCATGCGGCTGATGAGCGTGGCACCCTTCGTTGCCGTGTTGGCGGGCTGGATCGTCACCGAATCGGGGCGCGCGCCGTGGCTCGTCTACGAGATGATGACTCATGCCGAAGGCGTCACTCCCTCGCTGACCGGCGGGATGGCGCTGTTCACTCTGGTGGGATACGTGGCGGTCTACGCCGTGGTCTTCTGGGCTGGGGTGTATTACCTGACCCGCGTGGTGCGTCAGGGCATGTTGCCTGAAGACTCGGAACCCGCCTCGGTAGAGCATGCGAAACGGCCGCTGTCGGCGGCTCATGCCACTTTCGACCGCGATGCGTCGCCGACCTGGAAGGAGTGAACCATGGAGCTCTTCGATCTCTCCGTCATCTGGGCATTGATCATCGGTTTCGGCGTGATCATGTACGTGCTGATGGATGGTTTCGATCTGGGGCTGGGGATTCTCTACCCCTTCGCGCCCGATGAGACCGCGCGCGATGTGATGATGAATTCGGTGGCGCCGGTGTGGGACGGCAACGAGACCTGGCTGGTGCTCGGCGGTGCCGGGCTGCTCGGGGCCTTTCCCCTGGTGTATTCGGTATTCCTGCCGGCGCTGTACATTGGCGTATTCCTGATGCTGGCCGGGCTGATCTTTCGCGGCATCGCTTTCGAGTTTCGCTTCAAGGCGCAGCGCAGTCGTCGCTGGTGGAATCGCGCCTTCTGCTGGGGCTCCGCCTTGGCGGCCTTCGCCCAGGGTGCCGTGGTCGGGGCCTATATACAGGGTTTCGCCGTGGAGGACTTCACCTACGTGGGCGGTGCTCTCGATTGGCTGACGCCGTTCACGGTGCTGACCGGGTTGGGGCTGATGATCGGCTATGCACTGCTCGGTACCACCTGGCTGATTCTCAAGAGCGAGGGCCACGTACAGGCATGGGCCTTTCGCATCGCGCCACCTCTGCTGGTCGGCGTGCTGGCGGTGTTCGCCGTCATCAGTCTATGGACGCCCTTCGTCGATGCCGCGGTGCGCGGTCGCTGGTTCGACCACTTCGAGGTGATCTGGGTGTTGCCCGCCCTGGCGCTGGTTTGTGCGTTGTGGTTGTGGCGAGCCGTTCGCCAACGTCAGGAAGGGCAGCCCTTCGTGGCGACTCTGGGCTTGTTCATCTTCACCTATCTCGGGCTGGTGGCCAGCAAGTGGCCGGTGATCGTGCCGCCCGATTACACCATCTGGGATGCCGCCTCGGCGCCGGGTTCGCAGCTCTTCCTGCTGATCGGCGTGCTGTTCGTGATCCCCGTCGTGCTGGCCTACACGGCCTGGACCTACTGGGTCTTCCGCGGCAAGGTGCGGCCAGGCGACGGTTATCATTGACGCCATGCCCCGGGCTCCGGACGCGCAACGCTGGCTGTTTCGCCATGCCGCTGGGCAGCGTGGCTGGCTGTCGCTCGCCGTGGCCGCGGGCCTTGCCGCCAGCGCGTCGACCCTGGTGCAACTCGGGTTGCTGGCATGGATCGTCAGCCAGCTGCTGGCGGCCGATGCCGAGCTGGCATCGTTGACGCCAGCCTTTCTCGCCCTGGCTGGCTGCCTCGTGCTGCGCGCCCTGGCTCAATGGGGGCAGGAGGTGGCGGGGCAGGAAGCGAGCCTGCGCATTCGCACTCGTGTGCGCGCCGAGTTGCTCGATCATCTGGCCGCGCTGGGGCCGGTGCGAGGCGCTGAGCATGCTGCGGGTGGGGTGGCAAGCCAGCTCGTGGAACAGGTCGAGGCGCTCGACGGCTATTTTGCCCGTTTTCTGCCGCAGTGCATCCTGGCATTGGCGGTGCCGATGGCGATTCTCTCGATAGTGGCGTGGCTCGATTGGCTGGCAGCGATCTTCCTGCTGCTGGCGGCGCCTCTGATTCCTCTGTTCATGGCGCTGGTGGGGGTTGGGGCCGAACGGGTCAATCGCGACCAGTTCGCCGCCGTGACGCGGTTGGCCGGGCATTTCTTGGACCGCGTGCGGGGGTTGACCACGCTGCAACTGTTCGGCCGTACGGTCGAGGCGACTTGCGAGGTGGAAGCGGCGGCCGACCGTTACCGGCAGCTCAGCCTGCGGCCGCTGCGATTGGCGTTTCTCTCCTCGGCGGTGCTGGAGTTCTTCGCCTCGGTGGCCATCGCCATGGTGGCCGTCTACGTCGGTTTCGGTCTGCTCGGCTACATCGGCTATGGGCCGTCGTCCGAACTGACCCTGTTCAGTGGTCTTCTGATACTGCTGCTGGCACCGGAGTTCTTCCAGCCGCTGCGCAGCCTGGCCCAGCACTATCACGACCGTGCCGCCGCCCTGGGGGCCGCCGGAGGCATGTTCACGCTGCTCTCCGAGCGGCCGCATCCCCAGCGTGGCAAGGCGCCGCCCAGGCCGGACGCCCCTGCTCTGGTGAGCCTGGTCGGTGTCACGCTGATTCACCCCCGGCGTGGACGGGTTCTCGGACCGCTGGACATGGCCGTGCTGCCCGGCGAAACGGTGGCTATCACCGGTCCATCGGGCGGCGGCAAGTCATCGCTGTTGCATGTGCTGGCCGGCTTCGTAGGGCCGGATTCGGGCCAGCGCTGCGCCAGGGACGGCCTGCGGCTGGCCTGGATGGATCAGCGCCCGTGGTTGGTTCAGGGCACCTTGGCAGACAACCTGCGTTTGACGGCGCCCACGGCCAGCGATGCAGACCTCGAGGCGGCGTTGTCGAAAGCGGGGCTGGCTGAGCTATTGGCGAGCTTGCCCCAGGGGCTGGATACGCCCCTCGGTGAACGAGGCAGCGGAATCTCGGGCGGTCAGGCCCAGCGAGTGGCGTTGGCACGGCTGTTTCTCAGCGACGCCGACCTGCTGCTGCTCGACGAACCCACCGCCAATCTCGACGAGGTCAGCGAAGCACGGATCGTGGCGGCCTTGCAGTCTCTGGCCGGCGAAGGGCGCGCTCTGGTCATCGCCACGCACCATCCGGCACTGATGCGTCTCGCCTCGCAATGCCGGTACATTGCCGACGGGCGTCTCGGCGAATCCCCGGGGGAGGAGAGCGATGGGTGATGGGCTGGGTGTCGGGGCCCTGCGGCCCTGGTTGCGCCTGCTGGTGCGGCGCCGACGGCGCCTGTGGGTTGGCGCCGGGCTGCTGGGGTTGACGCTGATGGCCGCCATTGGCTTGCTGGCGCTTTCGGGTTGGTTCATCACCGCCAGTGCCTTGACCGGGATGGCGGTCATGGCGAGCCTGGACGTTCACGTGCCCGGAGGCGGCATCCGTGCCTTTGCCGTGACCCGGACCGTGGCGCGTTACCTGGAGCGGCTCTACAACCACGATACCGTGTTGCGCCTGCTGGCGGACCTGCGCGGCTCGCTGTTTGCCGTGCTGTCGCGGCTGGATGGGGCCACCCTGGCGCAGCAGCGGGCCAGTGATTGGCTGACCCGTCTCACCGCCGATATCGATACCCTGGACGGTCTCTACCTGCGCTTGCTGGCCCCGCCAGCGGTGTCTCTGGCGTTGATCGGCTTGCTGGCGGCGTTTCTCGGGCTGTGGCTGCCGACGCTCGCGTGGTGGGTGGCTATCGGCCTGGTGCTGGCCTGGCTGTGGTTGACCCTCGGTCAGGCGTGGCTCGGCATGGCGGCCAGTCGGGCCCAGGTTGGGTACCGCCAGCGGTTGCGCAGTCTGGCCGTCGAACACCTGCAGGGCTTGGCGGAGCTCGAGGCTCACGACTGCACGGAGCGCCATCGCCGTCGGCTCCAGGGGTGCCAGCGACGTCTGCATGCCGCACAGCGCAGGCTTGCCGGGGTGACTGCCCTGGGAACGGCAGTGGTGGGCCTGGCGGTTGGGCTTGCCATGCTGGCAACCCTGTGGTTGGCCGCTGCCGCCTGGCAGCGCGAGGCCGTGAGTGGCGCAGTGATGGTGATGCTGCCGCTGGCGGTGCTGGCCATCGGCGAAGCCCTGGCCTTGTTGCCCAACGCCTTCACGTCACTGGGGACGACCAGGGCCGCCGCCGAGCGCCTCAACGCTCTGGTTGCGGCCGAGCAGCGCGCTCCTTCGGGACGTTGCCGACGGCTTGGCGACGGGCCCCTTGCGCTGTCGCTGAGCGGGGTGAGTCTGCGTTATCCGGGCGTCTGGCAGCTCGCACTGGAAACGGTGAGTCTGTCCCTGAATGGTGGAGAACGCCTGGCATTGACGGGAAGCTCGGGTGCCGGTAAGAGCAGCATCGCTGCGCTGTTGACCCGCCAACTCTTGCCCACTGCCGGCGACATTCGTCTGGGGGGCGTCCCGTTGGCGGAGATCGACGAGACCTCCCTGCGTGAGCGCGTCGGCCTGCTGGGCCAACGCATCGATCTTTTCGAGGGCAGCCTGGCCGACAATCTGCGCATTGCCGATCCCGCGGCATCCGATGAACGACTGTGGCGGGCGCTCGACTGGGTGACCCTGGCCGACTGGGTCGAGACATTGTCGGAGGGGCTGGCGACGCCGGTGGGAGAGGGCGGGCGTGCGCTGTCCGGCGGTCAGGCACGGCGACTGGCACTGGCCCGATTGTGGCTTCGCGATCCGGGCCTGGTCATTCTCGACGAGCCGTTTGCCGGACTCGATCGAGAAACCGTCGAGTCGCTCGTGCCCAGGCTAGATGCGTGGCTGCAAGGGCGAACGGTGCTGTTTCTGGTTCACCAGTTGGATGACGGCTCCACCGTGCCACCCGGTGTGACGCACCATGCCCACCTGGTGGCTGGGCAACTGACTGGCTTTGCACGACATTGTGCGATCGGTCAGGATGTCGGGAAAGCGACAACAATGCCCAACGAGGTGCGCAATGGATGATTTTCTCAAGCGGTTGCCGAAAGCCGAGCTTCACCTGCACATCGAGGGAACTCTCGAACCCGAGTTGATGTTCGCGCTCGCTCGGCGCAATGGGGTCACGCTGCCCTACGCCGATGTGGAAGCGGTGCGCGCGGCCTACGATTTCGCCGACCTGCCGTCGTTTCTCGGCCTCTACTATCAGGGCATGAGCGTGCTGCGCACCGCCGAGGATTTCCACGATCTGGCCATGGATTATTTCCGCCGCGCCCATGCCGAGGGCGTCGTGCACGTGGAAATGCACTTCGATCCGCAGGCCCATCAGGCCCGTGGCGTAGAGCTGGCAACGGTGATGGAAGGGCTCGGCACGGCGCGGCGTGAGGCCGAGCGTGAACTGGGGCTGTCCACGGCGATGATCATGGCCTTCCTGCGTGACCGCCCGGCCGTGGAAGCGATGCAGCTTCTCGAGCGCGCCGCCCCCTACTGGGAGACGCTGGATGCCGTGGGGTTGGATAGTGCCGAGCGGGGCCATCCACCGTCGAAGTTCCGCGAGGTCTTCGAGCGGGCGCGGATGCTCGGCATCCCACGGGTGGCGCATGCCGGCGAGGAGGGGCCGCCCGAGTACATTCGCGAGGCGCTCGACCAGTTGGACGTCTGCCGCATCGATCATGGGGTGCGCTGTCTCGAAGATCCTGAGTTGGTCCAGCGGCTCTGCGACGAGGACGTGGTGTTGACCGTCTGTCCGCTTTCCAACGTGCGTCTCAAGGTGGTCGAGCGGATCGAGGATCACCCGCTGCCGCGCCTGCTCGATGCCGGTCTTCGGCTGACGCTCAATTCCGACGATCCGGCGTATTTCGGCGGCGGCATGCTCGACAACTTTCGTGCCTGCCAGCAGGCGTTCGGCTGGTCTCGCGAGATCTTCGCTCAGTTGGCGGAAACCGCGATCGACTCTGCCTTCATGAGCGAGGCGCGACGTCATGATCTGCGACGCCGGCTCGCCGACTGTCGCTGAGAGCGCCGCGGCGGCGAGCGGAAACGCAAAACCCCCGGCGAACCGGGGGCGTATGCGTCCTGTCTCGTCGTCGAGCGGTTACGGCAGCGCTGGAACCTCGAACTCGGGCATTTCGCCGGTGAGAGAATGCAGGAAGGCGGTGATGTCGGCGATAGTCTCGTCGTCGAATTCGCGATTCAGCATCTCTTCACCCATGATGGCCACGGCTTCCTCGAGGGTTTCGGTGGCACCGTTGTTCATGTAGGGATAGGTGACGGCCACGTTGCGCAGTGTCGGGGTGCGGAACTTGTGGCGATCCGCTTCGTCGCCGGTGACGTCGAAGCGACCCACGTCGGTGGAGCCCGGCACCTGGATGGCGTGGAAGTTGCTGTCGGTGAGCGCCGGGCCACGGTGGCAGGCGATACAGCCGTTGTCCACGAAGGCGACCATGCCGTCTTTCTGCTGTTGGCTGAGCGCTTCCAGGTCGCCGCGCAGGTAGCGGTCGAACGGCGAGTCGGGCGTGTTGAGGGTACGCTCGAAGCTGGCGATGGCCTTGGCCAGGTTGTCGGCACTGATGGGATCGTCGGCATCCGGGTAGGCCGCGGCGAATTTGTCCTGATAGACGTCGAAGCCTTCCAGACGCTCCAGGGCCTGCTCGAGGTCCATGGCCATTTCCACGTCGGCTTCGATCGGCCCCAGTGCCTGTCCTTCCAGGTCGGGTTCGCGGCCGTCCCAGAACTGGGAACCGAGGAAACCGGAGTTGAGCACGGTGGGCGTGTTGCGTGCGCCGATCTGGCCGTCATGGCCGGTGGCGCGCGGAATGCGATCGCTCCAGCCGAGCGCCGGGTTGTGGCAGGTGGCACAGCTGATCACACCGCTGGAGGAGATGCGCGGCTCGAAGAACAGCATGCTGCCGAGTTCGATCTTCTCTTCCGTCAATGAGTTGTCAGCGGGAATCGGCGGCAGGTGGGGCAGCGGCTCGAAGCGGTCGCGGTAATCGCCGAGTCCGTCGTCGGCCACGGCGGTGCCGGCGATGGCGAGGGTGCTGCCGAGGGCGACGGCGGCGGCGAGGCGGGCCGGTTTCAGCATGGCGGCATGGATCATGATCGTTCTCCCTGATGGTCGATGGTCACGGCGCTTTGGTCTTTTTTCCCCAGTGATTGGTGGGGTTGCATCGTGTGCCGAAGACAGGTTATTGCTCGTACTTGACCATTATCAACCAAGCGTAATACTCGGATAACGATGCACCTTGCTCTACGTCAAGTTTTTACCCGAGTCGTCGACGGAACGCTGGACAGTTTCTGTACAAGGTGGTGACACTGCCCGCTCCAGGGGCCCTCAGGAGGTTTCATGTCACGCTATCGCTATCCGGCCTTGTCGGAATCCGAGGTGACGCCCAAGGCGCTATTCGATGCGCGGCGTCGCTTCCTGCGCCGCGGCTTCGCCCTGGGCGCAGCGGCAGCGGCGCCGGGACTGCTGTGGCCGCGTGATGCCGCGGCCTGGCGGGAGGCCTTGCGAGGCCGGCTGGGCGGCGATTTGCCCACTCAGCGACTGGCGGGCGGCGAGACGACGACCGACTACGAAGACGTTACGACCTACAACAACTTCTATGAGCTCGGCACTCGCAAGAGCGACCCCGAGGTCTACGCTCACAAGCTCGTCACCGACCCTTGGTCGCTGACCGTCGAGGGGGAAGTGGACAAGCCCGGCACGCTGGCCCTGGAGGACGTGCTCAGCAGAGAGGCGCTGGAAGAGCGTATCTATCGCCTGCGCTGCGTGGAGGCCTGGTCCATGGTCATTCCGTGGGTCGGTTTCCCGCTACGCGATCTGTTGAAGCGGCATGAGCCCACATCGCGGGCCAAGTACGTGCTGTTCGAGGCGATCCACGATCCCGACAACTTGCGTGGACAGCGCCGCTCCATCCTCGACTGGCCCTACCGTGAGGCGCTGCGCATCGACGAGGCGATGCATCCTTTGACGTTGCTGGCCGTGGGCATGTATGGCGAGGTCATGCCCAACCAGAACGGTGCCCCGATCCGGCTCGTGGTGCCCTGGAAGTATGGCTTCAAGAGCATCAAGTCGGTGGTGAGAATCGTGTTGACGGAACAGCGCCCCACCCCGTCCTGGGTGGCGCAGAACCCCGAGGAGTACGGCTTCTTTGCCAACGTCAACCCGCAAGTCGACCATCCCCGCTGGACCCAGGCTCGCGAGCGTCGCATCGGCGAGGGCGGCAAGCGCGAGACGCTGATGTTCAACGGCTATGGTGAAGAAGTCGCCGACCTCTACGCCGGCATGGACCTCGATCGCCATTATTGAACCGGGTTTGCAACCCGGCGATGCAAGGAGAAGGGATGCTCAGCGCTCGAGCCCGCATTACTGCTTTTCGCCTGCTGGTACTGGCTGGCTGTATCGCACCGGCCATCTGGATCGCCTGGCAGTGGTTCTGGGGCGATCTCGGCGCGGTGCCTAGCGAGGCCGTCGTTCACTTTGCGGGGCGTACCGGGCTGATCCTGCTGTTGACGACCATTGCCTTCGGTCCGGCTTTCCGGCTCACCGGCTGGGTCGGTTTCATGATAGCGCGCCGTCAGATCGGCCTATGGGCATTCTTCTGGCTGCTGGCTCACATGTTGAGCTGGATGGGGCTGGATCAGTACTGGGACTGGCCGTGGATCGCCAAGGACATGGTCGATCTCCCTTACGTTCGCTATGGGGCCGCGGGTCTGTTGTTGCTGGTTCCCCTTGCCGTTACCTCTTTCCGGAGAGTGCGGTCGGCCATGGGGGAGCGCGCCTGGCACTGGCTGCATCGCCTCGTTTATGTCTCGGCCGCGCTGGGAGTGGCTCACCTGTGGATCCTGACCCGGGCCGATTACCTCATGCCCAGTCTCTTCCTGGCCGTGCTGCTGTTCTTGGTCGTATTCCGCATCGTCGATGCGGTCATTCACCGTCAATGATCTGTCGCTTTGCGGTGACACACGGATGTATTCCCTGTCGCGTTGCGGTTTAATGCGTTACACGATGTGACTTTTCGCAGCCGACCAGGGAGGGTTGCCCCTTGAGCCTCAAGACCCGCTTCCTGCTGCTGGCCGCCGGCCTGGTGATCCTTGCCTCGGTGGCTGCCTGGAACGTCTTCCACCGCGTCACCGAGGCGATCATAGCGCAGTGGGGCGAGCGTGTGGCGACCATTCAGGTCCAGTACGACAGCGGTCGGCTGCTACAGCCGATGGAGCGCGAGATCGCCCTGGCTCAGCAGATGGCCGACTCGCGGGTGCTGCAGCGCTGGGCCAAGGAGCCGGGCGATGCGCAGCGACGCGCCCAGGCCTATGCCGAGATGGAGAGCTTCCGGCGCAATTTTCGTGATCGCAGCTATTTCGTCGCCCTCGAGTCCAATGGCGCTTACTACCATAACAATGCAGACAACGCGTATGCCGAGAACCCCTTCCGCTACCATCTGCGCGAGGGACGACCGGCGGACGCCTGGTTCTACCGGCTGATCGAGGAAGGGCGGGATTTCCACCTCAACGTCAATCCCGACGTCGAGCTCGGTGTCACCAAGCTGTGGATCGACGTGCTGATGCGCGACGAGAGCGGCGAGATCCTCGGGGTGGTGGGGACCGGCATGGAACTCGAGGGGTTTCTCGAAGAGATCATCGATATCGAGCAGCCGGGCATCACGACGATGTTCGTGGACTACAGCGGCGCCATCCAACTCTATCGCGACCGTCGGCTCATCGATTATGCCAGCTTCGTCAAGCCCGAAGGCCAGAAGCGCACCCTGGACCTGCTCGTCGATCTGCCCGAGGATGCCGCAGCCCTCGAGTCTCTGATGCGCGAGCTGCGCGATGCGCCGGAACAGGGCCCCAAGGTACGGACCGCTTTCGTGACCGTGGAAGGCAAGCGTCAGCTTGCCGGTGTGGCCTACTTGCCTAGCATCGGCTGGTTCGAGGTGACGCTTCTCGACTTGGATACCCTGATGCCGCTGTCGAGCTTCACGCCGGTGGCGGTGGTGTTCGTGCTGACGTTGCTGGTGACGCTGCTGGTCGTCTATCTGGCACTACGTCATCAGCTGCTGGCACCGATGGCGGCGCTGGAGCGTGCGATGGCCCAGGTCCGCGATGGCCATTTCACGTTCTCTCGCCTGCCTCTGGGGCGCGGGGAGATGGGGCGTCTCATCCAGCACTTTCAGGCCATGGCCGATGCGATTCGCAACCACACCGAGCAACTGGAGCAGCGGGTCCGTGAGCGTACCGAGGAGCTCGAGCACGTCGCCAGCCGTGATGTGCTGACTGGCTTGATCAATCGCCGGGGCATGCAGGCGCTGCTGGAAGAGGTGATCGAACGTACTCGGAGGGAAGGGACAACGTTCGGCTTGCTGTGGCTCGACCTCGACCGCTTCAAGCAGATCAATGATACCCAAGGGCATGCGGTCGGTGATCGGGCGCTGCAGGCGGTAGCGGACGTGCTGCATGCGGAACTTCGCCCCTACGACAAGGCCTCTCGCTGGGGCGGGGACGAGTTCCTGGTATTGCTGTCGCCTTGCGATGCGGATGCCCTCGACCGGATTGCGGAACGACTGCGGCGTGGGGTCGAGGAGCTGGAGATGGCAGGGGAGTCGATCACCGTGAGCATCGGCGCCTGCCTGGCCGCTCCCGGCGAGAGCCTCGACAGCCTTCTCCAGCGGGCCGACGAGGCGCTCTACCGGGCCAAGGCGGAGGGACGCAACGCCGCCCACGTGGTCGTTTGATGCGTACACGTGGGCGAGTGGCTACTGAGTCGTGATCAGCAGCACCACGCTGAGTGCCGCCGAGATCCACATGGCCGGTTTGATGGCGGCCACACGCCCGATGCACAGCTGGATCATCACGAAGCTCAAGAAGCCGAAAGCGATGCCGAGAGTGATCGAGTAGGTCAGCGGCATCAGGATGATGGCCAGGAAGGCCGGAAACGCCTGCTCGAAGCGCGACCACTCTATCTTGCCGATCGGGGCCATCATGAACAGCCCCACCAGCACCAGCGCCGGCGCCGTCGCGATGCTGGGTACCAGAGACAGCAGCGGCGACAGGAACAGGAAGGGCAGGAAGAGCAGGGCGATGACCACGGCGACCAGTCCGGTGCGACCGCCCTGGGCGACCCCGGCGCCGGATTCGATGAAGGTCTGGGCGGCGCTGGTGCCGAGCGGGGCGGCGATCATCGAAGCGAAAGCATCCACGGTCATGGAGCGCTTTAGGTTGCGCGGGTTGCCGTCCTTGTCCTTGAGGTCGGCCGACTCGGAGAGCGCCATGAAGCACGACAGCGCATCGAAGAAGTTGGTGAACAGCATCACGAAGATGAACGGCAGGTAGGCGACCTTGAGTGCTCCCCAGATGTCCACCTGCATCACTGCGCCGAAGTCGGGCCAGGCGGCCAGACCGCTCCATTCGACCACGACATCTCCGCCCCATAGCCGCCCCATGGGCGTTGCCAGCAGCGTGGTCAGGGCGATGCCCAGGATCAGCGCGCCGTTGAAGCGCAGGATCACGAGGATCGCCGTGGCCATCATGCCGATGAAGAAGGTGATCAGGGAGGGCTCGAAGCTGCCCAGTGTCACCAGGGTGGCGTCGCTGCCGACGATGAAGCCAGCGTTCTTGAAGCCGATGAAGGTGATGAACAGGCCAATGCCGCAGGTGATGGCGTAGCGCAGCGAGGCGGGAATCGCCTCGATGATGGCCTTGCGCACGTTGAACACCGCCAGCGTCGCAAACAGCACTCCGGACCAGAAGACGCAGCCGAGAGCCACCTCCCAGGAGAGGCCGGCGCCGAGCACCAGGGTGTAGGTGAACAGGGCATTCATGCCCATGCCCGGGGCCACCAGGATCGGGTTTCGTGCATAGAGCCCCATGGCCAGGCTGCTCATGAAACTGATCAGCACGGTGGCGGAGAGGGCCGCCGAGAAGGGGATGCCGGCATCGGAAAGAATCGCCGGGTTCACCACGATGATGTACATCGAGGCCAGGAAAGTGGCTATGCCGGCGAGTATCTCGGTGCGCAGCGACGAGCCGCGACGGGTCACGCCGAAGTAGCGGTCCAACCAGTGGGTATCGGAGGGACGGGAGGCTGTGCTCTGATCGGCAAGGGGAGTCGAGGTTGGTTCCATAGAGGGGATCCCTTGTTGTTGGAGTGGGAGTGCCGTAAGCGCCTTGCATTGACCGAATGGTCAGAAGGCTTGGGCACAGCCTAGCTGGGTATTGACCGTTTGGACAGGTATGCTACGACCAATGTGGTATACGCGACTTCAACGCCGTGGATACAGAGAGATTCTTGACGATCGTTCCATTCTGTGTGGATTTTAACCACGCTATAGACACAGGAAGACGAGTCGCCGCTTGTCGAAGAGCGCGACTCGGTGGATCTCAGCCACCGTTGCAGAATTTTTTGTATACGAAATTTTCTCAGCCGGCGCGGCGGTGTTGGCAGATGCCCCCCGCCCAGGCCTCGGCCACGCTGCGGTCGTCGCCCAGCATCATCAACGCGAAGAGGGTTTCGCCGAGGTTCCGGCAGCGTGACGTGCGTCGGGCGAGCAGTGGGGTGGCCTGCGGGTCGAGCACCACGAAGTCGGCGTCCATCCCCTTGGCCAGACGGCCGATGCGGTCGTCCAGCGACAGCGCTCGGGCGTTGCCCAGCGTGAGCCCGTAGAAGCCCTGCCAGGCAGTCAGCGGCTGGCCGCGCAGTTGGCCTACCTGATAAGCCGTCTTGAGCGTGGCCAGTCCCGAGAGATCGGTGCCGCCGCCCACGTCGCTGGCATAGCTGACGTTGAGGTCGGCCTCGCGGGCGGCCAGGCGGTCGAAGAGGCCGCTGCCCAGGAAGAGATTGGAACTGGGGCAGAAGGCCAGGTTGGCACCGCGGTTGGCGAGTCGTTCGCGCATCGCGCGGTCGAGGTGGATGCCGTGGGCGAAGGTACTGCGCGGCCCCACCAGACCGGACCGTTCGTAGACCTCGAGGTAGTCGCGACTCTCGGGGAACAGTTCCGCCACCCAGTCCAGCTCGCCGGTGTTTTCGGCGAGGTGGGTTTGCAGCCACAGGGTCGCGTCGTTGCGCAACAGCCCTCCGGCGGCATCGAGCTGCCCACGGGTGGAGGTCGGGGCGAAGCGCGGTGTCACGCTGTAGCCGAGGCGTTCCCTGCCGTGCCAGTCGGCGATCAGGCGTTCGGTGTCGCGGATGCCACCTTGGGTGTCGTCGGTGAGCGCCTCCGGCGCATGGCGGTCCATCAGCACCTTGCCGGCGAGCATGCACAGGCCGCGGCGCTGGCTCGCCGTGAAGAAGGCATCTACGGAAACCGGATGGCTGGAGCAGAATACCTGGGCGGTGGTGGTGCCGACCCGCAGCATCTCGTCGAGGAAGGCGTCGGCCAGGCGCTCGGCATGCTCCCGTTCGGCGAAGCGGCACTCCTCGGGAAAGGTGTACTCGTTGAGCCAATCGAGCAGCTGTCGACCGTAGGAGGCCATGACCTCCAGCTGCACGTAGTGTACGTGGCTGTCGATGAAACCGGGGGCGATCAGTTTGCCCCGGTGGTCGGTGACTTCGATGCCTTCGGGCAGCTCGGGTGCCAGGCGGGCATAGTCGTCGACGGCACGGATGCGGCCGTCCTGGATCCATAGGGCGCCGTCCGGGATGTGGCGCACGCTGCCTTCAGCCGGCGTGTCATTCTCGCCGGGGTCGGCGTCGAAACTCAGCAGTTCGGCGCGCAGCACGCGCGTATCGTGGGTCGTCATGAGGTCAGGCTCGTTGTCGATAGAATCTTACGCTTGCATGAGCATGGAACCGGAGCGGCCGGGGTCAGGTCGCAGCGAAGGTCATTTGCCATGGATGGCAACTGTAGCGCCCAAGGATGGGTTTACAGCGCCTTCGCGAAGGCCTGGCCGCGGCATAGCTCCTGTCTAAAGAAGCCGCTAGCCTAATATCTGGCGCAGTTCAGCTGGATCGAGTCCGCGCTGGTCGGCGCGTTCGCCATTGCCCACCAGCGGCAGCAGCTCGGCGAGGGCGGCCAGCGCGATGGCGTAGGGCGTCTTGTCACCCCCGGTGCCACCCGCCGCCGTGCCGATGGGGCAACGCACCCTTGCCAGTGCCACTTCGTCGTGGCCGGCATCGGTCAGCCGCGAGCGGAAGCTCGCCCACTTGCTTTGCGAACCGATCAGGCCGATGGACGCCATGTTGCCGCGATTCAGCAGGGCGTCCACCAGCTCGCGGTCTTCGGCATGATCGTGGGTCAGCACCAGAGTGTGGCAGCCGGCCGGCAGGGCCGCCACGGCGGCCTCGGGGTCGGGGCAGACCCGGCACTCGAGGCGCGGTTGATCGGCGGCCCAGTCGGGGAAGGCGTCGTCCCGACTGTCGTGCCAGAGTACCCGCCACGGCAGCGGCGCGGTCAGACGCACGATCTCTTGGCCGACGTGGCCGGCCCCGAACACGGCCAGGTCAGTCTGGCTACCGGGGAAGACCTCCAGCAGGACGTTGACGAAGCCGCCACAGCACTGGCCGCTGCGTCCGCCGAGCGAGAAGGCCTCGAGGCTCATGCCAACCTCGCCGCCCGCCAGCCGTTCGCGGGCCGCCGCGATGGTCTGCCACTCGAAGTTGCCGCCGCCCAGGGTATCGAAGGCGGCGTCCGCGGTGATCACCATGCGTGCACCGGGCTCGCGGGGCGTGGAGCCGGCGCTGGTCACCTGGGTGGCCAGCACGTGGGGCAGGCCTTCGTGCTGCAGGCGGTGCAATGCGGCGTGCCAGGGTTCGGGTCGGTCGCTCATGGCGCCTTCTCCTGCGACGTCATCCCCGGGGCATGGCGTGCGCGCAGCGTCTCGGCGGCGAGCAGCACTCGCTCAGGCGTGGCCGGGGTGTCGAGGCGCGGCGATTCGCGGTAGTCGGCGAGGCTCGCCAGCGCATCGCGCAACGCCGACCAAACCGAGATCGCCAGCATGAAGGGCGGCTCGCCCACCGCCTTGGAGCGGTAGATGCTAGCCATGGAGTTGGGGTGGCCTTCCAGGAGCTCGACGTTGAACACCGGCGGCAGGTCGCCGAAGGTGGGGATCTTGTAAGTGGCCGGGCCGTCGGAAATCAGCTGGCCGGCGTCGTTCCATTTCAGCTCTTCACTGGTTAGCCAGCCCATTCCCTGGATGAATCCACCCTCCACCTGGCCGATGTCGATGGCCGGATTCAGCGAATCGCCGACGTCGTGGAGGATGTCGACCCGGTCCACCTGATATTCGCCGGTCAGGGTGTCGACGCTGACCTCCGCCACGGCGGCGCCGAAGGCGTAGTAGTAGAAGGGACGGCCCTGGCCGACGTTGCGGTCGTAGTGAATCAGCGGCGTGGCGTAGAAACCCTTCTCGGAGAGCGAGATACGCCCCAGGTAGGCGGACTGGACCAGCTCGCCCCAGGGAATGCGCCGTTCGCTCTCGCCCTGGCCTGCTACCAGGTGGCCGGCTTCCAGGCGCATGGTCTCGCGTTCCAGCCCTTGTTCCGTATGAAGGAAATCGTGGGCAAAGTCGAACAGTCGCTCCTTGAGCCTGACGCAGGCATCGCGAGCCGCCTGGCCGTTCAGGTCGGCGCCGCTCGACGCTGCGGTGGGCGAGGTGTTGGGCACCTTGTCGGTGCGCGTGGCGGTGATGCGCACCCTGTCGGTGTCGAGTCCCAGCTCGCGAGCCACCACCTGACAGATCTTGGTGTGCAGGCCCTGGCCCATCTCGGTGCCGCCGTGGTTGATCTGCACGCTGCCGTCGGTATAGACGTGCAGCAGCGCGCCGGCCTGGTTGAGGTGCTTGGCGGTGAAGGAGATGCCGAATTTCACCGGGGTGAGCGCCAGGCCGCGCTTGATGACGGGGCTCTCGGCGTTGAAGTCGGCGATCGCGCGGCGTCGCGTCCAGTAGTCGCTGCTGGCTTCGAGCCGTTCGACGAGCTCGTGCAGCAGGTCGATCTGGTCGACCTGTTGGCCATAGTGAGTCATCTGGCGGTCGACGCGATACAGGTTGCGTTTGCGGACCGTCAGTGGATCTTCGCCGATACGCCGAGCGATGTCGTCCATCGCTGCTTCGATCGCCATCATGCCCTGGGGGCCGCCGAAACCGCGGAAGGCAGTGTTGGACGCAGTGTGGGTGCGGGCACGATGGCCGGTGACGCGGGCTTCGCCCAGCGAGTAGGCGTTGTCGCTGTGGAACATGGCGCGATCGACGATGGCCTCGGAGAGGTCCGGCGAGTAGCCGCAGTCGCCGATCACGGTGATCTCGCCGCCCTGGATGACGCCTGCCTCATCGATGCCCAGCCGATAGCGGTTGTTGAAGGGGTGACGCTTGCCGGTGACGCGCATGTCCTCGGCGCGCGGCAGGCGGATGCGGGTGGTGCGACCGGTACGCCGGGCGATCAGTGCGGCGATGCAGGCCCAGGGCGAGGCCTGGGTCTCCTTGCCACCGAAGCCACCGCCCATGCGACGGACCTCCACGGTGACGGCATGGAAGGGGATGCCCAGCACCTCGGCGACCAGCTTCTGGGTCTCGCTGGGATGCTGATTCGAGGTGTGGACGATGACGCCCTCGTCTTCGGTGGGCTGTACCAGGCAGGCCTGGCCTTCGAGATAGAAGTGCTCCTGACCGCCGACGAACTGCTCGGCCTCGATGACATGGGCGGCATCGGCCAGTGCTCGCTCCCAGTCGCCGCTCTGCTGGACATGGGTGGGGCGCACGAACTCGCCGCGCTCGGCGGCGACGACCGGATCGAGGCTCGCCGGTCGTTCGTCGATCTCGGCGATCCTCTGGGCCAGAGCTGCGCTCACCGCCTCGCGGGCGGCACGATGGCTCTCGGCGGCCACGGCGAAGAGCACCTGGCCGGCGTAGCTGATCTCCTCCTCGACGAAGATCGGATCGCCGGGGAAGACCGGGCCGATATCGGTGTGACCGGGTACGTCGGCAAAGCCGACCGCGTCGACCACGCCCGGCATGGCCCGGACCTTCGCCAGATCGAGCCGGGTCAGCCGGCCATGGGCCACCGGCGAGAGAGCGAGTGCCAGATGCAGGCAGTCTGCCGGTGCCTTGAGATCGTCGATGTAGGCGGCACGGCCGGTGACGTGCTTGACGGCACTCTCGTGGGCTTGGGCGTGCCGGTGCGAGACGCTGGCTTGGGATTCGGCTGCCCGTGCCTGCGGACCGTCGCCCTCGATGCGTCCCCGCTGCGTTTCGCGGCTGCGTGCCGACGTTGGGTCGAGGTCGGCCGTCTCGCTGGCCGCCAGGTCGTCCAGCTTAGTGAGCGTACGCATGGAGCATCACCTCCCGGGGGCTGTCGGTTTCGCCCTGCATGATCGTCAGGCGCAGGCGTTCGAGCAGATTGGTGGCCGACAGCTGCCGATACTGGGCGCTGCCACGGACGTCGGACATTGGCTGGAAGTCATCGCCCAGGGCCAGGCGCGCCGTCTCGAAGGCAGCGCGGGTCGGCGCCTGGCATTCCAGAGCGGCCTCGGTGGCGCGGGCACGCTTGGGAGTTGCCGCCATGCCGCCGAAGGCGAGTCGTACGTCGCGCATCACGCCGTCCTCGAGTCGCCAGCTGAAGGCGCCCAGCACCGCGGATATATCATCCTCTCGCCGCTTGGACAGCTTCCATACCGCGAGGTGTCGCTGCGGATCCGGGTGCGGCAGGAAAATGGCGCGGATCACCTCGCCCTCGCGCAGTGCCGTCTGCTTGTAGCCGAGAAAGAAGTCGTCGAGCGGCAGCTCGCGTTCGCCGTCGGGTCCGGCCAGCCACAGGCGCGAGCCGAGCGTCAGCAACACCGGGGGCGTGTCGCCGATGGGCGAAGCGTTGGCGATATTGCCGCCTAGGGTGCCGCGGTTGCGAATCTGTGCCGAGCCCAGCCGGTGCAGCAGGTGGGCAAAGGGCTCGAAGCGTTCCTCCAGAAGCGGTTCGAGGCGGGAGTAGGTGACGGATGCGCCGATCCACCAGCCGTGGCGGCCGTCGCCGAGGGTCGTTGCCTCGATGGCGTTCAGTTCGGCGACGCGGGTCACGTCGATCAGTCGCTCGAAGCGCGTGAGTCGCTGGGTGACCTCGAGCCACAGGTCGGTGGCGCCGGCCACCAGGCGAGCCTCGGGATGGCGGCGCCGCAGTTCGACCAGCTCGGCCAGGGTCTCGGGCTGCGCGAAAGGCGCATCGGAAGACGAAGCGGTGGGTTGCGGTGCCGCGGCGTCGAGCCACTGGGGGCGCCGTTCGGGATGCTCGCTCATGGTCAGGGCGGCATCGCGGATCGGCCGGTAGCCGGTACAGCGGCACAGGTTTCCGCCGAGCGCCGCCTCGAGCCGCTGCGGGGTGAGCGGCGAGGGTATCTGGCGTTCGCCGCGCTGCGCCTCATGCAGGGTGAACAGCGACATCACGATGCCCGGCGTGCAGAAGCCGCACTGGCTGCCGTGACAGGCCACCATCGCTGCCTGAGCGGGATGCAGGGCGTCACCCTGGGCCAGGCCCTCGACGGTGACCAACTGCCGCCCCTGCAACTGGTGGGCGGGCGTGATGCAAGCATTGGTGCTGTGGTAGTTCACCTGGCCTTCGGGGCCGGTCTCGCCGATGGCGACGGTGCAGGCACC
Organism: Halomonas faecis; assembly: GCF_010993975.1. Taxonomy (GTDB): domain Bacteria; phylum Pseudomonadota; class Gammaproteobacteria; order Pseudomonadales; family Halomonadaceae; genus Halomonas; species Halomonas faecis. The sequence continues at coordinate 112,231 of NZ_JAACZO010000011.1, forward strand.
GCAGTCGCCGGAGGCGCAGCCCTCCTTGGTGCCGGTCTGGCCGAGGGTGTCGCGTAGCAGCTCCAGCACGCTGGTGTCGGGTGAAACCGCACACTGGCGGCGTTGCCCGTTGAGCAGGAAGTCGATCATCACCGTCTCTTCTTGTCAGGCTTGTGGTGGAACGTCGTGGGTCGACGGAGTCAGGGTCGCTTGTCGTCATGTGTTGACCGAATGGTCAGGATGTTTTCAGCATGGGTCAGACTGCCGCACTTTGCAAGAGGTGCGGGGTGTCGAGGCATCCGGAGCGTGACTGGCGATTGCAGGACGCCGGACCGTCAGGCACTCTCTTGCCTTCCAGGTAAGCGGGGACGGCCGATGTCCGAGACCGAGTCGACAGAAATCGTAACGCTCAAGCGGCCACGAGAGGTCGGGGCCGGCAACGGCGCCACACGGGCGCGCAACGAGCAAGAGATTCTCGCCGCCGCCGAGCGAGTCTTCGCCCGTCACGGCTATCGGGGTGCCAGCGTGCAGGCCATCGCCGAGGCGGCAGGGCTTCCCAAGTCCAACGTGCTCTATTACATGGGCAGCAAGCGCGGGCTCTACGTGCGCTTGCTCGAGCGCATGATGGCACGCTGGAATGCGCTGCTCGACGACATCTCGGTGGAGGACGACCCGGCGCAAGTCCTCGAGGCGTTCATCCGTAGCAAGATGCAGCTCTCCCGTCGTCATCCGGAAGGCTCGCGGCTGTTTGCAGCGGAGATTCTCGGTGGCGCTCCCTTCCTGCAGGGGTACCTGCGCGGCGAACTGCGTGATTGGGTGCAGGCGCGGGCGCGCATCTTCGAGCAGTGGGCCGAACGCGGCTTGATGGATCCCGTCGATCCGGTATGGCTGATCTTTCTGATCTGGTCGGCGACCCAGCACTACGCCGACTTCGAAGCCCAGGTGCACGGCATCACCGGTAAAGATGAACTTAGCGATGCCGACGTCGAGGAGATCACCGCCTTCCTCACCCGGGTGATTCTCAAAGGGTGCGGGGTTCGGCCGTGCGAGCCATGACACTCACGGCATGACAGCGACGCCACTTCCGATCGATGCGCGTATTGGCGCCCTCCGCGAGGCTCTGGTCGCCCATTCCCGCGCGTTGCTGATTGCCGAGCCGGGCGCCGGCAAGACCACTCGCGTGCCGCTGGCGCTGCTCGACGAGCCCTGGTGTCGCGGCGGCAAGCTGCTGCTGCTGGAGCCGCGGCGCGTGGCGGCGCGGCTAGCCGCTGGGTTCATGGCGGAAAGCCTGGGAGAGCCGATCGGCAAGACCGTGGGCTACCGCATGCGCGGCGAAAGCCGCACAGGGCCTTGCACACGGCTGGAAGTGGTCACCCAGGGCGTGCTGACGCGAATGCTCCAGGATGACCCGCTGCTCGAGGGCGTGACCGGGCTCGTGTTCGACGAGTTTCACGAGCGTAGCCTGGAAGCCGACCTGGGGCTCGCTCTGGCACTCGACGTTCAGTCGGTGCGCGACGACCTGCGCCTGCTGGTGATGTCGGCCACCCTGGACGTCGCGGCCCTGACCGAGACGCTGGGCCGAGACGTCCCGGTGGTCGACTGCCCGGGGCGCACCTTTCCCGTGGAGACCCGCTACCGTGCCTTGAACGGCCGGTTGGATGCCGCCCCTCAGCAGGCCGTTGCCGTGTGCGACGCCCTCGAGACGCAACCGGGCGATGCCCTGGTGATTCTGCCCGGCGTGGCCGAAATCCGTCGGCTGAGCCGGGAGTTGAAGGCGCGGGCTGGTGGTTTGGCGATTCGCGAGCTGCATGGGCGGCTGTCGCTGGACGTTCAGCGACAGGCGTTACGTACCGACCCGGAGGGGCGGCGGCGGGTGGTGCTGGCCACTGCCATTGCGGAATCCAGCGTCACCGTCGAGGGCGTGCACATCGTCGTGGATGCCGGCCTGGAACGGGTGCCGGTGTTTCAGCCGCGCAGCGGGCTGTCGCGCCTCGAGACTCGCCGCGTCAATCGTGCCAGCGCCGATCAGCGCCGCGGTCGAGCGGGGCGCCAGGGTCCGGGACTCTGCGTACGCCTGTGGGCCGAGGATCAGCCGCTGGTGGCGCATGGCGAGCCGGAAATTCGTCAGGCCGACTTGGCGCCGCTGGCCTTCGAGCTGGCGCGCTGGGGCATCGTCGATGCCGGCCAGCTCGACTGGGTGACTCCGCCGCCCGCTGCAGGGCTGGCCGCCGGTCGTGATCTGCTGCAGCGGCTCGGGGTGCTCGATGCCGACTGTCATCTGACCCGTCTGGGACAGGCTTGCGCCCGCTGGCCCACCCATCCGCGTCTGGCGGTGATGCTCGAGCGGGCCGCCGAGTTCGAGGCACGACCGCTGGCCTGTGCCCTGGTTGCGCTGCTGGAAGGACGCGATGCCGACGCCGAGCGTGACCTGGAGGCCTCGCTTCATGCGCGGTTGGCAGCGCCGCGCGATCATCGCCAGTGGCAGCGTGATGTCAGCCGCCTGACGGCTATCGCCGGTTGTCGGCTCGACGTGACGAGCCTCGCTCCGCTGGGCGAGCTGCTGGCGTTGGCCTATCCCGAGCGCATCGCCCAGCGCCTGGAGCCGGGACGCTTCCGTCTGGCAAGCGGCGGTCTGGCCGTGTTGCCCGAGTCCCATGCCTTGGCCCATGCCGAATGGCTGGTTGCTGCCGAGCTCGATGGCCAGCCCAGCGGAGCGCGAATCTTTCGCGGCGTGACGCTCTCGGCCGAGCGTCTCGCGGCGCTCTATCCCGAAATCCGCGACTGGCAGTCGCGGATCGAGTGGTCCGAAGCGCAGGGACGGTTGGTCGGCGAACGGGTGCGTGCCCTGGGGGCGGTGGTACTGGCACGCAAGCCGTTGACCAAGCTGCCGGAGGAAGCGGTGCGCGGGGCACTGCTGGATGCCCTGCGTCGTCGTGGGGTACTGCCCTTTGGCGAGGCGGCCGACCAACTGCGCGGACGGTTGGCGCTGATGCGTCGCGAGTTCGGCGAGGCGTGGCCGGACTGGTCGATGGCGGCCCTGCTCGAGCGGCTCGAAGACTGGCTGGGGCCGTATCTGGACGGGATCACCCGGCTGGATGCCATCGACACGCTGCCGCTGGAGCGTTATCTGCTCGACACCCTCGACTGGCCGCTGCGTCGTCGTCTCGAAGCGCTGGCTCCCGAACGGCTGGCGGTGCCTAGCGGCTCGCACGTGCGTCTCGACTATACGCCCTGCCTGGAGGGCAACGCGCCGGTGCTGGCCGTCAAGCTGCAGGAGACGTTCGGCTGGCGGAGTTCGCCGCGCATCGCCGATGGCCGCGTGTCGGTGCTGCTACATCTGCTCTCGCCGGCGCGGCGGCCGCTGCAGGTCACCGCCGACCTGGCGAGCTTCTGGGCCAACGGCTACCCGCAGGTGCGCAAGGAGATGCGCGGCCGCTACCCCAAGCACCCCTGGCCGGAGGATCCGCTCACCGCTGAAGCCACCGAGCGAACCAAACGCAGAAGGTAGCGGCATGCAATCCCGCCTTAGTGCGTCTTGGCGTGCTCATCGCTTGGTCCGCGATGCTCGACGCTCCCGCTCCTGGTGGGGAGGCGCTGGCGCAGCACCCGTTTTTCCAGCTCCACGACCAGATAGATCGCCACGCTACCGGCGAGTATCGCCAGCCAGTGGTCGAGGCTGAGTGCCGCGCTGCCGAATATCAGCTGCATGAAGGGCAGGTAGGTCCAGGCCAGCTGCAGGGCCATCACCAGGCCGATGGCGAGCCATACCGGCCGGCTGCCGAAGAGGCCATGCCAGGAGAGCGTGCTGCCGAGCAGAAAGCGGCTGTTGATCAGGTAAGTGGCGCTGCCCGCTACCAGCATGTTGACGGCGCCGGAGCGGGCCAGCTCGAGGCTGCCGCCCTGGTGGTCGCCGATCCACGAGAAGATGCCGAACACGCCGATCAGCAGCAGGATCGAGACGAAGACCACCCGCCACAGCAGGAAGAGATCGAGCAGAGGGGCGCCGGGGTCGCGGGGGGCGCGCTGCATCAGGTTGCGCTCCCCGGCTTCGAAGGCCAGGGCGAGCCCCAGCGTTACCGCCACTACCATATTGACCCACAATGCCTGCAGCGGCGTCACCGGTAGCTCGCCTCCGGCCAGCACGGCGAGCATGATGGCCAGTCCCTGGCCGCCGTTGGTGGGCAGCAGGAAGGTGATGGTCTTGCGAATGTTGTCGTAGACCTTGCGGCCCTCCCGGATGGCGCCGACGATGGTGGCGAAGTTATCGTCGGCGAGCACCATCTCGGCGGCTTCCTTCGCCGCTTCGGTACCCTGGATGCCCATGGCCACGCCGACATCGGCGCGCTTGAGCGCCGGGCCGTCGTTGACGCCGTCGCCGGTCATGGCGCAGATGCCGCCGTGGGCCTGCATCGCCTGGACCAGGCGCAGCTTGTGTTCCGGTGCCGCTCGGGCGAAGACGTCCACCTCGAGAATGCACGCTTCCAGCTCCGCGTCGGACATGGCTTCCACCTCGCGGCCGGTCAGGGCGCGCTCGGTATGGGCGAAACCGAGCTGGCGGGCGATGGCCAGGGCAGTGACGGCATGGTCGCCGGTGACCATTACCGGGCGAATGCCGGCGCTCAAGCATTGCGCTACCGCTTCGATGACCTCTTCACGGGGCGGGTCGAGCAGGCCGATCAGGCCCAGCAGGACCAGTCCCTCTTCGGCGTGGGCGTCGGTCAGTTCGGTGATGTCGTCGAGCGGCTTTTCGGCCAGTGCCAGAACGCGCAGGCCACGCGCGGAGAGCGCATGGATATGCGCCTCCCACGCCTCGCGATCGAGATCGGCTTTGCCGCTTTCGGTACGCACCCGATGGCACATCTCCAGCAGCCGGTCCGGAGCGCCCTTGACCAGCAGTCGTCTCTCGTTGCCTTCCTCGTGCAGGGTGGCCATGTACTGGCGCTGCGACTCGAAAGGAATGGCGTCGTGGCGGTCATGGTCGCCACGCAGGGTGGCCGCGTCGAGGCCTGCCTTGGCGGCGGCCACCACCAGAGCGCCTTCGGTCGGGTCGCCATGGATGATCCAGCGGCCGTCGTCCCGGGCCAGCTCGGCGTCATTGCATAGCACGCCCACCTTGAGGAAGTGGCGCAGCGCATGGTGCGCGTCGAGGTCGAGCGCTGGCGTCTCGGGCTCGCCGTCGCGGGCCATGTGGAAGCGGCCTTCCGGGGCGAAGCCGATGCCGGAGATGTGCACTTCGCCTTCCGGCAGCCGGATTGCCTGGGCCGTCATCTCGTTGCGGGTCAGCGTGCCAGTCTTGTCGCTGAAGATGGTGGAAATCGAGCCCAGTGTTTCGACGGCGGGCAGACGCCGGATGATGGCGTTGCGCCGTGCCATGGTCTGAACCCCGAGCGCCAGACCGATGGTGACGATGGCCGGCAGTCCCTCGGGAATGGCGGCTACGGCGAGACCCACGGCGGCCATGAACATCGCCGTGACCGGTTCGCCATGGACCAGGACGCCGAACAGCGCGGTGACGGCGGCTGCCGCCAGAATGCACAAGGCCAGCACGCGGCCTGCCCGGTCGAGTTGCTGGAGCAGCGGGGTCTTGAGTTTATCGACCTGGCGCAGCATCTCCGAGATGCGGCCCAGCTCGGTCGTCTCGCCGGTTGCCACCACCAGTCCGCGGGCCATGCCCTGCACGACCAGGGTGCCGGCATAGGCCATGCCGGCACGATCTCCCAGTTCGGCATCCTCGGGCACGGCATCGATGCTCTTGTCGACGGGTGTCGACTCGCCGGTCAGCGCCGCTTCCTCGGTGCGCAGGCGTTTGGCTTCGAGCAGGCGTAGGTCGGCAGGCACTTTGTCCCCGCTCTCCATCAGCACCACGTCGCCCGGTACCAATGACTCGGCGGGAATCACGTGGCGTCTGCCGTCACGCAGCACCTTCGCTTGCGGCGAGAGCATGTTGCGGATGCTCTCCAGCGCTCGTTCGGCCTTGCCTTCCTGGATGAAGCCGATCAGCGCGATGATCATGACCACGCCGAGGATGGCGGCAGCGTCCAGGGCGTGACCCAGCCCGAGGCTAGCCAGAGCGGCGGCGATCAGGATCAGTATCAGCAGGTTGTTCAACTGCGCGAGCAGGCGTTGCCACCATGGGCGTGCCCGCTGCTGCTGCAAGCGATTGGGGCCGACCTCGTCCAATCGGGATGTGGCCTGGTTTGCGCTGAGGCCTTCTCTGCGGCTGTCGAGCCGCTCCAGGGCAGCGTCGCCCGAGAGAGCGTGCCAGGCGGTACGGGAGGAGTCGTAGCGTTCGGGCATCCCTTGTCTCCAGTCACGGGAGTCGGCGACCAACAGTATCGCCTACTATGCTGCACTGCAGTGATGAAGGGCAAGGTCTGCGTGTTGACGGCAGTCAAGCAAGGCGTCGTGCCGAGAGAAGCGGCGGGCAGTCGCCCACCGCGGGCTGGATCGATTCTCGTCGTGCCTGCCGGATTATAGGATCATGGCCGCCAGCCAGCCGAAGGCGATCAGCGGAATGTTGTAGTGCAGGAAGGTGGGCACCACGCTGTCCCAGATGTGATCGTGCTGGCCGTCGGCGTTGAGGCCGGCGGTGGGGCCGAGCGTCGAATCGGAGGCCGGCGAACCCGCGTCGCCCAGCGCCGCGGCGGTGCCCACCAGGGCAATGGTGGCCATGGGCGAGAAGCCGAAGTTCAGCGCCAGAGGGACGTAGAGCGAGGCGATGATGGGGATGGTCGAGAAGGACGAGCCGATGCCCATGGTGATGAACAGCCCCACCAGCAGCATGATCAAGGCGGCCAGTCCTTGGTTGTCGCCGATCACAGCTGCGGAGCTGGTCACCAGGGTTTCGACTTCGCCACTGGCCTGCATCACGCTGGCAAAGCCTGCCGCCGAGATCATGATGAAACCCACCAGGGTCATCAGCCGCATGCCTTCGGTGAAGATGCCATCCTGCTCGTGCCAGCGGAACACCCCGCTCACCGAAAGCAGGGCGAAGCCGAACAGCCCGCCGAGCAGCATCGAACCGGAGAGCAGCTGCACCGCTACCGTGCCTATCAGAGCCGCGCCGATCGTCAGTTTCTGCCAGCCGGCCAGGTGGCGTGCTGCCTCAGCTGGCGTTTCGTCGCCGTGGGAGAGGTCGCGGTCCTCGTAGCGGCGAGGCCGGCGGTAGCTCCACAGCACAGCCACGGAGAGGCCGACCAGCATGCCGCCGATGGGAATGAGCATGGCCATTGGCACCATGGCTCGGGTGACCTCGAGACCGAGTTCAGCGCCACTCTCGTTGAGGTTGGCGAGCAGCAGGTCGTTGAGGAAGATCGCACCGAAGCCGACTGGCAGCAGCATGTAGGGGGCGGTGATACCGAAGGTGATCACGCAGGCGACCACGCGACGATCGAGATCGAGATGGTTCATCAGCTTGAGCAGCGGCGGCACCAATACCGGAATGAAAGCGATGTGTACCGGAACGAGGTTCTGCGAGCTGATGGCGGCGGCGAGCAGGGCCCCGAGCAGGGAGTAGACGACGAGCCGCTGGCTTTGCCCGTTGTCGTCGAGACCCAGGCGACGTATGGCGCGCTGAGCCAGCAATTCGGTGATGCCCGAGCGTGACAGCGCCACGGCGAAGGCGCCGAGTACGGCGTAGGAGAGGGCGATGGTGGCCCCGTTGCCGAGCCCATCGTTGAAGGCGTCGAGAACCTCGCCGAGCGGCATGCCGGCATACAGCCCACCAACGAGGCTGGCGACCATCAGCGCAAACACCACGGAGACGCGGGCAAGACTCAGGGAGACCATGACCAGGATGGCCAGAACGACGGCATTCATAGCAAACTCGAACGGTGGGTGAATGGGCGATGGGGCGGCCGGCAGCAGGCGCGGAATGGCGCATACTACCTGAAGAGTCGCTTTGTGTCAGTGAGTTGGCGGAATTTCCAAGGAGGCTGCGCGGGGGGCGAGAAAGGCCGGGATGATTGAAAGACCCGGCGGGGCGGTTCGGTGAACGCTGGCGTCATGACATTGTCGCAGGTGGGGATTGGCGATCAGGGGGTTGATCGTGCCGCGGAGCATGCCATCGTGTGCGTGGCGGCCAGGTTCCCAGCCGGTTTCCCCGTTCGCCATCTTGACGTTTCAACAATGGAGTTTTCATGTCCGTAAGCCAGTCTCTCGCCGTTTCCGCCTTGACCGTAGCGCTCGTCGCCCCCGCCATCGCCACTGCGCAACAGGCGATGCCTCAGCAGCAGCCGCCCAGTGCACAGGATCAGGTCAGCCAGCTCGATGAACTGGTCGACCTGGACGCGTCACAGGAGCAGGAGCTGTTGGCTCTGCTGGAAAATACTCAGCGTCGTCTCCAGGAGCTGGAAAGCGAGGCTCGGACGATTCAGACGCAGCTGCAGGAACAGGTCGGGGCCGATTACGATGAGGCCAGCATTCGGCGCGATGCCGATCGCCTGGGCGATCTCACCGGGGAAATGAGCGCCGAAAGCGTGCTGATGCAGGCTCGGCTCCAGGAGACCTTGACTCAACAGCAGCGTGATGAGCTCGAAAGCCAGATGCAGGCGCAACAGGAGCAGATGCGCCAGATGCAGGAGCAGATGCAACAACAGCAACAGCAGTAACGATCGGGCTAGCCGACAACCGGCCTGCCAAGGTCCATGGGCCAGGTGCCCATGGGCTTGCCAAACGACACCGGCCATGGTTTGGGCCGGTGTCGTTTGGCATGGAAACGATTGGGTAGGATAACGCCGACCATTCAGCGATGGACATTGCATGGCCGATCATCGTCAGCGGGTTCCGGCAGCGGCCCGCAACCGCCAGCCGATTTGCGACGTGCTGCAGCGGTTGCTTCCGGCCCAGGCTCACGTTCTGGAAGTGGCCAGCGGCAGTGGCGAGCATGCCGTGCACTGTGCCAGGGCCCTGCCGGGCTGGCAGTGGCAGCCCAGCGATACGCAGGCGGCGGCCCTGGCCTCCATAGAGGCCTGGCGGACGCATAGCGGCCTGGACAATCTGGCCGCACCGATACGTTTGGATATCACGGAAACCCGCGCTTGGCCGGCGGGCCCCTTCGACGCCATCGTGGCGATCAACCTGGTACACATTTCGCCATGGCGGGTGACCGAGGCGTTGATGGCGATGGCCGCTGAGCGGCTGGTGTCGGGTGGCCTGCTCTATCTCTACGGCCCTTATCGGCGCAACGGCGAGCATACCGCGCTTAGCAACGCGGCTTTCGATGCCGATCTCCAACGTCGCGACCCGCGCTGGGGCGTACGCGATCTGGAAGCGGTCGCTGCCGAGGCGCAACGCCACGGTCTGCAACTGGAGTCGGTGGTGGAGATGCCGGCCAATAATCTCAGCGTGGTGTTCCGCTTCCCAGACATGGACGACCGCCGGAGTTAGGGGGGTCACTGGTTTTCCGGGATCTCGCCCGGCTCGCGGTAGCGAGGCGGCTGGGATTCGCGCTCTTCCTGAGTCATGGTTTCGTCTTCTGCCGGCACGCCCCATACCGTCTCACGGTGGCCGTCTTCGAAGGTATAGGTCGTGCAACCGGCGAGCAGGGAGATCGCCAGCGCGGCCATGGGGAGCATAGATCGATGCATGATGTGTCCTTCCTGAGAAGAGCGGTTTCCATCGGATGACGTCGATGCCGCCATGATGGCGCGTCGGCATGGCGGGAGACAAGCGTTGGTCATCCTGACAGGCCGAGCAGGATGGGTACGTAGACCACCAGCAGCAGCACGCTGATCAACCCTAGCAGGTAGGGTAGGATGGCTCGCGTGATTCGTTCCAGAGGCAACTGGGTCACCGATGAGGCGACGTATAGGTTGATCGCTACCGGCGGTGTGATCATGCCGATGGCCAGTCCTACCACGATGATCAGTCCGAAATGGATGGGATCGATGCCCAATTGAGTCACCAGCGGCAGCAGCACCGGGGTGAGAATGATGAGTGCGCTGGCCGTTTCGATGAACACCCCGGTGAGCAGGATGACGGCGACGACCAGCAGCATGATGACGTAGGGGTCGGTGGAAAGCGACAGCACTGCCTGGGCGATGGCGCCCGGTACTTGCCAGCTCGATAGCGTCCAGCTCAACACTGCCGAGGTGGCGATGACTAGCATGATCACCGAGGTGGTGATCGCCGAGCGGATCAGGATGCGGTAGACGTCGCCAAGGCTCAGGTCGCGATAGACGAACAGCGATACCAGTAGTGCGTAGTTCACCGCCACCACGGCCGCCTCGCTGGGAGTGAACACCCCCGAAAAGATGCCGCCGAGGATGATCACCGGCGTCGCGAGGCCCCAGCTGGCGCTCTTGAAGGTGTGCCAGACCGTGGCGGCCGACAGTGCGGTTCCTCGCGGATAGTTGCGCCGGTAGGCCTGGACGATGGCGATGGCGGCAAGCCCCAGGCCCATGACGAGGCCGGGCAGGATGCCGCTCAAGAACAGCGTCGATACCGATTGCTGGGCAATCACCGCGTAGATGATCATCGGCACCGAGGGTGGAATGACCACGCCGATGGTACCGCTGGCGGCAATCAGGCTGGCCGCCGATGCCGGGTCGTAGCCCTTCTTGCGCAGCTCGGGAACCAGTGTCGAGCCCACCGCTGCCGTGGTGGCGGCACCGGAACCGGAGATGGCGGCGAAGAACATGCCGGCTCCCACCGAGACGATGGAGAGCCCGCCCTTGAGAAAACCGAACAGCGAGTCGGCGAAGTTCACTAGTCGTTCGCTGACCTTGCCCTGGGCCATCAGGTCGCCGGTCAGGATGAACATGGGCACTGCCACCAGGGCGAAGGAATTGATGCCCTGGAACATCTGCTGAGTGACCACCATCAGCGGCACGCCCTGGGCGCTGAGGGCGACCAGCGTGCTGGCGCCGATGGCCAGGGCGATGGGGACTCCCAGCAGCATCAGCGCAAAAAAGAGCGCAAAGAGCAGGGCGGTCATGACGGGGGATCCTCGGTTCTGTCAACGCCGCCGGAAACCGGCGACTCCCCGGCCAGCAGGCGAACGATGTCGATCACGGCGTATCCGCTCATCACGACCGCGCTGAGCGGGATCACGGCATAGACCCAGGTCATGGACAGGCGCAGCGAGGCAGACTTCTGGAAGCTCTGCGCTTGCATGTAGCGCTGGCCGATCACGGCCAGGGCGATGAGGAACGCCAGCCCCGCCAACACGGCGAGAACACGCGCCGCTCGCTGGAGATGAGCGGGCAGCGCGTCGACCACGAACGTCACGGCGATGTGGCGGCCGCGCTGGAAGGCCAGAGTCGCTGCCAGGAAGGTGATCCAGACCAGCAGGAAGCGCGCCACCTCCTCGGTCCAGCCGACGGCGGAGAAGAACACGCGCGAGACGATTTGCAGAGTGATCACCGCGATCAACGCCGCCATGGCCGCGAAGACCGCAGGCTGAATGACGGCGTCGATGCCACGCTCCACACGTTCCAGCAGATTCAGCAACCTATGCATGGAGCGTGACGCTCATTCCAGTGCCTCGCGGATGCGTGGCAGGTAGTCGCCGAATTGTGCTCCGTACTGGTCATAGACCGGTGCGACGGCCTCCTGGAAGGCCTGGAGGTCGGGTTCCTCGACGATCTGCATGCCGGCTTCGCGCAGTTCGTCCAGCTGCGCAGCTTCCATCTCGGCGTTGACCTGGCGTTCGTGCTCGGCGGCCTCCTGGGCGGCCTGCGCCATCACCTCCTGGGCGGCTTGCGGCAGTTCGCTCCATACGCTCATGCCCATGACGAAGATGGCAGGGGCATAGGTATGCCGCGACAGCGTCATGTGGTCCTGGGTTTCGTACAGCTTGAAGGAGTGAATGACGTTGACCGGGTTTTCCTGGCCATCGATGGTGCCTTGCTGCATGGCAGTGAGCGCTTCGGTCCAGGCCATGGGAATGGCGTTGGCGCCGAGTTCGCGGAAGGTGTCGGTATACACGGGATTTTCCATGACCCGAATGCGCAGGCCGTCGAGGTCTTCCGGGGATTCCACCGGACGTTCGCTGTTGGTCAGGTTGCGGAAGCCGCGCTCGGCATAGGCCAGGCCCTTGAGGTTGACTTCGCTGAGCCTGTCGAGCAGCTCCTGACCGATGGGCCCATCGAGTACCTGGTAGGCGGCTTCCGATGAGGGGAACAGGAAGGGCAGTTCGAAGACCGCCATTTCCTCGACGAAGTTGGCTACCGGACCATTGGTGATCACCCCCATGTCCACGGTGCCGATCTGCATGCCTTCGAGCAGCGTTCTTTCGTCGCCGAGAGAGGCATTGGGATAGATCTCGATGTCCACCTTGCCTGCGGTGCGCTCTTCCACCAGCTCTTCGAACCGGGTGGCGGCGATATGGAAACCGTCCTGCTCGTTGACGACGTGGGCCAGGCGCAGTGTGACCGGCTCCATGTCGGCGAATTCCGAGGCGTTGGCGTTGGCGGCGAAGGCGAGGGAGACGCCGATGGCCAGCGTGCTGCGTGCAAAACCTTTCATTATCGTTTTTCCTCTGTCAGGTCAGTCTCTTGAGGTCAGTCGAGAATGCCGTAGCCGCTCGGCGGGGTCAACTCGCTGCATGCCGGGTGGGGGACGTGAGCGCTGCGGATGGTGATAACAGGGCATGGAGCGGGGAAGGCGTTGCGGTAGGATGGCCGAAAAACCCTGACGTGAATCATCTATGCCGATCAGCCTCATGCGCTTGTCGCTACGTGGCCAATGGCGCCAAGGCACGTACCTGTGCAGTGCTGGCGGCGGTGATCGTCTCGCTGGCCATCAGCGGCATGCATTACGTGGCCATGGCGGCCGTCTGGTTCGCCCCCGATGCGGCCATCGACCCCATGGCAACCCGTCATCATGAGCACGCCGTCTGGCTGGTCTATCTGGTCAGCGCCAGTGCCACGGCCATCGTGTTGCTGACCCTGTTGGGAACGCATTTCCAGCGGCGTCTGCGGGTTAGCGAGCAGTCTCAGAGCATGACGCGTGCCCGGCTGCTAGAGGTGATCTCGGCGTTGCAGGATGGCATCGTGCTGTTCGATGACCGGGCGCGAATTCGGCTCTGCAACGCGGCCTTCGAGCGTATGGTCGGCATCTCTTCCGAGGCGTTGTCGGGTGTGTCGGCCTGGAGGCTGGACTATGCCGAGGGTGCGGCGACCCTCAATGAACGCATTCAGGCGGCGCTCAATCGCGATGGTGCCTGGCGCGGTACCATCGAAGCACGTCACCGCGACGGCACGACCTTTCCAGCGAGGCTCGGCATCAGCCGCGTCAACTATGCCGATGAAACGACGCGTGACTACGTGGCCATGCTGACCGATATCAGTGCCGAAGTCCGAACACGGCAGCACATTCAGCATCTCGCCTACCATGATAGCCTGACCGGATTGCCCAACCGGCGAGCCCTGCAGGAGCGCCTCGATGAGTTGCTGGATGACATGCGGCAGCGTTGAGCGTCGCCGCCCGAGCCATTAAACGCCGGCCAACGACCGTTCCAGGATGGCAAAGCGACCAGGTTCCAAGGCGTCGGCCACGGCAGTGATGCGCAGGATATGGCCGAGATCCGGGTGCGCGGGCCGGGCGATCAGGCGTCCCGCTTCCAGCAGTTCGCCGTGGAGTCGGCTCGCCAGCTCGGCGTCGGGCAGTCGCAACGCGATGAAGTTGGTGGCGCTGGGCAGCACTTCGGCGCCCAGGTTGCGGAAGTGGCCGGCAAGCCGTTCGCGGCGCTCCTTCACCGTGCTCACGTGTTCGCGCACCTCGTCATTGTGATCCAGCACCGTTTCCGCAGCGGCCTGCGTCAGGGTCGACACGGCGTAGTGGATGCGTACCTTCATCATCATCGCCAGGGTGTCGGGCTCGGCCAGGGCATAGCCGATGCGCAGACCGGCCATGCCGTGGGCCTTGGAGAGCGTGCGCAGGCGAATCACGCCGGGTATCACTTCGCGGCTGAAAGGCGCCTCGGCGTCGTCGCGAAAATCGTGGTAGGCCTCGTCGAGCAGCAGCCAGCAGTCGTCGGGCAGGTCCCGGCGCAGCCGGCGAATGGCGTCGTCGCCGTGGAGGTGGCCGCTGGGATTGTCGGGGTTGGCCAGGTAGACCAGCCGAGCCTGGCGCTCGTGGGCCGTCTCGAGAAGGGCGTCGAGGTCGGGAGCGAGTAGGCCGGGTCGCTCTACATAGGGCAGTTCCTGCAGGCGGCAGCCCTGCCCTTGGGCGAAATAGCCGAAGGTAGGGTAGGTACCTGCAGCACTCACCACCGTGCAATCGGGCGTGCAGGTGGTGCGCAATGCCAGGGCGATCAGACTGTCGGCGCCAGCATCCACCAGAGTGGCATCCAGCGGGTAGCCGTGCAGCTCGCACAATCGCTGGCGAACGCCGAGCGCTTCGGCATCGCCGTAGCAGTAGGCATGCTTCACCATGGCATCTCCAAAGCGTTCGCGCAGGGCTCGGTGGGGCATGTCGAGGCCCTCGTTGGAGCCCAGGCGATGGGGAATCTCGCGGCCGATGCGGCGCTCCAGTACCTTGATGCCCGGGAAGGGATTGCTGGGGCCTTGGCCGGTCAGGTGGTCGGGGAAGCGAGGCATGGCAGTCTCCCGGTGTCGTTGGTAAGGGGGATGGTGAGCGGAGGAGTCGGATCCGGCAACGGTTCAGGTTTCCAGCTGATAGGTCTGCCAGTCGGTGTGGGTGGCCCAGCGGTCGTAGACGGCGCGTGCCCGGTAGTTCTGCTCGCGGGTGATCCAGCGTACGAAGGGCCAGCCGAGGTGACGGGCTTCGGCGGTGAGCCCTTCGAGCATGGCGTCCACGACACCGCTGCCGCGATGGCCCGGGTCGACGAAGAGGTCGTCCAGAAAGCCGACCCGGGTGCCGCGCAGCGGTGAAGGCATGGCGCGGAAGTGCATCAGCCCCACGGCTTCGCCGTCTGGTGTGACTGCCAAGCGACAGTGGAAGGGCTCCTCGGCATCGTGAATCCAGTGCCAGACCGTATCCAGGGTGCTTTGGGAGGCGGGCAGCCCGTAGTAGTCGGCATAGCCACGGAAGAGCCGCTCCCAATGGGGGCGGTCGGCCAGCGTGGGCGTGGTGAGAGTGACGCTCATGGGGTGTCCTCCGGCGCAGGGGGTAGAATCTTGTGGCGGTTGAGCAGGTGGTGGGGGTCGAGCGCCCGCTTGAGGGTGCGCATCAGCGCGATCTCTTCGGGGCTGCGCGACAGTGACAAGTAATCGCGCTTTTCCAGGCCGATGCCGTGTTCGGCGGATATCGAGCCTCCCAACTGGGCGAGCGGGGCGTAGACGAGGCGCTCCACGGCGCAGCGAACCTCATGGCTGACGCTGCCGACGCTGACCGAAACGTGCAGATTGCCGTCGCCCAGGTGGCCGAACACCACCAGGCGGCCCTTCGGCCATTCGTGGGCCAGGGCCGTCTCGAGTCCTTCGACGTAGGTCGCCATCTCGGCAATGGGCAGGCTGATGTCGAAAGTGAAAAGGGGGGCGAGCGTTTGGAGCAAGCCTTCGATGTCTTCGCGTATGGCCCACAGGGCATCGCGCTGGGTCGTCGACTGAGCCAGAACGGCATCGCCGATCAGTCCGTCATTCAGTGCCGCTTCCAGGGCGTCGCTGAACTGGGCGGCGTTGCGTTCCGGGTCGAGCCCGAGGGATTCGACCAGCACATAGAAGGGTGCGCCGAGTGGCAGGGGCGGTGCGTGGCGGCCGCTCTCTTCGGTCAGCAGCCGATAGTGGTTGTCCCACATGACCTCGAAAGTGCCCAGAGCGCCGCCCAAACGATGGCCGAGGTGGCGCAGCAGAGCGGTGAGAGCGTCGAAGTCGGGGCAGGCCACCAGGGCGGTCCGTTCGCTGGGCAGGCGCGGCTGCAGCTTGAGCACGGCACGCGTGACGATACCCAATGTCCCCTCGCTGCCGATGAACAACTGCTTGAGGTCGTAGCCGGCGTTGTTCTTGAGCATGCGACTGAGCGAGCTGACCACGGTGCCGTCGGCCAGCACTGCCTCGAGGCCCAGGACCTGCTGGCGCATCATGCCGTAGCGGATCACTCGCACGCCGCCGGCGTTGGTGGCGATATTGCCGCCGATGGTGCATGAGCCTCGGGCGCCCAGGTCGAGGGGGAACTGCAGTTCTTCGGTGGCGGCCGTTTCCTGCACGCTCTGCAGCGGCACGCCGGCCTGTACGGTCAGGGTGCCGCCGATGGGGTCGAGGGCCTCGATGGCGGTCATCCGCTCCAGCGAGATCGCGAGCTCTTCGGGGCTGGCCTCGCCGCCATGCACCAGTCCCGTGAGGCCGCCATGGGTGACCACCGGCTGGCGGGCGGCATGGCAGAGGCGCATCACCGCCGCCACTTCGTCGGTATCGGCAGGGCGCACGATGGCACCGGCGCGGCAAGGCTCGCCGCTCATCCAGTCGACGCGGCGGGCCGACACGTCGCTGCCGGTGAGCACGTTACCGGGGCCGACGACGGTGGCGATGTCTGTGAGGAGGGCGTCCATTCGGTCTCCTTGAAGCGGGGCGGGCATCAGGCGCTGGCCAGCACGGCATCGCGCCCGGGGATAGCGGCCAGAAGCTCTTGGGTGTAGGTGGCCTGAGGCGTGCGGAAGATGGCCTCGGCGGTGCCGTGCTCGACGATGCGACCGTGCTGCATGACGATCAGCCGGTCACAGATCTGGGCTGCCACTCGCAGGTCGTGGGTGATGAACAGCAATGACAGCGAGAGTGTCTTCTGCAAGTGTTCGAGCAACTCGAGGATCTGTGCCTGGATGGAGACGTCGAGTGCGGAGACCGCTTCGTCGGCGACGATCAGCTCCGGCTCGAGTGCCAGGGCGCGGGCGATGCCGATTCGCTGGCGCTGGCCGCCGGAGAATTCGTGAGGATACCGGTCGGCCACGCCGCCCAGACCCACCAGCTCCAGCAGTTCGTCGGCCTTGGCCAGGGCCTGATCGCGAGGCACGCCGTTGGCGATGGGGCCCTGGGCGATGGCCAGGCCGACCCGGGTGCGAGGATTCAGCGAGGCATAGGGATCCTGGAATATCATTTGCACCCGGCGACGCCCGCGACGCAGGGGTTCGCCCTTGAGGGTGGTGAAATCGACCCCGTCGAGCAACAGTTGTCCGCTATCCGGTCGTTCCAGACGCACCACGCAGCGACCCAGCGTCGACTTGCCGGAGCCCGACTCGCCAACGATGCCCAGGGTCTCGCCTCGGCTCAGAGTGAAGCTGATATCGTCGAGGGCGTGGACTTCCCGGCTGGGTTTGAACATCCCGCCACGCGATCGGAATACCTTGTCCAGGTGGCGTACCTCGAGGAGTGGCTGCGCTTCGGCAGCGTGGTGACGGTTGGGAACGGCATCGTTGGGGATGGCATCGATCAGTGCCCGGGTATAGTCGTGCCGGGGATGGTCCAGCACCTCCCGGGCCTCGCCCAGTTCGACGATCTCGCCTTCGCGCATCACGCACACCCGGGTGGCGACTTCGGCGACCACGCCGAAGTCATGGGTGATGAACATCACTGCCATGCCGCGTCGCTGCTGAAGATCACGGATCAACTGCAGAATCTGCGCCTGGGTGGTGACATCGAGTGCCGTGGTGGGCTCATCGGCGATCAGCAATTCCGGCTCCAGCGCCAGCGCCATGGCGATCATCACCCGTTGACGCTGGCCACCGGAGAGCTGGAACGGGTAGGCGCGAATGGCGCGCTCGGGCTGGGGAATGCCGACCTCCTCGAGCAGAGCGAGGGCCCGTGCCTGGCGCTCCTTGGGGGTATGGCGGCCGTGGGCTTCGAACACCTCGGCGATCTGGGCTCCCACGCGCATCAGCGGATTCAGTGCGGTCATCGGTTCCTGGAAGATCATGCCGATGCGCAGGCCGCGCAAGCTGCGGTGGGCTCGTTCGTCGAGGGTCAAAAGGTTCTGGCCACCGAACCATATTTCACCGCCGGTGGCGTGCACTCCCTTGGGCAGCAGCCCCATTACGGCGTTGGCGGCCATCGACTTGCCGGAGCCGGATTCTCCGACGACGCAGAGGATTTCGCCCTCGCTCACATCATAGCTGACGTGCTCCACGGCGAAGGCCCGGTCGGCACCCTTGGGCAGAGCGAGGGTCAGGTCGCGAATGCTCAATACGGTCTCAGTCATGACGTTCTCCTGCGTGCAGCTCATGAGCGTTCGCGAGCGAGCTTGGGGTTGAGGGCGTCATCGAGCCCTTCGCCGACCAGGTTGAGGGCGAGCACGGTGAGCAAGATCGCCACCCCGGGAAAGAAGCTCAACCACCATGCCTGACGAATCACGGTGCGAGCCGCGCCGATCATGTAACCCCATGACATGACGTTGGGATCGCCGAGACCGAGGAAGGAGAGGGCGGATTCCAGCAGGATCGCCGTGGCCACCATCAGCGAGGCGAGCACGATGATGGGCGACAGGGTGTTGGGCAGGATCTGGCGCAGGATGATGGTGGCGTTGCCCTGGCCTACCAGGCGGGCGGCTTCCACGTACTCGCGATGGCGCAGCGACAGGAATTCGGCCCGCACCAGGCGTGCTACCGGCGGCCAGCTCACCAGAGCGATGGCCAGTACGATGGAGGTCACGCTGGGCTGCATGATGGCCACCAGCACGATGGCCAGGGCGAAGTTGGGAATGGTCTGGAAGAACTCGGTGAAGCGCATCAGGCCGTCGTCGATCAGCCCGCCGTAATAGCCGGCCACGGCGCCGAGTGGAACGCCGATGAGCAGGGCGACGCTGGTCGAGACGAAACCGATGAGCAGTGATACCCAGGCGCCGTGCATCAGACCGGCAGCGACGTTGCGGCCCATGGTGTCGGTGCCCAACGGGAAGCCGTTCATTTCCAGCGGTGGGAGGAACGGGCGCTGTACCATGCGCCAGGGCGATTCAGGGTAGAGAAACGGTGCCAGGGCCGCCATGGCGACGATCACTGCGAGGATGATCAGACCGATCAGGGCGCCACGGTTCTGGGCGAAGCGGGCGAAGAAGCTCATGGGGCCTCCTTGATGCGCGGGTCGGCCAGGCGATAGACGAGGTCGGTGACGATGTTGAAGAGAATCACTAGCGCCGCCGAGAAGAAGAAGATGCCGAGTAGCAGGTTGTAGTCGCGTTGCTGCAGCGCTTCGAACATCAGCCGGCCGATTCCGGGCCAGGCGAACACCGTCTCGGTGAGAATGGCACCGCCCACCATCTGTCCCGCCTGGAGGCCGGCCAGGGTGATGATCGGCAACAGTGCATTGCGCAGGATATGACGTCGCTGGATGACGCCGTTGCTGAGTCCCTTGGCGCGGGCCGTCTTGACGTAGTCCTGCTGCGACGCCTCGATCATCGAGGCGCGGGTCATGCGCGTGTAGATCGCCATGAAGAACAGGGCGAGGGTCGTGGCGGGCAGGATGAGGTGCTTGCCCACGTCCAGCGCCAGGGCCAGCCCGGTATGCCCGGCACCGACGGTGAACATGCCGTAGGCGGGGAGCCATTCCAGGTAGACCGAGAACAGCACCACGGCCATGAGCGCGACCCAGAACAGCGGCGTGGCGTAGAAGAGCAGGGCCAGTGCCATGATCAGCGAGCCGGAGGGCTTCTTGACACGGGCGGCAGCCAGGGAGCCGGCGAGGATGCCCAGGCCCAGAGAGAGCACGAAGGCGGTGCCGGTGAGCAGCAGCGTGGCGGGAAGGCGCGCCAGGATCAGGTCGAGCACCGGCATCTGCTGACGATAGGAGAAGCCGAAATCCAGCGTGGCGATGCCCGAGACGTAATGCCAGAGCTGCACGTATACCGGCTGGTCGAGCCCGAAACGTTCGCGTAGCTGGTTCAGGAACGCCTCGTCGGTGGCACCGGCTTCGCCGGCCAGAATGGCAGCCGGATCACCCGGGGCGAGCTGGATGAGGACGAAGTTGAAGATGATGATCAGGAAGAGCACGACCACGGCCTTGACGAGCCGTGAAGCGATCAGTCGGGCGTAGAGCATGCGAGTGCCTCGGACGACGTACGTGGCGTGAAGGACGGCGTCTGCCGCCCTTCACCGATCATGGGCTGGCCATCAGCGATCGAGCCAGGCGTCCTTGAACCCATCGTTGACCCCGACGCCGGAAGTCACCAGGTTCTTGACGTCGCAGCGATAGATCGTCGGGAAACCGAGCTCCAGCAGCCAGCCTACCGGCACGTCCTCCTGAAGAATTTCCTGCACCTCGTGGTAGAGCGCCTCGCGCTCTTCGTCGGGGAAGGCCGTGGCGGCTGCATTGAACAGCTCGTCGACCCGCTCGTTCTCGTAGCCCTCGACGTTGTTCCAGGGCGAGCCTTTCTCGATGTTGTCGGACAGGTAGGTGCGCGAGATGCCCAGGGCGGGATCGCCGTACTGGTAGAGGTAGGTGAAGGCGAGGTCGTAATCCCAGTCACCCAGTCGCTGGTTCCAGCCGCCCACGTCGGTGGCCTCGGTACGCACCTCGATGCCCACTTCCTTCAGGTTCTGCTGCACGGCTTCGGCCCAGCGCGTCCAGGTCTCGCCGTAGGGCAGCGGCAGCAGGCGCACCTCCTCGCCGTCATAACCCATCTCGTCGAGCAGCTCGCGAGCGCGCTCGGGATCATGATCGAAAGGCTGGAGATCGTCGTTCTGGAACCTGGCATTGGAGCCGAAGGCGCCCAGTGGCACCTGCCCCAGGCCATTCCACAGCACGTCGCGGGCGAACTCGCGATCCATGGCGTACATCACCGCCTGGCGGAAGCGCTTGTCGGCGGTAGGGCCTTCGCGATTGTTCATCCACAGCATGGCGAAGGGGCTGAAGTATTCGTGCCCCTTGTCGGTCACACAGGTATTGTCCATCTCGGTGAGACGGGGAATATCGAAATTTTCGACCGTGCCGTAGGGCAGCACGTCCACCGTGCCGTTCTCGTACGCCACGGCCCGCGAGGCGCCGTCGGGAATGATGTGCCAGTTGATGCCGTCGAGATACGGCAGGTCGTCCTCGTAGTAGTCTTCGTTCTTGACCAGTTGGATCACGGTACCGCGATCCCAGCTGTCGAACTTGAATGGGCCGGTGCCGATGGGGTGATTGTTGGCCTCGTTGTCGCGGAACTCGGTGCCCGCGTAGATGTGCTCGGGCACCATGGTGAAGGTGCCGGCCTCGAAGGAGATCAGGAAGGGGCCGAAGGGCTTCTCGAGAGTGAATTCGACGGTGTGCTCGTCGAGGGCTTCGATGGATTCGATGTGCTGCAGCACCGCGCGGGCGCTGGGGTTGAGTTCGCGATGGAAGACGTCGGCGGAGAACACCACGTCCTCGGCGGTGAAGGCCTCGCCATCGTGCCAGGTGACGTCGTCACGCAGATGGAAAGTATAAGTCAGCCCATCGTCACTGATCTCCCACGATTCGGCCAGCTGCGGCATGGGTTCCAGATCGGTGTCGTAGCGCAGCAGGCCTTCGTAGATGTTGCCCGCCACCGTGCGGGTGGGGGCGTTCTGGATCATGCCCAGTACCAGGCCCGGCGGTTCCGGTTGAATGATGGTATCGATCACGCCGCCGGACTTGGGCTCGTCGGCCGTGATGGCGGTGGTGCCAAGAGATGCCGCAGCGGCGACGGCAATGGCGAGAGGTGTCTTCATCGTCCTGCTCCAGTCTTGTTGATGCTGTTGTCGAGCGGATGTGTGGAATGTCGCGCCCGGTGTTGTTGATGGAGTGTCCGGGTACCGTTTGAACATAGCAGCGTCGGCAAATACTGTCGACAGTCGTCAATCGACGGTCGACAAACAGGGTATGTCGTTCATACTGTAGCCAGGTATCCTTCGAGTCGAGCCGCCATGTCAGCGCTATCTTCCGACGCTCCTCTGCCCGCGTCTTTCATTCAACAGCGTAACTTGGTCGAACAGGTCGCCGACTACCTGACTCAGGCCATCATCAGTCAGCATTTTGCGCCTGGAGAGCGTCTCTCCGAGGTTCAGCTGGCGCGTGACCTCGGGGTGAGTCGGGCGCCGGTGCGCGAGGCGGCACGGTTGCTCGAAAGTCGCGGGCTTCTGGTGTCCCAGCCGCGTCGTGGGTTCTTCGTGCGCGCCTTGGATGCTAACGAATTGGGCGATGTCTTCGATCTGCGACTGTGTCTGGAGCGGCATGCCATGGAGCGGCTCATGGCGCGTTACGATTCGGCGGCCGAGCGGGCGCTCTTCCAGCAAGTCGAGCGCATGTGCGAGGCGGCGGCCGGCGATAGCGAGAGCCGCAAGATCGAGGAGGATCTGGCCTTTCACCGGCAGATGATCGAGCTGGCCGGCAACCGGCGCCTGCTCAAGGCCTTCGATGGACTGTCCCATGAGTTGCGTCTGTGCATTGCCTTGATCGGCAAGACACATGCCGAGCCGGACAGTATCGCCACCTCTCACTGGGGGCTGCTCGAAGCCCTGGCGAGCGGTGAATCCCGCCGCTGTCGCGAAGCGGTCGACTACCACATCGGCGTGGCTCGCGACTATGTGGTTCAGGGCATTGCCGATGCGCTGGGATGACGGCCGGGAACATGGCCAGGAGTCGCCTGTCCTACCGTCGTACCGCAAGGAGCCCGACATGCTCGACAAGATTCAGCAATTCTTCCAGCAGGCCCTCGCCGAGCCCGGCGACGTGGCCGCTTCTTCCATCCCGACTCTGGAGCTGGCGACGGCTGCCCTACTGTTCGAGGTGGCTCGAGCCGATTATCATCTCGATGAACGCGAGCTGGCGCTGCTACGCGAGCAGTTGAGGCAACGCTTCTCTCTCGACGCGGCCGACCTCGATGAGCTGATGCAACTGGCGGGTGAAGAAGCCGAGCAGGCGGTCGACCACTATCAGTTCGTCAGCCTCATCAAGCAGCACTACGGTTATGACAGTCGCTGCGAACTGATACGCATGATGTGGATCCTGGCTCTTGTCGACGGCGAGGCGCACCACCTCGAGGAGCACCGCATTCGTCGGCTCGCCGACCTGCTTCACGTCAGCCACTCCGATTTCATCCGCACCAAGCTTCAGGCCCAGGAAGCTGCCTCCTAGGGCTGAATGTCGTTCCGCCGCGGCTCGGCGCCGTTCGTACGGCCTGCTAGAATGGCGCTTCACCGCTGCAGGTCCTCGTAGACCTGTCGACGGATCGGCCCCGAGAGACATGGCGAACTGCGATAGTCCTTTTCATCGCCGCTCCAGCGGTTGCTGGCGGGGTCACCGTTCGTTCATCCGGAGGAGAAGCATGTCTCGCGAAACCATCGTTCTGGGAGCCGGCATGGTCGGCGTGTCCATTGCCTGGCACCTGGCACGGAGAGGGCACTCGGTGACGCTGGTGGACCGTCGCTCTCCGGGGCGGGAAACCTCCTTCGGCAACGGTGGGCTGATCCAGCGCGAGGCGGTTCGGCCCTATCCGTTTCCGCGCTCGCTTGGCAAGCTGCTGGCCGTTTTGCCCAACCGCCGGGCGGACATCCGCTATAGCTGGCGCGGCATGCTCGAGTCTGCCGGCCCGCTGTTCGATTACTGGCGCTACTCTGGGCGGCACCGCTATGCCCGCATCGTTCCCGAATATGCGTCGCTGATCATGCATGCGACCGAAGCGCATGCACCGATGATCGAGGCGGCGAATGCCGATCACCTGGTGCGCAAGGATGGCTGGCTGGAGGTCTACCGCGATTCGGCCGGACTCGACGTGCGAACCCGGGAGGCCGACGAAGCCGCCGAACGGTTCGGGGTGACGCACGAGGTGCTCGACGCCGGTGCGCTTCAGCGTCGCGAGCCAGCCTTGTCCGATTCGCTGGCGGGAGCCATTCACTGGACCAACTCCTGGGGCGTGGTCGACCCCGGCGCTCTGGTCGGGGCCTATGCCGATGCCTTTCGGCGCGAAGGAGGGCGTTATCTCGAAGCCTCGTTACTGGGACTGACCCAGACCGACCGTGGCTGGCGGGTCGAGACGGATGCCGGCACCGAGGAGGCTCAGGATGTGGTGGTCGCGCTCGGCCCCTGGTCGGGGTCGTGGCTGAGAACCCTCGGCTATCGTCTGCCCACCTTCGTCAAGCGCGGCTACCACATGCATTTCGGCAGCGGCCGAGAGGCTCGACTGGCCCACTGGGTGGCCGATGTCGAAGTCGGCTACATTCTGGCGCCCATGCAAGCCGGCACTCGCTTGACGACCGGTGCCGAGCTCGAACCTCTCGACGCCCCACCGCGCCATGGCCAACTGGCCACCGCCGAGGCCCGGGCGCGGCAACTCTATCCGGGGCTCGGCGCGCGCCTCGATGACGAGCCATGGAAAGGCGCTCGGCCCTGCTTGCCGGACATGAAGCCGGTGATCGGCCCGGCACCGCGTCACGCTGGACTTTGGTTCGCCTTCGGGCATGGACATCAGGGTTTCACCCTCGGCCCGGTTACCGGTCGCGTGCTGGCGGAGATGATGGAGGGAGAAACGCCGGTGGTGGACATGGCCCCTTTCCGCGCCGACCGCTTCTAGGCCATTGACGCCACGCTTTCAATCGCGACGACGCTGACGAAACTGGTGGAACACGAACTTGACCACCAGCGTCATGACATAGACGACCCAGCCGGCGGTGGCCAGCACGTTGAACAGCAGCATCTTCTGCTGGCCGCTGAGCGGAGCGATCAACATTTCCAGTATGACCCCCAGCAGCAAAGCCAGCAGCATGGGTAGCGCCAGAATGTGCATCCACATTTCCGTGCGTCGCTTGCGTACGTGGTAGCGGCTCAGGTGAATGCGGATGGGGCGGTGCACGAAACTCAGCAGAATCATGGTGCCGAGCAGCAGCAGGGCGGCCAGTACCGGTTCCATGCTGTCCAGGTGCGCTGAGATGCTCACCGACCAGAAAACCAGGATCCACATCAGGCCGGCCAGGATGGCGACGATGTCGGCGTAGTGGCGGACTCTGGGCATGGCGATGACTCTCCGACTGGCAAACGGCGACGATGATACGGCAAAACGCATGGCGTTGCTGCCACTCTCGGGTCGACGACGCCAGCTTCCCGACGCTGCCGTACGGTATACTCGTCACCCCACAACGCACCGCGAATTCATGCCGACCACAGGAGTGACCGTGAACGCCATTACCTTGACGCGACCCGACGACTGGCACCTGCATCTGCGCGACGGCGCGGCGCTTCCGGCCGTCGTGCCCGCCTCGGCCCGCCAGATGGGGCGGGCGATCATCATGCCCAACCTGAAGCCGCCCGTCACCACCACCGAGCAGGCTCTGGCCTACCGCGCGCGCATTCTCGCCGCGCGGCCCGAAGGTAGCGCCTTCGAGCCGCTGATGACGCTCTACCTCACCGACAACACCTCGGCCGAAGAGATCGAACGTGCCCACGCCAGCGGCATCGTGCACGCTGTGAAGCTCTATCCGGCGGGAGCGACCACCAACTCGGACTCCGGTGTCACCGATACGGCCAGGTGCGATGCGGCCATTGCCGCCATGGCACGGCTGGGCATGCCGCTGCTGGTGCACGGTGAGGTGACCGACAGCGACATCGACATCTTCGATCGCGAAGCGGTGTTCATCGAGCGCGTGCTGAAGCCGCTGACCGAACGTCATCCCGATCTGAAAGTGGTGTGCGAGCACATCACCACCGCCGATGCCGCTCGGTTCGTCAGTGAGACGCCGGACACCATCGCCGCGACCATCACCGCTCACCACCTGCTGTTCAACCGCAATCACATGCTGGTGGGCGGGATACGCCCCCACTATTATTGCTTGCCGATCCTCAAACGCGAGCGCCACCGCGAGGCGCTGCTCGCTGCGGCCACTTCGGGCACTCCCAAGTTCTTCCTGGGCACTGACAGCGCACCCCATGCCCAAGGGGACAAGGAATCGGCCTGCGGTTGTGCCGGCGCCTACACGGCCCCGGCAGCGATCGAGTTGTATGCCACGGCCTTCGAACAGGCCGGTGCCCTGGATCGCCTGGAAGGGTTCGCCAGCCATTTCGGGCCCGACTTCTATGGTCTGCCGCGCAACCGCGACAACGTCACCTTGGTGCGTGAGCCATGGGCGCTTCCAGCATCGCTGCCGTATGCCGACGGCCAGCGCATCGTTCCGCTGCTGGCGGGCGAATCCTTGGCGTGGCGGTTGCGCGGCTGAGGGCGTCAGCGTTTGCCGTGAACGGACACGGCCGCCTCCAGGGCGGCCGTGTCCGTTTCCGAGAGCGACGCGTTCAGCCAGCGACGGGTTCGGCGTCCGACTGAGGAGCGGGGGTGGCCAGGCGGGCCACCATGGCTTCGACCATGCGTGCGGAATGGTCGGCGGCTTGGTCGAGGAACTGGGCGAAGGAGAGGTGGTTGTCGCTACCGCCGGCAATGTCCGACAGGGCGCGGATGACCACGAACGGGCAGCCGTAGAGATGGCAGGTCTGGGCGATCGCCGCGGCTTCCATCTCGGCGGCGAGCATGGTGGGAAAGCGCGTGCGCGTCTGGGCCACCCGCTCGGGGCAGGCCATGAAGACGTCGCCCGTGGCGATGAGCCCTTCCGTCACGCGCACTTCGCCGAGCGCCTCGACGCATTGGCGCGCGATTCGTACCAGCCTTGCATCGGGAAGATAGGCTGCCGGCATGTCCGGTACCTGGCCGTGCTCGTAACCGAACACCACGGCGTCGACGTCGTGATGGCGCACTTCGCTGGAAACCACGATATCGCCGACTTCCAGCCCCTCGCCGAAGCCACCGGCCGAGCCGGTGTTGATGATCGCCTCCGGCTGATAGACGTCGAGCAGTAACGTCGTGCCGATGGCAGCATTCACCTTGCCGATGCCCGATTGCAGGATGATCACGTCCACGCCATGCAGGCGACCGTGGTGAAAAGTGCAGCCAACATGGGTGCGGGTACGGCGGTCTTGCAGCAGAGAAGTGAGGTGGGCCACTTCCTGGGCCATGGCGCCGATGATACCGATGCGTTTCATCTGTCCGTGAGCTCCGGCGAGGTCAAAGGGTACCGTCAGTGCGGCTCGGCGAAGACCTGGGTCCATTCATCGCGCTTGGCAAGAAAACCGCGGGCAATGTCCTTGGCACCCTCGAGGCTGTGACTGGCCGCCCAGCCGCATTGCATCTCGTTACAGGCCGGTACCGAATCGGCGGCCAGAACGTCCTCGAGCGTGTTCTGCAAGAGGCGTAGCACGTCGTCGTAGTCATCGTGGTTGATCATGGCGACGTAGAAGCCGGTCTGGCAGCCCATGGGGCTGATGTCGACGACCTTGTCGGAATGATTGCGCGACAGTTCGGCCATCAGGTGTTCCAGGGAGTGCAGGGCGGGCATCTCCATGTGGTCCCGATTGGGCTGGCAGATGCGCATGTCGTACTTGTGAATGCGGTCACCGTTCACGCCGGCCTTGATGTCGGCCAGGCGTACGTAGGGTGCTTTCACCTTGGTATGATCGAGATTGAAGCTTTCGACGTTCATCTTGTCGCTCATGGACGAGCTCCGGCTGGTGGCGGAAGAGCGCGACATTTTAGACGATGCGCCCGCGGCTGTCAGGCGCTGGTGAGAGCCATGGCGTCGTGCAGTTCGGCGGCGAACAAGGTGTTCTCGAGCAGCGAGGCCACCGTCATGGGGCCGACGCCACCCGGTACGGGAGTGATCCAGCCGGCGCGTTCGGCGGCGGGAGCGAATGCCACGTCGCCCACCAGGCGTCCGTCTTCCTCACGGTTGATGCCCACGTCGATGACGATGGCGCCGTCGCGCACCCATTCGCCCTTGACGATGCCCGGTTTGCCCACCGCCACTACCAGCAGTTCCGCGCGGCGCACGTGCGACTCGAGGTTGCGGGTGAAGCGGTGGCACACCGTGGTGGTGCAGCCAGCCAGCATCAGCTCCAGCGCCATGGGGCGGCCGACGATGTTGGAAGCGCCGACCACGGTGGCGTCCAGGCCGCGCACCTCGAGACCGCTGGCCGAGAGTAGGGTCATGACGCCTTTCGGCGTGCATGGGCGGAGTAGGGGGAGGCGCTGGGCGAGGCGGCCCAGGTTGTAAGGGTGGAAGCCATCGACGTCCTTGTGCGGAAGGATGCGTTCCAGCAGCGGGCGATCGTCCAGGTGGTCGGGAAGTGGCAGCTGCAGCAGGATGCCATCGATGCGCGAATCGGCGTTGAGTTCGTCGATGAGCGCTTCCAGTGCCTGCTGCGTGATGTCGGTGGGCAGCGAATGGCGAAACGAGAGCACGCCGGCCTGCTCGCAGGCGCGGTGCTTGTTGCTGACGTACACATGGGATGCCGGATCGTCGCCCACGACGATGACGGCTAGGCCGGGCGTGCGATTGCCTTCGGCATGGCGCGCGTCGACTCGGCGCGCGACCCGCTGGCGAACCTCGGCGGCTATGGCCTTGCCATCGATGCGTTGAGCGGTCATCGTCTCTCCCCCGTGTGGTGGTGACAGGTGCGAATGTCGGCTGGCGTGGGTCGGTGGGCCGACACCGGAAGGGCGCAGATTTTCGCACGGCCTGACTCTTAGGCAAAGCGCTAAAGCCCTGCCAGGTCAGGTGGCTATTGACCGCAAGGGATTCTCGCGTAGAATACGCAGCGCTCGATGAGGCCCGATGGCGGCATCGAGGCCGTGCTGAGGCCGGCGGGGTGTAGCGCAGTCTGGTAGCGCGCCTGCTTTGGGAGCAGGATGTCGGGGGTTCGAATCCCTCCACCCCGACCACAACTTCCTGTTTGGATTGATGAAATTCATGACAAGGGTTGCGGTCAGGCGTCATTGAACATAGAATGCGCCCATAGCTCAACCGGATAGAGCAACGGCCTTCTAAGCCGTAGGTTGCAGGTTCGAGTCCTGCTGGGCGCGCCATGTCGTGCGCATGCAGGAATGCCGACGGTTCGAGCAGCAGTCGAATGGTGGATGTAGCTCAGTGGTAGAGCCCCGGATTGTGGCTCCGGTGGTCGTGGGTTCGATCCCCATCATCCACCCCATATCGACGTTTCTGTTGTGGCTAGTGCAGTGGTGGATGTAGCTCAGTGGTAGAGCCCCGGATTGTGGCTCCGGTGGTCGTGGGTTCGATCCCCATCATCCACCCCATTGCACCCGTTTTCCCGTTTCTGCGCTCCTTTCCGCTATCCCGCATGCCAGCTTCCCGGGCCTAGCCTCGTCTCTGTCGGCCGTTCGTCCGAGCTTCGCTGCGGTCGAGACCATGCTCGACGATATGACCCTTGCAATATGCCGAGCTGCCCCCACTTCTAGCCAGGGTGCTTGCCACCACGGTGCGGGCTTCTTAAAATCTGCTTTTTACCCATCCACGCATTCAACACAACGCCCCAGGCGGTAGAGGACTATTCATGCAAGTTTCCGTCGAAGCGACCTCCCAGATCGAGCGCCGAGTCACGTTCCAGGTGCCGGCGGCCGAGGTCGATGAAGCCGTCGAGGCTCGCCTCAAGGATACCGCGAAGAACGTGCGCCTGAACGGCTTCCGCAAGGGCCATGTGCCCATGTCCGTGGTACGCCAGCGTTACGGCAGCGGGTTGCGCGACGAGGTGGTGGGCGAAGTGATGCGCGAGCGTTACGTCAAGGCCATCACCGATGAAAACCTCAATCCGGCGGGGTATCCGAACATCGAGGCGCAGGTCAATGAAACCGGCAAGGATCTCGAGTTCGTCGCCTCTCTCGAGGTCTATCCGGAAATCGAGCTGGCTTCCATCGAAGGTACCGAAGTCGAGCGCCCGGTGGTCGAAGTGACCGAGGCCGATGTCGATGAGATGATCGAAACCCTGCGCAAGCAGAATGCTTCCTGGGAAGACGTCGAGCGTGCCGCCGAAGACGGCGACCAGCTGACCATCGACTTTCAGGGTTTCCTGGGCGACGAGCCGTTCGAAGGCGGCAGCGCCGAGGGGCATGACCTGGTGCTGGGCTCCGGCAGCTTCATCCCCGGGTTCGAAGACCATCTGGTCGGGGCCCAGGCCGGCGACGAGAAGGAAGTGACCGTCACCTTCCCCGAGGACTATCAAGCCGAGCACCTGGCCGGCAAGGAAGCGACCTTCAAGGTCACGGTGCACAAGGTCAGCGCTCAGCAGTTGCCGGAAGTCGACGCTGAATTCATTCAGCGTTTCGGCGTCGAAGAAGGAGGCGTCGAGGCCTTCCGGGCCGAGGTCAAGAAGAACATGACCCGTGAGGCCAGGCAGGCCGTCGACAATCGTGTCAAGCAGCAGGTGCTCGAGGCCTTGAAGGCAGCCAACGAGGTGGCGGTGCCGCAGTCGCTGATCCAGCAGGAGACCGATGCGCTCAAGCGCCAGGCGGCCCAGCAGTTTGGGCTCGGCGAGGATTTCGACGTTTCTCAGTTGCCCAACGAGCTGTTTGCCGAGCAGGCCAAGGGGCGCGTGCAGGTCGGGTTGCTGCTGGCAGAGGTGATCAAGGCGAACGAGCTCGATGCCAACGATGACGAGATCAGGGCGCGTGTTGAAGAGCTTGCCGAGCAGTACCAGGAGCCTCAGCAGGTCGTCGACTACTATATGGGTAACGATCAGCTCAAGACTCAGGTCAAGTCGGCGCTTCTCGAGGAGAAGGCCGTCGAGCACCTGCTCGAGCAAGCCACCGTCAAGGATGTGGAAATGAGTTACCAGGAAGCGCTGGCAGCGGCTCAGCAACAGCCCGAGCAGGGCGGCGAAGACGACGACGCTGCGGAAGGCGACGACGGCAAGGCCTGAGATGCCGGCCGACGGTCCTGTCGTCGACGGCAGGATCGGTTTGTGTCGCTTCCATTCATCGGATGCAAGGACATCATACAGATGAGCAACGAGTTCGATATCCACAACGCCGGCGGATTGGTGCCGATGGTGGTCGAGCAGAACGCTCGTGGCGAGCGGGCATACGACATCTACTCCCGCCTGCTCAAAGAGCGCGTGATCTTCCTGATCGGTCCCGTGGAAGATTACATGGCCAACCTGGTGGTGGCCCAGCTGCTGTTCCTTGAATCCGAGAACCCGGACAAGGACATCCATCTGTACATCAACTCGCCGGGGGGTGGCGTGACCGCCGGCATGGCGATCTACGATACCATGCAGTTCATCACTCCGGACGTGTCGACGGTGTGCATCGGTCAGGCTGCCAGCATGGGGGCGTTGTTGCTGGCCGGCGGAGCGGCCGGCAAGCGCTACTGCCTGCCCAATTCGCGGATGATGATCCATCAGCCTTTGGGCGGTTACCAGGGGCAGGCCGCTGACATCGAGATCCACACCCGTGAGATTCTGGGTATCCGCGACAAGCTCAACCGCATCCTGGCGCATCATACCGGTCAGGACATCGATACCATCGCGCGGGATACCGATCGCGACAATTTCATGAGCGGCAGCCAGGCCGCCGAGTATGGCCTGATCGATGCCGTGCTGGATAAGCGGCCGACATCCTGATAGCGTGATTTGAACACGCTTCACTTACGTGATCACCGGCGGCACCGCGCCGCCGAAGCGACAGAGGTACGCGAATGGCCGACGGCAAAGGCAAGGACGAAGGCGGCAAACTGCTCTACTGCTCGTTCTGCGGCAAGAACCAGAACGAAGTACGCAAGCTGATTGCCGGCCCGTCCGTGTATATCTGCGACGAGTGTGTCGACCTGTGCAACGACATCATTCGCGAAGAAGTTCTCGATGCCGATGCCGAGAGCGATGATGAGCGTCTGCCCGTTCCGCGCGAGATCCGTCACACGCTGGATGACTACGTCATCGGGCAGGACCGTGCCAAGACGGTGTTGTCAGTGGCTGTCTACAACCACTACAAGCGGTTGCGTGCGGGCGTGGGCGTGAAGGGCGACGACGTCGAGCTGGGCAAATCCAATATCCTGCTCATCGGCCCCACGGGGAGCGGCAAGACGCTGCTGGCCGAGACGATGGCACGATTGCTCAACGTGCCCTTTACCATCGCCGATGCCACGACGCTCACCGAAGCGGGCTACGTCGGCGAGGACGTCGAGAACATCATCCAGAAGTTGCTGCAGAAGTGCGACTACGACGTCGAGAAGGCGCAGCGCGGTATCGTCTACATCGACGAAATCGACAAGATCTCGCGCAAGTCGGACAACCCTTCCATCACCCGGGACGTGTCGGGGGAAGGGGTGCAGCAGGCGCTGCTCAAGTTGATCGAGGGCACGACCGCATCCGTGCCTCCGCAAGGGGGGCGTAAGCATCCTCAGCAGGAGTTCCTGCAGGTCGATACCGCCAACATCCTGTTCATCGTCGGCGGTGCCTTTGCCGGTCTCGACAAGGTGATTCGCGACCGTGCCGAGAAAGGCGGCATCGGCTTCAATGCCACGGTGAAGAGCAAGGACGAGTCCAAGGGTGTGGGTGATCTGCTGCTCGACGTGGAACCCGAGGACCTGGTCAAGTTCGGGCTCATCCCGGAGTTCGTCGGACGCTTGCCGGTCATCGCCACGCTCACCGAGCTCACCGAAGATGCTCTCATCCAGATTCTCACCGAGCCGAAGAATTCGCTGGTCAAGCAGTACGAGCGTCTCTTCGACATGGAAGGGGTCGAGCTCGAGTTCCGCGAGGATGCCTTGCGTGCCGTGGCCCAGAAGGCCATGGCGCGCAAGACCGGCGCCCGGGGGCTGCGCTCCATTCTCGAGTCGGTGCTACTCGATACCATGTATGAAATACCTTCCATGGAAGGCGTGACCAAGGTGGTCATCGATGCCTCGGTGATTACCGGCGAGAGCGATCCGCTGCTCATCTACTCCCAGCAAGAGCAGCGTGTCGACGGCACCGACGGCTGATAGGGCTCAACGTCCCTGCCGAGTCTGCACGCATGCAAGGGGCCGCCGTGGCGGCCCCTTTGTTCGTGCTCCTTGCCCGCGGGCCCTTGCAACGCCCGTATCATGCCCCCACACCTTGTGTATTCACCCGATTTCGTTTGAGGAATGTCTGCGATGCAGCAGAACGCCGAACAGGCCCTGAGTCTGCCCCTCTTGCCGCTGCGCGATGTGGTCGTTTATCCGCAGATGGTGATACCGCTGTTCGTCGGTCGCGAGAAGTCGATTCAGGCTCTCGATGCCGCCATGGCAGCGGACAAGCGCGTGCTGCTGGTGGCCCAGCGGGAAGCGGGTCACGACGATCCGGGAACCGATGATCTTTTCACCATCGGCACCGTTGCCGAGATCATGCAGTTGCTGAAGTTGCCCGATGGGACGGTCAAGGTGTTGATCGAAGGAACGTCCCGTGCCGATCTGCGTGCCGTTCACCACGCCGACGGCGGCTATAGCCTGGCTGATGCGGTGTTGCGCGACAGCCAGCCCCTTAGCGAGCGTGAGCAGGAGGCGCTGGTACGCGTCCTGCTCAATCAGTTCGAGCAGTACGTCAAGCTTTCCAAGAAGGTTCCCAACGAGGTGCTCAATTCGCTGTCGGGCATCGAGGATCCCAGTCGGCTGGTGGACACCATTTGTGCCCACCTGTCGCTCAAGATCGGTGACAAGCAGCAATTGCTCGAGATGGATCGCGTCCGCGACCGCATCGAACACCTCATGGCCCTCATCGAATCCGAGATCGATCTGTTGCAGGTCGAGAAGCGGATCCGTTCGCGCGTCAAGGACCAGATGGAGAAGTCGCAGCGCGAGTACTACCTCAACGAGCAGATGAAGGCCATCCAGAAGGAGATGGGCGAGCTCGAGAACGTGCCCAACGAGGCCGAGAAGTACGAGAAGGCCATCGAAGAGTCCGGCATGCCCAGCGAGGCCCGCGAGAAGGCCACGCAGGAGCTGGGCAAGCTCAAGATGATGTCGCCCAGCTCGGCCGAGGCCACGGTGGTGCGCTCCTATCTCGACTGGCTGGTTTCCGTACCGTGGAAGAAGCGCACTCGCGTCAAGCACGACCTGGTGCGCGCCCACAGGATTCTCGACGAGGATCACTATGGCCTCGAGGAGGTCAAGGAGCGCATCCTCGAGTATCTCGCCGTGCACAAGCGGGTCAAGAAGCTCAAGGGGCCGGTGCTCTGCCTCGTCGGGCCTCCCGGTGTCGGCAAGACGTCGCTGGGCCAGTCGATCGCTCGGGCCACCAACCGCAAGTACGTGCGTCTGGCGTTGGGCGGCATTCGCGACGAGTCCGAGATCCGTGGCCATCGCCGAACTTACATCGGTTCGCTGCCTGGCAAGCTGATCCAGCGCATGGCCAAGGCTGGGGTGAAGAATCCGCTGTTCCTGCTCGACGAGGTGGACAAGATCGGCATGGACCACCGCGGTGATCCGGCCTCGGCTTTGCTCGAAGTGCTCGATCCGGAGCAGAACGACAAGTTCAACGACCACTACCTGGAGCTGGACTACGATCTCTCCGAAACGCTGTTCATCTGCACGGCCAACTCGATGAACATTCCCGGTCCGTTGCTCGACCGCATGGAGGTGATACGCCTGCCCGGCTACACCGAGGACGAGAAGCTGGCCATCGCCAAACGCTACCTGGTGCCCAAGCAGCTCAAGGCCAACGGTTTCAAGGATGAGGAACTGTCGTTCTCGGACGAGGCGCTGCTCGAATTGATCCGCTACTACACTCG
This sequence comes from Halomonas faecis, assembly GCF_010993975.1. Taxonomy (GTDB): domain Bacteria; phylum Pseudomonadota; class Gammaproteobacteria; order Pseudomonadales; family Halomonadaceae; genus Halomonas; species Halomonas faecis. The sequence continues at coordinate 146,605 of NZ_JAACZO010000011.1, forward strand.
CGAGGCGGGAGTCCGGGAACTCGAGCGCCAGATCGCCAAGGTGTGCCGCAAGGTGCTGCGTCAACGCCTGGAAGGCGAAGGCCGGGAGGGGGCCCAGGCCGCAGTCACCCTCTCGGCAGCAGACATCGAGGAGCACGCCGGCGTGCGTCGTTACAGCTACGGGCTTGCCGATCAGCAGGATCAGGTAGGGCGTGTCACCGGGCTGGCATGGACCTCGGTGGGCGGTGAGCTGCTCAATATCGAGTCGGTGGTCACCCCGGGCAAGGGGCGCATCAACAAGACCGGCTCGCTGGGCGATGTCATGAAGGAGTCGGTGAGCGCCGCACAGACCGTGGTGAGGGCGCGGGCGCTGAACCTGGGGATCGACCCCGAGCGCTTCGAGAAAGAGGACCTGCACATCCACGTGCCGGAGGGAGCCACACCCAAGGATGGGCCCAGCGCGGGCATCGCCATGGTCACGGCGATGGTGTCGGCCTACACGGGGCGGCCGGTGCGTTGCGACGTGGCGATGACCGGTGAGGTGAATCTACGCGGCGAGGTGATGCCGATCGGCGGTTTGAAGGAGAAATTGCTGGCCGCGCGTCGCGGTGGTATAAAGTCTGTGCTCATTCCGGAAGAGAATCGCCGTGACCTCAAAGAGGTTCCGGACAACATCAAAGATGCTTTGGATATCCGGCCAGTGCGTTGGATAGACGAGGTTCTGGAAGCTGCACTGACAGAAAGCACCGAAGCGAAAGTAGAGGATTCCCGGACTGAGGAATCGCCGGCTTCGGCATCAATGATCAGCACGCATTGATCATTTTTTGGCGCCATATCGGTTTCGAGATGCCGGTATGGCGCGGTTTGGCGCCTAAGGTCGCTTGACACGTCTTTTGCGGCATTGCTATAAAATCCAGCCATGCCGTGATCGCATTGTTGGCCGAAAGTTGCGCTGATTAGAGCCATTATCTGAAACAGTCAAGGGGTGAAGTGTGAACAAATCCGAGCTGATCGAAGCCATCGCTGCTTCTGCCGATATTCCCAAGGCGGCCGCAACGCGCGCGCTGGATGCCATGGTGGATAGCGTCACCGAGAGTCTCAAGAGCGGTGATACCGTTTCTCTGGTGGGGTTCGGCACGTTCTCCGTCAAGGAGCGCGCCGCGCGCACCGGCCGTAATCCGCAGACCGGCGCACCGATCCAGATCAGCGCTGCCAAGGTGCCGACCTTCAAGGCGGGCAAGGCGCTCAAGGACTCCGTCAACTGAGTGACGACGAGGCCAGCTGTACTACCGTTGCAGTGCCATCGCCAGCCCGCTCGGTAAGACGACAGAAAGGCGCATCGCTATCGCGATGCGCCTTTTTCACGCTCATGGTCGGGAGGCCAGGGCCATGCGTATAATGGGCGAGATTTCCGTTACTTAATCACCGAGGCCTGCATGCTGCAAAGTATTCGTGACCGCTCCCGAAGTTGGGGAGCCAAGATCCTCGTCGGTGCCGTAGTGGCGGCGCTTGCCCTGTTCGGCATCGAGTCGTTGGTGGGGCTCATCGGCAACGATGGCGATGATGTCGCCAAGGTCAACGGCGAGACGATCACTCGCCAACAGCTGGAAATGGAGGTTCAGCGCGCCATACGCTCGGGCCAGGTACCTCCGGAGCAGGAGCGTGCCCTGCGCGGTGAGGTGCTGGATAGCCTGATCGGCGAGCAGCTGATGACGGGCTATGCCGAAGACGGTGGGCTTCATCTGTCTGAGGACCAGATCGATCAGGTCATCGTGAACCTGTCGGAGTTTCAGGATCAGGATGGACGTTTCTCGCAGGAGCTGTTCCGCAATCGGCTGGCCAGCGCCGGGTTCACGCCGGTGTCGTTCCGTGCGGCGCTTCGCGCTGACATGGTGCGTCAGCAGTTGCAGCAAGGCGTGGCGATGAGCGATTTCACGCTGGAGAGCGAACGCGAGCGTCTCGCCGCTTTGCAGCGTCAGACGCGCAGTTTCCGATACCACGAATTGACCACTGAGGATCTGTCGCAGCCGGTCGAGGTCAGCGAGTCCGAAATCCAGGACTACTACGCGGCCAATGCTGACCGGTATCGGCGTGCCGAGCAGGTACGTCTCGAGTACGTGATCCTCGACCGCGAGGCCATGGCGGAAAATCGCCAGGTGAGCGACGAAGCCGTTCGTGACGCCTGGGAAGCGCGTAGCCGCGATTCGGATCGTCGCGTTTCCCACATCATGGTCGGCTTCGATGGCGAACGTAGCCGCGAGGACGCGCGTGCTCGGTTGGAGGCCGTTCGCGAGCGGTTGGCAGAGGGGGATTCGTTCTCGGAGCTGGCCCAGGAATTCTCCGATGATGCCACGACGGCTGATCAGGGGGGGGATCTGGGATTCATCAGCCCCGGATTCTTTGGCGAGGCCTTCGACGATGCAGCTTTTGGCATCGGTGTCGGGCAGATATCGGAGATCGTGGAAACGGACAATGGCTTGCATCTGGTCAAGGTCACCGAGCTCGATCTTCCGTCGCTGGACGAGATGCGTGACGAGCTGGAGCGCGAAGTGGCCCTGGAAGAGGTCAGCGATGCCTTCAATCGCCGCGTTCAGGCGCTGATCGACGAAAGCTTTGCGGCGGAAGATCTCGTCAGCGTGGCCGAGAGTCTCGACCTGGAGCTTCAGGAGAGCGACTGGGTCTCGCGCGAAGAGGCGAGTGGCGTGTTGGGTGAGCCCGGAGTGATGAGCGAGGCCTTCAGTGACGACGTTCTGGAGGACGGGTTCAACAGCGAGGTCATCGAGCTCGACGCCGACCGTCGAATGGTGTTGCGAGTCGCCGACCATCGCGAAGCGGCAACGCGTCCGCTCGATGAAGTCCGAGACGAGGTGAGGGCGGCCGTGGAAAGCCGCAAAGCGCAGGAAGCATTGCTCGAGGTGGCCAGGTCGCGGGTCGAGCGGCTGCGCGACGGCGACTCCCTGGATCTTGAGTGGCTGCGCGCCGAGGGAGTTGCGCGGCGAAGCGGCGAAGCGCCTGGCTTCGTCGTGGAGACGGCGTTTCGTCTGCCGTCGCCCGATGGCGACCAGCCGGTCTACGGACAGGCCAGTGACAGCCAGCGGGTCGTGCTCATTGCGCTGGAGGACGTCACCGACGGCGAGCCGGATGCGCAGACGGAAGCGTTCGTGGCGCGCATGGCCGAACAGTTGAGAGGCCAGGCTGCCATCCAGGCGTTGCGGGCTCATCTGCGTGACACCGCCGAGATCGAGCGTTACTGAAACCCGTCGACGTCGTGATGCTCAGGGGCACCCGAAGGTGCCCCTTTTCATTGCTGGTCGGGATGATTTTTATACCGTTATCTTTCATTGAGCCAACCCTGCATGAACCCTACATGCTAGGCATGGGCTCAACAGCACCCGAGGAATATGTTATACAGTAACAATTGATTGGAGCAGCGGAGTCGAACGTGTCCCAAGAACCCGTGGCAAACGTGCCGGTGCATCTGGTGACCGGCTTTTTGGGCAGCGGCAAGAGCAGCCTGATCCGCGGTCTCATACGTCAGAAACCGGAGCAGGAAAACTGGGCCGTGCTGGTCAACGAATTCGGCCAGGTGGGTATCGATCAGGCCATGTTCGAGCCGCAGGACGGGGTGACGGTGAAAGGATTGCCGGGAGGCTGTCTGTGCTGCCAACTGGCCTTCGTTTTGCAGGCCGCTCTGGTCAATCTTCTGTATCGACATCGTCCCGATCGCTTGCTGATCGAGCCTTCCGGTTTGGGCCATCCCGCCGGGTTACTGGACGTGCTGCGTGGCGAGGCATTCCACGGCGTGCTAGACGTCCATGACATCATCGCCGTGCTCGATCCGCGTCGGCTGGACGATCCCCGTTCGCGAGAGCACGAGACCTTTGGCGACCAGTTGTCCATGGCCGATGCCGTGGCCTTGACCATGACCGACCTGTCCACCCCCGACCAACTGGCCGCCGCTCAGGTCTGGCTGGATGCCTGCTGGCCACGCAAGAAGTGGATACGCAAAGCTCCTCACGGCGCACTCGATGTGTCGCTGCTGAGTGGTGGGGGCGCGCATGCCGAGTCGCACCAGCGGCCGTTTCCCGAGAGTGAGGCGCACCAGCGACTGCGCAGGCGAGCGGTGGGCAGCCTCGAGCTGGAGGGGATGAACGCCTCGGCGCCAACGCCCGGGCATCCCATCCGCGAGCAGGGAGTCGCCCTGGGCTATGCGACACTCGGCTGGCGCTGGCACCCCGACGATGTCTTCGTGCTGGATCGCGTCTCGGCGTTGCTGGGCGATATGACGGGTCGACTGCGGGTCAAGGGGGTACTGCATACCAATACCGGATGGAGACGCTACGACCGCTCGGTGGGCACGGTGAGTCTCGAGCCGGTTGCTTGGCGCCAGGACTCCCGCCTCGAGATCATCGCCGAAGCGGGTGCATTGCCGGATGCCGATGGGCTGGAAGCCCGGCTCAACGAGTGCCTGGGCGGCTAGGCGAATCGTCGCCAGCCGTTCGCCCTCTTCGTGCGCTCGTACGGTGAAGTGGGCGTCGTGACGTTGCCGCGGCTGCTAGTCGAGCGGAAAGGCTCTGAGTTCGGGCTGGCCCGCCCGGTCGACTTCGATTTCCCAGCCCTGGCCGGGCTGCCAGTCGCCCAGCACGAGGCGACGGGCTGGCTGGCCATCGATCTCCAGTTCGTGCACGGCAGGGCGATGCGTATGCCCATGAATCAGGGTGAGCACACCGTAGTCTTGCATGATGCGGACCACTTCGTCCGGCGTGACGTCCATGATGGCTTCGGCCTTGTTCGACGTCGCCTCGCCGGACTGTTCGCGCAGCGAGCGTGCCAACGTCAGACGTTCGGGAATGGGCAGGGACAGAATCTGACGTTGCCACTGGTCATCGCGGGCTTGCACTCGAAAGGCCTGATAGGCTTCGTCACCGGTGCATAGGCTGTCACCGTGCATCAACAGGACGGGCTGACCTCCCAGACTGACTACGCTAGGGTCGTCCAGTAATGTGGCGCCGGCAGCGCTGGCAAAGCGCTGGCCGATCAGAAAGTCCCGGTTGCCATGCATGATGTACAGGGCCGTACCGTCATCGCTGAGGTCGCGCAGGGCATCGGCCACTTGCCGGGCCAGTCGGGCATGGCCCGTCGGTTCGTCATCCAGGTCGAGGAGATCGTCACCGATCCAGGCATCGAAAAAATCGCCCAGGATGAAAAGTGCTTCGCTCCCCCTGGCGCGGGTGTCGAGCCACTCGAGAAACCGACGGGAAAGTTCGGGGGCGCCGGGATATAAATGAAGATCGGAAATCAGCAGGGTGCTCATGGACCTCGTCTCGCAGAGCTGTCGTCAACGGCGGTGCGGGAGCTTGCGCAGGCGCCCGCCGAGTGGCGGGCGCGAGGATCGGCTCAGCGGGTGGCGTCTGCCACGAAGGCACGCTGGATGACGACATCCTCTGCGGGTACGTCGGCATGCATGCCGCGACGTGTGGTGGGCACGGCCTTGATCTTCTCGACGACGTCCATGCCGGCGATCACGCGCCCGAACACGCAGTAGCCCCAGCCCTGGAGCGACTTGCCGGTGTGATTGAGAAAGTCGTTTTCGGCCACGTTGATGAAGAACTGGGCGGTGGCCGAATGCGGGTCCTGAGTGCGTGCCATGGCCAGGGTTCCGACGCCGTTCTTGAGACCGTTGTCGGCTTCGTTCTCGATCGGGTCATGGGTGGGCTTCTGGTTGAAGTCGGTGTCGAAACCGCCGCCCTGGACCATGAAACCGTCGATCACGCGGTGGAACAGGGTATCGTCGTAGAAGCCCTCGCGGACGTACTGTTCGAAGTTCGCGGCCGTTTTCGGCGCCTTGTCGTGGTCGAGTTCGACGTGGATGTCGCCGAAATTGGTCTGTAAAACGATCATTGCGATTTTCCCTGGTTCGGAAACGGGTGCGCCTTGGCGCCATGCATGGGCGTAGCGCTATAATAGCTGTTTTGCTTCGATGCGCGAAGCGACGGCGGGCGAATCCGGCTTGCCGGAGCCGTCCGCCAAGCCTGCATTTCAACCAGAGGTTGCTTTTCCAACCATGACCACCGATACCACCAGCGCGCCGAATTTCATTCGTAACCAGGTCCAGGAGGAGATCGAGGCCGGTCGCAGCGGCAAGATCGTGACCCGGTTCCCGCCGGAGCCCAACGGTTTTCTGCACATCGGTCATGCCAAGTCGATCTGCCTGAATTTCGGCCTGGCCGAACAGTTCGCTGGCGACTGTCACCTGCGCTTCGACGACACCAACCCGGCGAAGGAGGAGCAGGGGTATATCGATGCCATCAAGGAAGACGTCAGCTGGCTGGGATTCGAGTGGGCAGGCCCGGTACGCTTCGCGTCGGACTATTTCGATCGCTTCTATGCCTGGGCCCAGCACCTGGTGCGCGAGGGCAAGGCCTATGTGGACGACCTCTCGCCCGACGAGATCCGCGAGTATCGCGGCACGTTGATCGAGCCCGGCAGGCCGAGCCCCTATCGCGAGCGTGGCGTCGAGGAGAATCTCGACCTTCTCGAGCGCATGCGCGTCGGCGAATTCGCCGAGGGCGAGAAGGTTCTGCGTGCCAAGATCGACATGGCTGCGCCCAACATCAACCTGCGCGACCCCATCCTGTACCGCATCCGTCATGCCAGTCACCACCAGACGGGCGACGAATGGAAGATCTACCCTTCCTATGACTTCGCTCACGGCCAGTCGGACGCCATCGAGGGAGTTACCCACTCCATCTGCACGCTGGAGTTCGAGGATCACCGCCCGCTCTACGAGTGGTTTCTCGACAACCTGCCGGTGCCGGCCAAGCCGCGTCAGATCGAGTTTGCGCGGCTCAACATGAACTATACCCTGACCTCCAAGCGAAAGCTCAAGCTGCTGGTGGATCGCGGCATCGTGGACGGCTGGGACGACCCGCGGATGCCGACCATCTCCGGCATGCGTCGGCGCGGCTATACGCCGGCTTCGATCCGCAAGTTTTGCGAGATGATCGGGGTCACTCGCGCGGATGGCGGGCTCGTCGACATCGCCATGCTCTATCACGCCATTCGCTCCGATCTGGAGGACAATGCGCCGCGCGCCATGGCCGTGCTCAAGCCCCTCAAGGTGGTACTGACCAACGTGCCGGAGAATCACGAGGAGGTGTACGAGGTGCCTGGCCATCCGGCACGTGACGACATGGCCGTGCGCAAGATCCCCTTTACCCGGGAGATCTATATCGACCGTGACGATTTCATGGAGGAGCCACCCAAGAAATTCTTCCGTCTGGCGCCTGGCAAGGAAGTTCGCCTGCGCAACAGCTACGTGATCCGCTGTGACGAGGTGGTCAAGGGGGCTGCGGGCGAGATCGAGGCGCTCCACTGCTCGGTGGATTTCGAGACGCTGGGCAAGAACCCGGAAGGGCGCAAGGTGAAAGGGGTGATCCACTGGGTCAGCGCGGCCCATGGCGTGCCTCTGCAGGTGCGCCTCTACGACAACCTCTTCCTCGAGGAGCAGCCGGACAAGGACAAGGACGCCGACTTTCTCGAGCACCTCAATCCCGAGTCGCTGGTCACGGTGCAGGCCATCGGCGAACCCAGCCTGGCCAGCGCGGTGCCCGAGTCGCGGTTCCAGTTCGAGCGGGTGGGCTATTTCTGCGCCGACCGGCATGCCTGCCGGCCGGGCGAGCTGGTGTTCAATCGCACCGTCGGCTTGAAGGATACCTGGGCCAAGATCAAGAAGAAGGGGTGAATGTGAGCGGGGACCTGCTGATCTACAACACGCTGACGCGCCGCAAGGAGCGTTTTACGCCCATCGAGCCCGGACGAGTACGGATGTACGTGTGCGGCATGACCGTGTACGACTATTGCCACCTGGGGCATGCCCGGGTGATGGTGGCGTTCGATGTCATTACGCGCTATTTACGCTGGCGTGGTTACGATGTCGACTACGTACGCAACATCACCGACATCGACGACAAGATCCTGCGCCGCGCCGAGGAGAACGGCGAGTCGATCGCTGCGCTCACCGAGCGCATGATCGCTGCCATGCGCGAGGACGAAGCGCGTCTCAAGGTGCTGCGCCCCGATCACGAGCCGCGTGCCACGCGTCACGTTAGCGACATCATTGCCATGGTCGAGACGCTGATCGGCAAGGGCTATGCCTATGCGGCGGACAACGGCGACGTCTACTACCGGGTGAGGAAGTTCGAGAGCTATGGCAAGCTCAACAATCGCGCCCCGGACGAGATGCGTTCGGGGGCGCGCATCGAGGTGGGAGAATACAAGGAAGACCCTCTGGATTTCGTGCTGTGGAAGGCGGCCAAGCCGGGGGAGGCGAGCTGGTCCTCGCCTTGGGGTGAGGGGCGTCCCGGCTGGCACATCGAGTGCTCTGCCATGTCCAAGTGCTGCCTGGGGGAAACCTTCGACATCCATGGTGGCGGCCCCGATCTCACCTTCCCCCACCATGAGAACGAGATCGCCCAGAGCGAGGCAGCCAACGACAAGCCGTTCGTGCATACCTGGATGCACGCCGGTGCCGTGCGCGTGAACCACGAGAAGATGTCCAAGTCCCTGGGCAACTTCTTCACCATCCGCGAGGTGCTCGAGCACCACGACCCGGAGGTGGTGCGCTACCTGCTGGTGGCAAGCCATTATCGCAGCCCCATCAACTACGCGCCGGAGTCATTGAGCGAGGCACGCCGTTCGCTGGAGCGCTTCTACAACGCGCTCGACGGCGTCACGCCGGCGGCGGGGGAAGTGGCTGGCCGTTTCGCCGAGCGCTTCATCGCCGCCATGGATGACGATTTCAATACGCCCGAGGCGCTCTCGGTACTGTTCGAGTTGGCACGTGAGCTCAACCGGGCCAAGCAGGAAACCCCTGAACAGGCTCCGGCGCTGGCTTCCGAACTCAGGCAGCTGGGCGATGTGCTGGGACTGCTCGACCAAGACCCGTCCTATTTCCTGCGTGGTGGAGAGGCGACACTGCCCTTGCCGGAAGCTGAGATCGAGGCCCGAATCGCCGCGCGTACCGAAGCCAAGCAGGCCCGCGATTTCGCCACCGCGGACGCCATTCGCGATGAGTTGGCCGCACTCGGAATCCTGCTCAAGGATTCCCGGGAAGGCACTCGCTGGGTGTACGAGCCGTCCCCCGGAACCAGCGAATGACCTGACGGGGCGGATCGTCACGGTCGCGGCGGCAGGGGGATCTGCCGCGGCCAGCTGTCGTCGACCAGGAACAAGCGCTGGGGGGCAGCGTCGGTGATGAGCGCTATCTGCACCGGCGTTGCCGGACCGGTAAAGTGGTCGGCCAGCTGCGTTTCGAGGTTGGTGAGCGCCGTGAAGGCGCTGTTACGTGGCGGTGCCAGCCAGTGAGGTCTGGCGAGCCAGGCCCCTCGGGTCCGGCGCGGCAGGCCGTCGCGAAAGTCGCGCCATTCTCCCCAGTGCAGCCAGCGCCCGCGCCAGTGGTTCGCACAGCTGCCGCGCGGCACGGGCAGTGGTTGGCGCCAAGGCTGGAACAGCATTCCCGGCATGGCCAGGCGGCGTTCGATGAACCGGCCGACCAGCGGTCCTCGTCGCAGGCCGGCCAGTGCTTGGCGAATCACCTCGCGCGTTTCGGGTCGGTCGCTCAACGACAGCTGGTGACGGCGCAGATGGGTGAGCTTGCTGGCCAGGCTGTCGGCGCCGCCGGGGCCGATCCAGCGCGCTGGGTCGGCGGCGTCGCCGGGGCCTGACGGCAGGCCCAGGTAGAACTTGATCGCCACTTCCAGGTGGATCACTGTCGGTGCGGCGTTACGCTGATAGAGGAGGTCGATCTCCCCGAGAGTCACCTTGCCACGGAACACCCGCAGGTTATGAGCGAGCAAGCGCGTGCCCGGCGCCCGATCGAGCAGAAACTGCCACAGCGCTTCATGATAGAGTCCCATGCGTCCGTCGAGCGTGTTGCCGACACGCCTTTCGAGCGCTTCGGGCGAGGCCTCCAGCTCGTGCAGGAAGTGATCGAGCTGGGCATCGTCGGCCAATCCCATCTCGTCGCGTCCCGGGCGCGGTGGCCAGCCGTCGCCGACCAGATCGGGGCAGTTCAGCAGCCATGCCAGATCCCTCACCATTGGATGATGGTAGCCATCGAGGAGGGTGGTCTCGGCGTCCGGCATGGCAGTGCTATTCCCCGTTGAGATTGCCGTCTGACAGACAAACTGTACACGCCTTATACTCTGCGTACATTCACAACGAACGGGTGGTGACCATGAACCGCTCCTTGACCAGCCTGGCTGGGCTGGCTGCTGGCTCCCTGCTGATGCTCTCCAGCGCCCACGCCGACGACCCCGTGGTCGTCGCTTCCAAGATCGACACCGAAGGGTCGGTGCTCGGACAGTTGATCCTGCAGCGGCTCGAGGCGGCCGGGATCGAAACCGATAACCGACTGCAGCTGGGAGGCACCAGCATCGTGCGAGAAGCGTTGCTGGCGGGTGAGATCGACATCTATCCGGAGTACACCGGCAATGGTGCCTTCTTCTTCGACATGGCCGACAGCGATGTATGGAAGGATGCCGAGCAGGCCTATGCAACGGTGCGCGAGCGCGATGCCCAGAACGGCCTGGTCTGGTTGGCGCCGGCCGATGCCAACAACACCTGGGCCATGAGCGTTCGGGAAGATCTGGCCGAGGCCGAGGGGCTCGAGACGCTAGAGGATCTTGCCGACTACCTGGCCGACGGCGGCGAGTTCAAGTTCGCGGCCAGCGCCGAGTTCGTCGAGTCCGAGCAGGCCCTGCCGGCTTTCCAGGAGGCTTATGGCTTCGAACTCGATGCCGATCAGTTGCTCGTGCTGTCCGGGGGCAACACCGCTGCCACGATGCGCGCCGCTGCTCAGCAGACGAGTGGTGTGAATGCTGCCATGACTTACGGTACCGATGGCGGGCTGGGCGCCCTGGGACTGGTCGTGCTGCAAGATACGCTGGGCGTGCAACCCGTCTATCAACCGGCACCGGTGATCCGCGAGACGGTACTCGAGGCGCATCCCGAGATCGAAACGCTGCTCGAGCCGGTCTTTTCCGCCCTGGATATGGAGACTCTGCAGCGGCTCAATGGCCAGGTGGCCGTGAACGGCGTCGCTCCAGAGCAGGTGGCAGAGGACTTCCTGACCGGTATCGAGGCAACGGAGTAGGGAGTGGACCGAGCGAGACCGTTTCCCAATGTCGTCTTGATCGTGCTGATGCTCGGCGGTGCCGTCGCCTGGCTGACCCTGCCGGCCATCAGCGTGGCTCCCAACCGGATCGTTCAGGGAACGCCACAGCATGCCGTGGCGGCGCTGGGGTGGGGGCCCACGCTGCTCGTCCTCATGCCGATGCTCGCCATGGCAGTTCTGGCCTGGCGGCCGACACCGCGGCGTCTGCCGGGTGTCCTGGCGCTGGTCATCGTCTTGCTGATCGCAATACCGCTGTGGTTGTCGGGCGTGGCGGCCAGTATGGAACCTACGGCGAGATTGGGCATTGGCAGCGCGCTTTGGTGCCTGCTCTTCATCGGCCTGCTGGCGTTGATCGAGCTGCGGTCTCGCTTGGCGTTGTCGCGTCCGCTGGGCTGGGCGTTGCTGGTGCCGGTGGTGCTCGTCTGGTGGGGGTGTCTGACGCAGTGGTTGGCCCCGCTCGCTCTTTATCGCGAGTATCAGGGGCGCAGTGATCAGTTCTACGCAGCGTTGGCTCAGCATCTCATGCTCGTTGGGGCCGCTGTGTCGGCTGCGATCGTGTTGGGTGCGGGGCTGGCGCTGGCCATGCGCCGACACTCGAGGCTGCGCCGTGCCGGTTTCGGCGTGCTCAACGTGCTTCAGACCATACCCAGCATCGCCCTGTTCGGTCTGCTGCTGGCGCCATTGGCCTGGCTCTCTGCGCGCTTCGATTGGCTGGCGGACCTGGGAGTGAGCGGCATCGGTTGGGCGCCGGCCTGGCTGGCGCTGCTTGGCTACAGTCTGTTGCCCATGGTGCGCAATATTTTCGTGGCGCTCGATGAGGTCGATCCGGCGGTCATCGAGTCCGCGCGAGGCATGGGCATGAGCCGTCGTCAGGTGTTTCTCCAGGTGCGCTTGCCGTTGGCACTGCCGGTCGTGCTCGAAGGCGTGCGCATCACCACCGTGCAGGCCATCGGCCTCACCGCGGTGGCGGCGCTGATCGGTGCCGGGGGGCTCGGCACTTTCGTCTTCCAGGGCTTGGGGCAGGCAGCGATGGATCTGGTGTTGCTCGGTGCGCTGCCGATCATCGCCCTGGCGTTGATCGCAGATGCGCTGCTCAGTGCGCTTACCGATGTCCTGCGTCAGGGAGGAACGACGTGATCGAGCTGTTCGGTGTGACCAAGCGCTTCGGCGAAGAGGTGGCCGTCGACGATATCTCGCTGAGGGTGGCAAAGGGTGAGCTCTGCGCATTGGTCGGTACCTCTGGCTGTGGCAAGTCCACGACGCTGCGCATGATCAATCGGCTCATCGAACATACCGAGGGCGAGATACATCTCGACGGTCAGCCGGTACGTACCTTCGATGAGGTGGCGCTGCGTCGGCGCATTGGCTACGTGATACAGAATACCGGACTCTTTCCCCACTGGACGGTGGCGCGCAATATCGGCCTGGTGCCTCGCCTGCTCAAATGGCCGCGACAACGTGTCCGGGAACGCGTGGAAGAACTGATGGTGCTGCTGGGACTACCGATGGCCGAGTTCGCCGGCAAGTACCCCCACCAGCTCTCGGGGGGGCAGGCTCAGCGAGTGGGTGTGGCCCGCGCACTGGCGGCTGATCCGGAAATTCTGCTGATGGATGAGCCGTTCGGTGCGCTCGATCCCATTACCCGCGAGTCGCTGCAGCTCGAACTGCTCGATCTGCAGGCGCGCCTGCACAAGACCATTGTGTTCGTCACCCACGACATGGACGAGGCCCTGCGCTTGGCCGATCGGCTGGTAGTGATGCGTCAGGGGCGTATCGTTCAGCAGGGTTCACCCGTCGAGCTGCTGCATGACCCCGTCGATGACTTCGTCGCTTCCCTGCTGGGCGGGCAATCCAGGGGCCTCAAGGAGGCGGCACTGACGCGCGTGCGTGACCGCATGCTGCCGCTGGGGCCGCGTCTGCTCGCGCATGAGCGCGTTGCCGTCGATGCGCCGCTCAGCCAGGCGCTATCGCTGATGCTGTGGCATCGTGTCGATCGTCTCACCGTGGTGGACGACAACGATATTCCGATTGGCGAACTGTCGTTGCGGCGGCTGGTGGGGAGCAAGGCATGAGGGGGAATGCCGCTGCTGCCCTGCGCTGGTCCCGACGAGTTGGTTGGTGGAAGCCGCTGGCCTGGCTGGGTCTGCTGTTGGCGCTCTGCCTGGGCATGGGGGGGCTCGAAGGGCTGTTTCGCTGGCTCGAGCCCGACAGCCGCCAGGTGCTTTATGCGCGCTCCAGCTTCCTGGTGTTGCTCGGTCAACACGTCATGGTGGTGGGGCTGGCGTCGCTGGCCGCCGTGATACTGGGGGTTGGCGGGGCGGTAGCAGTGACGCGCCCCTTCGGCCGCGACTTCCTTCCGCTGGTGAGTCAACTGGCCTCCATCGGTCAGACGTTTCCACCGGTAGCGGTGCTGGCGCTGGCGGTTCCCGTGCTGGGCTTCGGCACTCTGCCGATCATCGTGGCGCTGTTGCTCTACGGTCTCCTGCCCATCGTGCGCAATACCCTTGCCGGCATTCAGGGCATCGATCCTGGCGTGCACGAGGCGGCACGCGGCATGGGCATGACCCGCGGCCAGATCCTGCGTCAGGTCGAGTTGCCGCTGGCCGCGCCGGTCATGCTCGCTGGGGTGCGGACCTCAGTGACCATCAACGTGGCGACGGCGGCCATCGGCGCCACCGTTGGGGCCACCAATCTCGGCGATCCGATCATCTCCGGCATCGTCAACGGCAATACCGCCTACGTGCTGCAGGGCGCACTGCTCATAGGGATACTGGCCATCACCGTGGACAGCACATTCGAGCGCGTGCAGAGCTGGCTGGTGCAGCGAGACTGAAACCTCGCTTTCCTCGGGGTGCCTTTGCGAGCCGTTTTACGTTAACGTCAACTGTCGTATCATCGCGCTACGTTGGAGCGAACCTCTGGCGTATCGCTATAGTTAAGACAACACTGCCCTCACGAGGGGCGGTATTTCCTGCCACCACCCAAGGACCAGGAAGATGACAACAACAGAAGACGTCCATGCGCTGGCTTTCATGACCGGCGACGAGTTTCATATCCCGACCTACCGGCTCCTGCGGCAGGACGGCTCACTGTTCGACGGTGCCGACGTTCCCGACCTCGACGAAGACCAGCAAAAGGCGCTACGCCTGTACCGCGCCATGCTCGTCACACGGGTGCTCGACGAGCGCATGATGGCGGCTCAGCGCCAGGGGCGGCTCTCTTTCTACATGCAGTGCACCGGTGAAGAGGCCGCGGTGATCGGTGCCACGGCGGCGCTGGACGACGCCGACATGATCATGGCGCAGTACCGTGAGCAGGGCGCGCTGGCCTATCGCGGTTTCACCTACGACGAGTTCATGAACCAACTGTTCGGCAATGAACTCGACTACGGCAAGGGACGTCAGATGCCGATCCACTACGGGTCGCGCAAGCTGCACTACATGACCATCTCCTCGCCGCTGGCGACGCAAATTCCCCAGGCGACGGGCTACGCCTACGGCCAGAAATTGGCCGGCGAGGGCCACTGCACCATCACCTTCTTCGGTGAGGGAGCCGCCTCGGAAGGCGACTTTCACGCCGCGCTCAACATGGCGGCGGTGCACGAGGTGCCGGTGATCTTCTTCTGCCGCAACAACGGCTATGCCATCTCCACGCCGGCGCATGAGCAGTTCGCCGCCGACGGGATCGCGCCGCGCGCCTTCGGCTATCGCATGCACGCCATCCGTGTCGACGGCAACGACGTTCTCGCCGTCTACCGTGCCACCCAAGCGGCACGCTCCATCGCCGTAGAGAAGAATCAGCCGGTGCTGATCGAGGCGATGACCTACCGGCTCGCCGCCCACTCGTCGTCCGACGACCCTTCCGGTTATCGCTCACGCAAGGAGGAGGATGCCTGGCGCGAGAAGGATCCCATCCTGCGCATGCGCCGCTGGTTGAATGGCAAGGGCTGGTGGAGCGACGACGAAGAAAAGGCTCTCCAGGAGAACCTGCGCCGCGAGGTGCTGGAGACCATGAAACGCGCCGAGAAGCGTCCGCCGCCGCCGCTCGACAGCTTGGTCACCGATGTCTATGCCGATGTCACTCCGACCCTGCAGCGTCAGCTCGATGACCTCAAGCGCCATATCCGTCGCTATCCCGACGATTACCCCAAGGGAGCCCTTTCGCTGGATCCGGACGTGCACGCCGAGGCTGCCGTCGGCAAGTCGGTCGATGATGAGCAGGGAGGAGCCTGAGATGCCGACCATGAACATGCTGCAGGCGATCAACAATGCCCTGGACATCGCCATGGCCGAGGATGAGCGAGTGATCTGCTTCGGCGAGGACGTGGGCGTCTTCGGCGGGGTCTTCCGCGCCACCAGCCATCTTCAGGAACGCTATGGAAAGGCGCGCTGCTTCAATACGCCGCTGGTGGAGCAAGGCATCATCGGTTTCGCCAACGGCCTGGCCGCCCAGGGGTCGGTGCCGGTGGCCGAGATCCAGTTCGCCGACTACATCTTTCCGGCCTTCGACCAGATCGTCAACGAAACGGCCAAGTTCCGCTTCCGTTCCGGCGATCTCTTCAACGTCGGCGGCTTGACCATCCGCACGCCCTACGGCGGCGGAATCTCCGGCGGCCTCTATCACTCCCAGTCTCCCGAGGCCTACTTCGCGCATACCCCCGGGCTCAAGGTCGTGATACCGCGCAATCCCTACCAGGCCAAGGGCCTGCTGCTCTCGGCGATCCGCGATCCCGACCCGGTGCTCTTCTTCGAGCCGAAGCGGCTCTACCGCGCTTCCACCGGCGAGGTACCGGACGACGACTACCAGTTGCCCATCGGCGAGGCCGAGGTGACCAAGGAGGGCACCGACATCACCGTGCTCGGCTGGGGCGCCCAGATGGAAGTCATCGACCGCGCCGTCGAGCAGGCAGAAAAATCGGGGATTTCCTGCGAGGTGATCGACCTGCGTTCCATCCTGCCCTGGGACGAGGACACCGTGGCGGAGTCCGTGCTCAAGACCGGCCGACTGCTGGTCAGTCACGAGGCGCCGCGTACCGGCGGCTTTGCTGGCGAGATCGCCGCAGCCATTCAGGAGCGTTGCTTCCTGTACCTGGAATCGCCCATCGCGCGGGTGACCGGCCTGGATACTCCCTTCCCGCTCACGCTGGAGAAGGAGTACATGCCGGACCACCTCAAGGTTTTCGAAGCCATCCGCGCCAGCGTGGAATTCTGAGCACCGATATCAGGACAGGAGACGCAAGATGAGTGATTTCATGCTGCCCGATATCGGCGAAGGTATCGTGGAATGCGAGATCGTCGAATGGCGTGTCGCGGAAGGCGACGTCATCGAGGAGGACCAGCCCGTGGTCGAGGTGATGACCGACAAGGCGCTGGTCGAGATCACGGCTCCGGAGGCAGGGCGCATCACCAAGCTTTACGTGCCCAAGGGCGAGGTGGCCAAGGTGCACGCGCCGCTGTTCGCCTACGAACCGGCGGACGGCAATGGCGAGGCAGCGGCAAGTGCCCCGGCGGCCGAGCCGGCATTGGCCCCGGAGTCCGAAGCGACGTCGGCTGCCGGCGCGTCGGACGCACCGGCCAAGGACTTCATCCTCCCCGATATCGGCGAGGGCATCGTCGAATGCGAGGTGGTGGAGTGGCGGATCGCGGAGGGCGAACGTATCGCCGAGGATCAACCCGTGGTCGATGTCATGACCGACAAGGCGCTGGTGGAGATCACCGCTCCGGAAAGTGGCCGGGTGAGCCAGCTGCACGTGCCTCAGGGCCAGGTGGCCAGGGTGCATGCGCCGCTGTTCGCCTATGTGCCGGACAGCGCCGCCGACGAGCCGGCGAGTACGGCCTCGCCGCAGCGTACGGCAGAGCCAGCGGAGAGCGTTCCGGCCCAGCGCCAGCCGATCGAACCGCGCCCTGAGGCTGCGGGGTACGGGCCCTATGGGCGTATCCCCGCCGCTCCTGCGGTACGCCGTTTGTTGCGCGAGCACGGCCTGGCACTCGGGGAGGTACCCGGTACCGGCAAGCAGGGGCGCGTGCTCAAGGAGGACGTGCTGCGCTATCTGGAGGAAGGCGCGGCACAGGGGCTAACGGCAGAGCGCGCCGAGGCCACGGCTCCCGTCGCGGCGTCCGGCGAGAGCGAGGTCGGCGAGGTGCGCGTGGAGCCGTTGCGCGGCGTGCGGGCGGTGATGGCCAGGCGCATGGTGGAGGCTGCCAGCACGATCCCTCACTTCCAGTATGGCGAGGAGATCGACGTCACCGAGCTGCTGGCCCTGCGCGAGCGTTTGAAGCCCCAGGCCGAAGCGAAAGGTACCCGGCTCACGTTGATGCCCTTCTTCATGAAGGCGATGGCACTGGCGATCGACGAGGCGCCGATCCTCAACGCGCGACTCGATGGCGACGCCAGTGAGATCCACTACCTCTCGACAGTCAATGTGGGCATGGCGGTAGATAGCCGGGCCGGCCTGCTGGTACCCAACGTCAAGCACGTGGAACGGCGCACGCTGCTCGACGTGGCCCGCGAGGTCGAGCGGTTGACCGCGGCCGCTCGCGAGGGGCGTGTCGATCAGGCCGACCTCAAGGGCGGCACGATCAGCGTTTCCAACATCGGGGCGCTGGGGGGCACCTACGCGGCTCCGATCATCAATGCGCCCGAACTGGCGATCGTCGCTATCGGCAAGATCCAGTGGCTGCCGCGTTTCGATGTGGAAGATCGGGTGGTCAAGCGGGCGATCATGACCGTAACCTGGGCCGGCGACCACCGGGTCATCGACGGCGGCACCATTGCACGCTTCTGCAATGCCTGGAAGGGCTATCTGGAGGCGCCCGAGACGATGCTCCTGCACCTCGGTTAGGGAGGGGCCATGACCCAGGCGTCCCTGCAGCAGTTCTATATTCCGGAAGAGCAGTCGATCTACCTGCTCAGTCACGATGACGCTCGCAAGCTCAAGGAGTGGGTGGCGCTGTGCCAGGCCCAGCTGGAGCAGCTGGGCTACCGGGACATCGAGCTGATCGGCAAGGGCGCCTATGGTTTCGTCTTCGCCGGCGTCACCGCTCACGGGGAGGAGTACGTCTTCAAGTTCACCCGGGTCAACCTGCCCCAGCACCTTCAGGACCGCCTGGAGGAAGAGGCCTTCATGCTGGAGCAGGTCGATCATCCGCGGGTGCCCAGACTGATCGCTTTCCAGCGGGTGCGTAGCCAATCCATTCTGGCGATGGAACGCGCGCCGGGGCTGAATCTCGAGGAGGTTTCGCTCCAGGAGGGGCGCCTCTCGCCGCGGCTGATCGTGCGTATCGCCGCTCAGATCGCCGATATCCTGTGTGCCCTGCGCCGTGAATCCGGCCCCGCCGGCAAGCCCATCGTCCACGGTGACATCAAGCCCTCCAATCTGGTTTTCGACACCCGGCGCGAGACGGTGGCGTTGATCGACTGGGGGTCCTCGGTGTTCGCCCAACTGGACGCCAACCTGCAGTTCGTGTCCGCCAGCGTCATGGAACTGATGTCGGACAATCTGCAGCAGACCAATGCGCGGCTGGGCGACGTCTATTTCATCGGCGAGGAGCAGCTGAATGGTGCGCTTTCGTCGCCGCGTTTCGATGAGCAGGGCACCGCCGGTACCCTCTATGCGCTCGCCTCGGCTCAATCGTGTCGCTTCGGGTG
Organism: Halomonas faecis; assembly: GCF_010993975.1. GTDB lineage: Bacteria > Pseudomonadota > Gammaproteobacteria > Pseudomonadales > Halomonadaceae > Halomonas > Halomonas faecis. Next base: position 165,407 of record NZ_JAACZO010000011.1, read on the forward strand.
TCGGGCGATTCCGGCCACCTCGCTGGGCCTGCCCAGGGAATTCGCGCGCATGCTCGACGGTATGCTCGATTCCGATCCCGACACCCGGCGTCGGGCTGGCGATCATTTCGTCAGCGAAATGCCGCGCATCGCCCGGACGGTGATGATCGACCTTCCGGAGCCCCCGGAAGCACCGCTGGTACCGGCCTGGGTGCGTCCTTCGAGTCGCGAGATCGATACCGTGGTCTACAGCTCGCGCAAGGCCTTCCTGCGCGAGGAGGGCGGCGAAGAGACGCTCAACGACGTCAACGACGTCCAGCTCGACCGCTACTACAAGAACTTCATGCAGGGCATGGGCGAAACCGAGAAGGCCTTTCTGGCGGCCGTCAGCCGACTCGGTAAGTATCCCGTCGTTGGGGGACTTGCCGTGCGCTGGGAAGCCGAAGGCGTCTATATCGACACCTCGCTCAATCTACACGACCCGGCGCTCAAGCCGGCATTCGTGGCGGCGGTGAACAACATGGTCAACCTGGCGCGTGCCATCTACCGTCAGGGGATCTTCAAGAGCTGCCTGTTCAACGCCCGCGATACCCTTCACCTGGATCGTGACGGCCCTGACGAGCCGTTCTGTCTCGAGTCGGGCATGCGGCTGCGCTACGAGGTGAGTGCGGTACCGGAACTGGAAGACCGTTCGCGGCTGCACAGCTATTTCGAGGACGGGCCCGATCCCGAAGAGTTTCTGGTGCTGCCTGAGGCCATCATCGCATCGCTGGAAGCGCTCAACGAGATCCACCATACCGGCATGATCATCTTCGAGGCGCTGCCTCAGCATCTCAAGATCCACAGCTATTATCGCCTGCTCGACCCATCGCGAGAGGCGGAATTTCGTCGTCGCCTGGATGACATTCTGGCTGCCGTAGACCAGATCACCGGGCTGGGCGTTTCCGGCTTCATGAAGATGCCCTACAAGGACACCCGTTTCTTTGCCCACGTGCAGCGTCTGCCCGAGAGATTCTATCCCCGTGACCCGCGTGCGGCACTGGCCGGCAAGTCTCCCACGTCATCAGCGGCCAGCCGCTGACCCCGGGAGGCTCATAGCGATGCCGCCGCACGTGCGGCCTGGTCGTAAAGCCCCGACATGGCGCGCAGCATGCCGGCGATGCGGTGCGTCTCCTCGGGTTCGATGCCCAGCGAGGCCAGTGAGTCCACCAGGCAGGCCTCGCGAATCTCGGCATAGCGGGTGCAGGCGTCGCGTCCTTTCGCCGTGGTGCGAAAGAAGGTCTCCTTGCCGTGCTTTTCACCACCCACCAGCTCCAGCTTGGCCAGCTTCTTGAGTGCATAGGTCACGGTATGCGTGTCTTCCACGTTCAGGACCAGACAGATGTCGGCCTGGCGCTTGGCACGTTCGCGGTGATTGACGCCATGCAGCACCAGTACGTCCAGCGAGCCCAGCTCCGGATAACCGGTGGCGGTCATGCAGCGCACCATCCAGCGGTTGAAGGCGTGGCCGGCGATGATCAAGCCGAATTCGAATTCCGACTGCTCCTGAGCGCTGCGTGACAGGTGTTCGGAGGAGACGATGGGACTTCGGGCCGGACGGCGCGTTCTATCGAGCGTATCCAGGGTCATCAGCGGTTCCCCATGGCTTCGGGCAGGAAGGTGACGATCTGCGGAAACAGGGTGATGAGGATGACACCCAGCATCATCAGCAGGAAGAAAGGCATGGCCGCCCAGGCGATGCTGAGGATGTCGCGCCCCGTCATGCCTTGCAGGACGAAGAGATTGAACCCGACTGGCGGGGTGATCTGCGACATTTCGACGACGATCACCAGAAAAATGCCGAACCAGATCAGGTCGATGCCGGCGGCCTCGACCATCGGCAGCATGATCGATGTGGTCAGTACGACCACGGAGATGCCATCCAGGAAGCAGCCGAGCACGATGAAGAACAGAGTCAGTGCAGCGAGCAGCATCCACGGCGAGAGCTCCATGGCTGCGATCCAGGCGGCCAGGTCACGCGGCAGCCCGGTAAAGCCCATCGCGGCCGTCAGGAAGGAGGCGCCGGCCAGAATGAAAGCAATCATGATCGAGGTGCGCACGGCCCCGAGCAAGGCATCGCGGAATACGGGGCCGTTCATGCTGCCCTGCACGCGAGCCAGCAGTAGCGACAGCACCACGCCGACGGCGGCGGCTTCGGTCGGGGAAGCCAGCCCGGCATAGATGGAACCGATGACTCCCACGATCAGGGCCAGCATGGGAACGAGCCGCCGCGAGCGACGCAGCTTCTCGCCTAGTGGGACGCCCGGCTCCGCCGCAGGGACACGGTAGGGGAAGCGCCAGGCCCAGATCATGATATAGATGGCGAACAGGCCGATCAGCATCAACCCCGGAAAGACGCCGGCAATGAACAGGCGAGCGATCGATTGGTCGGTGGCCACCGCGAATACGATCAGGATGATCGACGGGGGAATCAGCAGGCCCAGCGTGGCCGACCCGGCGAGGCTGCCGATGACGAGGCGCTCGTCGTAGCCGCGACGCGTCAGCTCGGGTAGGGTCATCTTGCCCATGGTGGCGCAGGTGGCCGCCGATGATCCCGAGACGGCGGCGAACAGACCGCAGCCCACCACATTGGTGTGCAGCAGGCGCCCGGGAATGCGTTGCATCCAGGGAGACAGGCCGGTGAACATGTCGTCGGCGAGACGCGAGCGGAAGAGGATTTCGCCCATCCAGATGAACATGGGCAGGGCGGTCAGTTCCCAGCTGTAGCTGGAGCCCCAAACGTTCGAGGCCATCACGTTGCCGGTGGGAATGCTGGTGAACTGGGAGAGGCCGATCCAGCCCAGTGCCATCAGCGAGAAGGCGACCCATACGCCGCTGCCGAGGAGCAACAGCAGGATCACGAACAGAACGAGCATCATCGTCAGCATGGTAACGTCTCCCGGCTCACTCGTGGCCCGTGTCGTCGATGGTGAAACTGGCAGGGTGGGTCACCGCGGTGATCAGCGTGGCCACCCAGGTCTCGATCAAGGCCAGGCAGAGCAGGAGCACGCCAGTCAGCATGACCGACTGGGGAATCCACAGCGGGATATTGATCAGGCCATATGACGTTTCGTTGAAAGCGATACTGTCGGCCAGTAGCCAATAGAGGTTCCAGGCGAGGTACAGGGACAACGCCATCGCAACGCTGAGGCAGAACACCTCGAAGAAGACGCGTAGCCTGGGGCGAAGCCGACCGATGAGCAGGGTCACCCGGATGTGGCTGCCATTGATGAACGCATAGGCCAGCCCCATGAAACTGGCTCCCACCAGCAGATAGCCCGAGATTTGGGCGAGCCCCGGGATCGACAGGCCGATGCGCCCGCCACCCAGCTCGATGGCGATGCGGTCGATGATACGACCTGCGATCTGTGCCGTGATCAGGGCGCAGATCAGGCACAGGCAGGTGGCAGAAAGATAACCGCCCAGGTTGTAGAGCGGTCTGAGTCGATAGCGCATGGCAAAGTTACCGTGAGGGTCGGTCGGCTCGGTCCCGGGGGAGCCCGGGACCGGAGCGGATTACTGGCGAGCGGCTTCGTAGGCGTCCAGGATGGTTTGGCCCTGGTCGCCGGCACGTTCAACCCATTCGCGGGTCATGGTCTCGCCGATTTCGCCGAGCAACTCGGCCAATTGCGGCGTGGGTTCGCTCACCTGAATGCCATTCTCTTCGAGTACGGCGATGGCTTCGTCGGTTTCCTGGCGGCTCATCTCCCAGCCTCTCGCCTCGGCTTCTTCCGCCGCTTCGAGAACGGCCTGCCGGGTGGTTTCATCGAGGCGTGAGAAGGCCTGCTCGCTGACGATCACCATGTTCTTGGGCAACCACAGCTGAGCATGATTGAAGTGGCTCAGATAGTCCCAGGCCTTGGTGTCGGCGCCAGTGGCAGGTGAGGTGATCATGGCGTCCACTCGGCCGGTGCTGAAGGCGGTGGGGATGTCCGGGACCTCGACCTGGGTGGGTACGGCATCCGCCAACTGGGCGAGACGCTCGCTGGCAGCGTTGTAGGCGCGCATGCTCAGGTTGCGCAGGTCGTCGGGGCCGGTGAGTTCCTGCTGGGTATAGATACCCTGCGGTGGCCAGGGAACTGCGAATAGAATGCGCAGGCCCTGTTCGCTGAGTTCCTCGCTGATGACCTCGCGGGAGGCCTCCCAGAGCGCCTCCGCCTCATCGTAGCTGGCGGCCAGGTAGGGAACGGAGTCGACCTCGAAGATGGGGTTCTCGTTGGCCAGCCGCGACATGATCAGCTCACCGATCGGCACGGTGCCGCGTCTTACCGAATTCTTGATTTCGGGATGTCCGATCAGCGAGCCATTGGAATGAACGGTGATGTCCAGCTCGCCATCGGTGCGTTCACGAACATCATCGGCGAACTCGCGGATATTCACGGTATGGAAGGTACGGTCACCGTAGGGGGTGGGCATGTCCCACTCCGTGGCGGCCTGGGCAGTGGTCACGGAGGTGGCTAGGCTGACACAGAGGGCAGCTGCAGTACCGGCCCACAGCGGTGTCTTTGCGATCATCGGTGAATCCTCTTTGACGGTGTTGTTGTCGATTCGCACATCGTGGCGGTTAGAGCATAGCGCCGCACGGCCGAGATGCCATGTCACGCGCATACGATGCCTCAACGTTTTTTATCCTATTTGATCATGCTTTATTGTCAAATTATTGATAAATTGAGGTTGTGGCACACTGGGAGATGACGATGCCGAAATTGCAACTCAATGCCGACATGGGCGAGAGCTTCGGCCCCTGGACGATGGGGATGGATCATGAGGTGATGCCCCATATCGACCTGGCCAATGTCGCCTGCGGGTTCCATGCCTCCGATCCCGACGTGATCCGAATGACTCTGCGCCTGGCGCGCAAGCATGGTGTCAGGGTCGGCGCGCATCCGGCCTATCCCGATCTAGTCGGATTCGGGCGCCGTTCGATGGCCTGCTCGGCCGAGGAGATCGAGAACCTAGTGCTTTATCAGCTCGGCGCTCTGGCGGGGCTGTGCCGTGCGGAGGGAATCGAAGTCGGCTACGTGAAGCCGCATGGAGCACTCTATAACGACATGGCGCGGGACCCGGAGATCATGAGTGCGGTGATGCGGGCGATCTTGGCTTTCGATCCGGCGTTGCCGTTGATGACCATGGCAACTCGCGATACTTCCCCGCCTAGCGACATGGCACAGCGACACGGTGTCACCCTATGGTTCGAGGCATTCGCTGACCGCGCCTATGACGGCGAAGGCCGGCTGGTGTCGCGACGCGAACCCAGAGCGGTGCATCACGATCCGCAAGTGATCGTGGATCAGGCACTGCGTATCGCGCGCGGCCAGCCGCTTTCGGCCAGCGATGGCAGTGAGCTGGTGCTGATGGCCGATACGCTGTGCGTGCATGGCGACAACCCCGAGTCGATCGCCGCGGTCAAGTCGATTCGACAAGCGCTCGAGGCGCTGGACGAGAGCGCCTCGTGATGGTCGAGTCGAAACTGCCGCGCATCGAGTCGGCCGGTCTGGATGGCTGGTTGGTGCGCGTGTTCGAACGTATCGACGAACGCAACCTGCTGTGGTTGACCGCATTGTCGCGTCGCTGCGAAGCGGCATTCGGACGGGCGCTGGTGGACCTGGTGCCTTCCTATACCACGCTGCTGGTGGTTTTCGATCCGTTGCAGCTGTCACCTTCGCAAGCCCGCCATCGCCTGGTCGAGCTGCTGCAGGAGTTGACGCCCGACGAGGAGGGCGACGGCGGCCAGGTTAGCGATCTGCCCACCTGGTACGACACCTGTGTGGGTCCGGATCTCCCACGAGTGGCGGACCATGCGGGCCTGTCCATCGATCAGGTGATCGAGTGTCATGCAGGTACCACCTATCGGGTATTTGCTCTGGGGTTCGCGCCGGGATTCGCCTTCATGGGGCTGCTGGACGAGCGTCTCGAGGTGCCGCGACTCGAGACGCCTCGCCAGCGGGTGCCGATGAACAGCGTCGCCATCGCCGGGCGCCAGACGGCAGCCTATCCGGCCGTCACGCCCGGCGGCTGGAACCTGCTGGGGCGCACCACGGCGAGGCTGTTCGATCGCCATCGCGACGGTTTCAGTCTGCTGCAGGTGGGTGACCGAGTGCGGTTCGTCCCCGTGGACGAGGAAACCTTCGAGAGCCAGGGCGGTGATGTCACTCCGATGCGGGAGGACGCCTGATGGGCAATGAATATACCGTTATCGGACTACATGTCATCCGCTCCGGTCCTCTGGCTCTACTGCAAGACGCGGGGCGTTTCGGCGTACGGCGGCTCGGGGTGACGCAGGGTGGTCCGGCTGACGTGCATGCCTGGGCCTGGGCCAATCACCTCGCTGGCAACCCCTGGGGGACGGCCGCCTTGGAAATCACTTTCGGCGGTCTGTCGCTGGCCGTGAGTCGCGATCTGACGTTGGCCGTGGCGGGTGCCGACCTTGGCGCCACCCTGGATGGCGAGCCCTTGCCCCTGTGGCAGCGTGTCAGAGTCCGCGAAGGCCAGCGCTTGACATTCGATACGCCTCGCTGCGGCCTGCGTGCCTATCTGGCCGTGGCCGGCGGTTTCGCTGCCGAGCCGGTTTTGGGTAGCTGCGCATGCGTGGTGCGTGAGGGGATCGGCGGTCATGACGGTCATGGTCATCGCCTGGCAGAAGGAGACGACCTTCGGGTTTCGCCGAGGACACCCGATGTTCCCGCACCGCATGTGCCCGATGAGGCACGGCCTGACTATGCGGCGGTAAGCCGCCTGGCACTGCTCCCCGGTGCGCAGATCGCCGACTTTCATGCAGCCAGCCTGCACGCGGCCTTCAATGCCGAATGGCGTGTCGATGACCGGGCCGATCGCATGGGCGTGCGTTTGAGAGGTCCGACATTGCGCTGCCGAATCGACACGATGATTTCGGAAGGACTGGGGCTCGGTGCCGTTCAGGTACCGCCGGATGGCCAGCCGATCGCCTTGCTCAACGACCGGCAGACCATCGGTGGCTATCCCCGGCTTGGAGCTCTGACGCCGCTGGCGGCGGCACGCCTCGCTCAGTACGTGCCGGGGCAGACGGTGCACCTCGTTGCCCGCTCGGCCGAGCGCGCCCTGAGTGACTACCGTCGCTTTCGCCGCCGGTTCTCATGAAGCCATCAGTCGAGTGAATCAGGCTCCGAGGCCGCTCTCGCGCAGCACCTGATCGAGGGTGGGCGCATTCGACAGGCGGGGCTGAGAAGCGCCTTCCAGAAGCAGCGGCGCCTCGAGTTCGGCCAGGCCCATGGTGACACAGCGCTCAATCAGCTCTGCCTTGCTCAAACCGGTCCGTTGGCTCAGCCGTTCGAGGCGGGTTTCGAGTTCCCGGGAAAACCGCAGTAAGTGGGGCATGTCGTCGTCTCCGTTGGGCGAGACCGGTTAGCGAAGCGGTCGGTCCATACCCATAAGATATGGAGCCTAACCTGACTTGTCACCTTGCAGTCTCCTCGAAGTCGGTGACGGTCTCGTGACATGCCGGTGGATGGCGTTGGTGGGGCTGGCCTCAGGCGATGCCCTGGCGCTGCATGACTTCGGTAATGATCGGTACCGGCGTCATGAGGTGATCGCGCATCATGCGCGCGGCCCCGTCGGCATCGCGGCGGAGGATGATGTCGACCAGAGCTGCGTGTTCGCGGCGCTTGCCTTCCAGTGCTGCTTCGGAGAGGGCGGTTTCCCGTAACCACAGATGGCGATAGCGCTCGACCTGATCGAACAGGCTCTGGCGCAGCTGAAGCAGATGCGGCGATTCGCAGCCACTGGCGATGGCCGTATGGAAGGCCTTGTGGCGCGTGTCCCAGACGTCGAGGCGTTCGTCGGACGTATTGACCTCCACCACCTTGGCGAGTGTGTGTGCGGTGGCAAGAATTGCCGCTTCCCAGGCATCGTCACCGCGTTCGATGGCCAGCCGCAGAATCAGCCCTTCCAGTTGGGCGCGGGCATCGTAGAGATCGGCCAGCTCGGCCAGCGACATCGGAGCCACTCGGTAGCCACGCTGACTGATCGCGACGACGAGCCGTTCGGCAACCAGTTGCGACAAGGCTTCACGAAGTGGGCCGATGCCCAGCTCGTAGCGCTCCTTCAACCGGCTCATTAGAAGCTTCTGGCCGGGCTGGAAGACGCCGCGAATGATGTCGCGTTTCAACGAGTGATAGGCGCTGATGCCCAGGTTCTGGCGCGGGGCGTGATCCATGGGGATGCCATCCTTTGTCGACATTCCTGATATTTGTCGAACAGCATAACCAAAGTCGGGTACTGACGTCATTGCCGGCGCAGCTCATTGCGACGGGTTGGCCAGCTCACGCCATGCGGCATAGGTGCTGAGAAAGACGCGTCCCGTCATGGCATCCAGAAAATCACTGCGTTTCAGTTGGTCCATCACCGGCCCTTTCACCTCGGCCAGGTGCAGGGTGACGCCGGAATCCTTGAGTCGGGCATTGATGGCATCGAGGCTTTCCAGGGCCGAGGCATCGACCAAGTTGACGGCAGAGCAGATCACGACGACGTGTTCCAGCTCGGGGTGCGTGGCCACCAGGTCGTAGACGGTGTCTTCCAGGTAGCGGGCATTGGCGAAATACAGGCTTTCGTCGATGCGCAGCAGTGCCAGGTGAGAGCTGGTCTCGGTGTCGTGGCGTACCACGTTGCGAAAGTGCTCGGTGCCGGGGATTCGGCCCACCAGGGCACTGTGAGGGCGGCTGGTTCGGTACAGAAACAGGCCGATGGAGAGAGCGACGCCCCCTATGATGCCGGCTTCGACGCCCTCTCCCAGGGTCAGCACGATGGTCACGGCCATGGCGGAAAAATCGCTACGCGAATAGCGCCAGGTCTGGCGGATCATCGGCATGTCCACCAGTGTCAGGATCGATACGGTGATGGTGGCTGCCAGGGTCGCGATGGGCAGATGATACAGCAGCGGCGTGAAGAACAGCGTGACCAGGGCAATGCCCGCCGCCGCGAACATTCCCGCCATGGGAGAGCGAGCGCCAGCATCGTAGTTGATGACGGTGCGTGACAGCCCACCGGTGACCGGCATGCCTGCTGAGAAGGCTGCTGCCAGGTTGGCGCCTCCCAGGCCGAGGAGCTCCTGGTTGGGCGAGATACGTTCGCGCCGTCGGGCAGCCAGCATCTGACCCATGGACACGGACTCGACGAACCCCACCACGCTGATCAGGAAGGCAGGCACGAGCAGGCCCCGCCATAGCGACGCATCGAACTGCGGCAGGGTGATCGGAGGCAAGCCGCGGGGAATGTCACCGATGACGGCTACGCCATGCCGGGCAAGATCGAACTGCCAAGCGAGCGACGTGGTGACGGTCACCGCTAGCACGGGCCCGGCCCGGGTGAGCAGCTCCGCCAGCCGGGTCGGGACCCCGAGCTTCTGCTGTAACGGTGAGCCGTAGCGTCGCATGAACAGCAGAAACAGCAGGGTGCCGATACCGATGGCGAAGGTCGGAGCGTGCAGTTGGGGCAAATCCCGGCCGATCTCGGCAAGGTGCGGCAACAAGCCAGCAGCATCGACGTCGATGCCGAACAGGTGGCCGGCCTGACTGGCCGCAATGAGGATGCCGGACGCCGAGAGAAAGCCGCCGATCACCGGGTGGCTGAGGAAGTTGGCCAGAAAGCCCATGCGCAGGAGTCCCATGGCGATGAGCATCAGCCCGGAGAGCAGCGACAGTACCAGCGCCGCGTGCAGGTATTCGGGCGTGCCCGGTGTTGCTACCTTTGCCAGGGCCGTCCCGGTCATCAGCGCGACGATGGCGACCGGACCCACGGCCAGCGTTCGACTGGTGCCGAGCAGAGCGTAGGCGAGCAACGGGAGCAGGCTGGCATAGAGCCCGACCTCAGCGGGCAGACCGGCCAGGATGGCGTACGCCAGCGACTGAGGGATGACCATCACGGTGACGATGACACCGGCCAGCAGGTCGGCGCCGCACAATCGGCGATTGTAATGGGGTAGCCAGCTCAGAATCGGCAGGTGGCGTTTCAGCATCCGCGTTCGTCGGTGGTAGAAAGGGAGGGGCGTCATGGCCCGCGAGACCTTACCAGACTAAACGATATTGGTCTGCGGGTTGAGACTTGGCTAGCATCGAAGCGACCGATCAACGAGGATTTTCCATGAGACCCGAAACCATCGCCTTGCACCACGGCTATGCCCCCGACGAGCAGAAGGCCGTTGCGGTGCCCATCCACCAGACCACGTCATTCGCTTTCGATGATGCCCAGCATGCGGCGGATCTCTTTGATCTCAAGGTCGAGGGCAACATCTATTCGCGCATCATGAATCCCACCTGTGCGGTACTCGAACAGCGTGTGGCGGCGCTGGAGGGAGGTATCGCGGGCCTGGCGGTGGCTTCGGGGATGGCGGCCATCACCTATGCCATCCAGACGATTGCCGAAGCCGGCGACAATATCGTCTCGATCAGCGAGCTCTACGGCGGTACCTACAACCTCTTCGCCCATACCTTGCCGCGCCAGGGCATCGACGTGCGGTTTGCCGACAAGGACGACCCGGCCGGTATCGAGGCGCTCATCGACGAGCGAACCAAAGCGGTATTCTGCGAGACAGTCGGCAACCCTTCGGGCGGCGTCGTCGATCTAGAACGCCTGGCCGAAATCGCTCATCGGCATGGCGTGCCGGTCATCGTCGACAATACCGTGCCGACACCTTTTCTGTGGCGTCCCATCGAGCACGGTGCCGATATCGTCATTCATTCGGCCACCAAGTACATCGGCGGTCACGGTACCACCGTGGGCGGTGTGATCGTCGATTCCGGCCGGTTTCCCTGGGCCGACCACCCCGAACGTTTCCCGCTGCTCAACGAGCCGGACGTGTCCTATCACGGTGTCTGTTACACGCGTGATTTGGGGGAGGCCGCTTTCATCGGCCGAGCCAGGGTGGTGCCGCTGCGCAACATGGGAGCCGCGCTCTCGGCTCAGGCGGCGTGGAACCTGTTGCAGGGGCTGGAGACGCTATCGCTGCGCATCGAGCGCATCAGCGACAATACCCGCCGCGTGGCCGACTTTCTCGACTCGCATCCGTCCGTCACCTGGGTACAGTATGCCGGCCTGTCCAGTCACAAGGACCACGAGCTGGCACGCAAGTACATGGGCGGTCATGCCTCCGGGATTCTCAGCTTCGGCATCAAGGGCGGCAGAGAGGCGGGTGCAAGGTTCTACGATGCGCTGAACATGATTCTACGCCTGGTCAATATCGGCGATGCCAAGACCTGTTCCTCCATACCCGCGGCTACCACGCACCGTCAGCTCAACGATCAGGAGCTCAAGGCTGCCGGTGTGACGCCCGATATGGTTCGCCTGTCGATCGGCATCGAACACATCGATGACATCCTCGCTGACCTCGATCAAGCATTGCTTGCCAGCCAGCGCTGATCGCAGGACTCCCTGTCATGGCCGGCCGGTCGATGGCCATGGCAGGGAGTCGGGAATGCCTTATCTTTCAGACGCCTAAGTCAGACTAGGCTTTGGTCTGACAGTCCAAAGTGCTAAGGGGGTCATCGTTCTGACACGGTAAGCTTGTCGCGACATCGACAACAAAAGAGACGTGTCATGCAGATTCTGATCGCACTGGCCGGCCTGGTACTGCTGGGTATCGGCTCGATTCTCCTTGTCATTGCCGAAGCGGGCGTTGTGGGGGCCATCATGCTTGCCATAGGGGGCGCTGCCGGGGCGCTACTGGCACTCACCGGAATGATGACCATCTTCTCCGCCAGTGCAGAGCGCCTGGAAAGCGGGCGCATTTCGGCCTGGTTGCCCATGACCCGCGACTATCTTTCCCTACGTCGCATGGCCCATGGCCTGATCGAACAAGCGAGCAACACCGCCATTGCCTCGGCGGAAGTCTCCCACCATGCCGATCAGATGGACCGCCGCCTGGATCGCCAGGAAGAGATCGTGCGTGAGGCTTCCTCGAGCATGGCGGCCATCACCTCGGCGATCGAGCAGGTGGCTTCCAGCGCCGGCAATGTCGCGGCGCTGGCGAGCCGTTCGCGCGACGCCAGCCACGTCAGTCGCGAATCGCTGGACCAGGTGATTCAGGAAATGCAGGCCTTGGCGGATCGTTCCGAGGAAGCCCTGGAGCTGCTCAATCTACTGGGCGAGAAAGCCGACCGGGTGCGCCATGTGACGTCGTTGATCGAGGAGATCGCCGAGCAGACCAATTTGCTCTCGCTCAATGCGTCCATCGAGGCGGCGCGAGCCGGCGAGCACGGGCGTGGCTTTGCCGTGGTGGCCGGCGAGGTGCGCGAACTGGCCGGGCGAACGTCGGACGCCACGCGCAACGTGGAGGAACTGGTCGGAGATATTGGGGACAGCAGCCATCGTGTGGTGGATACCATCGGCCACCTGATGCAGCGGGTCGGTGACCGTGCCAAGGAAATGGGCAAGGTGGGCGAGCAGCTCACCAGCATGACCGGCGACTTCGATCGGGTCGAGAGCGAGATCCGCTCCATCGCCGATGGCATGGAGGACACCAACCGGCATACCCAGCGCGTCGCCGGAACGCTGACCACCCTGGAAGACGAGACCGAACAGGGCAATCGCGACATGCACGGCCTGGCGGGACAAGCCCGCTCGCTAATGCAAGCGGCCGAGGGGGTCGACGGCGCTCTGGCGCAGCAACGCCTGGAGGGCCGTCACCAGCAGGTGCTGGTCGCCGCACGTCAGGCCGCGGCGCAGGTCGGCAAGCTGCTCGAAGCGGGCGTGCAGCGCGGCGAGATCGATGCGCGTGGCTTGTTCGACCCCGACTACCGGCCAGTGCCGGGCACCAATCCCGTGCAGTATCGTACCGCATTCGACGATTACACCGATCGGCACTTTCCCGACGTGCAGGAGCCGTTGCTCACCGCTCAGGGGCTCGCCTACGCGATCAGCACCGACCGCCGAGGGTACGTACCGACGCACAATCGCCATGTCAGCGAACCGCCCAACGGGGATTACGAGCACGACCTGAAGCTGAGCCGCAGCAAGCGCATCTACGACGATCCCACCGGCAGCCGTTGCGGGGCGCACGAGAAGCCGCTGCTGTTGCAGACCTACAAGCGCGATACCGGAGAGATCATGCATGATCTTTCCGTACCGGTGTACGTCAATGGCAAGCATTGGGGAGGCTTTCGCGTAGGGTACAAGCCCGAGATCGCATGAGCGCGTATGGTTCCGTCCTGTGCGATCGGCAGTGAGAGCGGCTTATTAGCGTCGTGGCAGGCGTCCCTCATGGGTCGGCCTGGCGATGGCGACGGGGTTTCGTTGAAGATGTCGCTCCTCGTCGTGACGAGATCTCCGAGCGTGACCTGTCGTGCCAGGCCGACCAGGAATAGAGGGCGAGCCCCGTCCAGATCAATAGGAAGGTGGCCAGTTGAGACGGCGCCAGAGGCTCTTGGAAGACCAGCAGGGCTAGGAAGAACTGGATGGAAGGGTTTAGGTACATCAAAAAGCCCAGCGTTGCCAGTTTCAGTCGTCGCGCCGCGCCAGCGAAGGCGAGTAGCGGCAGGGCCGTGATGATGCCGCTGGCGATCAATAGTGCCGTGGTGCGCGGCGTGTCGTGGAAGTGCGACTCGTCCACCGCGCTCAGCCAACTCAACGTCATCAGCCCGAACGGCAGAAGCAGCAGCGTTTCGACGAACAGCCCCGACAGGCCATCCAGCGGCACCTGCTTGCGCAACAGTCCGTAGGTGCCGAATGAGAAAGCAAGCACCAGGCTGATCCAGGGAAGCTCGCCCAGCGTCATCAGTTGGATGGCAATGGCCACACCGGCGATCGCCACGGCGATGCCCTGCAGCATGGCCATGCGTTCACGCAGTACCAGCATGCCCAGAGCCACGTTGACCAGGGGGGTGAGGAAATAACCGAGGCTTGCCTGGAACACTCGGTGGCTCTCCACGGCATAGATGTAAAGCCCCCAGTTGGTGGCGATCAGCAAGGCACAGCCGAGTACGCGACCCAGTCTTCGCGGTTCGGACAGCGCTTGGCGAATCGGTTGCCAGCGGCGCATCAGCGTGATCAGCCCGGCCAGGAACACGCATGACCAGATGACGCGGTGGGTGAGAATCTCGAAGGCCGGCACACCCTGGAAGAGTGCAAAGAAAAGAGGAAAACAGCCCCAACTGACGTAGGCGGCGAGCCCGAAGGCGATCCCTCGTGAGATTTCACGGTCCATCGTGGGTTGGCGGGTCATGCCGTGCTCCTGGCAAAACGTTCAACTTAGCAACCTATTGGTTTTCTCGCCATGCCCGGGCCGAGCCTTTGATGCCGGCTGACGTGTCCGGCTGCCTGCGTTACGCTGATGACGTTGGCCACCCGCGATAGGATCCCGAGATGAGTGAACTGAGAACCACCCTGGTGCAGTGCGACCTGCGCTGGGAAGACCCCGAAGCCAACTGTCGTATGCTCGAGGACACCCTGGGAGCGCTCGGAAACGACGATACCGACCTGATCGTGCTGCCGGAGATGTTCGCTACGGGGTTCACCATGAACTCCCGAGAAATGGCCGAACCCATGGCAGAAAGCCGCACGGTGGCTTGGCTTCGCGACCAGGCTCGGCAACGCGGCTGCGTGGTGACCGGCAGTGTCGCCGTGGTGGAAGAGGGCAACTACTACAATCGTCTGATCTGGGCGCGCCCCGATGGCAGTCTCGTTCACTACGACAAGCGCCACCTGTTCCGCATGGCCGGCGAGCACGAGCGCTATGCCATGGGGCACGAGCGCGTCATCGTCACTCTGAAGGGCTTTCGTATCCTGTTGAGTGTCTGTTACGACCTGCGGTTTCCAGTGTGGCTGCGTCAGCAGCCGGGCCCCGACGAACACTTCGAGTACGATGCGCTGTTGTGCGTGGCCAACTGGCCGGCGCCGCGGCGCCATCCCTGGCGTATCCTGCTTCAGGCACGGGCCATCGAGAACCTCTGCCCGGTGATCGGTGTCAATCGCGTCGGCGAAGACGCCAAGGGGCTGGGCTATGCCGGAGACTCCATGCTCGTCGACTTCAAGGGCGAAGCCCTGATCGACGAACCCCGCGACCAGCGCTTCGTCAAGACCGGCCGACTGTTGCGGGACGAACTCGAGGCCTTCCGTGAGAAGTTTCCCGCCTGGCGCGATGCCGATCACTTCAGCGTTGCCGATGGCGTCGGCTTCTGATGCGTCTCGATCGTTTTCTGGCCGAAACCACGCCGTTGTCGCGTAGCCAGGCCAAGAAGGCACTCGCCCAGGGCGAAGTGACCCTCGACGGCGATGTCGTGAAGCAGGCGGCGTCGCAGGTGGCCGATGACGCGCGGGTGGCCTGGCGCGGCGAGCGCCTGATGTTGGTGGGATTGCGTTACGTCATGTTGCACAAGCCGGCCGGCGTGGAGTGCAGCGCGCGACGCGGACTCTATGCGCGTGCCGTGGATCTCATCGACCTGCCCAAGGCGGAGCGACTCCACCCGGTGGGAAGGCTCGATGTCGATACGACGGGGCTAGTGCTGCTCAGCGACGACGGTCAATGGGCGCATCGTGTCACGTCACCTCGGCGGGGCTGCCCCAAGACCTATCGAGCCAATCTGGGGCGGCCCCTGGCGGGCGAGGCTCTCGCCAATGCGGTCGCAGCCTTTCGCGAAGGGATTCTTCTCGATGGCGAGACGACCCCGACCCGGCCGGCCGAGCTGAAGTCCCTGGGCCCGCAAGACGTGCGCCTGACGATTCACGAAGGACGCTATCATCAGGTTCGTCGCATGTTCGCCGCCATCGGCAACCATGTCGCAGCGTTGCACCGTGAGACGGTGGGACCGCTCACCCTGGGCGACTTACCCGAGGGGGGCTGGCGGGAGCTTACCGAGGCTGAGGTCGCGGCCTTCTGAGGTTCACGTCCAGGACCAGGTGATGCTGCGGTCGCGGCCGTGGTGTTTGGCGTGATATAGCGCCTGGGTGGGTTGGAGGGAAAGCGATGGTCCGCCAGGCAGAGTCGTCCCAGCGGTATTCCCATC
The DNA here is from genome assembly GCF_010993975.1 of Halomonas faecis. Classification (GTDB taxonomy): domain Bacteria; phylum Pseudomonadota; class Gammaproteobacteria; order Pseudomonadales; family Halomonadaceae; genus Halomonas; species Halomonas faecis. Next base: position 181,393 of record NZ_JAACZO010000011.1, read on the forward strand.
CGGTCAGGTCCAGTGGCGAAGCAGCCAGGAGGGACGGTGCCATGCCAAAGCCGAGCAGAAGCCCTAACAAGAGCTGGATGGTCGGTAAGCGCATGGGGCTCGCTGGTCAGGGAGAGTCAGACGCAGTATAGACCAATGCCGAGTAGCATCGTTGGCGATCGCCAAATAGTTATACCGTTATCTTATAGTCTGTAATTCAACACAAACCAATCTGACACTTTACCGTCAATCAGTTCCACTGAACCGGGAATTCTGGAAGGATAGGCCAGCGGCAGTGACCAGTCGGCGCGTGTAATCGGTACGAGGCTCTTCCAGTACTGCCCGACAATCGCCCTGTTCCACGACCTCACCATCCTTCAAGACCATCACGCGGTGTGCCATGGCCCGCACTACCGCCAGATCGTGACTGATGAAGAGGTAGCTGATGCCCCGCAGTCTCTGCAACTCGCGGAGCAGCTCGACGAGCTGTTTCTGCACGGTACGGTCAAGCGCGGAGGTGGGCTCGTCGAGGACCAACAGTTCGGGCTCCAGGATGATGGCACGCGCCACGGCAATCCGCTGGCGCTGCCCACCGGAGAATTCGTGAGGATAGCGCGCCGCGCAATCCTCGGGCAGGCCGACTACGCGCAGTGTATCGACGACACGTCGCTCGACCTCGGCGGTATCCAGCTCGGGATAATGAAACTTCAGCCCCTCGCTCACGATCTCCGAAACGGGTAATCGGGGCGACAGTGAGCCGTAAGGATCCTGAAAGACGACTTGGAAACGCCGCCGTCGGCGACGTAGAGCGGCACCACTCAGTCGATCGATCCGCTCGCCGGAAAAATCGATCTCTCCTCGGCTTTCGGTCAGGCGCAGCAGAGCATGGGCGAGGGTGGTCTTGCCGGAGCCGGATTCGCCGACGATCCCCAACGTTTCCCCCGGGGCCACCGAGAGGTCGAGCGGGCACAGCGCCTCGAAGGCAGGAGGGCGCTTGGCCAGCAGGCGTCGTGGCCGTGCATAGCTTACCGCCAGGCCTCGCGTCTGGAGCAGTGGCGAGCCCGCCGGCACCGGCGCCGGACGACCGCGGGGCTCGGCGTCCAGCAGGGTACGAGTGTAGCTGCTCTGCGGTGTCTGGAAGACGTCGGCGACTCGCCCCGTCTCCTGCGCGCGGCCGTTGTAGAGCACGCAGACCCGGTCGGCGTGGCGGCGTACCAAGTTGAGGTCATGGGTGATGAACAGCATGCCCATGCCGTGGCGGTCACGCAGTTCGGCGAGAAGAGCGAGAATGTCCTGTTGCACGGTGACATCGAGCGCCGTCGTCGGCTCGTCGGCGATCAGCAACTCCGGATCGTTGGCGATGGCCATGGCGATCATGACGCGTTGGCGTTGCCCGCCGGAGAGCTGGTGCGGCCAAGCGTCGAGCAGCTCGTCGGGCCGCGGCAGCTTGACCTGGCCGAGCAGCTCGCGGCTGCGTTCGCGGGCATCGCGTCCAGAGAGCCCCTGGTGCAGCCGCAGCGTCTCGGCGATCTGCTTGGCCACCGTGTGGAGTGGATTGAGCGAGGTCATCGGCTCCTGGAAGATGAAGCCGACGCGCCCGCCACGTAGCCCTTGCCACTCGCGTGGCCGAAGCCGGGCAAGATCGGTGTCACCCAGGAAACGCCCCCCCTCGACCCGGGCGTTGGGTGGCAGCAAGCTCATGGCGCCGAGCGCGGAGACCGACTTCCCGGAGCCGGACTCGCCGACCAGGGCCAGGGTTTCTCCACGCCGGACAGCGAGCGACAGGTTGTCGACCACGGTCACGCCGTCGAAGGCGACGGAGAGCGAATCGAAGCGCAGCAGCGGGCTGGCGTCAGGCATCGGTCTGTCTCCTCGGCGGTGTGGCGGCGCCGTGCTGCACATGGCGTGGGTCGAAGGCGTCACGCAGCCCCTCGCCGATGAACACCAGCAGCGAGAGCATCAGCGACAGGCTGACGAAGGCAGTGATGCCCAGCCAGGGGGCGTGAAGGTTGTTCTTGCCCTGGGCCACCAGCTCGCCCAACGAGGGCGAGCCTGGGGGTAGGCCGAAGCCGAGGAAGTCCAGGGCGGTGAGGGTGGTGATAGCCCCGGTGAACAGGAAGGGCACGAAGGTGAGGGTCGCGACCATGGCGTTGGGCAGCACGTGACGCCACATGATCAGACGTGGCGGCAGGCCCATCGCCTTGGCGGCGCGCACGTACTCGAGGTTGCGTGCGCGCAGGAATTCGGCGCGCACCACGTCGACCAGGCCCAGCCAGGAGAAGAGCAGCATGATGCCAAGCAGCCACCAGAAGCCCGGCTGCACGAAACTCGCCAGGATGATCAGCAGGAAGAGCACCGGCAGCCCCGACCAGATCTCGGTGAGGCGCTGGCCGATGAGGTCGGTCTTGCCGCCGAAGTAGCCCTGGATGCCACCGATGAGCACGCCCAGCATCAGTGAACCGGCGGTCAGTACCAGGGCGAAGGCGACCGAAAGTCGAAAGCCGTAGATCACCCGCGCCAGGACATCGCGCCCCTGGTCGTCAGTGCCGAGCCAGTGGCGTCCATCCGGTGGGGCCGGAGACGGGTGCATCATCTGCATGTCGAGCGTCTGGTAGGAGAAGGGAATCGGCGGCCACAGCGCCCAGCCGTTCTCCGCCAGCTGCTCGCCAATGAAAGGGTCGTGGTAGTCGGTGCCGGTCGGCAGGAAACCGCCGAACTCGGTCTCGGGGTAGTCCACGAGCAGTGGGACGTACCACTGGCCGTCGTAGCGCATCACGAGCGGCTTGTCGTTGGCGATCAGCTCGGCGGCAAGACTCACTGCAAAGAGCGCCAGGAAGACCCACAGCGAAACCCAGGCGCGCCGGTTGCCGCGAAATACTGCCAGACGGCGCCGGGTAATGGGCGACAGACGCGAGGTGACAGCAAGGTCCATGGCTCAGGACTCCCGGGTGTCGAAGTCGATGCGCGGATCGACCCACACGTAGGTGAGGTCGGAGACGAGTTTGAGGAGCAGCCCGATCAAGGTGTAGAGGTAGAGCGTGCCGAAGATCACCGGATAGTCGCGCTGCATGACGGCCTCGAAACCGAGCAGACCCAGCCCCTCCAGCGAGAAGATTACCTCGATCAACAGCGACCCGGTGAAGAAGATGGTCACCAGCGCGCCGGGCAGGCCGGCGATGATGATCAGCATGGCGTTGCGGAACACGTGGCCGTAGAGGATACGCTGATCGCTGGCCCCCTTGGACCGAGCGGTGAGCACGTACTGCTTGTGAATCTCGTCGAGGAAGCTGTTCTTGGTCAGCATCGTCAAGGTGGCGAAGCTGCCGATGGTCATGGCGATAACCGGTAGGGTGATGTGCCAGAGATAATCCTTGACCTTGCCCCAGGCGCTGAGCTGGTCGAAGTCTGGCGATGTCAGGCCGCGTAGCGGAAAGAGATCCCAGTAGCTGCCACCGGCGAAGAGTACGATCAGCAGGATGGCGAAGAGGAAGCCGGGAATGGCGTAGCCGACGATGACTAGCCCCGAGGTCCAGACATCGAAGCGCGAGCCATGGTGCAGCGCCTTGCGAATGCCCAGTGGGATGGAGATCAGGTAGACGAGCAGCGTGGTCCACAGACCGAGCGAGATGGACACCGGCAGCCGCTCGATCATCAGTGCGACCACGGGGCGGTCGCGAAAGAAACTGTTGCCGAAATCGAAGGTGGCGTAGTCGGCCAACATCCCCAGGAAGCGCTCATGAGCCGGTTTGTCGAAGCCGAACTGCTGCTCGAGCTGTTCGATGAAGCGCGGATCGATACCGCGGGCACCGCGCGACTCGTCACGCACCACCACCTCGCCACCGCCGGTGTCTAGCCGGGTGCTGGCCATGCTGTCGGCGCCTTCGAAGCGGGCCAGCATCTGGTCGATGGGCCCACCGGGGGCGGCCTGAACGATGATGAAATTGAGCAACATGATGCCCACCAGGGTGGGAATCATCAGCAGCAGTCGGCGAAGAACGTAGCGGCTCACGGGCGGATCCTCGTGCTGGAGTCAGCGACCATGCAGACGCTGGTCGATTACGGCTTCGCGTTGGGTGTCGACCCACCAGGCGGACAGGTCGAAACCATACTCGGGAAACGGCTCGGGATAGCCGAATTTGTCCCAGAGTCCGAGGCGGGTCTCGCCAGAATGGTAGTGGGGGATGGTCACGAACTGCCAGCGCAGCACTCGATCCAGGGCGCGGGTCGCCGCATTGAGTTCCGAGCGGCTGTCGGCACGGATCAACTGGCCTACCAGGTCGTCGACGGCGGGGTGGCTCAACCCCATGAGGTTACGGCTCTGCGGAGCCTCGGCATAGTCGCTGGTCCAGTATTCGCGCTGTTCGTTGCCTGGGTTGTTGGACTGCGGAAACTGGCTTACCACCATGTCGAAGTCGAAGCGGCGCAGTCGGTTGAGGTACTGGTTGATGTCGACGATGCGAATGCTGCCCGCGATGCCCAGACGCGACATGTTGCGCAGCATCGGCTGCACCACGCGCTCCATGCCGGTGTCGTGAAGCAGAACTTCGAGGGTCAGGGGCTGCTCCGTCTCCGCATCGATAAGGCGCCCCTCCTCGACGACATAGCCCGCTTCGAGCAGCAGGTCGTAGGCGCGACGCAGGCGCTGGCGAAGATCTTCGGGATGGTCGATGGGGAGCGGCTTCGTGAAGACCTCTGACGGCAGCTCGTCGCGGTGCGGCTCCAGCAGTTCCAGTTGAGCCTCGCCCGGCAGGCCATCGGCGGCCATTTCGGAGTTCTGGAAATAGCTTCGCGTGCGACGATAACTGTCGTAGAAGAGATTGGCGTTGAGCCAGGGAAAGTCGAAGGCCAGCGAGAGCGCCTCGCGTACGCGGCGGTCCTGGAACTTGTCACGGCGCAGGTTGAAAACGAAACCCTGCATCGTCGCCGGTGCACCGTCGGGGACCGTGAGGCGCTTGACCAGGCCGTTGTGGTAGGCGGGAAAGTCGTAGCCGATGGCCCAGGTGGCGGCCCGGGCATCGGTGCGATAGTCGATGATGCCTGCCTTGAAGGCCTCCCAGGCGATGTCGCGATCGCGATAGTAGTCGTGTACCAGGCGGTCGATGTTGTGGCGTCCGCGGTTGACCGGCAGGTCGCGGCCCCAGTAGTCGGGGTCGCGCTCGTAGACGATGCGCCGCCCCGGATCCACCTCGGCGATGCGGTAAGGGCCGGAGCCCGGGTGTTTTTCCAGAGTCGGAGCACTGAAGTCGCGCTTGGCCCAATAGTGCTGGGGCAGGATCGGTAGCTGGCCGACGATCAGCGGAAGCTCGCGCGATTCGTTGGAGCTGAAGCTGAAGCGCACGGTGTGGTCATCCAGCGCTTCGACCGCCGACACCTCGGCGTAGTAGCTGCGGTAGAAGGGATTGCCCTCTTCGATCAGCAGGTCGAAGCTGTAGACCACATCCTCTGCGGTGACCGGTTCCCCGTCATGAAAGCGGGCCTCCGGGCGCAGATCGAACTCGATCCAGTGACGCTTGGGATCGAGCCGGACGCCCTCGGCAAGCAGTCCGTAAACGCTGAACGGTTCGTCGAGGTTGTTCTCGAGCAGAGTGTCGTAGATCGCACTGACGCCGGCCGCCGGGGTGCCCCGTATGATGAAGGGATTGGTCGAGTCGAAGCTGGACCCGACGGCAGCTCGTGTCAGGCTGCCGCCCTTGGGCGCCTGAGGATTGACGTAGGGGAAGTGCGTGAAGTCAGCGGGCAATGCGGGGTCATCATAGAGTGCCAGGCCATGCTGGGTGGCTACCGGCTCATCCGCGATAGTAACGGTGGCGACCAGCAGAGCCGCCAAGCTCAGAAGGCGTTTTTGTAGGCCACGGGTGATGATAGAACTGGCTGACATCCTTGACGGAATCCTGTGCTTCCTGGGAAGGCGACCGTCATAAGGTGTCAGGCGCGCTGCACCTTGTAAACTGCCATGAGCGTTTTTACCGAACGTCAGCGATATGCGAGGCTCTGCCCCGGCATATCGAGATTCTGGCCGACCTGGATGATGTCGCCCTGCAAGCCATTCTGGCGACGCAGTTCGTCGACGCTGACGCCGTGGTGCCTGGCAATGCGTGAAAGGGTATCGCCTCGTTGCACCACGTACTCGGTGACGTCACCTTCAGTCGGCTGAGGGGCGGAGTCGCTCAGGCGGGCCTGAATCATTGATTCATGCTCGCGGGGAACCAGTACGACGTCGGCGGTACCCGGATGCACCCGGCCGCCGGTGAGCCCCGGATTGAGTGCCGTCAGCTCGGACTGAGGGAGACCTGCCATGTCGGCCAGCCGGGCAAGATCGATGGTCTGCTCCACTGGCACCTCGGCAATGGCCGGAGAGACATCGATGGCCGGCAGTTCGATGTTGTGCGCCTCCGGGGCGGCGATGATGGCTGCGAGAGCATGCAGCTTGGGAAGGTATTGCATGGTTTCGCCGGGGAGGTCGAGGTTCCAGTAATCTCCCCGCTCGCCACGACCCAAGGCGGCATTGCGTGCCCGATTGACGGTGCCGGCGCCGGCATTGTAGGCGGCCAACGACAATTCGATGTCACCGTTGTACCACTGTTCCGCCTGAAGCTCGATGTAATCCAGCGCTGCACGCGTCGAGGCGGCCACGTCCAGTCGTCCGTCATACCCTTGCTGACGCAGGAGTCCTAGTGCGTCGGCAGTGCCCGGCATGAATTGCCACATGCCCGCTGCTCCCCGGTGGCTGCGAGCCTGCGGATCGAAAGAGCTTTCGATGAAAGGCACCAGGGCGATCTCGCCGGGTAAATCTCGCTGCTGGAGTTGAGCATTGATCCATGCCAGCCAGGGGCGGGCGCGTTCGGTGATCTCGCGCACATTGTGAGGGCTGGCGCGGTAGTGCTCGATCCAGCGCTGAACGCGGGGATCATCGGTATGGTGATCCCACTGCATCAGTCCACGCAATTGCTCCCAGGCGTCTGCAGCCTGCGGCTCGAGCTGCAATGCGTCCCAGAAAGAGTGAATCCTGGGCGTTCCGGAATGGGGCGATATGGTGGTTGCCTGACTGGTGGTGGTGGCCAGCGCCAAGGCGCCTGTCAGAGCGAAGCTACTGACCAGACCGATTGCCTGTCGTCGCGCCGTTCGATGGATCATGCGTTCTCCTTCTGGTTGCTGCGTTCGCAACATGCCGTGTCGTCGATCAGAAGCGATCTTTCCAGGCGCGCAGGGTGGTAAAGGTGGCTAGATCCGTGTCGGTATCCCCATGTGCAGCGGCGGCGGCGCGCACTTCGGGGTCCGCGCAGCGCAAGAAGGGGTTGATGCGTCGTTCTCGACCCAGATGGCTGGGCAGGGTGGGGCGGCCCAGTTCGCGAGCGCGCTCGGTCTCGACCAGTACCGATGCCACATCGGGATTGTGGGGGTCGGCGGCGCTGGCAAAGCGCAGGTTGGCCTGGGTGTATTCGTGGCCGGCAAAGACCAGCGTGTCGTCGGGCAGTTCGGCCAGGCGTTGCAGCGACTGGTGCATCTGTTCGGGCGTTCCTTCGAACAGTCGGCCGCAGCCGGCCGAGAACAACGCATCGCCACTGAACAGCAGTGGTGGTATGCCTGGCGTGAAGAAGGCGATATGGTCGAGAGTATGCCCGGGAACCGCCAGAACGTCGAAGCGGCGCCCCATGACGCGGCAGGTATCCCCGTCGCCCACGGCCTCGTCGATGCCCTTGATGTGGGGATTGTGAGGCCCTATGACGTGGGGTGAATAGCGCTGTATGAGCTCTTCCAGACCGCCGGTATGATCGTGATGGTGGTGGGTGATCAGCACTCTGGTCAGTTTCAACCCCTCACGCTCCAGCACCTGTATGACGGGGTCGGCATCGCCAGGATCCACGACGCAGACGTCGGGGCTCGTATCCTGGCGTAGAAGCCAGATATAGTTATCGCCAAAAGCGGGAATCGGTGTCACGCTCAGCATGGGCAGGATGTCCTCGTCGCGTCGTCAACCGAATGAGCACAATGGCGCCGGCCTGGCTCGCTGGCCTGCACGCTGTGTGAGCGCGGTGTGCCCGTGGCTTGCAAAACCCACAATCCTGGAGGCGACGCTCGACGATGTCAAACGCGCAGGACGCGATCACCCTCGCACGACTCTTCAGGGAAGGGCGACGCTACTGGGCAAGTGCCGACGGCACTGCGCACTGGCGCACCGAGAGAGCTTGCCTTGGCCCGATCTGCGAGCGCCTGCATGGCGGCCATCGCCTGGAACTGAGCATGGCACCGACTCTCACCGATATGTGTCCGATACGCCATGGCTTGCGTTGGGCGCCCACGGCCGAACTCGCCGAGTCTGCATCGACCTTGGTGTGTCCTCCCGATGCCCTGGCGCTACCCGACGAATGCCTGCATCTGGTGGTCATCCACCATCTGCTCGAGGTGGTACCCAATCCCCATCACTTGCTTCAGGAAGCGGCACGGGTCACGGCGGATGATGGGCGCCTGATCATCTTCGGCTGGGCACCGCTGGGCACGGCAGGACTGGGGCGCCTGTGGCCCGGTCGCCGCCAGAGGTTGCCGTGGCGCGGACGATGGCGTACGCCTGCCGGGTTGCGTGACTGGCTGGCGTTTGTCGACTTCCAGATCGAGCGGGTAGACTACTGCGGCTTTCATCTGCCCGGCAGCCTGCCGAGCAACGCGACGCTGGAAACCCTCGGCAGACGGCATAACCTGCCATTGGGCGACAGTTACATCATCCGCGCACGACGCCGGAGCCGGCTGGTCCATGTCCAGCGCCCTCAGTTGAGCCTCGGCGGCGCGCTCGGTGGCAATGCGCTGGGACATGCTTCTCGCGTCGGCCGCCAAAGTGAAAGGGCTCGTGACGTTGTCTGATGTTCACCAAGAAGGTTCGCTGCCCCGGGTCGTCGTCTACACCGATGGCGCCTGTCGTGGCAACCCGGGACCGGGCGGCTGGGGGGCCGTTCTCCGGAGCGGTCATCACGAGAAGACCCTGAACGGCTTCGAGATGCGGACAACCAACAACCGCATGGAATTGATGGCGGCCATCATGGCGTTGCGCGCTCTGAAGCGTCCTTGCGACGTCGCGCTGTGGACCGATTCCGAGTATCTGCGCCGCGGCATCACCGAATGGATCTACGGCTGGCAGAAGCGCGGCTGGAAAACGGCCAACCGCCAGCCGGTCAAGAATGCCGAGCTGTGGCGGGAGTTGCTGGAAGAGACCCATCGCCACCACATCCAATGGCAATGGGTGAAAGGACATAGTGGCCACCCCGGTAACGAGCGCGCCGACGCCCTGGCCAACGCCGCTATCGATGCACGGGCGGCAACCGCCGTCCCCGCCAACCACGAGTGAGTTTCATGCGACAGATCGTTCTGGATACCGAAACGACCGGCATCGATCCACGTGAAGGACATCGGCTCATCGAGATCGGTGCCGTGGAACTGATGAACCGTCGTCTTACCGGCAATAATTACCATCAGTTCATCAATCCCGAACGCGAGATCGAGGCCGAGGCGATCGAGATTCATGGCATCACCAACGAGCGGGTCGCCGCAGAGCCACGCTTCGCCGAGATAGCCGATGACTTCTGGAGCTTCATCCAGGGCGCTGAGTTGGTGATCCACAATGCCGCCTTCGACGTCGGTTTCATCGATCACGAATTTCAGCGGCTGGCCGAGCACGGAGGCGCTCGGCTCGGGCCGGTGGCCGAGCATTGCCGCATTCTCGACACCCTGAAGCTGGCACGTGACCGTCATCCTGGCCAGCGCAACAACCTGGATGCGCTGTGCAAGCGTTATGACATCGACAACGGCCACCGGGTACTGCATGGCGCGTTGCTCGATGCGGAAATTCTCGCCGATGTCTACCTGGCCATGACCGGCGGGCAGACCGCCTTGACGTTGGATGCCGACGAGGCCAGCAGCAACGAGGCGGTGGCGGGGGGGCTGGCCATTCGCCGACTGTCGCTCGCCCCCGGCAGCCTGCGCGTCGCCGTGCCGAGCGATTCCGAGCTGGAATCGCATCGCGCCAAGCTCGAGCGAATCCGCCACGCGGCAGGCCACTGTCTGTGGGATGGCCACGACGAACCGTCGGTCAGTCTTTCGGGGAACGAGTGATGCTGCGCCGTGAGCTGCCCATCGGTGCGACAGCGGGAAGGGTGGTGCGCATCGCCGAAGGGCGGATCGCACCGGCAGCTGACGGCACCCCGTTGCAACCTTCGCAGCCATGGCGCGATGCCTGGCAACCGCTGGGCTACTGGAATGACGAGGCCGTTGCTCTGGCCATGGATGAGAGGCCGGATGCTGACTGGCCGGACGGCCGTCACTGGCTGTCCGCGCTTCCCGAATACTGGTTTCCGTTGCTTTCCACCGCCCTGCAAGTGGCTGCCTGGCTCCGCAACCACCGCTTCTGCGGACGCTGCGGCGCACCCGCCACGCGACTCGATACGGAGTTCGCCATGGTCTGCAAGGGCTGTGGCCACCGCAACTATCCGCGCATCTCGCCGTGCATCATCACCTTGGTGACCCACGGCGAAGCGCTGTTGCTGGCTCGTAGCCCACGCTTCCCGCCTGGACGCTACTCGACTCTGGCCGGCTTCATCGAGCCCGGTGAGTCGGCCGAGGATGCCGTACGGCGCGAAATATACGAAGAAGTGGGTCTGACGGTCGGGAGAGTGCGCTATTATCGCAGCCAGGCGTGGCCGTTCCCGCACTCGTTGATGCTGGGCTTCTTCGCTGAGGCAGCGAGCGAGACGCTGAACATCGACGGCGTCGAGATCGTCGATGCCGCCTGGTTCCGGGCGGGCGAACTCCCTAGGCTGCCCCCTCTGTATTCGATTTCCCGTGCGCTGATCGAGACGCACCTGGCCGACGTGGCAACGGCCGGCCGTTAGAGAGCATTGCCGGCGTGACGATCAGTGGGAGGGAAACAGGCTGGTGAGCTTGGTGGCCAGCATGACGTTTCCGGTAGCCTTTAGCTTGCCCGTCATGAAGGCGCTCATGCCATTGATGTCGCCGTTCATGACGCCCTTTAGGGTCTCGCTGCTCATGCTCAGGGTTACCGTGGGGTCATCGTGCTCCCCTTCGTGAACGCCCAGCGTGCCATCCTTGACGATCAGGTAGTGGCTACCGGCATCGTCGAAGTGGAATTGGAAGACGTCGTCCATGCCCTTGGCGGCTTGGGGGTCGAAACGTTGCTGCAGTTTCTGGAGCGTGGTACTGGACATGGAGAATCCTCCTGCGGTGTCGTTGGGGAGCTGGTGTCATGGGGGCGGCAGGCAATGCCCGAACCTGGGCCATGAGCGTATTTCGAACGATTGTTTTAATCAAGGGCATTGTACCGATTCCTACCCAGGGGCAGGATATTAGCATCAATCGGGCAGCGGAGATTTCAGGGTGGAGGAGTGGGTGACCGAGCTAGGGCTGTTCGTGGCCCGACTGGCGATTCTGGCACTGGTGATCGGCCTGGCACTGGCGCTGATCGCTCGTTTACGAAACGATGATGGCAGCCGTTTGCGCTTGCGTCTCGAAGCGCTCAATGACCGCTACGAATATCGTCGTCGGCGTCTGGCACTGGCCGCCAGCGAGCCCGGCGCGCGCAAGCGCATGCTCAAGGCCTTCCGACGTGATGACAAGGCACGTGGGCGTCGCGAACGGCAGGCATCGCCGACGAAGAACCAGACCGTCTGGGTGCTCGACTTTCATGGCGACATCCGGGCCAGTGGCACCGGCCGCCTGGCGGAAGAGATATCGGCGGTTCTGGCAAGTGCCGAAGATGGCGATGAAGTGGTGCTGCGGTTGGAGTCCGCCGGCGGACTGGTTCATGCCTATGGCCTGGCAGCCGCGCAGATGGATCGACTGCGCGAGGCCGGCCTGACGACCACCGTGTGCGTCGACAAGGTCGCGGCCAGTGGCGGCTATCTGATGGCCTGTGCCGCCGACCGCTTGCAGGCTGCCCCCTTCGCCGTGGTCGGCTCGATCGGCGTCGTGGCCCAACTGCCCAATCTCCATCGCTTGCTCAAGCGCCATGACGTCGACGTGGAACTGCTCACCGCCGGCGAGTACAAGCGCACCCTGACCGTATTCGGCGAGAACACGCCGGAAGGACGCGACAAGTTTCAGTCCGACCTCGACAATACCCACCGCCTTTTCAAGTCGCATGTTGCCGAGCGGCGACCGACTCTGGACATCGAGGCCGTGGCCACCGGCGAGATCTGGTACGGCCGGGATGCCCTGTCGCGTGGCTTGGTCGACTCGCTGGGTACCAGCGAGTCCTACCTCGTCTCGCGCATGGATGAGGCACGGGTCATCAGCGTTCGTCTGGAACCACGACGCTCCATGGGCGAGCGCCTCGGCATGGCCGTCTCCTTCGGCGTAGAGCGCAGCGTCGACCGGTTGCTCGAACGTCTCGATGCCGGCCGCTGGGAAAAGCGCTGAGCCAATACGTTCACAGACGCTGCAAGCGAGCCAGCGTCTCGACCAGTGCGCGGGCCTGTTCGCCGTGAAGCGAGTAGAAGATGGTCTGGGAGGCGCGCCGCGTCGTCACCAGTTCTTCTCGTCGCAAGATGGCCAGGTGTTGCGAAAGTGCGGACTGGCTCAGCGCAAGACGGCGGTTGAGCTCGGTGACGGACAGTTCGGTGTCATCGAGCAGGCAGAGAATCCTCAGTCGATTGTCGTTGGCGACGGCCTTGAGCAGGGCCGTCGCTTCGTCTATGGCCTCATCGCCTGCCGAGAGCAGGCGTGCGGCGGCACTCTGTAAGGTGCTCATCTCGGTCTCCCCGTATTGGCTCGCCGGGCGCGTCGTATTGGGTCGTCGTCAGGGGCCTCGGGAGCCTGGTCGAGCGGCCGCACGAAAGGTGCGGAGCGACTCACAGCCAATATCGGTCTTCGTGGCATTGCTCATTTAGTCATCTTTGATAGTGGCTGAACTTCTGTCAAACGCCGAGTCAACGCAACTTCTGCGGTCGTCGCCATGCAGTAGCCATTTTGTCGACAATATGGACGCCCACGACTATCGATCCAGCATCGTTAGCCGATGGTATGAAGGAAATTCACTAGAAAACCTCTAAAGTGTCAACAATTACCGTGGCAACTCGGACGTCGGACAGCAATCACATGACCACCTACAAGACCGAATTCCAGCGCTCCATCGAACAGCCCGATGCCTTTTGGGCAGAACAGGCTCGCCGCATTCCTTGGTTCACGCCGCCTTCGACCATTCTCGAATACGACGAGCAAGATCATGCCCGCTGGTTCGTCGATGGCGAGCTGAACATCTGTCATGCCGCTCTCGATCACCACGTGGCTGACGGCCGCGGCGACCAGCCAGCCGTGTTCTGGGACTCGCCGGTTACCGGCAGCAAGCGCACGCTGAGCTACCGCGAGATGCGCGACGAGGTCGCTCGTGTGGCGGGAGCCTTGCGCGATCTGGGTGTCGAAAAAGGCGACAGGGTCGTCATCTACATGCCCATGGTGCCCGAGGCACTGATGGCCATGTACGCCTGCGCTCGGCTGGGGGCGGTGCACTCGGTGGTGTTCGGCGGCTTCGCGCCCCACGAGCTGGCCGTGCGCATCGACGACGCCAAGCCCAAGGTCGTGATGGCGGCTTCCTGTGGCATCGAGATCGATCGCGTGATTCCCTACAAGCCGATACTCGACGAAGCCGTTGTCCAGAGCGAGCACCAACCCGATGCCTGCATGATTCTGCAGCGCGAACGTCAACCAGCGACGCTGGGCCCCCGCGACCATGACTGGTCGGCGTTGGTGGCCAAGGCCGAGCCGGCCGACTGCGTACCCGTCAAGGGCAGTGATCCGCTGTACGTGCTCTATACCTCGGGTACCACCGGCAAGCCCAAGGGCGTGGTCCGCGATACCGGAGGCTACGCGGTGGCCCTGCACTACTCCATGGAGACGGTCTACGACGTGGCGCCGGGCGACGTGTTCTTCTCCGCCTCGGACGTGGGCTGGGTCGTTGGCCACTCCTATATCGTCTACGCGCCGCTGCTGCGCGGTTGCACGACGGTGGTGTACGAAGGCAAGCCGGTGAAGACGCCCGATGCCGGTGCCTTCTGGCGTCTGATCAGCGAATACCGCGTCAAGAGCTTCTTCACGGCCCCCACGGCTTTTCGTGCCATCAAGAAGGAGGACCCAGACGGCAAGCTGCTCGATCAGTACGACATCTCCTGCCTCAAGGCACTGTTCCTGGCGGGGGAGCGCCTCGACCCGCCGACCTTCCATTGGCTGGACGATCTGCTCGACGTGCCGGTCATCGACCACTGGTGGCAAACCGAGACCGGTTGGCCGATCGCGGCCAACCTCCAGGGGCTCGAACCCATGCCCACCAAGGCCGGCAGTGCCACCGTGCCAGTACCGGGCTTCGACGTGCGAATCCTCGACCGGGAAGGAGAACGCGCCAAGTCGATGGAGCAGGGCAGCGTGGTCATCAAGCAGCCTTTGCCGCCGGGCTGCCTGACCGGCATCTGGGGCGATGCGCAACGCTTCCACAGTGCCTACATGGCGGCGTTCCCCGGTTACTACCTCACCGGTGACGGGGGTTATTTCGACGAAGACGGCTATCTCTTCATCATGGGGCGCACCGATGACGTGATCAATGTCGCTGGGCATCGCCTCTCTACCGGCGAGATGGAAGAGGTGGTCGGCGCCCATCCCGCGGTTGCCGAGTGTGCCGTCATCGGCATTCACGATGCACTCAAGGGCCAGGTACCCGTGGGCCTGGTGATACCCAAGGACGGGTTCGAGGGCGACGAAGTCGCCTTGGAAGAGGAACTGATCGATCGGGTCCGGCGGCAAATCGGCCCCGTTGCCTGTTTCAAGCAGGTATTGGTCGTCAACCGCTTGCCGAAAACCCGTTCCGGCAAGATCCTGCGCAAGTTGCTGCGCAATATCGCCGACGGCAAGGAGTACGGCGTGCCATCGACCATCGACGATCCGGCCAGCCTGGAGGACGTCCACGAGGCCATGAAAGAGCGCTCGGTGGGTGCTTCCCATGATGCCCGACAGCTCTGAATCATAACAAGGCACTAGCCATTGCGACGCCGCCTCCGGGCGGCGTCGCGTCGTTCGCTGCCTTGGCCTGGCGGCGACGCCTGCGTATACTACGCCACTTCCATTCACGAGGGTTCCCTCACCCCTCCTGCGCCGCCGGGCGCCTGAAAAAGGATCCATCGATGTTCGCGCTTTCCCCTGCCCAGTATCGCCGTTGCCTCGTCCTGCTGGTGAGCTTCCACATCTTGGTGATCACCGCCAGCAACTATCTGGTACAGATACCTTTCACTCTCTTCGGTTTTCATACCACCTGGGGGGCCTTCAGTTTCCCCTTCATCTTCCTGGCGACGGACCTCACCGTACGGCTGGTCGGCAAGGAGCCGGCGCGCGCCATCATCTTCCGCGTCATGCTGCCGGCGCTGGTGATTTCCTACTTGGTTTCGGTGATCTTTCCGCGCGGCAGCTTCGCCGGACTCGAAGCACTCGCCGAACTCAACCTGTTCGTCGCCCGCATCGCCGTGGCCAGTTTCATGGCCTACGTGCTGGGGCAACTGCTCGATGTCCAGGTGTTCGATCGGCTGCGCAGGCTGCGCGCCTGGTGGGGCGCGCCAGCCGTCTCGACCCTCTTCGGCAACCTGGCCGATACGGCGGCGTTCTTTTCCGTGGCATTCCATAACAGCCCGGATCCCTTCATGGCTGCCAACTGGATCGAGATTGCCTGGGTCGACTACGCGATCAAGCTGACCATCAGCCTGCTTTTCTTCCTGCCGCTGTACGGGGTTCTGCTTGCCTGGCTGAGTCGCCGTCTGGTGGCACTCACCGGGCAGCAGGATCTGGCGCCACAGCGAGCCTGACATGCCACCGATACGGGAGGTCCGATGACCGTCGATCTCAACCATGTGGACACGGGCGGGGAGGGCATTCCCCTCGTCGTGATACACGGGCTGCTGGGTAGCGCCGACAATTGGCGCTCCCACGTCAAGCAGTGGCAGCAACGGTGCCGCGTCGTCGCCGTCGATCTGCGCAACCACGGTCGCTCGCCCCATGCCGATGGCATGAGCTATGCCGCCATGGCCGCTGATCTGGAGGCGCTCCTCGATCGGCTGGGTATCGAGCGTGCCCATTTGCTGGGGCACTCCATGGGCGGCAAGGTCGCGATCAGCGTGGCGCGGCTCCACCCCCAGCGGGTTGCCTCATTGATCATCGCCGATATCGCTCCACAAGCGTACGGACACGACCATGACGCGGTATTCGCCGGCCTGCGACGCGTCGAGCAGGGGCAGCCCGGCAATCGCCGCGAAGCCGATGCGCTGTTGGCAGAGCACGTGGAAGAACGCGCCGTTCGGCTGTTTCTCGCCACCAACCTGGAGCGCGATGACGATGGCATATTGCGGCTGCGAATCGGGCTCGATGAAATCGAAGGTGACTACGACGCCATCATGCAGGCGCCGGCAGGAGAGGGCAGCTATGACGGCCCGGTCTTGGTGCTGCGCGGCGACCGCTCGCCCTATGTGACCGACGCCATGCTGCCAAGGCTTCACCAGGTGTTGCCGCAAGCGCAGCTGGTGGCCTTGGAAAATGCCGGGCACTGGCTGCATGCCGAGCAGCCCGAGGCATTCCAGACTGCCGTCAACGATTTCCTCGGCTCCCTCGAGGCGTGAATCAAGGAGCGGGAGCGCCCAGATCGACGGCTAGGCGCTCCACGGGGCTCGCGCTGTCGATCAATCCCGCTTCCAACAACATTTCCTCGAATCGAGCATACCGCCCTTGGTCCACGGCGGCAGGTCGCTGAGCGAGACGTGGAAAGACATCCTTCCACGCTTCATGCATGACGGGGTCATCCAGGGCCGGCTCGGCTTCCGTCATTAGCTCCCAGGCTTCCTCGCGGTGATTGACGATCCAAAGCGTGGCTTTTTCGAGTGCGGTTACGAGCTCTCGAATGGCTTCGCGCTTGCTGCTCAAACGGTCGCGATTGGCCATCAGGATCAAGCCATCATGGCCCAGCAATCCATGCTCTTCGAGGCGCAGCATGCGCGTAGGAATGCCCTCATCGGCAAGTTGACGCGGCACCAGGTGACGCTGGTGGACTACCACGCCATCCAGGCTGCCCTCGCGCATGGCATCCATTACCGCGTAGCTCACATCCTCGAGCTCCATGCCATCCGGGAGGCCATTGGTCGTCGCGAGCGGGGAATTCAGCAGGGTGGCGCTGTCTTGCACGGTATAACCGAGGTGTAGCTGCGGCAGAGCCCGTGGCGAATCCTGGCTTTCGTTTTCACCTTCGGCTTCCGTCTCGAATAGCGCTTGTCGCAGTACGATGCCCGTGACGGGGGAGTCGATCAGCGTGGCCACGCGCACCAACGGCATCCCCTGATCGACCAGTAGATGTAGCAGGGGCTGACGTCCGAGTGCCAGGTCGGTACGCCCGGCGGCCAACAACTTGGCGGGCACGTTAGGATCGGCAGGGTTGATCAGTGTCACCTCCAGCCCCTGGCGCTTGAAGAACCCTTTCTCGCGAGCCACCAGCAGGGCGGCGTGCTGCGGGTTGAGATACCAGTCGAGGGTGATGGTGAGCGGTGTCACCGGCGGTGGCGCAATGGGTTCAGCCGGCTCGAACGCCACCGAGGGCACTTCCGGAATGAGCGTATCGGGCGACACGGCATCGGTAACGGGGGCATCCAGAAACGAGGGTCCCTCGACGACGGGGGGAACTTCAACGATGGCTGGTGCCTCGATCAGTGGCGTGCCGGCTGCCGCAGGCTCATCGGGCATGCCGACATGCGGCGGTGGCAAAATCGCTGCTGAATCCTGTGGCTGCGGCATGGCGTTCTCGCCGTCAGCCGGCGCGGCGAGGGTCGGTGGCAAGGCCAGGAAAATCAGGGCCGCAACGAGCCAGGAAGCGAAAGCGAAGGAAGTACGAGCCTTGATCATGGGTGGGGCAGTGCTCCAGCCAGTGGTGAGGCGCCAGTTTATCCTCGCCCCCTTGGCGAAGCCAGCCGGCCCACCAACGCGAAGCCCGCGAGCATGGCATAATGGCTCCCCCGGCTGAGAGGAGCCTATGGAGACCATCAACACGCTTTTTCTGCTCAGCGGTTTTCTGATCGCGCTGAGCGTCGTCGCCAGTCGTCTTTCCAGCATGGTAGGGCTACCTCTGCTGCTGATCTTCCTCGCCCTGGGCATGCTGGCGGGCGAGGAAGGCGTGCTGGGCATCCAGTTCGACGATTACTCGCTGGCGTTCTTGATCGGTCACCTCGCGCTGGCCATGATCCTGCTCGACGGCGGCTTGCGCACGCGCCTCAAGACCTTCCGGGTTGGCTTCAGACCGGCACTCTCGCTGGCCACGCTGGGCGTCTTCGTGACCAGCGCGCTGGTCGGCGTGATTGCCATGTGGGTCTTCGACCTGACGATCGTGCAGGGGCTGCTGGTCGGTGCCATCGTCGGTTCCACGGATGCCGCAGCGGTATTCTCCATGCTCAGTGGTCGCGGCGTGCATCTCAACGAGCGGGTCAGTGCCACCCTGGAAATCGAGTCGGGAACCAACGACCCGATGGCCATCTTCCTCACGCTGTTGCTGGTCGAACTGCTGGTCGGCGACCTGGGCGGCGTGCCCGAGACGCTGATGTTCCTGGTCAGCCAATTCGGTCTGGCAATGGTCATCGGGCTGGGCGGGGGATGGCTCAGCGCACGGTTGATTCGTTGGCTGGACCTGGCGCCGGGTCTCTACTCGCTGCTGGCCCTGGCGCTTGGTTTCGCGGTGTTCGGGTTGACGGGATTCCTGGGAGGCAGCGGCTTTCTGGCCATCTATCTGACAGGACTGATGATCGGCAACCAGCCGGGCCGTCATCTCAACTTCATCCTTCCCGTGCATGACGGCCTTGCCTGGCTCAGCCAGATCGGCCTCTTTCTGATTCTCGGGCTACTGGTGTCACCCTCCGAGCTTCTCAATTACGCACTACCTGCCACCTTGGTCGCCATGGCGCTGATTCTCGTGGCACGCCCTGTGGCGGTACTCGTCAGCGTCAAGCCGTTCTTCAAGTTTCGCTGGCGGGAGCTCTTTTTCATTGCCTGGGTCGGGCTGCGTGGTGCCGTTCCCATCGTGCTGGCCATCTTCCCGGTGATCGGGGGGGTGGACAACGCTTCGCTCTATTTCAACGTCGCCTTTGCCGTGGTACTGCTTTCTTTGCTCATCCAGGGCGGCAGCCTGCCGCTGATGGCGCGCTGGATGAAAGTGGAAATCCCCAAGGGGGTGACGCCAAATCACCGCGGTCCGCTGGGCATCCTCCCGGAGAACGATTACGAAATGTTCGTCTACCAGGTCGACAACAGCGACCTGGATGACGTACCCATTCGTCTGTTGCGCTTTCCTTCCGGTGCAGTGATCTCGGCGCTGTTTCGCGAGCACGCCATGCTGCACCCCAAGGGCAGCACCCGCCTCAAGCTGGGCGATGTGATCTGCGTGATCGGTCGCGCCGACGACCTGCCAGCGCTCAATCGTCTGTTCAGTGGCGATACCAAGCTCAAGCAGGAACGTGCCTTCTTCGGTACCTTCACCTTCGACGGCGATGCGCGGATGGGCGACATCGCCAGTGCCTACGGTCTGACGTTGAGCCCTGGCGAAACCGACATGACACTGGGTGAATTCGTCTCGCTGCGCGTGGGGGGGCATCCCGTGGTCGGCGACGACGTCGACTGGCACGGCATTCATTGGGTAGTGAGCCAGATGGAGGGCAACAAGGTCACGCGCGTTGGCTTGCGGCTCTACTGACCGTGGTAAGGCCTTGATCGCACACTGCTCTTGACCTTGGCGGAAAAGCTGATAAGATGCATCGCCGTGAGCCGGAGGGATGGCAGAGCGGTTGAATGCACCGGTCTTGAAAACCGGCGAAGGTGAGAGCCTTCCCTGGGTTCGAATCCCAGTCCCTCCGCCACTCACTCGAATTGCCAAGCACCCCGCACGTTCTTGCCGTTGGCAAGCAACCTGCGGGGTGTTTTCGTAGGTGACCGTGTAGCGTTGCCCAAGCATGGTAGAATAATGCAATGAACACTAACGTGAACCATGCCCATGGGGTTCGCCCGATCGCTTCGGTATCCGCTGTGGTGGTCCGTGATTCCCGAATTCTGATGGTTCGCCGTCGCAACCCGCCCAATGCCGGTCGGCTGGCGTTGCCGGGCGGCAAGGTCGAACCGGGAGAAACCCTGCGAGCCGCAGCGGCGCGCGAACTCCGCGAGGAAACCGGCGTAGAGGCCGAGCCTCGCGAGGTATTGACCGCCATCGACGTGCTCAGCCACGACGCGGAAGGGGAGTTGCTCTCGCATTACGTGATCGTCGTGATTCGTCTGCTGTGGCGTGGTGGTGAAGAGGCCGCTGCCGACGATGCCAGTGAACTGGTATGGCTGGACCTGGCGGATCTGGAGGAAGCTGGTGACGATGTCTGCGTGACTGCCGCCCGCGTGGCATGGGAGACCTTGCACGCGGGTGAGAAGGGAAAAGTAGCGTTGAAGTGAGGTCGAACGACACCTTGCGTGGGGAACCCGGAGTGGGCATTCTAGGTCAATTCCAAGGTCAACCCAGATCAATCATAGGGAGCTCTGCACCAATGGCCTATCAAGAGACTCATGTAACGCAGCGGACGTCTCAGGCGGTCAGCACCAACAAAGTGCTCCGCAACACCTACGGCCTGCTGGCCATGACGCTGCTGTTCTCTGCAGCGACCGCTGGCGCCGCCATGGCCATGGGTATCGAACGGATGAACATCCTGGTGTTCTTCATCGGTGCCTACGGTCTGATGTTCCTGGTACACAAGACTGCCAACTCCGCCATGGGGCTGCTGTCGACCTTCGCTTTCACCGGTTTCATGGGCTTCACACTGGGGCCGATCCTCAGTGCCTATCTCGCCATGCCGAATGGCGCGGCGCTGATCATGAACGCCCTGGCCATGACGGGCGCGACCTTCGTGGGCCTCTCCGCGGTGGCCTTGGTGACCAAGAAGGACTTCGGTTTTCTAGCCAACTTCCTGATGGCCGGTGCCATCGTGCTGATCCTGGCCATGGTGGCCGGGCTGATCTTCCAGATTCCCTCGTTGATGCTGATGGTTTCCGCCGGCTTCGTGCTCTTCGCCTCGGCGGCGATTCTCTACCAGACCAGCGAGATCGTGCACCGTGCCGGAGAAACCAACTATATCCTGGCCACCATCACGCTCTACGTCTCCATCTACAACCTGTTCGTCAGCCTGCTTTCGCTGCTCGGCATCATGAGCAGCGACTGACACGGCCTGAACGTATCGGTAGACGGGCCCCGCCAAGGCGGGGCCCTTGCATTTGAGGCAGCGGACATCCATGCGCTACGCACTGCTCGTCCAGGGAGCCCCCTACAGCCACCAGGCTTCGCACTCCGCGCTGCGTTTCGCCCAGGCCGTGGTAGCACGCGGCCATACCCTCGACAGCGTCTTCTTCTACCACGATGGCGTCTACAATGCCGCACGCCTGGCAGCCCCCCCCCAGGACGAGCCGCATCTGCCGGACGCTTGGTGCGATCTGCATGCTCAGCACGCCACGGCGCTTCTGGTATGCATTGCCTCTGCCTTGCGCCGCGGTTTGCTCGACGAGCGCGAGGCGGTGCGGCATGGCAAGGTGGGGCACAGCCTCGAGCCTCCCTTCGAGCTGACCGGCCTTGGCCAGTTGATCGACCTGGGCCAACGCTGCGATCGCCTGGTGACGTTTTCACCCTGAGGAGATCATCCCATGGAGCCGCAAGCTGCATCTCGGGACGACCTCTTGGTCATCCTGCGCCACTCCCCCCACGGCACCAGCTGGTTGCGCGATGGGCTCGATGCCGCTCTGGTCGCTGCCGCATTCGGCCAAACGGTGAGCCTCTTGTTCCAGGGCGACGGTGTCCTGGCTCTTCTGAGGGGGCAGGGCAGCGGTGCGCTGGGCCAGAAAGGCACGGCGGCGACCCTCGAGATGCTTTCCCTGTATGATATCGATGCGCTGTTCGTCGACGCCGAAGCCCTTGCCCGGCTAGGGTTCGCAGCCAACGAGCTGATGCTCCCCACCGACTCCGTCGATGCGGCACGGACCGCGGCATTGCTCGCCTCACACCGGCAAGTGCTGGTCTTCTGACGAAAATTCCGAGGTCACTTGATGATCCTGCACATACTCAATCGCGCGCCGGGCACCAGCCTGGTCTACCGCGAAGCGCTGGCCGGCATGGGACCCGAGGACCGCCTGTTGCTGATCGAGGACGGCGTCAACGGTGCGCTACCTTCCCAAGTACGCCATTTCGAGCCGGTGTCGAATCGACTTTTCGCCCTGCGAGAGGATCTGGCTTCGCGAGGCCTGGTGGGCCGCTGCGACGAAACCGTCCAGGTGGTGGACATCGACGGCTTCGTCGAGCTGACGGAAGAAGCGGACAAGACAGTGAGCTGGTTCTGATGGCAACCACGGAGATTCACCGTTATCTCAGCGTGGGCGAGCGCCGTATCGCACTCGATCCCGAAGGCTATCTGGTGACGCTCGATGACTGGACGCCCGAGGTGGCCTCGGCACTGGCCCAGGAAGAAGGCCGCACACTTACCGAGGAACACTGGGAAGTCATCGCAGTACTGCGCGATTTCTATGCCCGCTTCGAGCATGTCCCTGCCATGCGCCCGCTGGTCAAGGCCGTCGGTCTGACGCTCGGGCCGGAGAAGGGGTGTTCGCTGCACTTGATGAAGCTCTTCCCCGACAGCCCGGCCAAGGTCGCCGCGCGCCTGGCCGGGCTGCCCAAACCCACCCACTGCCTGTGAGCGGACTTTCGCAAGGCATGCAGGGATTCTTCGCGTGAATTTTCTCGCCCATGCCTGGCTGGCTCGCGGCGGCAGCGACGACTTTCTCTACGGCAACCTGATCGCCGACGGGGTGAAGGGGAGCGACCTCTCGGCCTGGCCGACGGCGATCGCCCACGGCATTCGTCACCACCGGCGCGTCGATGCTTTCGTAGACCGCCATCCAGCGGTCGTCTCGGCACGGCGACGCGCCCCGGCGGGGCTGCGTCGCTATTCTGGCATCGCGCTGGATCTGGTGTGGGACCACTTCCTCGCCGTTACGCTGTGGCGAGAGGGGCAGGATGTGATGCTGATTCCGCGCTGCTATCGGCTGCTCGCCTCACGGCCCGCGCCGGCACGGCTGGCGGCGATGATGCCGCTGCTGGTCGAGCAGGACTGGCTGCGCCGCTATCGCGACTTCGACTTCACCTGCCAGGCCGTGAAGGGGATCGGTCGACGTCTGTCCGGGGCCAATCGACTGGCCGAGCTGACGCCCTGGCTGGCAGATGACTACTCCCGCCTGGCGATCGACTTCCAGCGGCTGTGGCCGGAACTGGAAGCGGCACTGGGCGATGAGTCCTGACCTGGGGCGGAGAGAGCCTCACGGCATCTGCAGCCACAGGCAACGCACCGGTTCTCCCTCGTTCACGCGACCGCGCTCCGGGATGACGGCCAGGGCATCCGCCTCGATGCAGGACGTGAGCACCGCCGAGTTCTGGTCGCGAAAGGCGTGCGCCATGATGCCTTCGCTACCGAACTCGAGGCGCACGCGCATGAAGTGACGGCGTGGGCCGGTCTCGGCAGCGAAGGCGGCCCGGGCGGTGAGCGCCGGCAGTTCGGCTAGCTTCGGACAGTCGAGCAGGGCGCCCAGCAGCGGCCTCAGAAAGAGCCAGCCGCCTACGAAGGTCGAGACAGGGTTGCCGGGCAGTCCCACGAACCGTGCTTCGCCAGTTGGGTGGACGCGTGGCAGTCGCCCGAGTGCCAGTGGCTTGCCGGGACGCATGGCGATGCGCCACAGGTCCAGTTGGCCCAGCTCGCCCACCGCTGCCTTGACGTGATCCGCCTCGCCCACGCTGACGCCGCCGGTGGTCACCACCACGTCGGCCGTTTCGGCCGCCTCGCCAAGCAGACGGCGCGTTTCGCCGGCGTTGTCGGGCACCGTCACGGGTGGCAGTACCTCGGCACCAAAGCGTGTGAGCAGGCGCGCCAGCATGGGCCGGTTGGAGTTGTAGATCTGCCCCGGTCCCAGCGGCTCGCCAGGGGCCACGATCTCATCGCCAGTTGAAAGCAGTGCCACCCGAGGCCGGCGTCTCACCGCCACTTCGGTGATGCCTTGGCCGGCGAGATGGCCGAGAGCTGCCGCCTCCAGCCACTGGCCGGCCGGTAGCAGAGGCGTACCCGATGCCACGTCGCGACCGCGCCGGCGCACGTTGTTGCCTTCGGCCACCTCAGCGGGAAACTGCACGTCCCGCTCGGTAAGCGTGACGGCCTCCTGCATGACGACGCAGTCGGCGCCGGGCGGTATCTCTCCGCCAGTGAAGATGCGCGCGCACTCGCCGCGCTTCAGCGGGGCCGGCGAGGCGCCGGCGGTGATGCGCTGGGCAACCGGCAGCACCCGGCCGGCATCGGCGTGATGCAGGGCGTAGCCGTCCATGGCGCTGTTGTCGAAGGGCGGCACGTCCAGCGTGGCCGTCACCGTCTCGGCCAGGACGCGGCCAGCGGCGCAGTCGCACTCGATGCGCTCGGCCTCCAGGGGGGCGACATCGGCCAGCATGGCAGCGAGCGCCGCTTCCACGCTCTGTAGAGGATGGCTGTCAGCCATGCTGACCTCTCTCGGGGATTACCAGGTTGGCAAAGTTGCATGGCTTGTGACGGCTGTCGAGCTGCTCGACGAGCAGACCGTCCCAGGCGGTACGGCAGGCGCCGCTGGAGCCCGGCAGGCAGAACACCACGGTCGCGTTGGCCAACCCACCGAGGCAACGGCTCTGAATGGTGGAGCTACCGATCTCGGAGAAGGAGAGCTGACGGAACTGCTCGCCGAACCCCTCGATGCGCTTGTCGAGCAGCACCGACACCGCCTCGGGGGTGGAGTCGCGGCCGGTAAAGCCCGTGCCGCCGGTGGTGAGGATCACCTGGATCGCCGGATCGGCGATCCAGGCGGACACCGCGGCGCGGATGTGGTAGATGTCATCAATGACGATCCGCCGTTCGGCCAGGCGATGCCCGGCAGCGGTCAGCCGCTCGGTGAGCAGGGCACCGCTGCGGTCGGTGCTTTCGTCACGGGTGTCGGAGATGGTCAGCACCGCGATGCTGAGCGGAATCATGCTTTCGTTCATCGGGCATTACGCTCCTGCTTCTCCGCCTGGCGGGCGGCGAAGGCAGCTTGCTGCTCCGGCGTCGCCTCCTGCTGGTACTTCGTCTTCCACTCAGCGTAGGGCATCCCGTAGACGTACTCCCGGGCGCTCTCGTAGTCGAGTTCGGCACCGCGTTCCTCGGCAGCGGCCACCAGCCACTTGGAGAGGCAGTTCCGGCAGAAGTCGGCCAGGATCATCAGATCGATGTTCTGCACGTCCTTGTGGGCATCGAGGTGATCGAGCAAACGGCGAAATGCTGCCGCTTCCAGTTCGGTGCGGGTCGTTTCGTCGAGGTGTTGCATGGCGTCGCTTCCTGGGTCAGCAGAGTGGAACCTATGCGGGCAGCATAACAAAAGACACCGCCTCACGGCGGTGTCGAATGGCATGATGGAAAAGCGTTCAACTGGAGCGGGTTGGCGCGGCATCGCCGCTGTCGCTCTCCTTCTCGCGGGCAAGCTGCTCCTCGGTCACGGCTTCGTCCTTCACTGCCTCGTACCACAGGTTGTGATGGTCCTTGGCCCAGGTCTCGTCCACGTAGCCGGTGGTCATGCCTTCCAGCGATCCCTCCGAGCCGATGGTGCCGATATAGATATGGCCGAGCGCAAGAGCGGTGAGTCCCAGCGCTCCCACGGCATGTAGGATATTGGCCCACTGCATGGTATCCCGCCCCTGGCCATAGTTGGGGAAGTCCATCACCAGCCCCGAGACGATCACCACGATCCCCACCGTGGCAAGCACCCAGAACCAGGCTTTTTCGCCGCCATTGGCGAAACCGGCGTCGACATGCGCTTTGCCGACCAATCCACCGCCCTTCATGAACCAGACGATGTCGTGCTTCTTCGGCCAGTTGTGCTTGAGCACGCGTGCCAGCAGCACGATCAGCAGGATGCCGAAGAGGGGACCCAGGTAGTTGTGCGCCAACTTGGAGGCGGAAATCAGGCTGGCCCAGAACGCATCGCCGAACAGCGAACGGAAGACGAACTTGCCGTACAGCAGGTTGAGTCCGGTCAGCGCCAGGACGATGAACAGCGTGGCCACGGTCCAGTGCAGCGAGCGCACCACCAGCGGCCAGCGCAGCAGCTTGCGGCCGGTGCGCGGGGCACTGAGATCCTTGCGCCCGATGATCACGTAGAACAGTGCGATCGCCACGATCATGCCGCCCACGGCGATCAGGCCGAAGGGCGATACCCAGCGGTTGCGCAGCTGCCGCCAGGTTTCGCCGCTGGCGTTGATCAAGTTGTAATCGCTGTCCGCCCGCGAGTCGCGGAAGTAGGGGCCCGTTTCGCCACTGCGCACCTGGCGCCAAGTGTCGGCATCCAGCGCCGGTACCGCCGTGGCCGCTTCGCGCTCGGGATCGGCCTGTGCCAGCACGCTCGAGGAGACGGCGAGGCCGACCACCAGCAACAGGGCGAGCAGTGGCAATCGCCATAGCGACTGCCGGTCGATGAAGTGCCTCATGCATCACCTCCTCAGCCCTGGCGGGCGGCGTCATAGGCCAGCGAGTCGGCCGCGGAAAGGTCGTCACCCTGACCGGCGCGCGTACGCTCGCGGCGCTGGTTGTCGGACCAGCCGCCGTCGCGATGGCCGCGCCGTACCACCCGCTGGCGGAAGATGTCGGCCACTTCCTGTGCATCGCCGGCCAGCAGCGCCTTGGTGGAGCACATTTCGGCGCATAGCGGCAGTTTGCCCTCGGCAATGCGGTTGGCGCCGTACTTCTGGTACTCCTCTTCCTGGGTTTCCGCCGGGCCGCCGGCGCAGAAGGTGCACTTGTCCATCTTGCCGCGCTCGCCGAAAGCGTTCTGCTTGGGGAATTGCGGCGCGCCGAAGGGACAGGCGTAGAGGCAGTAGCCGCAACCGATGCACAGGTCCTTGTCGTGGAGCACGATGCCGTCGTCGGTCTTGTAGAAGCAGTCGGTCGGGCAGACGGCCATGCAGGGGGCATCGTCGCAGTGCATGCAGGCCACCGAGATCGACACTTCCTCGGGCATCCCGTCATCGAGGGTCACCACGCGTCGGCGCTGGATGCCCCACTCCACATCGTTGGCGTTCTTGCAGGCGGTGACGCAGCCGTTGCACTCGATGCAGCGTTCCGCGTCGCACATGAATTTCATCTGAGCCATGGGAATCTCCTGGTACCGGGTGCCGTCAGCTGGCCCGCTCGATGCGACACAGGGTGCACTTGGTTTCCTGCATCTGAGTCACGGTGTCGTAGCCATAGGTGGTCGCCGTATTGGCCGCCTCGCCGAGCACGTAGGGGGCTGCGCCTTCCGGGTAGCGATCGTGCAGGCTCTCGCCCAGGAACATGCCGCCGAAGTGGAAGGGCATGAATACCACCTCGCGCGCAACGCGGGGCGTGACCAGCGCCTTGACGCGCACGCGGCCGCCCTCGGCGCCTTCGACCCAGACGTCCTCGCCCTCGGCGATGCCCAGGTCGTTGGCCAGCGCCGGGTTGATCTCGACGAACATCTCCTGCTGCAGCTCGGCGAGCCACGACATGGAGCGCGTCTCTTCGCCGCCGCCCTCGTATTCCACCAAGCGCCCCGAGGTGAGGATGATCGGGTAATCGCCGGTGACATCGTTCTCCTGGATGCTCTTGTAGAGCGTCGGCAGACGGTAGTGAGAGGCCACGTCGTCCCAGGTGGGGTAGTCGGCCACCAGGTCGCGGCGGCTGGTGTAGAGCGGCTCGCGATGTTTGGGGATGGGGTCGGGGAAGGTCCAGACGTTACAGCGCGCCTTGGCATTGCCGAAGGGAGCGCACTCGTGGGCAATGGCCACCCGCTGGATGCCGCCGGAGAGGTCGGTCTTCCAGTTCTTGCCTTCGGCCTCGGCCTTTTCCTCCTCGCTGAGGTCGTCCCACCAGCCGAGGTCCCTGAGCATCTCGGCGGTGAACTCCGGGTAGCCGTCCTCCAATTCGGAGCCGGCACTGTAGGAGCCGTCGGAGAGGATGTTCTCACCGTTGCGCTCGATGCCGAAGCGCGCGCGGAAGGTGAGGCCGCCCTCGGAGACGCGTTTGCTGGTGTCGTAGAGGATCGGCGTGCCCGGGTGGCCCATCTCGGCATTGCCCCAGCATGGCCAGGGTAGGCCGTAGTAGTCGCCGTCGGCCGGGCCACCCTGGGCCTGCAGCGTACGGAAGCTGAAGGTATGCCAGTTCTGCTGGTGGGCCTTGAGACGTTCGGGGCTCTGGCCGGTATAGCCCACCGTCCACATGCCGCGATTGAATTCGCGGGTGATGTCCTCGATCAGCGGCTCGTCGCCGTTCATCTCATAGTTCTTGACCAGTTCGTCGCCGAAGCCCAGCTTGCGGGCCAGCAGGTACATGATCTCGTGGTCGGGTTTCGATTCGAACAGCGGCTCGATCACCTTGTCGCGCCACTGCAGCGAACGATTGGTCGCGGTCACGCTACCGTAGGTCTCGAACTGAGTGGCCGCTGGCAACAGGTAGACACCGTCGCTACGCCCATGCATGACGCCGGCCACGGTGGGGTAGGGGTCGACGATGACCATCATTTCCAACTGCTGCATGGCCTTCTGCATCTCGGGACCGCGGGTCTGGGAGTTGACCGCATGGCCCCAGTAGAACATCGCCTTGAGCCGGGTGTGCTGGGAGATCGCCTCTTCCTCCTCGAGCACCCCGTCGATCCAGCGCGACACCGTGATGCCGCTGGAATACATGGGCTGGCCGTCGGCGTACTCGGTCGAGTCGAAACGGCTCTTGAGCCAATCGAGATCGAGATCCCAGACGCGCGCCCAGTGGGCCCAGGCGCCCTCGGCCAGGCCGTAGTAGCCGGGCAGGGAGTGCGACATCAACCCCAGGTCGGTGGCGCCCTGGACGTTGTCGTGGCCACGGAAGATGTTAGCGCCGCCGCCGGATTTGCCGATGTTGCCCAGCGCCAACTCGAGGATGCAGTAGGCGCGGGTGTTGTTGTTGCCCGTGGTGTGCTGGGTACCGCCCATGCACCAGACGATGCACCCTGGGCGGTTCTCGGCCAGACGCCGGGCAGTGTCACGCATCTGTGCTTCGGGCACGCCGGTGATGCGTTCCACTTCGTCGGGGGGGAAGTTGGCGACCTCGGCACGCACCTCGTCCATGGCGTAGACCCGTTGATCGATGTATTCCCGGTCCTCCCAGCCGTTCTCGAAGATGTGCCACAGCAACCCCCAGATGAAGGCCACATCGGAGCCGGGTCGAATGCGCACGTAGCTGTCCGCCTTGGCGGCAGTACGCGTGAAGCGCGGGTCGACGACGATGATCTGGGCGCCACTGCGCTCCTTGGCCAGCAGGATGTGCTGCATGGCCACCGGGTGCGCCTCGCTGGGGTTGGAGCCGATGAACATGATCGCCTTGCTGTTCTGCAGGTCGTTGAGCGAATTGGTCATCGCCCCGTAGCCCCAGGTATTGGCCACCCCTGCGACCGTGGTGGAGTGGCAGATGCGTGCCTGGTGGTCGGTGTTGTTGGTGCCGGCCAGCGCGGCGAACTTGCGCAGCAGGTAGGCCTGCTCGTTGTTGAACTTGGCCGAGCCCAGCCAGTAGATGCTGTCGGGGCCGTGCTGGTCGGTGAGTTCGAGTACCTTGTCGCCGATCTCCTCGATGGCGTCTTCCCAGCTCATGCGCTGCCATTCGCCGCCCACCAGTTTCATCGGGTACTTGAGACGCCGACTGGAGTGGCCGTGTTGACGCAACGAGGCGCCCTTGGCGCAGTGAGCGCCGCGGTTGATGGGATGATCGAACGCCGGCTCCTGCTTGGTCCAGATGCCTTCCTGAACCTCGGCATAGACACCGCAGCCTACCGAGCAGTGGGAGCATATGGTACGTCGGGTCTCCACTGGGGAGTCGAGCACCGGCGTTTTGTCGGCGGCGCGAGTGCGCTGCATCATCGGCGCGCCCATGAAACCGGCGGCGGCCAGGCCGCCGGTGGCGGCACCGCTGCGCTTGAGGAACTGGCGTCGAGAAATACCCAGGCCGCCCGTCTTGGGATCGTTGGATTTCCGGGTCAGTCGCATGGCGATGGTCTCCTGGCTCTGTCGTCAGTCACGCAGGGTGGCGTAGAAGGTGCGGACGTGTTCGGTCTCCCGGTAGCGAGTCTCGCGCTCCGCTTCGGCAGGAGCGGACTTCGCTTCGGCCTGTACCAGGGTGACGTGTCCGACGGCGCCGGCGGCACCGGCTGCCGCCGTTCCCAGGCCCAGCTGTTTCAGGAAACGGCGTCGTTGTGGGTTGCGTGTGGTAGGCATGGTGGTCTCCTCGGTTTTGCGCCTCGCGTCAGGGCTCGACGACTCGCAAGGGTTCGTGGGCGGCCTCGTCCTCGAGCTGGCGTCGTTCATGGGCCAGGAAGGCGTTGCCCAGCTCGCCGAGCCGGGCATAGAAGGGCGTGTCGACGCATGACAGGTCGGCCAGGCACCTCGGTGCCCAGGGCGCCAGGTGTGCCATGAAAAAGCGCGCTTCATCACCGCTATCGTCCTCGATCAGCAGCGCCATGGTTTCGCACAGGGCGGCGAGATGATCCTCGGGGTCGGGCTCGGCCTCGCGTCGTGCGATGCCCAGCGCCTTCAGGTCGCGGCGCAGAGCGAGCAGCGCTTCATCCATCAGCTCGCCGTTGCGATACCAAGAGGCGTACGGGGTGACATCGCCCTGAATCACGCCGACCAGATGGCGGAAATGCGCGCGCGCCAAGTCCTCGGGCTCGGCCTGCTGGGCGGCCGAGGCCAGCGCTGCCCAGCGGGCGGCAAGCTCGCCATCGTCGACGTCGACCTCGAGTCCGGCCAGCCAGTCGAGTTGCTGCCGGCCAGGTGCCTCGCGCAGCAAGCCAGCCAGCAGGCGATAGATGTCGGCACGCAGGGCTCGGGTCTCGTCGCGGTTTGCATCGCTCATCGGCTCATACCTTCAACTGGGACTCGGGGTCACGCGCCATCGCCTGCCAGACGTCGCGCACTCGGCAGTCCTCGCACATCTCCAGGCGCATGCTGGCCTCGCCGGCGAAGTAGGGATGGTCGGCGAGCTTGGCCTTGATCGTCGCGATGGTGCTCGCCGTGGCGAATGGCTTGCCGCAGCGGATGCACTCGAACGGCGCCTCCTCGTGGCACACTCGGCGCTCGCGCCGCGCGGCATCGCCGAGAAAGCCGGGAACCAGGCGAATGGCGTCTTCCGGGCAGGCCTCGGCGCACAGGCCGCACTGCACGCAGTCGGCCTCGCGGAAGCTCAGTTCCGGGCTGTCGCTGCCGGCAGCCAGTGCCGGAGTAGGGCAGCTGGCCACGCAGGCCATGCATAACGTGCATGCGGCACTGTCGACCTCGAGGCCGCCGTAGGGAGATTCCGCGGGTAAAGGATGGCGCTGCCGGCTTGGGGTGCCCAGCGATGCCAGGCGCTCGAGAACCGCCTCGAGACGCTCGCGCTTGTCACCCTCCTCGAGAGCCAAGGGTGACTTGGTGAGCACCGCATGGTGCGGCAGTGCATCGCGCATGGTCGTGTCGTTCGGTGCCAGATCCCGAATTCGCTCGGGTGCATGCCCCATTGCGGCAAGCAGCCCGCGGGCGCGTTCGAGCTCGGCATCGAGGAAGCGTTCCAGGCGCGGCGGCATGGCCGCGTGACGCTGCACCCGAACCTCGGCCGCCCCTGCCGCCAGAGCGGTGAGCCAGAGATCGTGACCGGCGGCGCCGAGCTCTTCGAGCGGCACGTCCAGCACATGACCGGCCGGTTCGTCGCCGCCATGCGACGAACCCGTCGTGGTGAAGCGAACCACCGGCGTGGTACCGCCGGCCTGACGATAGGCGTCGAGCCAGGCGGCGAGAGTCGACTGCAGTCGCAGCGTCTCTGGCTGACGGAACTGGATCGCCCCGGTAGGACAGGCACTGCTGCAGCTGCCCACGCCGTGACAGCGGTAGGGATCGATCTCGATCCAGGCGTCGATGCGCCCCTGGCGGCTAGCGATGGCATCCGCCGGGCACACCTCGAGGCAGCGGGTGCAGCCGGTATTGCCGTTGGCCGAATGGGCGCACTGGTCGGCGTTGACCTGGAAGTAACGTGGCTTGTCGAACTCGCCGATCAACTCGCCGAACTCATCGAGACGGGCGACATGGTCGGCGGCGTCGCAATATGTGGTGACATAGCCCGGCGGCGGCAGCTCGAGGGCCAACGCCGGGTGCTTGCCGAGGTCGAGCACGCAGTCGAAATGCTCGCGGCCGGCGAGTGCTCGTGCCAGATCGAGCCGCTCGCCATGGTGCTCGACGCTGGCCGTGAATTGGCCCAGATGGCCCTCCAGGCGTAGCGTGCGCGCCTGAGCAGCGGTGAGGGCGTGACTGGCAAGATGCTGGGTAGCTCCCAGCAGAACCGGGTCATCGTCGTCACTCGATTCTTCGTCCACTGGCTCGCTGAACAGTAACGACAGGCTGGCCAACTCGCTGCCCGCCAGGGAGCGCGCAGCACGGCGTACCGCCCGCTCGTCGCCCAGCAACAGGGCATGGCCGCGGCTGACGTAGTCGACGCTGGGCGACAGCAGATTGACCGGCCAGGAGATACGGTCGAAGGCTTGCGCTCTGGCGTACCGGTTCGCCGGCTCTGCGTCCGGTACCAGTTCGATACGTTGGTTCATGCTCTCTCACGGTCTGGGAGTGTCGTCGTTTTTATCGTTGTCGCCATGCGTCGATCGATGGCTTGCTAATGTTTCAGTGTTGGTCGCTTTTGGCGTTCTCGCCACTCCATCCTTGGTCTAATGCCCGTCGGTCGGCGGTGGATTCGCGATGGGCGGCAACGGTCTCATCGTCGCTGGCATCGCATTCGTTCCCTGACGCCTGCGCAGCGGCGTCACGTCCCTCGGAGGTCGATTCGGTCATCTCCTCGTCGCTCTCGCCAACGGCCTGGCGCGTCCATTGACGAACCCGTTGGGCCAGCTCGCCGGCCATGGGCTTCAACGTCTGTCGATAGTCGTCGTCGTAGTCGTCCAGGCCATCACGAACGCCGTAGCGATCGGCGGCAAACAGGCGACGCAGGGCACGGCGACGCAGGCCGGTGCTCACTCCGGAGGACAGAAACGCCTTGATGTCGCTGCCGGGCGGCAGGCTGTCAGGGTCGGGCAGGGTGTGATCGAGGCTACCGGGTTCGAGGGGGGCGGCCAGGTCGGAATCCATCTCGTTCGTCGCGGCCGCATCATGGTTCGTCACGGCTGCGTCGAACGCATCGCTCGTCGAGTCGTCCTCGATGATAGCTCGCTTGCGCTCCGACCAGCGGCTCAGGCGGCTCATTGGCTCATCTCCCGGGCGCGCCCAGCGCCTTTGCGCTTCTTGTTGCGACCTGCATCGGGTGCTTCGCCGTGGCGAGCGAGATACGCTTCCAGCCAGGCCTGGATGGCCAGCGGCATGGCGACTTCCAGGACTTGCTGTTCGCCGTCGAGCCAGGCTGCGGCAACGTCCTGGCTGGCGGTGATGGCGCTCGGGCGAGGCCGTTCGCCGGCATCGCCGGCACGCACGAACAGGCGCGGCACGCCGCCGCTGAGGTTGAAGCGGTAGGCCGCCCGCTCGGTGAGGTAGAGCTGCAGCTCGAGCGTCCAGGGACCGGAGTCGTCGAGGCGCAGTTCCACGATTCGCCAACGCGTGGCGGTGAAGCCCTTGATGCGTTGCGACTCGCCAACGAGGGCGAAACTCAAGGGGCGTCGGCTGACGCTACCCGTCATGTCCAGATCTCCGAAGTGAATGTCCCAGTCGTTTTCAGTAAAGACGTCCCTGTCGGAGAATGCCATCATGAAACTCAACGCAGCGCCGAGGAGCCGGAGATGACATCGCTGAGCCTGAGTCGGGCGCGTCTGCCCGCCACGGTCGAGATCGAGGTGCTCGACGAGTTCGGAGCGCCACAGTCCCGGCCCATTGCGGCTGAACGCTCGCTGACGCTCTATCTCAACCGGCGCGAGATCGTCACCCTGATGACGCTGGGGGCCGACCCCGAAGCGCTGGTGGTGGGTTACCTGCGCAACCAGGGCTTGCTCGGCGCCGTCGAGGATCTCAGTGCCGTGCACGTCGACTGGCAAGTCGAGGCCGCTGCGGTGGTGACTCGCCATCTGCCGGTCGATCTGGAGGAGCGCCTGGGAAGCCGCACCGTGACGACCGGCTGCGGCCAAGGCACGGTGTTCGGCCGCCTGCTGGAATCTACCGCCCTTAGCGCGCTGCCCCAGACCCGGCTGCGCCAGTCGGTACTCTATGCGCTGCTCGAGCGCCTGAGCGACTTCAACGAAACGTACAAGAGCGCCGGGGCGGTGCACGGCTGCGCGTTGTGCCGACAGGCCGACGTGCTCGATTTCGTCGAGGACGTGGGGCGTCACAATGCCGTGGACACCCTGGCGGGACGTCAGTGGCTGGCAGCCTGCGGCGCCGGCGGCGTGGATTCGTCGGGGGCCGACATCTTCTACACCACCGGCAGGCTCACCTCGGAGATGGTGCTCAAGGTCGCCCAGATGGGGATCAGCGTGCTGGTGTCTCGCTCGGGCGTGACCCAGAAAGGCGTAGAACTGGCCGACCGCTTCGGCGTGCTGTTGATCGCCCGGGCCAAGGGGCGCCGCTTCCAGGCGATCCATGCCGACGGCCGCCTCGAGCTCGACGCCATTCCCACGCGGCGGCCAGGCGACCGCCAGCGAGTCAAGGCCTAGCTCTCGGTCTAGGCATCTGCTGGGGTGCAGACCGACAGCACCACTGCATCGTCATCGCTCACCGACACCAGGGCGTGTCCCATGTCGCTGTCGAAGTAGATGCTATCGCCGGCGGTCAACGTCAGAGGCTCGTAGAACTCGGTGTAGAGGCATATCTCGCCGTCGAGCACCATCAGGAACTCTTCGCCATCGTGGCGCACCCATTCGCTGAATTCGTCGAAATGGCGGGCGCGCACGATCGTCTTGAAGGGGATCATGCGCTTCTGGGCGAGCTCGCAGCTCAGCAGCTCGTGTTCGTAGGTGGGGGTGGGGTGGTGCTGGCCGTCGCCCCGGCGGGTAAGGTCGCGCCGCCCCATGGTGCGCGGCTGGCTACGCGGCGGGGTCAGCAACTGGGGCAGGTCGATGCCGAGGCCGTTGATCAGCTTCTGCACGGCGGTGAAGGTGGGCGATATCTGGTCGTTCTCGATCTTGGAGAGCGTGGAACGCGCCAGTCCGGTGCGCTGGCTGACGTCTTCCAGCGTCCACTGGTTGGCCAGGCGCAGCTCCTTGAGGCGCTCGCCCAGACGCAGCGGCTCCACGAAGGGTTTGCGACCGGATGCGATGCGCAGGGCGGCCTCCTGATCGGTGGTCGTGGTCATCTAGGCGTTCACTATCGGAAACGGAATTTCCCGAAAGCGTACCATACATGGCCATGCTGGCACTGCCCGAAACGACCAGGTCGTTTGCCGTTCGCGGCGGATCACCCCTCGAAGGGCAGGCCGAGTAGGGCCTTGACGTGCGCCTCGGTGCTGCGACCCAGGGAGTCGAGGTCGTACCCTCCCTCCAGCACCGAAACCAGTCGCTTGTCGGCATAGAGAGCGGCGATCTCCAAGGCCATGTGGGTGACCCAGTGATAATCCGATTCATCCAGGCAGAGCTCGGCCAGCGGATCGTCACGATGCGCATCGAAGCCGGATGACAGCAGCACGATCTCGGGCTTGAAGGCGTGCAGAGCGGGCAGCCAGTCGTCTTCGATGGCGCGGCGGAAGGCGGCGCTGTCGGTGCCTGCCTCTAGCGGCGTGTTGACCACGTTCTGCCACTCGCTGCGCAGATAGCGCCAAGGGTAGAAAGGATACTGGAAGCTGGTGCAGACCAGCACCTCGGGGTCACCCTTGAAGATGTCGATGGTACCGTTGCATTGGTGCACGTCGAAATCGAGAATGGCGATGCGCCGTGCACCGTATTTGGCGCGTGCGTGGGCAGCGCCCACGGCGACGTTGTTGTAGAAGCAGAACCCCATGGCATCGGCGGCCTCGGCGTGGTGGCCAGGCGGGCGCACCGCGCAGAACACGTTGTCGGCCTGGCCGCGGAACACCTGATCGACGCCGCGGATCACCGCTCCAGCGGCCACGCGTGCCGCGTTCAGGCTGTCGGGATTCATCATGGTGTCACTGTCGAGAGTGACGATGCCATGCTCTGGCACGCACTTGTCCAGCGCGCGCAGATGACGCAGAGGGTGCACGCGCGCCAGCTCCTCTTCGCTGGCTGGGCGTGCCTCGGACTGCATGGTCTGTTGCAACACGCCGGCCAACGCCAGCCGGGCGCGGATGGCTTCCAGCCGCCGCGGGCTCTCGGGATGCTCCGGGCCCATATGATGCAGGTAGCAGTCCGGATGAGTGATGTAGGCCGTGATCATGCGCGCGCTCCAGGATGATTGAGATCACCTTAATGCGCGCAAGCTCTTGCACGACAGTCGCAATAAGTCGTACACAGGGGGGAGCCACTGACCTGTTGGAGGGCACGACTTGGGCACCCGATTTCTGCGGCACTTCTTCGAACCTCGTACCGTGGCGGTCGTCGGCGCCTCGGAGAAGGCACACTCCATCGGCGGCCTGGTGATCCGTAATCTCGACGATGCCGGCTTTCGTGGTTCGGTGTGGGCGGTCAACCCCAAAGGCTATTCCACGGTGTTCGGCCATCCTTGTGTGTCACACATTCGCGACCTGCCGGAAACGCCTGACCTGGCGGTGGTGGCGTCGCCACCGCATACGCTGCCCAAGGTGATCGGTCAACTGGGGCGGGTGGGCGTCAAGGCCGCCCTGGTGCTCTCGGCGGGCTCCTATCTCGACGATGCCCGAGCCGGCCACGAATCGATTCGCGACCGCATGCTCGCCGCCGCGCGCGAGTCCGGCATTCGCGTACTGGGGCCGGAGTGCATGGGGCTGATCGTGCCCGGACGCAAGCTCAACGCTTCCTACGCCAGCCAGCTCGTCAAGGCAGGCAAGGTCGCCTACCTGGGGCAGTCCGGCATGCTCGGCAACGCCATGATCGATTGGGCGGCCGGGCGCGGCATCGGCTTTTCGCACCTGATCACCGTCGGTGACAGCGTCGACGTGATGCTTCCCGACTTGCTCGACTACATCAACCAATATGCGCCGACCCAGGCCATCCTGTTGCATCTCGAACGCATCCAGGATGCTCTGCACTTCATGACGGCTCTGCGGGATGCCTCGCGCCACCGCCTGGTCCTGACCATCAAGAGCGGCCGCACCCCCGAGTCGGATCTCTCCAACCTGCCGCCCACGCCGGGCATCGCCAACCGCGACGTGGTGTTCGATGCCGCCTTCTCGCGAGCCGGCGTGGTGCGCGTCAACGACTCCGACGAGCTGTTCGACGCCCTGATGACGCTGTCGCAGATGAAGCCGCTCAAGGGCGACCGACTGGCCATCGTCTCCAACGGTCTGGGGCCGGCGATGCTGGCCATCGACAAGCTGATCAGCGCCGGGGGGCGCCTCGCGGCGTTCAGCGAAAAGACCCATGACGCGCTCTGCGAGGGCGACTTCGACATGAGCAAGCCTGGCGAGAACCCCGTGGACCTGGGCGGTAACGCCACCCCGGAAACGTTCGTCGAGGCGTTGGAAATCGTCGCCGCCGACCCGGGCGTGGATGCCGTGCTGGTCGTGCATGCGCCAACCCGGCTGGCCCCTTCCAAGGCGACGGCGGAGGCGCTCATCGACAACCGCAAGCGCTTCCGTCGTAATCTGCTGACCAGTTGGATGGGACTGGAAAGCGCGCTGGATGCGCGTCACGCCTGCAGTGTGGCCGGCATTCCCACCTACGTCTCGCCGGAGAAGGCCGTCAAGGCGTTCATGCACATGGTGGACTACCAACGCGTCCAGGCGCTGTTGCAAGAGACACCGCCGAGCCTGCCGTTCGCCACCACTTCCGACATCCGCGGCGAATGCCGCGAGTTGATACGGCTGGCCAAGGCCGAGGGGCGCGACAGCCTTTCCCACTCGGAGACGGCACAGGTGCTGGAAGCCTATGGCATTCCCGTGGCGCCAGGGCAGTACGTCCAGACGCCGGAGGAAGGGGCAGCGTCGGCGGCTCGAGTCGAAGGCCCCATGGCGCTCAAGGTGGTTCACGAGGGCAACTGCGTGCCGTTTCGCTACCGCCGTCATCCGCACAAGCTTTCCGCCGGGCTGCTGCAGGATCTGACCAGCCCGGAGCAGGTTGCCGCGGGCATCGCTCAGTTGGGCGACAAGGTACGCGAGAAATTCCCCGATACCGACGTCCGGGAGTTCTGCCTGCAGCCCATGCAGCGTGGCAAGCATTCATTGCAGGTCTGTGCGGGCATCACCCGCGACCCGGTGTTCGGTCCGGTCATCGTCTTCGGTATCGGCGGCTACAAGGTCAACGTGCTGGCCGACCGTCAAGTGGCACTGCCGCCGCTGAACATGACGCTGGCCGCCGATGTGGTGGGACGAACCCATGCGGCCCGCCTGATACGCGAACACTCCAGCGACCCCGAACGCGACCTGGACCGGCTGTGCGAACTGCTCGTCAAGCTTTCGCAGATGGCCTCGGACCTGCTCGAACTGCGCGGCCTCGAGCTCAACCCGCTGCTGCTGAACCGCGATGGCGTGATCGCGGTGGACTTCGCCATGGATCTGGGGACACCAGCGCGCTTCGCGATCATGCCCTATCCCGAAGAGCTCAGGGAGTGGGTGACGCTGAAAAACGGCATGGAAGTCGAGGTTCGCCCCATCCGCGCCGAGGATGCGCCGCTGATCACCAGCTTCCACACCCAGCTATCGGAAGAGAGCATCCGTTTCCGTTACTTCCACAACAAGTCGGACTTGACCCAGCGCGACCTGTCGATCCTTTCGCACATCAACTACGACCGACAGATGGCCTTCATCGCCGAGCACCAGAAACCGGACGGCGGCAAGGAGATGCTGGGCGTGGTGCGGGTATGGAACGATCCGGACAACATCCGCACCGAGTTCTCGATCATCGTGCGCGACGACATGAAGGGACAGGGACTCGGCAGCCTGCTGATGAACAAGATGATCGCCTACTGCAAGAGCGTCGGCACCCTGGAGATGATCGGCAAGATCATGGTCGACAACCATCCTATGCGGGCCCTCATGAAACACCTGGGGTTCCGCTGCCGCTACAACATGGAGGAGCAGGTGGTCGATGCCGTGCTGCGCCT
This sequence comes from Halomonas faecis, assembly GCF_010993975.1. Lineage (GTDB taxonomy): Bacteria > Pseudomonadota > Gammaproteobacteria > Pseudomonadales > Halomonadaceae > Halomonas > Halomonas faecis. The sequence continues at coordinate 220,619 of NZ_JAACZO010000011.1, forward strand.
CAACGAGCCTCAGAGCGAATGGCAGCGGCATCGACTCGAGAGCCTGCCGGACTGAACGAGCCCTTGCTTCGCTACGGCACTCAGGACGCTGTGGGCGGCGAGTCGTCGGCGCGCCCCGAGATGCATCGAAGCGTCCACGTCAGGGCGCCAGTCGAAAACGCTGCCAGCGGCCGTCACGCCGTTCGAAGCGCAGCCGATCGTGCAGACGGCTGGGTTGCCCCTGCCAGAACTCGAACATGTCGGGAATGACGCGATAGCCGCCCCAGTGCACCGGACGGGGGACTGCCTGACCTTCATAGGCCTGCTCGAAGCGCTGCCGGCGCTCCTCGATCCATTGGCGGCCGGGAATCACCACGCTCTGGGTGGCGATCCAAGCGCCCAGTTGACTGGCCCGCGGCCGGCTCTCGAAGTAGGCGTTCGACTCATCGGTCGAAACCTGTTCGACGCGCCCCTCGACGCGCACTTGGCGTGCCAGCGACGGCCACCAGAAGACCAGGGCGGCATACGGTACGTTGGCCAGTTCGCTGCCCTTGTGGCTGTGATAGTTGGTATAAAAGACAAGGCCCTGCTCGTCATGGCTCTTGAGCAACAGCACGCGGGCATGCGGCAGCCCTTGGCTGTCAACGGTGGCCAGCGTCATCACGTTGCCATCCTCGCCTTCGCTCTCCAGAGCCAGCGACATCCACTCGTCGAACAGCACCGTGGGCTCGTCGGGTACCTGATCTTCTTCCAGCCGTCCGCCTTCGTAGTCGCGGCGGATATCGGCGATGTTGCGTGTCATGGCGCTCTCCTCATCGTTTTTCGCTATGGTCGCCGCTGGGCGAATGGAGCACAAGCTGGCGGCTGCGGAAACGCGCATAGAACATGCTGCCGGTAAACAGCGCCAGACCGCTCAGAGCCTCCAGCGCGCCAAGCAGGCCCTGGCCGGGCAGGGTGGCGAGCATGACTCCCTGAGCGAAATAGAGCAGGCTGACGAAGGCCAGCCAGACGTGCCCCCGCGGCCGTTGCCCGATGACCGAGGGCAGGAACAGCACGAGCGGTAGTGTGCGAATCAGGATCGGCGCCACGGGATTGTCACCCGCCTGCATCGACAGCCCGCCCCATATCAACAGGACCATCAGCACTGCCAAGCTGCCAACGACCAGTCGGCGGGCACGCTCGGTCAGGACATCCACACCATGCTCGGCTTCCATGGCCTCCAACCAGCGTTTCATGACGTCTCCCGCAGAGGGCGAAGGGACAGGGCAAGGCGCGCGATGCGGTGCCCTTGAGCGTGGATCAGCTGGCGCTCCTCGTCAGTCACGACGCGATCGCTGCGTTGGCCGGCGAGGTGGCTTGCGCCGTATGGCGTGCCGCCACCAGCGGTCGTCATCAGAGCCGTTTCGCTATAGGGGATGCCGGCATAGACCATGCCATGGTGCAGCAACGGCAGCAGCATCGACAGCAGCGTTGTCTCCTGGCCGCCATGCAGGCTGGCGGTGGAGGTGAAGGCGGTGGCGGGCTTGTCGATCAAGGCGCCGCCCAGCCACAGTTCGCTGGTGCCGTCGACGAAATGCTTGAGCGGTGCGGCCATGTTGCCGAAGCGGGTGGGGCTGCCCAGTGCCAGCCCCGCGCAGTGGCGCAAATCGTCGAGACTGGCATAGATCGCGCCTTCGGCGGGAATGTCGGGATCGACGGCCTCGCAGGTCGGCGAAACCGACGGAACGGTGCGCAGGCGTGCCTCGACGCCCGGACAGGACTCGACCCCTGCGGCAAGCTGCTCGGCCATGGCACGGGTAGCGCCGTAGCGGGAATAGTAGAGAATCAGTACATAAGGCAGGGCGTCACGCATCCGGGCTCCTCGATCGGTGGTGCCAAACGCCCATTGTATCAGCGCAGGCCCGCAGCACCACACTCGTTCGTCGGGGCGCCCGCAGGGGCCCGGGGCCGTCAGCGCCTGGAATCCTTCTCGATGACCTCTCGCTCGAAATGGCCCAATACGATCACGATGATCAATGCCAGCACCGTCACCATGATCGCCAGGGGGAACTGCCGCACTCCCGCGGCGATGCCGATGGCTCCGGCCAGCCAGATGGAAGCGCCGGTGGTGATCCCCTGCACGCTGGCCCCGCTGCGAATGATGGTACCCGCACCGAGAAAGCCGATACCGCCTATCACCCCTTCGATGATGCGCGTCGGGTCGATGCGCGCGGCGTCGTCGCCTTGTGGCATGGTATGCAGTATTTCCATGCCGACGATGATGAACGCGGCCGCGCCCAGCGCCACGAGCATGTGTGAGCGAAGTCCGGCGGGCTTGCCGCGCAGTTCTCTTTCGAGTCCCACGGCAAGCGCCAGGCCGGTGGCCACGCCAAGTCGCGAGAGGATGTCCAGCAAGGGCAGTTCGGTTTCCATGGTCTTGACTCTCCGGTCGCGGATCTCGGCCTAATCAGTTCGCAGACGACGGTAGACCCAAGCCCGGTTTCCGTCGGATAGGGACACCTCCCGGCGCTCGTAGCGCATGCCCAGACGTTCATAGCGATCCAGGCGGGCCAGTTCCTTTGCCGATACCTCGAGGATCAGGCCCTCGACGCGACCTTCAGGCGCCGCGATGAGGTCGAGCCCGTCACGCCGATAACCTTCCAGCACCGCCGTCTCGGGATCGCCGACACGGCCATACACGAGCCAGCGCACCGGAGCATAGCGAAGCGTGCCGTAGACGAACACCTCATGCGTGCCCGACTGAATGGCAGGCAGGTGGTCTGGACGGTCATAGGTGTAGGGGCTGAGCAGGGTCCACCACAGCCAACCGGCGATCCCGATCGGTGCAACCAGCAGAGCCGTGGTGAGCCAGCGCAGCATGTGGTTCGTTCCTTTCCGTCTGCCAAATGAAAACGTTGAGAAAGACATACTGCCACGACGAGCTCGGCGCCTTAAGCCCATGCCGGCGCTCTGCTAGGATGGCATTTCCCCTGAGACGACCCCGGAGGCACCATGACGCAGTCGGCACGCGACGATCAGGACTTTCGGGCAATGATGGGAGACGTACGCCCCCTGAGCTGCAACGGCAACCGCGCCGATCCCGGCCGATCACGACGCTCGCCCACGGAAGCTCAACTCGCCCGACGCCAGCACGCCGAGACCGAAGGTGAGGGCGACAGCTTTCTTTCCGACGACTTCGTCGATCTGATAGCGCCTTTCGATCCGCTCGAATACCGTCGCGACGGTATCCAGCAGGGAGTGGTCGACCGCCTGCGCCACGGCGGCTATACGGCCCAGGCACGGCTGCACCTGCTGCGCCGACCGCTCGCCGAGTGCCGCCGCATACTGCCCGGTTTCATCCAGGAAGCGTACGCCCACGACCTGCGCTCGGTGCTGATCGTGCACGGCCGCGGCCGCGAGATCGACAGCGCCCCCAACGTGCTGCGCTCCTACCTCGCCAAGTGGCTGGCCCAGTTCGAGGAGGTACAGGCCTTCGTCTCGGCCCAGCAGGCCGACGGCGGCCTCGGCGCCACCTGGGTGATGCTGCGCAAGAGCGAGCGGGCGCGGGCGGCCAACCGCGAGCGCCAGCAGAAGCGGCGCGGCTGACGTCGCATCAAGACGACGCCGACGGCCCGGGGACCGGCGATGTTGGCGGTGTCGTCTCGGGGCTGACCCGTGGACAGGTCTGCGCGGAGGCGCTGTGAACCCTTCCCTGGGCGCTACATTTGCCATCCCTGGCAAATGACCTCCTCTGCGACCTGTCCACGGCGCCCCTTGTCATGTCTCCGCTCGATGAGGTTGGCTATGCGCTCAGGCCAGGGCCGGTTCAGCCTCGTGAATCGCCTCGCGCAGGCGATGGCGGAACAGCGGCTCGGGCTCGTCCACGGCCGGCTGATAGGCGCGGCTGAAGGCGTTGAGCGCGTGCAGAGCGTCTTCCAGCCACTGGTCCTCGCGCAGCGAGAGGGCATCGAAACCACAGCGGGTCAGGTAGAAGCACTGGTCGACCAGCACGTCGCCGATGGCACGGATCTCGCCCGTGTAGCCGTAACGCTCGCGCAGCAATCGTGCCAGGGAGTAACCGCGACCGTCGGTGAACTTGGGAAAGTCGACGGCGATCAGCGGCGCCTTCACCAGCTCGGCGGCGAGTTCCGGCGTCAGCTCGGTGTCGCTGGCCAACCAAGGCGCCAGGGCATCGCTGGCCGACGTTTGCTGCCACAGCGACAGTGGCACAATGGCCGGCGATGCCGGCCGTTCGGCATCGGCGTCACGGACCAGGGTCCAGCGATCAGCGGCCGGTGCACCCTGACGAATGAAGGGGCGTGAGGCAGTGGCTTGATCAGGCATAGACCCGCTCCTTGAAGGGTTTGAGACCGATACGGCGATAGGTGTCGAGGAAGGTTTCTCCATCGTGGCGCTCGCCGACGTAGACCTGGAGCACCTTGTCGATGACCTCCGGCACGCTGTCGCGGTAGAACGAGGGGCCGAGGATCTTGCCCAGCGACGACTCGTTGCCCTGAGCCCCGCCCAGCGATATCTGATAGAACTCCTCGCCTTTCTTGTCGACGCCGAGGATGCCGATGTGGCCGACGTGGTGGTGCCCGCAGGCATTCATGCAGCCGGAGATGTTGAGATCCAGCGGCCCCAGGTCGTAAAGGAAGTCGAGGTCCTCGAAGCGTTCCTGGATCGCCTGGGCGACGGGGATCGACTTGGCGTTGGCCAGGGCGCAGTAGTCGCCGCCGGGGCAGCAGATCAGATCGGCGAGGGTGCCCACCGTGGGGTTGGCCATGCCGAGCGCTTCCAGCCGGTGCCACAGCTCCTCGAGGCGATCCAGCGGCACATCGGAAAGCACCAGGTTCTGCTCGTGGGTGACGCGCAGTTCGCCGAAGCTGAACTCGTCGGCCAGATCGGCCACCTGATGCATCTGCTCCCAGGTCACGTCGCCGGGAGAGTGGCCGCGTCGCTTGAGCGACAGGGTTACCGCCTTGTAGCCGGGCACCTTGTGGCCCTGCACGTTGTTGGTGACGAAACGAGCGAAGGCGCGATTTTCTTCGCGCAGCCGCTCGAAATCAGCCTGTGCCGATCCCGGTACCTCGCGACGGTCAGGATCGACGAAGTGCGTTTGCATCGTCTCGACCGCCTCGCGGGTCAGCGTCTGGGGGCCGTCCTTGAGGTGGGCCCATTCCGCCTCGACCCGGCGGCGGAACTCGTCGACGCCCAGCGCCTTGACCAGGATCTTGATGCGTGCCTTGAACTTGTTGTCGCGGCGGCCGAACTGGTTGTAGACCCGCACCAGCGCCTCGAGGTAGGTGAGCAAGTGCTGCCAGGGCAGATCCTCGCACACCACCTCGCCGATCATCGGCGTACGCCCCAAGCCACCGCCAGCGAGCACCTTGATGCGCACCTCGCCATGCTCGTCGCGCCACAGACGCAAGCCTACGTCGTGGACCTGGATGGCCGCTCGGTCCTCAACGGCACCGGTGACGGCGATCTTGAACTTGCGCGGCAGATAGGCGAACTCGGGATGGAAGGTCGACCACTGGCGGATCAACTCGCACCAGGGGCGCGGATCGACCTCCTCGTCCTCGGCCACGCCCGCGAACTGATCGGCGGTGGTGTTGCGGATATCGTTGCCGCTGGTCTGGATCGAGTGCATCTGCACGCTGGCCAGCTCCGCCAGCATGTCCGGCACCGTCTCCAGTTTCGGCCAGTTGAGCTGCAGGTTGGTGCGGGTGGTGAAATGGCCGTAGCCGCGATCGTAGTCGCGCGCCAGGTCGCCCAGCTTGCGCAGCTGATAGGAGGCCAGCATGCCGTAGGGAATGGCGATGCGCAGCATCGGGGCGTAGCGCTGGACATAGAGGCCGTTCTGCACGCGCAGCGGCAGGAACTCCTCCTCGCTGAGCCGCCCGGCCAGATAGCGGTTCATCTGGTCGCGAAACTGGGCGACGCGTTCATTGACCAGGGTTTGATCATGGGTGTCGTAGCGATACATTCGGCCGGTCCTGCTGCAGAGAGAGTGGCGAATCGTCAGGGGCACCATAACGCCCCGGCTTTATTCTATGAAAGAATAAATATTTATACTTTTTATTCAAAAAAGAATATATGGCGGAATCATCCTGCCAGCCTCGGTGCTAGACCTCAAGACGTTGCCAGTGGCGGCGCTGCCAAATCAGGGCGAACCACAGCGAGTTGAGGCAGCGATAGCCGAGCTGCACCCACCAGATGCCGAGCAGTCCCTGATCCAGGGCCACTCCGACCCACCAGGCGAGCGGCAGGAACACCAGCCACTGCAGGGTGAGGGTGGTGGTCATCACGGTGCGGTTGGCACCGGCGCCCAGCAGCGCCTGGCCGAGCACCAGGGCAGCGGCATCGAGCACGATCATGACGGCAGTGAGCTGCAGCGGCAGGCGCCCCAGGGCCACCAGGGCGGGGTCGTGCAGGAACAACGCCAGCACGGCATCCGGGAACAACGCCATGGGCAGGGCCAGCGCCGCCAGGCACAACCAGGCCAGGCGTACCACGTCCCAGCCCCAGCGGTGGGCATCGCCGTGGGCCTGGCGTCCCAGCGCCTGGCCGACCAGGCTCATGGCGGCCATGCCCAGGCCGACACCGGGCAGGATCAACAGCAGCGAGAGGTTCACCAGCACGTGGCCCACGGCCACGCTGGCCGTGTCGACCTGGCCGAGGATCCAGAACAGCACGGCATAGCCGGCAGCGAACCACAGCTGCTGGAAGGAGTGCGGCGTGGCCAGGCGTAAAGTGGTGACGACGGTGAAGCGCTGCGGCAGGGTGTCGAGAAAGCCGCACCGCCGCGCGTGGCGGGCACTCACCCAGGCCCAGATGGCCACCCCGGCATAGAGCGACAGGGTAGTCCCGGCACCGGCACCGGCAGCGCCCATGGCCGGCAGGCCCAGATAACCGAAGATCAGCACCAGACTCGCCGCCACGTTGACGACATGCATCATCAGCAGAATGCGCAGATAGATGGCGGTATCCTGGATACCGTTCCAGTAGCCGCGAAAGCAGAAGATCATCGCCACTGCAGTGAGCGACACCACCCGCCAACGGAAGTAATCGACCGCCTCGGCCTGCACCGCGGCATCCGGGTTGATCCATGCCAGCAAGCCAGGAGCCTGCCACAAGCAGAGCAGGGCGAGGGGAATGGACGACAGTAGCGCAATCAGCAAACCGGCATTGAGCGGCACTGCCAGGCGCGACCAGTCCTCCTCGCCGTGACGTCGGGCCGTCTGGGCCTGCACGCCCGAGGAAAGACCGAACACCAGGGCGGTCACCAGGAACATGGCGTAGCCGCCGATGCCCACGCCGGCCAGCGGTACCTCGCCCAGCGAGCCGACCAGCGCTGCGTCGATCAGATTGATCAGACTCTGCGACAGCATTCCGGCAACGATCGGTAATGCCAGGCGCAGGATGCGCTGGCGTCGCTGCGGATCGAGTCGCAGACGATCCAAGCGTTGGTTCCGGCTCAGCGACATCATGCCGGATCGTAGGAGAGTACCGGGGCGAGCCAGCGTTCGAGTTCTGCGAGCGACATGCCCTTGCGGCTGGCCAGCGCCTCGACCTGATCGCGAGTGATCTTGCCCGTGGAGAAGTACTTGGATTGCGGATGCGAGAAGTACCAGCCCGAGACCGCCGCGGCCGGCCACATGGCGAAGTTCTCGGTGAGTTCGATCCCGGCATTGGCGGTGGCATCGAGCAATCGGAACAAGGCGGGCTTTTCCGTGTGATCGGGACAGGCGGGGTAGCCCGGTGCCGGGCGAATGCCCTGATACTTCTCGGCGATCAGGGCATCGTTGTCGAGCGTCTCGTCGGGCACGTAGCCCCAGAATTCCTTGCGCACCCGCTCGTGCATGCGTTCGGCGAAGGCCTCGGCGAGACGGTCGGTGAGTGCCTGAACGAGGATGGCGTTGTAGTCGTCGCCGGCGGCCTTGTAGCGCTCCGCGAGCCGCTCCACGCCATGCCCGGTGGTCACCGCGAAGCCGCCGATCCAGTCGGGCTTGCCGCTCTCCCTGGGGGCCACGAAATCGGCCAGGCTGTAACAGACGCCGTCGCGGTTCTTGGTGGTCTGTTGGCGGATGTGGTTCAGTCGCTCGACGACCTCGCTGCGCGATTCGTCGGCATACACCTCGATGACGTCATCGTCGATGCTGTTGGCCGGCCACAGGCCGATGACGGCGCGGGCCTGCACCAGACGTTCGTCGATCAGCTTGCGTAGCATCGCCTGGGCATCGGCGAACAGCTGACGCGCCGCCTCACCGACCTTGGGGTCGTCGAGAATCCTGGGGTACTTGCCGGCCAGTTGCCAGCTCATGAAGAAGGGCGTCCAGTCGATGCGCTCGACGAGCTCCTCGAGGTTGTAGTCGTCGAACGTCACGAGGCCGGTGATATTCGGACGTGGCGGCGTGTAGCCGGCCCACTCGATGGGTAACTTGCGGCGCCGCGCCTCGGCGTAGCCGAGATCGGCGGCTTTGGGCCGGCGCTTGGCGTTGCGCGCGCGCACCTGCTCGTAGTCAGCGCGGATCTCGGCGACATAGGCCTCCTTGAGGTCCGCCGAGAGCAACTTGCCGGCCACGCCCACGGCACGCGAGGCATCGGCCACGTAGATCACCGGCGAGGCGTAGCCGGGTTCGACCTTGACTGCAGTGTGCGCCTTGGAGGTGGTCGCCCCACCGATCAGCAGCGGGATGGTGAAGCCCTGGCGCTGCATCTCCTTGGCCACGTGCACCATCTCGTCCAAGGACGGCGTGATCAAGCCGGAAAGGCCGATGATATCGGCGTTCTCCTCGCGTGCCGTCTGCAGGATCTTCTCCGCCGGTACCATGACGCCGAGGTCGACCACTTCATAGTTGTTGCACTGCAGGACGACACCGACGATGTTCTTGCCGATATCGTGCACGTCGCCCTTCACCGTGGCCATGACGATCTTGCCCTTGGCCCGCGTGTCCTGATTCCTGGCTTTCTCCGCCTCGATGTAGGGAATCAGGTAGGCTACCGCCTGCTTCATGACGCGGGCCGACTTGACCACCTGGGGCAGGAACATCTTGCCGTCGCCGAACAGGTCGCCGACCACGTTCATGCCGTCCATGAGCGGCCCTTCGATCACTTCGATGGGCCGCTGCGCCCGTTGGCGGGCCAGCTCGGTGTCTTCCTCGATGTAGGCGGTGATGCCCTTGACCAGAGCGTGCTCGATACGCTTCTCGACTTCCCAGCTGCGCCACTCCAGGTCTTCTTTCCGGGCGCCGCCGGAGCCGTCTCCCTTGTACCTCTCGGCCAGGTCGACCAGGCGTTCGGTGCTGTCGTTGCGGCGGTTGAGCACCACGTCTTCGACGGCCTCGCGCAGTTCCTCGGGGAGGTCATCGTAAACGGCCAATTGACCGGCGTTGACGATGCCCATGGTCAGTCCGGCACGAATGGCGTGATAGAGGAACACCGAATGGATCGCCTCGCGCACCGGGTTGTTGCCGCGAAAGGAGAAGGAGACGTTGGAGACGCCGCCCGATACCAGCGCATGAGGCAGGTGCTCGCGGATCCAGCGCGTCGCTTCGATGAAGTCGACGGCGTAGTTGTCGTGCTCCTCGATGCCGGTGGCGATGGCGAAGATGTTGGGGTCGAAGATGATGTCTTCCGGGGGGAAGTCGAGTTCATCGACCAGGATCCGGTAGGCGCGCTGGCAGATCTCGGCCTTGCGCGCGAAGGTGTCGGCCTGGCCATGCTCGTCGAAGGCCATCACCACCACGGCGGCCCCGAAACGGCGACAGGCCGTGGCCTGCTCGCGGAAGGCGTCTTCGCCCTCCTTCATCGAGATGGAGTTGACCACCGCCTTGCCCTGCACGCACTTGAGGCCTGCCTCGATGATCTCCCACTTGGAGGAGTCGATCATGATCGGCACCCGGGCGATGTCCGGCTCTCCGGCGATCAGGTTGAGGAAGCGGACCATCGCCTCCTGCGACTCCAGCATGCCCTCGTCCATGTTGACGTCGATGATCTGGGCCCCGTTCTCGACCTGCTCGAGAGCCACCTCTAGCGCCGTGGTGTAGTCTTCCTCGACGATCAGCCGCTTGAAGCGCGCCGAACCGGTGACGTTGGTACGCTCGCCCACGTTGACGAACAGCGAGTCGGCGGCGATGTTGAACGGCTCGAGGCCCGACAGGCGGCAGGTACGGGGAATCGTCGGCACCTCGCGGGGCGGCATCCCACGCAGTGCCCGGTGGATGGCGGCGATGTGCTCGGGCGTGCTGCCGCAACAGCCGCCGATGATGTTGACCAGGCCGCTCTCGGCGAATTCGGCGACGATGCCCGCCATCTCTTCCGGCGTCTGGTCGTACTCGCCGAATTCGTTGGGCAGGCCGGCGTTGGGGTGCGCGGAGACGAAAGTATCCGCCTTGGTGGCCAGCTCCTTCAGGTAAGGGCGCAGCTCCTCGGCGCCCAGCGCGCAGTTGAGGCCGATGGAAAACGGTTGCGCGTGTCTCACCGAGTTCCAGAAGGCCTCGGTGGTCTGGCCGGAAAGCGTGCGCCCGGAGGCATCGGTGATGGTCCCGGAGATCATCACCGGCAGGCGCTCACCGCGAGCCTCGAAGAGCTCCTCCAGCGCGTAGATGGCCGCCTTGGCATTGAGGGTGTCGAAGATGGTCTCGATCAGGATGAGGTCGGCACCGCCTTCGATCAGCGCCTCGGCGGCCTCGTAGTAGTTGTCGCGCAACTGATCGAAAGTGACGTTGCGCTTGGCCGGATCGTTGACGTCGGGCGACAGCGAAGCGGTGCGCGAGGTCGGCCCGAGTACCCCGGCCACATAGCGCGGCACACCGGTTTCGGCTGCCACGGCATGGCAGACCTCGCGAGCCAGTCGGGCCGCTTCGCGATTGAGCTCGGGCACCAGGTCTTCCATGGCGTAGTCGGCCTGGGAGAGACGCGTACTGTTGAAGGTGTTCGTCTCGATGATGTCCGCGCCCGCCTCGAGGTACTCACGATGAATGCGCGTGACCAGGTCGGGGCAGGTGATAGCCAGCAGATCGTTGTTGCCCTTGAGATCGCAATTCCAGTCGGCGAAGCGCTCGCCGCGGAATTCCGCCTCGGAGAGCCCGGCGTTCTGAAGCATGGTCCCCATGCCCCCGTCGAGCATCAGTACGCGCTCGCCGAGGCGTTCGGTAAGGGAGGCAGTCAGGGCAGTGGGAACGGCAGCCATGGGTCGGTTCGATCTCCAGCGCAGTATCACGTCGAGGTTGGGCAGGCCGCCCGACACCGGGAGGCGTCTTTCTGGACATGGGCGGCACAAATAGGGCCGTATGGTAGCAAATGCACCGTAGCGAGGGCAGGGCAACGGGCAAAGACCGACGAAAACGGTCGGGATTGTCTCTGCCTCGGCTTTTGCTTACCATGAAGGAAGACCAATGACGGCTGCCTTTCCCACTGCAGCCAGGCTAGCGAGAATACCATGAGCGAGATCATCGAGATTACCGACAGCGCCCAGGATTACCTCGCCGAACTGCTCGCCAAGCAGAACGTCGAGGGCATTGCCGTGCGCATCTTCATCACCCAGCCGGGCACGCCCTATGCCGAGACCTGCCTGGCCTACTGTCGGCCCGGCGAAGAAGAGCCGACCGACGAGCGGCTGGATCTCGACAAGCTGGCCGTTTACGTCGATAAGCACAGCATTCCTTTCCTCGAGGAAGCCGTGGTCGACTTCAACGCCGACCGCATGGGCGGGCAGCTCACCATCAAGGCGCCCAATGCCAAGATGCCCAAGGTCAACGCCGACAGCCCACTGGAGGATCGCGTCAACTACATTCTCTACAGCGAGATAAACCCGGGCCTGGCCGCCCACGGCGGTGAGATCAAGTTGATCGAACTGACCGAGAACCAGGTCGCGGTGCTCGCCTTCGGTGGCGGTTGCCAGGGTTGTGCCGCCGTCGACCTGACTCTCAAGGAGGGCGTCGAGCGTACCCTGATGGAGCGCATCCCCGAGCTCGCCGGCATCCGCGATGTGACCGATCATACGGACACGACCAACGCCTACTACCGTTAGGAACCGCTGATTTCCTGCTGCGCTCCGGGGCGGCCAGCCTCTCATCGCTCGCGACGTCAATCAGCGCTTCCCGGCACCATCTGACGTTTTCTCGGAAGGCTCCGCATCGGCGGGGCCTTAGGTGTTTTCGTCGGGTTCTCCGTCGTCAACGTCGCGTGCTGGCATTTGCCACAGCCAGTGGTCGAGCTGGGCCTCGAGCTCGCGCAGGCGCCGTGCCTGTTCTTCTAGCAGACGCTTCTGCTCGTCGACCCGCTCCTGCAGCAGACCCTGTTCGCGCTGGCGAGTCGCGGCCTGCTCCTCGGCACGACTGCGCGCCCAGTCGCTTTCCCGATAGCGCTTTTCCTCCTCGGCAAGAGCGCCACGCGTCTCCTCGAGCTGCTTCTGCAATGCATCCAGGCGTGACTCGAGTTGGCGTTCGCGGGCGGCACGCGCCTTCTCCACTGTCTGCCGTTCCTGTCGCGCTTCGTCGAGCAGCCCCATCAGGCGTGCTTCGGCGCTTTCATGGCGCTGCTCCTCCTGGGCGAGTCGCTCACGGTGCTGTGCTTCACGTTGCTCCAGCGTTGCACGTCGTTCGGCATCCTTGCGCTCGTGCTCGGCTTGCAACTCTTCGAACCGTTCGTTCAGGCGACTCAGATGTCCGCTCAGCCGGTTCGCATCCTGCCGCCACTGATCGCGTTCGGCTTCGATGGTGGCCAGATCGGCACTGCGGGCTTCCAGTCGCTGCTGAATGTCGGCCAGATGCTGAGCCAACGCCGCTTCGCGCTGAACGGCATCTTCCGCCTTGCGCTGAGCTTGCTGCGCGGCCTCCTGGGCTGCGGCCATCTGCCGATCCGCCTGCTCGCGATACTCGCCCAGCGCTTCGTTGGCCGCTTCCTGGGCGTGCTCCCAGACCCGTTCGGCAAGCGTCGCCACGCTCTCCGGGATGCCCAGGCCGGATAACGCATCGCGCGTTTCGTCGCGTCGAGCTCGCCACGCCCTCAGGTGTTCGCTGAGGGTGGTGAAGCTCCCCGTGCCGAGCACCTCGCGCACTTTCTGCACGCTGGGGGTCTCGCCCTGAGCGAGCAGCGTGTCGACGGCACGCTCCACGTCCTCGTATCGCACTCCGCTCCGCGCCATGTCGCTCTCCTCGCTGAATCATGTGATGGGTGACGTCCTGTGAGGCCATGCCTGGTCGACAGGTATTCGTTGAAGGCGATTACATTATACGTAATATGCTATATACATTACACCAATACCAAAAAGTCAAGATTACGCGGCAAATCTTGATAATTTGCCGTACACCCCTGACAATCATTGCGGATAGGGGTAAAGCCCCGAAACCGTGAGCAAGGAAGGGTAGATGCCAGACAGCAAAGAGAGCGGGGGTTACCCTGGTACGGTACGGATTTCAGCCCCGCTTGATGCCTTCGGCAGAGAGACGCTCGAGCCGACGGCAGTCGCATCGCCAGGTGGGCCGCACATCACGGCCAGCAGCGATGCCGAGGCCGTGGCCCAGTGGCTGGCCGAGTATCGGGACAGCCCGCGTACCCAGCGCGCCTACCGTCGCGAGGTGGAGCGGTTGCTGTTGTGGCTGGGCGAGCAGGGCAGGGAGCTTGGCAGCTTACGCCGCGAAGATCTCGATGCCTTCGAAACCTTTCTTTCCGATCCCAGGCCCCGGCACCGCTGGGTCGGCCCGCCGCGCCCACGCACCAGTGCCGAGTGGCGTCCATTCCGCGGCCCGCTGTCGGCGGCCAGCCGTCGCCAGAGCCTGGTGATCCTGCAGGGCCTGTTCGCCTGGCTCCGCGAAGCCGGCTGGGTCGCTCACAATCCGTTTCGCCTGATGCGCGACAAGCGACGGCGCCTCGACAATCGGGCGCCACGCATCGAGCGTTACCTGGAGCGACCGCTCTGGGAGTGGTTGTGGGCCTGGCTGAACGCGCCGATCGATGAGGATGCCTCAGCGCGAGTCCGCTTCGAACGGTCACGGCGACGCTTCGTGTTTGGCTTTGCCTATTTGCTGGCTCCACGGATCAGCGAAATGAGCGCGGCACGCATGCAAGATTTCCACCGCCGCGAGGGACGCTGGTGGTGGCGGGTCGTGGGGAAGGGCGACAAGGTCGCGGCGATTCCCGTGCCACCGGACATGCTGCAGTTGCTGGAGTCGTGGCGCGGCACTCTGGGGCTATCACCGCTGCCGGCAGCCGACGAAGAAGCGCCACTGCTGCGCACCCTCGGCGGTGGCCGTGCTCTCGGTACCAATCGACTCTATCGATTGATACGCGAGACTTTCCGCGAGGCCGCTGCCGCACTGGAAACGGAGCGGGGCGGAGAGGTGACCGAAGCAGTGGCGCGCCTGCGCCAGGCCACACCGCACTGGCTGCGTCACACGGCGCTGACGCACCAGGCTCAGGCCGGCGTGGAGCTGCGCTTCCTGGCTGCCACCGCTCGCCATGCGCGGTTCGACACCACGGCCCGCTACCTGCATGCCGAGGACGAGGAGTGGCACCGCCAGCAGACCGTGCACGGCCTCGTCGAAGCCGGGGGTAGAGGGCTATAATGGTCGCAACCCTTTCAAGGAGCCGCCATGAGCATCGAAGCCACTGCCGAGCAGGCCCAACAGGAACTGCTCGACGAGTTCGAAATGTTCGATAACTGGATGGATCGCTACCAGTACCTCATCGACATGGGCAAACAGCTGCCGGCCTTCCCCGACGAATGGAAGACCGACGAACGCAAGATTCAGGGCTGCCAGTCGAACGTCTGGATGCATCACAGCCGCGACGGTGAGCGACTCCACTTCGAAGCCATTTCGGATGCCGCCATCGTTTCCGGACTGATCGCCATTCTGATGCGCATCTACAACGACCGTCCGGCCGCCGAGATCCGCGATACCAGCCCCCATTTCCTCGAGGATCTGGGTCTCGACAAGCACCTGTCGCCGACGCGCAGCAACGGCCTGCACAGCATGCTGGCACGTATTTACGAGGTGGCGGAAAGAGAGGCTGCTTGACCAGAACGACGAAGCTCGCCGACGCCATCAGTGCGATGCGGGGTCGCGGTAGCGAAAACGTTCATCGAGTTCCGGGTCGGCCCGGCACAGCGCCTCGCTGGGTCCGCCGGGCACTGGGTCGATGCCGCCTTCGCAGCCGGGATGGCAACGCGCGATACGTCGTGACGCCAGCCAGCCGCCTTTGAGGGGCCCGTGTACGCGAACCGCCTCCAGGGTGTAGCTGGAACAGCTCGGCCAGTAGCGACAGCGGGGGCCGAGCAGGGGGCTCAGCGTGACCTGATAGAGCTTGACCAGAGCGATCATCACCCAGCCGAGCACTCTCGCCAGGCCGCGAAAGAGCCGACTGAGCCAAGCTGCCAGGCAGGGCATGGTTCAACGCCTCTTGCCGTAGAGCGTTTCGGGATCGACGAGCGGGGCGCTGCTCACCTGGGCTGCATCCCCCTCAAGCGCCACGTAGAAGCAACTGCGCCGCCCGGTATGGCAGGCGGGACCGGTTTGCTCGACGTGCAGCAGCAGGGTGTCGCCGTCGCAGTCGAGATGTGCCGCGCGCAGAAGTTGCTGTTGCCCCGACGACTCCCCCTTGCGCCACAGCTTTCCGCGCGACCGCGACCAGTAGCAGACGCGTCCGCTGCGTAACGTCTCTTCCAGCGCCTCGCGGTTCATCCATGCCATCATCAGCACTTCGCCGCTGTCATGTTGCTGGGCAATGGCCGGGAGCAAACCGTCGGCGTTGAAACGTATGGCATCGAGCACATCGACCAGCGGCCAGCGCGCCGCCTGGGCGGCACTCTCGAGTTGTTTGAACAGGTCGGGCATGGGCACTCCGCAAGGGATATCAGGCGTTGGCGGCGGCTAGCAGGCAAGCTTCGCAGCGCCCCAGCAGCTCGATGGTCTGGCGATCCACGCGAAACCCGAGATTGCGGGCGCGTTGGTCGAGCTGAGAATTGACGTCATCGAGATGCAGCTCTTCCACCCGGCCGCACTCCCGGCAGATCAGCAACTGGAAGCCGTGGGCGTGTTCCGGGCAGGGGCAGGCGACGAAGGCGTTGAGTGACTCGATACGATGCACGAGTCCTTGATCGATGAGGAACTCCAGGGCGCGATAGACCGTTGGCGGACGAGCCGCGGCATGTTCCGTCGCCAGGCGATCGAGGAGTTCGTAGGCCTTGAGCCCGCCACTGGCGCCCGCGATCATTTCGAGCACACGACGCCGAATGGGCGTGAAGCGCACGCCGTGGCGCTGACACTGCCGCTCGGCCTGCTGGAGCAGACTGCTGGAATCGGTCATGGCGGGTCCGCTGCGCTGAATACCGTAACCCATTCTACGCGTTAGCCGCCACACCGGCCAGCGGCGGGGCATCTTCGGGTGGTGGCAGTTCGCCACGACGGGCGAAGTGGTGCTGTGCAAAGTCGACCCGCGTGGCCACGTCGACCCCGTCCGCTCGACGCTCCACGCTGTCGAGGCGGCAGCGCAACCCTTCCCCGTTGGCCATCTGAATAGCGAGGCCAGGGCGAGCATTGAGTTCCAGCAGCATGGGGCCGCGGTCGCGGTCGAGCACCATGTCGGTACCCAGATAGCCGAGCCCGGTCATCTCGTAGCAGCTCGCCGCCAGCATCAAGAGGTTGCGCCAGTCGGGGATCATCAGACTGGCCAGCTCGTGACGGGTATCGGGGTGATCGTATCGCGCCCGGTCGAACTGCACGCCCCGCAAGGCCCGCCCGCTGGCAATGTCGAGTCCCACGCCGACGGCCCCCTGATGGAGGTTGGCCTTGCCGTCGGACGCCGCGGTGGAGAGCCGCATCATGGCCATCACGGGATAGCCGCGGAACACCACCACCCGAATGTCGGGAACGCCCTCGTAGGTGTAGGCGGAGAAGCGCTCGTCGAAGTTGATCAACGCCTCGACGACGGCCACGTCCGGCGAACCGCCCAGCGAATAGAGGCCCGACAGGATGTTGGAGACGTGACGTTTGAGATCCTCCAGGGTGAGCGCAACCCCGCTGGGCTTGATGTATCGATCGCCTTCGACGTGCTCGATGACGAGAATGCCCTTGCCGCCACTTCCTTTGGCTGGCTTGATCACGAATCCGGCCACGTTCGCCACCATGGCGCCGAGATGCTTGACGCCGAACTGGGTGGTGACGGTACCGATCAGCGCTGGCGTGGTGATGCCGTGGCGCTCGGCCAGAAGCTTGGTCTGGAGCTTGTCATCCACCAACGGGTAGAGCCTCCGATCATTATAGCGCCCGATGTAGCGAATGTTGCGGCGGTTCATGCCAATGATGCCGCGGCTGCTCAGTTGCTTGGGCCAGGCCCACATAACATCAGTCCTCAGTGACGGGCTTGAAGCGGCGCAGCTCGAGCAACCGGTAGCCGGTGTAATTGCCCAGGAGCAGGATCAGTGCCATGAGTATCAGCTGAACGCCAAGGAAGTTGAACGTGATGTGGCGAATCCAGGGATTGTTCATGGCCAGATAGGCAAGCACCGCCGTCAGCAGGCTGCCACCGCCCTGGATCAGAACCTCCTTGGGGCCTTCCTCTTCCCACAGGATCGACATCCGCTCGATGGTCCAGGCGAGGATGATCATCGGAAAGAACGTGATGGTCAGCCCGGCATTGAGACCGACGCGGTACGAGATCACCGAGAAGAGCGAAATGATGGCGATCACCGTGATGATCACCGCCGATACCCTCGCTACCAACAGCAAATTGAGGTAGGAAAGATAATTGCGGATGACCAGTCCCACCGCGACGACCATCAGGAAACCCACGATGCCGGTGAGCAGCGATGTCTGTATGAATGCCAGCGCGATCAGCACGGGCATGAAGGTGCCCGATGTCTTGATGCCCACGATGACGCGCAGCAGAACCACGACCAGGGCACCGATCGGAATCAGCAGTATCGTCTGAAAGAGCGCCTGTTCTTCCAGCGGCAGACTATGAATGGAGAAGTTGAGCAGGGTATCTTCCACGAGCTGGCTACGTACGGCTGAAGCTGCCGGCTGGTTGCGCGAGAGCATCGAAAAGTCGACGCGCGAATTGCTGCCGCCCTCGACCTCGAGCACCGCCTGGCCGGCCGACTCCCACAGCAGCAGGTTCTCGGGCTTGCCTTGCTCGCCGGTGCGCGGGTCGAAAAGTGCCCACTCGTTGCCATCGAATACCTGAATCCAGGAGGTGAGCCGCTGTCGGCGGCGGCCATCCTCGAGCAGCAGGCCGCTGACCTGGCGAGCGCTGACACCGGCTTGGTTGAGCAGGCGTACGAGCAGAGGGGTGCGGTCGAACTGCGTCAGCAGCAGGCGGGCGTTCTCGCCTTCGCGCTCGTCGGTGAAGTCGCTGATCAACTGACGCGCGAAGGAGTAAGCATCGGCACTGCGCGACCAGGCACGCTCGATGACCTGGCTGGCGGCCGTGTCGTAAGGTGATTCCCATACGATGTCGTTGCGCGCTTGGGGAGGCGCCACGTCGGCGTGTCGCGTAGAGGGCGACTCCAATGCCTGGACGCTGTAATAGAGCTGCTGATCGCCTTGAGCTTCGCGCGTGGCCCACTCGGCACGTCGGCTGCCATTGTCTTCGAGAAACGTCAGACCGTAGCCAGGGGAGGCCGTATGCTCGGTGAGAATGCGATAGCCATGCTGATTGGTGGGCAGCGCCATGTTGACCTTGGCGGGTCCGCCACCGGCGATGAAGCTGACCTGTGCCTGTATCTCCCAAACCTGACGTTGCTCGCCGGGGGTCCAGGGCACTTCGAACTGGACGTGTCGGTGTATCGTCAGAGCGGCCCCGGCGGTCACCAGCAAGGCGACGATCAAATAGAAAGAGAGTCGTGACATGAATCTTCCTTGAGCGAGGCAACGGACCCGTCTTCAGGCATCGTCGCTGGAGGCCTCGCCAGACTGGCCCTCGGCGCCGTACTGCGGACGCGGGTGCATGAACTGTTCAGCCACATCGATCAATGCAATATCCATGAAGAAGCGACGTCCGAGCAAGACGGGGTAGTCGAGATGGGTACGGTCATTCAGGGTGAACTCCACGCGCTCACGAATCGGCCCCAGCGACATCATCAGGCTCACCACGGGACGCGACTCCTCACCGGTCGACTGGATGACGCGCACGCGGCGCTCGACGGGCGCCTCGACCCTCTCGTCACGCACGGCCTCGACGACCGTATCGCTGTCGACCAGGCCCAGCTTGAAGCGAACCCAGTCCTCGCCATCGCGCTCGAATTCGGTGATGTCGACTGCGGAGAGGGAAGAGGTGTTGGCCCCCGTATCGATGCGCGCCTTGAGATAGGTACCCACGTCGGGCAGTCCGACCCATTCACTGCGACCCAGCACCACCTTGTCATTGAGCTGCTCCGACACCGCCTGGCAGGCGCTCAAGGCATCGAGAGCCTGGCTCGACTCGTCATCCTGCGTCGATACCTCGCTACGCAGTTGGCGCAGTAGACTGCCCAACTCGCGCACGTCGGCGACAAGCGTCTGCTGTGTGAGTTGCTGATCCTCGAGAGCCTGTCGGGAGACGCCGCAACTGCTCGACAGCGATGCTTCCAGTCGGTCCATGCGAGCTTCGAAGGCTTCGTGGGTCACCGGCGGAGGCGCCGGTTCGCGAGAAGGGGTCAGGCCACACCCCGCGAGCATCAGCGAGGCAAGTGACATGACGGCGGAAGATCGCAGAAGGTGGTGCATGAAAGGACTTCGCGGCGTGGAATGATCCATGATGATACGGAGTCGCCGCGCCGCTTGTCCAACGCCACGGGGCCGGCCTCTGGAGTGGCCGTTTCAGCAGATATCTAATTTAACATAATATACATTATGCGAATACATCGCCGGGCTTTCCGACCTATCCAGCCCCCTCGGCTCCGGTATGACGAACGACGCCCCGAAGATGGACTTCGGGGCGTATACGGCGGCCGCGATTACGGTGACGTCAGAGCGGTTTCTTGTCGTCGGCCTCGAGTTCTTCGGGCGGCGCATAGGAACCGTCCTCGCGATGCACCTCATTGCCGGTGATCGGCGGCGTGAAGACGCACGCCAGATGCATGGTCTTGTGCGCACGCAATAGGTGTTCGTCATGCTGATCGAGAACGTAGATGTCACCCGGCTTGATCGGCCAGATCTTGCCATCAGCCAGAGTCTCGACCTCACCTTCGCCCTCGATGCAATACACCGACTCGAAGTGATGCTTGTAATGGATATGCGTCTCGGTCCCTTCGTAGATCCGCGTGATGTGGAACGAGAACTGGCCGCCATCGTTGGCCAGCACCAGGCGCGTGCTGTCCCAGTTGCCGTTCTCGGCCTTGACCAGGCGATCGGTCTGCCGCGCTTCCTCGATATTGCGAACGATCATGGATGAATCCTCGTTGAATCGTTATCGGGCCGGTCGTGTCATCGCGACCGGCCGATGACCTATGGCCGTCTTCCGACCATCCTTGCAGACTATCAGCTCAGGGCCGACTTGGCGCTTTTCTCGAGAATGTCCAGCCCCTCGTTCAGATCCTCGTCGGAAATGGTCAGCGGACACAGGCATTTGACCACTTCGCCATCCTGACCGCTGGTCTCGATGACCAGACCGTTCTCGAAGGCCTTGCCGGTGATCTTGTCGGCGATCTCGCCGCTGCCCACGTCGATGCCGCGCATGAGCCCGCGACCTCGTTCCGAGGCCTCGATGCCCTGCTCGCGAATCCACGCAGCGATTCGACCGAAACGCTCGGCGACGATCTCGCCCTTGCGCTGAACTTCCTGGGCGAAAGCGTCATCGTGCCAGTAAGTTTCCAGGGCAGCCGCCGCCGTCGTGAACGCCAGCGCGAAACCGCGGAAGGTGCCGTTGTACTGACCGGGCTTCCAGACATCCAGCTCGGGACGCATCAATACCTGGGAGAACGGCAGGCCGAGACCGGAGAGCGACTTGGAGTTGGTGACGATGTCGGGCACCACGCCAGCATGCTCGAAGCTGAAGAACTTGCCGGTACGGCCGCATCCCGCCTGGATGTCGTCGACGATCAGCAGGATGTCGTGAGCACGACAGATGCCTTCCAGGCGCTTGAGCCATTCGAGGCCACAGGCGTTGATGCCGCCTTCGCCTTGCACCGTCTCCACGATGACCCCGGCCGGAACGTCGAGGCCGCCGGATTTGTCGTCCAGCAATTTCTCGAAGTAGTCGAGGGTGTCGGTGCCCTCGCCCAAGTAGCCGTCGTAGGGCAGGAAACTGCCGCCCACCGTTGGCACGCCACCGGTGGCCTCGCGGAACTTGCGGTTGCCGGTGGTGGCCAGGGCGCCCATGGTCACGCCGTGGAAACCGTTGGTGAAGGTCACGATGTTGTAGCGACCCTTGGCATGGCGCGCCAGGCGAATGGCTGCCTCGACGGCGTTGGTGCCGGTAGGCCCGGGAAACTGGACCTTGTAGGCCAGACCGCGCGGCTTCAGGATCACCTCATCGAGGGTTTCCAGATAACGGCGTTTGGCCGCAGTAAAGAAGTCCAGGCCGTGAATGATGTTGTCTTCGGCCAGGTAGTCCAGCAGAGCCTGCTTGATCTGCGGATTGTTGTGCCCGTAGTTCAGGGTGCCGGCACCCGCCAGAAAATCGATGTACTCGCGTCCCGCTTCATCGGTCAATCGGGCATTTCGGGCCTTGGTGAACACGACCGGAAAAGCGCGCGAATAGGTGCGAACGTTGGATTCCATGCGTTCGAGGGTCTGGGTCTGCATCGTGCGACCTCCTTGGGATGGATGACATAACGGGTTGGCGAATGAACGTACGAGATCATCCGGGCGTGCTGTTCTGGCGGGGTATCAGAGTCGATCGGTCTCGAAAGGACCGATGCGCACCAGGTTCTCGGGATCGTGCTCGCCGCCGAGCTGGTCCGTGGAGAAGTATTCACGACTGTTGAGCGGCGCTTGCCAGCGATCGGCGAGGCGCCGAAAGAGCCCCCAGGAGGCCTGGTTGTCGGGCGTGATGGTGGTCTCGAGGTGATGAACCTCGGCCAATTCGGGGCGCGTCATCACGGCCTCTACCAGGCGGCGGGCAAGTCCGGTGCCGCGCGCTTTCTCCCCGACCGCCACCTGCCACAGGAAGTAGGTGTCGGGCGCATTGCTTTTCACGTAGCCGGAAACGAAACCGACGATATCGCCCTCCTCGTCGGTGGCCACCGCACAGGTGTCTCGAAACTGGGTGGCGAGCAGCAGGTAGGCGTAGGCAGAGTTCACATCCAGCGGAGGGCAGGACTTGACCAGCTCATAAATGCCCCAGCCGTCATCGGGATTGGGCTTGCGAATGAACAGCGGCGCAGCATCACTGCCGACGACGGCATCCGCCACGCTGGGGCGGGCAAGGTCGGCGGAAGGCGTGAAAGGCTGTGGAGTCAGGTTCATGGTTTGGCTTCGCTGTAGCGATTTCGGAAAGCATGATAGCAGGGCTTGCTGCCAAATCAAAACGGGCATTATGACTCATGCCCTATTCCATAACAGCAGATTATGCTGATCGCCTGTATCTCGGGCATACCCTCAGTCTAGTCCAGCCGTTCCGGCTTCTCCTGCGCCATGGAGCATCGCATCCGCTGATGCACGGCCGCCATGGCCGCAAGGGAGCGCTGCCGAGAGACGTCAGGTGCGGCTCGGTGTACGCAGGGTCACGAACTCCTCCGCGCCAGTGGGATGGATGCCCACGGTGGCATCGAAATCGGCCTTGGTTAGGCCGGCTCGCACGGCGATGGCGATGCCCTGGATCACCTCTCCGGCCTCCTCCCCCACCATGTGCGCCCCAACCACCACATCGCTGGCATCGTCGACGATGAGCTTGATCAGGCAACGCTCTTGACTGCCGGAAAGAGTGTGCTTGAGGGGACGGAAGTCGGTGCGGTAGATGCGCACCGCACCGAGGCGCTCCCGCGCGGCCTCCTCGGAGAGCCCCACCGTGCCGATATTGGGATGGGAGAATACCGCCGTGGCGATACGCTCGTAGTCGAGAGGCGCCGGCGGCGTATCGCCGAAATGGTGCTGCACCAGTTGCAACGCCTCGGCCAGTGCCACCGGCGTGAGCTCGGGGCCGCCGGTCACGTCGCCCAAAGCTAGGATCGAAGGTACCGAGGTCTCGAAACGCTCATTCACCGACAGGTAATTACCATCGGTGAGTGCGACGTCCAGGACATCCAGACCCAGCCCGGCCAGATGTGGCCGACGCCCCGTGGCGGCCAGCACCGCATCCACTTCGAGGGTGTCCCCGGAGGTCAGGGTCACTGCCAGGCCGGTTTCGCGCTTGTCGATGCGCTCGATGTTGCTCCCGAAGTGCAACTGCACCCCTTTCTTGGCCATCTCGTCGCGGGTGAACTCGCGGACCTCCTGATCGAAACCGCGCAGGAACAGTTCGCCTCGATAGATCAGGTGCGCCTCGCTGCCCAGGCCATTGAAGATGCTGGCGAACTCCACGGCGATATAGCCGCCGCCCAGTACCAGGAATCGCTCGGGAAAGCGTTCCAGGTCGAAAACCTCGTTGGACGTCACCACATGCTCATTGCCGGGAAAATCCGGCACCCAGGGCCAGCCTCCCACGGCGACGAGGATCTTCTCTGCACTGAACGTTTCCCCTGCCACTTCCACGCGGTGGGCGTCGAGTACGCGCGCGCGACCATGCAGCAGATGCACGCCGGCACTCTCCAGCAAATTGTCGTAGATACCATTTAGTCGCTTGATCTCGCTGATCTTGTTGTCGCGCAAGGTTAGCCAGTCAAAGCGCGGCGCGACGGGGAGCGACCAACCGAAGCCGGCACTGTCGTCGAATGCATCATGGAAATGGGCGGCATGAGAGTAGAGCTTCTTGGGCACGCAGCCCACGTTGACGCAGGTGCCACCCAGGTAACGCTCCTCGGCCACGGCGACCCTGGCGCCCGTGGCAGCAGCGGTACGCGCCGCTCGGACGCCGCCGGAGCCGGCTCCGATGACGAAGAGATCATAGTCGAAGTCTGACACGGCAGTCTCCTTGCTTCAGTGGTATCGGGTACCGTCACGGCCCCGTCCGTCCAGCGCGATGGTACCAGCGATGCCCGGGGCGCGGGAGAGTGCGGTTGACGCAACCCATACCCGGGGTTACAAGGGCCACCCTACCGGTCGACAACAGGAACTGCCGAGATGAAACAGGAAATCGCCTCCCTGCTCGACAACAATCGCGCCTGGTCCCAGCGAATTCGCCAGGAGGATCCGGATTTCTTCGCTCGGCTGTCACGTCAGCAGAATCCCGACTACCTGTGGATCGGCTGCTCCGATAGCCGCGTGCCTGCCAATCAGATCGTCTCGCTGCCGCCGGGCGAGGTCTTCGTGCACCGCAACGTGGCCAACCTCGTTCACCACAACGATCTCAATGCCCTCTCGGTGCTGCAGTATGCGGTGGAGGTGCTCGACGTCCGGCACATCATGGTCGTCGGACATTACGGCTGTGGCGGCGTGCGCGCCGCCATGGAAGGCGGCGACAACGGCATGGTCGATCTCTGGCTGCATTCGGTACGCGAACTCCACTGCCAGCATCGCGACGAGCTGGCCGACTTGCCGCTGGATGATCAGGTGAATCGCATGTGCGAACTCAACGTTCGTGCGCAAGTCATGAACCTGTGCCACAACAAGATCATTCAGCAGGCATGGCAGCGCGGGCAGCGCCTGGCCGTCCACGGCTGGATCTACGGCTTAGACGATGGTCGCATTCGCGACCTGGAATGCAGCGTCACCGACCTGGATCAAGTCGCGACCCTCTATCGCATCGAACGAGTAACGGCGCCGCCGGAGGAGTGATCGACGTCCCCGCGCATCATCCAGCCATGCACCTCGCGCATGGCGCCTGTCGGAATTTCGATTGTCCAGTTCCCGCACGGATCCCTATGTTGTCTACAGTAGCATGCACGCGCGGTCATCCAGTCCGTGCGCCAACAACAACCCGACAAGGGAACCAGACATGACCTTCAAGAAGACCCTGCTAGCCGGCATGATCGGCGCAACCATGACCGGGGCGATGCTGCTGCCGAGCATGGCCGCGGCCGAAACCTCCCTGCGCATGGCCTACGACGCCGACCCGGTGTCATTGGACATCCACGAGCAGCTCTCGGGCGGTATCCTGCAACTCTCCCACATGACCCACGACCCCCTGGTGCGCTGGACGAGCGACCTCGATTTCGAGCCTCGCCTGGCCACCGCCTGGGATCAGGTCGATGACACCACCATGCGCATGACGCTGCGCGAAGGCGTCGAGTTTCACAGCGGCAACGCCTTCACCGCCGAGGACGTGGTGTGGACGGTGGAGCGCCTCAAGCGCAGTCCGGACTTCAAGGCGATCTTCACTCCCATCGAGAGCGTCACCGCCATCGACGAACACACCGTCGAATTCAAGACCGGCGAGCCCTATCCGCTGCTGCTCAACCTGGCCACCTACGTCTTCCCAATGGACAGCGCCTTCTACAGCGGTACTGCCGAGGACGGCGATCCCAAGGACGAGATCGTCAAGAACGGCAACTCCTTCGCTTCGTCCAACCTCTCCGGAACCGGTCCGTTCACCGTGGTCGAGCACCAGAAAGGGACTCGCATGGAATTCGAACGCTTCGACGGTTACTGGGACGAAGACTCCCCCGGCAACGTCGACCGTATCGTGCACACGCCGATCAGCGAGAACGCCACCCGGGTTGCCGCCCTACTCTCCGGCGACGTCGATTTCATTGCCCCGGTGCCGCCCAACGACCTCGAGCGCGTGCGCGAGAGCGATGATGCCGAACTGGTCACCATGTCCGGCACGCGCATCATCTTCTTCCACATGGACCAGAACCGCGTCGATGCCTTCCAGGACGAGCGGGTTCGCCAGGCCTTCGCCTACGCCGTGAACCAGGACGCCATCGCCGATCGCCTGATGAAGGGTTTCGCCACACCGGCGGCGCAGTTCTCGCCCGCGGGCTATGCGGGTCACATCGAGTCACTCGAGCGCCGCTATGACCTGGAGAAGGCGCAGGAGCTGATGGCCGAAGCCGGTTACGCCGACGGCTTCGAGATCACCATGATGGCACCCAACAACCGCTACGTGAACGACGCCAAGATCGCCCAGGCGGTGGCCACCATGCTGGCGCGCATCAACGTCGATGTGGACCTCAAGACCATGCCCAAGGCGCAGTACTGGGGCGAGTTCGACGACCGCGCCGCTGACATGATGATGATCGGCTGGCACGCCGACACGGAGGATAGCGCCAATTTCCACGAGTATCTGACCGCCTGTCCGGACGCCGACTCCGGCGCCGGCCAGTACAACGCCGGCAACTACTGCAATCCGGAACTCGACAAGCTGGTCGCCGACGCCAATCTGGAAGTCGACCTGGAGAAGCGTGCCGAGATGCTCCAGCAGGTCGAGCAGACGCTCTACGACGAAGCCGCCTTCGTGCCCCTGCATTGGCAGGATCTTGCCTGGGCTTCCGCTCCCAACGTCGATATCGAACCGGTGCTCAACGTGATGAACTTCCCCTATCTCGGGGATCTGGTCATCGAGGAAGAGTGATCCGCTCCGCCGGCCATCCGGCCGGCACTTCATGAACCTGACCCGGTGACACGCCCCGCGCGGGCGTGTCGCCTTGCGTTGCCAACAGGACGCCATCCATGATCGCCTTTCTGGTCAAGCGCCTATTCCATGCGCTGCTGGTGATGTTCGTCATCAGCATCATCGCCTTTTCCATCCAGGACAACCTCGGCGACCCCATCCAGCAGATGGTCGGCCAGTCGGTGCCCGAGAGCGAGCGCGAGGCGCTGCGCGAGGAACTGGGACTCAACGACCCCTTCCTGGTGCAGTATCTGCGCTTTGCCAAGAATGCCGCCCAGTTCGATTTCGGCTACTCGTACAACTTCAACCAGCCCACCACCGAGGTGATCGCCCGTCACCTGCCGGCGACGCTGGAACTGGTGGCGGCGGCCACCTTCCTGATCGTCGTGCTGTCGGTACCCATCGGCGTGTATAGCGCCATCAAGCCGCGTGCCTGGCTGTCGCGCTTTTTCATGGGCGTCTCCATCGTCGGCATCTCGATCCCCGTGTTTCTGACCGCCATCGTGCTGATCCAGCTGTTCGCCATCGGCGTCAGTTGGACGCCCTTCCCCATCGATACCGCCTGGGGCAGCTGGCTCAACGACCTGATCACCACCGAAGGCGGCATGCCGGCCTACGGGCGCGGCGATCCAGTCCACGTTTTCGGCACCTGGTACACCAACTTTGCCTCACTGCGCGGACTGATCTACCTGGTTCTGCCGGCCATCTCGTTGGCTTCGATCATGCTGCCGCTGTTCATCCGACTGATTCGCGCCGAGATGCTCGAAGTGTTGCAGTCCGAATACGTCAAGTTCGCTCGGGCCAAGGGCATTCGCCTGCGCCGCATCTACTTCCTGCATGCGCTCAAGAACACCATGCTGCCAGTGATCACCGTGGGCGGGGTGCAGATCGGCACGCTGGTCGCTTACACCATCCTCACCGAGACGGTCTTCCAGTGGCCCGGCATGGGCTTGATGTTCCTCGACGCCATCGAGCGTTCCGACATTCCGCTGATCATCACTTACCTGATGATCGTGGGGCTGATCTTCGTGATCACCAACACCCTGGTCGACCTGATCTATGGCCTGGTCAACCCCACCGTCAAGCTGACAGGGAAACCCGCATGAGCACCCCGAATCCTGCTATCGAGAGCTCTCCCGCGACGAGCCGCTGGGAACGTTTTCGCGACTCCTACCTGCTCTACAGCTTCAAGCGCGACCTGATCGCCCAACTGAGCCTGGTCGTGTTCATCGCCCTGGTGGCCTGCGCCGTGCTGGCACCCTGGCTGGCGCCGATGAACCCTTACGACCTGGCGCAGATCGATATCCTCGCTTCGGAACTGCCCCCCTTCTGGATACCCGGCAGCGAGGAGGCCTACCTGCTCGGCACGGACGCCCAGGGTCGCGATCTGCTCTCCACCATCCTTTACGGCGCGCGCGTGTCGCTGATCATCGGTTTCGGTGCCGTGGCTCTGCAGGCCCTCCTCGGCGTGTGCTTTGGTCTGCTGGCCGGCTACCTGGGCGGCCGCATCGATGCCTTCCTGATGCGTCTGGCCGATATCCAGCTCTCCTTCTCTACCCTGATGGTGGCCATCGTGGTGGGCGCGCTGGTCAAGGCGATCTTTGGCAGCGCTACCTTCAGCGCCTACGCCGTGCCGCTGCTGGTGCTGATCATCGGGCTCGCCGAATGGCCGCAGTACGCACGCACCGTGCGTGCTTCAGTGCTCGCTGAGAAAGGCAAGGAGTACGTCGATGCCGCCCGTACCATGGGCCTATCCAGTCGGCGCATCATGTTTCGTCACATTCTGCCCAATACCCTGTCGCCGATCTTCGTCATTTCCACGGTGCAGGTGGCCAACGCCATCATTTCCGAGGCGGCGCTCTCCTTCCTGGGATTGGGCATGCCGGAAACCCATCCGTCGCTGGGTTCGCTGATCAAGTCGGGCTTCGACTACCTCCAGTCGGGGTCGTGGTGGATCACCCTGCTTCCCGGCGCCGCCCTGGTGGTGCTGGTGCTGGTGATCAACCTGCTCGGCGACTGGTTGCGCGACGTGCTCAACCCGCGCCTCTACAAGGGCTGATCTCATGCCGAACCTCGATCCCCTGACTCTGCCCAACGCTGGCGGGCACGACGTGCTCAACCCGCTCCCCTTCATGCATCACAAGGGCTGACAACGCTTCTGGAGCCCCCATGTCACTTCTCGAAGTCAACAATCTGGACGTGCGTTTCGCCCTGCGCCGCGGTGATGTCAAGGCGCTACGCGACGTCTGTTTCACCCTCGACCGCGGCGAGCGGCTGGGTATCGTGGGCGAATCCGGCGCCGGCAAATCGGTGGCGGCGTTCAGCCTGCTCAACCTGATCGCCAAGCCCGGCTACATCGCCGGCGGTAGCGTTCGCTTCGACGGCCAGGAACTCACGTCGATGAGCGACCGGGCACTGCGCCGGATTCGTGGGCATCGTATCTCGATGATCTTTCAGGATCCGATGATGACGCTCAACCCGGTGCTCACCATCGGCGAGCAGATGGTCGAATGCCTCAAGGCGCACCGCCGCATCGCCAGCCGTGAGGCGCGCGCCATCTCCCTGCGCAAGCTCCAGCAAGTGCAGATACCCTCACCCGAGGCGCGCCTCGATCAGTATCCGCACGAGCTCTCCGGCGGCATGCGACAGCGCGTGATCATTGCCATCGCCCTACTGCTCGACCCGGACATCATCATCGCCGACGAACCCACCACGGCGCTGGACGTGACCATCCAGGCCGAAATCATGGCGCTGCTGCTGGAGCTGTGCGAGAAGCACAACGTCGGCCTGATCCTAATCACCCACGACCTCGGCGTGGTCAGCCAGGTGACCCAGCGCATGCTGGTGATGTACGCCGGCCGTGTGATCGAGCAGGGCCCGACCCGCGAGATCATCAACGATCCCCAGCACCCCTACACTCAGGGGTTGATGAACGCCCTGCCGCAGATGGCCACCCCGGGAGAGCGGCTCAACCAGATTCCCGGCAGCATGCCATCGCTGGACAACCTACCGAGCGGCTGCGCCTTCCACCCACGCTGCGCCTTCACCCGGCTTCCCGACGGCAGTGAACGTCCTGCCTGCTACCGCGAGGTACCCGAGTTCGTCACCTCGGGCAACTGTCGGGTAGCCTGCCACATGGTGGCCGAGATGCTCGAGCGCGAACGCATTCCGGCCGAGGAGAGTGCACGATGACAGCGACACAGACCGCGCCTTCACGCGACACCGAGACGAATCCGCCACTGCTGGAAATTCGCGGCCTCGAGAAGCGCTTCTCGCTCTCCGGCGATTTCCTCGAGCAGCTCAAGTTCAAGGGCGGCAAACTGGTTCGCGAACAGGAGCACGTGCACGCCATCAACGGCGTCGACCTGGAGATTCAGCGCGGCGAGGCGCTGTGCGTGGTCGGCGAGTCGGGCTGCGGAAAATCCACGGTGGCGCGTACGGTAATGGGATTGCTGCATCCGTCGGCAGGCGAGATCCGCTATGATGGCCAGCGCATCGATGATCTGTCGACCAAGGCGCTGATGCCCTACCGCCGTCGCATGCAGATGATCTTCCAGAATCCCTATGCGTCGCTCAATCCGCGCATGACCATTCAGCAGACCCTGGAGGAGCCGATTTACCTGCACCATCCGGATTGGTCTCGCCAGCAAGTCGCCGACAAGGTCGCCGAAGTGATGGCCTCGGTAGGCATCGCGGCGGACTGGGGCAAGCGCTACGGGCACGAATTCTCCGGCGGTCAGCGACAGCGCATCGCCATTGCCCGGGCACTCGCCGTGGATCCGGAATTCATCGTTGCCGACGAACCCATCTCGGCACTCGACGTCTCCATCCAGGCCCAGGTGCTCAACCTGCTGATGGATGCCCAGCAGCAGCACAACCTGACCTATCTGTTCATCACCCACGACCTGGCCGTGGTCGAGCACTTCGGCACCCGGGTAGCGGTGATGTACCTGGGCCGCGTCTGCGAGGTCGCCCCCACGGCCACGCTGTTCGCCAAGCCCCGCCACCCCTACACCCGCGCGCTGATCTCGGCGATTCCGCGTCTCGAAGACGACCGCCCCCAGCACATCCGCCTGGAGGGAGAAGTGCCGACGCCGGTCGACCTGCCCTCGGGATGCGTCTTCCATGCCCGCTGTCCCCACGCCAATGCACGCTGTCGCGAGGAGGTGCCGGCGTTGATCGCCTGCGATGACGGCGCACGGGTTGCGTGCCACGCCATCGAGGAAGGCCGGATCGACTGAACCCGTGCTGACTCTGGCATAATGGCGGGTTTGGCACCCCGCCCGTTCAGGGAGACGACATGGAACTACGCTGGCTGGAA
The DNA here is from genome assembly GCF_010993975.1 of Halomonas faecis. Taxonomy (GTDB): domain Bacteria; phylum Pseudomonadota; class Gammaproteobacteria; order Pseudomonadales; family Halomonadaceae; genus Halomonas; species Halomonas faecis. The sequence goes on from NZ_JAACZO010000011.1 coordinate 251,475, forward strand.
GACTTCATCGCCCTGGCCCGCACCCGGCACTTTTCGCGGGCCGCCGAGCAGCAGAACGTCACCCAGCCGACCTTTTCACGGCGCATCAAGCTGCTCGAGGACGAGATGGGCACCACCCTGATCAACCGCCAGACGCTGCCGCTGTCGCTCACGCCGGCTGGTGAGGAGTTCCTCAGCCTGTGCCACGACGTTTCCCAGCGCGTCACCGAGGGACGCCGCCGCCTGGCCCAGCTCGCCGAGCAGCAGTCGGGGCAGTTGCGTCTGGCCGCGCCGCAAAGCCTGCTGATTCACTTCGTGCCTCACTGGCTCGCTCAGTGGGGCACGTCGTCCCCGGTCACCCCCTATCTACGCGCGACCGGCTGGCTGGTGGACGACTACTTCCGGGCGTTGGCCCGCGAGGAGTGTGACCTGGTGCTGTGCTACTGGCCGCCCACCCCCTGCGGCGTCGAACCCGACACCGAGGATTTCCCTTCCCGCCTGCTGGGCCAGGAGCGATTGATCCCCGTCTCGCTGCCGGAAGCGAACGGCCGCCCCCGGTTTGCCCTGGAGGGTGCCTCGCGCCTACCGTTGATTGCCTACCATCCGCGCGGACTGATCGATGCAGCGATTCGCGCCCACCTGGCGCGCCTCGGCGAAGCGCCGGAATTCAGCATCCTCAACGAAAGCATCCAGAGCGGCAACATCCGCGAGCTGGTGGCGCTGGGCTACGGTCTGGGCTGGCTTCCCGAGCGCAGCGTGCGTGACGCCCTCGACGCCGGCTCGCTGGTCCCCGCCGGAGGGGAACGCTGGCAGGTACCACTGGAGATTCGCCTCTATCGTCGTGCCGGTGACGAACGGTCAGCGGTAGCGGCATTCTGGGACGGCCTGTCGGCAGCCCCGTCCTGACCACTCGCAACGGAGCCCCCATGACCACCGACCTCGATGGCCTGCAGGCGCGCCACCTCGATGCGCTCGAGGCCGCCTACGCCGCCACCCTGCAGCGCAACGGCCTGGACGGCGTGCTGCTCTACAGCGGACGCCCGCATCGCCATTTCGCCGACGATCAGGAAGCGAGCTTCGCCACGTACGCACACTTTTTGCACTGGGTGCCGATGTCGGGCCTTGCCCACAGCTGGCTGCTGATTCGCCCCGGTCAGCGGCCGCAGCTCTACTTCCACGCTCCCGACGACTTCTGGCACCTGTCGGCCACACTGCCGGAGGAGGCCTGGGTCGAGCGCTTCGATATCGAGAGCGGTCGCTTCGACCGACCGCCCGCCCTGCCGCTGGGCCGTTTCGCTCTCCTTGGCGACGTCACCGAGGAGGTGGCGGCCTCACTGGGCGCACGGCTCAATCCGCCAGCATTGATCGCCGAGCTCGACGAGCTTCGGGTGCGCAAGAGCGACTACGAAATCGCCTGCCTCGTCGAAGCCAACCGTTACGCCATGAGCGGTCATTTGGCGGCACGAGACGCCTTCCTGGCCGGCGAGGCGGCCGAGCTCGACATCCAGCTCGCCTATCTCGCGGCTTCGCGGCAGCGCGAGAGCGAGGTGCCTTACGGTAACATCGTCGGTCTCAACGCCCACGGCGGCGTATTGCACTACCAGCACTACGATACCGCACCTGCAACGCAGCGCCGCAGTCTGCTGGTGGATGCCGGCCATCGCCATCGCGGCTACTGCGCCGACATCACTCGCAGTTGGGCTGGCCCCGATGCCGACTCCCTGTTCCCGCCGTTGATAGACGCGATGACGGCGCTCAAGCAGCGGTTGGTGGAAGCACTGGCGCCGGGAATGTCGTTTCGTGCCCTGCATGAACGCATGCATCACGAACTCGGCGCACTGCTCGTGGAACACCGCCTGGTCTCCTGCAGCGCCGAGGCAGCCGTGGCGAATGGCATCACCCGTGCCTTCTGCCCCCACGGGCTCGGTCACCTGCTAGGCTTGCAGGTACACGACGTTGCCAGTCGTCGCGCCACCGACGGTACTCCGCTGCCACCGCCCGACGCCGACCCCGCGCTGCGTCTGACGCGCGAACTGGAGGCGGGCATGGTGGTCACCATAGAACCGGGACTGTATGTCATCCCGATGTTGCTGTCGCCACTGCGCGAATCGCCGGTGGGCGCCGACATCGACTGGAGACGGGTCGAGCGACTGGCCCCTCATGGCGGCATCCGCATCGAAGACAACGTGCGGATCACCCGTGATGGAGCCGACAACCTGACGCCCGAGCCTTAGGCACCGCTCGGACAATGTCTGAGCGCAGCGAGTGATCACACGATGGCCGGCCACCTGCACACCGCCGATTTCCAGCCGCCGCGAGGGTTGAGCAATCCGCACGTGCAGACCCTGCTGCCGCGCCTCTTGCCCCGGCAGCGCCTGGCCTACGACTGGGAAACACTGGAACTCCCCGATGGCGACTTCGTCGAGCTGGCTTGGGCACGACCGGCGCCTCACGATGCTCAGACACCGGTCTTTCTGCTCTTCCACGGCCTGGAAGGCTCCATCGCTTCGCCTTACGCTCGCTGGCTGCTCGGCACGGCAGCCAAATTGGGCTGGCGGGCCGTTCTCATGCACTTCCGCGGCTGCGGCAGGCGCGCCAACCGCCTGCCGCGCGCTTACCACAGTGGGGATACGGCGGATGCCTACTGGCTGATCGGCCAGCTCGCCCACCGCTATCCCCACGCACTCAAGGTCGCTGCGGGAGTTTCTCTCGGCGGCAACATGCTGCTCAAGCTGGTGGCCGAGCAAGGCGGCGACGGATTGGATCTGGCAGGCGCCATCGTGATCAGCGCCCCCCTCGACCTCGCCGCCAGTGCCGATGCCCTGCACCGCGGATTCGCCAGGCTCTACGAGCGCCATTTGCTGCATTCGCTAAAGGCCAGGGTTCGTCGCCGGATTGCCGCCCAGACGCTCCCGCTGGCAATCAACGCTCGCGCCCTGGACGGGCTCGACAGCCTGCGGGCCTACGATGATGCCATCACCGGGCCCTTGCACGGCTTCGCGGATGCCGACGATTACTACCGGCGCGCCTCGGCAGGGCCCTTGCTCGGCGAGATCGAGCTGCCGACCCTCATCCTGCATGCCGAAGACGACCCATTCATGCCAAGCAGCCTCTACGATCGACTGCCGCCCGCTGGCGATGCCGTCCGCATCGAATTGGCTCGCCATGGCGGACACGTCGGTTTCATGGAGTGGCGCGAAGGACGCCTGCGTCCCTGGCTCGCCCGGCGCCTCGCTCAGGAACTCGAGGCGTGGACCACTCCAGCGGTCCCTTGCCAGGCGAGCACCGCGCAGCGCATCAAATCGGGCAGCTGACCCCGGTCCCCTTCAGCCCGCAGTAGCCCTGTGGGTTCTTGTGCAGATATTGCTGGTGATACTCCTCGGCCGGATAGAAGGTCTCGAGAAGAGCGATTTCGGTGGTGATACGCCCCTTCCCTGCGGCGTCCAGCGAGCGCTGGTAGGCGTCGCGGCTGCGCTCTGCCTCGCTGCGCTGCGTTTCGCTGGTGGCATAGATCGCCGAGCGATATTGGCTTCCCACGTCGTTGCCCTGGCGCATGCCCTGGGTGGGATCGTGGGCTTCCCAGAACACCCGCAACAGCGTGGTGAGGTCGAGCCGGGCGGGATCGAACACCACTCGCACCACCTCGGCGTGACCGGTCAGGCCGGTACAGGTCTCTTCATAGGTGGGATTGGGCGTCACGCCACCGGCATAGCCCACGGCGGTGACGTGGACTCCCGGCAGCTCCCAGAAGAGCCGTTCGGCCCCCCAGAAACAGCCCAGCCCCAGCACGATGACCTCGTGCCCCGAGGGGAACGGCGGCAGCATGGAACGTCCGGAAACGGCGTGTCTTCCGCTGATGGGCAACGGCGAGTCGCGTCCTGGCAGAGCGTCGGCGGGATCGATGATCATGGCGAGTCCAATCTCGTTGTCGGCAAGGGGAGCCCAGTATGCGCCATGGCCGAGAGGGCAACCAAGCCCTCTCAGCGGGATGGCTCGATGATGGGTGGCTCGCCGGGGCGGCTGAAGGCATAGATCAGGTCGACGGCCTGGGCGGCACCGGAGATGGCCTCCAGGTACAGGTTGCGCCACAGCGTATAACGCAGGGCCAGTTCGGCAATCGGCGAGAAGATGCCCACCCCGTAGCTGATCCGCAGGTCGTCGGTGAGATAGCCGCTCACTACCACCTGACTGTCTTCGCCGCCTCCCGCCGTTTCCAGACTGAGATCGCCGATGCCGAAGGCTTCGCCGATGGCGCCCACGGCACCGCCGGTCTGCCCCACCGTGAGGCCCACCAGTGCCGAGGTCAGAGCGCCGTCGGTATCGCCATCGCGAGGAGCCCTGCCGCGCAGCAGGTACGAGAGTGCACGCGCTTCGTCCATGGCGGGTTCGGAGAAGATGCTGAGATTCGGCGCGGCGGCGAAACCCTCGACGCGCAGGCCGGCCACCACGCCATCCTCGGTGACCTCGGGGTTGCGGATCGCCTCGAAATCGAGCAGCGGCTGATCGGGAGGGCCGCTGAACAGCAGTGCCCCCTGACGAATCAGCAAGTCCTGACCGAAGGCACGAAAGCGGCCGTCGGTCAGGTTGACATCGCCGAACAGCTGGACCGGCCCGTTCTGCTGACGGACCTCGAGAGCGCCATCGAGCCCCGAACTGAGTCCGTAGGCCTCGAGGATCATGTCCGGCCCCAGGTTCAGGTCGATACGTACGTCCACCGCCATGCCCGCTTCGTTCAGTGCTGTCCCGGTACCGGCGCCCTCCTCGGCGGCCCGCTCCGCCTCGCGGCGACGCTCATCCTCGCGCTCGCTGATGATCACCTCGTCGGGACTCGGACCTACCGCAGAAGCCGGGCGCTGCCCCACCTCGAGACGCGCCCAGGGCACCTGGACCTGACCGCGCACTTGCAGCAGAGACGGTGTGACGCGCACCTGGACGTCCGGCGCGACGCGCAGCCGCCCCACCCCCTGAAGTGCCATCTGCAGCGGTTCCGCCGTCGCATCCAGGTCGACGGCCACCCGCCAGTCGTCGGGGGCCGGCCAGGCAGCGTCGCCGGCAATGGTCAATCTCCCCTCCTCGGCCGCCACGAAACCCTCGATGCGTGTGCTGTCACCCGCGAAATCGACGTTCACTTCGCCGTCGCGCACGACCACCGGCACGTCGACGCCACTGACCTGCAAGTCGGACAGGCCCATCTGCCCATCGAGCGCGGGAGTGTGCCGCGTCCCGGCGATGCTCACCGCCCCGTCCAGCGAGCCCTCCAGGGTCTCGATGCCCACCACCAGGGTGCGGTAACGCGACAACTGGAGCGCATCGAGGCGTAGTTCGCCCTCCAGGCGCCCTTCCTCCAGCGGCTCGGCAATGCCCAGGTCCAGCGACACGTTGCCCGATTCGGCCAGCTCCAGCGTCAGATCCAGATCCGCGCGGGTCGGGTCGGCCTCCAGCGTGGCGTCGAGACGCGAGGGCGGCAATTCCCAGGGTTGGCCATAGGCATCCTCCCCCTGCAGGGCCAGGCGGCTGGCCAGGTCGGCCCGGGCCAGCCATTCGACGCCGCCACGACGCCATTCGGCGATCAGGCTCAGGTCGGTCTCTCCCTCGACCTGCCAAGCCTCGGGCAACCGGGGCTCGACGAGATCCATGGGCAGATCCCGCAGCGACAGTACCGCGCGCCCACGCTCGGCACTCGCCGTCATGGGCTCGTCGAGACACAGGCGGCCACCCCGCTCGCGGCGCAGGCAGAACGGCTCCACCCGGGATTCCGCCCGGGCAAGATCCACCTCGAAGGCCAGCGCCTCTTCCAACACCACATCGCCGTACTCGCTGGCGAGGTTCAGCGGATCGAGGGTGCCTCGGTAGCGCTGACGGTCCGCACCGAGAGCGCCCGACAGGCGCAGGGCCACGGCGCTCACCGGCTGCCCCTCGTCGCCGGTGACGTCGAGCGTCAGACGATGCTCGGATAGACGTCCTTCCAGGTTCAACGCAACGCTCTCGAGGCGTTGTCCGCCGACGGTAACGTCATCAACGCCGAGTTCGACGTCGAAAGCGGTATCCTCCAACCCACTGGCCTCCCCGGCCAGCCTCAATGACGACATGCGATTGTCGGCGAAGGCCAGTCCATCGCCATTCAAGGTGAGCTCGAGACGCGGCGCCTCGAGGCTTCCCGAGGCGATGAATTCACCGCTCAACGAACCGGACAGAGCCTCGTGCAGCGAGGCGAGCACCGGCATGTCGATCTCTCCTCTGAGATCGAGAGCCGTTTCGGCCACCTCGCCACTGGCGCTCAGGCGATTGTCCGCCTGGCGAAAATCGAAGCGCTCGATGGCCCAGCGCATGTCGCTGTCGCCCTTCAGCCGGGCCCGGAGGGAGAGCGCTCGCTCGGCCAGCTCGCCCTCGATGGCGACGTCGGGCACGTTCACCTGCCAACCGCCCGCCATCTGATGGAAGCTCACCTGGAGGTCGCCGCTCAGCTGCCCGTGCCCCCCGTCGATGAAACGTCCGGGATCGACATCGTCGAAACGCAGGTTCGCCTCGACGTCGAGGCCGTCTTCCCAGGCGACCCGCCCGCGACTCACCGCCGATGCCGGCCCCAGAGCGAGCGACAGCGGCGTCCAGGCGAACTGGCTGCGATCGCCGTTGCCTGACAGCGCCACCCGGGTGCGCGGAATCTGCGGCCCTTCCAATTGCAACGACAGTGCGGCGCGATAGTGGAGCAGATCGCCTTCCAGGTGCAGCGCCACGTCCTCCGCGAGGTAGGGGGCGGCCGCCCCCGGCTGGTCGTCCCGTGGCGTTGCCTCCGCAACGCTCGTGCGTGGCGGTAGCGGCCACTGCAGCAGCGAACTGTCCAGCGAGGCGGTGAATGGCAGCGTCGGATCAAGAACGTCGAACTGCGCGCGTAGCTCGGCATCGACCGGCCCACGGGCGGTCAACTCGGCGTCGAGCGCAGCCAGGCTGCCATCCAGTTCGAGCGTCAAGCGCTCGCCGGCCAGCTCCGGAAACCGCTCGGGCAACCACAGGTCGGTTTCCAGGCGGGCCTCGAGCGGATAGTCGTCGCGCAGCTCGACACGCGCCGAGAGTCGCGCATCGACATCCAGGCTCGTCACCTCGAGCGGCGCCACTTCCACCGTATGCTCGCTAGCCGTGAGCGTCAGATCGACACGTCGCACATGATAGTCGATGGGCCCCGTCAAGGTGATGTCCTCGACGGCCAGCTGAGGCACCGAGACATCCAGCGGCAGGTCGATGGTGGGCAGCGTCCGGCGCTCGCGCTCTGCCAGCGGCATGGCCGCCATGCCCTCGAGTTCAGCGGCGGCCGCTGCCGGCAAGGGCGACTGAGCGGCGATGGCCGCATCGATGGCCGACGCCGCGAGACGAGACTCTTCACTGTCGGTTTCGCTGAGTGCCAGTCTCGCTCCCGGCGACAGCGGCAGGATCAGGTGGAGGCCGGACAAGCGCGTGGGCGCCAGTTCGAACGATGCACCCTGGGCTTCGGCACCGCTGGTGAAATCGTCGATACGCACACGGGTGCCATCCGCCAGCCGAATGTCGACGTCGGCAAGCGCCAGTTCACGGATCACGAGCGGCAGCGGAAATGCGATCTCACCGAGCCCCTCGCCGGCGGCCTCCGACTCGTCACCGCTCTTCTCCTCGCTGCGGGGCAGACGAACGTCCACGCCTTCCACGGTCAGCCGGTCAATGCATAGGCGTCCACGCAGCAGGCAATCTTCGGCCCAGGCCAGTTCCAGGCGCTCGACGGACACGGCGGCCGGCCCCGCCTCGATATGCAAGCCATGCAGCATCAGGCGGTCCAGTGGTGCCCCTTCGGCAGCCTCGAGCTGGAAATAACCGCGTTTGACGCCTTCGTCCAGCAGCAGTCCGGTGCCCCAGGGGGAGAGAGCCAGACCCAGAGCGAAGAGAACGAGCCCCAGACACCAGACCGGCAGCGCGATGGCCAGTCCCAGCAGTGCACGACTCAGGGCACGGCTTCTTGCAAAACGACGCATCAGAACTCCGGACCGATGGCGAAGTGGAGGCGCCAAGAATCGTCTTCATCGTCGAAGGGATGGGCGATATCGACGCGGATCGGCCCCACCGGAGAGACCCAGCGGACGCCGACCCCGGCACCGGTATTGAGCGTTTGCGGCCACCAGTCGTCGAAAGCGTCGCCGGTGTCGACGAAAGCCGCGGCCCACCAGTCGCCGGTGACGCGGCGCTGGTACTCCAGGCTCGCGGTGAGCAGTTGCTCACCGCCGCGCAGTTCGCCCTCCTCATTGCGCGGTGCCAGGCTTTCGTAGGCATAGCCGCGCACGCTGCGATCGCCGCCGGTGAAGAAACGCAGCGATGGAGGAAGCTGCGAAAAATCGTCAGTAACGATGGCTCCCAGCCCGACACGGCCGACGAAACGATTGTCGTCACCCAACATGCGAATCCACTCGGTATCGCCGGTCAACCGCAGGAAGTCGGCATCGGACCCCCACAGCGAGTCGGAATACTCGATGCCGAAACGCTGGCGGTCACCCCAGGTGGGAAAGCGCGGATTGCGGCTGCGGATGCGCGACCAGCTGATGCCGGGATAGTAGACGAGCACGCTGTCGGCCTCGTTGCCCTGGGTGAAATCCTCGAAGGTGGCGCGCAGAAAGAGCGTCTGTACCCAACGGTTCTCGAACTCCCAGCGCCGCGCGAATTCCACGGTGCTTTCCAGCGTGCGCGTATCCTCGTTGTCGCGATGACGAAGACCGTACTGCAAGCGGTATTGATCGCGCAGCGGATTTTCCAGCGGCATCGTATACGTGCCGCTGAAACGCTGCTCGGGAGCCGACAGGTAGAGGTCGTGCTCCAGACTGTGGCCCAGGCGGTTGATCCACGGCTGTTCCCAAGCGAACCGCAACCGCGGCCCCACGTCGGTGGCATAACCCACGCCGACTTCGAACTGGTGACGATCGGCCGGGCTCACCACCACGTCGATGGGCATCTCCGGCTGCTCGGACGCCGTCAGATTGGCCACGGTTTCCAGGGCCGATGATGCAATGCGAGGCTCCAGTGATGCCGCAGCATCACTGCCAAGCACCGCGCCACCTTCGGTCGCCACGGCATTCCCCCAACCCAGTGTTGCGGGAGGCAGGGCCAGCTTGCGCTCGTCATCCAGTCGTGGGCGTACGCTAATCGAGTCGAACCACCCGGCCTGGCCCAGACGCTGGGAATAGACGGCGACATCACCGGCGCGATAAGGCTCGCCTTGGACGAATGGCGCCATGCGCCGCAGCCGTACCGGATCGATGTGGCTGCCGCGGATGGCGACGTTGCCGAAGCGGTAGCGAGGGCCGCTGTCCAGGGTCAGGTAGAGCCGCGCGCTGTGGGCGAAGGGGCGCACTTCCATGCGCCGGTCGACGAAGCGCCAGTCGAAATAACCTCGCTCCAGGGCGAGCCCGGCCAGGCGACTGCGCATGCGATCCCACGGGGCATGAGCCAGTGGGTCGCCTTCCGACAGCGGGAAGGCGTCCAGGACATCGCGAAACGGCGGATCGCTCTGGGCATCGCCGACGAGCTCGAGAGCCAATTCTTCGATACGTACCTGACGTCCGGGGTCAATGGTAAGGCTTACCTGGCGAGGGGGATCCTCGTCACCGAGCCGTTGCTCGATGACCGGATCGTAGTAGCCGTAGACGCGCATCGCCTCCCGGGTCCGGCGCCGAATCTCGCCCTCGAGGCGAGCGCGACCATACCGCTCGGCTTCCAGGTCGCTGAGGTAGTGGCGAACGTTATCGGCGGCCTCGTCGGACAGGCCGTCGATGCGTGCCTCGATGCCCATGGCTGCCTGGCCCATGCCGAACGCCAGGACCGCTGTTGCGCAGCGGCCAATTACGCGTCTTCCCATACTCAACGGCTTCCTGGCTGACAGCATCCCCGAACCGTTCCGCTGCAACGACTCGTTCCAGTCACGGCTGCAGGCTTTCCAGCTCAGCACTCAGTGCAAGCTGCGAACGGCGCAGTTCACGCAATTCGCTCTCGGCAGAGGAGAGGCGATCCTGTACGTCGGCCAATGCGTCGACATCATCGCTGTGCTGATTCTCCAATGACTCGATACGGCCGTCGACACGATCGAGCGTCTCGCTCAATGCCGTGAGACGCTCCTGAGAGGCCTCATCCCGTGCCTGCAAGTTCTCCAGGGCCGCGGCATGCTCATCCTGCTGCTCGGCCAGGCTCTCGAGCGCCTCGTCGCGCCGCGGGGCGGCCGACTCCAGCGAATCCAGACGCGCCGCAAGAGCCTGGCGACCTTCGTCGCCGGTACGCTCCAGCGCATCCAAGGAAGCCCCTAGAGCTGCCAGCAACGCATCACGCGTGGCCGCCTCCTGATCGACGGTAGCGAGTTGCTCGGCCAGCTCGTCTAGGCGTGCGTCGAGGACATCGACGCGCTCGGCATCGCTGCCCGAACGCTGCTCCAGCTCGATCTCCAAGCCCGTGGTACGTGCATCGAGGGCATCGTTGCGCCCCTCCAGCGTATCGAGGCGCGTTTCGAGATGCTCGAGCCAGTCGCCACGTCCTTCCTGGGCGTCGAAACGAGCATGCACATTGGACATTTCACCCGACAGACGCCCCCATTCGGCCTCCAGCCGCAGTCGTTCCTGCCAGCCGAACCAGGCCAGCGCGCCAAGGCCAGCGACCAGCATGAACAATAGCAGGTAGATCGGCCACAACCGGGGAGCGGGCGACACGGAACGGGCAGAACGCGAGACGCTGGCCTCAGGGTCCGGCACGATGGGGCGTCGCTCGGTAGGACGCGCTTCGGGCATGGCTAACTCCTTGTCACCGGGACGACGGTCCCGCTCATTGTACGCAGAGGCACCGCCTCTGCGCACGTCAGGGCATCAACGTCGTGAACGCTGTTCGCGAGGATCGGCGCGCCGGCCGATACCACGGTAGGTCAACCCCCATTCCGCCACGTGGTGGGGATCGTAGATATTGCGCCCATCGAGCACCAAACGCTCATCGAGCAAGTCAGAAAGACGTTTCCAGTCAGGGTTCCAATAGTGCTTCCACTCGGTGACGAGCATCAGCGCATCGGCTCCCTGGCAAGCCAGATAGGGATCGCCGTCGAAGAGGGCCAGTTGCGGGTGGTCACCGACCGCCGCGCGCAGGGACGGCGTCGCGACCGGGTCATGGAGCCGTACGCTGACGCCCTGGGCCCACAGGGCTTCGAGCAAGGTGAGCACCGGGGCATGATCGATGCGCGCCGACCCGGGCTTGAAAGCCGCTCCCCAGACCGCCACCGTTCGCCCCTCCAGGCGACCGTGGAAATGCGTCCACAGCTTGCGAAACAGGGTTTCCTTCTTCTGCTCGTTGATGTCGAGAACCTGCTCCAGCAGTGCCGAGTGCCGCCCGCTGGCTTCCTGGACATCGGCCAGACGCATCAGGTCACGCGAAAAATTGGGACCGCCGAAGCCGCAGCCGGGATAGAGATACTCGTAGCCGATGCGCGAGTCGGCCCCCATCCCCTGTCGAACGAACTCGACATCGACGCCCAGAGTATCGGCCAAACCGGCGATCTCGTTCATGTAGCTGATGCGCGTCGCCAGCATGCCGATGGTGGCCAGCTTGGTGAGTTCAGCAGCACGCCGCGGCATGCACTGAAATACATCGCGCCGTCGATTGAAGGCACGCAGCAGTTCTCGAACCTGGGCTTCCGACCAGTCATCGTCACGGCCCAGTAGCCAGCGTCCGGGACGAGTAAAGCTTTCCCAGGCACGCCCTTCTTCGAGGGTATCGACTAGAGCGACCGCGTGGATCGGCTCGCCGAGGCTGCCCAGGCGCTCGGTCTCACCGACCGGAAACGTCGAATTGTTCACCAGCAACAGCGGCCGCTTGCGCTCATGAATCGCGTCGACGACCCGCGTATCGGCATCGCCACGCTGCTCCGGCGACAAGGCCAGCCACAGGGCGTCGACGATAGCGGGGCCGACGTCGTCATGCCCCGCCACCGTGAGCGTGCCCTGCTGGCGGCCTTCTTCCAGACGAGCCAGCAGTTGCGGCTCGCGTACCAGCCAACCGGCCTGTGCCAGCGACGTCCAGGGCATGCTCGCATGGGGCACCCAGTGAACGCGATGCCCCACCCATGCCAGGGCCGCGGCTGCGGTCACTGCTGGCAGTTCGCTGCCATGAATCTCGACGCGCATCGCACTCACTCCGACCGGGCGTAGCGGGCGAGTAGCTCGCGAAAGCCCGCACCCAAACGCGGATGGCGCCGGCCATAAGCCAGCGTTGCCTCGAGGTAGCCCAGGGGTTGGCCGCAGTCGAAGGTCTGGCCGCTCATGCGCCACGCATCCACGCCTTCGGCGGCCCGCAAGGTTTCGATGGCGTCGGTCAGTTGAATCTCGTTGCCTGCCCCGGGCGGCGTCTCGGCGAGCAGCGCGAAGATCGCGCCGGGCAATGCGTAGCGGCCGATCACGGCGAGGTTGGAAGGCGCGGCCTCACGCCTGGGTTTTTCGACCAGGCCGCTCAGTGGCGCCGACTGCCCTGCTGCCGGCACATCGCGTTCGGGCGCGACGATGCCATACCGGTCGACGCGATCCCATGGCACTTCCTCGACCATCAGTTGGCTACGCCCGGTCGCCTCGAAGGCATCGAGCATGCCGGCCAGATCGCTCCGTTCCAGGCCCTCGTTATCGACCAGCACGTCGGGCAGCAGCACGGCGAAGGGTTCGTCATCCCCGATCACCGGCCGTGCACGGAGCACGGCATGGCCCAGCCCCAATGGCTCCGGTTGGCGCACGCTGATGACGTTGACGTCATCCGGGACGATGCGGCGCAGCTCTTCGAGTAGATCCCACTTGCCTTTGGCCTCGAGGGTCGCTTCCAGTTCGAAATGCTTGTCGAAGTGGTTCTCGATGGCGCTCTTGCTGGTATGGGTGACCAGCACGATATCGCGTATGCCGGCGGCCACCGCCTCCTCCACCACGTACTGAATCACGGGGCGGTCGACGATGGTGATCATCTCCTTGGGAATCGCCTTGGAGGCCGGCAGGCAGCGAGTGCCGAGCCCGGCAACGGGCAGAACGGCCTTGCGTATCATGGAATCGTCCTTGTCAGCGGGCTCCGCAACGCCTGTGCGCGTTCGAGACCCCGAATCATGGGAATGCCGCATCGGCTACGGGTACAATACGCGCATGATACCGAAGGAGCCTGCCGATGCTAATGGCGGCTCGCCAAACACAGGGAGAGCCCCGATGAGCACAAGCGTCCCACAGCCCAACGTCGACCCCGCGGAAGTCGCCAAGTTCGAATCCCTGGCCAGCCGTTGGTGGGATCCGGACAGCGAGTTCAAGCCACTGCATGACATCAATCCGTTACGCCTCGACTTCATCGATGCGCGCTGCGGGCTGGCCGGCCGACGAGTGATCGACGTGGGCTGCGGCGGAGGCCTGCTTGCCGAAGCCATGGCTCACCGCGGAGCCAGCGTGACCGGCATCGACATGGGCGAAGCGCCACTGGGGGTGGCCCGCCTGCATGCGCGACGCAGCGAAGTCGACGTGGACTACCGCCTCGCCAGCGCCGAAACCATGGCCGAGACCCGGCCTGGCGAGTTCGACGTGGTCACCTGCCTGGAGATGCTCGAACACGTGCCCGACCCGGCTTCGGTGATTCGCGCCTGTGCAACCCTGGTCAAGCCCGGCGGACACGTGTTCTTCTCCACCCTCAACCGCAACCCCAAGGCCTATGCACTGGCGATAGTGGGGGCCGAATACCTGCTGCGCATGCTGCCCCGCGGCACCCATGACTATGCCAAGTTCATTCGCCCTTCGGAGTTGGCCGAGTGGTGTCGTGAAGCGGAACTCGACGTGCGCGAGCAGAGCGGGCTGGTCTATAACCCACTGACCCGCCGTTACCGTCTCTCGGCCAGCGATGTCTCGGTCAACTATCTCATGCACTGCCGCCGGGAGCAGCCGTGAACGCTCGCCCCGATGCCCTGCTCTTCGACCTGGATGGCACCCTGGTGGATACGGCGCCAGACCTGGCTCGGGCCACCAACGCCCTGCGCGCCCATCATGGATTGTCGCCGCTTCCCTATGAGGTCATCCGCGCCCAGGTTTCCAACGGTGGCAGCGCGCTGGTCACCCTGGCGCTAGGGCTGGAAAAGACGGCCGAAGGTCACGACGACGCCCGTGACTTCTTGCTCGCTGCCTACGGCGAGTCGGTTGCCGCCGAGAGTCGGGTGTTTCCTGCACTGACTTCGTTGCTGACGAGCTGGCAGGCGGCGACTCGTCCCTGGGGCATCGTCACCAACAAGCCGCGCGCCTACGCCGCCCCGCTGGTGGCTGCCCTGGCCCTCCAGCCCGGAGTGCTGGTTTGCGCCGACGATCTGCCGGTTCGCAAACCCGATCCGGCCCCGCTATGGCATGCCGCCGAACGACTCGGTGTGAGCGCAGAGCGGTGCTGGTACATTGGTGACCATCGCCGCGACATGGAAGCGGCCCGCTACGCCGGCATGGTCGGCGTAGCAGTGGGCTACGGCTACATCGCGCTGGACGAGGACTACCGCGACTGGCCTGCCGATCGGTGGTTCGCCACCGGCGAGGCGCTGACCGCCGCCCTATTGGCCCCTGCATGACCTGTACGGTCGTGCGCAGCCATGCGTCACCTGGGAGGCTGGGCGTCGAAGCGCTCGCCGTTGTGCCCGCGGCTGTCGGGACCCAGCAGCCATAGATAGGTGGGCATGATCGCCTCTGGCGTCAGCAGTGCTTCGGGATCCTCTCCCGGATAGGCATTGGCGCGCATTCGGGTACGGGTGGCCCCGGGGTTGAGGCTGTTGACGCGGATGTTGCCCAGATGCTCGACCTCGTCGGCCAGCACCTCCATGAAGCCTTCGGTGGCATACTTGGATACGCTATAGGCGCCCCAGTAGGCTCGCCCCTTGCGCCCCACCCCTGAAGAGGTGAACACCACCGAAGCGTCTTTCGAGGCCTCGAGCAACGGCATCAATGCCTGGGTCATCCAGGTCGGCCCATTGATGTTGACCTGCATCACCTGCTCCCACAGCGCCGGGTCGTACTGCACGAAAGGCGTGATGTTGCCCAGCAAACCGGCATTGTGCAGCAACCCATCGAGACGCCCGAACTCCTTGTCCAGCGTCTCGGCCATGTCGTGATAGTCTTTGAGCGTTGCCCCTTCGAAGTTCAGCGGAAAAATGGCCGGCTGGGGCAACCCCTCCGCTTCGATCTGGTCATAGACCGTCTCCAGCTTGGCAAGGGTGCGCCCCAACAGGATCACCGTGGCCCCATGGCGGGCGAAGGCCAGCGCCGCTGCCCGGCCGATGCCGTCACCGGCTCCCGTTACCAGCACGATCCGCTCTTTCAGCAGGCCGGCGGGCGCCTGGTAGTCGATCTTGCAGTTCATGGCTGTTCCTTTGTCAGCACGCGCATCATAGCGACTGGCGGAGGAAATCGTCAGCAAGCCCGGCGGCGCTGCTGTCGGGGTGATCGTCGCGGACTCGCTCCAGGAGAGCCCGACTCTCCTCGGGTTCGCCCTGGCGTGCCTTGACCAGACCCAACTTGTAGAGCGCATCGGGCAATTTGCTGCTATCCGGGAAGTCATCGATCACTCGCCGGAAGGCGACATCCGCCGCTTCGAGATTCGCTTCTGCCGAATGCAGCTCACCCAGCCAGTAGTAGCCGTTGGCCGTCAGACGGGTGTCGGGATGCTCTTCCACGAACCTCTCGAAGGCGCTGATCGCCTGCTCGAACTCGCGCGACTGGACGTGGGCGAAAGCGGCTTGATAGGCGGCCTGGGCCTCATCGCTGGTACCGCTCGGTGAGGGGGTCTCGGCAACCTGGCGAGCGGCCTGTTCATCCACCTCGGGCGATTCCATGCCGGCATCCTCGGCCATCAGCCGCTCGTCCAGATCCATGTACTGTTGTCGCGTCTGATTGCGAAGCTGCTCCAACTGGTGGCGCAACTCCTCCACCTGGCCGCGCAGCTGGCGGATCTCCTCCTCGTGCTGCTGAACCTGGTTGAAGATCACCAGGTTGCCGCCGGATTCCTCGCGCACCGCCGTCTGGTCCATGAAAGAGCCCGACCCGCCGCGCAAATCTTCCACGACGGGGCCCTGCTGGGCCACCGCCGGCAGCCATACGGACAACGGGAGCACCAGGGCTCCCGCGCCGCACAGCCGTTTCAGACTGTGTTTCATGCATGACTCCATCGACGCATGGCGCCGAGCCGATCAGTAGTCGAAGACGACGCGGCGATTCTCGGCATACGCTTCTTCATCATGGCCCTGTACAGCGGGACGCTCCTCGCCGTAGCTGACCACTTCGATTTGCGACGGCGAAACGCCTTGCACTTCCAGGAATCGACTGACCGACCCGGCACGTCGCTCGCCCAGTGCCAAGTTGTACTCGCGGGTACCGCGCTCATCGGTATGGCCCTGGAGTACCACCCTGGCATTACCGTTGCTGCGCAGGTAGCGCGCATGCGCCGTCAACACTGGCTCGTACTGGGACTTGATGGTATCACTATCGAAATCGAAGTAGATGGTACGCACCTCGGGGATCCGACCATCGGCTTGCTGGCCGGCGCGATCACCGGTGGTACCAACGCCACTGCTGCTGACCTGTCCGGTGCCCGCGACTCCGCTATCGGTTCCGCTGCGGCTGCCGTCCGTCATGCCGTCCTGGGTACCGCCGGTGCTGGAACAGCCGGCGATCAGGGCCAGCGAAAAGGTCACGGCCAGCAACCTGGCATGCGATTGGAAAGGCATCGTCAAACTCCTTGATGGCATATCAGTTCAGAAACGGAGACCAGGCAGGCTCCCGTACGTCACCCTGGGCCGATGGCAGGCGATAGGACGCGCGACCGTCGGCTGACACGGCGCTCAACACGCCATTATCACCCTGCCGGGTGGCGAAGATTACCATGGTCCCGTTGGGGGCAACACTGGGCGATTCATCCCAGCGCGTTTCGCTGAGGGTTACCAGGCGACCCGAATCGAGGTCCTGTCTCGCCACCTGGTAGCCATTGCTGCTGCGATGAATCAGAAAGATCGCATCGCCATCCGGGGCAAAACGGCCACGAGCATTGTAATTGCCGGTGAAAGTGAGGCGATCCTGCTCGCCGCTCGCCAGATCGTAGCGATAGATTTGGGGGCCCCCGCTACGGTCCGAGGTGAATAGCAGGCTTTCTCCATCGGGCGCCCAGTCCGGCTCGGTATCGATGCTGGAGCTGTTGGTGAGGCGCTCGACGCTGCGGTCGCCAACGCTCATCACGTAGATCTCGGGACGTCCATCCTTGGAGAGCGACATGGCCAGACGCCGCCCGTCAGGCGACCAGGCCGGGGCGCTATTGAGACCTTCGAAAGATGTCATGCGGATACGCTGCCCGGAAGCCAGATCCTGGACATAGATGGCCGGACGCTCGCTTTCGAAGGAGACATAGGCCAGCTTCTGACCGTCTGGCGACCAAGCCGGCGACAGAATCGGCTGCCCGGACTCCAGCACGCGCTGGCTATTATGGCCATCGGCATCGGCGACATAGAGGCCGAACTGTTGATCATCCGCCACGCCTTGTGCCGTCACGTAGGCAATTCGCGTCGAGAAGGCACCGCGAATGCCGGTGATCTCCTCGAAGACCTGATCGCTGATGAAGTGGGCTCCGCTACGCAGCTCACCATTGCCGGCCGTGACGGTTTCGCCAAGCATGCGCTGGCTACCGCTGACATCCATCAGCTCGTAACGAATTCGGTAGCCATCACCGTCACGGCTGACTTCACCGACGACCAAGTAGCGCACGTCCAGCGCGCGCCATTCTCCATAGCTCACGTCGTCGCTGCGCGACGGACGGTCGAACATGTCATCGCGAGCCAGCGGCGCGAAATGGCCGCTGCGCTCCAGGTCGTCACTGATCACCCGTGCCACGTCCTCGGGCAGCTGTTCGCCATTCGTGGCGAATGGCACTACCGCAATGGGCGTCGCACGGTCACTGCCGCGGGTGATTTCGATGGTCAATTGGGCCTGGGCCAGTGTCGTGACGCACAGCATCACGATACCTAGCCAGGCAGTCGTCAGGGCTTTCATCAGCGGATATCCCCCGGTGTGAATCGCAGGTTGAAGTCTCGGAAACGGCGTTGCGCACTGCCCGGTAGCTGGCGCAGCTCGTTGAACGGCTGGGCAGCTTCGACGGCCTGAATCGCCGAGCGGTCGAAAGAGCTGTTGCCACTCCCTTGGGTAATGGTAGCCGCGAACAGTTCACCGGATGGCCCCAGGCGCACCTGGACCGTAGCGGCCAGATCATCGCTCGACCCCGGCGGAATCACCCAGGCCTGCTCTACCGCACGGCGCACCAGATTGATGAAGCTGTTGGCCGCCTCTTGGGCTTGTTCCGCATTGGCCACCGCATCGCTTTCACCCTCGATGGCACGATCCAACCCCTGATTGGCAGCTTCGGCAGCTTGACGTTGACGCGCAGCCTCTTGCTCTTCGCGACGGCGCTGTTCTTCCTCTTGCTGACGCTGGCGCTCGGCTTCCTCCTCGCGACGACGCTGCTCTTCCTCTTGCTGACGCAGGCGCTCGGCTTCCTCCTCGCGACGACGCTGTTCTTCCTCCTGCTGGCGCTGGCGTTCGGCTTCCTGCTCGCGACGACGCTGTTCTTCCTCCTGCTGACGCTGACGCTCGGCTTCCTGCTCGCGGCGACGCTGCTCTTCCTCCTGCTGGCGCTGGCGTTCGGCTTCCTCCTCGCGGCGACGCTGCTCTTCCTCCTGCTGGCGCTGGCGTTCGGCTTCCTGCTCGCGTCGGCGCCGTTCGGCTTCAGCTTCCTGCTCCTGGCGCTGCTGCGCCTGACGCTCAGCCTCTTCAGCACGCCGTTGGGCTTCGGCTTCCGCAGCGCGGCGAGCCTCGTCGAGGGCTTCGGCTTCCTCAGCGGCTTGCGAATCGATCTCCGGCGTCTGCTCGGATTCCTGGGGCTCTTCCTGCTCGGGCGCAGCGGCATCCTCCGCGTCGGCCGCCTCTGCCTCGCTCTCCGGCTCTTGGCGCTGCGCGGCTCGGGTCCGCGCCTCTTCGGCGCGCTGAGCCTGGTCAGTCGCCGTTTCGGTGCTGACCAGGGTAGCCTGCACGATAGCGCTGGACGGCGGTTCGTCGTCGCTGCCAGGCAGGCTGACGACACTGATGACCACCACCAGGGCATGCAGCCCCAGGGCCAGTATCAACGGCAGACCGTATCCAACGCGCTGATCGTGTCGGGCCATGGTGTCCTTGTGCTCCTCAATCACCCGACGGCGGCTCGGATATCAGGCCGACGTTGGCCACGCCAGCGATCTGAAGGCGACTCATCAGCGTCACGACCTGACCATAGGCGACGTTGCGATCGCCGCGCACCAGCACCGGCGTACCCGGCCGCCGCCCCAGCAGTGTGATGACACGATCGGTCAGTTCATCGAGCGTCAATTGACTGTCGTCATCGCCCAGCGTGAGGTAGTAATCGCCCTCCCGGTCGACTGACACGATGATGGGATCGCTGTCCTGAGAATCGTCGATGGGCTCCGAGCTGGCCTGCGGCAGTTCGACTTGGACGCCTTGAGTCAGCATGGGAGCGGTAATCATGAAGATCACCAACAGCACCAGCATGACGTCGATGAAAGGCACGACGTTGATCTCGGCCATGGGTTTGCGGCGGCCACCGCGGTTGAACGGTCCATGCATGGGGTGACTCCCTCAGGCGCTGCCGACTTCGCTGCGGCCCTGCAGGTTGCGGTGCAGGATGGAATGGAACTCTTCGGCGAAGTCCTCGTACTTGCCGAGCAGCCGCCCGGACTCGTTGGAGAGCCGGTTATAGAAGATCACCGCGGGAATGGCGGCAAACAGCCCCATCGCAGTGGCGATCAAGGCTTCGGCGATCCACGGTGCCACGGTGGCAAGCGTTGCCTGCTGCGCCATGGAAAGCGACTGAAAGGAGCCCATGATCCCCCAGACGGTACCGAACAGCCCAATGTAGGGGCTCGCCGAAGCGACGGTGGCAAGAAACACCAGATGCAGGGTCAGGCGGTCTTCTTCCCGTGACCAGGCCACCCGCATGCTGCGCTGCACGCCATCGAGGATCGCTTCGGGGCTGCGAGTCTTGGTCAGCAGACGATTGAATTCGCGAAATCCGGCTCGGAAGACGTGCTCAGCGCCTTGGGTTTCCTGTTCGGCGGGCGTTTCGCGGTAAAGCTCGTTGAGGTCGACGCCGGACCAGAAGCGCTCTTCGAATTCCTGGTGGGCCTTGCGTGCGCGACGCATGATGAAGGTGCGCTGGAAAATCACCACCCAGGAAAGAATCGAGCCGATCACCAGGATCAGCATCACCAGTTGCACCACGGTGCTGGCGCTCATGATCAGGTGGGGAATGGACATGGAGTCGTTCACGGGCATCCTCGTCAGTCGTGCTGTGTTCCGTGGAGAGCCGCGGCAAGCGCCGGCGGCCATGGCGTGGGCTTGAGACGGATGGCATCCAGGCAAGCGATGTCGACCTTGGCCTCGCACAAGGGTTCCCCGCATCGCGCCACCGTCTGTGCAAAGCTCAGCCGGCAACGTCCGTGAGACTGGACGGCGGCGTCGACGACTAGCTCATCGTCCAGCCGAGCGGGCTTGGCATAGCGGCATTCCAGACGGTGCACCACCAGTTGGACGCCTTCCGCAAGGAGCTCGCTCTGGCTGATGCCGTGCTGGCGTAGCCATTCGCTACGCGCCCGCTCCATATACTTGAGATAGTTGACGTAATACACGATACCGCCGGCATCGGTGTCCTCGATGTAGACCCGGAGCGGAAAACGAAACTCGCTCACGGCCGCACCTCCCCGGCGGCATCCTGGGCCGTTTCATGCGGCACCAAACCGAAATGTTGCCATGCCTGCCGGGTCACCATCCGACCTCGCGGTGTTCGCATCATCAGCCCCTGCTGGATCAGGTAGGGCTCGATGACGTCCTCGATGGTATCGCGCTCCTCACCAATGGCCGCCGACAGCGAGTCGACGCCCACGGGACCGCCGTCGAACTTCTCGATCATTGCCAGCAACAGGCGCCGGTCCATGTGGTCGAGACCATGATGGTCAACGTGCAGCATGTTGAGCGCCTGATCGGCAATGGCCGCATCCACCCGCCCGCTGCCGCGCACCTCGGCGAAATCGCGTACCCGGCGCAGCAGCCGGTTGGCGATGCGTGGCGTGCCACGCGAGCGGCGAGCCACCTCGGTGGCGCCGGCCACGTCGGTTTCGACGCCTAGCAGACGCGCCGAACGGCTGACGATCTCGGTCAACTCGTCGGTAGCGTAAAACTCCAAACGCTGCACGATCCCGAATCGGTCGCGCAGTGGCGAGGTGAGCAGCCCGGCTCGTGTCGTGGCGCCCACCAGGGTGAAGCGCGGCAGGTCCAGTTTGATGGAGCGCGCCGCCGGCCCCTCACCAATGACGATGTCGAGCTGGAAGTCCTCCATCGCCGGATAGAGAATCTCCTCGACTACCGGTGAGAGGCGGTGAATCTCGTCGATGAACAGTACGTCGCCCGGCTGCAGGTTGGTGAGCATGGCCGCTAGGTCACCGGCACGCTCCAGTACCGGCCCGGAGGTCGACTTGAGCCCCACGCCCATCTCAGTGGCGATGATATTGGCCAGGGTCGTCTTGCCGAGCCCAGGGGGACCGAACACCAGGGTGTGATCGAGACTCTCGTCGCGGCCACGCGCGGCGCTGATGAAGATATCCAGCTGCTCGCGCACTCGAGGCTGGCCGATGTACTCGGCCAGCCGTTGAGGACGGATGGCATAATCGATGCGGCGTTCGCCCTCGCGTTCGTCGGCGGCAATCAGTCGGTCATTGTCGATCATGCCACTCCTCGCTTCCACGCAGGATCGCTGGCACCCAGGCTCCCACCATGCCTCGCCATCACTACGCTCAACCTGCCAACCGGCGCGTCAGCGCCGCCTTGATCATCGCCTCGGTGGAGAGATCGTCCTCCAGGCCGACCAGCATCTTGGCAGCCTCGGCTGGCTTGTAGCCCAGGCTCACCAGCGCGGCTTCGGCATCGGCCTGCGGATCCGATCCAGGCAAGTCCATGGACGCACTGGCAGGCTGCGTGGGCAAGACCACACCCTCCTGACGTTCCCAGTGAGGAAAGCGGTCGCGCATTTCGATGATCAATCGCTCGGCCGTTTTCTTGCCGACGCCCGGCAGGCGAGTGAGAGCCTTGGCGTCGTCATCCATCACGCAATGCATGAAGGCTTCTTCGTCCATGCCGGAAAGGATCGCCAGGGCCAGCTTGGGGCCAATGCCATTGACGCGAATGAGCGCCCGGAACAGGGCGCGTTCCTGCTCCCGGGCGAAGCCATACAACAGATGCGCATCGTCGCGTACCACCAGATGGGTGTAGAGCGAGACTCCCTCGCCCACGCCGGGCAAGGCCACCAGGGTGGTCATCGAAGCTTCGAGTTCATAGCCGACACCGCCAACGTCCACCACCAGCCACGGGGGCTGCTTGTCGAGAAGGGTGCCGCGCAGACGTCCTATCATGGGCCGAGTTCCTGTCTCTGCTCAGGCGGGTCGCGGCAATACGAATCACTGCCGCCGTACCGATGCCATGGCGCCACTATACTGGCCCCCCAAGCGGCTGGCCAGCCCTTACCAAACAGCGTTCACGAACCACTTCCGTGCTTGGCCGGTAACGATTTCAAGGCTTATAGTCACGCCATGAGTCGCCACGCCGCCGACGGCGATGACCACCGAAGCTGCCAGCATTGACCAGTCCTCTGCGCGCATGTGCGTGGGTCAAGGCGATGGCCAGCGCATCCGCCGCATCTGCCTGAGGCGTACCGTCGAGCCCGAGTATGGCCGTGACCATATGCTGTACCTGGGATTTGTCGGCGCTGCCGGTGCCAGCAACGGCTTGCTTGATCTGGCGTGGACCGTATTCGCTGACCGGCAGGCCGTGATTGGCGGCACAGACGATGGCCGTGCCACGGGCCTGGCCCAGTTTGAGCGCCGAGTCGGCATTCCTGGCCATGAAAACCTGCTCGATGGCGAACTCCGCGGGGCAGTGCACGGCGATGAGCTCGCTGATACCCGCGTACACCTGGGCCAGCTTCTGGGCCAGGTCGTCGGCTTGTATGCGAATGCACCCACTGGCCACGTAACGGGGCATGGCCGTCGCCACATCCAGCACACCATAGCCAGTGATGCGAGACCCGGGATCGATACCCAGGATCAGCATGGCCACGGCTCACTCGAGCGCATCGAGCGCCTCATCGCTGAAGTCCGCGTTGGTGTAGACGTTCTGCACGTCATCCAGATCCTCGAGCCTATCGATAAGCCGGACCACCTTACGAGCCAGCTCGACATCCTCGATGGGCGTGTAGGTCTCCGGATAGAGCCCCACGTCGCTGTGCTCCGGCTCGATACCGGCCGCCACCAGCGCATCTTTCACCCGACCGAAGGCCTCAGGGCTCGTCACCACTTCCAGACGCCCATCATCCCGCGCCTCGATCTCCTCGGGTTCCGCTTCCAGGGTCGCTTCCATGGCCTCCTCTTCCGCCACGCCTTCGGGCAGCAGCAAGCGGCCCTGCTTGCGGAAAAGGAAGGCGACCGAGCCACTGGTGCCGAGATTGCCGCCGCACTTGTTGAAGGCGTGGCGTACGTCGGAAACGGTACGGTTGCGGTTGTCGGTCATGCATTCCACCAGCATGGCCACGCCCTCGGGGCCGTACCCTTCGTAGACGCAATCCTCCATGGCATCGCCATCGGCGTTACCGGCGCCACGATCCACGGCGCGCTGGATGGTGTCCTTGGTCATGTTGTTGGCCAGCGCCTTGTCGATGGCCGCCCGCAGCCGCGGGTTGTCGTCGGGCTCCGGCCCGCCCAGGCGAGCTGCCACGTTGAGTTCGCGGATCAGCTTGGAAAATATCTTGCCGCGCTTGGCGTCCTGGGCCGCCTTGCGGTGCTTGATGTTGGCCCACTTGCTGTGGCCTGCCATCGCATCCTCCGGGTCGGGTGGGTTCCAGACGACACCGGCGCCTCCAGGCGCCGGTGTCGGGACGAAAGCGTCGACGACGCACTACTCGCCGGCGGTTTCGGGCTTGACTTTCTGGCGCAGGCGAATGTTGAGCTCACGCAGCTGCTCGCCGCTCACCACGCCCGGCGCGTCGGTCATCAGACAGGCGGCACTTTGCGTCTTGGGGAAGGCGATGACCTCACGGATGGTCCGTGCGCCGGCCATCAGCATCACCAGTCGGTCGAGGCCGAAAGCCAGGCCACCGTGGGGAGGAGCGCCATACTGCAGCGCATCCAGCAGGAAGCCGAACTTCTCACGAGCCTCGTCTTCCCCGATGCCGAGAATCTCGAACACCGTGTTCTGCATGGTTTGGTCATGGATACGAATCGATCCGCCACCCAGCTCCGTGCCGTTGAGCACCATGTCGTAGGCGCGTGACAGTGCCGACGCCGGGTCGGCCTTGAGCGCATCCGGGCTGCATGAAGGGGAAGTGAAAGGATGGTGCAACGGACTCAGGCTGCCGTCGCTCTCCTCCTCGAACATCGGGAAATCGACGACCCACAGCGGCGCCCACTCATGGGTGTAAAGATCGAGATCCTCGCCCAACTTGACGCGCAACGCACCGATCGCCTCGTTGACGATGCGTGCCTTGTCGGCACCGAAGAAGATGATGTCGCCATCTTGGGCGTCGACCCGGTCGAGCAACGATTCGACCACGTTCTCCATGAACTTGACGATGGGCGACTGCAGCCCTTCGAGCCCCTTGGCCCGCTCGTTGACCTTGATCCACGCCAGCCCCTTGGCCCCGTAGATGCCAACGAACTTGGTGTAGTCGTCGATCTCCTTGCGCGAGAGCTTGGCACCGCCCGGCACCTTGAGCGCGGCGACGCGACCGTCTTCGGCGTTGGCCGGGCCGGAAAAGACCTTGAAATCCACCTGCTGCATCAGGTCGTCGACATCGCTGAGCTCCAGAGGGATGCGCAGGTCCGGCTTGTCGGAGCCGTAGCGTTTCATCGCCTCGTGCCAGGTCATGCGCGGGAACTCGGGCAGTTCGACGGACAGTACCTCTTGGAACAACCGACGCGTCATACGCTCGCTGATGCGCATGATGTCGTCTTCCTCGACGAAGGAGGCCTCGATGTCGATCTGGGTGAACTCAGGCTGGCGATCAGCACGCAGGTCCTCGTCACGAAAGCACTTGGCGATCTGATAGTAGCGGTCGAAACCGGCCACCATCAGCAGCTGCTTGAACAACTGAGGCGACTGCGGCAGAGCGAAGAAGCTGCCCGCATGGGTCCGGCTCGGCACCAGATAGTCACGGGCGCCTTCCGGCGTGGCACGCGTGAGGATCGGCGTCTCGATGTCGAGGAACCCCTCGCCTTCCAGAAAGGCCCGCACGCTGTGGGAGATACGCGAGCGCAGGCGCAGCTTGTCGATCATCTCCGGGCGGCGCAGGTCGATGTAGCGATGCTTGAGTCGCACTTCCTCGCCCACTTTGCCATGCTCGTCGAGCTGGAATGGCGGCGTCGCGGCGGTGTTGAGCACCTCGACGTCCTTGGCCAGCACCTCTACCAGGCCGGTGGGCATGTTGGGGTTCTGGGTACCTTCCGGACGCAGTCGAACCCGGCCCTGGATGCGCAGTACGTACTCGCTGCGGGCACGGTCGGCATTCGCGAAAGCCTCGGCGGTATCGGGGTCCACCACGACCTGAGCGATGCCGTCACGATCGCGCATGTCGAGGAAGATCACGCCCCCGTGGTCACGGCGGCGGTGAACCCAGCCGCACAGGGTGACCGTCTGGTCCACCAGGGTTTCGTTGAGCTGGCCGCAATAATGGCTGCGCATGTCGTATCCTGTGTTCTCGCGTTATCGATTGGGTGTCGTTGGTCGGCGGCGCGGCCTCAGGCCGCGGCACCGTCCTTGGCCGGCGGCTTGCCACCCGCGGCGGCATCGCCCCCCGCGTCACCGGCCAGATTCTTCTTGCCGCCGGACTTGAAGTCGGTTTCGTACCAGCCGCCGCCTGCCAGACGGAATCCGGCCGCCGAGATGAGGCGGCCCAGCTCGGGAGCCTGGCAAGCGGGACAGTCGGTCAACGGAGCGGCACTGACCTTCTGGAGCTTCTCCAGACGGTGACCGCAAGCCTTGCACTCATATTCGTAGATGGGCATGGTTTTTCTCACTCTGATTAGACAGCGCAACCACTGGCGAAGATATAAGGCCGGACCGAATACTTTCCAAGTCTGCCATCAAAGCCCGATAGTATAGCCTGACAGTCGGGGCCTGTCCCAGCCCCGACGACCACGCCTCGAAAACAAGGAAACCGCCATGAAAGCCGTGATTCTCGATGCCGCCAGCCTCGGCCCCGATGTCGACCTTTCCCCCATCCGCCGCCAGCTGGACAGTCTCGACGTCCATGACCTGAGCACGACGGCAGAAAGTCGTGAGCGGCTGGCGAACGCTCAGGTCGCCATCGTCAACAAGGTGGTGCTGGATGCACCAACCCTCGAGGCGCTTCCCGAACTCGAGCTCATTTGCGTGCTCGCCACGGGCACCAACAACATCGACATGGCGGCAGCGGAACGGCTGAACATCACGGTGAAAAACGTCACGGCTTATGGAACGGCGAGCGTTGCCCAGCATACCTTGATGCTAATGCTGGCCCTCGCCAACCGACTGCCGCTCTATCAGCGCGACGTGGCCGCCGGCCGCTGGGGCGAGTCGCCTTTCTTCTGCCGCATGGATCATCGCACCCTGCAGCTTGAGGGCAAGCAGTTGGCCATCGTCGGACAAGGGGAACTGGGCAAGCGCGTCGGCCAACTGGCCGAGGCCTTTGGCATGCGTGTCACCTATGCCGCACGGCCGGGCAACGAATCTGCCGACAGCCGACCTGGGATTGCCGAGCTGGCCCCCGAGGCGGACGTGATCAGCCTGCACTGCCCGCTCAACGATGCCACGCGCCATCTGTTCGATGCCGCCCGCCTCGCCACCCTCAAACCGGATGCCCTGCTGATCAACTGTGCACGCGGCGGCATCATCGATGAGGAAGCCGCTCTGGACGCGTTGCGCGGTGGGCGCCTGGGTGGCCTAGGTGTCGACGTTTTGCCGGTGGAACCGCCGCGTGACGGCCACCCTCTGATCGATGCGCTGACCGAGCCGCTCAACCTGATCGTCACCCCCCACAGCGCCTGGATCACTCCGGAGGCACGCCAGAACGTCGTGGCTTTGACGGCTGACAACCTGCACGATTACCAGCGCCGCTGATTCTCTGCTGATGTCGTGGTTCGGTGAAGAGGTATTCATGCGCCAAAAAAGATAACGGTATAAATTGTCTCGAGGTTGCAGCCAGCGCTTCACGACTCGATACTCGGAACAGCACTCCAATCAACCAGGGAACGGGCCATGCTGCACAATTTCGGTTCGATCAACCTCGATCATGTCTATCGCGTCCCCCACCTCGTGCGTCCGGGCGAGACACTGGCAAGCAGTGATTACCACGTCGGCCTGGGCGGCAAGGGAGCCAACCAGTCGCTGGCCGTGGCCCTGGCCGGCGGAGAGGTATCGCACTGGGGACGCATCGGCCGCCAGGACGCCTGGGCTCGCGACATTCTTGCCCGGGCCGGTGTCAACGTCAGCTTTACGGAGCTGGTCGATGTGCCCAGCGGTCACGCCATCATCCAGGTCGACGACCACGGCGAGAACGCCATCCTCCTCTTCCCGGGAGCCAACCAAGGTTTCTCGCCGAGCGATATCGACGCACTGCTCGATGCCTGCAAGCCAGGGGACTGGATTCTCACCCAGAACGAATGCAGCGCTCTGCCCGAGCTCTTCTCCCGCGCTCGAGAGAGCGACGTGCATCTCGCCTTCAACCCAGCACCGATGAGCGATGCCGTGCATCGCCTCGCCTTGTCTGCCTGCGACCTGCTGTTCGTCAACCGCGGAGAAGCCGCCTGGCTGGCGGACGTGGCGGAAACCGAGCCGGCCGAACGACTGCTGGATGCCCTGGGCGAGCGCCTGCCGGATACCGCCACCGTGTTGACGCTGGGCCACGGCGGTGCCTGGTACCAGCAGGGCTCGACACGTCACCACCGGCCGGCGTTGGCGGTCGAGGCCGTCGACACCACTGCCGCAGGCGACACGTTCATCGGCTATTTCCTGGCGCGACGACAGGCCGGCGATGACGTACCCCGCTGTCTGGAAGTGGCTGCCACGGCGGCGGCTCTCGGCGTCATGCGCCCCGGAGCCGCGGAGAGCATTCCCGGCAAGAACGACGTCGAGAAGGCACTGCGCGACGGAATCGCCGGCTGAAATTCCGTTCGCTCATTCGCATCACCCAACGACCAAGGAGCCAACGTGCCGCACTCCATCATTTTCGATACCGACCCCGGCGTCGACGACGCCCAGGCCATCGCCATCGCACTGCGCCACCCCGAGATCGAGCTGCTCGGCCTGACCACCACCTATGGCAACGTCGACGTAGACACGGCCACTCATAATGCCCTGCTGCTCGCACAACTCGCCGGGCGTGACGACGTCCCGGTGGCTCAGGGAGCCGCTGGGCCGCTGGTCAAGGCGCGGCACCCGGCACCGGCCCATATCCACGGGGCCAACGGTCTGGGCGATATCCAGCTGCCCGAGGTGACGGGACAGGCCGACCCGCGCAGCGCCGCTCAGTTCATCGTCGACACAATCAACGCCCGCCCCGGCGAGGTGACCCTGGTGGCCGTGGGACCGGTAGGCAACTTGGCCGCGGCGCTGCAGCTCGACCCGGCCATCACCGAGAAGGTCGAGCGCGTGGTGATCATGGGCGGCTCGATCCGCGAAGGCGGCAATGTCACCCCGGTAGCCGAGGCCAACATGTTCAACGACCCGGATGCGGCATCCCGGGTACTGACGGCAGGCTGGCCGCTGACCCTGGTGGGTCTGGACGTGACCCACCGCTGCGTGCTGAGCGAGTCGCACATGGAACGTATCGCTGCCGGACAGGGCGAGCTGGGTCGCGTGCTGGCCGACAGCTACGCCTTCTACCGCGACTTTTACCGGGAATTCCTCGGCATCGACGGCTGCTGCCCCCACGACAGCTGTGCCCTGGCCTGGCTGCTGCGCCCCGAACTGTTCACCACTGCCCCCGGACATCTCAATGTGGTGACGCGCGGCGAAGCCGAGGGGCAGACCATTTTCGCGCCGGAAGGTCGCGCCTTCATCGCCCCGCGCTGGTCGCAGACACCGTTGGTCGAAGCCTGTCTGGAAGTGGACGGCGATGCCGTGGTGGAGTGGATCGCCGACACCCTGGCGTAAGCGTTGCGCATCACAGGGTGACGAAATTGTCCGGGTCGCGCGGCTCGAGGGGTTCGAGCTCGACGTGGGTGACTCGGGCATTGGGAGGCCCCTTCCACAACCAGGCCGCCACCTGATTGACAGCGTCACCATCGCCGCACAGCAGCACCTCGACCCGGCCATCCGGCAGGTTCTTGGCATAGCCGGTCACGCCTTGCTGCAGCGCCTGCTCCTGGGTGGCACGCCGATACCACACGCCTTGCACTTTTCCGGTAACCAGCGCCTTGACACAACGTCGACTCATCGTCGTTCCTCCCCGATGGATTCAGCCCCCCTTCTAGCATTCCGCCTCCCTTCCCGGCCAGAGGTTCCCGGCCGGATAAGGGAGGCTCTACGCTTGTCCCGAGCGGCATGCGCCGCCTCGTTCACTCCTCTCGCAATTCGCGATGCACCACCACCGCCGAGTTGCGCGGCACGATGGCTCGCCCACCGACGACCAGTTGGCTACGCGTCAAGGCGGCACCGAACAGCAGGATGAGCGAGCTGTAGTAGACCCACAGCAAAATCACCACCACCGAGCCGGCAGCTCCATAAGCAGAGGCGGTGGCGGTGTAGGCCAGGTATGTGGCGATGAGACTGCGCCCGATGGTGAACAGTAGTGCCGTGACGAACGCACAGACCAGCACATCTCGCCAACCCAGCACCACGTCCGGCAGTATCTTGAAAACGGTCGCGAAAAGCAGCGTCGCCGTGGCCACGGCCAGAAGAAACTCGGCTCCCTGAGTCAGCCAGCCGGTATAGGGAATCAGCTCGCCCGCCAATTGCAGCACCGTTCGGACCACCACGCCGAGCACCAGGGTGATCAAGAGAATCAAGCCGATGGACAGCACTACGACCAGCGACAACAGCCGCTTCCTGAGGAACATCAGCAGGCTGTTGCTGCTCGGCCGAGCCGTGACTCCCCACAGGGTATTGAGCGAGAACTGCAACTGGGCGAAGACTGCCGTCGCCCCCACCAGCAGGGCGCCAGCCCCCAGAATGCTCGGCAGCAGGCCACTCTCTTCGATGCGCGAGGCCGACACCGCCTGCTCGATGGCCAGCGCCGCCTCGTGACCCAGCATCTCCTGCAGCTGAGCAACCAACTGCCCCTGTGCCGCCTCCTCTCCCAGTACCACGCCGATCACCGTAACGGCGATGATCATCGTCGGGGCCATCGAGAACAGCGTATAGAAAGCCAGCGAGCCGGCATAGCTGAAGGCATTGCACTTCACCCAGTGAGCAGCGGCATTGCGCGCGACCTGCCAGCAAAAACGTATGCACTCCATTCCCGTGTCTCCCTGCAGGCGGGCTCGCCAAGCGAACCGAAGTCGACGCCGAAACGAGCGATGTGGCGCATTGCAGCATGCTAACCGGACGGCCATAATGTCGCCCACTCACGCCACCGTAAAGGAAGCGCCGATGCCCACTGAGGTCCCGGAATTCGACTGTCTGGTTTTCATCGGTCGTTTCCAGCCGCCGCACCTGGGACATCTTGCCGTCATCCACGAAGCGCTGCGCCAGGCACGTCAGGTGATCGTGCTGGTGGGCTCGGCCTGGCAAGCACGCTCGTTACGCAACCCCTGGCGCTTCGACGAACGCCAGGCCATGCTGCGCGGCTGCTTCGATGAGGACGACAACGCTCGCCTGGCCATCGTGCCGCTGCTCGATGCGCTCTACAACAACGATGTCTGGGTGCGCGACGTACAGCGCAAGGTCCGCGACATTGCCGGCCCGGACCACGCTCGCCTCCCCCGCATCGGCTTGATCGGCGCCAGCCGCGGCCAATCGAGCTACTACTTGTCGCTCTTCCCGCAGTGGGAATCGGTGAGCGTTTCCCTGGTCGAGGGCATCACCGCCAGCCGGATCCGCGAACGCCTGTTCCGCTCCATTTCCTCCGCCGCCGACTACCTGAGCACCGGCGCCTGCCACGATCTACCTCCCAGCGTCTGCGAAGCACTGCGCGGCTTCGTCGATGGCGAAGCCCACCGTCAGCTGCTCGAGGAGCAACAACTGCTCGATCAGTACCGACAGGCCTGGGCCCAGGCCCCTTACCCACCCATCTTCGTCACCGTCAACGCCGTGGTAGTGCAGTCGGGTCACGTGCTGCTGGTCAAGCGCACCGCGGCCCCGGGCAAGGGCCTGCTCGCCCTGCCCGGCGGCTTCATCAATCCTCATGAGCGGCTGCTCGACGCCTGCCTGCGCGAGCTGCGCGAGCGAGTACGCCTCAAGGTACCGGAGCCGGTGCTCAAGGGGTCGTTGCGCGGCCAACGCCTGTTCGACGAGCCCCACCGCAGCTGGCGCGGCCGCACTCTGGCCGAGGCTTTCTATTTCGCCCTGCGCCCGGACCAGCAGCTACCGCGCCTCAAGCCAGTCAAGGGCGGCGATCACGCCCGCTGGGTGCCGCTGGCCGAACTCGAGCCGGAGAGCCTGTTCGAGGATCACTTCTTCATCATCCAGAACTTCCTCGGCCTACCGGCCGATCTCGGTAGTGCGTGACGCAGGGTCGGTCAGGCTAGATTCAACAGGCTACCCGAACTAGGCTTCCAGGAAATCGCGCGGCAGCTTCATCATCTGCCGCCACAGCTTCTCCACGCCAGGCTTGTGCACCAGCGAACAGCGATAGAGGCGAATTTCCAGCGGCACGTCCCACTTCTCGTCACCAGCCCGCACCAGGCGCCCGCTGTTGAGCTCTTCGCGGATGCAGAAATCGGGAATCCAGGCGAGCCCCACTCCCTGCAGCACCATGCCTTTGAGGCCTTCGGCCATGGCCGTCTCGTAGACAGTCCGCAGCCGCAGACGCAGAGGATCGTTCTTGAGCAGCATGCGCACGCTGCGCCCCAGGAATGCCCCCTGGGTATAAGCGAGGTAAGGAATCGGTGATTCGCTATCCAGACTGAAGCGAGGCGCTCCGTCCGGGCCGGGCAAACTCACCGGCACCATCTTGACCTGGCCGATGGAAAACGAGGGAAAGACTTCGGGGTCGAGCTGCATGGTCGCATAGGGGTCATGGTAGGCGAGCATCAGGTCGCAATTGCCTTCGCGGAGTACGTGAATCGCTTCGCCCACGTTCATGGCCACCAGACGCGTGGGCAGCTCGCCGAGTCCCTCCTGAAGACGCGATATCCAGGGCGGATAGAAGCTCAGGGCCAGCGAATGGGCCGCCACGATGTCCAACGCCTCGCGAGCCATGGAGAGGCCGCGCAGGTGCCCCAGACACTCGTTGAGCTGCTCGACGAGGTTGCGTGCAGTGACCAGGAACAGCTGACCTTCGGGGGTCAGCGTGACGGGCGTGGTGGAACGGTCCACCAGAGTCACGCCTACCGCCTGCTCCAGCGAGCGAATGCGTCGACTGAAGGCCGGCTGGGTGACATGCCGCTGACGGGCTGAGGCAGAAAAGCTACGACTGTTGGCCAGAGCCACGAAGTCTTCCAGCCATTTGGTTTCGAGGTTCACCGCAACTCCGATGAAGGGCTTTGACGAAGGAAAACAGGGGCCCGTCGGGCATCAAGCATCGCCTAATGTACCCCAGCCACATCACGAACCCAAGCGGCTACTGAATCGGCGAGGTCAGATAGGCAGCCCGCGATACCAGCTTGCGCCACAGGGGTCGGTTCTTGAGCTCGTCGTAGTCGATGCGGCGACAGGCGGCGAAGTCGCGCTCGAGCATCAGCCGCACCTCGGCGGCGAAACGACGATCGGGAATGAAGGCGGTGATCTCGAAATTGAGCCGAAAAGAGCGGTTGTCCAGATTCACCGTGCCAACGCTGGCGGCACTGTCATCGATCAGGATCACCTTCTGATGCAGAAACCCCGGTTGATAACGGTATACCTTGACGCCGGCTCGCACCATCTCGGGCAAGAAGGCGAAGGCCGAGAGAAATACCAGCAAGTGGTCGGGATGCTCTGGAATCATGATGCGCACGTCCACGCCGCGCATGGCCGCCAAACGCAGGGCATCCTGCACGCCCTGATCCGGCACGAAGTAGGGGCTGGTCACCCATAGCCGCTGGTTGGCACTGTGGATGACATGCTGTACCAACAGGCTGGCCGTCTCTTGAGGATCCGCTGGGCCGGACGGCACTATCACCACGTGCTGAGACTCCGGGCAGATCACTCCCGGCTCCCAGTTCAGGCCGATCACCTCACCGGTGGCCCAGTGCCAATCCTCCCAGAATGCCTCTTGAAGCCCCAGCACGCTGGGTCCGGTGAGCTTGAGGTGGGTGTCTCGCCAGGGCCCATGCCGCGGATGCTGGCCGAGATACTCGACACCGACATTGAAGCCCCCCAGCCAGCCCTCATGGCCATCCACCACCAACACCTTGCGATGATTGCGAAAATTGAGCTGGAAGCGGTGCTTGAAGCCACGTGACGAGCGGAAGGGGCTGACCTGCACCCCGGCTTCGGCCAGCTCGCTCAGATACCCTTCGGGTAGTTTGCGACTACCCACCTCGTCGTAGAGGAAGTAAACGCGCACTCCACGCTCGACGCTGCGAATCAGGCGTTCCTTGAGCTGACGACCCAGCGCATCGTTGCGGACGATGAAGAACTGTACCAGCAGGTACTCCTCGGCAGATTCGATGCCGGCGAACAGGCTGTCGAAAGTGGATCGGCCATCGATCAACAGCTCGGCACGGTTGCCACTCGTCAACGGCATCATGGCCAGTTGCTCGACGGCCCGCAAATCCGGGTCGCGGGCATCGGCCAGATAGGGGACGACTCGCTCTCGGTAGCGGGCCAGCACGCGACGCAGAACGGAATCGCGCTCGCCCCGCGCCGAGACATAACCATAGAATCGCGGCCGCCCAAAGAACCAATAGGCCGGCACGGCCAGGTAAGGAAAGGTCACCAGCGAAATGATCCAGGCAATGGCACCTTGAGACGTCCGACTGGACATCAAGGCCATCACCGCGGAGACGATGCCCAACACGTAGGTCAGTAGAATCGCCAGGCCAAGCAACCAGGAGGTCATGCTCACTCCCTGAAAAACAGTGTTCTGCAGCATAACCAAACGTCGGCGGCCCCGCCAGATGGCGGGGCCGCGAGGTCATCGCTGCGGGCAACACCGCGACAGGATCAGGCACGCTCGGCGATGATCTCCTTCCACTTGGCCGGGCCGGTCTGGTGCACCGAGGTACCCTCGCTGTCTACCGCCACGGTGACCGGCATGTCCTCCACCTCGAACTCGTAGATGGCTTCCATGCCCAGATCCTCGAAGCCGACCACCCTCGCCTTCTTGATCGCCTGGGCGACCAGGTAGGCCGACCCGCCCACCGCCATCAGGTAAACCGCGCGGTTGTCGCGAATCGCTTCGATGGCCGCCTCGCCACGCTCGGCCTTGCCGACCATGCCCAGCAGGCCGGTCTCCTCGAGCATGGTGCGGGTGAACTTGTCCATGCGCGTCGCCGTCGTAGGGCCGGCCGGACCCACCACCTCGTCGCCCACCGGATCCACTGGCCCCACGTAGTAGATGAAGCGGCCCTTCAAGTCCACCGGCAGCGGCTCGCCCTTGGCGATCATGTCGACCATGCGCTTGTGAGCCGCATCGCGGCCGGTCAGCAGCTTGCCGTTGAGCAGCAGGGTGTCGCCGGGCTGCCAGGACTGCACGTCTTCCGGGGTCACGCTATCCAGGTCGACGCGCTTGACGTCGTCGCCCATCTCGCGAGTGATCTCCGGCCAGTCCTCCAGCTTGGGCGCCGGCAGTGCAGCGGGGCCGCTGCCGTCCAGGGTGAAGTGGGCATGGCGGGTGGCCGCACAGTTGGGGATGATCGCCACCGGCTTGTTGGCGGCATGGGTCGGATAGTCCTTGACCTTGATGTCGAGTACCGTGGTCAACCCACCCAACCCCTGAGCGCCGATGCCGCTCTTGTTGACCTTGTCGTAGAGCTCCAGGCGCAGCTCCTCGGCTCGATTGGACGGCCCGCGAGCCTGAAGCTCCTGGATGTCGATGGGATCGAGAAGCGACTCCTTGGCCAGCTCCATGGCCTTCTCGGCGGTACCGCCGATGCCGATGCCCAACATCCCGGGCGGACACCAGCCGGCACCCATCTTGGGCAGCTGTTCCATGACCCAGTCGACCACGCTGTCGGAGGGGTTGAGCATGGCGAACTTGGACTTCGCCTCGCTGCCGCCCCCCTTGGCGGCGACGTGCACTTCGACGCTGTCACCGGGCACCAGCTTGTGGTGAATCACCGCCGGGGTGTTGTCCCGGGTGTTCTGCCGCTTGCCGTCCGGGTCGGCCAGCACCGAGGCCCGCAACACATTGTCGGGCAGCTTGTAGGCACGCCTGACCCCTTCGTTGATCATGTCGTCGAGGCTCATGTCCCCTTCGAAGCGTACGTTCATGCCGACGTGAACGAAGACGGTGACGATACCGGTGTCCTGGCAGATCGGCCGATGGCCGGTGGCGCACATGCGCGAGTTGATCAGGATCTGGGCGATGGCGTCCCTGGCCGCCGGGTTCTCTTCACGGTCATAGGCCGCCGCCATGGCGTCGATGAAATCCTTGGGATGGTAGTAGGAGATGTATTGCAGGGCATCGGCGACGCTGTCGATCAGGTCGCCCTGGCGGATCACGGTCATGGGCAAGGAACTCCTTGGCGTTGTCGGCATGCCCGCTCTCGAAGCGGCATCGTGGCCAGCGCGGCGGGCTCGAACGGGTGCGGATTATACCTTACCCGCGCCTTACCAGCAGCGCCCTTCCACCAATGAAGGGAAGCACGACTTAGGGTGATGAAAGATAACGGTATAAAAAAGGCCCGACCCGACAGGCCGATGCAGGGTATCGTGCGACGGATCCTGGGGCATTCGGGAACGCTCAGACGGCCCCCAGGGTGAGCTGGCGCTCCTTGAGCTCATGCAGTCGATCACGCAGTCGTGCTGCCTCTTCGAACTCCAGGTTCTGGGCGGCCTCGTGCATGGCGTCCTCGATCCGGGTGAGCTCGCGGACGAGCTCCGTCGGCGAGAGATCGCTGGGGTCATACACTGCCGCCCCCTCGGCCACTTTTCGCTCGCTCTTGCGCCCCTTGCCCTTGCGCCCCGGTGCCTGGCCGGCTTCCATGATGTCGGCCACCGAACGCGTCACGGTGGTCGGCGTGATGCCATGCTCCTCGTTGTGGGCCATCTGCTTGGTCCGGCGCCGTTCGGTCTCGTCCATGGCGCGGCGCATGGAATCGGTGGTGCGGTCGCCGTAGAGAATCGCCTTGCCATGAGCGTTGCGCGCAGCGCGGCCGATGGTCTGGATCAGCGAGCGCTCGTTGCGCAGGAAACCCTCCTTGTCGGCATCCAGGATCGCCACCAGCGAGACCTCGGGAATGTCGAGCCCCTCGCGCAGCAGGTTGATGCCCACCAGAACGTCGAACTGACCGAGACGCAGGTCGCGAATGATCTCGACCCGCTCGACGGTGTCGATGTCGGAGTGCAGATAGCGCACCCGCACGTCATGTTCGTCGAGATACTCGGTGAGATCCTCGGCCATGCGCTTGGTGAGTGTGGTCACCAGCACTCGCTCGCCCACTTCGGCACGCAGACGAATCTCGGAAAGCAGGTCATCGACCTGAGTCGACGCCGGCCGCACCTCCAGCGCCGGGTCGAGCAGGCCGGTGGGGCGCACCACCTGCTCAACCCGCTGCCCTTCGTGCTCTGCCTCGTAAGGGCCAGGGGTGGCCGAAACGAAGATCGTCTGCGGGCAGATGCGCTCCCACTCCTCGAAGGTCATGGGGCGATTGTCCAACGCCGAGGGCAAGCGGAAACCGTACTCGACGAGCGTTTCCTTGCGCGAGCGGTCGCCCTTGTACATACCGCCCACCTGGGGAACGCTGACGTGGGATTCGTCGATGAACAGCAGCGCATCGTCGGGCAGGTAGTCGAAGAAGGTGGGCGGCGGCTCGCCAGGATTGCGCCCCGAGAGGTAGCGCGAGTAATTCTCGATGCCGTTGCAGTAGCCCAGTTCCAGCATCATTTCGATGTCGTAGAGGGTGCGCTGCTCCAGACGCTGCGCCTCCACCAGCCGCTCGTGCTTTCTGAGCCATTCCAGGCGCTCGGTGAGCTCCCCCTTGATCGCATCGATCGCTCCCAGAATGGTCTCTCGCGGCGTGACGTAGTGCGACTTGGGGTAGATGGTCATGCGCGGTACCTGGCCGCGCACCTCACCGGTGAGCGGGTCGAAGAGGCGAATCGAATCGATTTCGTCATCGAACAGCTCGACGCGGATCGCCTCGTCCTCGGCGTCGGCGGGAAAGATGTCGATAACATCGCCACGCACCCGATAAGTGCCGCGCTTGAAGTCCATGTCGTTGCGCGTGTACTGCAGTTCCGCCAGGCGGCGCAGAAAGGTGCGCTGGTCGATCAGTTCGCCGCGGGTGAAATGCAGGCGCATCTTCAGATACTGGTCGGGATCGCCAAGACCGTAGATCGCCGACACGGAAACCACGATCAGCGCATCGCGGCGCTCGAGCAGCGCCTTGGTCGCGGAGAGGCGCATCTGCTCGATGTGGTCGTTGATCGAAGCATCCTTCTCGATGAAGGTGTCCGACGAAGGCACGTACGCCTCGGGCTGGTAATAGTCGTAATAGGAGACGAAGTACTCTATGGCGTTGTCGGGAAAGAAGGCCTTGAACTCGCCATAAAGCTGTGCGGCCAACGTCTTGTTGGGGGCCATGACGATGGTCGGGCGCTGCAACCGCTCCACCACGTTGGCCATGGTGAACGTCTTGCCGGAGCCGGTGACGCCGAGCAGAGTCTGGTGAGCCAGCCCCGCCTCGAGACCCATCACCAGCCCATCGATGGCCGCGGGCTGGTCTCCGGCCGGCTGAAATTTCGACTCGAGGCGAAAGGACTTGCTCATGGTGTTTCAGGCCTCGGCGGCAGTGCGAGTGGTAACCTCGACGGTGGCGCTGGTCATCAGTTGGTGGATCGGGCACTTGTGGCTGATCTCTTCCAGCCGATCCCGCTGCTCCGGGTCATCGATGCCGTGGAACGACATCACCACTTCGAGTCGATAGAGTCCCTTGCGTTCCTCGCTGTCGTCACGGTTGACTGTGACGCTGACGCCTTCCAGGGGCCATTGCTTGCGCCGGGCATACATCTGTGCGGTGATCGCCTTGCAGGCACCCAGCGACAGGTCGAAGTAATCGTGGGGATCCGGTGCCGACCCTTCCCCGCCATAGGCTTGGGGAACGTCGACGTAGAGCTCATCGAAGCCGTCGAGTTCGACGCGCTGACGAAAGATGTGGTTGCGCTCGCTGGTGACTGCAATGCTCTTTTTCATGCTGGCCTCGGCTGACTCATTCGATCTCGATCGGCAACTTCAGGGCACGCAGCGCCTGTATCAAGGTCTGGCGCGTCACTCGCCCCTCGACCTCGGCACCATGCCGTCCCACCTCGACGCTGTCGACGCCGTCGAGCATCATCAGTGTCGTGGTGATGCGGTTGACCTGGTCGGCGTTCTCCACACCCTTGAAGTGAAGCGACTGATTCGACATGGACGCACTCCGCAATGCCCTGCATAACGAAAGCGCAGTCTAGCATGGCCTTTTTCGTCACACAGCCGGTTGCATTCGTCGCCATCCGCCCGCATACCTAAAGAAATGATAACGCGTCTCGTAACTGGCATTTTCCGAGTCGATGACGGGAGCCCTCGGCATGAGTGATTGGATAGAGAATCTGAACGGGCGTCATGACGGTGAGGACCGAGTGACATTCGACCACCCCGACCCGGCCCGGCAGGCACTGGACGCCAGCGTGGTGACACCCCTCGCCCATCTGGGCGTGCTCGACGTGCACGGCGCCGATGCCGAACGGTTCCTGCAAGGCCAGGCCAGCGCCCAGCTCAGCCTGGCCGATGGCTACTATGCACCGCTCACCGGCTTCTGCACGCCCAAGGGGCGCATGCTGGCCAATGCCCAGTTGCTGCGCATCGCCGAGGGACACTATCGGCTGCTGCTGCACCATGGCCTGGTCGCTCCCCTTGCCAAGCACCTCGACAAATTCGCCGCCTTCTACAAGGCCGAACTCGAACCTCGCCACGACCTGGCGTTGATCGGCCTGATCGGCGTGGAAGCACGAGCACTGGCCGAGGTGCACTTCGATGTCGTCCCGCCGTCGCTATGGCACCAGGCCGGCAACGAACAACTGCAGGTGGTGACGCACCCTGGGCCCCGGCCTCGCATTCTGGCTTGCCTGCCCGAGGAACGGGCCATCGAGAGCATACGGCAGTTGACGCCCCACGCCACTCTGGTAGGCAACGCCGCCTGGTGTCTGCACGACATCCAGTCCGGGCTCTATTGGCTGACGCCGCACCATCAGGACGCCCTGCTGCCGCAGATGATCAACTGGGAAGCGCTGGGCGGCATCAGCTTCAAGAAGGGCTGCTATACCGGCCAGGAAGTCGTGGCGCGCGCCCACTTCCGTGGCCAGGTGAAGAAGCGGCTGTACCGCGCCCAGCTGGAGGGCGATCGCCTGCCCGAACCCGGCGCGGCGGTGAGAGATGCCAACGACAAGGCCCAGGGCGAGGTGCTGGCCGCCGAACTCGACGCCTATGGACAAGCGGAGATTCTCGCCGTGCTCAGCACCAAGGAAGAGATCGGCCCGCTCAGCGTCGACGGCCAGGCACTCAAGCTGCTGAAGCTGCCCTACCCCGTCGAGCGGTTGGATCCAGAGACCTTGGCAGAGCAGCTCTGATGGCAGCGGCTGACGCGAGAAGGTGGTTCACGTCAGCCTGAACGAACGCCGTGCCGTAGCGGTACTCTCCTCAGCCACCTGCGCTTCGCCCTGCCCGCGCAGCGCTGCGACCGCCCGGCACACCTCGGTGAGACGGGCCGGCTCGTTGCGCTCACCCCGGTGGCCGGCGAGCGGCATGTCGGGGCTGTCGGTCTCGAGCACGTAGCCATCGTCAGGCAGGCTCGCCACGGCGCGGTGCAGGCGCTTGGCTCGTGCATGGGTCAGTGCGCCGCCCAACCCCAGCACGAAACCCAGGTCGAGGAACTGGCGCGCCTGCTCGGGAGATCCTGCGAAAGCGTGGATCAACCCGCCCGCCGGCAAGTCGAGCTGGCGTAGCCGCTTGGCCACCTGGTCGTTGGCCCGCACGCAGTGGATCACCACGGGCAGCTCGCGCGCCTTGGCCAGGCGAAGCTGAGCATCGAAGATATCCCATTGGGTCTCCCAGTTGTCCGCGAAGCGCGCATCGATGCCGCACTCGCCGACTGCAACCACCTCCGCATGCTCATCCAGGGCACGTTCCAGCGCCACTAGATCCCCGTCACGGTGCTCGTCCACGAAATAGGGATGCAATCCCAAACAGACGCTGACATCGCTCCGCTCGCCCAGCGCCAGCACGTTCGCCCAGCGCTTGCACGTCGTGCCCGGCACCACGAAGTGGCCGACGCCCGCCGCCCTGGCCCGCTCGATCACTGCCTCGCGGTCGGCGTCGAAGTCAGGAAAGTCGAGATGGCAGTGGGCGTCGATGAGCATGGGCGGCTTCGGGCTTCGGGCTTCGGGCTTCGGGCTTCGGGCTTCGGGCTTCGGGCTTCGGGCTTCGGGCTTCGGGCTTCGGGCTTCGGGCTTCGGCAGTAGGATGCACCGTCGGTGACATCTTGCGACTTCCAGCTCGTCGCCCTCGGCTCACGGCTCGTGGCTCCGGGCGAATCCCGGTTGGTCAGTGTTCACGGGTCGGCTGGAAGCGGATCTCCGGCCAGCGCTCCTGGGTCATCTGCAGGTTGACCCGTGTCGGGGCGATGTAGGTCAGGTAGCCGCCGCCATCGATGGCCAGGTTGGTGCTCGCCTTGCGCTTGAACTCCTCGAGCTTCTTGACGTCGTCGCAGTAGACCCAGCGCGCGGTATGCACGTTCACGCCCTCGTAGAGGCAGTCGACCTTGTACTCCTCCTTGAGGCGGTGGGCGACCACGTCGAACTGCAGCGTACCCACGGCGCCGAGGATCAGGTCGTTGTTGTCCAGCGGCATGAACACCTGGGTGGCGCCCTCCTCGGAGAGCTGCTGCAGGCCTTTCTGCAGGGCCTTCATCTTCATCGGATCCTTGAGGCGCACGCGCTTGAAAAGCTCCGGCGCGAAGTGCGGAATGCCGGTGAAGCGCATGTTCTCGCCCTGGGTGAAGGTGTCGCCGATCTGGATGGTGCCGTGATTGTGCAGGCCGATGATATCGCCGGGCCAGGCTTCCTCCACGTGGGAGCGGTCGGAAGCCATGAAGGTCAAGGCATCGGCGATCTTGACGTCCTTGCCGATGCGCACGTGGCGCATCTTCATGTTCTTTTCGTACTTGCCCGAGCAGACGCGCAGGAAGGCGATGCGGTCGCGATGGTTGGGGTCCATGTTGGCCTGGATCTTGAACACGAAGCCGGTGAAGCGATCGTCTTCGGCCTCGACGGTACGAGCATCCGTTTCGCGGGGCTGCGGTGTCGGTGCATACTCCACGAAGCCGTCGAGCATCTCGCGCACCCCGAAGTTGCCCATGGCGGTGCCGAAATAGACCGGCGTCAGCTCACCGCGACGGTAGGCTTCCAGGTCGAATTCGTGGGAAGCCCCGCGTACCAGCTCCACCTCCATGCGCAGCTCCTCGGCCTGATCCTCACCGAGCACTTCGTCGACTTCTGGGTTGTCGAGTCCCTCGATTCGCTTGTCTTCGGGAATCCGGTTGCCCTGACCCTGGGTATAGATGTGGATCACGTCGTTGTAGAGGTGATAGACGCCCCTGAAACGACGCCCCATGCCGATGGGCCAGGTCATGGGCGCGCACTGGATGTTCAGTACCTCCTCGACCTCGTCCATCACCTCGACGGGGTCGCGCACCTCGCGGTCAAGCTTGTTGACGAAGGTGAGGATCGGCGTAGTGCGCAGACGGCAGACGTCCATCAGCTTGATGGTGCGTGCCTCGACGCCCTTGGCACCGTCGATCACCATCAGTGCCGAATCGACCGCCGTCAGGGTGCGGTAGGTATCCTCGGAGAAATCCTCGTGGCCAGGGGTATCGAGCAGGTTGACGATGCGCCCATTGTAGGGGAACTGCATCACCGAGGTGGTCACCGAGATCCCGCGCTCCTGCTCCATCTTCATCCAGTCGGAAGTGGCATGCCGGTCGTCGCGCTTACTCTTCACCGATCCGGCGAGCTGAATGGCGTTGCCGAACAGCAGCATCTTCTCGGTGATGGTGGTCTTGCCCGCGTCGGGGTGCGAGATGATCGCGAAGGTGCGTCGCAGCCCGACTTCCCGGGCCAGGGTAGAGGAGTCCGCCATGGAGTTGCGTATCGCCGTCTGTGCGGTGCCGACGAGCGCCGGCACCCTGCGTGAATGGAGGAGAAGTGGCGGCATTCTAAGCCTTCGCGAGCCGCAGTTGTAGGGCGGACTGCCTCGGCGACACCCGACGCGCACCGTCAACCCTGGAGGGGTTCGGCTTCCGGCGACGCCTCGGGGGATTCAGGATTACGCTGGGACGGGTCGTCTCGTCCCGGGTACCAGGGCACTCGGCCCTCCAGAACGCCGGTGGCTTCGATGATCTCAGCCACCGTATGTTCCTGGCGGTAGGCCATGATATGGGCGCCGCTGACCCCGGGGATCTCGCGTATCCGATGCAGCAGTTCCATGCACAGACGCTTGCCCTCTTCTTTCTGGTCGCGGGCCCCCTCGAGACGCGCGATCACCGCATCGGGAATGTGCACGCCGGGCACGTGGTCGCGAATCCAGCGCGCGCTGCGCGCCGAGGCCAGAGGCCCGATGCCCGGCAAGACGAAGACCCGTTCCGGCCCTTCGAGCAGGCCCAGGTCGCCCAGCCCGCTCATGAAATCCCTGAGCTGCGGCACGTCGAAGCAATACTGCATCTGGATGAACTGCGCGCCG
This sequence comes from Halomonas faecis, assembly GCF_010993975.1. GTDB lineage: Bacteria > Pseudomonadota > Gammaproteobacteria > Pseudomonadales > Halomonadaceae > Halomonas > Halomonas faecis. Next base: position 294,597 of record NZ_JAACZO010000011.1, read on the forward strand.
GCAGCCACCTTCTTGGCCACCCGGTGGGGACGCCACGCCTGCGGCGGCACGAAGGGATTCTCGGCAGCGCCGAGGAAGATGCGCGGCGGTAGCTCGATCCGCCTCCCGCTCTGAAAACGACACTCGTCACGCATGCTGCGGGCGATCTCGAGCAGCGACATCGAATCGAGGTCGAACACCGGCTTGGCCTGGGGGTGGTCGCCGGCCTGAACGCCGTCTCCGGTCAGGCACAGCAGGTTGCAGGCCCCCATGGCCGCCGCACCCAGGATCTCGCCCTGCATGGCGATGCGGTTACGGTCGCGACACGACATCTGCAGGATGGTGGCATAACCCACCCGGGTTAGCAGCGAGCAGACCCCCACGCTGGACATGTGGCAGTGTGCGCCGGAGCCATCGGTGGCATTGATCGCATCCACGTAGCCATCGAAGATCGCCGCCCGCTTGAGCACTTCGGCCGGGTCGGCAGAGTCCGGCGGGTCGATCTCGCTGGTGATGGCGAACTTTCCGGCGCGCAGCACCCGTTCCAGCCGCCCCGGCGATACGTGCCCCGGCAGGATGGGCAGCGAGTAGCCGGGCACGGGCTCATCGTCGAACTTCATGTCTCGGCTCCGCCTTGCGACGACTGACCGGCTTCTTCGGCCCTCTCGCGCACCACTCGCAGCCAGGAGGAGCTGCCCTGCAGACGATGGTCCACCGGCTCCTGAACCACCTGGATGCGGTCGCCGTAGCGCATGCGACGACTGCCCTCCCAAGCGTCGAGCCAAACGCAGCGCATCCCGGGCACGACCTCGCAGCCGCCGTCCTGACGAACCCCGCCGCAGGGGCCATTGCGCAGGTTCTTGGGGCAGTTCATCGGGCATGACATCCCCGTCGACGAGAGCACGCACTGGCCGCACATCCGGCAATCGAACAACACGCTCTTGACGCCCTTCTCCACGGCCGCGACCGGGGCTTCCGCCCTGTCATAACCGATGCGACGCCAGACCGGATGCAGCTTGACCAACAGCGGCTCGAAGGCCTGGTAGAGTCGCTCGAAACCCCGTGCGTGGCGTACCACCCAACGTCTCACCGCATACATCGCGCCTCCTTGCCGGACGCCATTCCGTCCGGTTCGGCCTGGATTTCGCCGGGCTGCGATTGCAGCGTAGTTGGCACCCTTCACCGCCACATGAACGCCAGCGACGCCGACATATCGCAAAGCGCCATCCCCCGATTCGATGGAAGCCGCGCCGCCGTCACGTCGCGCCAGCGACGCCGTACGTCGTCCGCGGACATGTACGACCTCCGTGGGGAATTACCTTGTCCGATAGTCGGCGCATCCACGTTCCGCTATCACGAGCGGTGCATTTCCACCCCGAGCAGCGCGTCTTCCCCCATGGCCGCCCGACCGTTGCTCTTCGCCCAGTCAAGGAGCCGTGCATGTCAAAGCTGATCGATGGAGAGAAATTGGCCGCGCCCCTATGCAACGCGATCGCGGAACGGCTCGCGCCGCTGCGTCAGCGTCAGGGCATCACTCCCGGACTGGCGGTGGTTCTGGTCGGCGGCGATTCGGCCAGCGAATGCTACGTACGCAAGAAGCAAGTCCGGGCCGAAGCCATCGGCATGAACTCCTTCGTTCACCGCCTGGCCGACAGCGTGAACAACCGAGCGCTGCTGACGCTGATCGAACAGCTCAACCACGACCCGCAGGTTCACGGCATCCTGATTCAGCTTCCCCTGCCCCCGCAAATCGATACCGCGCGGGTGATCCAGGCCATCCATCCCGACAAGGACGTCGATGGCTTTCATCCGCTCAATGCGGGACTCATGGCCACCCACGGCAACGCCCTGATCCCCTGCACCCCCTTGGGCTGCCTGATGCTGCTCGAGCATCATCATGGCGATTTGAGCGGTCAACGGGCAGTGGTACTGGGCCGCTCCAATATCGTCGGCAAACCCATGGCTCACCTACTGCTGAGGCAGCACTGCACCGTCACCATTGCCCATTCACGCACGCAGGACCTGGCAGCCCTGTGCCGCCAGGCCGACATTCTGGTTGCCGCCGTGGGGCGGCCTCGCCTGGTTACCGGCGGCTGGATCAAGCCCGGCGCCACGGTGATCGATGTGGGAATCAACCGGGTCGAAAGCGACGAGCGCACGCGCCTGGTCGGCGACGTGGACTTCGCCACGGCCAGCGAAGTGGCCGGCGCCATCACGCCAGTGCCCGGCGGCGTCGGTCCGATGACCATTGCCTGCCTGATGCTCAACACCCTGCGTGCCACCTGCCGTCAGCACGGCATACCGTTACCCGACGACATCGCAACCAGTTAAAGTCAATCGTTATCATTGATATTTATCGTGTAAGCGATATCCTACGCGGCAGGTCCACACAAGCCGCTTAGGAAACCGCAGACGATCATGAAACGAACGACATCCTCCGCCTTGGTATTGCTGGCCAGTGCAGTCAGCTTGAGCAGTCATGCCGATGAGGCCGAAGACACCATGGTCGTGGTCGGCTCACGCACTCCAACCCAGATCGACCAGGTTCCCAGTGCCGCCCAGGTAGTCGAGGGCGAGCAATTGAGGGAGCAAACCAGCACCGGTGCCGACCTAAAGTCTGCCCTGGGCAAACTGGTTCCCGGCCTCGACTTCGGTCCACAGGGTCGTACCAATGCCGGACAAAACATGCGTGGCCGCAACGTCCAGGTTCTCATCGATGGTGTCTCGATGAACAACTCGCGCAGTCTGTCGCGGCAATTCGATTCCATCGACCCTTTCAACATCGAACGCGTCGAGGTGCTTTCCGGGGCCAGCAGCCTCTATGGCGGTGGCGCCACTGGCGGCATCATCAACATCATTACCAAAACGGGAGAGGCAGGCGGCCCGAACTGGGAGAGTGCGGCTGGAGTAACGACCGGTTTCAATAATAGCAACGACTTCGACCATCGAATCGCCCAGTCCGCCAGCGGGGGCAATGAGTTCGTCACAGGGCGCATTGGTGTAGCCTATGAAGATAACGGCCGACACTACGATGCCAAGGGAAACGAAATTTTCCCAGACATTGCCCAATCCGACCTTCAGGGCAACCGCTCCATCGACATCCTGGGCAACTTGACATTCCGTCTCAGCGAAGCGCAGACGCTGGACCTGAAAGCCCAGCTTTATGAATCCGGTTACGAAGACGATAGAGGGGTCTACTTTCCAAACCTCGACTCGAGTGCTCCCAACCTGGAAGATGCAGAAATCCGAAAAGGGTTCTCGGCCGACCGTGAGCCGTTAACCGATCGAAGCATGCTGAACGTGAACTATCATCATGCGAACGTCTTCGGCCAGGATCTCTACCTCCAAGCCTATCATCGCGAAGAGGAGTCGAGTTTTCACCCATTCCCATACCCTGACTCGGATGGAAGCTATTACTTCACCACATCCAAACAAAACACGACCCTCAGCGGACTCAAGATGCTGATATCATCGGAGCTCTCGAGTAGCACCAGCCTGGATTATGGCGTGGACATCGATCGCGAGGAATTCGATGCCACCCAGATGTATTTTGACGACAACGTCACGGATGCGACTGGCGGCCTCGTGCACGAAGAGAGTCGTGTCGAACCACGCTACCCAGGCTTCCAGATCGATGGCTTGTCGGCATTCGTTCAGAGTGAATGGCAGCCCACCGACAACTGGACCTTGGGGGCCGGCATCCGCCGCCAGCACATGGATGTCAAGATCGATGATTTCCAGCCGAGTGGCCAGCCGCTTGCCGAGGGCGGAAAGAGCGATTACGACGTATCTCTCTACAACGCCAGTGCGCTTTATGATTTCGAGAATGGTCACCAGGCCTGGACCAGCTACAGCGAAGGATTCGATCTTCCCGATCCCTCCAAATACTATGGACGCCCTGGACAGAGCGTCAGCGACAACCCACTCGACGGTATAAAGACCCGGCAGATGGAGATGGGGTGGCGCTATCAGGGGAACCAGTGGCAGACCCAGGCTGCCGCCTATTACTCATGGTCCAACTCAACCATCGAGTTGGACAATAACCTCAATACCGTCCAACGCGATGACAAGCGCCGCGATTACGGTCTCGAGGCCTCCGCCACACGGTTCCTGGGAGATCACTGGCAATTTGGCGGTACACTTCACGCTTTGAGGTCGGAGCAGAAAATCGACGGCGAGTGGGAGAAACGCGGCATCACCGTATCGCCCTACCCTTCGCAGCACACCGCCACGCTTCACGCGCAGTGGTCGGACATGACCCGTTCGCTGCGCCTGCAGGCCAACCGCTCCTGGGACTACGAGGACTATCAAGGTGACGAAATCGAGGGCAATACAACCCTGGATCTCATCGGCAGCCAGCGTACCGACTTCGGCAAGATCAGCCTGGGCGTCGAGAACCTGACCGATGAACAGTATTCGACGCCCTGGGGACAGCGGGCCGCTGGCTTTTACTCCCCCTACTACGGCCCCGAGTACCTCTATGACTACCAAGGACGCGGGCGCACTTACACGCTGAGCTGGTCGCTGGAATATTGAAGCAGTCACCCACCGATGCTCGCATGGCCGCCTGCAAAGGCGGCCATGCTGGTTTTCCCAACCTCACGGCGGAGCAACTCCTCCCATCAGGAGGCCATAAAAGGAGTACGTCATGACTGCCATCCGTTCTCCCCGCCCATTCACCGCCGACGACCTCTGCCAGTTCGGTCGGCGTTTCGGCATCCGCTACCGGTTTCCGAACGCCGCCGTTACCCGAAGCATGCAGCCGGAAGCCGTCGTCGCCGGCGACGTCACGGAGTTCGAACTGCGACCGGACATGCGGCTGACGGATTCCTGCCTCGAGGTGCTGCATCGCTACGAATCGGATTCCTTGCGCCCCTCGCCGCTATTCCTGGTCATGGTGCTGGAAGGACAGGTCGGCGTACGCCTTGGCGACCGGCATGCCCTACTCAACCCGGGTTCGGCGATGACGGCACGGCTGGGCGAACATACGCGGCTGCACGCCATCCAGGCACCGGGGCAACGGCTGAGAACGCTCAACCTGTCGCTGGGCCCGGTGGCGCTGAGCTCGCTGGCCAAGGAATTCCCTGCTCTGGCTTCGCTGCTGGGTGGTGAAACGCCGCTGATGCATACCTGGCAACTGCCATCCCATTTGCTCACCGCAGCCCAGTCGAACCTGGAGGTGGAACGCCAGGACCCTCGCCACTCGCTGCTGATCGAAGGCCTGAGCCTTCAGCTCCTGGCTCACGGCCTTCCCGCCGCCTCTCCGGCCGATCGGTCGCTGCGCCCTTGTGAGCGTCAGCGCCTCGAAACCGTGCGCGAAGTTCTCCACGATACCCCCGAGCACCCGCACTCCCTGGCCGAGCTTGCCAAGCTGGCCGCCATGAGCCCCAGCACACTGCGTGACAAATTCCGTCGCGCCTACGGCAGCTCCGTCTTCGGCTACCTGCAGGAGTGCCGCCTGTCCAAGGCGCGCAGTTACCTCGCCGAGGGCTATAGCGTCCAGCAAACGGCACATCTCTGCGGCTACCGTCACGCCACCAACTTCGCGACGGCGTTTCGCCAGCGCTTCGGCCATCCACCGAGTTCCCGTCTCTGAGCGGTATCGTCACTTCCCATAGCCATTTCGGCACTGCGCATACCCAACACGCCTCTCAAAAAGCAATAATTCCTATTACACATACCGCGCTAACCGAGGATGGGACTTCGCGATGCTGACACCCAGACGACTTCCGCTTGCCATCGCCCTGCTGGCCGCCAGTGCCACGACCCAGGCCCAACAGAACGATGCAGCCGAGCTGGCACCCTTGACCGTTACCGGCCAAGCCGCTACCAAGACCGAAACGCCGTTCAACGAGACGCCGCAGGCAATTTCGGTCGTCGAGAACGAGGAGTGGGAAGAGCGCGGTGCCGAGACGGTGCAGCGAGCCGCTGATTACACCACGGGTACCTTCACCAATCAGATCGGCGCTTCCAACCGTTACGATTACCTGGTCCTGAGAGGCTTTTCCGATGGTAGCGTGAGCAATACCTTTCTAGACGGCCTCAAGGTCATGGGCGATGCGGGTTCCTACAGCTCCATGACGATCGATCCCTACTTCCTGGAACGCATCGAAGTCGTCAAGGGGCCAGCTTCGGTACTTTATGGCCGCGCCTCCCCCGGGGGGCTAGTAGGGTTGTCAAGCAAGCGCCCGGCATTTCAACGCGCCGGCGAAGTCCGCCTGGGCATCGGCAACAACGCACAGCGCAGTGCAGCATTCGACCTCACGGGCCCGATCGATGACGAACGCCGCGTTGCTTTCCGGCTGACCGGGCTGGCGCGTGCCGCCGACACGCAGTTCGGGCCCGTGGAAGAGAAGCGTTATGCCTTGGCGCCACAAGTGAGCTGGGATATCAGCGACGCTACCAGTCTCACCTTGCACGCCTACCTGCAGAAGGATCCCGAAGGGGGCTACCATGCCGGTCTTCCCTATGAAGGCAGCGTCGTGGATCGCAATGGCCGACGCATCGACAATACCTTCTTCGAGGGTGAAGACGACCACGATGACTTCGAGCGCACGCAACGCATGTTCGGATACGAATTCGAACACCGCTTCAACGACTCGCTGACGGCTCGACAGCGGTTACGCTACCTGAATTCAGATGTCGACCATCAGCAAGCCTATGCGACCGGCTGGGCGAGCGAAACCGAGCTGTCACGCGGCTACCTCACCGCGCAGGAAGATCTCGAGGCCTGGGTGGTCGACAACCAACTCCAAGCCGATGTGACCACCGGCAGCATCGATCACCGACTGCTGTTGGGCGCCGACTATCAGCAACGTACCACGCTGCGGAGTGAGTCTTTTGGTGGTCTGGCCCCCATCGACGCCTTCGACCCGGAATACGGTGCTGAACCGGTCGGTGTCACCCCTTTCTACGATGCGGAACGCGACCTGGAACAAACCGGCATCTATGTTCAGGATCAGATGCAAATCGGCAATTGGCATCTTGCCTTGGGAGGGCGCTACGACTGGGTGGACATCCACAACGTGGACACCCTCCAGGGCACCGACGAGCGCCTCGACGATACCCAGTTCAGCGGCCGAGCCGGCATTCTTTACGCTTTCGACAATGGCATTTCGCCCTTCGTCAACTACACCACGTCGTTCTCACCCAACAGTGTGTCGGACGAGAACGGCAATATTCTGAAACCCACCGAGGGCGAACAAGTCGAAACGGGGCTCAAATACCAGCCCATCGGCAGCGATAGCCACTACACCCTGGCATTGTTCGACATCACTCAGGAGAACATCGCAACACGAACCAATCCATCCGATCCGTTCCGCGCCGTTGGCGAGACCGAGTCACGGGGCATCGAACTGGAAGCCCACACCCATGTCACCGACAACCTGAGCCTCAAGGCCGGCTACTCCTACACGGACGCCACTTACGAGAAGAGCGACGTTGCCGATGAAGAGGGCAACAACGTCGTCTGGGCACCAAAGCACATCGCTACGCTATGGGGCAACTACCGCTTTTCTCAGGGAGCGCTAAAGGGCTTCGATGCCGGGCTGGGCATCCGCCACCACGCCGATATTCAAGCCAACCGCAGCAACACCAAAAGCGTGCCGGACTACACGCTGGTGGATGCAACGCTGGGCTACGATCTTGGCGGCTTGGGCCTGGAGGGCGTATCGGCACGCCTCAATGCCAGTAACCTGCTGGACAAAGACTATGTGGCTTCATGCCTGAGTGAAACCTACTGCTACTTCGGCGCCGAGCGCAGCGTCCAGGCCAGCGTCAGCTACGACTTCTAGGCCACCGGCCCTAGCCCTTCACGCACCACGACGCTCGGCATGCCCAGGGGCGTCGTGGTGCCCCGAAAGGAAAGCGCCACATGGCGGTTTGGCCATTGATTCGATAAACAATATGGATTATCATTAACATCCATGACTCAAGCACAGGCGGTACCTCCTTGAGCGTGATGGCTAGCTAACGGCTTACTGTTTCAGCGGCACCCCATGGATGCCGCTTTTTTCATGCTACGACACGAATCGCATGGATAGAGCGCCGCCCCGCCCAGCACCGCATGGACAGCAACGCCAATGCAGTGCAATAATGCAAAACGACATTATTATCAACGGTTTTTCTTGGCCGCACTCATCGAGCCACCCCCTAGAGTGCCCTCAAACGCCCAGACACTGGGCCTTTCACCGTCTATGGCCTCGCCCGAGAACATGCCAGCCATCCATCACCGCTTGTCGCCTTTCATCCGCCTACCACTGGCGCTGCTGACGCTAACGTTCTGTTTATCCGCCAAGGCGACTGCGGCAAACGATATCGCCAGCATCGACTGGACCTTGGCCGAAACCCTCGTCGCACTCGACCAGCCGCCGACCGCCGTTGCCCAGGTGAGCGACTATCACGACTGGGTCGGTGAACCGCGCCTCCCCGATGACGTGACCGACCTGGGGCTGCGTTCCCAGCCCAACATGGAGCGTCTCGCCAAGCTGTCGCCACAGCGCGTTCTGATTTCACCGATGTTCAGCCATCTGGCCCCGAGACTGGAGCAGATCGCGCCGGTGGAAACCTTCTCTCTCTACCGCCCTGGCCAGGATACCTGGACGGAAATGCTCGACCTGACTCGTGCTCTGGGCGAGCTGGTGGAGCGTCCGGACGCTGCCGAGGCTCTGATCGCTTCCACCGAATCGCGCCTGGAAACGCTGAGCGAGCGGTTGCCGGATGACTCTCAACCGCTACTGATCGTCCAATTCATGGATGCACGCCACGTGCGGGTATTCGGCGAGAATGGGCTGTTCCAGGCCGTGATGGACCGATTGGGGCTGGAAAATGCCTGGCAGGAAGAAACCAATGCCTGGGGATTCAGTCTCGTCGGCCTCGAGCGGCTGGTCGAACTCGACGCGCAACTCGTGGTGGTGGAGCCCTACCCCACCGGCGTCGAGGAAAAACTCCGCCACAGCGCCTTGTGGCAGCATCAAACCAGCATGCGAGACGACGCCTTGATCACCATTCCACCCACGTGGAGCTTCGGTGCCCTACCCTCGGCACGACGCTTTGCCGAACTCATCGTTCCTGCACTGGTACGCTCCGAGCAGAGTCGCCACACCCGCCATCACACGGACTCCTGACGACCGACACGCGCCACCGCATCACGGCTGGCGACCTTGCGCTCCTCCCCTGTCAGCTCGTAAAGACGCCCCTCGCGCATTTCCAGCAGGCGGTCGGCCTGGTCGAAGTAGTGATCGTCGTGACTGATCACCACCAGCGTCTTGCCCAGTGCCCGCAGACGCGGCAGCAGTTGGCGATAGAAGATGCGCCGGAACTGTGGATCCTGGTCGGCGGCCCACTCATCGAGCAACACCAGATCGCGCTGCTCAGCGACCATCAACAACATTGCCAAACGCTTGCGCTGCCCTTGGGAAAGGCTGACGTTGGTCACGCGATCGTCGTCGAAGTCCAGCTTATGCTGCATCTCCAACTCGGTGAGCCACTCATCCACCAAGGCAGCATCCGGCGACTCTCCGGCAGGGCCGATCAATCGATCGAAGAGATGGAAATCGGTATAAATAGCCGAGAAGTGCTGGCGATACGTCGCCCAGTCCGCCCCCTGCAACGGCCTGCCATCGACCCGAATGCTTCCCGCCTGGGGATGATAGAGCCCGGTGAGTAGCCGTGCCAGCGTCGACTTGCCACTGCCGTTGCCGCCTATCAAAAACACCACCTCGCCCCGCCGCAGGGTCAGATCGAGGGGCCCTACCGAAAAACCCGGCCGCGCCTCCTCATCGGGGTAGCGATAAGATACCCCTTCCAGGGCGATCTCCTGCCAGGCGTGACGTCTCGAGTCGCTATCGAACGTTTCTCGATAATCGGCCAGCGACAGCGAGTTCAGTTTGTCGAAGGCCACACGCGCATTGATCAGCGTCGGCACGGCACCCACGGCCTGCATCAGAGGAGCCCTGAGAAATAGCAACGTGAGTGAAAAGGTGGTCGCTACCTGTGCGGATGCCCAGCCCAGACCGTTGGCCAGAAAGAACACCACGCCGATGGCACCCAACATCATGATGTTGAACCAGTTGACCGCGCTGAGGTGGTAGGTATCGCCGCGAATGAAATGATGCCGGCACTCCGCAGCATTGGCTGTGTAAACGTCGCGATACAGCCACTCGGCCCGGTGGCGATTGAGCGCCAGTTCCTTGCGCCCTTCGATGACCGACTGATAATCCGCGTAAAGACGATCCTGGACATCGCGCAGCTTGGCCATATGCTCATAAACCCGGGCAACCAAGCGCACCCCAATCAGGATAGTGACGATGACCCACAGCGCCGTTACGCCCAACATGGCGGGCGAAAGCCAGGCCAGATAAAGCGTCGCCCCCACTGTCAGCACCCCGCCCTGAACCAGTTCCGGCAAGCGTATGAAAGCGACGGTAACCGAACTCACGTCGGTGGACAGGCTTGCGAGCAGGCGCGCACTTCCGATCCGCTCGACACGCTCGATATCGGTATCCATGATGCGCTTGATCAGCTGTCCACGTAGACGGTAAACGAAGTAATGCCCCAGGGTGGTCAGGGCCAACTGCGAGGCCAGAGTCACCATCAGTAGCAACACAATCAAGCCGAGGAACAGCGGCAATATCCGCCAGGGATCGGCAAACGCATCGAGCAACCGCTGGTTGATGAAGGCGATCACGCCAACCCCAAGGCCGGCGCTCGCCAGGCTGAGCACGATCACACCGACGAAGGCCCAGCGATAATCACGCCAAACGATTCTGAACAGCTCCATGGAGCCTGCCTCCTTGCAAAAGTCGGGCGCTCAACAACGACCCTTGGCCGGGCGATTCTCAGGCTTCAGCGGGCAACCGCCACACAGCGGCTCATCGGGCATGCGATACTTCACGCAGCACAGGCGTCGGACTCGAACTGGCGTTTCGCCGCCCAGGTCGAGATAGCGCACCGGACGATAGAGGGGATTGCGGCGCCCGTCCGGCAGGGTACGCAGTTCGAGATAGTGCAGCAGTGGTTCGCCGGAACCTGCAAAGGCGGGGTGTCGCGAACAGGTACGTCCGGCATATTCCACATAGTGACCGAGATTGCTCCAGAACACCTTGGGCGAAAGCCCGGACAGCGCAGCCAGGGCCTCGATGAGTGGCGCGCAGTGCTCATCGAACAGCGCCGTGAAGCGCACCTGCGGTGCCAACGACGCTAACGGCCGCCCACCATCGCGTAGCCACAACCGCACCGTCCCCCCTTTCTCGCCCACCTCCACCCGCATATCGCCCAGAGCCACCGGCAACTCGACGCCCAGCAGCAGATTGGCCACCAGTGCAGGAATCGATACCGTGGCCAAGTGATATTTCGACCAGATGGAGACTGCCGCCTTGCGGTCGGCGCCCTCACCGAAAGAGGCCGAGAACCGGCTCAAGGCGTCATCGAGCGCTTCCCGATCGAGTAGCGTCGATCCCGACAGAGTCGGCACCTCGGGACTGCCGAAGCCCGGCGCCTTCAGATTATCCAGGGGCGGCTGACGATAGAGCGCCAGCAGCGCCTCGGCCGGATCGTTCAAACCGTCGAAACGTTCCGCCACTTGCGTCATTGGCTGTCTCCTCTCTCGCTGACGGCCTACGCGCCGCATTTGCCGTCACAGCCGGCGCAGCCCCCACATGAAATAAGCACCGCCGATCAGCGAGGCCACCAAACCGGCGGGTATCTCATAGGGGAAGATGATCTGACGCCCCACCCAGTCGGCCAGCACCATCAGCAGCATGCCCACCAGCGCCGCCCCCAGCAGATGATGGTGAGCCCGCGACAGGCCCAGCAGCCTGGCCATGTGCGGCGCCAGCAGCCCAATGAAGGAAAGCGGGCCCACCACCAGAGTGGCGCAGGCGGTCAGCAACGCCACGAGCAACAGCAACACCAGGCGTGCCCGGTTGAGGCCAACCCCCAGAGCGCGGGTGGTGGCCGCCCCCAGCGGCAGGATGTCCAGCCAGCGGGTCAGCGGTAGCGTGCACAGCGCCAGCAGTGCCGCCAGCGTGCCCACCACCACGGCGCTGGTGAGGTCGACGTAATAGGTGGAGCCCGCCAGCCAGGCGATGACCTGTTGGCCACGCGGGTCGCCCCCCGCCAGCATCACGCTGCGCACCGCATCGAACAATGCACTGACCGCCACCCCGGTGAGCAGCAAGCGCTCGGGAACGAAACCGCTATGACGATTGAGCGCCACCAGGATCAGCAAGGTGGCGAAAGCCCCAAGCGTACCAACGCCGACCAGCATGCCGCTGGTCGGCGCCGGCAGCAGGAAGATGCCCAGGATCAGCGCAATGGCACAACCACCGCTAATGCCCAACACTTCGGGACTGGCCATGGGGTTGGCGGAAAGACGCTGAAGCAAGGTGCCGGCCACCGCCAGCATCAACCCGCTGGCCGCCGCCGCCAACACCCGTGGCACTCGCCACTGCATGACGCTCCAGTCATCCGGCGAGAGCCAGTACCAGCCATCCACCCCCTGCCCCAGCAGAAGGCCCAACCCGACCGCCAGCAACAGGCCGATGGCCAGCCGCGTCGCCAAGCGGCTCGGTTCCGGGTGGCGGTTGGCCAGCACGGTAGCCGGTTGAGGCGCCCGATTGCCCTGCAGCTTCAGCCGCGGAATCAGCCACATCAGCAGTGGCGCCCCCAGGGCCCCCGTTACCGCACCAGTCGGAATCAGCGTCGGCAGCACGCCCGTAACGTTCTGCAGCAACAGGTCGGTAGTCGCCAGCAGCACCGCCCCCAGCAGCGTTCCCCAAAACAGCCGCTCGCCGAGGCGCCGCGCACCGGCGATGCGCACGATGTTGGGTGCCGCCAGGCCGATGAAGCCGATGATGCCCACCACACTGACGATGCTGGCGGTGATGAACACCGCCAGTCCCATACCGGCGAAGCGCAGATACTTGAGCGACACGCCGAGGCTCTTGGCGCTGGCGTCATCCAGCTCCAGCACCGCCAGGGGGCGCAAGAGGAACCAGGCCAAGACCGCGCCGATGACCAGCCGTGGCCACAGCGTCGCCACGCCGTCCCAGCCGTTCTGGGCCAAGGAGCCGGCGCCCCAGATCAGCAGGCCCGACAGCGACTCGTGATTGAACAGCAATAGAGCGGTGGCCAGCGCCCCCAGGTAGAGGTTGACGACCAGCCCGGCCAGCACCACCACGATGGGCGCGAGCCCACGCCGCCAGGCCAGCATGAACACCAGCCCCACCGCTAGCCCGCCGCCGGCCAGCGCGACCCATTCACGCCCGAACACCAACAATCCGGGCGCCAGCAGGGTCGATGCCATCAGGGCAAGATTGGCACCCGAGGCCACACCCAGGGTCGTGGGCGAAGCCAACGGATTGCGCAGCACCTGCTGCATCAGCACGCCGGCCAGCGCCAGCCCTCCCCCGGCCAACAGCGCCACGGCCAAGCGCGGCCACCAGGCATAGTGAAGCAGCAGTTGATCGACGTCTTCGAACGACGGCAACACCAGCGCCTTCAATCCCAGCGTCAAGCCGCCCTGCGCCTCCAGGCCGAGCCAGAACAGCAGCAGCAATGGCAGACTCAACAGCCAGCAGGCGAGCGCTGGCGAGCCTGCCCGCATTGCCTGTCCCATCATGCTCGGCTCTCCCTGGACCCATGCATCGTTGTGCTCTGCAGCGTCCTAGCGTCGGTCATGTTCCATTCCTTTTGGCGGTCGCATATCGGAAAGACCGATTCTAAATGAAAACGATTAGCGATGAAATTCACAGTCTTGGCATCCGCCTGTCTGGGGCTCGGCGGACCGAACGCCACCGGCCGACAGGCCGTCGACCAGGGACTCGGCAAAACGCATGGCCGAGGGCAGCCCGCCCGCCAACCAGAACGACGAAGGCAGGACGACGACCCTTCCCTGCTCGATGCTGGGTACGCGGCTCCAGATGACGCTGTTCTCGAGACGGTCTTCGATGCCTACCGGAAAAGCGCCTGGAATGATCACCAGCATCGCATCGGGAAATTCGAACAACGTCTTGATCTGAATCACGGCATATCCCCAGTCATTAGTAGCTTCCTGCCAGGCATTTTTCAGATCCAATTGATCCAACACCGCCTGAAACAGGCTGTTCTTTCCGTATACTCGCAAGTGCCGTTCATCCAACAGTTGAACGACCATCAGCGGCTGGACACTGTCGAGTCGGCCGGAAAGTGAAGCCAAGCGTTTTTCCGCATCATCTATCAACGTCTTCGCCTCACGCTCTTTATCCACTATGCGTCCTAGCGCTTTCGTGAAAGCGATAAGTCCATTCCAGGTGTCACCTGGCTTTCCCTGGTATGGGTAGGAATCCAGCAGAATTCCATTGGAGATGCCATGCAAACGGCGCCTGTAGGGCCGATGCCGTGGCGGTAGCAAGGCGAATTCTGGCATCAACAGGCCAAGCAACTCGAGATTCGGCAGTGTTTGTACCCCCAGATCGATGATGTGCGCATCGAGGTAGTTTTCTGCAGTCCAGCGATGAAACGCCTCGATGTTTCCCATAGCCACGGGAGAGACTTCGAGAGCCAGCAGAGTCTCGGCGATGGTCCAGTCGAAGGTGGCGACCGGGGACGGTACTACGGCCTGGCCCGGCATCGACAGGCTACCCAAGGCCAGGCAGATGACCGCCCGGATACCAACGAGCAGACGCCGGGCGCGCTGCCCAGAGGGACACGCCCGGCCAATAGGGAAAATGGCCAACATCCTTGCCTCCACGGCGAAACCGGAACGATGCTTCAACCACCACTCAGTAGCGATACTGCATGGTCAAGGTAAAATGGCGCGGCTCGCCAAAGTAGTTATGCTTGGTGCTACCGCGTACGGTCGAATAGTAGGTCTTATCGGTCAGGTTCTCACCGTTTAGGGCGAAGTCGAGGTGTTCACTGACTCGGTATCCCACCATTGCCGATAGCGTCGTATACCCGCCCTGTTCGAGACGGAAATCGGCACTATCGGCGTAAATTCCACTGGCCGTGTTAACCCCGGCCCCGACCCGCCAGCCGCGGTTGGGATCATCGCTGAACCGGTAGCGGGTCCAGAGGTTGAAATTGTGCCGAGGCGTATCCGGTGACAGCGTCAGATTTTCGGCGCTGTCGTCCTTCACGTACTCGGTACGGGTAAAGGCGTAGCCGGCGGAAACATCCCAACGTGGCAGGGGGCTACCGCTGATCTCTAACTCAACGCCTTGACTCCTGGCCACGCCGACCGGGATCGAGAAACCAGGGTTATCGGGGTCGCTATAGGCTCGGTTGCGATCTTCGATCCGGAAAACAGCAGCATGCCAGTTAAAGGCACCATCGCCATGCCCACCCTTGATCCCCAGCTCGATCTGCTCGCCCTCACGGGGCTCGAGAGGCTCGTTGTCGACGCTCACCGCTCTCTGCGGCTGAAAGATGCCGGTATAACTGGAGTAGAGATTGAGAGAATCGTTCAATCGATAGATCAACCCAAGATACGGGGTAAACTCAGTGCCACTGTCCCCGGATGACTCGCCGCCCAGAAAGTTGTCCGTCTCCCACCAGGTCACTCGCCCGCCGAGAGCGAGGGTGAAGGCATCAACCGGGCTGAAGCGGACCTGGCCGAGTGTCGCGTACTGCTCGGAGTTGAGCTGTGTCCTGCCCGGGGAAGCGAATTCGGATGGCTCGGAAGTCTCATGATCGGGATCAAACAGATTGTTCGGTAGGATATAGGGCACCCCGACGGCCCACTGGTTGCTCAGCTCGTTGCTCTGATAGGTCGCACCGAGAACGACCTCATGCAAGCGGCCGAAAAGTTCAAAGGGAGTTTGTAGCTGGGCTTCGAAGTAGTCGTCGTCTTTCTCCAAATCCCAGCGGATCTGGCGGACTGCAAAATCCCCGGTGTCTGGGTCGGCGGTCAAAACACCCTCGCTGCTCTTCTTCAAACTGGCATCACGCGCGACCCGGTTGGCCTTGATGGTGACCTCACCGCCGTTTTCGAGACGATGCTCCAGCTCGACGAAGTAGCGCTGGGCGTCACCCTTCTGGCGATCCCAGAGCGAACCGAGGAAAGTCGAGCGATCGACGTAGGCCAGTCGCCCGTCGCTGAAGGCAGGCATGCCGGAATGTGGTCGAAATTCTTCCTCCTGAAGGGTTACACCAAGAGACAATGTGGTGTCTGAAGTAATGTCGTACTCCAAAGTGCCGTAGCCGATCTGGTTATCCAAATAAACATGATCGATGAAGGAATCGCGATCGTCGTAGACACCAACCAGACGACCGCGCAACCGCCCCTCATCATCCAAGGCTCCGGTGACATCGACAACGCCGCGGTAGGCGCTTTCGGACCCTGCCGACACGACCAATGAGGCCTGGGGGCTGGCCAAGGCCCGCTTGCGTGCCAGGTTGATGGCACCGCTGGGTTCGCCGGCGCCATAGAGAATACCGGCCGGGCCTCGCAGCACCTCGATACGGTCGAAAAGTGCCGTATCGAAGAGGCCGCTGCTTTCCCAGGCACTCCCCGAATCCTGGATGGGGCTGCCATCGATCAGGAAGGAACCGATATCGTAACCACGCGCCTTCACCTCGTACTGATTCGGCCCGTAGTCCCGCACGACCACACCGGTAGTATTACGCATGGCATCGGCGAGGGTGGTGAGGTTTTGATCATCCAGGCGCTGACGAGTGATGACGCTCACCGACTGGGGAGTCTCCTTGAGCGAACGCTCAGTCAGCCCCATACTGGCCCGGCTCGACGTGTAGGAATCGGTATTTTCCGTTATGAGGTTTCGTTGACGTTCGCCTGTCACCTCGAGGGGGCTCAGTTCGATTTCTGCCGTATCCGGCACTACCTCCAACCGATAGCTGCCATCGGCACGGCGCACTGGGGCGAGGCCGGTGCCGGCCAATAGCCGTTGCAGCCCCTCCTCCACACCATAGCTGCCTTGAAGACCGGCGGTTTGCTTGCCGGCGGTCAGCGTGGCATCGAAGGCGATCTCGATGTCGGCCATGACGGCAAAACGGTTGAGGGCCGTGTCGAGCTGCCCGGCTGCGATGGAATAGCTTTGCTGGGTAGTCGCGCCCTGCCCTGCCGCGTCCTGCGCCAGCACAGTCGCTGGCAGGCCAACGGCCAGGCTACCGGCCAGCAGACTGCATTGAATGGCTCGTGCCAGAGGCGTTCGTATGAAGCGTGAATGCGCTTTCTGTGTGGACATGAAGGTTCCCGTTGAGTGATGCATTTTTCTGTGTCTGCACCCACTCTTCCGAACGAGAACGAGAATCCCTCAATCTTCAATGAGAATTTTTCCGCCCCGCTTCAGCCCTGGCCTCGAGGTTGAATGGTGACCCACAGCGGCGTGCGGTAGACCACCTGCAGGGACAGCGCATCGGCGAGGCTGGCGAGGGCTCGATCGGTATCGCGCAGCGAGAACACGCCGCTCACCCGCAGGTCGGCCACTTCGGGGGCATAGCGCACCACCCCGTGGCGGTAACGCGCCAGTATCTCCACCATTTCGGCGACCCGCAGGCTTTCGGCCACCAACCGGCCCTCGAAACGTGCCAGCCGGGCGGTATCCAGAGGTTCGGGCGGCGTCACCCCATCGGCGTTCATGGCGGCTTGCTGGCCAGCATCCAGCGTCACCCGTTCGGCATCGGCGCGCCGCTCCAACGCCACGCGCCCGTCGTAGACGGCCACCTGCGTGCTATCGGCCCGCTGGTGAACGCTGAACCGGGTACCGATCGGAAAGGAGGCCCCCTGCCGGGTCACCACGCTGAAGGGACGGCCGTCCGCGACTTTTCCAGTGGTAACCAACACTTCGCCCCTCAGGAGATGGATGCGCCGTCGGTCGGCATCGAAGCTCACATCGAGGGCGGTGTCGGTATCCAGGCGCAGCCGGGTGCCGTCGCTCAGCGTTACCTCGCGGCTCTCGCCGATGCCGGTGGCGTGCTCGGCGAACTGCCGCTGCCACTGGGGCGTACGCGAAAGCCCGAACCCGAGTCCACCCAGCAGCATGGCCAGGCCGCCCCACTGCAGCAGGCCCCGACGCGAAACCTCGCGAGAAGACGAGAAGAGCTCGCTGCGCGCGGCATGACTCGGCAGCAAGGCCAGCCGACCGTCGATGGCCTGCAGCTGCTGCCAGGCACGTTCATGCTCCGGCGATTCGCGCCGCCAGCGCAGGCAGGCTTGGCGCTGCTCTTCGCTGACATCGTCGCTCCATAGCCGGGCCATCCACAGGCTGGCCTGTTCCAGCACGACGGAGTCGAGGGACTCTCTGGCAGAATCGTCGGAAGTGCGGCTCATGACGAAGGCTCACTCATGGCACGGTGGCAGACCAGCAACGCCCTGGCGATGTACTTCTCTACCGAAGAGACCGACACATTCAGCGCTGCGGCGATCTCTCGATAGCTCATACCGTCCAGGCGGCACATCAGGAACGCCCGGCGCGGCTTGTCGGGCAGCCCATGGAGCAGCGCATCGATCTCGATCAGTGCCTCGATGGTGAGCGCCTGCTCCTCCGGTGAAGGCGCCTGGGGCTCCGGAAGCAGGCTCAAGGTTTCCAGGTAGGCTGCCTCGATGCGTCGACGACGGTAGAGGTCGATCACCAGTCCCTTGGCGATCTGCGTCAGGAAGCGGCGCGACTGCCCGGGCTCGGGCGCTTCACCCCGGCGCAGTACGCGTAGGTAGGTATCGTGGGCCAGGTCCGCCGCGGTATGGGAGCAACCCAGCCGGGCGCTCAGCCAGCGTCTCAGCCAGCCATGATGCTCGTTGTAGAGGGTATCGAAAGCCGTGCCTCGTCCCTGCGGTTGCTTGAGAGTGCCCATGACTCACCGAATCGCTTGTTGTCATTTCCGCTGGCAAGGGCAGCAGCGACCGTACAGAAGCGACAATAAATGATAACGATTAGCATCACAAGGATTCATCTTGAGTCATCTCCGTCGTGCTGACAGCACCTCCTTCAATACGCGGGACTCTATCTGGTACGGCACCGACATGTGATTGCTATTGGTTTCTACATGGACACTGCTTCGCATCCCCCATGCCGATAGCGGCTGCAAACGTTGCTGGAGCGACCGAGCATCTTGTCTCACCTGCGGAGAGTCCCGTTCCGCCAGAATAAAAGCCAGGCTCTTATAGGTGGCATCGACACCGCCCTCCTCGACGCTTTCCCGGAACGCACGCTCTGGCTCCAGAAGGTACTGGTCCTGCCACCAGAGGCTCGGGCTGACTGCGACTACATGATCGAACGTCTCCGGACGCGTGAAGAACGCGTAGACGGCAAACATGCCCCCAAAGGAATGGCCAAACAAGCCTTGCCGGTCCGAATCCACCGTGAAGCGATCGGCTACGGCAGACATGACCCGCCTCTCAAGAAAATCAAGAAATTCATCTTGACCGCCTTGTGGCGGATCCGAAGGTTGTTCTGAAACGGGAGGCGAAAAATCGTAGGACCTCCTCAAAAAGTTGAGCGGCTCTTCTCCTGGATAACCGATGCCAACGATTATCGCATTCCGGAACCGCTCCTGAGATCGCTTGGCAGAATGAAACGAGGCAAAGTACGCATTGCCATCCAACACATAGAGAACCGGGTAGCCTCCCGAGCTCGGCATGTCCCCTTCGGGACAGCTGATCATGATACGATACGTTTTGCCCCGATCATCCTTCATTTTCCATTCTACCGTTCCCGACAATGCCACCGGCTGACTGCCTTCCATGGCATAGCTACTATCCATGAACAGCCAACCGAGAAAGGCAGCAACCAACATCACGAACACTCTCATAACGGCACTCTTTTCGATGAATCCATCATAGACATTCCCTATTATTCACGAATGATTCATTACGATCAGTGAAGTTACCACCGGTAACCGATGCTTCCGATCACCGCTCTACCAGCTCCACGATAACAATAGACAGCATCGCAGACGATGTTTCGTTCGTCCGTCAAGTTCTTGACGTTCAGTCCCAACTCCACCCCTTCCAGGGAACCACTAAACTGATAGTTCGCTCCAATACCAATCTCGGTATAGCCCTCGTTTTTCTCGGTATTGACGCTATTGGCATAACTGCTTCCCACGTAGCGAACTCCACCGGAGACTCCCAAACCACGAAGTGAACCACTAACAACGGTGTAATCCATCCACAGAGAGGCCAGGTGGCGCGGGACCAGAGTGGGCGTATTGCCTTCATCACCGTCGTTGCTCTCGGTAACTTTCGCATCGTTAAAGGAATAGCTAGCAGTCGCCTCGAGACCGTCGATGACCTCTGTAGTCAGCTCAATCTCGATTCCCTTCGATGTTTCCTCCCCTTTCTGCACGCTGAATGCGGTTCCGGGCAGCGATGTCAGGGTATTGTCTTGCACCAGATTGTAGACAGAGGCGGTCAACATCGTTCGGCTGCCAGGCGGCTGATACTTGATGCCGAGCTCGACTTGCTCACCTTCCGTCGGCTCGAAGTTCTTGCCATCGGCACCAGTGCCACTCTGAGGCAGAAACGACTGAGCATAACTAATATAAGGCGCCAAGCCAGAATCAAAAAGGTAAAGCACCCCAAGCTGCCCCGTGGTCTGATGACTTTCACTCTTGCTTTTTTCCTGAGTCAGGTTATTCATGGTTTCTGACTCGACCCAGTCGCGGCGCAAACCGGCCGAGAGCCGCCACCGTCCCATGCTGATCTGGTCATTCAGGTAGACGCCAGTGCGATGAGAAGTACCGTGTTGATCGGTCAGCACGGTATCAGGGCGAGAGATATTCTGCCGATAATCGGGATTTCGCTTATCGATGGATGGTGCGGCTCCCATCGCATACTCGACATCGAAATCCAGATAGGAATAGTCGATCCCCGCCAACAGGGAATGCTCCAGCACGCCCGTATCGAACTCTGATACCAAACGAGTGTCGGTAGTAACGGAGTCCATGTTTTCATAAACCCCCCAAGCGGTTCGGTCGAGAACGCTTCCATTTCCCGTCGAACTCGCCGATGTGTACTGATTGGTCGTATCCGTCATGCCATAGCGCAGAGTATTGTGAAAACGGATGGCATCGTTGAAACGGTGCTCGAATTCGTAACCGAGCAATGCCTGCTGTTGATCCAGCTTGTCGAAATCCTCGTCGCCGGACCAGAACTCGGTGAGAACGTCACCAGCCTGGTACGGCCGCGGAGATCCGGCGGTTTCACGATCCTGATACTGTGCCAGGACCGTCAAATCGGTACGTTCATCCAGCTTCCAGCTCAGTGAAGGCGCCAGCAATGCGACATCGTTAGTCACCTGTTCGATATCGGTATCGGCATTGCGTACGACACCCACTAGGCGATAAAGCACGCTCCCGCTCTCATTCAGTGCCCCTCCGACATCGAACTGACCTTGCACATGATCATTGTTTCCATACTGCAGCTCGACCTGTTCCACTGCCTTTTCACTGGGACGCTTGCTCACTCGGTTGACCATTCCACCAGGACTGATCTGTCCGTATAGCACCGAAGAAGGCCCCTTGAGGATCTCGATACGCTCGAGAGCGAAGGGATCGCTAGCAAAATACGAGAGCCATCCACTATTTGGCTGACGCATACCATCGAGATAGTCGGCATTCGAGGTGGCGGCATAGCCGCGAATCCTGATCTGATCAAATCGCGGATCCAGTCCCGAACCGCCGACACTGACGCCTGAGGAATAAGCCACGGCCTCTTCCACGGATATCGCCTTTCGATCATTGATCTGCTCGGAAGTCACCACGCTGATGCTGCGCGGTGTCTCTAGTATCGGCGTATCGGTCTTGGTGGCAGTGGCGCTACGCGTGGCAACGTACCCCTCCACCGGCCCCCATGCCGATTCGCGTACCCGATCGGCTTCCACGTTGAGCGTCGGTAGTTCGAACTGGCTCGAGGCTACCAGGCGATAACTGCCATTGTTTCCCCGTTCAGCCGCAAGCCCCGTACCCGCCAATAGCCGCTGCAGCCCCTCATCCACGTCATAGCGCCCCTGCAGGCCTGGGCTACGGCGCCCTTCCCCGAGTTCGCCGGCACCGCTGATCAGGATGCCCGACTGGGCGGCAAACCGGTTGAGCGCCGTGCCGACAGGGCAAGCCGGAATATCGTACTGGCGCACTTGCGACTGGCTCGTCGGCTGGGCGATGGCCGCGGCCGGCCATAACGGCTGTACGATCACCCCCGCCGCTGCAAGGTGAATGGCCAGTGCCAGCATTCGCGGGCGGGCACGCCGTCGCGGTTGGGTATCGGAATGGTGAAGCATCATATGGATCGGTTCCCCTTGCTGCCGTTTTCGTGAGCTCGTACTCAGGAATCGAACCAGCCGGCAAAAAGGGAACCGGGCATGCGACATTTTTCTGTCTAGGGGGTCTCGATCGGCTCGATCCTGATCCAGCCGGGCAGCACGCGACGGGCGCGCACTGACAGCGCGCTTTCGACCATGCTCAGGGTACGTTCCAGGTCGTGCAGGGGGTAGACGCCCAGCAGGGTCAAGTCGGCAACGGCCGGGTCGACCTGAATCACCGATAGATGATGTGCGTCGAGCTGAGCGGCGAACCGGTCGAGCGGCATCGACTCCGCCAGTAAGAGTCCGTCGACCCAAGCGGCACGTGCGCCCTCTGCCGCCGTTGGCGTGCCGATGTCGCGCGCGCTGTAGGCCACCTGCTGCCCTGCCTGCACGACCACCGGCGAAGCAGCGGTCTCGTCTCTTTCATGGGGCTGGAGCGTCACCGCGCCCTCGAAGACGGCGAGCAGTTCGTCGCCGGTACGCTGCCGAACGCTGAAGCGAGTCCCCAATGGAGTCAGCCGGGCCTGCGTGGTATCGAGATGCAGGGGCCGCTCGGGATCCCTGGCGGTATCCACCAACACTTCTCCGCTCACCAGCACCAGCCGGCGCTGCGCGTCGTCATAGTCGACGTCGAGTGCCGACGCGCTGTTCAGCCAGACCTGGGTACCGTCTTCCAGCACGATGCGTGCGACTTCACCGGTGCCGGTACGATGATCGGCTCCCCAGCGCTGTGCCATCTGCGGCAGCGGCGTGATCTGCCACAGCGCCCCCGCCAGTACCGCAATCAGCGCCAGGCCGGCCAATCCGCCCAGCAGATGCCGCCGACCGCGGCGCCGCTGGCGAGCCTGACCGATGACGCCGGCGGCGGTCTGGCGCTCCGGTTCTTCCAACTGCCCGGTGAAGCGTCGGCCGACGGCTTCCATCTGCTGCCAGGCCCAGCGGTGGGTGTCGCTGGCCTCGAGCCATGCCTGCCAGCGCTCTCTCTGAGTGGGGGAGAACTCCTCAGCCTGCCACTCGGCAAACCAGTCGGCCGCCTCTGCCAGCGCTCGGCGCTTGGCCGTGTCCTCTGAACAGGCGCTGCGGACCATGTCAGAGACCCGCCTCGAATCCCGCCTCGATCAGCGCGCACTGCAGCATGGCCTGGGCCATGTACTTCTTCACCATACGTTCGGAAACGCCCAGTTCCACGGCGATCTGTCGATAGGGCTTGCCTTGCAGCTGAGACCCCAGAAAGGCAGTGGCCACCTTCTCGGGAAGCCGCTCCAGCATGCGGTCGATCTCGCACAACGTCTCGATGACGATCTGCTCGTGCTCGACGGAAGGCAGGCGAGCCTCGCCATGAACGGCCAGGGTTTCCTGCCAGGCGCGTTCGATGTCGAGCCGACGCCAGTGATCCACGCACAACCCCTTGGCCATGCGGCTGAGGTAGGCGCGCGCCCCTTCGTCACTGTCGAAGCGGCGAGGCGTGTTGAGCAGCCGCAGGAAGGCATCCTGGGCCAGGTCGGCCGCCGTATCGCCGCAACCCAGCCGACCGCGCAGCAAGCCCTGCAGCCATGGGTGGTGCTGCCGGTAGAGCTGACCGAGGGAGCTTCGGCTGCCAGTGTGATACACAATGGGCGCGTCCGTCCGGGATGCCGTCATGAGGGAGTCCGCGTCTCTCGCAGCAAATAATAATGATTCTTTTTAAAAAGCAAGCGACTGTCAACGTCTCGTTCGTTTCGCTTCGAGGCATTTGACATCTCAACGTACACCATGCACAATGAAAATCAATCTCATTGAGATTAGTCATGGTGCCCTATGAACACGGAACGCTCCCAGCTCTATTACAATTGCGTCTTCCTGCACGTCTCCTTTCAGGCGATTCAGCACTCCATGGCAGGCAAGAAGAACGACTCGCTGCCGTGTTGGCTCGACACCAACCTGATCGGGATGCTGTCGCGGGAGTTGCACAACTGCCGTGAACAGGCAGCGCCTTTCGCCGATACCCGGGATGCCCTCGACACGGCCATCTATCACTGCGGCCTACTGCTCGCCCAGTGCCCGGGCTCGCTCGATAGCCAGCTCTGTCACCATCACCTCGACGCCATCATGGCGCCTCTCAAGGAAGCCATGACGCGACTCTCGGGCAACGTCAACCGTGCTTCCGCCAGTACTGCGCCATCACCCGGCCAACGCCTGCGCAGCTGGCTGGGGTGGCAATGACGTACTGAGGGTTGCCAAAGGCTCACTCGGTAGATAAGAACAACGATTCTCGTTTACCCTATAGGCATCGACACTCCGTGCAAGGAACCCAGCATGTTCGAGGTCAAGGGCGCTACCTTTGAGGTCAACGACACCTGTCTGCTCCATCCGGTGGAACACCGCTTCCAGGAAGGCAAGATCTACGGATTGATCGGCCACAACGGCTCCGGGAAATCGACTCTGATCAAACTGCTCGCTCAGCAACAGCCAGTGAGCCAAGGGAAAATACTGCTCGACGAACGCTCGTTGAACGATTGGGGGCAGCGCGAGTTCGCTCGCCGAGTCGCTTATCTGCCGCAGCATTTGCCCAGTGCCGAGAACCTGACCGGGCGCGAGCTGATCGGCTTCGGCCGCTATCCCTGGCACGGCCTGCTGGGTCGCCATACGCCCGAAGACACGGCAGCCGTCGAACGAGCCATCCAACTCAGCCATACTCAAGACTTCGCCGACCGTCTGGTAGACACCCTCTCCGGCGGCGAACGCCAGCGTGTATGGCTGGCCATGCTGCTGGCCCAGGAGAGCCAGTTCCTGCTGCTCGACGAACCGCTGGCCGCGCTGGATATCTCCCATCAAATGGAAGTGCTGGCACTGATCCGCAAGCTGTGCGACGAGTTGAAGCTGTGCGTGATCATCGTGTTGCACGACATCAACATGGCCTCACGCTACTGCGACGAACTGCTCGCGCTTCACACTGGCCGAGTGCTGGCCCACGGTTCCCCTAAGGAAATGATGACCGACGCCACCCTGGAGGCCATCTACGGTCTGCCCATGCAGGTCATGCCCCACCCCAACGGCGAGCATCGTATCGCTGTGGCGTGCTAGGCCTTTGAACGCCAGGGATTCCACCCCACCCTTGCCGAGCCTACCGCGTCACCCAGGAGTCCACGAGTCCGGCTCTGAGCTTCTGGCGTATCCAGCGATCCCATGCCTGGCAATCAGCCCAAGCCGTGCAGAAGCAGATCCTGCGTCAATGGCGCCAAAGTCAATCGTAGCGCTTCGCGTCGTTCGACCCAACGTATCTCAGCGATCTCCGCCGCCGCCGCGACACGCTCATCGGTCACCAGTCGAAACAGGTGGGCCTCCACCTCATGATGCGGCTCATTGGCAGCGGGAGCGCGGCGAACGCCGCACTCCGTCAACTGATCGGGTTGGACCCGAAGCCCCAGTTCTTCCTCGAGTTCACGACAGAGTGCCGATTCCGCTGCTTCACTGGCCTCCATCTTGCCCCCCGGCTGCATGAAGAAACGGGTATGCCGCTTACGCACCAGAAGCCATCGCTGTCGTGGGTCGAGCACCACGGCAGCAGCGATGCGGATCAACCGTGGCGCATCGATATCGTCGGATACGATCGTTCGTCCCTTTTTCATGCTGTCAGAACGCCCAATCCTCGTCCTCGGTGGCTACCGCACGCCCGATGACGTAGGACGAACCGGAGCCCGAGAAGAAGTCGTGGTTCTCGTCGGCACTCGGCGATAGCGCGGCCATGATGGTGGGATCGACGTCCGTGACGCTGGCCGGGAACAGCGACTCGAAACCCAAGTTCATCAGCGCCTTGTTAGCGTTGTAGTGGAGAAACTTCTTGACGTCTTCGGTCAGCCCCACGTCGTCGTAGAGCGACTCAGTATACTTGACCTCGTTGTCGTAGAGCTCCAGCAGCAATTCGAAGGCGTATTCCTTGACTGCCGCCTGCCGCTCCGCCGAGGCCTCAGCCAGAGCCTGCTGGAACTTGTAGCCAATGTAGTAGCCGTGCACCGCCTCGTCGCGGATGATCAGACGAATGAGATCGGCGGTATTGGTCAGCTTGGCATGGCTCGACCAGTACATCGGCAGATAGAAGCCGGAGTAGAACAAAAACGACTCGAGGAACACGCTGGCGACCTTGCGCATCAGCGGGTCGTCGGCGCGATAGCGCTCCAGGATCAGCTCCGACTTGGCCTGCAGAGTCGGGTTCTCCTCGCTCCAGCGGAAGGCGTCGTCGACGTCACGGGTAGCGCACAGCGTGGAGAAAATCGAGCTGTAGGAGCGCGCGTGCACCGCTTCCATGAAGGCGATGTTGGCATAGACCGCCTCTTCGTGGGGCGTGCGCGCATCGGGCATCAGCGCCGGGGCACCGACACTGCTCTGGATGGTGTCGAGCAGCGTCAGGCCGGTGAAGACGCGGATGGTCAGCTGCTGCTCCTGGTGCGTGAGGGTGTTCCACGACTGGATGTCGTTGGACAGCGGCACCTTCTCCGGCAGCCAGAAGTTACTGGTCAGGCGGTTCCACACCTCCAGGTCCTTGTCGTCCTGGAGGCGGTTCCAGTTGATGGCATCGACCCGCGAGAGGCGCGGCGCCGTGCCCTGTGCTACGTGTGTCATATCTCAATCTCGTGTTGGAAGAGGCAAGGCCTCATCTCGCCGCAGGCTGGTCATGCCACTAGAGGCTGCAGGAAACGCAGCCCTCTACTTCGGTGCCTTCCAGGGCGCTTTGGCGCAGGCGTACGTAGTAGAGCGTCTTGATGCCCTTGCGCCAGGCGTAGATCTGCGCCTTGTTGATGTCGCGCGTGGTGGCGGTGTCCGGGAAGAACAGCGTCAGCGAGAGTCCCTGGTCGACGTGCTGCGAGGCCTCGGCGTAGGTATCGATGATCGCCTCCGGCCCGATTTCGTAGGCATCCCGGTAGTACTCGAGGTTGTCGTCGTCGAGAAACGGCGCCGGATAGTAGACGCGCCCCAGCTTGCCTTCCTTGCGGATCTCGATCTTGGCGGCCACCGGATGAATGCTCGACGTCGAGTGGTTGATGTAGGAGATCGAGCCGGTCGGCGGCACCGCCTGCAGGTTGCGGTTGTAGAGCCCGTGAGCCCTCACCGATGCCTTGAGCGAGCGCCAGTCGTCCTGGCTGGGAATGGCAATGCCGGATCGCTCGAACAGCGCCCGAACCTTCTCGGTACGCGGCTGCCAGGCGCGCTCGGTGTACTTGTCGAAGAAGGCACCATTGGCATAGTCGGAATCGGCGAAACCGGCGAAGCTCTCTCCGCGCTCCATGGCCAGCCGGTTGGAGGCGCGCAGGGCATGATAGGCCACGCAGTAGAAGTAGAAGTTGGTGAAGTCCAACCCCTCCTCCGATCCATAGTGGATGCGCTCGCGTGCCAGGAAGCCGTGGAGGTTCATCTGCCCCAGGCCGATGGCTCGCGAGCGCGCGTTGCCATTGGCCACGGATGGCACCGAGCGGATCTCGGTCATCTCCGCCACGGCGGTGAGGCCGCGCACCGCGATGTCGACGCTGGTGCCGATGTCGCCGGAGTCCATCACCTTGGCGATGTTCATGGAGCCCAGGTTGCAGGAAATGTCTTCACCGATTTCACGATAGCCCAGGTCGTCATCGTAGCGACTCGAGGTGTTGACCTGCAGAATCTCCGAACACAGATTGCTCATGTTGACGCGACCGGCGATCGGGTTGGCGCGATTCACGTTGTCCTCGAACATCACGTAGGGGTAGCCGGACTCGAACTGCACCTCGGCCAGGGTCTGGAAGAAGGCGCGTGCGTCGATTTTGCTCTTGCGAATGCGCCCGTCGGCCACCATCTCGTGATACTTCTCGGTCACGCTGATGTCGCCGAACGGCACGCCGTAGACGCGCTCGACGTCGTAGGGCGAAAACAGGTACATCGCCTCGTTGCGCTTGGCCAGCTCGAAGGTGATGTCGGGAATGGTCACGCCCAGCGACAGCGTCTTGATGCGGATCTTCTCGTCGGCATTCTCGCGCTTGGTGTCGAGGAAGCGCAGGATGTCCGGATGGTGCGCATTGAGATAAACGGCGCCGGCGCCCTGGCGCGCGCCCAGCTGGTTGGCGTAGGAGAAGGCGTCCTCGAGCAGTTTCATGATCGGGATGATGCCCGACGACTGATTCTCGATGTGCTTGATCGGCGCCCCTACCTCGCGGATGTTGCTGAGCAGCAGCGCTACGCCGCCTCCACGCTTGGAGAGCTGCAGCGCCGAGTTGATGGCGCGGCCGATGGACTCCATGTTGTCTTCGATGCGCAGCAGAAAGCACGACACCAGTTCGCCCCGCTGTCGCTTGCCACAGTTGAGAAAGGTCGGCGTGGCGGGCTGGAAACGCCCACTGACGATCTCGTCGACCAGAGCGCGAGCCAGCGCTTCGTTACCGCATGCCAAGGTCAGAGCCACCATGCAGACGCGGTCTTCGTAGCGCTCCAGGTAGCGCTTGCCGTCGAAGGTCTTGAGCGTGTAGCTCGTATAGTATTTGAAAGCGCCGAGAAAGCTGGGAAAACGAAACTTGTAAGCGTAGGCCTGTTCGAAAAGCGCCTTGATGAATCCGGCATCGTATGGGGCCAGTACTTCGGCCTCGTAGTAATCCTCCTCGACCAGGTAATCGAGCTTCTCTTCCAACGAGTGGAAGAATACCGTGTTCTGGTTGACGTGCTGCAGGAAGTACTGGCGCGCCGCTTCGCGATCCTTTTCCAGCTGCAGCTCGCCGCTCGGGCCATACAGATTGAGCATGGCATTGAGGGCGTGATAGTCCAGCGTACGCCCCGCACTTTTGGCCGACATCTCACGGTTCGGTTCGGCTAGGCTTGTCGTTTCCAAAACTCTGTCACTCCCTTGCGGACCCGGGCCACGTCGTCATCGGTGCCCAGCAGTTCGAATCGATACAGAAAAGGCACGCCGCACTTGTCGGCGACGATGCGCCCAGCCAGCCCGAAGGCGGCCCCGAAGTTGGTGTTGCCGGCGGCGATCACCCCACGGATCAGGGCGCGGTTCGTCTCGTCGTTGAGAAAGCGAATGACCGGCCCTGGCACCGCCCCCTTTTCGCTGCCACCGCCATAGGTCGGTACCACCAGGATGTAGGGCCGGCTGGCGCGCAGCGGCTCGGCATCGCGCTCCAGCGGAATTCGCCGAGCCGGCAACTCGAGCTTCTCCACGAAGCGCCGGGTATTGCCCGATCGGGTCGAGAAGTAGACCAATTCGCCATGCTCGGTCGGGTGTTCCAGCGGCATCGCGAGCGTCACGCCAACTCCTGGATGCGATCCGGGCGAAAGCCCGACCAGTGCTCCTCGCCAGCAACCACCACCGGCAATTGCCGGTAGCCCAGTTCCTCCACGGTACGACGTGCCGCAGGGTCGTCATCGATATCCAGGACACGGTAAACGAGCCCCTGGCGATCCAGCGCCCGGTAAGTCGCAGAACATTGCACACAGGCCGGACGGCTGTAGACATGAACTTCCATCGCTCTCTCCTCCATCACTTTCGTCCTTTTCCTGCAAGGCGGGCATGACGCACAACAGCCAATGCACACCATATATTGTGTCGTAATAGGGTAAGATACCCACATATGGTCCTGTCAAGGAGAAAACGCGAAGTCACCATGAAGATCATCGATACGCATTGGCGTACCGGCCGGGCACTGGCCGCTGTCGCACGGAACCGGCGAGCCTTGCCAGACGTTGCCAACGCCACGCTTGAAAAGTATAATGCGAATCCTTATCATTAATTGCGCATCCCACAACCAATCCCCGCGGCGTCCGGCCAAGCACCGGTGCCCATGCATCCAAGGGAATCGCATTCAATGCCCTACCGACAGAACCCGGTCGTCAAGTGCCTGCCCCTTCTGTTCTGCTCCACGCTGCCCACCCTGGCCCTCGCCCAGACCGACAACGAAGGACCGGCAGCCTCCGACGACCTCTCTCCGCTGGTGATCACCGCAACTCGCAATCGGAGCAACGAAGGCGAGACCCCGCAGAAGGTCACCGTCATCACGCGCGAGCAGATCGAGCAGCAGTTGGCGATCACCCAAGACCCCGGCCAGGTGCTCAGCAACCTGATCCCTTCCTACTCGCCCAGCCGCCAGAAGCTTTCCAATGCCGGCGAGACTTTCCGCGGGCGTAAACCGCTATTCCTGGTCGATGGCGTCCCTCAGTCCAATCCCCTGCGCGACAGCAGTCGCGACAGCTACACCATCGACCTCTCCATGGTCGAGCGCATCGAGGTGATCCATGGCGCCAGCGCCGAGCACGGCCTGGGCGCCACCGGCGGCATCATCAACTACGTGACCAAACGACCCGATGGCGCCGGCGTGCACCAGAATGCCGGCGTCAGTCTGACCAGCGACGACGACTTCGAGTCGGAAGGCTTCGGCCACAAGCTGGACTACCACCTCAGCGGCCAGACCGGCGACTGGGACTATGTGCTGGCCGCCAGCCGCCAGAAACGCGGCGTCTTCTACGACGGCAACGATGAGATCGTCGGTATCGCCTATCCCGGCGAGATCCAGAACTCCACCAGCTACGACCTGCTGGCCAAGGCAGGCTACTGGATCGACGACGATCAGAATGTCGAGATATCGGTCAACCGCTTCGACCTGGAGAGCGACGGCGACTACGTTCCCGTGCTCGGCGACCGCGACGCCGGTATTGCCACCACCGCACGCAAGGGCGACCCGGATGGCGACCCGGGATACAACGAAGTGACCACCGCCAGACTCTCCTACTCCCACGATGACTGGCTGGGCAATGAGCTGGACGCCCAGCTCTACGGCCAGCGTTTTCGCGCCCAATTTGCCACCACGCCCTATGGTTCATTCCCCTACCAGGATAGTGCCGGCAACACGCTCTACGACCAGACACGCAACGAGTCCGACAAGCTCGGTGCCAAGTTGACCCTGTCCCGAGATGGACTGCTGAACGACCGCCTGACCCTGACCACCGGTCTCGACCTGCTGCAGGACGATACCCGCCAGATGCTCGTCCACACTGGACGAACCTACGTGCCGGAAACCCGCTTCCGCAACGTGGCGACCTTTCTACAGGGCGACATCGCTGCCACCGACGCCTTGACCCTGCACGCCGGGGTCCGCCATGAGCAGGCCGAGCTGAACGTCGACGACTTCTCGACCGTGGATCGCAGCACGACCGTCGAAAACGATCTCGTCTCCGTGGACGGCGGTAGCCCCGACTTCGACGAGACCCTGTTCAACGCCGGTATCGTCTACCAGGCGACCGGCTGGGCCCAGCTCTACGCCAACTACTCGGAAGGCTTCGGCATGCCCGACGTGGGCCGGGTACTGCGCGGCATCAGCTCCCCCGGACAGGACATCGACTCCCTGCTCCAATTGCAGCCGATCGTGACCGACAACCGCGAGATCGGCGCACGCTTCGACTGGAAGCGCTATGGCCTCAAGCTGAGCTATTACGAGTCGAACTCGGACTACGGCGAGCGTCTCGCCTTCGAAAACGGCACCTGGGTCGGCAACCGCGAGAAAACCGAGATCCAGGGTTTCGAGGTCACCGGCGAAGCCCGGTTGAACGAGGCCCACCAACTGCGGCTCACCTATACCCACGCCGAGGGCGAATCGGATACCGATGGCGATGGTAGCGTCGACACCGAACTGACCGGCATGAACATCGCTCCCGACACTCTCAAACTGGCATGGAGTGCAGCCTGGGGCGAAAAGCTCTCATCTCATCTGCAATACAGCCACTATTTCGAGCGAAGCGTCGACGATCCCGAGCTCGAATTCGACGGTCATGGACTGGTCGATGCCTCCCTGACCTACCATCTGCCCTGGGGCCGGATGTCATTCGGCATCGAGAACCTGACAGACGAAGATTACTTCACCTATTACTCCCAGGCGGCACGGAACAGTGACGAGTACTACTTCAAGGGGCGCGGACGAACGCTGACCCTCGGCTACCAGCTCGATTTCTGATCACCGCTTCGGTTGGAGTCTCGCTCACCGTATGGCGGCGCTACGGCGCCGCCTTTTTCATGCCTCAGCGCCAGCGGTAGAGCAAGTAGACGAAAAACGGCGCCCCGATCCCGGCAACGAAGATCCCCGCCGGCAGGTCGCGTGGCAAGAAGGCGAGTCGCCCCAGCAGGTCGGCATAGAGCAGGATCAGAGCGCCGATCAGGGCGGTCGTCGGCACCAGGGCGGTATGGCCGCGCGCCACCAGGCGACGCGCGATGTGCGGAGCGAGCAAACCGATGAAACTCAACCCGCCGGCAAAGGCCACCGCCGCGCCGGAGAGGGCCACGGCCAGCAGCAGCAAGGAGAGCCGCGTACCCGACACGGCCGTTCCCAACCCCGTGGCCATGTCGTCCCCGAGTGCCAGAGCATCGAGTCTTCGCGCCATCCCCAACGCCAGTGGCAGCCCTAGCAGCGCCCAGGGTGCCAGCCACGCCACCTCTCGCCACTGGGCGGCATAGAGACTGCCGGTCAGCCACACGTAAGCCTGCATCGCCGTGGTATCGGCAGCGAGCACCAGCACCAGCGTGGTCGCCGCCCCCAGAGCAGCAGCGATACCAATGCCGATCAGCACCAGCCTTGCCGGCGTCACACCATGCCCAGCCAGAGCGAGAATTCCCAGCGCTACCAGCAGTGCGCCGGTCAGTGCCGCCAGTGGCAGCCAGGCCTCGCCGAGCGCCGCACCACCCAGCGCCAGGAAGCTCACCGCCGCGAGCGACGCACCGCCGGTGATGCCGATCACGTCCGGCGACGCGAGCGGATTGCGCACCAGCCCCTGCAGCAGCAGCCCGGCGACCCCCAGACAGCCGCCGACCAGAATCGCCAAGAGCACCCGCGGCAGGCGAATCTCGTGCACGATCAGCACGATGTCACTGCGTGCAGGAAACAGCAGCGCCTCCAGCACCTGGGCCAGCGGCGTGGCCCGACTGCCCAGGCTCAGCGACGCCAGGGCGCTGATGACGAGCGCCAAGACCAGCAGCAGCGTCACCGCCAGGGTTCGGCGCTCGAAACGTAGCGAAAACCGCCCATCGGCAACGCGCAGAAGCCATGTCGAACTCATGGGGTCAGACTCCGTCGGCAGGCCAGATAGAGGAAAAAGGGCGTGCCCAGCAGCGCCGTCATCACGCCTACCGGCACCTCCTGAGGAGGCATCAGAAAGCGTGCCAGGGTGTCGGCGACCAACAACAGCGTGGCCCCCAGCAGAGCGCAGCCAGGCAATAACCAGCGATGATCCCGACCGTACAGGGCACGCACCATGTGCGGCACGATCAGGCCCACGAAACCGATCATGCCGGCCATCGCCACCGCGCCTCCGGCCAGCACGATGATCACGGCTCCGGCCAGCAACTTGACCCGGCCGGTACGCTGCCCGAGGCCCTTGACCACGTCATCGTCCAACGCCAGCAGGTTGAGCTGGCGAACCAACAACGGGCAGAGCAACGCGGCAGCGACGAAGAACGGCAACAGCGGCGTCATGACCTCGAGGCCGCGCCCGGCCACCGACCCGGCCAGCCACAACAGCAGGCTCTCGAAGCGCGCCTGGTCGACGATCAACAGCCCCTGGGCCAAAGACACGAAAAGCGCGGTGACCGCCACTCCCGCCAACACCAACCGCACCGGGGAAAGACCGCCACTCCGCTCACGCCCCAACGAGGCGACCAGCAGTGCTGCCACCAGGGCACCAAGAAAGGCCACCCACACCAGCGCCAGCGGCGAACGCAGGGCGAAGATGGCACTCGCCACCACCACGAAGCACATCGCCCCGGCATTGATACCGAGCACGCTCGGCGCGGCCAGGGCGTTACGGGTCAGAGTCTGCATCAGGGCGCCCGCGACCGCCAGGCTGGCACCTACCAGGGCGGCGATGGCCGCTCTGGGAAGACGCTCGGTGCGCAGGATGAGGTGTTCCACGGACTCCGGGTCGGGCCGAAACAAGGCGTCCATCAGAGTCGTCGGCGCAATCTCGGTAGCGCCAAACACAAGGCTGGCAAACGCCGCGGCGACGGCCAATGCCACCCCCAACAGCAGGCCGACAAGCCGAGCCGAGGGCACCTTCAGCATGACTCGCCCTTCCCTTCCTTCTGGCCACCGCTCTTCGAACGGCCTGGCACCAAGCCATAGTGTGCGTAGAGCTCGTCGAGCAAGCGGTTGGCGGCCAGAATGCCGGCCCCCATGCTCCAGATCACCGGGTCGACGTCATGGACTCGATCGCGTTTCACCGCCTCGAGGTTCTGCCATAACGGGTGGGCGGTCCAGGCTCGATGCTGCTCGGCCACGGCCGGATCGTCACGCATGAAGACGAAGATGGCATCGGCGTCCATGGCTGGCAGACTCTCGCGACTGACCAGTTTGATCCCCCAGCCGGCTCCCGTTTGCCCCTCGGGCCGGCGAAAACCGAGCTGTTCGAGAACGCGCCAGGCAAAACCGTCGTAGTAGAGACGCACATGATCGCCCCGAAAGCTGACCACCGAGACCTCCTGCGGCCAGGCATCGCCCAGTGCCGCTGCGGCCCGGCAGCGGAAGTCGGCGACACGCTGGTGCCATGCATCGAGCAGCGCCCGCGCCTTCATCCGGCGACCGGTCGCCTTCCCGAGGAGTTCGAGCATGGCCTCGAATTCGTAGGCGGTATCGGCGATCACCGTGGGTGCGATGCGCGACAACAGCGGGTAGACACTCGCCTGGCGGTAACGCGCACCGACGATCAGGTCGGGAGCCAGCTCCGCGATCGCCTCCAGATCCGGCTGGGTCTCCAGGCCAAGATAGCGCACGTCTTCGGGCAGGCTATCGCGCAGGTATCGGTACATGGGGCGCTCGAGCCAGGATTCCACCACCCCCACCGGCTCCAGCCCCAGCGCCAGTGCGCTGTCCGTGGCTCCCTGATAGAGCGTCACGATGCGCTGCGGGCTGCCCACGATCCGGCTCTCGCCGAAAGCGTGCTCGACCGTCCGCCCGGACTCGGCCCGGGCCTCCCGTGGCAGACCGGAAAGCGCGAGCAAACAGGCAATGACCCAAAGGGCGACGGGGATCGAACGGCTCATGATCGCTTCCTGCAACACGCTATTGGACAGAGGGGCGCAGACGATGCCACACTCCCGCGCTCTGATACAAATGATTCTCACTTTTTGAGGTGACAGTCAGCATGACCTCCCACCGACTGCGGGGAGAGCGCCTCTGTGTCGGCTACGAGAGTCGCCGCGTTCTCGACGAAGTGGACTTCCAGGTTGCCGAGGGACGTCTGACGATCCTGCTCGGCCCCAACGGCAGCGGCAAGTCGACCCTGCTCAAGACGCTGGCACGCACGCTCGGTCCGCAGCGCGGTCAGGTACTGCTCGACGGCAAGGACCTCCACCGCACGCCCACCCGCGACGTCGCTCGCAAGCTCGGCATACTGCCGCAGAGCCCCACCGCTCCCGAGGGGCTGACGGTACGCGAACTGGTCGGCATGGGGCGCTTTCCCCACCAGCGACTGTGGCGTCAATGGTCGCGCGAAGACGAGCGAGCGGTGAACGACGCCATGTCCATCGCACGGGTCACGGAGTTCGCCTCGCGACCCGTGGACTCCCTCTCCGGCGGCCAGCGTCAGCGCTGCTGGATCGCCATGGTGCTGGCTCAGGAAACCGAACTCTTGCTGCTCGACGAACCGACCACCTTCCTCGACCTGAAAGTTCAGGTCGATCTGCTCGAACTGCTGGCACACCTGGCCCACGACCAGGGCCGCACGCTGCTGGTCGTATTACACGACCTGAACCTGGCCGCAGCCTATGCCGACGAGCTGGTGATGATGCGCGATGGACGCATCATGGATGGAGGCAGCCCCGAAGCGGTTTTCACTGCCGCCAGGCTCAAGCAGGTTTTCGACCTCGATGCCCACGTGATTCGCGACCCCCACACCCAGCGTCTGGTTTGCGTACCGGCAATCTCCCACTCGTCTGCATCGCCATTGGCAAGCACTCCCACTCCCCAGACGGCGACGGCTCTGTCTCGGACATGATTTTACGAGGCCCTTGACCTCAAAGCGCTGTAACGAGCGCTGCGCCCGGCCAGAGGCCGGGCGCGGGACTGGGCCGTTCGGATGGCAACCTACCAGCGATAGCTCAGGCTACCGATCACACTGCGGGATTCGCCGTAGTAGCACCAGAAGTCACAGCTGGCGACATACTCTTCATCGGTGACGTTGTTCACGTTGACCTGGGCGGTCCAGTGACGGTTGAAGTCATAGCTGGCCATGGCGTCACCGACCGTGTAATCGGGTATGGTGATGCCTCCATCCACTGATTCCCCGGCATGGCGAACCCCCGCGCCAACGTTCAAGCCATTCAGCGCCGTTCCCGCGAAATCGTAGTTCAGCCAGGCGGACGCCATATGGCGAGGGATCAACGCCTTACGATTGTCATCCTTGTCGCGTGCATCCGTGTAGGTGTAAGCCGCCGTCAGCTTGAGCGCGTCAGTGAGATAGCCCACCCCCTCGAGCTCGAATCCGCTGGAAGTCGTCTCGCCTTCCTGCTTTTGGTAGCCACCAGCCGTTGTTGCAAAGGAGTTCGATTCTTCGATATCGAAGAGCGCCGCCGATACATAGCCATCCCAGTCGAACGGTGCGTACTTGACACCGAACTCCCATTGTTCGCCTTCTATCTGATCGAAGCCAGCACCGGTAATATCGGTTTCCGCAATCGGGCGGAAGGATTCGGTGTAGCTGAGGTAGGGGTTCAGACCGTTGTCGCCGAGGTACATGACGCCGCCGGACCAGGTAGTCGCGGTCTGGGTTTCATCCACGGTCTTGTTATCGCGCTCGGATTCGTTGCGTACATCGGCGTTATCGTAGCGAACGGCCCCCAGCAATACCCAGCGATCGTCGATGCGAAGCTGGTCCTGTAGATAGAGCCCCAATTGTTCCTTGTCGATCTGACGACGCGTCAACTGATCGTCAGGTACCGGGGCGATATCTCCCTGAGGATCGAAGATATCGACGACATCATAGAAAAAACTGTCAAATTCCTTTCCGTCGAGGCTGAGATCCTGGTAGTCCACCCCAAGCAACAGCGTATTCTCCATACGTTCGGTATACCACTTGCCGACCATGCGGTTGTCGACGGTAAAGCTGTCGATTTCGCCATCACGCTGAAGGTGACCGCGATTCGCCGTCTGTCCGTCGCCGGTCCCCATCATCATATAAGAACTGCGCAAATCCAGATCGAGATGGCTGTAACGGAAGTCCTGCTCGAAACGCCAGGTATCATCAAACTGATGCTCGAATTCGTAACCGATGGCCGATTGGGTATGCTCGTCCTTGTCGTAGTCGGGAGCGCCATAGTTGGTCTGCGGATCCACCTTGCCGAATGGCGTATCCTGGACGGTACCGTAGGCCAGTTTGAAGGGATTGACGGGAACGCCGTCGTCCTTCTGGAAGCTGGCCAGCACGGTCAACTGGGTATCGTCGGAGATATCCCATTCGAGACTGGGCGCCAGGTAGAAACGTTCGTTATCGGTATCGTCCAGGTCGCCGTCACGTTCCTTGTACAGGCCTACCAGGCGGTAGCGTACGTCGCCCTCTTCGGTGGCGGGCCCCGAGGTATCGAAGGCGAACTGACGGTGATTGCGATTGCCAGCCTGTATCTCGATCTCGCCCTGCGGCTCGCCCGTGGGCCGTTTGCTGACGGCATTGATCAAGCCACCGGACGGCGCCTCGCCATAGAGGATAGACGACGGCCCCTTGAAGACTTCCACCCGCCCCAGACCATAGGGCTCGGGTAGCCACTGAAAATATCCCGCGCGATAGACGCGCAGACCGTCCAGATAGGTGGCCTGGTCGAAGCCCCTGACCTTGAACCAGTCGGTGTTGTTATCCGCTCCGTAGTGGCCGGAGAGGACGCCGGAGCGATAGCGGAAGGTCTCGTCGAGCTGTTGGACATTGCGCTTATCGAGCTCCTCACGCTCGACGATGGAGACCGGGCGTGGCGTCTCGACCAGCGGAGACGCCACCTTCAACGCGGTGCCGACCACCACCATGGTTTCCGTATCGGTTTCCATGGCCTCCTCCTGAGCCTGAGCGATCAGGGGAACCGAGAGCAGGATGCCCGAGATCGACACGCTGATCGCGCGACGGACGGCAACGGTAAGCGGCTGCATGGCAACAGAATGGGGTGACGGATGCATATGTCTATCTCTGGCAGGATTGAATGGAACGGGATGGGACCAGAGATATGATAAGCGTTCTCACTTATATCGACAATTGAAACTCTCTCATTTGCATGGGCAAACGGCTCTTTTTTGAGTGCGGTCAACAAGACGACAGAGCGCCATCGCCCCGATGCCACGCAACCGACGAGGACACCGAGAGACCGATGGCGCACTCCGCACCGAACGCCGGATGGTCGAGCGCAGGCAATCTCTCAGTTACTTGGCGAACACCACCGTGCGTCTGGCGTGCAGGAATACCCGCCGCTCGAGGTGGTAAGCCACGGCTCTGGCCAGGGTCAGACATTCCACGTCGCGCCCCTTGGCCACCAGGTCTTCCGGGTAGTCGGCATGGCTGACCGGCTCAACGCCCTGGGTGATGATCGGCCCCTCGTCGAGATCGTCATTGATGTAGTGAGCGGTAGCGCCGACCAGCTTGACGCCCTTCTCGTAGGCCTGATGGTAGGGCTTGGCACCCTTGAAACCCGGCAGCAGGGAGTGGTGGATGTTGATCGCTCGGCCGGCGAGCCGCTCGCACATCTCGCTGGACAGCACTTGCATGTAGCGAGCCAGGATCACCAGCTCCGCGCCGGTTTCCTCGATCACCTGCCAGACCTGGGCCTCCTGCTCGGCCTTGGTCTCGGGCGTGATCGGAAAATGGTAATAGGGCAAGCCATGCCAGTGGGCCAGTGACTGCAGATCCGGGTGGTTGGAGACCACGGCCCGGATGTCGATGGGCAACTGACCGGTGCGGTAACGATACAGCAGGTCGTTGAGGCAGTGATCGGCCTTGGAGACCATGATCACCACCGGCGTGCGCGCCTCCGGGGCGGTGAGCTCGAAGGCCATCTCGAACTCGTCCGCCCGGGGTGCGAAGGCAGCCTGGAAGGCCTGCGCATCGAAGTCGGAGTCCTGAGGCCGGAACTCGGTGCGGATGAAGAAGCGCTCGCCGTGGCGATCGTCGAAGGAGTGCTGCTCGGTGATGTAACAGCGCCTTTCCTTCAGGAATCGAGTGACCACGTCGACGGTGCCCAGGCGGCTCGGGCACTGGGCGGTGAGAATCCAGGTATCGGCACTACGGCTCATGGCGAGTCTCCTGATGAAGCAGGCCGGGAGCAAACCCCGGCCTGGAAAGCCCTCGGATCAGCGCTCGACGCCGATGCCGTACTCCTCGCCGGCATCCAGCAGCCAACGATAGGTGTAGTCGGCGAAACTACGACGGACCACCAGTTCCCAACGCTGCTCGTCGGGACGGCGCAGAATCACCGTGGCCTTGGCGAAGACGGTGGTGACGCCCTTGCCCACCGGGAAGTGGCTGGGATGCACATCGTAGATCACCGACTTCATCAGCAGCTCGCGAGCTGCCTCGCCCGTCAGCTCGACCAGAGTCTGGCCGCCGCTGACGTTGCTGATGGCGAAGTGGGCGCCGCCCAAGGACTCACGCAGGCGGTTCTCCAGCGCGAACTCCTCGCCCCCGGGCACGATGACCAACCACTCGTCCGGGGAGATCCACTGGATGGAGCGCTGGCCATCGGCGTCATGGACCAGGCCCTGGGGCTCGCCGGGCAGCGGGATGCCGAGCACCTCGCGGACCGCCTCGTCGAGGACGATGGCCCCGCCGCGCAGCACCAGGTGGCCAAGGAAGGGCCGCTCGCGCAGCACCACCCGGCTCTTGGCGGTGGGCGCCGGCGCCCCCGAGCGGCGATAGGAGTAGGCCAGCGGCGATTCCACCGGAATCTTGGCTTGGGTGCGGGTATCGAAGGTTCTGACCTTCTCGGCAGCGGTATTAGACATTCTGGCGCTCTCCCTTGGGGTCGACGAAGATCGGGCTGACGATTTCGGCCTCATGGACCTGGCCGTCGGCCATGGGCAGATAGACGGTCTCGCCCATCTTCTGCTGACCGCCCTTGACCACGGCCAGAGCGAAGCCGCTGTCCAGAGTCGGGCTGTAGTAGCTGGAAGTCACGTGCCCCACCATGGGCATGGGGATGGCATGGTGGGGGTCGAAGACGATCTGGGCCCCCTCCTCCAGCACCACCAGGGGATCCTTCGGCCGGAGGCCCACCAACTGCTTGCGGTCGCTGCGCGCGGTGTCAGGGCGTGACAGGGCACGCTTGCCGATCCAGGAGAACGGCTTGTCGTAGCCGATCGCCCACTGCATGCCCAGGTCCTCCGGGGTCACCGAGCCATCGGTATCCTGTCCGGCGATGATGAACCCCTTTTCCGCCCTCAAGACGTGCATCGTCTCCGTTCCGTAGGGCGTCAGGCCGTACTTGTCGCCATGGGCGAACAGCGTCTCCCAGACGTGCAGGGCATAGTTGGCCTGGACATTGATCTCGAAGGCCAGCTCGCCGGTGAAGGAGATGCGGAACACCCGCGCCGGCACCCCGGCGACGACGCCCTCGCGCCAATCCATGAACTTGAAGGACTCGCGATCCAGGTCCATGTCCGTTATTTCGGCCAGCAGCTTGCGCGCCTCCGGCCCGGTGATGGTCATGGTCGCCCAATGGTCGGTCACCGAGTTGAAGGTGACCTCCAGCTCCGGCCACTCGGTCTGGTGCCACAGCTCCAGCCACTCCAGCACCGTGGCCGCGCCGCCGGTGGTGGTGGTCATCAGAAAGTGGTTCTCGCCCAGGCAACTGGTGGTGCCGTCGTCGAACACCATGCCGTCGTCCTTGCACATCAGACCGTAGCGGACGCGGCCGGGGGCCAACTTGGCCCACTTGTTGGTGTAGACCCGCCCCAGGAACTCCCGGGCGTCGGGGCCCTGGATGTCGATCTTGCCGAGCGTCGAGGCGTCGAGGATGCCGACCTTCTCGCGCACCGCCCGACACTCGCGGGCCACCGCTTCCTCCATGCTCTCGCGTTCGCCGCTGACGGCGCTGGCGCGGGCTTTGGGAAAATACCAGGGGCGCTTCCACTGGCCCACGTCCTCGAACTCAGCGCCGTGCTCCACGTGCCACTGGTGCATCGCAGTGTAACGTTCGGGATCGAACAGCTCGCGGCAGTGGCGACCGACGATGGCGCCGAAGGTGACCGGGGTGTAGTTGGGGCGGAACACCGTGGTGCCCACCTCGGGGATCGTCTTGCCCAGGCAGCGCGCGGCGATGGCCATGCCGTTGATGTTGCCGAGCTTGCCCTGGTCGGTGCCGAAGCCCATGGCGGTGTAGCGCTTGACGTGCTCGATGGATTCGAAGCCCTCGCGGGTGGCGAGTTCGATGGCCGCCGCGGTCACGTCGTTCTGCAGGTCGACGAACTGCTTGGGCCCGCGCAGGGTCGGCTTCTCGTGGGGCACCTGGTAGAGCGCGCAGGCCTTGCCTTCGCGGATGGCGTCGGCCCGGGGCAGCTCGATGGTGTCGGCGCACCTGCCCAGCGCTGTCAGCGCCTCGCACGCCTTGGCCATGCCATCGGCCATGCCCTCGGCCAGGTCATGCACGCCGCGGGCGCTGCCGGCAGCGTGCACGCCCTTCACCAGGCCGGGCACGAAACCGAGAATCTCGTCGTTCCAGGTCGGCCGGGCGCCGGTGTGGGAAGCCAGATGGATCACCGGACTGTAGCCGCCGGAGCTGGCGATGGTATCGCAGGCCAGGGTCTCGGCCTGACCGGTGACCCTGAAAGCTTCGGCATCGATGGTGGCAACACGGGCGCCGCTGACGCGCTTGTCTCCCTTGGCCTCGAGCACCGCCGCGCCTTCGATGATGCGAATGCCGCGGGCACGAGCCTGCTCGACCAGCTCACCGTCCGGATTGCGGCGCGCATCGACGATGGCCACGACCTCGCGGCCGGCCTCGAGCCAATCCAGAGCGGCACGGTAGGCGTGGTCGTTGCTGGTGGAAAGCACCAGCTCGTTGCCCGGCACCACCCCGTAGCGGCGGATGTATATGGAAACCGCCCCGGCCACCAGGTTGCCCGGCACGTCGTTGCCCGCGTAGACCAGCGGTCGCTCGTGGGCACCGGTAGCCAGCAGCACCTGGCCGGCACGCACGCGGTGCATGCGCGAGCGCGAGGGGCGATGACCGTCCACGGTGGGTGCCGTCTCGCCGAGATGCTCGGTACGCCGCTCGTGCAGGGTCACGAAGTGATGATCGTGATAGCCGTTGGCGGTGGTGCGGGCCAGCAATGTGACGTTGTCGCACTCGGTGAGTTCGGCGATCACCTGCTCGGCCCACTGGGCGGCGGGCCGGTCATCGAGCAACTCGCGGGTGTCGAGCAGCGAACCGCCCAGTTCCTCCTGCTCGTCACACAGGATCACCCGGGCACCGGCTCGCGCCGCGGTGAGCGCCGCCGCCAAACCGGCCGGACCGCCGCCGATCACCAGCAGGTCGCAGTGCTGGTTGAGGTGGTCATAGCCGTCCGGATCTTGCTCCATGGGGCTGCGCCCCAGGCCCGCCCCTTTGCGGATGACCTTCTCGTAGGTCATCCACAGCGAGGCCGGAGCCATGAAGGTCTTGTAGTAGAAGCCCGGCGGCATGAACTGGCCACCCAGCTTGCCGACCAGGCTCATCAGGTCGCGCTGGACGTTGGGCCAGCCGTTGGTGCTGCATGCCTCGAGGCCATCGTAAAGCGTCTGCTGGGTCGCGCGCACGTTGGGCACCTGGGCCGCCTCGGTGGTGCCGAGCTGGACCACCGCGTTGGGCTCCTCGGCGCCGGCGGCGACGATGCCGCGCGGCCGCGAGTACTTGAAGCTGCGATTGACGATGTCGACGCCGTTGGCGAGCAGCGCCGAGGCCAGGGTATCTCCGGCATGCCCCTCATGGGCCTTGCCGTTGAAGGTGAAGCTCAGCTTGCGGGTACGGTCGATGCGACCGCCCTGGGTGAGGCGATTGAGCTGGCTCATGCGCGGACTCCATCACAAAGCGATGCCTGTTGGGCGGAGGCGTCGGCCGGCCGGCCTTCGGGGGCCTCGGCGGTGACCGACGGCCGTTCGCCCATCTTGTAGGTCTCGAGGATCTCGTAGGTCACGGTGTGGCGGGTGACGTTGAAGAACTTGCGGCAGCCCACGGCGTGCACCCACAGTTCGTGGTGGATGCCGCGGGGATTGTCGCGGAAGAACAAATAGTCGCCCCACTCTTCATCCGAGCACGCTTCGGGGTCCGCCGGGCGAGCGATGTGCGCCTGGCCCTTGGGGTGGAATTCCTCTTCCTCGCGGGTCTCGCCGCAGTAGGGGCAGTAGATATGAAGCATGGTGGTTCTCCCTTGGAGAGACTTTCACTCCGGATCCGATGAGCTTCTCCGGCGACAAGTCTGCGCGAGGGCGCTGTGAACCCATCCCTGGGCGCTACTTTTGCCATCCATGGCAAAAGACCCTCGCTTCGCCTTGCCCCCGGCGCGCATCTCGAAGCGCCTGTCCTCACGTTGTTCTCAATGGGCCACGCCGGCGGCGCCGTGCTCATCGACCAGCGCTCCGGTATGGAAACGGTCGATAGAGAACGGCGCGGCCAGCGGATGCATCTCACCCTTGGCCAGGCTGGCGGCGAATACGTGCGCCGACCCCGGCGTCGCCTTGAAGCCACCGGTGCCCCAGCCGCAGTTGAAGTAGAGCCCCTTGACCTTGGTCTTGGAGAGGATCGGGCAGGCGTCGGGACAGGTATCGACGATGCCGCCCCACTGGCGGTTCATGCGTACCCGCGAAAAGATCGGGAACATCTCGACGATGGCCTGCAAGGTGTGCTCCACGGTGGGGTAGCTGCCGCGCTGGCCATAGCCGTTGTAGCCGTCGATGCCGGCGCCGATGACCAGATCGCCCTTGTCGGTCTGGCTGATGTAGCCGTGCACGTGGTTGGACATCACCACGGTGTCGAGCACCGGCTTGAGCGGCTCGGAAACCAGCGCCTGCAGCGGGTGCGACTCCAGCGGCAGCTTGAGGCCGGCCATCTTCGCCAGCACCCCCGAGTTGCCGGCCGCCACGCAGCCGACAGTCTTGGCCTCGATGTCGCCACGATTGGTGTGCACGCCGAACACCTGGCCGTCGCGGATCTTGAAGCCGGTGACCTCGGTCTGCTGCAGGATGTCCACGCCGTGGGCATCGGCGCCGCGGGCGAAGCCCCAGGCCACGGCG
This sequence comes from Halomonas faecis, assembly GCF_010993975.1. Lineage (GTDB taxonomy): Bacteria > Pseudomonadota > Gammaproteobacteria > Pseudomonadales > Halomonadaceae > Halomonas > Halomonas faecis. The sequence continues at coordinate 339,029 of NZ_JAACZO010000011.1, forward strand.
TCGTGCCGGGCAACGCCGGCGCGCGGCTGCCAGGAGGCGCCGAGCACCGGATAGCGGGCGTTCTTGGAGCAGTTCATGATCGGCACCAGCGCCTGGACGCCCTGGGTATCCAGCACCTCGCTGTCGATACCGTTCAGCCGGTTGGCGTTGACCCGGCGCTGAATGTCGCGCATGTCCTGCAGAGTGTGGCCGAGGTTCAAGACGCCGCGCTGGGAGAACATGACGTTGTAGTTGAGGTCCTGAGACAGCCCCTCCCACAGCTTCATGGAGTGCTCGTAGAGGGCTGCCGCCTCGTCCCACAAATAGTTGGAGCGCACGATGGTGGTATTGCGCGCGGTGTTGCCGCCGCCCAGCCAGCCCTTCTCGATCACGGCGACATTCCTGATGCCGTGTTCCTTGGCCAGGTAGTAGGCAGTGGCCAGACCATGGCCGCCGCCGCCGACGATGATGACGTCGTACGCTTTTTTGGGCGTGGGATTGCGCCACTGGCGCTGCCAGTTCTCGTGATGGCTCAGCGCGTGCTTGACCAGCCCGAAGCCTGAATAACGTTGCATAGGGGTCTACTCCTCGAGGACCCCGCCGGTTCACCGGCGGGGAACGGGCTCACGCAGTGACGGCATCGGCCGACTCGACCGCAGCCTTGGCATAAACGGGATGGCAGGCGCACAACTCGGCCACCTTGCCGCGCACGTCGATCTCGATCTCGGCGCTCTCCCCGCCCTGGGCCAGGACGTCGAGGATGTCGCAGATCCACCCCGCCAGAGCCTCGCAGTCGGCCTGGCCGAAGCCGCGGGTGGTCACGGCCGGAGTGCCGATACGCAGCCCGGACGTCACGAAGGGGCTTTGCGGGTCGCCCGGCACGGCGTTCTTGTTGACGGTGATGTGGGCGCGGCCCAGGGCGGCGTCCGCGTCCTTGCCGGTCACGCCCTGCTTGATCAACGAGACCAGAAAGAGATGGTCGTCGGTACCGCCGGAAACCACCTCGAAGCCACGGTCGACGAAGACGCCGGCCATGGCCCGGGCGTTGTCGATGACCTGGGCCTGGTAGCGCACGAAGTCCTGGCTCATGGCCTCGCGAAAGGCCACCGCCTTGGCGGCGATGACGTGCATCAGCGGGCCGCCCTGCTGGCCGGGGAAGACCGCACCGTTGAGCTTCTTGTAGAGCGGCTCGTCGCCGCTGGCCGAGAGGATCAGGCCGCCGCGCGGACCGCGCAGGGTCTTGTGGGTGGTGGTGGTCACCACGTGGGCGTGGGGCAGCGGGCTCGGGTAGTGGCCGGCCGCGATCAGGCCCGCCACATGAGCCATGTCGACCATCAGCCAGGCGCCCACTTCGTCGGCGATGTCGCGGAAACGCCGCCAGTCGATGACCCGGGAGTACGCCGAGAAACCGGCGATGATCAGCTTGGGCCGGTGCTCGTGGGCCAGGCGCTCGACCTCGTCGTAGTCGATCTCGCCGGTCTCGGGATTCAGGCCGTACTGGACGGCGTGGTAGTACTTGCCGGAGAAGTTGGGTGCGGCGCCGTGGGTCAGGTGGCCACCGTGGGCCAGGCTCATGCCCAGCACGGTGTCGCCCGGAGAGACCAGGGCCATGAAGGCGGCGGCGTTGGCCTGGGCGCCGGAGTGGGGCTGGACGTTGGCGTAGTCGGCGCCGAACAGCGCGCAGGCCCGCTCGATGGCCAGCCGCTCGACCGCATCGATGTGCTCGCAGCCGCCATAGTAGCGTTTGCCTGGATAACCCTCGGCGTACTTGTTGGTCAGTTGGCTGCCCTGAGCCTCCATCACCTGAGGGCTGGCATAGTTCTCGGAGGCGATCAGCTCGATGTGGGCCTCCTGACGCGCCACCTCGTCGGCGATGGCGGCGGCAATCTGGGGGTCGGCTGTCGTAAGGTTGTTGGCGTTCATGACATCACCCTGGGAAGTGGCTGTTCAACGATAGGCGAAAGCGGGAGGCACGGTATTCTGAAAACGACACCGTCATCATCGAGCGAGACAGGGCAGCATGCCGGAATCGCCCCGAGCGGCTGCCCCTGCCACCCCTCTATTGATAGCGGATGCAGGGGCGCAAAGATTGAACGGATGCGACAACTTTGCGGCCATAATCACGCCAGCCGCGCCAAGCTGCTGTTTTATCGAATCGATCGTCGCCTCGGGAGCGGGGAGGAATCGTCGGAGGCGCCCGTCTCATAGCGCCATTAAGACGCCGGCCGGGCTTCGATATGCAGAAAGAAGGGATCCACCGGGACCGCACCGTCCCCCGCCGCCTTGCGCACCGCGGTGGGCGTGGTGCCGAAAGCATCACGGAAGTGCCGGGAGAAGTGGGCGGTATCGGCGAAGCCGCAACGCTCGCCGATCTCGGTGACGCTCTTGGCGGTGTAGTGAAGCAGCCACAGACCATAGCGCAGGCGCAGATCCCGGGCGAACTTCTGGGGGCCGATGCCCAGCTCGTCGCGAAACTTGCGCTCGATGTTGCGCCGCGAAGTGCCGACCCGCCGGGCCAGCTCGTCCACCGAGATCATCTGACCCAGATGCTGTTCGATGATCGCGACCGCCCGTCGCACCACCCGATCCGCGACCTTGTCGAAGACCACCGGCTGGGGCTGGGGATGCTCGCCCCGGCGCGCCTCGTCGATCAGCATGATATGCAGACTCTTCATCGCCCAGGCCTTACCCAGATGGCGCTCCACCAAGTAGGCGGCCAAATCCGCGGACGCGATGCCGCCGGCGCAGGTGATCAGGTCGCCATCGTCGATGAACAAGCGGTCCGCCACCGGCTCGACATTCGGAAAACGCCGGGTCAGGTCGCCATGGTGATACCAACTGACGCAGCAGCGCCTACCGTTCATTAGCCCGGCCCGAATCAGCGCGAAGACTCCCGTGCACACTCCCACCAGGGGCACTCCGGACCCCGCCGCCCGACAGAGGTAAGCCAGGGCCGTGTCATCCACGTCATCGCGCTCGTTCTGGACACCACCGATGACCACGATGTAGTCGAACTCCGAGGGATCCCGAAAGGCGGAACAGGGCGTGATGGCAGCCCCGCAACTCGACAGCGCGTCATGACCGACACTGGTCATGAACACCCAGTGACAGCGCAGCTGGCGCGAGCGGTCCCCTTCGTCCGCCGCCAAGCGCAGGCAGTCCACGAAGGCGGCGAAAGGCATCAGGGTGAAGCGGTGCAGGAGAACGAAGCCGACCGACAACGGCGGCACCTCGGGCGAAGCGGTCATGGCGGACAGGTCCCTGATACGGTGGAGACGAGACTCAGTAATCCACTACTACATCGCCCAATGGCTTGCTGCAACAAGAAAGAATATACCCCTCGTCGATGTCTTCGTCGGTAATGCCACCGTTGTGCTCCATCTCCACGTCACCTGACTTGAGTCCGACCCGACAGGTACCGCATATCCCCATTCCGCAAGCCTTGGGAATATGCAGACCGAGCTTCGCGGCAGCCGCATGCACCGTCTCGCCAGGCTGGATGCGTACGCTTTTCCCGGAGCCGAAAAACTCGACACTGATCAAATCGTCGTAATCGATGTCCTCGGCTTCCGCCTCGGCCTGCTCGGCCAGCTCCAGAACGTCTTCACGAACGTCCGACGGCGTGGCTACGAACGACTCTTCGTGGTAATGGCTCATGTCGAAGCCATTGCTGCGCAGGATGTTCTTGATGGCATTCATGTACGGTGTAGGACCGCAACAGAAAACCTCCCTTTCGAGGTAGTCGGGCACCATCAACTCCAGCATCGGCTGATTCAAGTAGCCACGGTAACCGGCCCAGGCCTCGCCAATGTCGTCCTTGCTTTCACAAACGATGTGCAATTTGAACTCGGGAATCCGAGAGAACATATGCACCAGCTCACGATGGTAAATGACATCGCGGGGAGCCCTGGCGCTATGGACGAATTCGACATCGACATTGGCATTGGTATCGAAGAGCCAGCGCGTCATCGACATGAGCGGGGTGATGCCGACACCGCCGGAGAGAAACAATACCTTGTCGGCAGGAAAATCGATCGAATTGAAATTGCCAACCGGCCCGTGCACCACCAACTCATCGCCGACCTTGAGGTTGTCGTGTATCCAGTTGGATACTTTGCCCCCCGGTATCCGCTTGACCGTGATCGAAAAGCTGTAGGGTATGGATGGCGAACTGGAGATGGTGTACGAGCGCATCGCCGGCTCGTTATCGATCTCCAATTCCAACGTCACGAACTGGCCCGGTTTGAAAAAGAACAGTACCGGCTGCTCTGCCATGAAGCAGAAAGTCCGTACATCCCAGGTTTCCTGGATCACCTTGACGCAACGGACCGCATGACGCCCATTGGTCCAGGTTTGGGTCGTGACCGGGTTGAAAAAATTCATTGTCATCGTCGTCTCTGCCTGGCAGTGCCGTGGCTATGCCTCCACCGGTCCGTAACGTGCGCACGGGCCAGCGCCTTTTCACGTCCGCATTCTGAGTACGCACTGAATATCTGGCTTGCCTGGTTGCGACATGCGCATGCCTTCCGCACCCATTCCCTTGCGGAGATACAGCTGCCTGGTCGCCGTTGCATCATCCGAGGTCGTGAACAGACATCTGGCAGCGTCGGACATGCACCACAATCGCCGAAAAAGACGGACGCCAGGTTGTTCCATGCGTCAATGCCAATCCTCTCACGACGACAACAACAGCAACCCATGATCGCATCGTCGTCCTCGCGGGGAGGCGGCGTTCAAAAGGATACTTGGTATGAACCTGATAGCGACTCACGAACTGGACGATCCCTTGGCCAAGGCACGCGAAGCGGCTGCCGACATGCTGCAGTCGAAGGCCAGCAACTTTTCGCTCCCCCAGCCGTTCTACACCGATGCCAGGCTATTCGAACTCGACATGCAAGAGATCTTCGAGAAGGAGTGGCTATTCGCTGGCATGACCTGCGAGATACCCGCCAAGGGCAACTTCATGACGCTCGATGTCGGCAGCAACCCAATCGTCATCGTGCGTGGTAACGAGGGGCAGGTGCATGCCTTCCACAACGTCTGTCGCCATCGCGGTTCGAGGCTGTGCATGAAGGACAAGGGCAAGGTGGCCAAGCTGGTCTGCCCCTACCACCAGTGGACCTACGAGCTGGACGGCCGCCTGCTGTTCGCGGGCAGCGACATGGGCGAGAGCTTCGACCTCGCCGCCTACGGCCTCAAGCCGGTCCATGTGAAGTGTGCCGGGGGCTTCGTTTTCATCAACCTGAGCGAAACCCCACCGGCCGTCGACGACTTCCTGGACACGCTGGAGCACTACCTGGAACCCTACGACATGTCCAACGTCAAGGTGGCCGTAGAGTCCTCCATTGTCGAACAAGCCAACTGGAAGCTGGTCATCGAAAACAACCGCGAGTGCTATCACTGCAACGGCGCCCACCCTGAGCTGCTCAATTCGCTGCAGGAATTCGACGACACCAACGACCCGCGTGCCACCCCGGCCTACAAGGCACTCGTTGCACGCAAGCAGGCCGAGTGGGATGCCCAGCAGGTGCCTTGGCAGCTCAAGCGTTTCGGCAAGCGCAACCGCCTGACCCGTACCCCAATGCTCAACGGCACCGTGTCCATGACCCTGGACGGCAAGCCGGCGTGTCAGAAGCTAATGGGACGCCTCTCGAACCCCGACATGGGGTCGCTGCGCATCCTGCATCTGCCCAACTCCTGGAACCACTTCATGGGCGACCATGCCGTGGTGTTCCGCGTCATGCCGCTGGGCCCGCAGCAGACGGTGGTCACCACCAAGTGGCTGGTACACAAGGATGCCGTGGAGGGCGTGGACTACCATCCCGAGCGGATGCGCCACGTGTGGGATGCCACCAACGATCAGGACCGCCGCCTCGCCGAAGAGAACCAGCGCGGCATCAACTCCAAGGCCTATGAGCCCGGTCCCTACTCCGAGACCTACGAGTTCGGCGTGATCGACTTCATCGACTGGTACTGCGAGCGGCTACAGGAGAACCTCGGTCACGCCTACCCGCAGTTGCAGGTGGCGCAGGGCTGAGCGCAGGCCCCGCCGCCATCGCGGCGTGGCTGCCTTCCTTCACCCGCGCCCGGTCACGGCACGCAGGTCCAGGTCCGGATAGTCAGGGGCGACGAACAGTCGCCCAGTGATGTCCTCGCAGCGCGCGGCACGCCGAATCGCCGGCTGGGCAGCCAGCTCTTCCAGCAAGGCCTCCAGGCGCGGCAGCCGCTCCCAGGGTAGCTCACGACAGGGATCGTCGAGCGGATAGAGCTGCAGCCAGCGCATCAGGCATGCCAGGTAGGGGTCGAGCACGCTCTCGCCCTCGGGCAGTAGCCAGGGTCCCCGGCCGTGGTCGGCCTGGGCCTCGAGCAGCGCCAGGTGCTTCAACAGCCGCGAGTGCACCTGGGCACGCAGCGCCCGGGCCGCGTCCGGTTCGGGCGCAAAGCGCGCGGTGTAGAAGTACAGTCGCAGTTCGGCATGCAGGGTGTTGGAGAGAAAGAACAGCCACGCCAGCAGCGCACTGCGCGCGGCCGGCGTGGACAGGTGCTCGGGGTGGCAACGCTCGCCGAGCGTCAGCAGGATCGCCCCGGTCTCGAACAGCGCGGTGCCCTGGCGCTCGTCCACCAGCACCGGCAACAGGCCCTGGGGGTTGAGCCGGCGGAACGCCGGCTCGTCGAGTCCACCGCCGGCGCGATCGACCCGCACGTCCCGATAGCCTAGCCCGGCACGCTCCAACACCATGCGCACCGGCAGGTTGGCGCTGTCCGGTGAGCCGTAGAGCCGATAGGCGACATCCGCGGCGAACGGCGTCACCGCTTCGCGCCCCCCGCCAGCGCCGGCACCAAGATCTGCTCCAGGGCGTTGCGCACCGAGGGCAGCATCACCTCGCGCCGTGCCTCGAGCTCGGCCACCAGCGCCGCCAGCCCCTCGACCCCTACCTGCTCGTGCATCAGCCGCGCCATGCGCGCGCAGGTCTCGGGGCAGGCGCCGTCGGGAATGCGCACCCCCAGCGCCACCAGCCGCTGGCGAAAGTCGTCACCGTCGATCAGGTCCGCGATCATCATGCCCTTCCCTCCCTCTACCGTTGTTCGCCAGCCTCGCTCAGCTCGGCGGTCGCTGCCCTCGACAACCGTGCCGCCGCGTACTTGAATTCGGGAATCTTGCCGAAAGGGTCCAACGCCGGGTTGGTGAGGACGTTGGCGGCCGCCTCGGCGTAGCAGAACGGCACGAACACCATCCCTTCCGGCATGGCCGGGTCGACGCGCGCCGCCAGGGTGATGCTGCCGCGCCGGGTGGTGATGGTGATCGGCTCGCCGGGTGCCACGTCCAGGTGGCGTGCTTCCGCCGGGGCAAGGCTCGCCACCGCCGCCGGCTCGAGGTCGTCGAGCACGCGGGCGCGGCGCGTCATGGAGCCGGTATGCCAATGCTCCAACTGGCGACCGGTGGTCAGCACCACCGGGTAGTCGGCGTCGACCGGCTCGTCCGGCGGCAGCGGCAGGGTCGGCGAGAACTTCGCCCGGCCGGTGGACGTGTGGAAGGCGTCGCTGAACACGATGTCCTCCCCCGGGGCGTCGTCGGCCGGACAGGGATAGGTCACCGAGTGCTCGCGCTCGAGGCGCTCCCAGGTGATGTGGTCGAGCGAGGGCATGCCGCGCTCCATCTCGGCGAACACCTCGCGGGGGTGCGCATAGCGCCAGTCGAGACCGAAGCGACGGGCGATCTCCTGGATGATCCACCAATCGGGCCGGGCCTGGCCGGGCAGCGGCACGGCGGCCCGACCGAGCTGCACCTGACGATTGGTGTTGGTGACGGTACCCTCCTTCTCCGACCAGCTGGAGGCCGGCAGGATGACGTCGGCAAACTGGGCCGTCTCGGTGACGAAGAGGTCCTGCACCACCAAGTGCTCGAGCTTGCCCAGCGCCGCCCGGGCGTGGTCCAGGTCGGGATCTGACATCGCCGGGTTCTCGCCGAGGATGACCATGCCGCGGATGGTGCCCTCGTGGATGGCATGCACGATCTCCACCACGGTCAAGCCCGGCTGCGCGTCCAGCGGGGCGTTCCACAGCTCCTCGAAGGCGGCGCGCAGCTGGGCGTCGCCCACCGGTTGGTAGTCCGGCAGCACCATGGGGATCAGACCGGCGTCGGAGGCCCCCTGCACGTTGTTCTGGCCGCGCAGCGGGTGCAGCCCGGTGCCGGGCCGACCGGTGTGGCCGCAGGCCAGCGCCAGAGAGATCAAGCAGCGCGCGTTGTCGGTGCCGTGAACATGCTGGGAGATCCCCATGCCCCAGAAGATCATCGCCCGCTCGGCCGTGGCGTAGAGGCGCGCCACTTCGCGGATGGTGGCCGGATCGACGCCGCAGGCCGGCGCCATCGACTCGGGGGTCATCTCGGCCACGTGCGCCTTGAGCGCCTCGAAGCCCTCGGTGTGCTCGGCGATGTAATCCTCGTCGTAGAGCCCCTCGCTAACGATGACGTTGAGCAGCGCGTTGAGCAGCGAGACGTCCGCTCCCGGCGTGAAGCGCACACTGAGATGGGCATAGGCGTCCAGAGCCTGGCCGCGCGGGTCGAGCACGATGAACTTGGTGCCGCGCTTGGCGGCCTGCTTGAAGAAGGTGGCCGCCACCGGGTGGTTCACCGCCGGGTTGCAGCCGGTGAGGATCACCACGTCGGCGTTGGCCGCCTGCATGAACGACGCGGTCACCGCACCGGAGCCGATGCACTCCATGAGCGCCGCCACCGAGCTGGCATGGCACAGCCGCGTGCAGTGATCGACGTTGTTGGAGCCGAAGCCCGTGCGCACCAGCTTCTGGAACAACCAGGCCTCCTCGTTGGAGCACTTGGCGCTGCCGAAGCCGGCCAGCGCCTTGGGCCCATGGGCGGCCTTGAGGTCGACGAGCCCTTGGGCAGCCAGATCCAGCGCCTCGTCCCAGCTCGCCTCGCGGAAGTGGGTCAGCGGCTGGGCCGGATCGAAGTCCGGGTCGAGCCCCTTGGCCACGCCCTCGCGGCGAATCAGCGGGGTGGTCAGGCGCGCCGCATGATTGGGGTAGTCGAAGCCGAAGCGCCCCTTGACGCACAGTCGCCCCTGGTTGGACGGGCCGTCCTTGCCCTCGACGAACAATATGCGGTCGTCTTTCACGTGGTAGGTGAGCTGGCAGCCCACGCCGCAGTAGGGGCAGACGGAGTCGACCTGGCGATCCGCCACGGCGGAATCGCCGTAGCCCTGCGCGTCGACCAGGGTCGCCGGCATCAGCGCCCCGGTGGGACAGGCCTGGACGCACTCGCCGCAGGCCACGCAGGTGCTGTCGCCCATGGGATCGTCGAAGTCGAAGACGACCTTGGACGCCGAGCCGCGATGGGCCAGGCCGATCACGTCGTTGACCTGCACCTCGCGGCAGGCGCGCACGCAGAGGTTGCACTCGATGCAGGCGTCGAGGTTGACGCGCATCGCCGAGTGGCTGCTGTCATGCCCCTGGGCATGGCTCAGGGCACCGTCACGCGCAGCGGCATGGTGCACGGTGGGCGCCCCGCGCTCGCCCTCGCGCGGCAGCCACTCGCGCACCGCCGCGGCATCCACGGCGAGCTGGTCGGCCATGGCCCAGAAGTGGCTCGAGCGATCGGGGCTCACCTCGCGCTCCGGCTGATCGACAGCGAGCAGTTCCAGCACGCCCTCGCGGGCCACCCGGGCACGCTCGGAAGAGTGGCTCTTGACCACCATGTCAGGGCGTGCCTCGCGGATGCAGCTCGCCGCCAGCACCCGCTCGCCCTCGATCTCGACCATGCAGGCACGGCAATTGCCGTCGGCGCGATAGCCGGGGGCGTCCTTGAAGCACAGGTGAGGGATGGTCTCGCCGGCGCGCTTGGCCACCTGCCACAGCGTCTCGCCGGGGCGGGCGCTGACCTCGATGCCGTCGAGGGACAGGGTGAAGCTCGTGTCGCTCATTGTCTCACCCCTTGATGATCAGGTTCTGGGCGGCGAGTTCGCCGCGGAAGTCCTTGAGCAGTCCCCGCACCGGGTTGGGCGCCGCCTGCCCCAGTCCGCAGATGGAGGCATCCATCATCACCTGGGCGAGGCGCTCGAGCGCACCGGCATCCCAGGTATCGCGCTCGAGGAGCGTGAGCATCTTCTCGCTGCCGACCCGGCACGGCGTGCACTGCCCGCACGATTCGTCAGCGAAGAAGGCCAGCAGGTTGGTGGCCACGCCGCGCAGATCGTCCTGGTCCGAGAGAACGATAAGTGCCGCCGAGCCGATGAAGCAGCCTTCCGCCTGCAGGGTGTCGAAGTCCAGCGGCACGTCCGCCTTGCTCTCCGGCAGGATGCCGCCGGAGGCGCCCCCCGGCAGGTAGCCGGCGAGGCGATGGCCCTCGGCCATGCCGCCACAGTATTCTTCGATCAGCTCGTTCAGGGTGATCCCCGCCGGCGCCAGGTGTACGCCAGGGTGCTTCACCCGCCCGGAGACCGAGAAGCTGCGCAGGCCGCTGCGCCCGTGCCGCCCCTGGTCGGCGAACCAGGCCGCGCCGCGCTCGTGGATCACCGGGATCCAGTAGACGGTCTCCACGTTGTTGACCAGCGTCGGACGGTCGAAGAGCCCCTTCTGGGCGACGAACGGCGGACGATGGCGCGGTTTGCCGGGTTTGCCCTCTAGCGACTCGATCAGCGCCGACTCTTCGCCGCAGATGTAGGCGCCGGCACCGCGGCGCAGCACCACGTGCTCCGGCTCGATCAGACCGGCCGCCTCCAGTTCGGCGATCGCTTCGGCGAGCACCCGGTGCAGGCCGGGGTACTCGTCGCGCAGGTAGATGTAGAGCGCCTCGGCCTCCACCGCCCAGGCGCTCACCAGCGCGCCCTCGAGGAAGCGGTGCGGCTCGCGCTCGAGGTAATAGCGATCCTTGAAGGTGCCGGGTTCGCCCTCGTCGGCGTTGATCACGCAGTAGCGAGGCCCCGGCTCCTGGCGCACGAAGGTCCACTTCTTGAAGGTCGGGAAGCCGGCTCCCCCGAGGCCACGCAGGTTGGCCGCCTCCAGCTCGGCCATCAGCGTTTCCACCGTGACGCGCCCGGCGCGGCAAGCGTTCAGCAGCGCGTAGCCGCCGGCAGCGCGATAGGCATCCAAGCGCGGCCAGTCGATCGGCTCGGGATGCAGATCGCCAGCGTCGATCGCCGCTTCGACCGCCAGTGAGGTGGCATGGCCAAGGTGGCGATGGCCCACCTCCACCACCGGTGCCGTCTCGCAGCGTCCCATGCAGGGGGCACGTACCACGCGCACCTCCGACGGGTCGAAGCCGGCTTCGAGCTCGGCCTTGAGGGCGGCCGCGCCGGCCAGCTGGCAGGAGAGCGAATCGCAAACGCGCACGGTGACCGCCGGCGGTGCGGTCTGATCGTCGTGGACCACATCGAAGTGGGCGTAGAAGGTTGCCGTCTCGTAGACCGCCGCCATGGGCAGGCTCATGTAGGCGGCCAGGGCGCGCAGAGCCGCCAGTGGCAGGTGGCCGCGGGCGTCCTGAATGGCGTGGAGGTGTTCGATCAACAGATCGCGCCGGCGCAGCGTCGGCTGCTCGCGCTCGTCGCCGAGCAGCCGACGCAGGGCGTCGAGCTCACCGAGGTCGAGTTCGCGACCACGGGGCTTGCCGCGCAGGCGACGCTTGGGGTTCACGGTCTGGACGGTCATGATGGACTCGTTATCATTGGCTGGCGCCTCGATATCATGTTGGCACCCACCACCTACGGGGACAATGTTCGGTAGACCTCAGGCCGGGCCAGAGATATCCCGATGTCGCTCTGGGAACAGCCCCGGTCGCGACCGGAGCTGTTCAGGGGCATGGGCGGGCGCTGATCGCCGCCCCGATACCTCAGGCAGCGACACTGCCGTGGGGGTCGATGACGAATTTCTTGGCCGCACCGCCGTCGAAGTCGGCGTAGCCCTGCGGGGCGTCATCCAGGGTGATCATCTGCACGTTGACCGCATCGGCGATATTGACCTTGTCGAACAGGATCGCCTGCATCAGCGGGCGATGGTACGCCATTACCGGACACTGGCCGGTGTGGAAGGAGTGGGACTTGGCCCAGCCGAGGCCGAAGCGCATGCTCAGCGCCCCCTGCTTGGCCGCCTCATCCGCTGCACCCGGGTCTTCGGTCACGTACAGGCCCGGGATGCCGATCTGACCGCCGGCGCGGGTCAGCGACATCGCCGAGTTGAGTACGGTGGCCGGCGCTTCCTTGCCGTGGTTGCAACCGCAGGCATGGGCTTCGAAACCGACGCAGTCGACGAAGGCGTCGACTTCTCGCTCGCCGAGGATCGCCTCTATCCTGTCGGCCATGTCGCCGTCCTGGGTCAGGTCGAGGGTTTCGCAACCGAAGCTGCGGGCTTGGGCCAGACGCTCCTCGATCATGTCACCGACGATCACGCACGCCGCCCCCAGCAGATGGGCGGAAACGGCGGCGGCCAGACCCACGGGGCCGGCACCGGCGATATAGACGGTGCTGCCCGGCCCGACGCCGGCGGTGACACAGCCGTGAAAGCCAGTGGGGAAGATATCGGATAGCAGGGTCAGGTCGCGGATCTTCTCCATGGCCTGGTCGGCATCGGGAAATTTCAGCAGGTTGAAGTCGGCATAGGGCACCATGACGTACTCGGTCTGGCCGCCGACCCAGCCGCCCATGTCCACGTAGCCGTAGGCCGCGCCCGGTCGCGCCGGATTGACGTTGAGGCAGATGCCCGTCTTGCCTTCCTTGCAGTTGCGGCAACGGCCGCAGGCGATATTGAACGGCACCGAAACCAAGTCGCCCGGCTGGATGAATTCGACGTCGCGCCCGGCTTCGATGACGAGGCCGGTGATCTCGTGACCCAGCACCAGGCCGGACGGCGCGGTGGTGCGGCCACGCACCATGTGCTGGTCGCTGCCACAGATGTTGGTGGTGACCACCTTCAGGATCACGCCGTGGTCGCACTTGCGATTGCCGAGGGCGAGTTCCGGATAAGGGATGGACTCGACGGCGACTTGACCGGGTCCCTTGTAGACGACTCCGCGGTTGGCTGCACTCATGGCTGGCTTCCTTACGTCTTGTTGTGGGGAGGTGGCGTAGATGCCACCTACAGACCTTAGCGGTACCGCTTCGCGTAACTGTGCCTCCATGAGTCATCGCGATGCCTGATCGCGACATCGCTGCGTCGGATTGGGTCGTCTCCGGGATCTTCAGGCCACGTGACGGGCCCCGATCCGTGACCGGGGCCTTTTCGTCGTGCGAAGCGGCATGCTCGCCTAACGCAGCACGCCCTCGTCCTTGAGAAGCTTGAAAATCGCCGCAGCGCCCTGCTCAGGGGTAACGTCTTCGAGTACCTGACCGCCGCCACCCTCGGCCTTGGCTGCCGCGGCCTTGAAACGGTCGCGGGCCGACGCGGCCTTGACGATCTTGAGTCGCTTGGGGCGCTTACGAGCCCGCTGCACCTGCCAGCCTGCCCAGTCATCGTCGAGGCTGACCGCCCCAGGGACGAACGCCAGCTGGCCACGTCTTGCCGGGCCATAGGCGCTCTGGCGCGGCGCCGGGGCGGCGCCGTCGACGCTGACGATGGCCGGCAGACGCACCTCGAGGCGCCGCCGCTGCCCCCGCGGCAGGGCCTGCAACAGGGTGGCGACGCCCGCCGCGATGCCCTCCACCGCCACCACGCCGCTGACCGTCGGCCAGCCCAGCCGCTCGGCCAGCAGGTAGGGCAGCAAGCCCGACCCCTCGCCGCGTTCGGCGCATTCGCCGGTAATCACCAGTTGGGGAGATGCCTCATCCAGAGTCTCGGCCAGCGCCGGCAGGATGTCGGCGCCCTCGGGCTGCTCGAGCAGGGTCAGTGCATCGAAGCCCATGCCCAAATAGCCACGCAAGGCGGTCTCGCTACCCTCGTTCAGGGTCCCGGCATGCAGCAGTTGAACCTCGGCCTCCGGCAACCCCCGGGCCAGCTCGACGCCCCGAGCGTCCTGGTCGGCACGACGTCCCCGGCCGGTCAGCGGATGGCGCCCCACGGAGACCAGCACGGTAACCTCCAGTGACGGGGTATCGCGGATTTCAGGCCGCATGACGCTTCTCCTCTCGCTCTTGCTCCACCAGCGCGACCAGCGCCTCGAGCACTTGGGCCGAGTCGCCGATCACCGCCAGGTCGGCACGCTTGATCATGTCGCATCCGGAATCCATGTTGATCGCCACCACCTTGTCGCAGCTCTGGATCCCCTGGAGGTGCTGGATGGCGCCACTGATACCCACGGCCACGTAGACCCGGGCGGTGACCCAGATGCCGGTAGCGCCCACCTGGCGGTCCCGCGGCATGAAACCGTCGTCGACCGCCACCCGGGATGCCCCCTCGGTGGCCCCCAGCATCTTGGCGGCCCGATGGAAACCGTCCCAGTCGCGTACGCCATTACCGGCAGAGAGGATGAATTCGGCCTCGGCCAGCGCCACGCCCGCGGGATCCACGGCCACTGGGCCCAGATCCTCGATGCGCGAGAGCTGCGCCGGCAGCGGTTGCGCCAACACCAGTGGTTGGGCGGCATGGCGGGTCTCGCTGACCGGCTCGGCGCACTCGGCGAGCGCCAACACCACCCGCGGTAGGGGCCGCTGGATGTCCAGGGTGTTCGCCGCACCCCGCGCCGTGCAGCGCCAACCGCTACCACCTTCGCCCCGGGCGTCGGCCTCGATCTGCCAGACGCCGGTGGCCGGCCGCTCGCCCAGGCGCACCGCCAGCCGCCGCCCCAGGTCGGCGCCGCCGAGCTTGGAGTCGGGCAGCAGCCAGTGGCGCGGCTCCCAGGCCTCCTCCACCGCCACCAGAGCGCCGACTCGAGCCTCCGGCGCATAGCCGTCCAGTTCCGGCGACTCGAGGTGCAGCAAGCGATCGACGCCGGCATCCGCATAACTGTCCTCCTTGTGGGCGCCGACAACCACGGCCATCACTGCCCCCCGCCGCTCGGGATCGGCGTCGGCCAGTTGGCGGGCCAGGCCCAGCAGGTCGCGATCGTGACTCGAGAGGCGCCCACCGCTCAGGTCCGGCACCACCGCGACCAGGAAGGCCGGGGCCTCGATCTCGACCAGCGGCTTGCTCTGGGCGGTCGACTTGGCGGCCCCGCCGCCGCCGGCGCCCTGCTGGACGCCGCTGCGGTCGATGCGCTTGATACCGTTAGGGCCCATGAAGCCCACGGCGTGCGGGTTACGGCGGACGATGCCCGCGGACCCCATCCACTCGCTGGCCACGCCCTGGCCGAGCTCGGCCAGGACTTCCAGGTGCTGCGGATGCAGGCGGTTACGGGCGATCCACTCCGTGCGGGGATCGCGACGCTTGATCTCGCTCATCACACCACCTCCACGGCCAGGGGCCGCTGTGACTGTGTCTCACCGTCGGCGGGCGTCTCCACCAGGGCGTCGGCGACCAGCTCGGCGATATCGCGCACCTCGGCGGGGCCGTCCACCACGCCCTCGAGCATGGCGGTGCACTGCGGGCAGCCCACGGCCACCAGCTCGGCGCCGGTTTCCTTGACGTCGTTCATGCGCATATCGGGAATCCGCCGCTCGCCGGGAATATCGGTGATCGGCGCCCCGCCACCGCCGCCGCAGCAGCGCGAGCGGAAGCCGGAGCGCGCCATCTCCTTGACCTCGATACCCAGCGCCTTGAGCACGTTGCGCGGTGCGTCGTATTCGCCGTTGTAGCGGCCGAGATAACAGGGATCGTGATAGGTGACGTTGCCGCCCTTCCAGGGTGCGAAGGCCAGCCGGCCGGCATCATACAGTTCGGCGATGAAAGTGCTGTGATGGCACACGTCATACGCGCCACCCAGCTCGCCGTACTCGTTGCCGAGCACGTGGAAGCTGTGCGGGTCGCAGGTGACAATGCGCTGGAAGCGGTACTGGGACAGGGTGGCGATATTGCGCTTGGCCAGCGACTGGAAGGTGGCCTCGTCACCCAAGCGGCGTGCCACGTCGCCGCTGTCGCGCTCCTCGTTGCCGAGCACCGCGAAGTCCACCTCTGCGGCGCGCAGCACCTTGACGAAGGCACGCAGCGTGCGCTGATTGCGCATGTCGAAGGCGCCGTCGCCCAGCCACAGCAGCACGTCGGTCTGCTTGACGTCGGCCATCAGCGGCAGGTTCAGGTCCGCCGCCCAGTGCAGCCGCGAGCCGGGGTCGAAGCCGCCGGGATTGTCGGTGGCGATCAGGTTGTCGAGCACCTCGGCCCCCTTGCCCGGCGTGTTGCCGTGCTCGAGGGTCAGGAAGCGGCGCATGTCGACGATAGCATCGACGTGTTCGATCATCATCGGACACTCTTCCACGCAGGCCCGGCAGGTGGTGCAGGACCACAGGGTGTCGGCGTCTACGAGGGCCTTGCCATCGCGGGCCACGATGGGCCCATGGGGGGTGCCGTGGTGCTCGCCCACTGGCTTGCCCCCAAGCCCTTGTGAAGGGTGGGGCGAGCCGGCATAGCCCGCATCGCTGCCCCCGGCCAGGCCCACCACCATGTCCTGAATCAGCTTCTTGGGGTTGAGCGGCTGGCCGGCGGCGAAGGCCGGGCAGACCGCCTCGCAGCGCCCGCACTGCACGCAGGCGTCGAAACCGAGCAACTGGTTCCAGGTGAAGTCGCTGGGCGTCTCGACGCCGAGCGGGGCCTTGGGGTTGTCCAGGTCCAGCGCCTTGAGGCCGGTGGAACGGTTGCCCTCACCGAAGCGCTCGGGGCGGCGATGGAAGGCCAGGTGCAGGGCGCCGGCGAAGGCGTGCTTCATGGGCCCGCCCCAGGTCATGCCGAAGACCATCTCGCCCAAGCCCCACACCAGCACCGCAACCAGCGCCACGGCCACGACCCAGCTACCGAAATCTTCCGGCAGCAGGCCCACGGCAGGCAGGGTGATGGCGAAAACGCTCAACGAAAACGCCATCAGGCTCTTGGGCAGCCGCATCCACGGCCCCTTGGAAAGCCGCGCCGATGGATTGCGCCGCCTTCTGGCGACGAACAGACTGCCCACGAACATGGCAGCACTGGCCGCCAGCAGCAACCAGCCCAGGACGCCCTCGGCAAGGCCCAGACCATGGACGACGATCGCCAGCCCCATGGCGGCGACGAAGCCGCCCGCAGTGGCCACGTGGGTATTGGACATGACCTTGTCGCGCGCCACCACGTGGTGCAGATCCACCAGGTAGCGGCGCGGCATGGCGGCCAAGCCACGCAGGATGGCAACCTTCGACGGCCGCCCTTGTCGCCACAGGCGAACACGCCGCCAGGCGCCGATCGCCGCCAGGCCCAGGGCGGCGAAGATAAGTATCGGCAGTAAGGTATCGAGCATGGTGGCAACCTCAGTATGCGGGCTTCGAGCTACGGGCCTCGAGCGGCACTCTTGCTCGCGACTCGTGGCCCGCAGCTCGTAGCTGACGCGAAGCGTCTTCAGAAGTCCTTGCAGATCCGCAGAGCGTCATAGATGGCCGCATGCGTATTGCGCGGCGCCGTGCAGTCGCCCAGGCGGAACAGCAGGAAGCCCTCGCCCGCCTCGCTCAGGCAGGGTTGCGGCTTGGCGGCGTAAAGCGCCTCCAGGTCCACTTGCCCGTTGTTGCGCGACTGCGCCTTGAGCGCGTAGTAGAGCGCCTCGTCGGGACGCACGCCGTTTTCCACCACCACCTGGTCGACCACCCGCTCCTCCAGGGCACCGGTGTACTCGTTTTCGAGCACCGCCACCAGACCGCTGCCCTCGCGGTAGACCTTGTGCAGCATCAGGTCGGAGGTCATGATCACCTCCTTCTCGTAGAGGCTGCGGTAGTAGGTGGGGAAGGTGGTGCCACCCACCGCCGCGCCCGGCTTGATGTCGTCGGTGACGATCTCGACCTTGGCGCCCTTGTCGGCCAGGTAGTCCGCCGCCGAGACGCCGGAAAATTCGCAGATGGCATCGTAGATCAATACGTTCTTGCCCGGCGCGACCTTGCCGGAGAGCACGTCCCAGGTACTGACCACCAGGCTCTCCTCGGGATTCTCCGAGTAGCCCCACTCCGGGAACTGGCTGAGGAAGGGCTGGCCGCCGGTGGCCAGCACCACGACGTCCGGGCGCAGGTCGAGCAGGGTCGCCTCGTCGGCGCGGGTTCCCAGGCGCAGGTCGACGTTCAAGCGCGCCAGCTCCAATTGGTACCAGCGGGTGATACCGGCGATCTGATCGCGCTGCGGGGCCTGGGCGGCGATGGTGATCTGCCCGCCCAGGGCCTCGGCGGCCTCGAACAGGGTCACGTCGTGCCCGCGTTCGGCCGCCACCTTGGCCGCCTCCATGCCGCCGGGGCCACCGCCCACCACGACTACCTTGCGCGTGGGCCCTTCGCTCTTCTCGATGAGGTGCGGCAGGCCCAGGTATTCACGCGAGGTGGCGGCGTTCTGGATGCACAGCACGTCCAGGCCCTGGTACTGGCGGTCGATGCAGTAGTTGGCGCCCACGCACTGCTTGATCTGGTCGACCTGGCCCATCTTGATCTTGGCGATCAGGTGCGGGTCGGCGATGTGCGCGCGGGTCATGCCCACCAGGTCGACGTAGCCGCCCTCGAGGATGCGGCTTGCCTGGTTGGGGTCCTTGATGTTCTGGGCATGGATCACCGGGGCGGAGACCACTTCCTTGATGCCCGCCGCCAGGTGCAGGAAGGGCTCCGGCGGGTAGGACATGTTGGGAATGACGTTGGCTAGGGTGTCATGAGTGTCGCAACCCGAGCCGACCACGCCGAAGAAGTCCACCTTGCCGGTAGCGTCGTAGTAGCCGGCAATCTGCTTCATGTCGTCGTGGGAGAGCCCATCCGGATGGAACTCGTCGCCGCAGATGCGCATGCCCACCACAAAGTCGTCGCCGACCTCGGCGCGAACCGCCTTGAGTACCTCCAGGCCAAATTTCATGCGGCCTTCGAAGCTGCCGCCCCACTGGTCAGTACGCTTGTTGACCCGCGGGCTCCAGAACTGGTCGATCAGGTGCTGGTGGACCGCGGACAGCTCGACCCCGTCGAGACCGCCCTCCTTGGCCCGGCGCGCCGCCTGGGCAAAGTCGCCGACGATCCGCCAGATCTCCTCCTCCTCGATGGTCTTGCAAGTGGAGCGGTGCACCGGCTCGCGGATGCCCGACGGCGACAGCAGGGTCGGCCAGTCGAAGCCGTCCCACCGCGAGCGGCGCCCCATGTGGGTGATCTGGATCATGATCTTGCCGCCGTGCTGGTGCACGGCATCGGCGAGATTCTGGAAGTGCGGAATGATCCGGTCGGTAGAGAGGTTCACCGAGCTCCACCAGGCCTGGGGGCTGTCGATGGAGACCACCGAGGAGCCGCCGCAGATGCACAGGCCGCAGCCACCCTTGGCCTTCTCCTCGTAATACTTGACGTAGCGCTCGGTGGTCATGCCGCCGTCGGTGGCGTGCACCTCGGCGTGGGCGGTGCTGACCACGCGATTACGGATGGTCAGCTTGCCGATTTCGATCGGCTGGAAGATCGCGTCGAATGCCATGGTGATTCCCCCCTCAGCCCTGCACGGCACCGCGCAGTGGCTCGACTTCGAAAATGCCCACGTCGCAGCCGGTCTCGGCGGCGCTCTGGGTCTGTGCGGCGACGGTGCGCATCGCGCTTCCACGCGCGGCGAGGATCTGGTCCATGGCGCCGGCGAACCAGCCGGTGAACATGTACTCCACCTTGCGGCCCACCTTGCCCATCTGATAGACGAAAGCGCTGTGCTCCAGACGTACCCGACAGGTGCCGGCGTCGAGGTCGATGGCATCAATGATGAAGTGACCCCAGCCGCGCTGGGAGAGGCGCTTCATGTAGTGCTCGAAGACATTGACGCCGTCGAGACCGTGCAGCTCGGCCTCCTTCTCGCACCAGTGCCAGGCACTCTTGTAGCCGGCGTCGTAGAGGATCTCAGCGTACGTCTCGGCACCCAGCGCCTCTTCCACGGCCACATGGTTGTTGATGAAGAAGTGCCGCGGCACGTAGAGCATCGGCAAGGCGTCGGTGGTCCAGACGCCAGTCTCGACGTCCACTTCGATGGGCAGTTCGGGGGCCATCTTGGTCACAGTCGGATTCCTCGAATCTTGATGATTGTTATTTCTCAGCGGCAAGACCATTGCCTTTGGCGGCACCGCTCGGAGCTGGTCCGGCGACAAGCCTGCGAGGAGGCGCTGTAAATACTTCCCTGTACGCTACCGATTCCCTCCCTGGAATCGGACCTCCTCTTCGGCTTGTCCCCGGCGCTCCTCGCCAAGGAGTCGCCTCAGCCGCCATCGTCAGGCGCCCCAGACATCCTTCAGGACACGCACCCAGTTCTCGCCCATGATCTTGCG
This sequence comes from Halomonas faecis, assembly GCF_010993975.1. GTDB lineage: Bacteria > Pseudomonadota > Gammaproteobacteria > Pseudomonadales > Halomonadaceae > Halomonas > Halomonas faecis. Next base: position 359,304 of record NZ_JAACZO010000011.1, read on the forward strand.
CACCTGTGGCTCGCTGAAGCCACGACGCAGCAGGGCTTCGGTCAGGTTGGGAAACTCGCCGATGGTGCGGATGCCCTCGGGATTGATGATCTCGCCGAAGCGGGTCAGGCGGCGGGCGTAGCCCTTGTCATGGGTCAGCCACTCGAAGAAGTCCTGGCCATGGCCCTGGGTGAAGTCGGTGCCGATGCCGATGGCGTCCTCGCCGACGATGTTCATCACGTACTCGATGGCCTCGACGTAGTCGTCGACGGTGGCATCGACGCCGGCGCGCAGGAAGGGGGTGAACATGGTCACGCCGACGAAGCCGCCGTGGTCGGCGATGAACTTCAGCTCCGCGTCGGACTTGTTGCGGGGGTGCTCCTTGAGCCCGGACGGCAGGCAGTGGGAGTAGCAGACCGGCTTTTTCGATTCGAGGATCACCTCCTCGGAGGTGTTGGCGCCGACGTGGGAGAGGTCGCACATGATGCCCACGCGGTTCATCTCGGCGACGATCTCGCGGCCGAAGCCGGAGAGCCCGCCGTCGCGCTCGTAGCAGCCGGTGCCCACCAGGTTCTGGGTGTTGTAGCACAGCTGCACGATGCCCACGCCGAGCTGTTTGAAGATCTCCACGTAGCCGATCTGGTCCTCGAAGGCATGGGCGTTCTGGAAACCGTAGATGATGCCGGTCTTGCCCTCTTCTTTGGCGCGTGTGATGTCAGCGGTGGTGCGCACCGGGCGAACCAGGTCGCTGCACTCGGCCATCAGCTGGTTGGACTTGACGATATTGTCGACGGTGGCCTGGAACCCCTCCCACACCGACACGGTGCAGTTGGCCGCCGTGAGGCCACCGCGGCGCATATCCTCGAGCAGCTCGCGGTTCCATTTGGCGATGATCAATCCATCGATGACGATGGCGTCCTGGTGCAGCTGGTGAGAGGTCATGGCAGGGTCTCCGTAATGGTCGTTGCCTGGCGGCAGCATAGCGCCGGGCCACCGGGAGGACGCCCGCTGGAAACGACGGCGAGGATTCCAAAAACGTCATCGGCTGAGTCGATGCGACGGAGTGAGCGGCCATGCCAGCGTCATGGCAGGCCAGGTGAGAAAAGGAAGAGGCCGCAATTGCGGCCTCGGTGGGAAGTCAGATTGGAATGGGACGCAGCGTTCAGGGTCTCACCGCCACGCTGGCGTAGGTGGGTTCGCCACGCGCCTGGTCGAGGGCCACGATGGCGCTGGAAACCGGCTCCTCGGGCACGGCCTGGAAGGCAGCCTGACGGAACAGTGCCTCGGCTTCCCTTTGCTCGAGCCGCACCGGCGGGTTGAGATGGCCGATGCGCTCGTCGCGCGGCGGGATACCGAAAAACTCCCGATAGCACTTGGAGAAGTGCGGCGTGGAGACGAAGCCGCAAGCCGAGGCGACCTCGATGATCGACATCGCCGTCTGCTTGAGCAGTTGGCGGGCGCGAGTCAAGCGCAGCTTGAGGTAGTAGCGCGACGGCGAGCAGTGCAGATTCTTCTGGAACAGTCGCTCGAGCTGACGCCGCGAGACACCGACGTAGCTGGCCAGTTCATCGAGGCCGATGGGCTCTTCGAGGTTGGACTCCATCAGCGCCACGATCTCCAGCAGTTTGGGTTGGTTGGTGCCCAGTACATGGCGCAGAGGGATGCGCTGCAGATCCTGATCACTGCGCACGCGTTCGCAAATGAACATCTCGGAGATGCCTGCCGCAAGCTCGCGACCATGATCACACTTGATCAACGTGAGCATCATATCGAGCGGCGCCGTACCACCGGAGCAGGTCGCCCTGTCACGGTCGATCGAAAACACACGCGTGGTCAGCCCGACGCGCGGAAACGCCTCGCGCATCGCCGCCATGCACTCCCAGTGCGTGCTCACCTCGTAGTCGTCGAGTAGGCCCGCTTTGGCCAGTGCCCAACTGCCGGTGCAGATGGCGCCGAGGCGGCGTGATAAGCGCGCCTGGCCCTGCAGCCAAGTGACGTGCTCGCGCTGCACGCTGCGGTGGGGACCCACGCCACCACACACGATGACCATGTCGAGACTGAGCGGCGTACGGACCGACACATCGGGCGTCACCCTCAGGCCATCGCTGGCGCTGACCGGCTCGCCATCCACCGTGAGCGTGTACCAGCGATACAGTTCGCTGCCGGCGAGCTGGTTGGCCATGCGCAGTGGTTCGATGGCCGACGCCAGCGAGATCAGGGTGAAATTTTCCAGCAACAGGAAGCCTATGCTCAATGCCTTCTTGGCAGGAACCGGAGCGCCGGACGGGGTTGCGTGCGATGACATCGACATGATCTTTCTCTCCCACATGCACATGGCCAGGCCCGTCAGGGTGGGCCGCAGCCGCCATTGTTCTTGTCTGCCTTCGGTGACCGTCGATCGTGCAATCACGACAGGCGTGTCGCTTTCAGGCATGCGCGAGCGCAGAATATCGGATGTGGACGTAGCGAGCTTATCGTTTTTTTCTTCGCCGATAGTCAGTTCCAATTACCTTTGACAATCGCCGAGCTGACGTCCGCCCGCCACTGAATAGCTGTCGACATGCGCATGAAACGCTATCATGGCCTGTCGTATTGGACCGGAAGTCGCCATGCCCGCCACCCTGCCCTTGCCGTTGTCGACCCCCAGCCGCAACCTGGTTCGCCTGACCATCGTACGCGGCATCACCTGGACCGGGTTCCTGGTCGCCATCATCATCGGCATCGAACTGCTCCACTTCGACCTTCAGGTGGAAGCGGTGATCGGCGTGGTCGTCGCCATGGGGTTGATCAACCTCCTGACCTGGTGGCGGCTGGGACGCCACTGGGCCGTCACCCACCCGGAAAATCTTCTCCACCTGCTGGCCGACCTGGTCGGACTGACTCTGCTGTTCTACTTCACGGGCGGTTCCACCAACCCTTTCATCACCTACTACCTGGTCCCGGTGACCATCGCCGCTGCCACCCTGCCCTGGCACTGCGCCTGGATCATTGCCGCCGTGGCATTGCTCGCCTACACCCTGCTGCTGTTCGCCTATCACCCAGTACCGCAGCTCACTCAGCACTACGGTGGAGAAACGCTCAACCTGCACGTACTGGGGATGTGGCTGAACTTCGCGCTGTCGGCCGGCCTGGTCTCCTTCTTCATCTACAAGATGGCACATGCCCTACGACACCGAGACCAGGCCCTCTCGCACACCCGCGAAGCGGCGCTGCGCAGCGAGCAGGTGCTCGCGGTCGCCACCCAGGCAGCCGGCACGGCCCATGAGTTGGGCACGCCGCTATCGACCATGGCGGTGCTGTTGAGCGACATGCGCAAGGATGCCGAAGCCAACGAGCCGCTGCGTCAGGACATCGACCTGCTACGCCAGCAGGTCGAGCTGTGCAAGTCGCGGCTCCGCCATCTGGTGGAGAGTGCCGATAGGCGCCGAATGGCAGTGCCCGAGCACCGCGACGCTCGCGACTGGCTGACCGGCGTGGTACAGCGCTGGCTGGTGCTGCGCCCCGACGTGAGCCACCGTCTGGCCATCGCCGACCAGCGCGGCACGCCCTGGCTGACCGTCGACGCCACTCTCGACCAGGCGCTTACCAACCTGCTCAACAATGCCGCCGATGCCAGTCCCGACGACATTCACATCTCGCTGGAGTGGACTGCCGACGACGTGGTGATCGACATACGCGACCGTGGTCCCGGGGTGGCCATGGACATCGCCGATCAACTCGGCGAAACCTTCGTATCGACCAAGAGCAAGGGCCTGGGCATCGGTCTGTTCTTGACTCATGCCACCATCAATCGCTTCGGCGGCGGTGTAAGCCTGTACAATCATCCTGAGGGGGGCACGCTGACCGAAGTGATCCTGCCTCGTAGCCACGCCTGAACCACCCACACGACGAGGACGCCATGCAAGACACCGACTCCCGCCTGCTGATCATCGATGACGACGAGATGTTCTGCCACGTGCTGTCACGCGCCCTGACGCGACGCGGTTTCGAGGTGTTGGTGGCGCACGATGCCGACCAGGCACTGAGCTTCGCGAGGCAGCACCAGCCCCAAATCGCCACCCTGGATCTCAAGCTCGAACACAGTTCCGGCCTCAAACTGCTGCCGGAGTTGCTCGACATCGTACCCAACTGCCGCGTCGTGGTACTGACGGGCTATTCCAGCATCGCCACAGCCGTGGAGGCCATCAAACTCGGCGCGGTGAACTACCTGTGCAAACCCGCCGATGCCGATGAGATCCTCACCGCCCTGGACCGGGAGACGGGCGATCCGGATGCCGAGGTGGCCGACAGCCCACCCTCCATCAACCGGGTCGCCTGGGAGCACATCCAGAAGGTGCTGCAGGAGCACGACGGCAACATCTCCGCCACCGCACGGGCTCTGGGCATGCACCGGCGCACCCTGCAGCGCAAGCTGCAGAAGCGGCCGGTGAGGCGCTGACGCCCTCTATTGCGCCGTCCACCCCAGGTCGATGTTCCAGCTCGACCCGGTCACTGCGCCAGCGGCATCGGAGGCGAGATAGGCGACCATCTGCGCCACCTCGGAGGGTTCGATCAAGCGCTTGATGGCGGCATTCTTGAGCATTACCTGCTCGACCACCGCCTGCTCGTCCATGCCGTGCAGCTTGGCCTGATCGGCGATCTGGTTGTCCACCAGCGGGGTCTTGACGTAGGCGGGACAGATGGCATTCGCCGTGATGCCCTGGCTACCGCCCTCGAGGGCCGCTGTCTTAGTGAGTCCGATCAGGCCGTGCTTGGCGCTGATGTAAGCCGCCTTGCCGGGAGACGCCACCTGGGCGTGCACCGAGGCGATGTTGACGATCCGCCCCCAGCCGTTGTCGCGCATGGATGGCCAGCAGGCCTGGCTGAGCAGAAAGGGTGCCGTGAGCATCAGGTCGACGATCTGGCGCCACTTCGTCTCGGGAAAGTCCTCGATGGAGGAGACGTGCTGAATGCCGGCATTGTTGACCAGAATGTCCACCCGCCCGAAGCGCTTGATGGCCTCATCCACGGCCGCCCGGCAAGCGTCGCCATCGGTCAGGTCGGCCTGGAAGAATACCGCTCCCACCGCTTCGGCCTTCTCGGCTGCCTGCGCATTGAAATCCACGGCGAGAACCTGATGCCCGAGCTCTCTAAAGTGGTCGACAACGGCTTCGCCGATACCGCTGGCGGTACCGGTGACCAGGGCCACGCGCGGGGTAGTCGTCGCTTGCGTCATGGGAGAAGCTCCTCTCGGTGAATCGAAGGGTCGTGGGAATGCGGCAGCGCAAAACACCCAGCATAAGCATCCCGCCGCGTTGACGCCAGCCTCACGCTTCGGGCGTCATCACACGCTCCATCAGTCGCTGGGCCAGGCGGCTGGCCTCCTCGGCCGCATCCAGGTCGGAAAGATCGTCGAGCAGTTCGCAGCGCCACAACCAGGTACCATCGGAGAGGCATTCCGCGGTGAACGGATAACGTCCCGACGGAAAGCGAAAGGCCTGCCGCTGTCCCGGTTGCGGGGCAGCAGTCGCTGACTCGGCCGCTACCAGCACCAACGACAGCGAGAGCGGAGTGATCAGAGCCCCGGCGAGATAGGCCTCCTCGGGCCCCTGCTCCGGCCAGGGGGCGAACGCCTGAAAGCACAGCGTATCGACCGACAGGCGCGGATTGGCATGCGCTGCCGTGGCCAATTCCTCTTGCCTGTCCTGCTCCCAGGTCGCCGCCAGTCGGCGCAGCCGTTCATACTGATCGAGGCTCAAGCTCTGCATGGCATCTCCTTCATCGGCCAAGTCCACGTTCGGCATGCAACGATACGCCTGCTATTCTGGCAGCTCACCCTGCCACGAGGAACGACAATGCGTCCGCAACAGCGCCTCGAGCTGGCCGAAACCATCGCCCGGGAGGCGGGCGAACGTATCATCGATGCCCGCCGGGAGCATCGTTTCAGCCATCACTACAAAGACGGCCATGAACTGGTCACCGATGTCGATGTGGCCATCGACACCCTGATCAGCGAGCGTCTGGCCGCCAAGTTACCCGACGACGAGCGCCTCAGCGAGGAGCTGGCTCCGGAGCGCGACCGGCTCGGCGAAGCCGACGCCCTATGGGTGGTGGACCCGATCGACGGCACGGTGAATTTCGCACACGGCCTGCATCATGTCGCCGTTTCCATTGCCTGGGCAAGCCGAGGCGAAGTGTGCCTGGGCGTGGTCCATGCCCCATTCCTGGGCGAGACCTTCACCGCACTGAAAGGCCAGGGTGCCTTGTGCAACGGCAAGCCGATTCGCACCAGTCACGTCATCGACCTCGACCGTTGCCTGGTAGGCACGGGCTTCCCCTACCGTCGCGACGGCCGCCCCCCTCTCATGCGCCGATTGCAAGCCGTGCTCACCCACTGCCGAGACGTTCGGCGCAACGGCTCCGCGGCACTCGACCTGTGCGACGTAGCGTGCGGGCGGCTCGACGCCTATTACGAGAGCGTCTCCCCTTGGGATTTCGCCGCCGGGCGTTTGATTGCCCGCGAAGCCGGTGCCCGCACCGGCCACCTGTACCCCTGCCCCGAAGGCATTCCCCGGGACCTCTACGGCGAAAACCTGCTGGTAGCGAGCCCCGAAGTTCACGAGGAGCTCGCCGAACTGCTTCGCGCCGCGGACGACGAGCGACTCGACTGACAGGCCCGATAGCAGCCGGCAATGACATGGCTAGTGGCGCACTATTGGCGACGAGCGCGATGCTCCGGCAGAATGGCGTCGACCAACGAGGAGGTTGAATATGTTCGTCGTCATTTACGGTCGTCCCGGCTGCCCCTTTTGCACTCGCGCCCAGGCACTGGCCGAGCGGCTCGAAGCCGCCGGAACCCTTCAGGGACAGCGCTACGTGAACATCTGGGCCGAGGGCATCAGCAAGGCCGACCTCGCCGAGCGCATCGGCAAGCCGGTCCACACCGTACCGCAGATCTTCGTCGACCAACGGCATGTCGGCGGATTCACCGAGTTCGATCAGTTCGTCCGTGAACACGGCCTACTGGCGCCCAGCCAGAGCGCCTGAGCCGGAGTGACGCCGCGTCGGCCTGCGTGCTTATCCCGTTGAAAGCTCATCGTTGCCCACGACCTATACTGACGTCGTTTGACGGCGCATCAGGACAGAGGGAACGGCGCGATGCAACGGGAAGAATTCGTCCAGCAGCTTTGGCTCGACTACATCCACCGACATCCAGACATCGGTGCTCTGCGCCTGTGGCCAACCGACGCTCCAGCCGAATACCTGACTCTGCTGACGCTCAACCACGGCCCCTTTGCCGCCCGCGAGCTCACGCCCTCGCTGGCGCGACTGGGCTACAGGCCCATGCAACGCTATGCCATGGCCGACCGTGGTCTGCTGGTAACGCTTCTGGCTCCGGCAGACGACGGCGCCTGGCTGGTACTGGCCGAACTCCAGCTGGGCACGCTGTCGCGCGCTCCACGCGATAGCCTGACCCAACTCATCGAACACGCCCATCCGCGAGACTCCCGCGGTCAGGATCTGCTCTGTCGTGGGCGCCCCTGGCCCATGCCCGACTGGCAAACCTACCGGATGCTGCACGGCGCCCACCCGTTGGCTGGTTGGTTGGCCGTGATGGGCCCGAGCATGCATCATGCAGGCTATGACTGCGAGCGTCTGGACAGCGACATGGTCACGCTGAACGCCGCCATGGAGCAGGCCGGCCTATCCGGCAGCGCAGACCGTCACCATGGGGTCCTCCCCATTTCGCCGCTGCTCGAATACCGCTTCTATCCCACCGGCTCACGGCGCCTGGCCTTCGCCGATGGCGATGAGCATCGCATCGACCCGGGCGGCCTGGCGCTGGTCCAAAAATGCCTCAGCGACGATCATGAGCGTGCCGTGGAGCTGCTACTCCCCCACCACACGCGGTGCGAAGTCAGTTGATCGTCCGTTATCCACAAAAACTGTGGATAACGCTGTGCAAGGCGAACGACACCCAAGCGCCGATCAGCATGGCCATGGCATCTGGCTCGATGTGGTCAGATTTTCGACAAAGGCCCGAGCCGGTCGGCTCGGGCCTTCGTTGGGCTCGGCGTCACGTCGCGCCTCAAGCGTCGAACGTCATCTCCGGCACGTGATCCGGCACGCTCAGCTTGCCTGCCGTCTTCTCGACGATTTCCTCGACACTCACCCCCGGCGCACGCTCCTTGAGTACGAAGGTGCCATTCTCGATCTCCAGATAGGCCAGGTCGGTCAGCACACGATTGATGCAGCCGGCACCGGTCAACGGCAGAGTGCACTTCTCGAGCAGTTTGGACTCGCCGTGCTTGGAAGCATGGGTCATGGTGCAGATGATGTTCTCGGCCCCGGCCACTAGGTCCATGGCACCGCCCATGCCCTTGATCAGCTTGCCCGGAATCATCCAGGAAGCGATGTTGCCCTCCTGATCGACTTCGAAGGCCCCGAGAACGGTCAGATCGACATGACCGCCGCGGATCATGCCGAAGGACTCCGCCGAGTCGAAGATCGCTGCGCCCGGGCGGGCCGTCACGGTCTGCTTACCGGCATTGATCATGTCCGGGTCGACCTCTTCCTCGGTGGGAAAGCGCCCCATGCCGAGCAACCCATTTTCCGAGTGCAGCATCACGTCGATACCCTCGGGCACGTAGTTGGCCACCAGAGTGGGAATGCCAATCCCCAGGTTGACGTAGAAGCCATCCTTCAGTTCCTGCGCCACGCGCTGCGCCATCTGTTCACGAGTCAGTGCCATGGTATTTGCCTCTTGTGTTCGGTAGAGAAGCGTGTGGCCAGTCTCGTCGGCCACCTGCCGTAAAACGTGCGACCGCGATCAGCCCTCGCGCACGGTGCGCTTCTCGATGCGCTTCTCGAAGGTGCCCTGAATGATGCGGTCGACGTAGATCCCCGGCGTATGGATCTGATCCGGCTTGAGCTCGCCCGGCTCGACGACTTCCTCGACCTCGACCACGGTGACCTTGCCGCAGGTGGCCGCCAGCGGATTGAAATTCTGGGCCGTGTCGCGATACATGACGTTGCCGTAGCGGTCGGCCTTCCAGCCCTTGACGATGGCGAAGTCGGCGTGAAACGCCTCCTCGAGAATGTAGTGGCGGCCGTTGAACTCGCGCACCTCCTTGCCCTCGCCGATCGGGGTGCCGTAACCGGTTGCGGTGTAGAAGGCCGGAATGCCCGCGCCGCCGGCGCGCATCTTCTCGGCCAGAGTGCCCTGGGGCGTCAACACGACCTCGATCTCATCGTTGAGCATCTGCTGCTCGAACATGGCGTTCTCGCCCACGTAGGAGGCAAAGATCTTCTTGATCTGCTTGTCCTCGAGCAGCAATCCCAGGCCGAAACCATCGACCCCGCAGTTGTTGGAGAGCACGGTGAGGTCCTTGACGCCACGACGTTTGACCTCGGCGATCAGGTTTTCGGGGATGCCGCACAGGCCGAAGCCCCCGGCCGCTACGGTCATGCCGCTCTCGATACCTTCCATTGCCTCTTCGAAGGAGTACACGCGCTTGTCGAATCCGGCCATCGCGAAGCCTCGTCTTGTTGTGGGGTGAGTGAAAAACGGTACTCGATCAGTGTTGACTCGGCCAATATATTTGTTAAGTTTGTTTTTTTTATGGATTAATCCATTTAATAAATAAAACGATGACCATGACCGTCAAGCAGCTTCGCGCCTTCCAGGCAGTGGCCCAGACCCTGAGCTTCACCCAGGCCTGCGAACACCTACACCTGTCGCAGCCGGCATTGAGCCTGGCCATCAAGGGGCTGGAGGAAACCCTGGGCGGCCCGCTGCTGATTCGCAGCACGCGCAGCGTGCGTCTCACACCGGAAGGCGAGACGCTGCTTCCGCTGGCCAAGCGCATGCTCGCCGACTGGGACAACACCGAAGAACTACTGCGCCAGCGCTTTACCCTGCAGCTCGGCCGAGTGGCCGTGGCGGCCATGCCCTCCTTCGCCTGCAACCGCCTGCCACCGGCACTGCGGGTCTTTCGCGAACGCTTTCCCCGCGTCAACGTCACCGTGCACGACGTCATCAACGAGCAGGTGATCGACATGGTCCATCAGCGGCAGGTCGAGCTTGGCGTCGCCTTCGAGCCTCAGTCCCACGAGGGAATCGATTTCCTGCCCCTCTTCGAGGACGCCTTCGTTGCCGTGGTGCCTCCCGACTCACCGCTGGCCGATGCCGAACGCATCGACTGGAATGCGCTGCTGACCCACGACTTCATCACTCTGCAGCGACCATCGATGGTGCGCATCCTGCTCGAGCGCACGCTGGCTCGCCGGGGCACCGAGCTGCCGGTGGCCTTCGAAAGCCATCAACTGGCCACCGTGGGACGCATGGTGGCCAGCGGGCTCGGAGTGAGTGCCGTCCCGGCTCTGTGCCAGGAGCAGATGCAGGAGCTCGGGGCGTGCTGCCGTCCGCTTCACGACCCGCCCATCCAACGCACCGTCGGCATCGTGGTCAGCGCCGGCCAGGAGCTGTCGGTGGCGGCCCGGGCACTTTGCGAGGTGCTGCAAAAGACCCTGGCCATTGCTACCCCACGAACGTGAGTCGCGTCACTGGGCAGCCCATAGCCGATCCATTAGCATGTGCAGCTATCGTCATCACCTGCAAGGAGCGTGGCATGTCGACCCTCAAGGGGCTGGTCAGCGTGCTGCTACTGGTCATCACCACACTGGGCTGGGGCGTTCCGCTCGTTCTCCTCACGGCCATCAAGCTGATCACCCCGGGGCGACCTCTGCGGCGCCTGGTGGTCCGAGGGCTGAGCGGCGTTGCCCTCAACTGGGTAGGCTGCAACCTGTGGTGGATGCGCCACTGGCTGAAACCTCAACTGAGCATGGAACTACCCGACGGGCTGTCCTCGGAGCGCTGGTGGCTGGTCCTCTCCAATCATCGCTGCTGGACGGATATCTTCCTGCTCTTCTTCGCGCTTCACCGCCGCCTGCCGATGCCGCACTTCTTCGTCAAACGCCAACTGATCTGGGTACCCATCGTCGGCCTGGCCTTCTGGGCACTGGAATTTCCCATGCTACGGCGTCTGACACGCGAACAGCGCGAGCGCCACCCTCACTTGGCACGCCGCGACCGCGAAGCCACCGAACGCATGTGCCGTCATGCTCGAGAACGCCCCATCGCCATTTACAACTTCGTCGAAGGCACCCGATTCACCCCCGCCAAGCAGGCTGCCCAAGCTTCGCCATACCGCCACCTGCTACGCCCGCGAGCCGGCGGCATCGCCCAGGTCGTCAGCCTGCTCGGAGACCGCTTGGGCGGTATCCTCGATGTCACGCTCCGCTACGCCAACCCCAACCCCACTTTCTGGGGGTTTCTGTGCGGTCGCGAAGGACCGGTAACGCTCAGCGCCCAACGATTGGCGGTGCCCACTTGGATGGCTCAGGGCAGCTATCATGACGACCCGGATTACAAGGAACGCTTCCATTCATGGCTGAATGCCCTGTGGCAGGAAAAGGACGCGGCACTCGACTCGCGATAGCGCTGTTGGCAATGCTGCTGCTCGGCGCCTGTGCCGGGCGAGGCGGTGACGTTCAGCGAGCCGGCGACCCCGGCATCGCCGGACGTTGGGTCACCGTTCAGCGCGGCGACACGCTGGGCGCCATCGCACGACGCGCCGACGTTCCCCTCGAGCGGCTAACCCGATTCAACCCCGGGGTGGATGCCCGGCACCTGGCCGTGGGTCAGCGGTTGCTGGTTCCCACCCAGCGCGAAAGGGCACCGTCCGGAGGACCTTACCGCTATCAGATTCGCCCGGGAGACACTTATGCCGGCATCGCCCGACGCTTCGGGACCACGCCCGGGCGCATTCAGAATGCCAACCCGGGCACCGACCCGCGCGGCTTGCGCATCGGGCAAATCGTCCAGGTACCGCTCGCCGGGGGTGCCGCACCCAAGACCGCCGCCTCGAACCAGGCGGCCTCGCAGCGCGCCAGCAGCAAGAAGAGCACGACCAGCACCGCTGCCAAGCCAAGCGGATCGCTGCCCGCCTCGGCCAGCGGCTGGCCCTGGCCACTCGATGACTACCGCATCGTCCGTCGCTACGGCACCGACAGTCACGGCACCCTGCAACCCATGCTGCTCGCCACGCAGCGAGGCGCCAAAGCCAAGGCAGTTGCCGATGGCGACGTTCGATTTTCCGGTAGCATGCGCCAGCTCGGCCGGGTCGTCATCGTCCACCATGACGGCAATCTGCAGAGCGTGTATGCCCTGTGCGATAGCCTGAGCGTGGAGGAAGGCACCCGGGTTTCGCAAGGCACTCCAGTTTGCGAAGTGGGTTACAGCAATGCCACCGAACGCCACGACTTGCTGTTCGACCTGCGCCATGGCGGCAAGCCCATCGACCCGCAGCGCGTGCTACGCTGACGCCATGCCTCACGCCACTGTCAGGAATACGACACGACTTCTCGAGTCGCCGCCACTGGTGCGCTACGACGGCCTGCTGGGAGAGACCGCGGCAAGCGTGGCACTCGAGCGTCTCGACCGTGAGCTGGCCTGGCAGCGGCCGCAGCTTCGCCTCTACGGCAAGCTGCACTCGATACCTCGACAGCAGGTATGGATGGGAGACGCCGATGCCCGCTATCGCTACTCCGGCAGCGATTTCGCCCCCGAGCCATGGCACCCCCTGGTCGCCGAGATTCGCGAGTCCGTGACGGCTCGTCTCGCCGAGGCAGGCGTGCCGGCAGCCTTCAACAGCGTACTGCTCAACCGCTACGCCGGCGGCGAGGAGCGCATGGGCTGGCACAGCGACGACGAGTCGGAGCTGGGCAGCGACCCACTGATCGCCGCGGTGTCGCTGGGCGCCGAACGCCCGCTGCGCTTCCGCTGGCGACACGGAGAAGGCACGCCCTTCAACGTCTGGCTACCCCACGACAGCCTGCTGTTGATGGGCAGCGGCGTGCAACGTCGGCTCCAGCACGCGCTGCTTCCCCGCAAACGCCTCGGGCGGCGCATCAGCCTGACCTTTCGCTGGATTCACAGCGATCCTCACTCCTGACGCAACGACGCCTCGTCCCGGCCGGGACGAGGCGTCGTTGAGGTCACCCTGATAGATAACGGTATAAAATCAGCCGCGATAGTAACCGGGCGTGACGAACGGCATCTTGGTCACGGTCATCGGCAAGCGTTTGCCGCGCACTTCAGCGTAGACGGTGGTCTCCGGAGCAGCCTGGTCGATGGCGACATAACCCATGGCGACGGGCTTGCCGACACTGGGCCCGAAGCCGCCGGAGGTCACGTGGCCGATATGGTGATCGTCCGCATCGTAGAGATCGGCGCCCTCGCGTACCGGAGCGCGCCCCTCGCCCAACAGCCCGACGCGCTTGCGCTGATGGTCCTTGGCATCGACCTGGTGCAATATCAGGTCGGCCCCGGGAAAGCCGCCGGGACGCTCGCCGCCGCGGCGGCGCGGTTTGCCGATCGCCCAGATCAGCCCGGCCTCCACCGGTGTGGTCTGGGTATCGATGTCGTGGCCGTAGAGGCACAGGCCCGCTTCGAGCCGCAGCGAGTCACGCGCACCAAGGCCGATCGGCTCCACTTCCGGTTCGGCCAGCAAACACCTGGCCAGCGCTTCGCTCTGCTCGGCCGGCACCGAGATCTCGAAGCCATCCTCGCCGGTGTAGCCGCTGCGGCTGATCCACACCGGAATGCCTTCGATGGCAAAGTGGCCGTGCTGCATGAACACCATCTCGCAGGCCTCGGGACACAGCCGCTGCATGACCTTGGCGGCATCAGGCCCTTGCAGCGCCAGCAGGCCCCGATCCAGCACTTCCACGCGGTGCGCATCGTCCAGGCCGGTCTGCAACAAGGCGATGTCCTGATCCTTGCACGCCGCGTTGACCACCAGATACAGATGATCGCCGGCATTGACCACCATCAGGTCGTCGAGAATGCCGCCATCCTGGGACGTGAACAGCGCATAGCGCTGCATGCCCTCGACCAGCCCCACGAGGTCCGCCGGCACCAGCGTTTCCAGCGCTTCGGCCGGGCGCGGCCCACGCAACGACACCTGCCCCATGTGCGATACATCGAAGAGACCGCAAGCCGTGCGGGTATGTTCATGCTCCTTCTTCACGCCCAACGGGTACTGCACCGGCATGGCATAACCCGCGAAAGGCACCATCTTTCCTCCCAGCTCCTCGTGGAGGCCATGAAGCGGGGTACGTTTGAGTTCGCTCATCGGGAAATCCTCTGCGAAAGCGGGGTGATTCAGGCCCATACGCAAGGAGGTGCCGCTCGGGGCACCTCCCAGGCCTGACGAAATGGCTAGGCATGCACCATCAGGACTTGTCGTGGTCCAGCTCTTCGCCCGGCAGCACGTCCTTGCCGTCGAAGTAGTCCTTGGTGACTTTGAAGACCACCGGCGACAGCAGCGCCAGAGCGATCAGGTTGGGAATCGCCATCATGGCGTTGAACGTATCGGCCATCAGCCAGATGAAGCCCAGGTTGGCCATGGCACCCAGCGGAATCGCCAACACGAACAGCACGCGATAGAGCATGATCGAGCGAGTACCGAACAGGAACTGGAAGCACTTCTCGCCGTAGAAGGACCAGCCGAGAATGGTAGTGAAGGCGAAGATCGCCAGCGCCAGCGAAACCACCTGGTTGCCGACCCCCGGCAGGGCCGAGTCGAAGGAGAGCGCGGTCAGGGAAGCCCCCGCCTCGCCGGTCTCCCATACCGTAGCGGTGAGAATGACCAGTGCGGTGATGGTGCACACGACGATGGTGTCGATAAAGGTGCCCAGCATGGCGATCAGCCCCTGCCGAACGGGGTTCTTGGTCTTGGCCGCAGCATGGGCGATGGGTGCGCTGCCCAGGCCGGCTTCGTTGGAGAAGATACCGCGTGCCACACCGAAACGAATGGCCGCCATTACCGCCGCACCTGCGAAACCGCCAACGGCGGCATGGGGGTTGAAGGCGTAGTAGAAGATCATGCTCAAGGCTTCGCCGAGCTGGCTGGCGTTCACGGCGAGCACGATGACACCCGCTACGACATAGGCAATGCCCATGATCGGCACCAGCTTACCCGCCACTTTGGCGATACGTTTGATGCCGCCCAGAATCACCGCCGCGGCCAGCACCATGATGACCACGCCGGTCACCCAGTGCGGCAGCCCGAAGGTGGAGTCGAGCGCATCGGCCACGGAGTTGGACTGCACGGTATTGCCGATACCGAATGCCGCCACGGCACCGAAGAACGCAAAGGCGCCCCCCAGCCACAGCCACTTACGCCCCAGGCCGTTCTTGATGTAGAACATGGGCCCGCCGACGTGATAGCCGGTGCTGTCGGTTTCACGGAAACGCACCGCCAACACGGCCTCGGCGAACTTGGTTGCCATGCCCACCAGCGCGGTGATCCACATCCAGAACACGGCACCCGGCCCCCCCAGGGCGATGGCCGTCGCCACACCAGCGATGTTGCCGGTGCCGATGGTGGCGGAAAGGGCCGTCATCAGGGCATTGAACGGCGAAATCTCACCGTCGTCTTCACCTTTGGTTTCGCCTTCGGGGGTACGCTTGTCATCACGCCCCTGCCACATGAGTTTGAAGCCCATGCCCAACTTGCGAATGGGCATCAGCTTCAGGCCGAGCTGCAGATAGATCCCGACCCCGAGCAGCAGGATCAGCATCAACGGCCCCCAGACCACGCCGTTGATGGCAGTGAAGATGGAGTTCAAGGTTTCCACGGAACGTCTCCCTTTAGAGTTGTTGCACTTATTGTCGAGCCGCCACCGGACATGGCGGACCATCTTAATGCTGGAATGCCTCGGTCGAACGCATTCGACATGGCTAACCGGCGTACGATAGCGGAATCTGTCGACATTATGCCACCCTGACGAAAACTGGCCTGGCGTCTCGGATGGCAGAGCGAGCGTACCGCGGGTTTCGTATCGGAAACAATGATTCCTGGTGCGACAATGCCCGCTCGCGCCACCGGCCCACCGGAGCCACGAACCCACACTCAGCCTAGTGAGCGGCCCCACCGCTGTCGAGCCGTACGCCACGCCCGACTACCTCGGCACGGCACGGACTGGACGGCGACGATCGTTCAGGCCACCCTGAAGGAGTCGAGCGGGTGACCGCAACGCCACCGCCCCGCGACGTCAGGCTCGCCAAAAGCCGCCAATGGCGTTAGCATTCACCCCATCAGAAAACCTTTTTCGTATAGGAAAACAGCATGAGCACGATTCCTGCCAACCTGCGCTACAACGACAGCCATGAGTGGGTGCTGGATAATGGCGACGGCACCGCCACCATCGGCATCACCGACCACGCTCAGGAAGCCTTGGGTGACGTGGTGTTCGTGGAACTACCCGACGTGGGACGAACGCTGGCGAAGGGCGACGAGTTCGGGGTGGTCGAATCGGTGAAAGCGGCGTCCGATCTCTACGCCCCGGTGGCCGGCGATATCGTCGAGGTGAACGAAGCGCTGGAAGACGCACCGGAGACCGTCAACGAAACTCCCTACGAGGACGGCTGGATCATGAAGGTGCGCCTGGCCGATGCCAGCGACATCGATGCGCTACTCGACGCCGACGCCTACCAGGCGCTGGTCGACGCCGAGGGCTGAGACCGACTCCGTCGCGGCCCCCACCCAGGGGGCCTGCCCGTCACAGCCGACATGCCCCCATTCGTTAGCCGCCAACTGCCTACAGGTTGCTTCATGGTTCATGACACCCGCCGCCTGGCCGACCTGGCCGATCACGATGCCTTCATCCGCCGTCACAACGGCCCCGACGCCGACGACGTGGCCGCCATGCTGGCAACACTGGACATCGACAGTCTCGACGCGTTAATGGCGCGCACGGTACCCGACGACATCCGTTTGGAACGGGAACTCCATCTCGATCCACCGCGCACCGAGCCCGAAGCGCTCGATTACCTGCAGCGCCTGGCGCGCCAGAACAAGGTCTTCAAGACCTACATCGGCCAGGGGTATCACGACACGCACGTGCCGGCGGTCATCCAGCGCAACGTGCTGGAGAACCCCGGCTGGTACACGGCCTACACGCCCTACCAGCCGGAGATCGCCCAGGGCCGTCTCGAGGGGCTGCTCAATTTCCAGCAGATGGTCATGGACCTGACCGGCATGCAGCTGGCCAATGCGTCACTGCTGGACGAGGCCACCGCCGCCGCGGAGGCCATGGCGCTGTGCAAACGGGCCAACAAGAAGGCCAAGAGCAACGCCTTCTTCGTCGCCGATGACGTACTGCCGCAGACCCTGGACGTAGTGCGCACCCGCGCCCACTACTTCGACTACGAGCTGATCGTCGCACCGGCCGATGAAATCGGCGCACATGACGTCTTCGGTGCCCTGCTGCAGTATCCGGGCCAGAGCGGCGAAGTCCGCGACCTGACCCCGCTACTGGCCAGCGCCCGCGAAAAAGGCATCATGACCTGCGTGGCCGCCGACATCATGAGCCTGGTGCTGCTCGCCGAGCCGGGGGCACTGGGTGCCGACATCGTGGTCGGCAACACCCAACGCTTCGGCGTGCCCATGGGGTTCGGCGGCCCCCATGCCGCTTATTTCGCCACCACTGACAAGCTCAAGCGATCGATTCCGGGGCGCATCATCGGCGTCTCCCAGGACAGCCGCGGCCACACCGCCCTGCGCATGGCCATGCAGACTCGCGAGCAACACATTCGCCGCGAGAAAGCCACTTCCAACATCTGTACCGCCCAGGCGCTACTGGCCAACATTGCCGGTTTCTATGCCGTCTACCACGGCGCCGAGGGGCTGACCACCATCGCCACGCGCATCCACCGGCTGACCACCATCCTCGCCGAGGGGCTCACCCGTAACGGCGTGCGCCTGGCCCACGACACCTGGTTCGATACCCTGCGCCTGACCGGCGTGGATGCCAGCAAGATCCATGGCCGGGCGATGACCCACGAGATCAACCTGCGCTATTTCGCAGGCGGCGACATCGGCGTCTCCCTCGACGAGACCACCACCGCCCACGACCTGGATGCGCTCTTCGACGTGCTGCTCGGCGAAGAGCACGACCTGTCGGTCGCCGCGCTGGACGAAGCGGTAGTGAGCGCCGGCAAGAGCGGGATTCCCGCGGGCTGCGAGCGCAAGTCGCCCTTCCTCCAGCACCCCACCTTCCAGCACTATCGCAGCGAGACGGAAATGCTGCGCTACCTGAAGCGGCTCGAGAACCGTGACCTGTCGCTCACCCACGCCATGATCCCGCTGGGCTCGTGCACCATGAAGCTCAACGCCACCAGCGAGATGGTCCCCATCACCTGGCCGGAATTCGCACGCATTCACCCCTTCGCTCCCAAGGAGCAGGTGGCCGGCTACCGGCAGATGATCAATGAGCTGGCCGCTTTCCTGGTGGAGGTGACCGGCTACGATCACATCTCCATGCAGCCCAACTCCGGCGCCCAGGGCGAATACGCCGGGCTGGTGGCCATTCGCCGCTACCAGGCGGCCCAGGGTGAGGAACAGCGCGACGTCTGCCTGATCCCCAGCTCTGCCCACGGCACCAACCCCGCCTCCGCCGCCATGGCCCACATGAAGGTCGTGGTCGTGGAGTGCGATAGCGACGGCAACATCGATCTCGCCGATCTGCGTGACAAGGCCGAGCAGCATAGCGAACGTCTCTCGGCGATCATGCTCACCTATCCCTCCACCCACGGGGTCTTCGAAGCGGGCGTGCGCGAGGCGTGCCGTATCGTCCACGACCACGGCGGCCAGGTCTACATCGACGGCGCCAACATGAATGCCCAGGTCGGCCTGACCCGCCCCGGCGATTTCGGCGGCGACGTCAGCCACCTCAACCTGCACAAGACGTTCTGCATTCCCCACGGCGGCGGCGGCCCCGGCATGGGACCCATCGGCGTCAAGGCGCACTTGGCACCCTTTGTGCCCAACCACGTGGTGACGCCCCTCGACGGGGTCAACGCCGAATGCGGTGCCGTCTCGGCAGCGGCCTTCGGCAGCGCCTCGATCCTTCCCATCTCCTGGGCCTACATCAAGATGATGGGCGCGCGCGGACTACGCCAGGCCACCGAGCTGGCCATCCTCAACGCCAACTACATCGCCAAGCGGCTCGAAACGCACTACCCGATACTCTACCGCGGCAACGGCGGCACCGTAGCCCACGAGTGCATCGTCGACGTCCGCCCCCTGAAGGCGGCTTCCGGCATCACCGAGGAGGACATTGCCAAGCGCCTGATGGACTACGGCTTCCACGCCCCCACCATGTCCTTCCCGGTACCGGGCACGCTGATGGTGGAGCCTACCGAGTCGGAATCGCGCTTCGAGATGGACCGCTTCGGCGATGCCATGATCGCCATCCGCGAGGAGATCGCGAAGGTGGAAAATGGCGAGTGGCCGGCCGACGACAACCCACTGGTCCGCGCTCCGCATACCATGGCCGACCTGATGGATGAAGCCTGGCAGCGCCCCTACTCCCGTGAGCTGGGCGCGTTTCCGTCCGCCGCGGTCAAGGCTGCCAAAGTGTGGCCGGCCGTCAACCGCGTCGACAACGTGCTGGGCGACCGCCAACTGATCTGCTCCTGCCCGAGCATCGACGAGTATCGCGACTAGCGAGGGGCAGGCATCCCCTGTCAGGCCAGATCCACCGGCTGTTCGCCGTGGCCGTAGAGCTCCTGCAGACGCTGCTCGCGGAAACCCTCGAGCAGCCGTACGTAGCGACGCGGCATCTGCGTGCCGGCGCGGATCACCAAGTGCAGTGTTTCGTACTCCGGTCGTGACAGCGCCAGCTCCTTGACCTGACGCTGCCACGGCGAGGTTTCCAGCACCAGACGCGACACGACGGTGAAGCCGAGTCCACGGGCCACGGCATCCAGCACCATGCTCACCTCGTTGGTGAAGCCCTGTCGCCGAAACTGGTCCATCGAGCGAAACTCCTCGGGGAAGTTGCTGCGCAGCAGGCTGCGGGCGTGATTGACGCCGTCGGAGTAATTGATGAAACCGATCCCCATCAGCTCGGCGAGGCCGGTGCCGGCGAAGTCGGCCGGCACCACCAGGCACAGGGCCTCCTGGTGCCACGGCACGCAATCCAGATCGGGGTGGCGCACCGGTTCGGTCACGATCCCCAGATCGTAGCGACCGGCGAGCACGTCGCCGACGATTTCATGACTGAAAGCGAAGCTGTAGTTCACCGTGAGCCCGGCATGCATCTGCTGCTGGCCGAGAATGTACGGGTAGAGCATCAGCCCTACGCTTCCCGGTGAAGCGATGCGACATTCACCGCTGTCCAGGGCATCGTCATCCAGCGAATGGCGGAACTGCTCATGCTCGGCGAACAGACGCAACCCGTAGTCATAGGCTCGGCGGCCCGCCTCGGTCAGCGTGAAACGCCGACCCTGGCGATCCAGCAATGACTTGTCGAGGTAGCGCTCCAACTTGCGCACGTGCTGACTGACGCCGGGCTGAGTCATCTCCAGGCGCTGAGCCGTACGGGTGAAGCTGCCGGTCTCGACCAGGGTGACGAAGGTGCGGAAGTATTGAGCATTGAACATGGGGTTCGCAGGACGCCTCGACGGCTGTCGGAAAGCCTCATTCTAGCAGGCCCCATCGGCCTACGCAGCGCTGCGCCCACCCGAGCGGCGTGGTAGCATCGACACACGAACCATTCCCGATTCCGATGCGTGAACCGGCGAGCCATCGCTGCGATATCGAGACGGCTGCCGACCCGCCGCACGCAGTGCGGCCGCCAACGACGCATCGGAACGACGCGCGACAAGGACGCTCCATGCCCGACACTCTCTCCAGCACCGTTTCACCGCTACGCAGCCTCGAGGTGCTATCCCAGCACGAGGTGAATCGCCTGCGCGACACCTCCAAGAAGGGCCTCCATGACCTGCTGCGACGCTGCGCCCTCGCCGTGCTCAGCTCCGGCAACATGACCGATGACAGCCTGGCACTGATGGAGACCTACCGCGATTTCGACATCGAGGTGCTCCAGCAGGACCGTGGCATCCGCCTCAAGCTCAGCAACGCGCCCGCCGAAGCCTTCGTCGACGGCAAGATGATCCGCGGCATTCGCGAGCACCTGTCCTCGGTGCTGCGCGACATCGTCTACGTCTACAACGAAATCCAGACCCACCAACGCTTCGATCTCTCCACCGGCGAGGGCACCACCAACGCGGTCTTCCACATTCTGCGCAAGGCGGCCATTCTCCAGCCCGGTCGCGACCCCAGCATGGTGGTGTGCTGGGGTGGCCATTCGATCTCGCGGGAAGAGTACGACTACACCAAGAACGTGGGCTATCAGCTGGGACTGCGCGACCTCGACATCTGCACCGGCTGCGGCCCGGGCGCCATGAAGGGCCCGATGAAGGGGGCCAACGTCGCTCACGCCAAGCAGCGGCGCAGTGAAGGCCGCTATCTGGGGATTTCGGAGCCCGGCATCATCGCTGCCGAGGCACCCAACCCACTGGTCAACGAGCTGGTAGTGATGCCCGACATCGAGAAGCGTCTGGAAGCCTTCGTCCGCGTGGGACATGGCATGGTGGTATTCCCTGGCGGCGTCGGCACTGCCGAGGAGATTCTCTACCTGCTGGGAATTCTGCTGCATCCCGACAACGTCGACATGGCCATGCCGGTGATCTTCACCGGCCCGGCCAGCGCCGCCGACTACTTCCGCCGCATCGACGAATTCCTCGGCTACACCCTCGGCGACGCCGTGCGCGACAAGTATCGCATCATCGTCGACGATCCCGTCGAAGTGGCTCGTGCGCTGCGCAAGGGTGTCGACGAGGTCACCGACTTTCGCCTCACTCACCAGGATGCTTTCCACTTCAACTGGCGATTGACCATCGCCCGTGACTTCCAGGCACCTTTCGAGCCGACCCACCAGGCGATGGCCAGCCTGGCACTGCACCGCGAACAGCCGGTCCACGAGCTGGCAGCCAATCTGCGCCGTGCCTTTTCGGGCATCGTGGCCGGCAACGTCAAGGAACAGGGCCTGCGAGCGATCGAGGCCCATGGCCCCTTTCAGCTCCATGCCGAGCCCGAGCTGATGCGCCACCTCGACGAGCTGCTGGGCTCGTTCGTCGCCCAGGGCCGCATGAAGTTGCCTGGCAAGGCCTACGAGCCCTGCTATACGCTGAAGTGACAGCGAGTGCTACGCTTTGTCTGAAAACTGCCTGCGCTCGGTCATACGTCGTTAAAAATCGGCTCAAAGTACTCATTTACACCACGTAAACTCCGTCTTTTCACCGATTTTTGCCTTGTCTGTCCATCGCTCGACGACTTTTCGGACAAAGCTTAGACGCTGGAGGCCCTGCCCCACAGCCACAACGCATGCAGCAGCAGCCCCAGCGTCGCGCCGTGAGCCAGCAGCAGTTGCCAGCTGAGCCAATCGCTCATCACGGCGTGCCACAGCGCCATGCCGACCGCACCAGCCACCAGACACAGTCCCAATCGCTTGAGCAGCGCCGGCAGCCGACGGCGCTGCTCCGCTACCAAAAGCCGCCAGTTCAGCGTCGTGACCACGGCTACCACGACCAGTGCCATGAGAATCAGCGACAGCCGGGTGTCATGGCCGCCGGCCAGGTAGCGTGGCACGGTGGCGACCATCAGCACGAGCAGCCCCAGCATGAGGCTGAACCGCTCCGCGGTCGGTTGCGCCATCATCAGGCCACCTTGAGCTGCTGATCCTCTATCCACTCCTCTACCCAGGGCAAGGCAGCGTCATCGGCCATGAAGGTCTCCATGGCATCGACCTCCAGGCGCTCGCCCAGGCGGCTGGCGCCCAAACCGGCGAGCATTTCGTCGAGACGTCGGCCGGCGCCGCAGAACGTCTCGCCATAGGAACTATCGCCCAAAGCGATCAATCCGTAGCGCAGCCAGGTCAGAGAAGGACTCCGCTCGTCGAGCGCGCGGGCAAAGGGCACGAAGTTGCCGGGGAAATCCCCGCTGCCGGTGGTGGAAACGCAAAACAACGCCAGCTCCGGCGAAGTGTCGACCAGATCTTCGAGGGTCGGCTGCTCGAGAATGACGACCTCGTAACCAGCCGCCTCGAACAGCGGGCTGACTTGTTCGGCAACATCGAGGGCGCCGCCATACATGGTTCCAACGAAGATTTTCAGCATCGGCATGTCGTGGGGATACCTGAGTGTTTTTAATCGGAAAATGACGTGACGCGCACCGCTGGCGCATCATCATGCACTCGCAATCAAGTCCGAGTACAATGCTCGGACTTCGTTCACGGGAGGCAGCATGACAGCAACCTTCGAAGCCTGGATCACTCCGATCATGATCGGTGGCTTGATCCTGTTCATGGGCTTCATCATCTGGGATCTGGCAAAACAATCCCAAGCCGGACGCTTCGGCACCCTGATGCTGTTCGTGGTGCTTGGCGCCGGCATGCTGGGCTACATTCTCAAGGTCGTCATCACCTGGCTGATCGAGCGCGGCGGCGGCATATGACAGCCGTCGTCATTGCGGTGCCGGCCCTTCGTAGCCCTCCACCTGACTCTTGAGTTTCTGTCCGGGGCGGAAGGTCACCACCCGCCGCGCAGAAATGGGAATCTCCTCCCCGGTCTTGGGGTTGCGCCCCGGCCGCTCGCGCTTGTCGCGCAGATCGAAGTTACCGAAACCGGACAGCTTGACCTGCTCGTTCTCGCGCAGACAGGCACGGATCTCCTCGAAAAAGGTCTCCACCATCGCCTTGGACTCCCGTTTGGTGAGCCCCAGTTCCGCGTGGAGATGCTCGGCCAACTCAGCCTTGGTCAACGCACCCATGTCGTCTCCCTCATGGTGGGCGGTCCACCCCGTCGCCGGTGCGACGAACAGGGCGCCACCGAAAACGGTCGCGCCCTTGCGTCATCCGCCATGGCGGAACTCGTCAACCGCGTAGTTCGGCACCCAGGTGCTGCTGCGATTCGGCGACGATGGCATCGACCAACTGATTGATTTCCTCGTCATTCAGCGTGCGCGAAGGATGCTGCCAGGTCAAGCCCAAGGCCACGCTCTTGCGGCCCTGGGGTACGCCCTTGCCCCGATAGACATCGAACAGCCGGCTTTCGGTGAGCCACTCACCGGCATGGGTGCGCAGCGTATCCAGCAGCGCCTGGACCGGCAGGCTCTCATCGACCAGGAACGCCAGGTCGCGGCGCACCTCCGGGTAGCGCGACAAGGGGCTGAAGGCGGCAATGCGGCCTTGAGTCAGCGCCTCCTGGCGTACCTCGAACAGCAGCGCATCGCTGCGCAGGCCCAGCCGGGCTCTTACACCAGGGTGCAAGGTACCAATCCAGCCTA
The DNA here is from genome assembly GCF_010993975.1 of Halomonas faecis. Classification (GTDB taxonomy): domain Bacteria; phylum Pseudomonadota; class Gammaproteobacteria; order Pseudomonadales; family Halomonadaceae; genus Halomonas; species Halomonas faecis. The sequence goes on from NZ_JAACZO010000011.1 coordinate 383,522, forward strand.
CCGCCTCGCCGCGATGGAGGATGCGCGCGCTTTGACCGGGGTGCAACGCAGGATGCCCGGCGGGCTCGAAACGCCAGGACTCGGGCTCGCCGCCCAGACCGATCAGGCTCTCCAGGTCGCCCTTGAGGTCGAAGAAATCGACTCTCTCCCGGCCCCCGGCCCAGCCTTCCGGCTCGCGCGGCCCGCTCACCAAGGCTCCCAGCATGGGCGTTTGCTCGAGGGCATCCAGCTCCCCACGAAACACCAGGCCAGCCTCGAAGAGGCGCACCCGATTCTGCTGGCGATTGAGATTGTATTCGAGCGCTCGCACCAGCCCCGGAAACAGGCTCGCGCGCATCACCGACAGGTCGCTGGAAATCGGGTTGGCCAGCCGCGGCGACACGGCATCGGGGAGCAGCACCGCTTGCAGCTCGGGCGCTACGAAGCTGTAGGTCACGGCTTCCTGGTAGCCGCGGGCCACCATCTGTCGACGCAGGCGGGAGAGCGGCACGCGGGCTTCATGGTCGGCGCGCAACCCCAGGCGGGCCTTGGGACGCCGTACCGGCAGGCGATTGTAGCCGTGGATGCGCGCCACCTCCTCGATGAGGTCCTCTTCGATGGCGATGTCGAAACGCCAGCTCGGCACGCGGATTTGCCAGCCATCGGCCGAGGCGGTGACCGCCATGCCCAACCGCTCGAGAATGTCGGCGACCTCCTCCGCCGGCAGCCCCTTGCCGAGAGCCTGCTCGAGGCGTGCCGCACGCAACCGCACCTCACGCTCACCGGGCAGGTGGTCATCGTTGCGCGCCTCCACCAGCGGGCCGGGCTTCCCACCCGCGATATCGACGAGCAACCATGTGGCCCGCTCCACTGCCTCGCTGGTCAACCGAGGGTCGACGCCGCGCTCGAATCGGTGCGAGGCATCGGTGTGCAGGCCGTAGGTACGTGCTTGGCCGGCTACCGCCAAGGCCGAGAAGAACGCCGACTCGAGAAAGATGTCGCTCGTGGCTGCGTTCACGCCGGAATGCTCGCCCCCCATGACCCCAGCAATGGCCAGCGGGCCGCGCTCGTCGGCGATCACCAGGGTGTCATTGCGCAGGGCGACGGTCTGACCGTCGAGCAGCACCAACTGCTCGCCCTCGCGAGCCAGGCGCACGATGACGGTACCCTGGAGGTTGGCACGGTCGAAGGCGTGCAGCGGCTGGCCGAGCTCGAGCATCACGTAGTTGGTGACATCGACCACCGCATCGATCGAGCGCAGACCGCTGCGACGCAGCCGCTCGACCATCCACAACGGCGTTTCGGCGGTCACGTCGACCCCCTTGATCAGCCGGCCGATGTAGCGCGGGCAGCGCTCGGCATCCTCGACGCGCACCGCAAAGGTCTCATCATGGCAAGAGGCCACCGGTTCAGTGCTCGGCCCCTCCACTGCCAGGCGATTGAGCACCCCCACTTCGCGAGCCAAGCCCTTGATGCTCAGGCAATCGCCGCGGTTGGGAGTGAGGTCGACCTCGACGCAGTGATCGTCGAGGCCCATCCAGGCCCGAAAGTCCTCGCCCACCGGCGCATCGGCCGGCAGCTCGAGAATCCCGCTCGACGTCTCCTCGGCCATGCCCAGCTCGGAAGCGGAACAGATCATGCCGCGCGACTCGACGCCGCGCAGCTTGGCCTTCTTGATGGTGAAGTCGCCAGGCAATACGGCGCCGACCCGAGCGAAGGGCACCTTCTGCCCCGCCGCTACGTTGGGCGCCCCGCATACCACCTGCGCCAGCTCGCCGCTGCCGTCCTCGACCTGGCAAAGCGACAGCTTATCGGCATTGGGATGGGGCTCCTTGCTCACCACCTCGCCCACCACAACGCCCGAGAAAAGCGCGGCCGCCGGCTCGATGGCATCGACTTCCAAGCCGGCCATGGTAATCTGGTCGGCCAACCCCTGGACATCCAGCTGCGGCGACACCCACTCGCGCAGCCACTGTTCGGAAAATTTCATGACGAACCCCGTGTACTGTGTAGTGAAGTCGGCTCAGGCGAATTGGCGCAGGAAGCGCAGATCGTTGTCGAAGAACAGGCGCAAGTCGTTCACCCCATACCTCAACATGGCCAGGCGTTCGGCACCCATGCCGAAAGCGAAGCCCTGGTAGCGCTCCGCATCGATGCCCGAATGCCGGAACACTTCGGGATGCACCATGCCGCAGCCCATCACTTCCAACCAGCCGCTGTGACCGCACACCCGGCAGCCATCGCCGGAGCACATCACGCACTGAATATCGACCTCGGCCGAGGGTTCGGTAAAAGGGAAGTAAGAAGGCCGGAAGCGCACCGACAGATCGTCACGCTCGAAGAAGGCGTGCAGGAAATCCTCGATGGTGCCCTTGAGGTCGGCGAAGCTGACGTCTTCATCGACCAGCAGCCCCTCGACCTGGTGGAACATCGGCGTATGGGTCAGGTCGGAATCGCTGCGATAGACTCGCCCCGGACAGACGATGCGGATCGGCGGCGCCTGCTCCTTCATGGTGCGCACCTGAACCGGCGAGGTATGGGTACGCAGCAGGCGGGTGGCATCGAAGTAGAAGGTGTCCGCCATGCCGCGGGCCGGATGGTGAGCGGGGATGTTGAGCGCTTCGAAGTTATGATAGTCGTCTTCGATCTCCGGCCCCACCGCCACATCGTACCCAACACGGGTGAACAGCCCCTCGATGCGCTCCAGGGTCATGGTCACCGGATGCAGCCCACCGCTGGCCTGGCCTCGCCCTGGCAGGGTCACGTCGAGGCGCTCGTCAGCCAGACGCGCCTCGAGTTCGGCCTTCTCCAGCGCCTGGCGACGTACGTCGAGCTCCTCGGCGAGCGCCTGCTTGGCCTGGTTGATGCGTTCCCCCGCCACCGGGCGTTCGGCAGCAGGCAGAGCACCGAGGCCCTTGAGCAGAGCGGTGATCTCACCCTTCTTGCCCAGGTAGTGCACACGTAACTCGTCGAGTGCCGAAATGCTCCCGGCAGCCTGAATCGCCTCGCGGGCCTCGGCAACCAGTGTGGGAAGATGATCCATCCGTTATGCTCCGAATCTGATAAAAAAACAGGGGAAGAGCGGCTGCTCTTCCCCTGTGACGGATCGGCGTCAGTTCGGGTCGGCCAGCGCCGACCCGGCACCCTCGGTCGACACCACTTACTGGGCAGCCTTGGCCTTCTCGACGATGGCGGCAAACGCTGCCTTCTCGTGAACGGCCAGGTCGGCCAGCACCTTGCGGTCGATCTCGATGCCGGCCTTTTTCAAACCGCCCACGAACCGACTGTAGGACAGGCCATGCTGGCGTGCACCGGCATTGATACGCTGGATCCACAGGGCGCGGAACTGACGCTTGCGCTGACGACGGTCGCGATAGGCATACTGGCCGGCCTTGATGACCGCCTGCTTGGCCACGCGAAAGACGCGCGAACGGGCACCATAATAGCCCTTGGCCTGCTTGAGAATCTTCTTGTGACGACGACGAGCGACGACACCACGCTTGACACGAGTCATGTTTCACTCCTGACGTTGAAAGGGTCTACCAAGGTTCAGAGGTTGGGCAGCATGCGCTGAACGAGCTGCTTGTCGGCGTCGTGGATCTGCTTCATACCACGCAGCTGACGCTTCCGCTTGGTGGACTTCTTGGTCAGGATGTGGCTCCGAAACGACTGCTTGTGCTTGAAGCCGTTGGCCGTCTTCTTGAAGCGCTTGGCAGCGCCACTGTTGCTCTTGATTTTCGGCATGAGATGAACTCCGCTCGAGAATTTTTCAGAAAATCCGGGGCCGATGGCCGACGCAAGCGCCGACCACCCGTTTGACGGGCCTTCGGATCACTTCTTCTTGGGGGCAAGAATCATGATCATCTGGCGCCCTTCCATCTTGGGGAAGGATTCCACGGTACCGATCTCTTCGAGATCGGCCGCCACCCGCTCCATCAGCCGACGGCCGATGTCCTGGTGTGCCATTTCACGACCGCGGAAACGCAGCGTGACCTTACCCTTGTCACCACTTTCGAGGAAACGCGTCAGGTTCTTCAGCTTGACCTGATAGTCACCCTCGTCCGTGTTAGGCCGGAATTTGACTTCCTTGACCTGAATCTGCTTGGTCTTCTTCTTTTGAGCCGCCTTCTGCTTCTTCTGCTCGAAGACGAACTTGCCGTAATCCATGATCTTGCAGACGATCGGATCGGCATTGGAAATCTGGACGAGGTCCATACCGGCGGCTTCGGCACGCTCCAGCGCCTCGCTGGTGGGCACGATGCCCAACTGCTCGCCGTCGCTGTCGATCAGGCGAACCTGATCCTCGGTAATGCGCTCGTTCATTGGGGGGCGCTTGTCTTGTACACGCCCTCTAGGGTTGCTTCGCTTGATCGTTCCGTCTCCGTTCCGGTAATTGACGATGCCGTTGCCAACTCTGTCTTTACCAACCTTCGGCACGCAGCCGATCGATGAGACCATCGACGGGCATGGTACCGAGGTTCTCGCCACTGCGTGTCCGCACGGCGACCGAGTCGGCCTCGACCTCCTTATCTCCTACCACCAGGAGATAGGGAACTTTCTGCAACGTATGCTCGCGGATTTTAAAGCCGATCTTCTCGTTCCTCAAGTCCGCCTTGACGCGCAGGCCGATTTTCTGCAGGCGTTGCTCGAGATCCTGGGCATAATCGCGCTGAGCGTCGGTGATGGTCATCACCACCGCCTGCTCGGGCGCCAGCCAAAGCGGCATGGCACCGGCATAATGCTCGATCAGAATGCCGATGAAGCGCTCGAACGACCCCAGGATGGCCCGGTGCAGCATGACCGGCGTCTTGCGTTCGCCGTCCTCGTCGACGTACTGCGCCCCTAAACGCCCCGGCAGATTGAAATCGAGCTGTAGGGTACCACACTGCCAGACACGATTGAGACAGTCGCGCAGGGAAAACTCGATCTTGGGGCCATAGAAGGCGCCCTCCCCCGGCTGCAGCTCCCAATCGAGTCCGGTGGCATTCAGCGCCGCCTCCAACCCGGCTTCCGCACGATCCCAGAGCTCGGGTTCGCCCAGGAAGTCGTCTTCGGGACGCGTCGAGAGCTTGAGCTCGACGTCCTCGAAGCCCAGCTCGCGATACACCTTCAGAGTCAACGCGATGAAGGCCTCGGCCTCGGCCTGTATCTGGCCTTCGGTACAGAAGATGTGAGCGTCATCCTGAGTGAAGGCCCGTACCCGCATCAGACCATGCAGGGAGCCGGAAGGCTCGTTGCGGTGACAGCTGCCGAATTCGGCCAGGCGCAAGGGAAGATCCCGATAGCTCTTCAGCCCCTGGTTGAAGACCTGCACGTGACAGGGACAATTCATCGGCTTGACGGCGTATTCGCGCTTTTCCGACTCGGTGGTGAACATCAGCTCACTGTAGTGGCCCCAATGACCGGATTTCTTCCACAACGAGAGATCCACCACCTGAGGCGTCTTGATCTCCTGATAGCCGTGCTCGATCTGCACGCGGCGCATGTATTGCTCGAGCGCCTGGTAGAGGGTCCAGCCGTTGGGATGCCAGAACACCATGCCCGGCGCCTCTTCCTGGAGATGGAAGAGATTCATGCGCTTGGCCAGTTTGCGGTGGTCGCGCTTCTCCGCCTCTTCGAGGCGCTTTAGGTAGGCCTTGAGCTGCTTCTTGTCGGCCCAGGCCGTGCCGTAGATGCGCGTCAGCATCGGCTTCTCGGCATCGCCGCGCCAGTAGGCGCCAGCCAGCTTGGTCAGCTTGAAGGCCTTGAGGTGGCGCGTATTGGGCACGTGCGGCCCACGGCACATATCGACGTATTCCTCATGGTGGTAGAGACGGATGGTCTCCCCCTCGGGAATCTCGCGCACGATCTCCTGCTTGTAGGGTTCGTCGCGATGCAGGAAGGTCAGCATCGCCTGGTCGCGATCGGCGTACTCGCGCACCACGTCGTACTCGTGGTCGATCAGTGCTTTCATGCGCGTTTCTATCGTCGCCAGGTCGTCAGGCGTGACAGACTGGCCGAAGTCGATGTCGTAATAGAAGCCGTCTTCGATCACCGGTCCGATGGCCATCTTGGCCTCGGGGTAGAGCTGCTTGACGGCATGGCCGATCAGGTGGGCGCAGGAGTGGCGAATGATCTCGAGCCCCTCGGCATCCTTGGCGGTGATGATCGACACCTCGGCATCGTGGTCGATGACATCGGCAGCATCGACCGGCTCACCGTCGATCTTGCCGGCCACGCATGCCTTGGCGAGGCCAGGGCCGATGGACTCGGCCAACTGCATCACGGTCAGGGATTCGGAGAAGGTTTTCTGACTGCCGTCGGGCAGGGTCACGATGGGCATGCAAGCATCCTTTGCGCAGTGGTGATCCATACCAAGGATCACATGTCGCGGTTCATGGCGTGTGAAACGGCGCCAAGGCACACGGCCCACCCACTACTTTGGGCAAAAGAGGGTCGGTTTCCACCGCCCCGCCGCGCGCCGCGCCAAGCGCGTATCTTAGCAGAGCCCCATACTGCCGTGCCACGGCCAAACAGACATCGGGGGTGCCCGAAGGCACCCCCGATTGACGGGCCATTGGTCCGTCTTGGCATCACCTTGGCACGCCTGAACGTGCCTGGGTGTTAGTTGCTGATCTCGACCCGACGGTTCTGGGCGCGACCCGCGTCGGTCTCATTGGTGGCAACCGGACGCTCTTCCCCGTAGCCCATGGTACGCATGCGGCTGGCGTCGATGCCCTGGGAAACCAGGTAGTCCTTGACGGAGTCCGCGCGACGCTGCGAGAGATCGCGGTTGTACTCGGCGCTACCGATGGAGTCGGTATGGCCGGCGATGTTGACGTTGATCTCGGTGTTCTCGTACAGCGTCTCCGCCACCTCATCCAGCGTGACCTCCGCAGCGGGGCGCAACTCGGCCGAATCGAAAGCGAAGTTGACGTCACTGGAGAGCGTGACCGTCTCGAACTCGGGTTCCGGTTCGGGTTCCGGTGCCGGCTCAGGCATGGGTTCCGGTTCGGGTTCCGGCTCCGGGGTACGATCCGCGCAGAGGAGTCCGCCAATGGCGGCAGCCGTGGTAAAGCCGATGGCCGTGCCCGCTTCTTCGTCGGACTCGCCGCTGGTGGCATGGCCGATACCGCCACCCACCAAACCGGCGGCAATGCCGCAAACGACCGGCTGCTGGTACCAGGCGCGCTTGCTGGAGGTATCGCTGGAAGCGCTTGAGGCCCCGCCGTCGATCGTGGTGGCACAGCCCGAAAGGCCGACAACCAGTGCAGACCCCAGCAGCAATCCTGTCGTTGATGTCTTCATTCAAGACTCCTTCTCATCGTCTATCCGTAACGCTCGTCGTGAGCAACGGACGTACAGGGGAAATACGTGACCCGGCGCTTACCAGTCTAGATCTTTCGTCACCAGACAATTACCAGTGTAGAGGTTAAAACGGGTGACTCAAGCCGCTGGCGAAGAGTCGCTCATCCAGGCCGCTCACGATCCATGCGCCTGCAGGCAGGGCATGGGCGAGAGACTGCCGCAGCCTCGGCAGCGATGCAAACGATATTTCGGGCAGTTTACACTTGTGCAACACGCATCTGTCGTCAGTGCAGGCTCGCCGGCCAATCGCGGCGAAAGACCAGCACGGCCTGGGCAGCCTCCAGCACCGGTTCGCGCAGCTCATTCTCCACCGCCAGGCGCTCCTTGTCTTCTCGCATCCGGTCGCGCGGAGCCAGCGCCTGGCGTGCCGAGTGAGTGTGGAGGTGGCTGGTGCGGGCATAGAGCTCGCCGAACACCCGGAAATCGTCCCGCTCGATCAATCGAGGGTCGAGTATTTCCAGCAGTACCTTGCAGCGCCAGGCACCTTCGGTGATGTCGACCTGTTCCTGAAGCAGAGCCGAAGCGACCATTTCCAGGTTTTCCAGGCAATTCTGGTGTGCCTGTCGCTGCTCATCTCGATGAAAGGCCCGGCGGCGGCGAACCTCACGCCATAGCGTTACGGCATAGGCGCCGAGCCCGGCGATGATCGCCAGCCCCAGCGCCAGCAGGATCAGGGCAGTGGTGGTCGTCATGGGATATCCACGCAGTAAGAATGTGGGCGACGCATTGTATCGCATCACGCCGCCACATCAGACCCTGGGAAAACGCTACCCCCAGGCCCACCCGGTCGCATAGTGATCCAGCAACAGCACGCCGAAAACGCCAAGGATGTAACGGATCGAAAACCAGAATGCCGCCAGCGGCGCACGGGGATCCTCCCCCCGCCACACCCGCCAGTTCCAGACCATGAAGCGGGCGTTGAGCGCCATCACGCCCAGCAGGTAGAGCGCGCCGCTCATGCCGATGACGAACGGCAACAGCGTCACTGCCACGGTCAGCCAGCCATACAGCCACACCTGCAGCCGGGTGAACGCTTCGCCATGGGTGACCGGCAGCATGGGCACGCCCGCCCTGGCGTACTCATCGCGCTTGTGAATCGCCAACGCCCAGAAATGGGGCGGCGTCCAGGCGAAGACGATCAACACCAGCAGCAGCGGTTCCGGCCCCAGCTGACCGGACACCGCCGTCCACCCGAGCAGCGGAGGCGCCGCGCCAGCCAGCCCGCCAATGACGATGTTCTGTGGCGTGGCCCGCTTGAGAAAGGTCGTGTAGATCAGCGCATAGCCAAGCAGTGAACCTAGAGTGAGCCAGGCCGTCAGCGCGTTCACCTGCCACAGCAATAACCCGATCCCTGCCACCGACAGCAGCGTTGCCCAAGCCAGCGCCACCGGCGTGGGCATACGTTGGGTAGCCAAGGGGCGCCGCGAGGTACGCAGCATCATGGCATCCAGGCGACGGTCGACCACGTGATTGAATGCCGCCGCACCACCGGCCGACAGAGCGATCCCCACGAGCCCGAACGCCACTGCCTGTGGCGAGGGCAGCGTAGGCGATGCCAGCGCCATGCCCACCAGGGCGCAGACCAGCATCACCACCACCACGCGGGGCTTGCACAAAGTGACCAGGTCGCGCCACGACCAGTTCGTCTGGTCCATGGCGACGAGCGGGCCCTTCAAGATGCCCCGGATGCTTTGGCGCTTGATTGCCGCATTAGCCATGCGTCCACTCCTTGCCCGTTCATTGTTCGTTCATCACGTGGTGCGCCTCGGAAAAGCGCCATCGCCACACGGCCAGCACCAGACCGATCACCAGCGCCACGGCACCGGCCGTGTGCAGCAGCGCCAGCCACAGCGGCAGCCACAGCAGCACATTGGCCACGCCCAGGCCCAATTGGCCCCCATAGACTGCCAGCAACCCACCCAGCCAAGGCCGCATGGCAACCATGCGCCAGTGGCGAACGGCCAGCAGCACGATCACCCCGCCCAGCAGCATGGCCCCGAGCCGGTGCCCGTGATGAATGGCCACCCGGGCCTCGGCATGCAACTGGCCATGCAGGTAGTTGGGCCCCACGGTCTGGGTGAGATGGAACCCTTCGCTCCAATCCATGCTCGGCCACCACTGGCCGTTGCAGGTGGGAAAGCCCTGACAGGCGATGCCCGCGTAGTTGCTGGATACCCAGCCGCCCAACGCCAGTTGCAGGACCAGCAAAGCAATCGCTGCGCCCCACAGCGGCGTCAGGCGGCGCGGCACGGGGACGACGTCGGGACGTCGAGCGAACCGACGCAGGCGAAGATGCAGCCACAGGAAGAGCGTGAGCACCGTCAGCCCGCCCAGCAAGTGCAGGGTGACCACCTGCGGCCATAACTGGAGCGTCACGGTGAAAGCTCCGAACGCCCCCTGCACGAGGATGGCGACCAGCAGCGCCAAGTTGACCCGCCAGGGATAGCCGGGGCGGCGGCGCAGCCCGATGCCGAGAGCCAGCAATGCAATTACCATCAGCCCCAGCAGCGATGCGATATAGCGATGCACCATCTCGACCCAGGCCTTGAAGGACTCGAGCGGGGCATGGGGGGAATGCAGCAGCGCTCGTTCCGCATCCGGCACCACCAACGCACCGTAGCAGCCCGGCCAATCGGGACAGCCCAGCCCCGCATCCACCAAGCGCGTCCAGGCGCCCACCAGAACCACTACGGCCGTAAAAGCCACGCCCGCAAGGCTCAGCACCTTGAGCCAGCGCAAACGCACGGCATCGGGCGATGCCGTCCGCCCTTTCGGCAATCCCTGGGTTAACGAGTCGCTCACCGTGCCTCGCTCCTTGTCAACGTCATCTCCTCACAACGCGCGCCACTACGGCTCGGGGTTCATGCTCAGCAGGCGCTCGACATCGTCGAGCACGTCGCTGGGATCCACCTGTGCCGAATAGCCCAACACCGCACGACCTTGCGGGTCGAGAACCCACAGCCGGCCCGGTGTCTGCCACTGGGGCACCGACGCCCACTGCACGGCACTCTCGCCCGGCAACGGCTCGCCCTCACCGCCGACTCGCAGACGGCTCACCCGCGGCGCTTCGCGGCCCAGCGCCCGATGCAGACGCCACCACTGATCGGCCAAGCGCTCGCAGTCATCGGAGCAGTCGTAGGCCAACAGCCAATCGTCGTCGTCATGGCTCGCTCTCTCGGTCAGCGGCCACTGCGCAAGCGCAGGAATGTCGGGATCCAGCTCCCCGTGAGCGGTGCGCTCTTCGGGAATGCCCACGCGCCACTCCACCATCCCCCACGCCACCACCATCGGTGCTGCGAAGATGGCAATCAACGCCAGCAACTTGAAGCGCTGACGGCGCGGATTCAACGACTGTGCCATGCGCTCTCTCCCTCCTTCTCTGAACCGCGCCCCATCACCTCCGGATCGCGCCGGCGACCGCGGCGTCTGCGCCGGCCGCCCACGACCATCACTACCAGGGCCGCCAAAGCCAGCCCCCACCACTGCACGGCATAGCCGAGGTGGCGGCTGGGGGGCATCACGCTGGGCTGCCACCACTCGGGGTAGGCGCCATCCCCCCGAGTCACGTGCAGCCATCCCTCGTAGGCGAAACTCTCCAGGTCGGGCCACGCGTTCAGGTCGATGCGCTGCACGCGCCGCCCTTCCCGGTTGGGGCCATACACCGGCGCCGACTCTCCCGCCGATTGCCAACGCCCTTCGACGCTGACACGCCCCGACGGCGTCTCCGCCTCCGGCGTTTCACGACTCGGTCCGGTGGCCAGGAAGCCACGCTGCACCAGCCACAGGCGACCGGCGCCGTCGCGCAACGGGGTGAGCACGGCAACGCCCAGCTGCCCGTCTCGAGTCCGGTTGTCGAGGAACAAAGTATGGTCGGCCAGATACTCGCCTTTCAGGGTGACTCGAGCGCCCTCGGGCGGCGTCGACGCAGGCGATTCCAGATGCGGCGCCGAATCCAGGCGCTCGAGGTAGGCACGCTTGTCGGCGGCACGCTCCCACTGCCATAGTCCCAGCAGAAGCCCGAGCACGACCACCAGCAACCAGAACCCGTACCATAGCCACCGGTAGACACCGCCGTGACGGATAACCAACGCCTCCCCCTCCCTCGACCCGCGCATGGAGAATGACATGCTGTTGAAAACCCTGATTGCCGCTGCCTTCATTGCCATCGTCGCCAGCATCGCCGCCGGTGCCGGCTTTCTGCTGACCGACGACACGCGTTCCCGGCGGCTGCTGGTATCGCTCAAGGTGAGAATCGTCCTGACCCTCGTCCTGCTGGCCCTGCTGCTGTATGGCTTTCTGCTCGGCGACCTGGGTTAGAAAACGTAGACGAACAGAAACAAGCCGATCCACACCACATCCACGAAGTGCCAGTACCAGGCGGACGCCTCGAAGCCGAAATGGTGATCGGGCGAAAAGTGCTGGCGATGGATGCGCGCCAGCATCGTCGCCAGAATCACCGTACCGATGATGACGTGCAGGCCGTGGAAGCCGGTGAGAATGAAGAAGGTCGCACCATAGATACCCGCCTCCAGGGTGATGCCGTAGTGGGCATAGGCCTCGTAGTACTCGACCCCCTGAATGACGATGAAGCACAGCCCCAGCAGCACCGTACCCGCGAGCCAGTTGCGGCAGGTCGCGCGATAGCCCTCCTTGAGCGCTTCGTGCGCCACGGTGAGGGTGATGCTGGAAGAAACCAGTATCAGGGTATTGACCAGCGGTAGCTGCCAGGGGCTGAGTACCTCACGCGGGCCGGCAACGTCGCCCGGCGGATTCAGCAACGGCCAATGTGCGGTGAACTCCGGCCATAGCAATGCCGCCACGCCCTTCTCACCCTCGCCGCCCAGCCACGGCACGGCAAAGGTACGCACGTAGAACAGCGCGCCGAAGAAAGCCGCGAAGAACATCACTTCAGAGAAGATGAACCAACCCATGCCCCAGCGGAACGAGCGATCCATCTGGGCGTCGTAGAGCCCTTGGCGGGACTCGCGCACCACGTCGCGAAACCATAGCGCCATGACGGCCAGCACGCCGGCCAGACCGATGGCCATGATGGGACTGCCCGAACCGTGCACCAGTAGCATGCCGGCGCCTACCATCATCACGCCCACCGCCAATGACCCAAGCGCCGGCCACTTGCTGGACGCGGGTACGTAGTAACTGCCACTCATGATTGTTCTCCTTCCAGGCTCTGTGCACTCGCCTGCTGCGGCGCGTCGCGATCCTCCACCGGGTAGAGGGTGTAAACCAGGGTGACGGTGTTGACGTCATCGGGAAGATCACGCGACAGCTGGAACACCAGCGGAATCTCCCGCCGCTCACCGGCCCCTAGCCGCTGCTCCTGGAAGCAGAAGCAGCTGATCTTGCGTAGATGCAGTGAGGCCTTGGAGGGCGACACGCTGGGTACCGCTCGCCCCCAGCTTTCACCGTCACCATGATTGTCGAAGGTGAAGCTCACCTCGGTGGGCTGACCGGGGTGCACCCGTATCTGGCGTGTCTCCACGTCCAACCCCCAGTTCAGCCCCGAACCGCTTCGCGTAATGAACTGCACGGTGACCAAGCGGGACTCGTCCACACCATCGTGCATCACCGCCTGGGCCGTGTTGTTGGTCTTGCCGTTCAGGCCGGTGACCTCGCAAAAGACGTCGTAAAGCGGCACCAGAGCGAAGGCGAAGGCGAACATGCCTGCCAATGCCGCCACGCTACGCCACACCGTACGGCGCACGCCCTCGCGCGGATCGTCAGATGATTGCGGAGTCGTCATGGCTCATCCTCCACGCCCTTTCAATGCGACGAACGCTCGAACTTGGGTGGCGTATCGAAGGTGTGCAAGGGCGCCGGACTGGGCACGCTCCACTCGAGATCCTCGGCGTGCTCCCAGGCCCGTCCCGGCGCCTTACGGCCGCCACGCACGCACAGCACCACCACGGCCACGAAGAGCAGTTGAGACGCGCCGAACATGAAGGCCCCTAGGCTCGCGACCAGATTGAAGTCGGCGAACTGCAGCGCGTAGTCGGGAATGCGACGCGGCATGCCGGCCAGCCCCGAGAAGTGCATGGGGAAGAAGGTCAGGTTGACCCCGATCACCGACAACCAGAAATGCCACTGCGCCAGCCGCTCGTTGGGATAGTGGCCGGTCCACTTGGGCAGCCAGTAGTAGACGCCGGCCATGATGGCGAACACCGCCCCCGGCACCAGCACATAGTGGAAGTGCGCCACCACGAAGTAGGTGTCGTGATACTGGAAATCCGCCGGCGCGATGGCCAGCATCAGCCCCGAGAAACCGCCAATGGTGAACAGCACCACGAAGGCCAGGGCGAAGAGCATCGGCGGCTCGAAGCTGATCGAGCCGCGAAACAGCGTGGTGATCCAGTTGAACACCTTCACCCCGGTGGGCACGGCGATCAGCATGGTGCAGTACATGAAGAACAGCTCGGCGACCAACGGCAGCCCCACCACGAACATGTGGTGCGCCCAGACCAGGAAGGACAGAATGGCGATGGCCGCGGTGGCATACACCATGGAGGCGTAGCCGAACAGGCGCTTGCGGGCGAAGGTGGGAATGATCGCCGACACGATCCCGAATGCCGGCAGGATCATGATGTACACCTCCGGGTGCCCGAAGAACCAGAACAGATGCTGGAAGAGCACCGGATCGCCGCCGCCAGCGGCATCGAAGAAGCTGGTACCGAAGTTGATGTCCATCAGCATCATGGTGATCACCCCCGCCAGCACCGGCATGACGGCGATGAGCAGGAAGGCGGTGATCAGCCAGGTCCACACGAACAGCGGCATGTCCATCATGCGCATGCCCGGTGCGCGCATGTTGAGGATGGTGGCGATGATGTTGATCGCCCCCAGGATCGAACTAATGCCGGCGATATGCAGCGACAGGATGAAGAAGGTAGTGGACGGCGGCCCATAGGTGGTGGAAAGCGGCGCGTAGAAGGTCCAGCCGAAGTTCGGGGCACCGCCCGGCATGAACAGCGTCGACAGCAGCAGCGCGAAGGCCACCGGCAACAGCCAGAAACTGAAGTTGTTGAGCCGCGGCAGCGCCATGTCCGGCGCGCCGATCTGCAGCGGAATCATCCAGTTGGCCAGCCCAGTGAAGGCCGGCATGACGGCTGCGAACACCATGATCAGACCGTGCATGGTGGTCATCTGGTTGAAGAACTCGGGCTGCACCAGTTGCAGGCCCGGCTGGAACAGCTCGGCGCGAACCACCATCGCGAAGATGCCGCCGATGAAAAACATCGTCAGCGAGAAGATCAGGTACAGCGTGCCGATCTCCTTGTGGTTGGTGGTCAACAGCCAACGCATCAGGCCCTTGGGAGGAGCCTCATGGGCATGGCCGTGTCCGGCCGCTGCCGTCGTGCTCTGCTCCAGGGTGGGCTGGGGAGGTACCTTGGGCGCCATCGGGAAACTCCTGATTGTTCTGTCGCGTTAGGGAAACGTGAGGCCCGTGCTCAATCGGACATTAGCTCGGCGATTTCCGACGGTTGCACGGTATCGCCACTATCGTTGCCCCAGGCGTTGCGTTCGTAAGTGATGACGGCAGCGATCTCCACGGGGTTCAGCGTACCGCTGAACGCCGGCATGGCAGCGCCGGAGACCCCATTGACCACGGTATCGATATGCCAGTCGCGGTCGTCGAGCATCGCCTGGTTGCCGGCCAGCGCCGGGAAGGCCGGCTCGTTTCCTCCGCCGTCATCCTGGTGGCAAGACGCGCAGACCGATCCGTAGACCTGTTCGCCGCGCTCCATCAGCTCGTCCATTTCCCACTCGCGGTCGATGCCCATGGCTTCCTGCTCGGCCGCCTCGCGGCGGTCGACGAGCCATGTCTCGAACTCATCCTCTTCCATGGCGTGCACCACGATGGGCATGAAGGCATGGTCGACGCCGCACAACTCGGCGCACTGACCGCGGTAAATGCCGGGCTCTTCGATGCGCACCCAATTCTCGTTGATGAAGCCCGGTATCGTATCTTGCTTGATGGCCAGCTCAGGCACCCACCAGGAGTGGATCACGTCGTCGGAAGTGAATAGGAAACGCACCTTCTGGCCGACCGGAAGCACCAGAGGTTCGTCGACTTCCAGCAGGTAGTTGGCACTCTCATCGATAGGCTCTTCACCACGGATCTGCGTGCGGGGAGTGGCCAGATTGGAGGTCATGGCCACGTCTTCGCCGAGGTATTCGTAGCGCCAGCGCCACTGCTGACCGGTGATCATGACATCGAGATCGGCGTCGGAGGCGTCGTACATCTTCTTCAGGGTCGCCGTGGCGGGCACCGCCATGCCAATGAGGATGAGCAGTGGAATCGCCGTCCACACCACCTCGACCAACGTATGCTCGTGAAAGTTGGCCGCCTTGGCCCCCTTGGAGTGGCGGTAGCGGAAGAGCGAATAGAACATCACCCCGAACACGACCACACCGATCGCCACGCAGATCCAGAAGATGATCATGTGTAGGGAATAGATGTCACCGCTGAGTTCGGTAACACCCACCGGCATGTTCCAGCCGTTGGCCAGAGCCGTCTGGAGTGAGCCGGCAAAGAGTCCTCCCCCTGCCAGCCAGACGAGCAGAGTGCGCATCGACGCCTCCCGATCATGTCATTGTCGTTGTCAGTGGCCCCGAGTGTCAGGGAACGGGGCTTCCCCGAATGTGGGGAAACATTAGCCACTGCTTTATCGAGTATAGAAGGGGAATGCGGACCGGCCGTCAACCCTCGGCACGCTGACCAACGGGCTCATCAACGATCGAGCCCCGGCATGCGGCGGCTCAACGCGCGACCAACGTGGCGACCAGTGCCACCAGCCCAACGAGCAGCGCCGCCATGACCAATCCCACGGCGATGAAAAGCCCCGGCCGCCCCTGCTCGAAATCCTCGCGCCGCTGGCTATCCTTCTGAACGCCGAAAAAGGCGGCCAGCACCGACTTGATCACATCCCACATGGGCCACTGCCCCCTTCACGGTCATACTGCGACAGCATGCCACAGGGAAACCCAAACCACGACACCCCCTCGCCTTTCGTCGCACCCGCACCGTTTCACCGCGGGCACGACAGGAGCTGTCTGTCCGGCTGTCCTATACTCAAAGTGAGTACCGACCCTCAACCGCCACCCGTTCATCGCACGAGGAGGCCCAGGAGTCCGAAATGAGCAAACGCAAGCCCGAATCCAGCGACGCACCTGGCATGGAACTGTCCAGCCAGATGATGGAATGGTGGGCCCAGCAGTGGACCCAGGGTGTCAATCCCGTGGCCCGCATCCAGCTTGCCTGGATGCAGAGCGTATCCGAGGTGATGCAGCAGGAAACCCGTTTCCTCATGGCCATGGCCGATGCCAGTCGCCGGCTGGCCGAATGCTACGACACCCATGCCGGCGACCCGGAGAGAATGGGCGAGTGCTACCGCAGCATCGCCAGCGAGATCGGCGACCACCACATGGAGCGCATGAAAACGGTGGCCGAGATGCCCAACGAATTCCGTCGTCGCATCTGGGAAGAGATCTGACCCCCTTCGGCGACGTATCGAGTGTCTCGCTGCGTCGCCGCACGCCTCTCTATAGCCCGAACAACGTCACGATCAGCGGCAACAGGAAAGCAGTGAGCAAGCCCGTCACCCCCATGGCCAGCCCCGAAAACGCACCGGCCACGGCACCGATGCGAGCAAAGGCGTGCGCCGTGCCGAAGCCATGAGCGGCCAACCCCAGCGTGAAGCCCTGAACGGCCGGGTCACGAATGCCCAGCAGCCGAAAGAGGCCTGGGCCCAGTGCACAGCCGATGGAGCCCGTCAGCAGTACCAGCCCCGCTGCCAGTGATGGAATTCCTCCAATCTGCTCGGCGATGCCCATGGCAATCGGCGAAGTGACCGATCGCGGCGCCAGCGTCAGCAGGGTTTCCGGCTGCGCGCCCATCAGCATGGCCAGTCCCAGAGTGGAGCCCACGGCCGTCACGATGCCCACACCACAGGCCAGCAACAGCGGCCACAGTAGACGCCGAATCCGCTCGCGATGATCGTACAGCGGAATCGCCAATGCCACGGTGGCCGGCCCCAGCAGGAAATGGATGAACTGCGCCCCCTCGAAATAGGTGGCGTACTCGATATCCGCCAGCAGCAGAAAGCCGA
Organism: Halomonas faecis; assembly: GCF_010993975.1. Taxonomy (GTDB): domain Bacteria; phylum Pseudomonadota; class Gammaproteobacteria; order Pseudomonadales; family Halomonadaceae; genus Halomonas; species Halomonas faecis. The sequence goes on from NZ_JAACZO010000011.1 coordinate 400,972, forward strand.
TCAACAGCGCGATGGCCAGCGTGACGGGGTGCACCAGCGGCGTGCCGCCCAGGGCGCGGTTGATGCGCACCGCCACGATGAAGGCAAGCAACGTGACCAATAACGAAAGCAGTGGATGACCGGAGAGGTAGACCCATAGCTGGTCCAGTGGCACCACATTCATGGTTCGCCTCCCGCACTCCGGCGACGCTGCAAGCGCTGCAGCACCCACCCCGTCACCGCCAGCGTCAGTGCCGTGGAGCCGATCAGGGTCACCCCGATGGGCACCAGGTCCATGCCGATCAAGCGGGCATGGACCATCAGCCCGACCCCCGCTGGAACGAACAGCAAGGTCAAGTAGCGCAGCAGTCCTTCACCGGTCATCCGCAGACTTGCCGGCACCTTGCCGCGCACGATCAGTCCCACCAGCAGGATGACCATGCCCAACACCGGCCCCGGGATCGGCAGCGCCAAGCCGCGCGCCAGCAGTTCGCTGGCGAACTGGCAGGCCAGCAACACACTCATCCCCATGATCAATGGCACGGCACAACCTCCTGGCGACTCGTCAATGCGGCTTGTGAACCTCGTCCTCGGAAACCGGCACGGGTGATGCACCGGCATCCTCCAGATCCACCCAGGGCTCGCGCGGCGCCTCTGCGCGCTCGCCGGTACGCGCCGCGTAGCGCTCACGGTGCAGCGCCTTGAGCAAACCGGCAATCATCAGCATCACCACCGCCGAGAACGGTAGCGCTGCCATGATCACCGCCGCCTGCAGGGTTTCCAGGCCACCAGCCGTCAACAATACCGCCGTCAGCAACCCCAATAGCGCTCCCCACAGCAGGCGGTGAGCCGTCGGCGGTTCCGGATCGCCGCCAGCGAGGATAGTATTGATCACCAGGGTACCGGCATTGGCCGAGGTAATCAGATAGGTGCCGATCAGCACCACCAGCGCCACCGACACGAGCGATCCGACGATGCCCAGGTCCATGGCCTCGATGGTCACGAACAGCGCCGTCGCCACATCTGCCTCAACGGCAGCGATGATGCCGCCACCGCCGAACAGCTCATGGTAAAGCGCCGTACCGCCGAAAAGGCCGATCCACACCACGGTGATCACGGTAGGCACCAATAGAACGCCCATCACGAACTCGCGAAAGGTCCGCCCCCGCGAGACCCTGGCGATGAACATGCCAACGAACGGCGACCAGGCCAGCCACCAGCCCCAGAAGAACACCGTCCACTCTGACTGCCAGCCATCGTCGCGAGTGGCATTGGTATGGAAGCTCATGCCCAGCAGATTCTGGATGTAGTCACCGGCCGACTCGATGGTAATAGCAATGAGATACTGAGTCGGCCCGAACAACAGCATGAAGATCACCACAGCGATGCTCAGCCAGAAGTTCGCCTCGGACAGCAAGCGCACGCCGCGCTTGACCCCCGACACCACCGATAACGTAGCAACGCTCATGATCGCGCCGGTCACCACCAGCTGCAGCGGTAGCGACGCCGGCAGGCCGAACACGTCTTCCAGCCCTGCATTCATCTGCTGAACCCCCAGCCCCAGCGTGGTGGCGATGCCGAACACGGTGCCGAACACCGCCAGCACATCCACGGCATCACCCAGAAGACCATCGGTACGCTTGCCAAACAGCGGCTTCAATGCCGAACGAATGGTCAATGGCAGATTCCAGCGATAGGAGAAATAGGCCAGCACCAGAGCTACGAAGGAGAAGATCGCCCAACCGTTCAACCCCCAGTGGAAGTAGGTCAGGCGCATTGCCACCCGCGCCGCATCGGAGCCCATCCCCTCGCTGATGAAGGGGTTCGACTGAAACTGCAGCACCGGCTGCGCCACCGCCCAGAACAGGATGCCGACGCCGGTTCCCGCCGCGAACAGCATCGCCACCCAGGAAAAGAAGGTGAACTCCGGCTGCTCGAAATCGCCACCCAAGCGCACGTTCTTGTAGCGCCCCATGCCCAGCCACACCATGAACAGCAGCAGAAAGGCCACCAGCAACACGTAGTACCACTCGAGGAAAGGGTTCAGTACGGCACGCATCGCAGCAAGCCCTTGCGCCACCCTTTCGGTCTGGAGGGTACCGTACCCGAGCGCCACACCGACGATGGCGAAGGTCGCCATGGTGACCCGAGGATTCATTCCCTTGAGCGGTCCGCCCTCTGCCTGCTGATACATGGCCTGCATCCTGTCCCGTGTGACTTCGTGGGGCTTTGCGCCCATACCCAAGGCCATGATAATGCAGCCGACACCGCCCTTCACGACGGGATTGCCCCAAGGTCGGACCATCGCCATGGCCGAAAACGCAACCTCTTGAAGGCAATACGCAACCGGGGCTTTTCATTTGCCATCGAAGGCGCTAGTATACGCCTCGTTCTCGCGGCCCACCGAAGGTTCAGTGAGGTGTCAGCGGAATACGTCGGAGCGTGGCGCAGCTTGGTAGCGCGTTGCAATGGGGTTGCAAAGGTCGCAGGTTCGAATCCTGTCGCTCCGACCAAAATCATGAAAAACCGCCGCTTACGGGTCATGCCGAGCGGCGGTTTTGGTGTGCGCGCAAGGAGTGCCAGCGCCTATCACGCTCTTGCCCCCTCGGACCGGAACCTCTGTCTTATCCCCATTAGACTGCCACTGGTTCTCAAGAAACGGCATGCCCTGCCGATAGCATTTCCGGCTGTGATGGACCTTGGGCACGGTGCACGACCCACGGTCATCGAAGCCAACGTAACAGGAAACGCATCTCATAAGGACATCGCATGCTTTCGCGAACCAAACTGGCGGGCATCAGCGCTTCATGCCTACTGCTCAGCGGCTGTTCAGCCACCATGATGGGCTCCAATCTAGTCCCCGAGCGCAACGAATTCGCAGCGCTGGATCATGCCCCAACCGTTACTTACCAACTCCCCAATGCCATCGAGGATATCGAGCAGCTAGGTCTCGAATCCATCGAACGGCTTCAGGGTTCCCAATCAAATCGCCGCGCCTTGGGTATCAAGGTCGAAAACGCTTCTGAAGCCGACCAGCTAACGGTCACGGCCTACGAACAGAACATCTCATCTGCAGGAATGCGCCTCTCTCGCTCGATCAACGAGTATCGGATTGCCTACCAGATCGAAGGTGAAACGGTGACACTGACGCCAACCGAGCGCCGCACCCACCAGGACGGCCTGGTCCTGCCCATCCCGGTACCTGAATTCAGCCCACAAGACGTCGCAACGTTTCTCTCCACCATCAAGGGCACGCTGCAAATCACAGCGGAATCCCCCTACCCTGCCGAAGCGATCAATGCCAATTTCCGGCGTCTGATGGACCGGGAAGCCTATGGTCGCTTCCGCAGCAATGGCGACGAGCGCACTTTCCGTAACGTCTACTTCACTGAAGTGGACGGCGCCGACGTGCGCTTGAAAGTGGACGTCTACCCCTACCGAGACGGCACCCAGGCCGACATCGAGGCGACCTACTACACCAAAGGCGACGGCACCGCTCCCATCATCATCGAAGAGATCGAAGAGCGTATCTCCGATGCGGTGACCGATGTGGTCAACGCCTGATGGCCTAAGCCACTCCCTTGCGCAGCTGAAGGCAGCCCGCCTTCAGCTGCGGCTGCCAGTGTCCGAGATATGAAGCGGGCAAGCGCAAAGGGCGCTATTCCAGCACCTACCCGCACGCCGCCTGAACCTTGCGCTTCCCGCCGCTCGACCCCCTCGAGATACTCCGCAGAGGTGAACGGAATGGCGTTGGGCAGCTGCGTGGTGGCATCGAATAGGATTACTGGCTTCCCCACGCAGCTCCCTCATCCCCTGAGCCGTCAGGCCCGCCAAGTGGACAATCAAGAGTCATGTCATGGCGTCACGCAGCAGACTCTTCGTGCGGGCGTGCCGTCAAGTCCACGCCCAACACACGCATCACCGCGAGCATCGTTTTCAACGTCGGGTTGCCTTGCTCGCTGAATGAGCGGTAAAGCTGCTCGCGGGAAAGGCCAGTTTCGCGGGATAACTCTGTCATGCCCTTGGCACGAGCCACCACGCCCATTGCCCTAGCAATGTAGGCGGAATCTCCGGTTTCCAGCGCATCGGCGAGAAACACGGCAATGGCTTGCTCATTCTCCAGCGCCGCTGCCGGATCGTAGTCATAAATCTTGTCGCTCATGATGCCTCCCACTGTGCTGCCAGACGCTGTGCGGTTTCGATATCGCCTTGCTGGGTGCTTTTATCGCCACCACACAGGAGGATGAGGATCTCGTCGCCGCGCTGCTTGAAGTAAACGCGATACCCTGGACCGTGATGTATGCGTAGCTCGCTAACGCCTTGCACTACGGGCTTCACATCACCTGGCAATCCGTTAGCCAACCGGAAAACACGGGCCGCAATCAGGGCCTCGGCACGCTGATCACGAAGCTTGCGCTCCCATTTTCGGTAGGTATCCGTTTGTTTGATATCAAGCCACCCGCCGCTCGAACACCTCCCGCGCCGCTCGCATGCCCCTCAGATGCCGCGCCTGGCGGGCGAGACCGCTGGCCGTGAGACTGGCGGGTGTTCTCACCAAGGGTGGAGAGTGCGCTTTATGCCAGATCACGCAGTGCTTCAGGGTGCTTTTCAGCCACTCGAAGCAAAGTACGTGCGGTACCAGTGGGCTCGCGGCGACCCTGCTCCCAGCCACGCAGCGTACCAAGGCTTACATCCAGCAAGTCAGCGAACTCCTTTTGCGAAAGCCCCATTCGATGGCGTACCTCAGCCGCTTTCGGCACCTCTACCTGAGTCACGCGAGCCGCTTCGCCACGCTTCATCTGGCGTACTGACTCCAGCAACTTGTTACCCAGTTCTTCACCGGTCATGACATCGGCGTCACGCATCATCGAGCGCCTCCTTGATCTGCCTGAGAATAGGGGCCGGGATGTTGCCCCGGACGGACTTGGCATAGATTACCAGCAGCCAGATCTTCCCATTCATCAATCGGTTATAGTAAATCACCCGCACACCACCGCGCTTGCCACTATTCTCCCGCTGCCAACGCACCTTGCGGCAACCACCAGAGCCAGGAATCACAGGACCCGCCTCAGGGTTCATCGCCAGCCATTCATAAAACTCGCCTCGTTCGTCCTCATCCCAGAGAGCGTCGGCGTCCTTGGTGAATATTTCGGTTTCGGCGATGGTGTACATGCCTCAAAGGTACGTCATTGACGCACACAAAGCAACACGAAGTCACACGTTCCCGCCGCGTTGACACCAAGAAGCTGTTGGGGCCAACCGGCTCACGCCACCCGCCGCTCGAACACCTCCCGCGCCGCTCGCATGCCTCTCAGATGCCGCGCCTGGCGGGCGGCGCAGCGGGCGGTGAGGCTGGCCGGCGTACCCACGGCGCTGCCAAAGCGCTTGAGCAGCGTGGTGGAGGCGGCAATGAAGGTCTCCGGCTCGATGTTCAAGCGCTCCAGCAGCTTGGGTACCCGCTCGCCCATGGCGCCGCGCTTGTCCTGGCACTGGCAGCGGCCGGTGGTCTCGACCAGCTCCAGGATAGTCCTCGAGGCTAAATGGAATGGCATTGGGCAGCGGCGCAGTGGCATCGAAGAGCATCAGCGACTAGCGCAGCAGCGAATCACACCATGCCGGGATGTTGGCTACGGTGGCTGACTCCGCCCCGTCCATCCAACTGCAATCCATCCATTACCATCCCGAGCAGGCCTCTACTTACCGGATTGCAATCACACGTTGTCTGACATGATCACCTTCAGGAATGACTGCTTACGCACTCAAGCCCAGCGGTAGCGTGCGCAAACGACAAGGCAAATGGGAATGAAACTTCTCATCACCGGTGGAGCCGGGTTCATCGGCTCCGCCGTCATACGGCATCTCATCGCCAATACTGACGACCATGTGGTCAACGTCGACAAACTGACCTATGCCGGCAATCTGGAGTCCCTGACCGAAGTCAGCGACAGCCCACGCTATGCCTTCGAGCGCGTGGACATCAGTGTCCACGACGAGCTGGAACGGGTATTCCACCAGCATCAGCCAGACGCAGTGATGCACCTGGCAGCCGAAAGCCACGTGGATCGTTCGATCGATGGCCCATCGGCTTTCATTCAGACCAATATCGTCGGCACCTATACTCTACTGGAAGTCGCTCGCGCCTACTGGAACGAGCTGGATACCGAGCGCCGCAGTACCTTCCGTTTTCACCATATCTCGACCGATGAAGTGTATGGCGACCTGGAAGGTCCGGAAGGAGTGTTCACCGAAGAGACGTCCTACGCACCCAGTTCGCCCTACTCCGCCAGCAAAGCCAGTTCCGACCACCTGGTACGTGCCTGGCAGCGAACCTATGGTCTGCCGACACTCATTACCAACTGCTCCAACAACTACGGCCCCTACCACTTCCCAGAAAAGCTGATACCGCTGACGATCCTCAACGCCCTGGAGGGTAAACCCTTGCCCGTTTACGGCAGGGGCGAACAGATCCGCGACTGGCTCCATGTGGAAGACCACGCCCGGGCGCTCTACACAGTCGTGAAGGAAGGTCAGGTAGGTGAAACCTACAATATCGGCGGCCACAACGAAAAACGAAACATCGATGTCGTGCACGCCATCTGCCAGCTAATAGACGAGATGAAGCCTGCCTCTTCCAACTGCCAGCTTTCCGCTTCCCGCTTGATCACCTTCGTCGCCGACCGCCCCGGCCATGACCAGCGCTACGCCATAGACGCCAGCAAGATCGAGCGCGAGCTGGGATGGCACCCACGAGAAACCTTCGAAAGCGGGATTCGCAAGACCGTACTGTGGTACCTGGCCAATCAGGACTGGTGCCGCCGAGTACAAGATGGCAGCTATCAGCGCGAGCGCCTGGGTGTGAATCCTGTATAACGGAAAGTCGCACCCTGAAACAGTGGATGACGCAACCGACTCAAGGCAGGAGACGACCATGGCACGCAAAGGCATCATCCTAGCCGGCGGCTCTGGCAGCCGCCTCTACCCCATAACCATGGGCGTATCCAAGCAGCTGCTGCCTATCTACGACAAGCCGATGATCTACTACCCTCTCTCGGTGCTGATGCTGGCAGGCATTCGCGAGGTACTGATCATCACCACACCTGAGGATAGCGCCAACTTCGCACGCCTGCTCGGTGACGGCAGCCAGTTCGGCATCATGCTCAGCTATGCCGTGCAGCCCAGCCCCGATGGGTTGGCGCAAGCTTTTATCATTGGCGAGAATTTCATCGGTAACGATAGCGTGTGCCTGGTGCTGGGCGATAACATTTTCTATGGGCAGGGATTCTCCCCCAAGCTCCAGGAGGCCTCAGCCCGTACCCGCGGTGCCACGGTGTTCGGTTACCAGGTCAAGGATCCGGAGCGTTTCGGTGTGGTGGCGTTCGATACGGCCAAACGAGCCATCTCCATAGAGGAAAAGCCAGCCAAACCGAAATCGCAGTATGCGGTAACGGGCCTCTACTTTTACGATAACGATGTGATCGAGATCGCCAAGCAAGTGAAGCCATCACGCCGCGGAGAGCTCGAGATCACCAGTGTCAACCAAGCCTATCTGGAACGCGGCGACCTCAACGTAGAGCAGCTAGGCCGTGGCTTTGCCTGGCTGGATACCGGCACCCACGAGAGCCTGCTGGAGGCCGCCCAGTTCGTGGAAACCATCGAAAAACGCCAAAGATACAAGATCGCCTGCCTGGAGGAGATTGCTTGGCGAAACGGCTGGCTGGAAGTCGTAGATCTAAAGCGTATCGGCACCGCCCTCAGTAAGAGCAGCTATGGGCAATACCTTCTGTCTTTGGAGCGGGAAAATAACCGATGAGCCTTATCCAATGGATCGATTTCCAAAGCTTGGGAGATAAGCGTGGCCAATTGGTAGCCATCGATATAGGCAAAGAGCGGGAAGTTCCCTTTGATATCAAGCGGATCTACTACATTTACCACACGGCTGAGGATGTTAGTCGTGGGTTCCATGCACATAAAAAGCTAAAACAGGTAGCTATCTGCATCTCTGGGAGTTGCCGCATGGTTCTTGATGATGGCTGTACACGCGAGTCAATAGTCATGAACTCTCCCGCCAAAGGGCTGTTGATTGAAAGCATGATATGGCGGGAGATGCGCGACTTTAGTGATGACTGTGTACTACTGGTGCTGGCCAGTGAGCGGTATGACGAAAGCGATTATATACGCAACTATGCTGATTTCATTAAGGCTAAGCGATAATGCCAATCATACATCCAAAAGCTGATGTCCACAGCACTGAAATAGGTGAAAATACGCGAATTTGGCAATACAGCATTATTCTAAAAGGTGCTCAGATTGGCGTGAACTGCAACATATGCGCCCATACCATGATTGAGGGGGATGTAGAGATTGGTGACAACGTAACTGTAAAATCTGGTGTTTTCCTGTGGAATGGAACCAGAATTGAAAATAATGTATTTATCGGACCCAACGCCACCTTCACCAATGACCCGCTACCTCGTTCCAAAGTTTATCCGAAAATACTCTTCGGGATTACTGTTAAACAGGGCGCTAGCATTGGTGCCAACGCTACTCTGCTCCCTGGCATCACCATTGGTGCCAACGCGATGGTAGGCGCCGGCGCCGTAGTAACAAGAAATGTACCGGAGGGGGCCTTGGTAGCCGGTAATCCAGCAAAACTAGTCCGATATATTAAACAATGATACCATTTTTAGACCTGAAGTCTATCAACGCCAATTACCGTGATGAGTTGATCGAAGCCTGCGCTCGTGTGATTGACTCGGGATGGTATATCAACGGAAAGGAGGTAGCAGCCTTCGAGAAGGAGTTTTCCGCCTACTGCGGCAGCGAACATTGCATCGGTGTCGCCAACGGCCTAGATGCGTTGACTCTTACTCTCAGGGCCTGGAAAGAGCTGGGCAGGTTAAAAGAGTGGGATGAGGTTATAGTACCGGCCAATACCTATATCGCTAGCGTGCTGGCGATCACCGAGAACCGCTTGACTCCAGTCTTCGTGGAACCAAATGAACTTACCTATAATATTTGCCCAAAAAACACCGAAGCCGCTGTCAGCCGAAAGACTCGTGCCATACTACCGGTACATTTATATGGCCAACTGGCAGATATGCCAACGATTATGGAAATTGCCGAACAGCATAAGCTGCTGGTGCTGGAAGATGCGGCTCAGGCGCATGGCGCCAGCCTTAATGGCCGTAAAGCAGGCAGTTGGGGGCATGCTGCTGGCTTTAGCTTTTACCCAGGAAAAAATCTCGGTGCTTTGGGTGATGCCGGCGCTGTGATCACCCGGGATGAGACGCTTTCTCAAACCATTCGTACTTTAGGAAATTATGGTAGCCACAAGAAATACGAAAACCAGTATCGCGGAGTGAACAGCCGGCTGGATGAAATGCAGGCTGCCCTGCTACGCGTTAAGCTTGACCATCTTGATGAAGAAACCCAACGCCGTCGCCACATCGCGCTATCCTACGCAAAACGAATCAGAACCCAGAAAATCATGCAACCAGTCGATTGCAATACCACCATGGAAAGTATAAAAAACCATGTGTTTCATCTTTACGTGGTGCGTACAAAGCAGCGAGATGCACTACAACAACACTTACAGAAACTTGGCGTACAAAGTATGATACATTACCCGACACCACCTCACCACCAGAAAGCCTATGAATGCTGGAAGCAAAAAAGCCATCCACTCACTGAGGCTATACATGATCAGGTCCTAAGTTTACCAATCAACCCCTTTATGTCTAATAAAGAAATAGATTCAGTAATTTATGCGGTAAATAGTTTTTTTGAAAAGTGAATGAATTGAAAAATTTTAATAGCCAAATCACAGCATCAAGAACTGAAATTGCCAATGAATCACAACAATAAACAAAATCACTGAATACGCCTCCCTACACTCTCTCGCTTTATTTACGTAATTCAATTATACTTTATCGCTGGGAAAGGTAGACGTATACGGGAGACACAGAGGAGTGTTTAATGGTGCCAATCACTTACCCTTATGATCATGGCGATAACCTGACAGACCGCCATAGTTACACGTATGCGCCTTATCAAGGCGAGCCTTTTTTGGAAGCCTGGATACAGGCGCGTGAATCGCTTTTAAGCGATACTATACCGATCAACAAGGCACCACCTTCTGTTGATATCTCGTATCCTGCCGATGACGAGGTGCATACGGCATCTCTTCTGGAAGCGCTGTTTTATCAGTTAACAGAAAGCAATGTTTCCCAAACAGACAAATTTCAGCATTGGCTTAACTGGATCATACAGCGTTTTGAAGTATCCAAGCGCTTGCACGTACGTTACTCCCTTGGCGGGAGGCGTGCCAAGCCACAGGGGACATATAGAGAGCTCTCTCTTTACATTCGTTTTACTGAGATACTGGCTGTTGCCTACCGCAAACTGAATAAGCTCCCGGCGCTTAATGCTCTTATCAAATGTCTGGATACACTGTATTCGGTAAAAGAAAACTTAACGGCTGAGCAAAAGCAAAGAGTGGCCCGAGTAGCAACGTTAGAACGAGATTTTGTTTTCCGCTTGCATGACGGGTTTGAGGTCAACTCCCAGAAAACTATCGCAATGCCTTTCAGCCAAGCTGTCGATCGCTCCCCTAAATCGCTCAACAATGTCACCTTATTGGTAGCGGATACGATACGCTCACGCGCCTATGCTCAGGCATTACTGGCTTACGGATTGCATGTAGGAAATGTCTTATTACTCACCTCCTCCACACGCAAGCAATGGGGACAATCAGACCAACTACTCAACCCGCCTGCTGCGGGCAGTTTGGGTGGCGCTTTCATTCCTGATTTGCGTATTCCATTGGAAGATACTTGCCAGGCACTTACGTCCTGCGTGGAAGTGTTAGATACGGGAAGTGTCAACAGCCAAGAAGTGGTTGAAAGCCTGCAAACTCATAACCCTGAGCTTGTTATCTTTTCCGGCTTTGGTGGGGAGATTGTCCGTGAAAATATCCTAAGTGCTGCGGGTCCCTTTCTTCATATGCATGCCGGATGGCTGCCGACATTCCGAGGCAGCACGACAGTTTATTACAGTTTTCTGACTACAGGAAATGCAGGGGTTTCCGCTATTCTCTTGTCACCAGGTATTGATACGGGGGAGATTGTTTATCGAGCGTTGTACCCCTTGCCAACCGCCAACATGAATATTGACTATTACTACGATGGCATCATTCGCTCTGATGTCATGATTCGCGTACTGACTTACTGCTCTACCCATGACCGTTTACCTGAGAAGGAAGCGCAAAACAAAGAAGAAGGTGAAACCTACTATGTCGTACATCCCCTTATTAAAACTATCTCTATTTTAATGGTGGAAAAGCAAGAGCTCGCTGACGTGTAAGATGCTATAAGTTGGGGCGACAGTACTGAAGTTGAGCCCCTTACTCGCGACACTCCGCAGAAGAAGAGATTGCCTGCTAGTCAACGGGATTCCAAAAATGCGTCGCCACTTGTAAATCTTTTTGGCAATCCACTTCGGCCCACCCGTTTTCAATCTGCACGGCACGGACTTCCCAACCGCTGTCTATCAAGTGCTGCAAGAAGCTCGTCATGTACATATTAGCGTAGTCTTTGCCATCGTAACGGGCCGCTTTATCCATGCCCCGCCAGGCCTGCAGTAGCTGGTTAACATGATCGGCGCGGATCTTGATCAAGCCGGTATATTGTCCCTGTATATCGTCATATGAGCGTGGTTCTTTGCCTAATTCGGTAACGCGATTGCCTTCTACCATTTTAAGCGTTTCCGCATCTTCTAGCGGGTCGTCCATGCGGGCGGCCCAATACGCCTTCCACTCTGTATCCACCGCCAAGCATATAGGTGCATTGCATTCCATCAGGGTCTGCAGCACGCTGGCTTCATAGACGATATCACCGTAGCTGATGATCACATCTTCCTCACCGGTCATGATAACGTCAGCGGCAAACAGCGTACTGACCATGTTGGTGCTCGCGTAATCCGGGTTGAGATGGCGCGTGATATCCGGTCGATCAAGTTGCTCGGCACAGTAGCCCGCGACGACGTGGATATCGTTAATTCCGGCCCCTCTTAACGTGGCGAGTTGATGTTCCAGTAATGGCTTGCCCGCCAGTTCTACCAGGCACTTGGGGGTGTGATACGTCAGCGGGAGTAGACGTGTCCCCTGGCCTGCCGCAAGAATAATGGCTTTCACAATAGGCTTCCTTGGTTCAGCAATGTGGTGATGAGCGCTTGATCGGTGGCATGGGTGGGAGTATCGCGCTCGGGGTGCCACATGATGCCCAACCAGGGCAATGTTGTATGGCGCAGGGCCTCAATACTGCCATCTTCCGCCCATGCCAAGGGAGCCAGGTCGGCACCTAGCGTATCGGAATAAACACCCAAACCGTGGTAGCTGTTAACACGCTGCGACCGGCTCCCTGTCAACGGACCGCTAACCGCATGAGTCGTGGCTGCATGCCCAACAATAGTCCGCAGTTCACCGCCTTGATAATGATTGATCATCTGCAATCCTCGGCAAATACCGACCACCGGCAAGCAGTGAGTAGCGGCATAACGCAGCGCGGCGGTTTCCAGCGCATCACGCTCGGGGATGGAGCCGATATCGTTACCGCCCGAGAGCAGAAAACCTTCTGGGGCCAAGGCAGTAAGATAGGCATCTGTGTCCGACACCCCGCTAGCAAGCGGCTGAGGCAAAAAACCCCACGACCAGAGCCGTGCCGCGAGCCGGGTATCTAGAGCATCACGGGTTTCATCACGCGCTGGATAGCAGTCCCGTCGTGGAGTGATAGCGATACGCTTCATTGGATGACCCGCAAAATGCCATTGGCAGGCGAGAGTTCGATAACCCGCGCCTGGGCGAGTTCACGATAGCGCTGTTCCCCAATACCGATAGCGGCGGGCAGTCCAAATTCTGCGGCACGAATCGCCATGTGCGAGTTAGCCCCGCCATAGAGCGTGATCAACCCGGCGATTCCCTGGCCGAAAAGCCAGTCATAGCCAGGATCTGCCTGAGGAATCAGCACAAGATGACCGCTGACGTCGGTAGAAGGGGAGCCGGCGGCACCACTGAGATCGAGGCAGTTAGCCGTGATACTGGCGGAACCGATGAAATTGGGCCGATCGGCCCCCAATAGGAAGGCATCGAATTCCGCCTCCGAGGTGAGTAGCGGTGGCATTTCACAGGCGGTGGCAATACGGCGACACTCAGCTTCTTGCGCCGCCAACTGACGCAACTGATCCGCTGCATCCTCAAGGGAAAGCGAGGTCGTACGAAGGGTAAACAACGCATCCAGCGGCAGGTTGGCCAACGCATCACGTGCCAAGCCATACTCCGCGCCCACCTCTGCCAATGCCTCCAAAGCAGCCGACAGGTTACGCGAGAACACAAACTTGGCATATTCTCGCCCTTCAATGGATTGGCGCAAAAACGTCTCTACCACGACAGGCTGGCTGGGCAGGCCAATGTCATCCAATATCGCAAGAAAGGCCGCCTTTTCAGCTTGCCAAGGCGTCTCTCTTGGTGATTCTTGATTGGCGGCGGAGGCATGATCCACCAGGGGGCGAAGATAACGCTGAGGGTCCGCATCGTAACGCGGCGAGGTAATCTCATAGGTGCCAGGTCGCAAGTGCCCGTAGCGTGCTACAAAAGCCTCCCACGCCATTTCTCCTTGGCCAGTCGCGGCCGCATCGGCGGTCAATCCGTGGCTCACAGTGCGCAACGTGGAAAAAAAGCTCTCTCGTGCCCTATGGCTGATTGTCCCGATGGCTTCGGCACTGTTCAGTAGCGTGACTGCTACAAAGCTACTGCGCGCGAGATGAGCAAAGGGCAATGTCCCTAGGCGTCGGCAATCATCGAGCAACAGACGTGCCCGCTCCAAGGGGGCAAGTGTGCGATTACGTTGCAGCGTATCAAAACGCCGGGCAAGCTGCTCAATCTGATTCAGGTCTTTCTGGCAGCGATAGAAAGCGTTGGTGGTGATGTGCCTGAGACCTTCCTTGAGCTGAGCGATTTCTGATGCGATAAACCCGCCCTCTTCTGCAAGGCGAGTTTCCCAGCGCTCAAAGCCAGGGGCCAGGCAGGTCGGCACCACATCAAACTCAACCCTATCGTGCAGCGTGGGATGCTGACGCAGCCACTCGATGGTAAACGACAACAACCGTCCGGCAAGAGCATCGGGTAGCTCAGCAGGCAAAAAAGAGGCAAAACTGGCACGAACATCGACGTACGGACGCCCCGCAAACTCTACCAGTAACGGCGCCGGACGAACGTCTCGGTAACCATACTCGGCGCGCTGCGTGGCCCATGTCTCATCCATGATCAGATAACGATAGAGGCTCTTGGCTAGCGCACCCGGGGCGGTGCCTATGATTTCAGCAGGATTCCAATCGGGCATGACGCCGTACAGAGGCGCCACCTGGCCGGGCAGGTGCGGCGCTGAGGGGGCTAGATCTTGCCAGCGTACCTTGGCCTGTCTCAACGCGGTATCGCAGGCATTATCATCGTTAGCGCTGCCTTGGCGATCAACGGAGATCGGGCGCACCTGAAGAATATGCACTGTCTGGGCGGTATCCAGTGCAAACTCAATGTCTAGGGCATCGTAGCCTAATAGGCTTTCGATCTCGCGCAGCGCCTTGACTAGCCCCACCAGGCGACCGTCAGGTAGCTTAGGAACGTCGGCATGGCGCCTGAGCAACAAGGTGTGGTGATCCCCGCTGACCCCACTGGTGATGGCCTCGGTGTTGCCATTGGTTTCATAGTTAATAACAAACCAGGGGGCACCATGCTCTAGCGTTCGTGTGAACGCCACCCCGCTGAGGCTGACCTCGGTGACCATCGGCTGAACCAACACCTGATCCTCGGCCTGTGGCTCTCCGTAAGAGCCAATGACCCGATCAATCGCGGCTTCCAGTTCTGAATCAGGGTCTACGTTGAGCACGCTGTCAAACCCGCCGGCATTGGATCCGTGGAAGGCGTCTTCACTCAATGCGCTGGAGCGCACCACCAGCGCTTGTGTTGCAAAATGCTGGCGAATCCGGGCAAGGAGCGCATGCCGTTGGTGTTGCCACTGCGCGACAGAAAAGGACTCTTGCTCCTGAATGACGCCATGGCGCATCAAGCCGCGCAAGCGCCCTAGTGTTTCGGCTTTGGTGCCAAGGATGAAGTGAGCGATATCCTGAGGGGCGTTGAACTCCGCCCAATCACCGGCGACATCAACTCCGGCCACGCTCATCCCGGCAGTGCGCAGGTATTCTACGTATTCGGAAAGATGGCACGTTGCCAGACTCGTGGGTGCTTGGGATTTCAGCGTGTCCAAGTGCTTTAGCGCCCGTGGTGAGAAGCGAACGAGCCCGATAAACTCGCCATGTGCCCAGTCGATAGGTATGCCTTCTCCTAGGCGTGAGAGATGCTCTCCCTCGGTGATGACATATTCACGATGATGCAAATCCTCGGCATTACGGCCAGCATAGCGATGCCGCCAGGCACTGTCCCAGGCGACGGTAATATCTGCCTTGCTCTCGGCCATAACCCTGGGCACCGACGCTCGGAATAAAATATCATTATAACACACCAGCAATGGCTGCTCGGTGCTGAAAGGCGCCGTCAGTAGTGAAGCGCCACTGCCTGTGTGCTCCCACTGCTCGTTTACCACCAGTGGCAAATCAGGATAGCGTGTCTGGATCACCTCGGCCTGGTAGCCGGCGACAAATAACGCATCGGTGATATCGCAGCCCGACGCTTCCAGCAACCACTGCAATATGGAAGTACCAGAGCGCGCCTCCCTCAATGCCGCTGGCAGTTTTCCACGATGAGGCTTACCTGCCCCTAAAATGACAAACCCATGCTGACGATTACTCAACGCATTTCCCCTTTCAGCAATCTGCATTTACTTTTAATACGAAATTGTAAAAAATTGCCGTGCATGCGACCCAGCCATTGGCCTTAATATTTACTTTCAGCATCAAACGAAGAATACGCGAAGCACTCTCAGCCTCTAAAAACATTAAATCATGTGAATGCTTTTTTTATCTCCGAAACTATATTTTTTGAAGGACAACCATCATTTTCAGCAGCAACCTTATCTATAAACTCAACTCTCCGCTTACAACCAAAGTCAGTCTTTTCCTTAATGGCTTTCAAAAAATCCAGCACGCCATCTTTCCCATAAGCTTTTGAGTGTGCAGCATAAGCTGACAAGCCAAAATCATTGAGAAGAAGCTGCATGGGCTTAACATGATTAACCAAAAAAAGGGCGGGCTTATTCAGCAATGGGTATTCAGCGATAAATGAAATACAATCATGTATAATGGCGTCCGACTCCTTAAACAGATCTATATATTCACCTTCATTTATTTGCGTATTCTCCGACTGCCTCCAGTAGTTATAATATTCATCGGTTTTATGCTTTCCCCAGTCAGGGTGCTGGTATAACTTTTCCTTCAGAAGTGGGTGTGGTTTGAACGACCACTGTATCTCGGTGAAAAACAACTCAGACAACTCTTTAAAAAAATCGCTGTACATCAAAAAAGTTGAAAAGGGTATATCTGGATTGTCTATCGTCTGATGTGGGGCCCATATTACTTTAATCTTTTTATTAGATTGACCCTTCCAAGAAGGCTTTTTTTCCTGAGACGTCAGGGAGTTAAGATCTTCGGATATTGGGTAACCTGTCACAATAACATTCTCCCCTTCATTATCTGAAACAGAGCTGCTAATCTCTTTACTAAGCGCATGTGGAGCAAAAATCCGCCACATATGATTGTGGAAAGGCTGATTATAATCCGGCTGATTATTTTTATACACACAAACCTGGTACTGATAAGGCACATAACAAGAAAGGTATTTTTTATATGCCGAATCATAGTACTCTGAAAAGGTAAGACTATAAGGATTGGTAAAAAAAACCAAATCAGGCTTCAAATCATCTAGCTTTCTCCATGCACCCTGACTTTTTTTCCATGAGGAAAAAACCTGGTAACCTTTCCCCTTGAAAAAGTCATACGCTTCTCTAAGCTCTTCAAAAATAAGCTCTTCGTTTTTTTTATTCAGGTCTGGACAAACTAATACCACTGGCTCAAAAAAAGAATCTCGTAGCATGGCCCGAAAAACAGCATCGACTTTCCAAGCACTTCTGTGGATCGCCAGAAAAACAACGCGGATTTTATTTTTTGTTTTAATTCTTTCTACTTCCGCCTCATGCATGCTCTTAATTTTTTCCATATGCCTCTTTGTTTTTGATTCTACTCCCCCTATCTTTTTCACCTCAGAATTTTCCCCAGAATCTACCTGCAAATTATCAACCAATTTTTTCGAAAATTCCTTATAAAATCCACCACTTTCATAAAGAGCATCAGTAACAGCCTTAGCATTGCATGCGATCCTAAAAATATAATTATCATCCCATGCAGCACACTTTAGATAATCTAAAGTAACAAAGGATTCCTTTTCCACAAAGCATTCTTTTATTTTGTCATTAGCATCGGTAATCAGCGCACACCCGAAAGTGGAGGCATTAACAACGCGCTCATGCAAGCCATCTTTATAAGAAGGGTTAATATTTAATACAGCCTTACTGTCTTTATAAACCCCCTCTAGCTCAGCGGCGCGAACTGCACCAATAGCATTAACATACTCGCTGATTCCCAATGAATCCAGCACATCTCTTTCGACAGTGACGACGACTTTCTTACTAACAGCCAAGCTCTGGACTGATTCTATTGCATAAATTCTCTTTTTTTGCCTTGCTAAAATATCTATATCACTCATTAACGCAAAAAGAGCAATATCCTGCTTATCCCAAGGGTATGTCACATTCCAACTATAACCATATATTTCTTTATAAGCGGACTTAAAAAGTTCCAATGGGCTCTTATCATTATTCAATAACTCATAAAAAATTTCCTTTGACTTTTTTCTCCATAATCCACCCAGCTGCTTAGCCAAGCTCGATACTCTTTGCTCAAGATTCAAAAGATCTTTTTTGCTAACTAAACTTAAAGGCAGTAATAAATCTATCTTCCGGCAAAAAAAATCTTTTTTCTCTAAGCTTTCCAAGCTAAGATTAGTCTCTTTGGGAGGGAGTGATAAATAAAACACCTTCTCTACATCAGGACGCAAGAACTGAAGTTCTTCAACGACAGATTTTGCATATGAGAAAAAAATATCCTCATTGTTTATTTTTGCAACGCGTTCAAGCATGAATCGAGAGAACGGGTGATCATCTATTAGTCCAATCATTCGTGCTTTGTGTGGCAAATCGTAGAAACGGTTAGAGCCATAGACAATACAGCTCCCATCATCCAAGATTTTCTTTAGAAGATCGGGGGCTTTGCTATCAACTTCTCCATACTTTTCTACTGAAACCCCGTTCTTTTTTAAAAAAGAAAATAATCCATCTTGGTTCTTTTGCAGGTTACCAAAATTAGCCGCATCTCCTGTCGATAGGAATACCAGTTTTTTTCCACGAAGTGCACCCTTGAAGCCTTCATGGCTTCCACCCCCCCCTACCTTTTTTGTACTGAAGCTTAACTGAGCAGAATAACTATAACCTATTGATTTATCTAATTTAGACAAAATGGCGCATGCTAGATCTAATATTCCATAAACGCTATCAAGACAATATGCTAGCTTTTCCTTTTGCTGATCATTTAGTTCTGAAACTCGTTTTTGGCTTGGCAAAAAAAGCACTTCTGCACTTACCAGCTCGCTGGCTAGCTGTTGATCGACAGGTAAATCCTCGGGCAAATGGCTGTGATACTGCAGGCTGTGCAATGTGTAGAAACGGAATCCATTTCTGCTTGCCCAGTGCTGTAGTTCAGCCAAATTCGGTTGCCGCTCATGCGTTGGCTGGAAAGCCACACGCACTTGAATCAACAATGTATTCTTCAGTGTCTGCTCGCCGTTCTCCAGAACCTTCATCGCATCGTGAAGGTCATCCAGTACAAGCATATCGACACTGGGCAGACCTTCGATTTGATCGAGCGCAACGGTATTGATGGGCAGTTCCGCAAGGACCTTAAGCTTGTCGCGCAAGTATTCTGGCTGCTGTTCTTCCGGTAGCGGCTTGAGCGTGCTGCCTTTCTCGGCATCCAGCGTAGCGTATAAGGTCTCAGGTTGGCCGTCACCAAGTAGGGCATGCGGGTAATGCTGAAGCTCGCCATACTCCTTAAGCTCTTCAATCTTATTATTGAGCAGGCTGGCAGGGTCGAAACTGATTACCGCCAAGTGGCCACTGGCCATCCATTTGGGATAGTCGGGGTGGCGAGGCAGTACGGCTGCGTTGTCGATGATGGTAATGGGTTCATCGAGCTGCCAGTCGAAGCCTTCGCTCTCTACTTCCTCTTCGCTGCGCGCTTCGGGAATTTCGAGCGGCTGCTTATCATCTTCGAACCACAGTTCACCTTCTTTGTTGAAGGTGAGCGCCTCCGGTTCTTTACTTTCACAGTAGCGAATCCAAATGGCGCGCAAGGCATTATTGAAGTGATTGGCAAACCGTGAGGCATCACATACCGGGGAGTAATGCAAGACAGTGCGCAGACCAGCACGAATCACGGCTAGATTGGGCAAGTCATTGGCTAGCTCAAGCACCCGCTGGCGGTATTCTTCCCAGCTGCTGGTCACCAGTTCCTGCAGGCCGGCGTTGATCAAGTGAGTGGCGCTATGACGGCCGGCAAACGTCGGCCCGGGTAGAGTCACGACAGGCACACCCATCAGCATGGCCTCGCAGGTCGTCAGGCCGCCCGAGTAAGGCCAGCTATCCAGGGCAATATCGATGCGCTGATAGGTCTCCAGGAACTCTTGGTGTTTGGCCGGGCCTTCGAGGATGACCCGGTACTCTGCAATCCCCTGCTCGCCTAGCGTATTGCGAATCCACGCACAGAAGTCATCACTTTCATACTGGGCGCCGCGAAGCAGCAAACGACTTTCCGGCAATTCGTGCATCAGCACGGCCCATTCGATCAGCAGTCTTTCGCCGATTTTTGCCGGATTATTCAAACAACCGAGGGTGATATAGCCATTCTTGATCGCCGGTAATGAAGAGGTGTTAGGTGCGTAAGGGCACGGCATGTAACAGATATAATCATCCGGCAAACGAATCAGTTTCTCGGTGTACTGATCGTCTACTCCTTCAGGAGTCTCGATGGAGTCCGAAAGCAAATAATCGATGGAGGAGAGCCCCATCGTATTGACCAACCCCCCTACCCATTTGACACAAATGGGAGCCGGACGCCTAGAAATGGCCTGAAGGCAGCTACCATCCCCATGGCCCGATAGATCGATAAGAATATCGATACCATCGTCACGAATTTGCTGAGCTAACACTTCCTGGCTCAAATGTCGAACGGAACGCCATACTCGAGTCGACTCGCGAATTTTCTGGGTAACGTAATCATCGTAGTCATTGGTACTATAGGCATAAAAGTGGATGTCCGGCCGGCTATGCTCCAGAGCCGAGGCAATCATCTGCCCTACTGGATGGATGCGAAACCCGGAAGAGATCATGCCGACACGTAGGGGTTTCGTCACGTCTTGAGTATTGCCAGGCACCGACATCTCAGTCAGAGAAAAGTGCTTATCCCAGTCCTTGGCAAAATCGATGATCTCCTGCTGAGACACATCCGGATTGTAGTGCTTGGCAAAAAAGATATTGGAATACGCCATCACATAATTCGGCTGCACATCCAGTGCTTTTTTATAATAAACCTCAGAAAGCTCGTATTGACCAATATCCTTGTAAAGATTTCCTAGGTTATTATAAACAGGTGCGTTCCCAGGATATTCTTTCTCTAGCTGATCATAGATTTTCAGTGCTTCACTGAAATATTTCGTTTGATAGAGAAGAGCACCCACCAATACCCGTGAGCGAAAATCATCATAGCCAAGTTCCTGAGCCTTTTTGGCATGTCCGAGTGCCTGAAGCTGCTTACCTGCCATTTGCAGCATTTCGGCCAGGCGGTACTGGGCCGGCGCATAATCAGACTGGAGCTCGACAGCCCGGCTCTGGTAGCGTACGGCCTGCTCATGATCGCCCTGCTGGTAGTAAACCGCAGCCAAGCTCGTCAATGCCAATGGATCCGAGTCATCGAGTTCCACAGACCGGCTCAGAGGCGCCAGCGCTTCTTCGACCCGACCATCCTCGAGTAGCGTGGTGCCCAATGCCTTCCAGGCGAAAGCGCTTTCCGGATAGCGTTCGGTCATCAAGCGGGCTTCGTTCTCAGCCTCACTCAAGCGCCTTGCCTTGTACAGCGCCATAAAATTCTCTACTTGAGGCTTTGGAACCCCTAGGTCAGCATGCCCGTGCATGCGTTGCTGGTTCTGATTGGCCCGCTTCGATGACACTTTGCGAACCGACTGTTTCTGGCGCGACTTTTTCTTGGCCATGGAACCCTCGATGATCGGCTGGGCATGGTTGGCGATTCAAGCCAATTTAACAGTCCTTGGCGAAGACCAATCATAAAAAAACCCGGACCAAGGTCCGGGTTATCTCACCTTTGAAGTCGTGAGCTAGCTTAGCCCAGCAGGGAAAGCACGCTCTGCGGGCTCTGGTTGGCCTGGGCGAGGATGGAGGTACCCGCCTGCTCCAGAATCTGCGCCCGCGTCATATTGGAAACTTCGACGGCATAGTCGGCATCCTCGATCCGCGAGCGAGCTGCCTGCAGGTTGGTCGAGGTGGTTTCGATGTTATCCAGTGCCGTCTCGAAACGGTTTTGCATGGCACCCAGATTGCTGCGGGCCTCATCGACAGCAGCCAGTCTGTCATCGACGATGGAAAGTGCGTTGCTATCGCCTGCACCATCCTGAGACAGAACATCAAAGCCATCGGCGTCTACAGCCCTGTCGACGCCAGCAATGGTATTCACATCCATTGAGCCTGTCGCAATGCCTCCATCCTCATACATATTCCAACCGCCCGCTGCGGTCAGGTCTGCAACGTTGGATGCATCGATGCTGATGCCGATTGTCTCCCCATCCTTAGCGCCGACCTGGATGGTGAAATCGGTGGTAGAATCGGTCGCACCGGAGAAGAGATCGCGACCGTTGAACTGAGTCTGACTAGTGACACGCTCGATTTCCGCCAGGCGCTCGTTCACTTCCTCCTGGATGGAGTCGATATCCTGCGCGGTGTTGGTATCGTTCTGGGCTTGAACCGTCAGCTCACGAATGCGCTGCAGGTTGTCGTTGACCTGGTCCAGGGCGCCTTCAGCGGTCTGAGCCAGCGAGATGCCGTCGTTGGCGTTACGCGCCGACTGGTTCAGGCCGGTGACGGTGCTGGTCATGCGGTTGGCGATGGCCTGACCGGCCGCATCGTCCTTGGCACCGTTGATACGCAGGCCTGAAGAGAGACGCTCCTGGGCCTGCTGCATCGAGGACTGTGCACTCTTCAGGTTGTTCTGCCCGATCAGGGCAGTGATATTGGTGTTGATGACTGACATGTCCAACCTCCGAATCGATAGATATCTAGCAGCTTGCTATTGGTTAACGGCCGAACGGCGCGATTCTTTAGGGGCATTGTGCAAAAAAGAATGCGGATTTGGCCTCGTCAGGGCGACCCGTTGGTTCAATGGGCCGCCCCAAGCGGTTAACCCAGCAGGGAGAGCACGCTCTGCGGGCTCTGATTGGCCTGGGCCAGGATGGAAGTCCCTGCCTGTTCAAGAATCTGCGCCCGCGTCATATTGGAAACCTCGACGGCGTAGTCGGCATCCTCGATCCGCGAACGAGCCGCCTGCAGGTTGGTCGAGGTGGTTTCGATGTTATCCAGGGCCGTCTCGAAGCGGTTCTGCATGGCACCGAGGTTGCTCCGTGCCTCATCGACATTGCCGATATTGTTATCAAGAATCGCCAGTGCATCGTCCGCAAGAACATCGAACCCAAAGGTCGACTCAGAACGCGCTTCACCGCCAACGGTCTGACCCGACACATCTACCCCGGTGCTGGTGTGCATGTTCCACCCACCACTAGTCGTGCTGGTGCCGTCACCGGCTGAATCGGAAATTGAGACGCCAATGGTCTCTCCATCTTTAGCACCAACCTGGATATTGAATGACGTGTCAGCACCATCGCCAAAGAGCGAGCGGCCGTTGAACTCCGTCTGATCGGTCACTCGATCGATTTCCGCCAGGCGCTCGTTCACTTCCTCCTGTATGGAGTCGATGTCCTGAGCGGTGTTGGTGTCGTTCTGCGCCTGAACGGTCAGCTCACGAATGCGCTGCAGGTTGTCGTTGACCTGATCCAGGGCACCTTCGGCGGTCTGGGCCAGCGAGATGCCGTCGTTGGCGTTACGCGCCGACTGGTTCAGGCCGGTCACGGTGCTGGTCATGCGGTTGGCGATGGCCTGGCCGGCGGCATCGTCCTTGGCACCGTTGATGCGCAGGCCAGAGGAGAGGCGCTCCTGGGCCTGCTGCATGGCGCTCTGGGCGCCCTTCAGGTTGTTCTGCCCGATCAGGGCGGTGATATTGGTATTGATCACAGACATGAGATCATTCCTTCTTCGTTGAGGGCTCCATTGGCTGCCCCGAGCCTGCAACGGTGGGGCCTGCCGCAACGGCGCCAGTGGCCGTTACTTCCTATAACGGCCGCTGAGCCTTTGACTTTAGGGTGAAGTAGGAATTTTCCGCATTGCCTGTATCCGAGCGACTGAACGCCAGGGAAGGCAGCCTCGATCAGCGAGGGATGTGGTACCCAAGACCTGGAACAAAACGATGCGCCCAGGTGGGCGCATCGAGAAGCGAGTGGAAGTGTGGCGACTTTAGTTTTGGGTGTACTGGCTATTCAGCATGGTGAGCTGTTGCCCGAGGTAGGAGCTGAGGGAATTCATCTGGGCGATCATGCCGTCCAGTTGGCTGAACTGCTTGCGGTAGCGGTCGATGGTGCGCTCGATGCTCTGCTCGGTGCGGTCATAGCGCCGCTCCAGGCTGCTGACCTGGGTCTCGGAGCTGCTGATGGCGCTCTGGATCCTACCGTCGTCGCCCAGCATGCGCCCCAGCGATCCCTCGAGACGGCCCGCCATGCCGGCTTCCTCGCTATTGCCGGCGAAGAAGTCAACCAAAGCTTGGGGGTTGTCGGCCATCACCTCATCGAGCTTGCTCGAATCCAGCTCAAGACGTCCATCTACCTGGAGGGAAATGCCGAGCTGAGAAAGCATGGTGATATCGCCACCGGCCACCGTGTCGACCAGGTTGCGGCTCAGTTGGCTTTCGATATTGCGCACGGTACGGTCGCCGACCAGCTCGCCGGCTGTCTCCGCATCGCCGGTCACATTGGTCATGCGGCCTACCGTGGACTTCATCTCGTTGTAGGCATCGACGAACGCCGTGACCGCCTCCTTGACCGATTCACGGTCGCGCTCCACCACGAGACTCATGGTTTCGCCAGAAGCACTCGGGTCGAGCGTGAGCGTCACGCCCTGGATGGCCCCTTCCACCGTGTTGGTGGTGCTGGTGATTTCGATGCCATTGATCTCGAGCAGCGCATCGCGCCCTTCCTGATGGGTATCGGGGTCGCCAGCCAGCGTCACGCCGCCCTCCAGGCCGGAGAAGGCCATGTCTTTGACGCCGGCATCGGCACCGCTCTCCCGAGAGCTGAGCACCAGGCGATGGTCCGTGCCATCGAAAATGATCGACGCGTTCACTCCCGCTTCGGCATCGGCATTGACGGCATCGCGAATCTCTTCCAGGGTGGCGCCTGGCGTCAGGGCAATGTCCTTGGTGGTGTCGTCACCGAAGGTCACCGTGAGCTTCGGGTCGATGGCATCCGCTGCGATCTGAGTCGTCTCGAGATCGGCGACTCCCGTGCTGGCCAAGCTGCCCGCGCGAGCGGTATGGGTGACCGCGACCTCGTAGCGGCCGGGGCTGGCCTCTTCGCTAGTCGTCGCCGTCATGCCCTCGCCCTGTACGCTGGCGGAAAGGCTCTGATAGAGGCCGCCATCGTTGAGCTTGGCTACCGCGTCCTGAAACTTGTTGAGGCCTGATTGAAGACGACCATAGGCCGATATCTTGCCCTTCTCCTGAGTCTTCTGTTCAGTGATGGGTTGCAGCTTCTCGCGCTCGGCAGCCCGCAGCTGCTCGAGCAGACCGCTGAGATCGAGACCGGACCCGACGCCAAGGGATGAGATACTTGCCATGGTAGTTGACCTTCCGTGAGCACCCAACATGGGCCTTGTAGAGTGGGCTATCGGCCACCTTGACGAAAACTTTAGGCCTTACACGAAAAAAACTCAATCGCCTGCGCTAGCCACTCTTCGAGCATCGCCTAAATCACAAAACCCCGACCGAAGCCAGGGTCATGAAAAGCGCGGAGCCGGTCTAGTGGCCTACAACAGGCCGCCGGACTGGCCACCGCCCAGGTTGCTCAGCTGCTGGGTAAGATAGGAACTGGTCTGGTTCATTTGAGCGACCATGGCATCGAGCTGGCTGAACTGAGTGCGGTAGCGGTCGATCGTCTGCTCGATGCTGTCTTCCACACGGGCGTAGCGATCGTTGAGGCTATCGATGCGGTTTTCGGCACCGTCGAGAGAGGTGGTCAGAGCACCATTCTCGCTGGTCAACTGCTCGGCCGTCTCGGTTACACGCCCGGCCAGGCCGGGCACGGTTTCGTTGCCGGCAAAGTAGGCTTCCACGGCGGCCGGATCCTCGGCGAGTGCGGCATCCAGCTCGCCCTCGTCGAGTTCGAGCGTGCCGTCGACGGTCATCGACAGCCCCACGTCGGAGAGCAGACTTTGCTCGCCATCCACGCTCACCCCGGCAGCGAGGTCGCTGCGCAGGCGCGACTCGATGGTACGCACGGCGTTGTCGCCGATCAGCGCGCCGGCCTCGCCCTCTTCACCGTTGAAGGCGCTTAGGCTTCCCGAGGTCTCCTTCAGGTCGTTGTAACTCTCCACGAAGCCGGTTACCGCTTCGCGGATCGAGTCGTCGTCTCGGGCCACGCTGAGGGTGCCGGAACCTTGCTGCTCGAGGTTCAACGTGACGCCCTGTATGGCGTCTTCGACCTGGTTGGTGGTACTGGAGATCGCGATACCGTTCACGTCCAGGCTGGCATCCTGGCCGGCCTGTGCCACGGTGGCATCGGTCAGGGTCGCCTGGTCGGCCACGGTGGCGAAATTGGTGCCGGTGATGCTGGCTTGCTGCCCGGTATCCTCGGACATCAGTGCCAGCCGGTAACCCTCGCCGTCATTGACGATGGAGGCGTTCACCGCGGCTTCGGAATCGGCATTCACGGCATCGCGGATGTCTTCCAGCGTGCTGTCGGCGGCAATCGTCACCGTGGTATCGAGGGTGGCATCCTCGAAGGTGAGATCGAGGTCGGTGGCGCCACTGCTGATCTCGGCGGTGGGGTCGCTCACCCGCTGGGTGGCCAGGCTACCGGCGGTGGCCAGATCGTTGACCGTGACGCTGTACTCGCCCGTTGCGGCATCGCTGTTCGCCGCGGCCTCGAAGGCATCGCCGGTGACACTGGCGTTATGGCCTTGGAATAGCGATGAATCGCTGAGCTTGCTGGCCGCATCCTGAAAGGAAGATAGCGAACTCTGCAACTCGCCATAGGCAGAGATCTTGACTTCCTGCTCCTGGACCTGCTGCTGGATGGGCTCGAGCTTTGCCCGCTCCGCTTCCTGCAGTTGGCCGAGCAGGCCATTGAGATCGAGCCCGGAACCCACGCCGAGCGATGAAATACTAGCCATACGATACAGCCTTTGGCCGGTGAATTTGCCTCCCCGTTTTACCAGCATCGGCTGCTCGCTGGCGAACTTTAGGGAAATGAAAAAGACGAAAGGCCAGCGGCAATGCCGCTGGCCTGCTGCGTTTCGACCGATCGGCTACGGCGGCTTACGCCTGCACCGGCCGTGTCTCGCTCAAGGTGAAGCCCCCCACCGCTTCGGCCAGACGCTCGGCCTGATCCTTGAGCTGCTCGGCGGCGGTGGTGGATTCTTCCACCAGAGCGGCGTTCTGTTGGGTCATGCGGTCGAGCTCGGCCACCGCCACGTTGACCTGGCCGATGCCGTCGCTCTGCTCGCCGGAGGCCACGCTGATCTCGCCCAGCACCTCGGCCACGCGGTTCACGCTGGCCACCAATTCCTGCATGGAGCTGCCAGCCTGGCGCACCAGCTCGGTACCGGCGGTGACCCTCTGGCCGGAATCGTCGATCAAGCCACGAATGTCGCGCGAGGCCTCGGCACTGCGAGTGGCCAACTGGCGCACCTCGCTGGCCACCACGGCAAAGCCCTTGCCGTGCTCGCCAGCACGGGCAGCTTCCACGGAGGCATTCAAGGCCAGCAGGTTGGTCTGGAAGGCGATACCATCCATCACTTTGACGATCTCGGCGATGCGCTGTGACGAGTCGGTGATCTCCTCCATGGTCGATACCACGCGATTGACCACGTCACCCCCCTGAGAGGCCATCTGCACCGCCGATTGCGACAGCTCGTTGGCCTGACGCGATGATTGAGCGGTGTGCTCCACGGTCCCGGAGATCTCCTCGATGGAAGCCGAGCTCTGCTGCAGGCTGGAGGCCGCATTCTCGGTGCGCCGCGACAGATCCTGACCGCCGGTGGCGATCTCGCCGGCCGCCACATTGACCGACTCGCTGGCATCGCGAATGGTCAACATCACCCCCTCCAGCCTCGAAACGAAGGCGTTGAATGCCGCGGCGATCTCGGCCACCTCATCCTTGCCATCCTCGGGCAGGCGCCGGGTCAGGTCGCCCTCCCCACTGGAAATATCGATCATGGCACCGCGCACCGTCTTGAGGCGACGGAACATCACACGCAGCAGGGCTCCCAGCACCAGCGTCGCACCGCCGGCGACCACCAGCAGCGTGACCGCCGAGGTGCCGAGCACGGCGCGCAGGCCGGCAGTGGCCTCGTGATCGTCCAGGGCGACCACCAACTGCCAGTCGGTGCCCGCCACGTCAGCGCTGCGCAGTCGCTTGGTCTCGTCGTCCAGTGCGACCTCGATGGGCTCACTTGCCTCGGCAAGCTCAGCGAGACGCGCGGCATCGAGCGTCGGCGCCAGCTCGGTGGTCGAGGCGAGGCTGAGCGCCGGATCGGGGTGCGCCACCAGGGTTCCGTCGGCAGTGGTGAGAAAACCCAGACTGGAGGGCGTCGGGGCGATCTCGGTGACGATGTCGACGATGTCGGTGATGACGATGTCGCCCCCGGCCACGGCCTGTAGCTCGCCGTCGTCATGGAAAGGCGTGGCGATGGTCACCACCAAATCGCCGGTCTGCGCATCCTCGTAGGGTGCGGTGACGATGGTTTCCTCAGCATCCACGGCGGCCTGGTACCAGGGCCGCTCGCGCGGGTCGAAGTCGTCGCCGGGCTCCCAGCCGTCGGAGAAGATGGTGCTGCCGTCGCGGGGATCGCCGAGATAGACGGCCAGGAAGTCGCCGGACTGTTCGACGAGCTCGAGGTCGCCGAGGGAATCGTCGATGTCGTCGCCGACGCGCAGTGCTTCCATCATGGAGATACGCGTAGCGAACCACTCGCTGATGGCCTTGGCATTGCCCTGGGAGACGGCGGTGAGGTTGCGGGCCACCTGATCGTCGTTGTGCGAGCGTACCGTCAGGTAGTTGGCCAGGCCGTTGGCCAGCAGCGCCAGGACGATGACCACTACGGTGGCCAACAAGATGCGAAGTCGTAATGAGGTGATCATCTCAGGGGTACTCATGAGTCCGAGTGGATTCTTGCCCACGGGTGCCACGGGCATGAGTCAGAGACTATCGGCAAGCAGAGAAACGACTTGAGGACGACGTTTCACCGCGCGTGGATGATCACTTCCACGCGCCGGTTGCGTGCGCGCCCTTCGGCGGTATCGTTGTCGGCCAGCGGCCGGGTGTCGGCGAGCCCCACGGCACGCAGGCGGCGGGCATCGACGCCGGCTTCTTCGAGAGCATGGACGATGGCGATGGCCCGAGCGCTGGAGAGCACCCAGTTGGACGGAAACTCCTCGGTATCGATGGTGCGACTATCGGTGTGCCCCTCTACCGCCACTTCGCCGTCGTGGCGCTGGACGATCTCGACCATGCGCTGCACCAGCGCCTCGCCGTCGTCGGTGAGCTCGGCTTCGGCGGTGGGGAACAGCCACTGATCCTCGACACGCAGCCTGATGCCTTCGGCCACGCGCGATACCGCCACCCCTTCGAGATCGGGCATGTAGGGGGCGTCCGCCAGGCGTTCGGCAAGGGTTTCGGCTCCGGCTATCGCCTCGGGAGACACCTCGCGCATCCCTTCGGGAGGGCGATCAGTGAGCACCAGCAGAAAGTCGGCCAGCGGCAAGTCGAGCGCCGCTTCCTCAGCCGCCAAGGGCTGCGGCAGCAGCGACTGCGGCGACGCACTGGCCAGCCAGTCGCTGGGCGGCGGGGGCTCGGTTGGCGGATACGCCACTCTTGGCAACGCTTGCCGCGTCAGCATCGACGGCGGCTGCGTACTGGGTGGCCGCGGCGGCAATCCGGCAACGCCCAGGGCGGCGGAGACGGCCCCGTTGCTGAGCCAGCCTTCCGGTAGCAGATCCTGCATCGGTCGCGCGGCCAGCACCCGTTCCAGCCGCTCGGGCAGCGGCACGCTGACCGGGCCGGGATCCTCCACGGCAACGCTGGCCGGCGCCGAATCCGCCTCGTCGCGGCGTTCGGCAAACGACAGCGTAAAGATCAGCACCAGCAGGGCCACGAGCAAGGTCATCACATCGAGGTAACCGATCATCCAGCCGCCCTCTTCCTCGTCGCCAGGCTGCGAGGGCATGAGTGACTCGTGGCGCAGGGGGCCGCGATGATCGCTGCTGCCGGTGAATGCGGATCGGGTCATGGGGCCGTGGTGTACGCGAAACAGCCAACTAGCCTACTGGCATCGGCTACCAACCGAAAGCCTGATTTGCGCTGCCTTGGCGGCGCTGCTCAGCGGCTATTTCGCCCAAGATGAACAGGGGAAGCCAAGCTAGACGTTGGCGTGCTGTTGGCTGGCCAGATGGCTGCGCGCAAACTGGCCCGGCTCTACCGGGTAGCCGAACAGAAAACCCTGCAACAGATCGACCGGGTAGCGCTGCAGCGCCCGGCGTTGCGCCTCGGTTTCCACCCCCTCGGCGACCACGCTGAGGCCCAGCTCGTGGGCCATGCCCGTCACCGCAGCAACGATGGCGGCACTGCCCCGTTCGCCCTCCCCCAAGCGCTGGATGAAGCTGCGGTCGATCTTGAGCGTGGTCACGGGCAGATCCTGCAGGTAGCTCAGTGAGGAGTAGCCGGTGCCGAAGTCGTCGATGGCCAGGCTGCAGCCGAAGTCACGCAGCCCCTGCAGCAGGGTCGTGGCCTGCTGCTGCTTATCGAGCAGCGTGCTCTCGGTGACCTCGAAGCCCACCAGCCCTGGCGGCAGGCCATGGGCCTCGAGCATGGCTGCCACCTGGCCGGGCAGATCGTTCTGCCAGAACTGGCGGGCAGACAAGTTGACGGCCACCGGCACCGGCTCGCACCCTTCACGCTGCCAGGCAGCGAGCTGGGCACACACCATCTGCATGACGCGCTCGCCCAGCGGTACCATCAGTCCCGCTCGTTCGGCCAGCGGGATGAAGTCGACGGGCGAGACGCTACCGAACACCGGATGATGCCAGCGCAGCAGCGCTTCGGCGCTGTGCAGGCGGCCGCCGTCACGTTCGAACAGCGGCTGGTAATAGACCTCGATGCCTTCTCCGGTCTCCAGGCTGTTACGCAGCGCCGTCTCAAGCATCAGTTGCCGGTCGTCCTGCTGGTTCATGGCGGCGCGGAAGAAACGGTAAGCGTTGCGACCCTCCTGCTTGGCGCGATACATGGCCGTATCGGCGTCGTGGATGAGCGCTTCGGCGCTATCGGCATCGTCCGGGTAGAGGCTGATGCCCAGACTCGCCCCCACCCGAAAGCTGTGTTCACCGAGCTGACTGGGTTCGCTGACCGCTTCGATCAAGCGGCGGGCGATGCGGGTCGCCTCGTCGACCTCGTCAAGGTCGGGCAGCAGCACCAGGAACTCGTCGCCGCCCAGGCGAGCGAGGGTATCGTCCTCGCGCAGGCGCGTCTGCAGACGCTCGGCAATGACCACCAGCAGTTCGTCGCCCATGGCATGGCCCAGGGTGTCGTTGACCTGCTTGAAGTGGTCGAGGTCGAGAAAGATCACCGCCAGCCGCGACTGGTTGCGGTGAGCGTGACGAATCGCCAGCTCCAGGCGGTCCTCGAGAAGACGGCGATTGGGCAGGCCCGTCAGGGCGTCATAGTAGGCCAGCCGCCTGATGCGCTCCTCGTTCTCGCGAATGTGGGTGATGTCGTTGAACAGCGCCGCGTAGTGGGTGGTCTTGCCCTCCTCGTCGCTGATGGCGGTAATGGTGAGCAGCTCTAGATAGAGCTCGCCGCTCTTGCGACGGTTCCAGATTTCACCTCGCCAATAGCCGCAACGCTGCAGGGTATCCCACATCTGCCGATAGAAGGCGGCATCGTGGCGGCCGGAAGAGAGAATCTGCGGGGTCCGCCCCAGCACCTCTTCCACCGAATAGCCCGTCATGTGGCTGAACGCCGGATTGACGAACTCGATGCGGTTCTGTGCATCGGTGATGATGATGCCCTCCAGAGAGGAGTCGATCACCCGTTCGGCGAGCTGAAGGTTGTGACGCGATTGCGCCAAGGCATGGTCGCGCTGCTCCAGGGCCTCGCGCAGATCCTGCAAGTAGAGCTGCTCGGCACCGGCCAGCATATCGCGGAAACCGAGCAGGCCGACGACCTCGCCGGCATCATCGAGTACCGCAAGATGGCGAACGCGGTTGTCGATCAGGCTGTCGCGGGCGGCGATCAGGGTGTCGTGCGGGCGCACGGTCAGCAGCGGCCGGCTGGCCAGGCCATCGACCGGCGTATCGCCAGGATGTCGAGCGACGAAACGCACCAGATCGCGCTCGGTGAGAATGCCGAGTTCACCGTCGACGCATCGCACCACGGCGGCATCGCCGCCGAACTCACGCATGTGGCACGCCGCCTCGGAGAGCAACTGGTGGCCCAACAACACCAGCGGGCGTTGATGCATGGCACCCTGGACCTCACGCAATCGCAGATAGGGTTCGAGCCCCTGATTCAGCGCGACATCGGTCTGAGAGAGGATGCCACGCGGCATTTCCCTGTCGTCGACGACCAGGAAATGGCGTCGCCCTTCGGCGGCAAAGCGCATGGCCGCCTCCCCCAGGGGCGTGCTGAGCGGCAGACTGATCACCGGCTGGCTCATCATCTCGCCGATGGGACGCCGCAAGCTGGCGGGATCGGCAAAATCGACGGCCAGGGCATCGTGTTCGGTCCAGATGCCCAACGCCCGCCCCGCCGCGACGACGACGATGGAACTGCACTGGCGCTCGGCCATGCGCTGGGCGGCCTCGCACAACGGCGTGGAGGGCTGGCAGGTGAGCAGGCCAGTCTGCATGATGCGTTCGATGGGCAGTTCGTGACTCATGGGGTCTCGCTAGGGTTTTGATATCGCAGGGCCGTCACACGAGATGAGAACCGTCGATGGGCCGCTGAAGGTCCGTCCATTCCTCGCGCCGCGGCCACTCTTCGAGCCATTCGGGCACGCGACCCGCCGGCATGGGCCGCGCGATGCCGAAACCCTGGGCCAGCGTGCAACCGACCCGGAACAGGGCGCGGGCGTGCTCCAGGCTTTCCACGCCTTCCGCCAGCATGGCGCGGTCGAAGCGATTGGCCATGTAGATGATGCTCTCGATGATGGCCATGTCGCCGGGGTCGGAGAGCATGTCGCGCACGAAACTCTTGTCGATCTTGATCAGGTCGACCGGCAGCTGGCGCAGGTAGGTGAGCGACGAGAAGCCCGTGCCGAAATCGTCGATCGCTACGTCCACCCCCAGCGTCTGGCACTGCCGAATGACGGCCATGGCCGTATTGATGTCGTGCATGGCGGCGGTTTCCAGCACTTCCAGCTTGAGCAACCTTGCCGGTACCTGAGGGTTGGCCTCGAGCAGTACGGCAAGGCGCTCGGGAAAGTCATCCTGGAGCAGGTGGGCCGGCGAAATGTTGACGCTCACCGGCAGCGTGATGCCCGCCTCACGCCACGACTGCAGTTGACACAGAGCCTGGGACAGCACCCACTCGCCCAGATCGATCTCCAGGGACGTGCCGGCGATATCGGGCAGGAACAGCCCGGGGGCGAGCAGCCCTTCCTGCGGATGCTGCCAGCGCACCAAAGCTTCGACACCGACCACCTCGCCGCTGGCCATGTCCACCTGGGGCTGGTAATAGAGACGCAGTTCGTCGCCATCGATGGCCTGAGCAAAACGCCGTCGACGTTCCTGGCGCACCTGAAGGGCCTGGTCCAGATCCGGATCGAAACAGTGGTAGGTATCGCGGCCGCGCTGCTTGGCCCGGTACATCGCCTGAGTGGCATGGCGCAGCAGCACCTCGCCATCCACGGCGTCATACGGATAATGGGTCACCCCGAGGCTGGCCGACACCCGAACCGACTGATCGCCGATCAGAATGGGCTGACGGATGGCGCTCTGCAGCTGCTCGAGGAAGGCATGTTCGGCGCGGCGGTGCATCACCACCACGAACTCGTCGCCGCCGATGCGCGCCAGTACCTCGTCACCGCCCAGCAGGTGGCTGAGGCGTTGGGCGAGCCCGGACAGCAGCAGGTTTCCGGCCGACTCGCCCAGCCGGTCGTTGATCGCCTTGAAGTGATCGAGATCGAGGGAGCACACGGCCAACTCGCCATCGGTGCGTTCGGCATGCTGGAGCGCGTCCTGAATGAGCTGGGTGACCAGCTGCAGATTGGGCAGGCCGGTGAGCGCATCGAAATAGACTTCGCGCCCCTGGCTCTGTGGCCGGCTACTGTCCATCAAGGCGGCAAGGTCGGTCACCACGATGACGTGACGCTCGACGCCTCCAGTGGCGTCGCGCAGGCGGCTCACGGACAACAGTGCCGGGCGCCGCTCCCCGGAGACATGACGACACTCCACCTGCACGCGGAACCGGTCATCGAACTCATCGTGCAGCAGTGCGGTGGGCGATAGCAGGTAGTCCGATAGCGGCTGGCCAACGAGGGCATTGGCCGCGCAGCCGATGAAATCGCCGAAAGCGCGATTCATGACCAGAATCCGGTGCTCGGCATCGGTCAGCAGGAGCGCCTCGTTGGCCTGTTCGAGAAAGTGGCAGCAAGAAGGCAACGGAACAGGGGGCCGGCCACCCGCTACCTGAGGTCCATCCCAGTTGGCGGCAGGGGTCAAGGACATCGAACCGAACGCTGGTGGTATCATGAATCCCGCGACTCCTTGCGACATGCGTATCGAAACCGTGGAGCCTATCACAGCGCGTGAGCGGGCAGGGATTCGACCTCCGCCGATGCCGGTGCTGCCGTTGCCTCATCGACCTTTTGCAAACGGTGCGCCTCGAAACGTTGCTCGCGGCTCACCCACTCGTTGCCCTCACCGGCCTGGCGCAGCGCCGAAATGGCCACGCTCAACTGATCGACCTGTTCGGCCAACAGCGTGCCCAGGGACGCCGAATGGGACACCCGCTCGGCATTCTGGCGAACCGACGAATCCATCCCGACCACGGCCTGATTGATTTGCTCGAGGCCGATGGCCTGCTCGCGGGACGCGGTGGCGATCTCGCGAATCAGCGTATCGATGCCACTGACCGCCTCGACCACGCCACGGTTGTGGCTTTCGAGGCTGGCAATACGCCGCTCACCGACGCCCACGTCTTCCAGGGTGGTGTCGATGAGCCGACGCACGTGCTCGGCCGAATCGGCGGAGCTCTCCGCCAGACGGCGCACCTCCTGGGCCACCACCGCGAAACCCCGGCCATGAACGCCGGCGCGGGCGGCCTCGACCGAGGCGTTGAGCGCCAGCAGGTTAGTCTGAAAAGCCAGGGTCTCGATCGCCTCGATGGCCTGGGTCATCTTGCCGGCGCTGGCGGCGATCTGCTGCATGCTCTCCACCAGCTCGCTGACGACTTCATCACTGTCGCCCACTGCTCGGCGCACCTTGTCCGCTTCGCTTTCCGCCTGCTCGGTGTTGGCCGCATTCTGCTGGACGGTAGTCGTCAACTCTTCCATGCTGGCGGCGGTCTGCTGCAGCGAATCGGACTGCTGGCGGGTATGCGAAGCCAGATTGCGGTTGTCGCGCTCCAGCTCGGCGGTTTCGCTAGACACGGTGTCGAGGATATCGTGGATGTCCACCGAAATGTTCGCCAGGCTGCGCTGCATGATGGCCATGGCATCGATGACCTCGCCCAGGCCATCGCGACCGACCGGCGGAGCCTCTGCAGCCAGGTTGCCCGCCGCCACCTGCATGGCAAAATCCCGCGTGCGTGCCACGGCACCCGCATGGCGCCGCCAGGCGCCGACCAGCAGCGATGACACGATCAGCGCCGTCAGCAGGCGCCACTGCCAGGCCAGAACATCGGCAGCCAGCAAACCGATCACGGCGACCAGCAGCGCCACCAGCAAGTTCCCCTGCAGGCCGCGCGGCACGCAGCGTTTCAGCCGACCGAACAGGCCGGTGCGCACGACACGCCCGCGTTCGAGGCCAATCCCACGGGCTCGCCCCTCGCGAATGCGCGCGTACGTATCTTCGGCATACGCCTTGTCCTCGTCGCGCGGCTTGACCCGCACCGAGGTGTAGCCTTTCACCTCGCCCTCTTCGACGATGGGCACCACGTTGGCATGCACCCAGTAGAAATCGCCGTTCTTGCGCCGGTTCTTCACCAGGCCGGACCACACCTCGCCCGCCTCGATGGTTTCCCAGAGGTTGGCGAAGGCGATCTCGGGCATGTCAGGGTGGCGGATGACGTTGTGGGGCGCTCCCACCAGCTCCTCGCGGGAGTAGCCGCTGACCTCGCAAAAGGTGGGTGACGCATAGGTGATGCGCCCCTTCATGTCGGTGCGGGAAATGAGATTCTGACCCTCGCGTATCACGTACTCATTATCCGTCACCGGCTGATTGTCGCGCATCGCTTCCTTGCCCCTGCCTTGTCTATGGGAAGTGACAAACGCTGCATTAGCATTCGCCTGACGTAGCAGAGAAGCTAGACAACCCCTACCAAAGCCGCCATGACCCAGGTCAAGGCAGCCCCAATACGATTTGACAGCCGAAGAAAAGCTTGCCGAGCTGACGAGGGGCTAAAGTTTCCGACGTACTCGCCGATAACGAAAGAACAGAAGAGCAGGACTCTACTTGTGGAACAGACCATAACCAAAAAGGAAACAGCGCCATGACATCGCCACTGTCCGACGCCAAGGGGATTTCCGTATCATCCGTCTTGCCGGAGGCCACGCCCAGGGAGCGCAAGGAAAACGTGCTGGGCGCCTTGCCCAATGCCGGCGGCCACCTGTCCGACGCCCAGAGTCACGCACAAGCGCCCAGCCAGGCCGACCTGGTCGAACCGGTTCAGCGAGTCAACGAAGTACTGCGTCAGTACGGCGTTTCCTTCGAGATCAACCAGGAAGCGTCTAAAGTGATTACCCGAATCGTCGATCAGGAATCGGGCGAGGTACTACGCCAGATTCCCCCGGAGGAGGTGCTGGCCATTGCCGAACGCCTGGAAGAATTCCAAGGGCGCCTGATCGACCTGGAAGCCTGACGCATCAGGCGTGCAGCGGCGCATCGGCAAGCCGCTCACACCTGCATGTTCATGATGTCCTTGTAGGCCGTTATCAGGCGGCTGCGGACCTGCTTGCCCATCTCGAAGGCAACGCTGGCTTTCTGCATGTCGACCATCACGTCATTAAGCTCGACGTTTGGGTCGCCAGCCTGAAAAGCCTCGGCCTGGCTATTGGCGGTCTGTTTCAGCTCGTTGATGCGGCGGATCGACGCCTGGAGTTCGTCGGCAAACCCGCCCTGCCCCACGCTGGTGGAGACCTGCTGGCCCTTTTCGGGCTGGCCGGCAGCTTGGCTGGCGAGGCTTTGCATCTGAGCGAGCGCGGACTCGATGCCTGGTGAGCTCATGCGGCGTTACCCCTGTCGGATGTTAGCGGGCACTCGGTGAGAGTGGGGCCAGACTAGCAGCCGCACCCAGCCGGCCATGCCACCAAATGGCACGTAAAAACCTGGCTTTTCCTGCCTTTGGCATCGACGGCGCCTTGGATAATGGCGTCCATCACAATTGCGCCGCTGCCCGCGAACCACATTCGTCGCGCGGCCGGGCTTCATAACAGCGATGGACGGATGCAGTCGATGCCTTCATCTCGAACCAGAAGGGATATCAGGGCCAACCAGGCGGGCATGGCGCTCTCTCGGGGGTGCGCATGAGCAATGGCGCAACGACGCCGAACCGCCAGGATGCCAGCACCAACTCGCGAGCGAACTCTGCCGATCAGAGCTCGCTGGCGCGTGTGCTCGACCCCTTGCGCAACAACCCCCTGGTCGCCCTTCTCATTGGCGGCGCCGCCTTCATCGCCATCGTGACCGCGCTGATCATGTGGGCCCAGAGCCCCGAGTACCGAGTGCTCTACAGCAACCTCAGCGAAGCCGACGGCGGACGCATCATCAGCGAACTCGATAGCCGCGGCGTCCCCTATCGTTTCAGTCAGGGCGGCCAGGCTCTGCTGGTGCCCAGCGACCAGGTGCATACGCTACGCTTGCAATTGGCCGAGCAGGGTTTGCCGCGAGGCGGCAACGTCGGCTTCGAGCTGATGGACGATCAAGCCTTCGGAGTCAGCCAATTCGCCGAACAGGTGAACTTCCAGCGTGGCCTCGAAGGCGAACTATCCACCTCCATTCAGGCCCTAGGCCCCGTCAATCGGGCCCGTGTACACCTGGCCATGGCCCGCGCCTCGGTATTCGTGCGCGATCGCAAGCCCGCCGAGGCCTCTGTCGTGCTAACTCTCGAAGCGGGTCGCGTGCTGGGCGAAGGCCAGGTAAGCGCCATCGTCCACATGGTCTCGAGCAGCGTTCCCGATCTGGCGGCCGAGGACGTGACCGTCGTCGACCAGGACGGCAACCTGCTCTCACGCCAGAGCGCGGCCGGCGGCGACCTCGACGGCACCCAACTCGACTACATCGCTGAAGTCGAGCACTCCTACCAGCAGCGCATCGAGAACATCCTCATCCCCCTACTGGGCCGCGATCGGGTACGTGCCCAGGTGGCCGCCCAGATCGACTTCTCGCGCCGCGAGCAGACCGCCGAACGTTACGCCCCCAACCAGGCGCCCAATGAAGCCGCCATACGCAGCCGTCAGTCATCGCTCTCCTACGATGGCGGCGACGATCTCGCCATGGGCATTCCCGGCGCGCTGAGCAACACGCCGCCCGGTACTGCGCCCTCTCCCATCGCCAACCCGGAAGGCGACGCCGACGACGACGCAGCCGAAGGAGACGACGGCGAAGGCGATGCAGCCGAGCAGGAAGAAGCACCGGAGCTAAACAACCTGCGCCAGGACGACGTGGTCAACTACGAAGTGGATCGCAGCGTCGAGCATGTCCAGCACCGCCGCGGTCGCGTGGAGCGCCTCTCCGCCGCCGTGGTGGTCGACTATCGGGAAGAGCGCAACGACGACGGCGAATGGGAGCCCACCCCGCTCAGCGACGAGGAAATCGCTCAGATCGAGCGACTCATTCGTCAAGCCATGGGCTTCTCCCAAGCACGTGGCGACGAGATCGAGGTGGTCAACAGCCCGTTCAGTCGCGCTACCGACGACGACGAAGCCATCGAGTGGTGGCAGTCGCCCGAGGTCCATGCCCTGGCCCTGACCATCGGCCGCTACCTGCTGGTGGCCTTGGGCATCCTGCTCACCTATCTGCTCATCCTGCGCCCGCTGATCAAGCGCTACACCCAGCAGCCGGTGCTCTCCACGGCCACGCCGGGCGGCGCGCTGAGCGTGCGGGTCGGCGACGAAGAAGCGGGCGAAGGTGGGGATCAAGCGATGGTCGAGGGCGAGGAAGAGCGCCCCTATCCCAAGCCCAAACGGCGTCGCAAGTCCTCTGCGTATGAGGACCACCTGACCGAGCTGCGCGAAATGGCCCAGGAGGATCCGCGCATGATAGCCATGATCGTACGCAACTGGATGAACAAGGAATGAGTGCCGCGCCGACCAAAGCCATGAGCGGCATGCGCCGCAGTGCCATCCTGATGCTTGCGCTGGACGAGGACAGCGCGGCCGAGGTGTTCAAGTTCCTGCCGCCCAAGGAGATCCAGCAGCTCAGCATGGAGATGGCCGAGCTCGGTCAAGTCTCCCATGAGGACATGCAGAAAGTGCTGCAGGAGTTCAGCGACGAGACCGAAGAGTTCATCGCGCTCAACCTCAACTCCAGCGAGCACATCCGCTCCGTGCTGACCAAGGCCCTGGGCAGCGAGCGCGCCACCAGCCTGATCGAGGACGTGCTGGAGAGCTCCAGCACCAGCTCCGGCATCGACTCGCTCAACCTCATGGAACCCTCCATGGTGTCGGAGTTGATCCGCGATGAGCACCCACAGATCATCGCCACCATTCTCGTGCACCTGGAGCGCCACCAGGCCGCCGACGTGCTCGAGCTGTTCGATGACAAGCTACGCAACGACGTGGTCCTGCGTATCGCCACCTTCAGCGGCGTGCAGCCGGCAGCCCTTCAGGAGCTCACCGAGGTGCTGTCGGGCATGCTCGACGGCCAGAACCTCAAGCGCAGCAAGATGGGCGGCGTGAGAACCGCTGCGGAGATCCTCAACCTGATGAATTCCAATCAGGAAGAGACCGCCATCGAGACGGTACGCGCGCACAGCGAGGATCTGGCGCAAAAGATCATCGACGAGATGTTCCTGTTCGAAAACCTCCTCGATCTGGACGACCGCAGTATCCAGCTGGTGCTCAAGGAGATCGACACCAACTCCCTGGTAGTCGCGCTCAAAGGCGCGCCCGACTCGCTCATGGAGAAATTCCTGCGCAACATGTCGCGCCGCGCCGCCGACCTCATGCGCGAAGACATGGAAGCCCGCGGCCCCATTCGCGTCTCCCAGGTGGAGGCCGAACAGAAGGCGATCCTGCAGGTGGTGCGCCGTCTTGCCGATGCCGGCGAGATCGTGCTGAGCGGTGGAGACGAAACCTATGTCTGACCGGCCTTCCGTACCCATCGAACGCAACGGTGCCTGGCAGCGCTGGCGCATGGGCGAGTTGGCCCCCGGCGCACGCCGCCAGCCATCCGAGGAAGGCACAAACTCTTCCGAACGGGCCCAGCGCGAGGCGGCCAACCGACGGGCCGCCGAACGTCAGCGCGCCGAACTCGAGGCGCTGCGCGAATCGGTCCGCGAGCAGGCTCGCGAAGAGGGCTATCGAGCTGGGTACGAGAAAGGCCGTCACGAAGGCCAGGCCCAAGGTATCGAAGAGGGCCGCCAGCAGGCCGAGCGCGAGCTCGATGAGCGCACCCGCGAAGCCCTTGCGCCCCTGGCACCGCTGGCCCAGTCATTCAGCCAGGCGCTGGACGAACTCGACGAACAGATCGGCGACGACCTCGTGGCACTGGCCCTGTCGACCGGCAAACAGCTGGCCGGCGATGCCTTGAAGACGCGTCCGCGCCAGATCCTCGAGCTGATTCGCGCCCTGCTGCACAGCGAACCGCCCCTAACCGGCCAACAACGCCTGTGGCTGCATCCGCTGGACCACAAGCTGGTGGAGAAGCATCTGGGCGAGGAATTGCATGCCGCCGGCTGGAAGCTGCAGCCCGACGATCAGCTGACCCGTGGAGGCTGCCGCGTGACCAGTGCCAGCGGCGAACTCGACGCCACCTGGGAAAGCCGCTGGCAGGCGGTCAAATCCCAGGTCCGCCGTCGCACTACCGCAGCGGACCGCGACGACTGATGGAGACCCCGATGCACGAGGCCGTGGCACACAACCCACATCACGCACGCTGGCAGCAGACGCTGTCTCATGTGCGCGAGCGGGTCGAGAGCGTGCCAGCCTTCCGCACCAGCGGGCGTGTGCTGCGTGCCACCGGCATGGTCATCGAAGCCGTGGGACTGCGCGTGGCATTGGGCAACGCCTGTCGCATCGAGCTCCCCTCTCTCAGCGGCAACGAGCCGGCTCGCTTTGCCGAAGCCGAAGTCGTCGGCTTTGCCGGAGAGAAGCTCTTCCTGATGCCGCTTTCAGAAATCACCGGCCTGATGCCCGGTGCGCGGGTCTTCCCGCTCGGCGACGGCCCCGACCACGCCGCACGGCGCTTCCCGCTGGGCGAGACACTGCTGGGACGCATCGTCGACGGCAACGGCCAACCGCTCGACGGCCTGGGGCCACTGGAATCCGCACCGCGCGCCCCGCTCACCTCGCCGCCGCTCAACCCGCTGTCGCGCGCCCCCATCGAAGCGCAGATCGACGTGGGCATTCGCGCCATTAACGCCCTGCTGGCCATCGGCCGCGGCCAGCGCATGGGATTGTTCGCCGGCTCCGGCGTGGGCAAGTCGGTGCTACTCGGCATGATGGCCCGCTACACCCGCGCCGACGTCATCGTGGTGGGCTTGATCGGCGAGCGTGGACGCGAGGTACAGGACTTCATCGACAATATCCTCGGCGAGGAAGGGCGCCGGCGGGCCGTCGTCGTCGCCGCACCGGCCGACACCTCGCCGCTGCAGCGCCTGCAGGGCGCTTCCTATGCCACGCGACTCGCCGAGGGCTTCCGCGATCGAGGCCAGAACGTATTGCTGATCATGGATTCACTGACTCGCTACGCCATGGCCCAGCGCGAGATTGCCCTGGCCATCGGCGAGCCACCGGCCACCAAGGGCTATCCACCCTCGGTGTTCGCCAAGATTCCCGGCCTGGTGGAACGCGCCGGCAACGCCGAACGCGGCCGCGGTTCGATCACCGCTTTCTATACGGTACTCACCGAGGGCGACGACCAGCAGGACCCCATCGCCGATTCGGCTCGGGCCATTCTCGACGGTCACATCGTGCTGTCGCGCACCCTCGCCGAAGCCGGCCACTATCCGGCCATCGACATCGAGGCTTCCATCAGCCGCGCCATGACGCACATCATCGACGACGAGCAGCTCAGCATGGCGCAATCCTTCAAGCAGCTCTTCTCGCGCTACCAGCGCAATCGCGATCTGATCAGCGTGGGCGCCTATACGCCCGGTCACGATCCGCAGCTCGACGATGCCGTACAGCGCTACCCCTCGTTGGAACGCTTCCTCCAGCAGGGCATGCAAGA
Source organism: Halomonas faecis (assembly GCF_010993975.1). Lineage (GTDB taxonomy): Bacteria > Pseudomonadota > Gammaproteobacteria > Pseudomonadales > Halomonadaceae > Halomonas > Halomonas faecis. The sequence goes on from NZ_JAACZO010000011.1 coordinate 443,056, forward strand.
GAGCGCCTCGATCGCCACGGCCCGCGAGCAACTGGAAAATACCGTGGGAGGCAAGCCATGAGTGCCACCTCACAGCTCGACATGCTCAGCGAGCTGGCGCGCAATGCCCGTGACCAGGCGGGGCAGGCACTGGCAGGAGAACGCCAGAGCGAACAGCAGGTCAACGCTCAGCTCGAATCGCTGACCCGCTACCGCTACGAATACGCAGAACGCCTGCAGCAGGCGATGCGCAACGGCATCGACCCGGCCAGCATGCACAATTACCAACAGTTCCTCGCTTCGCTGGATGCCGCGCTGGAACGCGCTCGCCAGGCGCTGCACGAGCAGCGCCAGCGCGTGGCCCGGCGCCAGCATGAATGGCAGGAGGAGCAGCAACGACTCTCGGCTTACGATACCCTGTCGTCACGCCGTGAAGCCGAACGACACAAACGCGAAGCGCGCCGTGAGCAGCGCCTGAGCGACGAACTGGCATCGGGACGTTTGCTGCGCGAGCGCAACGCCCCCCGCGAGACCTGAGGCAAGTCAGGAGATGGCTATGGACATTCAAATGCTGCTGGCCGCCCAGACGGGTAAGCCGACACCCAAGACGCAGGGCGGGGCTTCGCTCGATGGGCAGTTTGCCCAGAATCTGGCCAATGCCGGGCGCCAAGCTAGCAACGATTTGGCGAAGCTGGCCAATACAGGACAGCAAACCGGAGCAGACCTGGCCCAGCTCGCGAAACAGGCCAAGGCCCAGTTGTCAACCTCCACCGACCCCCAACCAGGCAGCGCGGGGCAGGCCAACGCTCTGGCCGTAGCGCTCGCCGCCCATGGACTTGCCAACGCATCGGCCGAGGCTCTACAGGCGGAGTCGCCCGACACTCAGGCAGATCTGGAAGCCATTCGGCAACGCATCGAAGCGGCCATGGCCGAACGAGGCACCGTCCGCCAGTCGGATGAGGCACAGGCCGCTGCCCTGCCCGACGCCGCGTTGAGGGAAGCACTGGCCGAGCTGATCGATGGCGGGGCTCTCGACAAGGCAACGGCGGAGGCCATCGAAGCGGCCATACAGCGCGACGATACGAGCCAGCAGACCGCTGACGAAACCGCCGTGGCCGCTCTCCAACAGGCGCTCGCCGCCGTGGCCAATGACATGCGCCAGGCTCGCGCGCCCTCGGGCAGTGGTGAGCGTTCGGTTTCAGAGCGTTCCGGTTCCGCCACTCAGGTTACTCAGCGCGCCGAAGGCGCTTCGCTGGAGAGCCTGCTGAGCGGCCAGCGGCGGGAAGCGTCGGTCACCGACAATGCGGGATCGCGCCCGGCTGCCTCCGCGCTGGATGCCAAGGCCGTCGAAGCGGCAATCATGACGGAGCGCCAGAGCGCTGCACCGCTTGTAACAGGCAGCGAAGGTGGACGAGCCTTGGCCAACGAGGCCGCGGCGAGTTTAGCTGGCGGCACTGCCAACGCCCAGAACGGTACGACCTTCGCGCAGACCATGACGTCGGCCACCGGTACCGGCGGCATGCCCAGTCAAGCGACCTTGAGCGCCCCCGTGCAGAGTCCGGCTTGGCCGGGACAACTGGGTCAACAGCTGGTGCAGTTCGCACGCCAGGGCGGCGGCGAGCAGCAAATCGAGATGCGCCTGCACCCGGCTGAACTCGGACCGCTTTCGGTAACGCTCAAGATGACCGAACAAGGTGCCCAGGCGCAATTCCTATCGGCCCACGCCCAGGTGCGCCAGGCCATCGAGCAAGCGCTTCCCCAGCTACGGGACGCCCTGGCCGAGCAGGGCATCGATTTGAGCGAAACCTCCGTGGGCGAACAGCGCCAGCAGGAAGGACAGACATTTGCGGGCAACGAAGGCAGACATGGCCCGGCTGGCGCTGAGCTATCCGCGGATGGCACCACGGGTGATGGCATGCCAGCATCCGACGGCATGGCCAACGAGGTAACGCTGGATGGTCGTGTGAATCTCTATGCATGAGGCAAGGAGAGCTCGCGGCCGGCCCACGATGAAAACCCGAGATAGCGGCGTTCCTGTGGCGTGTTTTCGCCATCGTCGGCATGATCGCCAGGACACAATGGCGATTTTTCGCACAACGACTCTTTAACGACAATCGATCACGAAAGGCAGGGCAATGGCAAACTCGAAGGGTGGCTCTTCCAAGCTTCTGTGGCTACTCCTGGTGCTGGTATTGCTTTCCAGCGCGGCAGCAGGGGTTGCGATCTACATGGTGATGAACAACGAAGGCAATGCCGACGACAACCTCCAGTCGCAGCAGGTCGAACGTCAGTCGCCCATCTTCGTGACCATCGACCCCTTCACGGTCAACCTCGCCGATGATCGCTATGGCTCGCGATTGTTGTATGCCGGCATTTCGCTCAAGGTCGACAACCAGGAGTCCCGCAACATCCTCGAAGAACACATGCCCCAGGTACGCAGCCGACTGCTGACGCTGTTTTCCGGCAAGGAAGCCCAGGATCTGACCTCGCCGGAAGGCAAGCGCCAGCTCTCTCAGGAAGTCATCGCAACGCTTTCCGACCCCCTCACCGAACGGCAGCCTCCCCTGGAGATACGGGAAGTCCTGTTCACCGAGTTCATCGTCCAATAGCGCTGGCCGACAACCATGTCCCAAGACGACCTGCTGTCACAGGAAGAGATCGACGCGCTGCTCAAGGGCGTGAGCGGTGATGAGGAGTCCACCTCGCACGGCGACGGTGACTCCCGCGTGCGCCCCTACGACCCGGCCACCCAGCATCGAATCATTCGCGAGCGCCTGCAGGCACTCGACATCATTAACGAGCGCTTCGCGCGGCATTTCCGCATGGGGCTGTTCAACCTGCTGCGGCGCAGTGCCGACATCACCGTGGACAGCGTGAGGTACCAGAGCTACAGCGATTTTTCGCGCAATGTGCCGGTGCCCACCAACATCAACATCATCGCCATGAAACCGCTGCGCGGTTCGGCGCTGATCGTGTTTCCGCCCAACCTGGTCTTCATGGTGGTGGACAACCTGTTCGGCGGTGATGGTCGGTTCCTCACCAAATCCGAGGGGCGCGAGTTCACCAATACCGAACAGCGCATCATCCAGCGGCTGCTTTCGCTGGCCATCGATGCCTACTCCGAGTCGTGGAAGTCCGTCTATCCGCTGGAGATCAGCTACCTGCGCAGTGAGATGCAGTCGAAGTTCGCCAATATCACCAACTCACCCAACGAGATCGTGGTCAATACGAGCTTCAACATCGAGGTGGGCAATCTCACCAGCAGCTTCCAGATCTGCATCCCCTACTCGATGATCGAGCCGCTTCGCGATCTGCTTGCCAATCCGCTCAGCGATGGCAACCACAGTCAGGACAGCACCTGGACCCAGCGCATGGCGGGCGAACTTCGCCACTCCGAAGTGGAACTGGTGGCCAACTTCGCCACCATCTCCAGTCGCATCGCTCACGTGATGGCATTGAAGGTGGGGGACATACTGCCTTTCGAGCTTCCGGAAACCGTGACGGCCAACGTGGATGGCGTGCCCGTGATGGAATGCGAGTACGGAAGCCAGCATGACCAGCGCGCCCTGCGCGTCCTCCGCATCATCGACCATGGAGCGCAGCACTCCTCATCACCCGACGACTTCATCAAGGGCACTGCGCCGCAAGCCAAGGACTCCAAGCATGACTGATCCCAAGAAACCCGATCAGAACGTCTCCGACGATGACTGGGCGGCCGCCATGTCCGAACAGGGAGACGCCGACACGCCCGCCGAGGATGACCCCTGGGCGGAAGCGATGGCCGAACAGCGCGCCGCTGAGCAGCCATCCGGCGAAGACGCATCGGCCGAGGATGAGGCAGACCCTTGGGCTGAAGCCCTCGCCGAACAGGAATCGGCAGAATCCGCTGCCGAGGATGCGCCTGCCGAAGAGGCCCAGCCCAAGGCACCCGCGCAATCCGCCGGCGACCAGGTGTTCCGCCCCCTGGACAAGGGCGCCGACAGCACGGCCCCGCGTGATCTGGAAATGATCATGGACATCCCGGTTCAGCTCACCGTCGAGCTGGGCCGCACCAAGCTCACCATCAAGCAGCTACTGGAACTGGCTCAGGGCTCCGTGGTCGAGCTGGATGGCCTGGCCGGGGAGCCGATGGACATCCTCATCAACGGCTACCTGATCGCCCAGGGTGAAGTGGTGGTGGTCGACGACAAGTACGGCATCCGCATCACCGAAATCATCACGCCGTCCGAACGCGTGCAGAAACTCAATCGATGAGCGACACCCCGGCATCAGAAGCGTCGGCAACCGGGTTCGACGCGCTCTCATCCAGCGGCGATAGCCTGGTGGGCATGGCCACTCTAGGCAAGACAGCGGCTGCCCTGGCGCTGGTCATCGTCATCATACTGGTATGCACGGCGCTACTGCGCCGTTGGGGTGGCCATTCCCAGGTCACCGGGCGCCATCTGCGGGTGGTGGCCAGCACGACTCTGGGCGGTCGCGAACGGCTGGTGATCGTCGAGATCGACGATACCTGGCTGGTACTCGGCGTGGGTGGCGGACAGGTCACCAAGCTGCACGAACTGCCCGCACCGGCCCCGGGCGATGCCACAGCTGAGGCCACCGCTACTGGCGATACGCGCTTTGCCACCCGTTTCGCCCGCGCACTACGCAACAATGCCGGCCTGGGAGGCAGCGGCCGGGGGGAGTCATGATGCGCACTCTGGCGCTCGTCGCACTGGGCGCCTTGCTGTCGTTGGCCGCTGGCAACGTCGCATTGGCCCAGGAGATTCCCGGCATCGTCAGCCAGCCACTGGAGGGTGGCGGCCAGCAGTGGTCACTATCGCTGCAAACACTGCTGCTGCTCAGCTCGCTGGCCTTCCTGCCGGCGGTCGTGCTGATGATGACCAGCTTCACCCGTATCATCATCGTCTTCAGCCTGCTGAGGACGGCCATGGGCACGCAGGCAACTCCGCCCAACCAGGTACTCCTTGGGCTCGCTCTCTTTCTGACCTTCTTCATCATGTCGCCGGTGATCGGCAACGTCTATGAAACGGCCTGGATGCCGCTCTCCAACGAAGAGATCAACTTCGAGGAGTTCCTCGTTCGCGCCCAGGTGCCGGTGCGCGAGTTCATGCTGGCCCAGACCCGCGAACCCGATATCGCCCTGTTTGCCCGCCTCGGCGAGGTAGGCACCCTGCAGGGGCCGGAAGACGTCCCCTTCCGCATACTGGTTCCGGCCTTCGTCACCAGCGAACTGAAGACCGCTTTCCAGATCGGTTTCACCATCTTCATTCCCTTCCTGATCATCGACCTGGTGGTGGCCAGCACACTGATGGGGCTGGGGATGATGATGGTGCCGCCAGTCACCATCTCATTGCCTTTCAAGCTGATGCTGTTCGTGCTGGTGGACGGCTGGCAGCTCATCGTGGGCTCTTTGGCAGAGAGCTTCTACCTATGACAACGCTCAATCCCCTCCGCCCAGTCGGCGGAAAGGAGTCAATTCGATGACCCCCGAAATGGTCATGGGAATCGCCTACCAAGGCATGCGCACGGCACTCTTTCTCGGCGGACCGTTGTTGCTCACGGCCCTGCTGACGGGCTTGACGGTCAGCCTGTTCCAGGCGGCCACCCAGATCAACGAGATGACGCTCTCTTTCATCCCCAAGATTCTGGCGGTATGCGTAGTGCTGGTCTTGAGCGGCCCTTGGCTGCTGCAGATCATCACCGACTTCACGCGGGAACTCTTCACCAGCATCCCCAGCATGCTGCAGTGATCCGCCCATGGTAGAGGTGACCTTCGCACAGCTTCAGGGCTGGCTCGTTGCCTTCTTCTGGCCCTTCGTGCGCATTCTCGCCTTCTTCGGAGCTTCTCCGCTGTGGGGCCATTCCAGCGTTCCCCGACAGACCAAGTTGGGCCTGGCCTTCATGATCACCGTGGTGATCGTTCCCGTTCTCCCCCCCATGCCCGACGTCCCGATGGTTTCCTGGGCCAGCTTCGGCCTGATGATCGAGCAGTTGATCATCGGCATCGCCATGGGGCTGGTGATGCGGGTCACCTTCGCTGTGGTGCAAGCCGCTGGCGAGTTCATCGGCATGCAGATGGGGCTCGCCTTCGCGACGTTCTTCGATTCCGGCAGCGGCACCAACTCAGCGGTACTATCACGCATCTTCTACATGATCACGCTGTTGATGTTTCTGGCCATGAACGGTCACCTGATGGTACTCGAGACCCTGGTTGCCAGCTTCGAAGGGCTGCCGATTGGCATCGGCCGCTTCGACCCCGCCGCCTATGAGCTTCTGGTGCGCTACGGTGGCACCATCTTCGTCACTGGCATGTCGATGGCGCTACCCCTGATGGGGTCCCTCATGATCATCAAACTGGCACTGGGCATTCTCAACCGCTCGGCACCGCAGCTCACGATATTCACCATCGGCTTTCCCATGACGCTGCTTGCCGGCCTGGTATTGATGATGGTGCTGATGACGGATCTCGCCAGTTTCCTGGAACGCCTGTTCAGCAACGGCCTGGCCTTCATGCACCAGTTGATCGAGAGTCTGGCCCCCCTGCCCCCAATCACCTGAGAAAGTGGTTAACGACGACTGAGCCCAGAACGAAAAAACCGCCCTGGCAGGCCGGGGCGGCGCAAAAGGCCATGACGCAACGCCATGGCCGGCAGGGAAACGATGTCTTGAAGGTGTTACAGGAAGTCGAACAAGGACATGCCTTTGATATCCACGAAGGCCCTCTGGGCCGCCTGGAGACCGACATGGCGCAAGCTGTACTCGGAAATGGCTTCGCTATAGTCGAGGTCGACGAGATCGGAGAGCGTCTGCTCGTAGTTGAGCGTACGATTGCTACCGACCGAATCGACCACATCCAGCTCGTTCAGTCGCGCGCCCATGGAAGCGCGCACGGTGAGCACGTTATCGAGGCTGTTATCGAGCTCGCGCATCGACGTGCTCAGGCTATTCTTCAGTTCGGCGACCTCCGCATCGGTAGTGGCCGGGCTTTCCAGTACCGACAGTGCACGCTCGAAGGTTCGAAACAGGTTGGTGTTCATCTGATCGGCTGCACCCACGCGGATCTCGTCCCCGTTACCCGGCTCGCCGTCCAGGTTGACGCGCAGCCCATCGAAGCTGATCGCCATTCCCGGCGTATAGTCTTCCCCGTCATGATTCGTCAGAGCCGTGCCGCTGCTGTCCTGCACGGTATAGGTCGCCGGGTCGGTGCTATCGTCGAAGCTGATGGTGTAGGCCTCCCCCGCCACCAGTTCGTCGGCATCGACGACCTGCAGCTTGTTGAAGGTCACATTACCCGTATTGCCGCCATCGGCTTCGGCAACATGGGTGGCACCGCTGGGCACGCTGCGAAATATCGCGTCGCCATTGTTGGAGACGGGCATCTTGCGCGAGGCATCGATGCGCTGCTCGCGATCGTTGCTGTCCCCGGTGTAAACGATACCGCCAGCAGCGTCATCCTGAACGAAGGGTGGGCTGCTGTCCTGATAGCCGCCGAACAGATAGCGACCGTTGCCGTCGGTGGCATTGGCCTGGCCGATCACGGTTTCGTAGATTCCCCGCAGCTCGGACGCCACCGACTCGCGGTCGGCATCGCTGAGCGTATCGCTGGACGCCTGAATCAGCAGCGACTTGGCGCTGGTGATGGCATCGCTGACGCTGTTGAGCACGCTTTCGCCCTGAGCCAGGGAATTGCGCGCCGACACCCGGGAATCGGCGAACTGCTCAGTGATCGCCATAGCCTGCGACACCCCCACCGCCCGCGATGCATCCTGAGGATCGTCGGAGGGGTTGACCACCCGACGACCGCTGGCGATCTGCTGACCGACCTTGAGGAAGTCGCTCTGCTGGCGATTCATGGACGCAACGCTCTGCTCGTACATGGTGACGCTGCTGACTCGCATGGTAATGACTCCCTTTCAGACTCAGTTGCGCAGACCGAGGATGGTATCGAACACCGTGGAGGCGGTATCGATGACGCGGGCGTTGGCTTGATAGAACTGCTGGTAGCGAATCAGGTTGGCCGCCTCCTCGTCGAGGTTGACGCCGGACTCCGACTGCTGAACCGCCCGCAGCTGATCGGTCAACCCCTGCCTGGCGTCCAGATTGACCTGAACGATGTTGGTGCGATTACCCACGTCGCTTACCATGCCGGCATATGCCTGACTCAGCGAAGCGTTGCCCGCGACCAGCGCTTCATCCTGCAGATCCTGCATGGCCAAGGCGTTGGTGTTGTCGCCGGAACCGGCCGAGTTGCGGCCAAGCTCCAGCCCTTGGGTTTCGCCGGCTTCGGGCAGCTCGTCGATGGTCAAGCGCACGCCGTCGACCTCCAGATCGTCTCCGGCGGCAATGGGAGCACCATCGACGACGCCGGTGGTGGCATCCACGTTCCGCGTCTCGCCGTTGACGAGTATCTCGGTCGGCCGAGTGAAATCGCCGCTGTCGCCAAAGACGAGTTGTCCGGCATCGTCCAACGACATCTCGTAGGCATCGCCACCGCCGAGCGCGCCGGCTTCGGCTCCCAGACCCGATACGGCCATGTCGCCGTCGGTCGCCAACAGGCTACCCGCCGCGATCTTGTCGAGATCGGCGATGCGCGTTTCCATGTCCGCCGCGGCCTGACGCACGGGCTGCACCTCGAAACGGTTGCCCTCCTCCAGCGCCGTGCTGTCGTTGAAGGTCAGCGTCATACCGCCGAAGCTCAGCGTGTTGCTGGCCGCGTCGAAAGCCTCTGGATCGAGATCCAGCGCTTCGCCGTTGTCCTTGCGGATGACCGTGAAACCGGTGGCATCGGTGGGGTTATTCCCGGTCACGCGAATCTCGTAGTCGCTGGCACGCAGCTCATCGATATTCGGTGCATCGAAAGCGGTTGCAGTCACTTCGGCGGTGCCCGTGTTTCTTTCGTCGGTATAGGCACGGGGCTGGCCGATAGTGAAGAAATCCGCGCCCTGCTCGCCGTCGAGATCCTGACCCAGGCGGTGCTGCTCGTTGAAGCCAACGGCCATGGAGACGGCCATCTGCCCGATCTGGTTCTGGGTCTTGTCCAGGGTTTCGCTGCGGAAGGTCATCAGGCCGCCGAGGCTGCCGCCGGAGACGGTTCCCTCTGACAGGGGCTGCAACGTGCCGCCGGAATCGCGGTATCCCAGGATGGTGCGCTGCGGATCGCTCGGGGAGTCCAGAGTTTCCAGCGGCTTGCTGTCGGTGCCGGAAACCAGCGGCTGACCGTTGGGCAAGCTGATGTTGTAGCTCTTGCCATCCTGAATGTTGAGCCGCACGTCCATGCGCTCGCTGAGTTCGTTGACCAGCTGGTCCCGCTGATTCAGCAGACTGTTCGGCGCCTCGCCCTGACGCGCCCGAGCCAGGGCGATCTCGCGGTTGAGTCCGGCGATCTGCTCGGTGGTGTTGTTGATCTGAGTGACTTCGTCCTCGATCTGACCGTTGATGCCTTCCTGCATGTCCTGCAGGTAGCCGTCGAAGGAACGGAACTGAGCACTCAGCGTATCGGCACTGCCGAGCACGCCCTGCCGCGAGGCGGGATCGGAAGGCGCGCTGGCCAGATCCTCGAGGGACGAGAAGAAATCCTGCATCAAGGGGGCCAGGCCGGCGTCTCGGTCGGCGAGCAGATTGTCGATCTGGCCGACTTGGTTCTCGTAGGTCTCCAGCGCACTCGATTGGCTGGTGGCGGCATTGAGCTGTGACGCCACGTACTGGTTGAACTGGCGCTGAATGTCGTTGACGTTGACGCCACCGCCACCGCGGCCCTGCTGCTCGAGAATCGTCAGCTCACGGTTGTAGCCGGGAGTATTGACGTTGCTGATGTTGTTGCTGGTCGTGTTCAGGGCATTCTGAGCGGCGTTGAGGCCGCTCAAGCCGATGGAGAACATGCTCATGGTCTCGATTCCTTTGCCAATGTCCCTGGTATCGGCGTCGATAGCAGCAACTTTAGGCCAGCCAACGAAAAAACATCCTAAAAAGCGCCCATGAAGGGCTCTACGGCGTACCGCGATACAGCGACTGGGCCAGGCTCATATCGTTGCCGGTACCGGCGTCGGCAAGGGTGGTGCCCGTCGCATCACGCAGCTGCCCCATGATGGCGACCAGCTTGTCTGCGTAAGCTGGGTCCGTGGCATAACCGCTGGACTGCAGCGCGCGCGCCGCCTGCTCGGCACTGCCGGCCTGAGTCACGGAAGCATAGCGCGGATTGTCACCGATCAGCCCGGCGTAGTCGGTAAATGCCTCTTCGAAGGAGTCGTAGACCCGGAAGGCGTCCGTCACTCGCGTACGCCGACCGTCGACATACTCGTGGGTGGTGATCTCGGTGGTCTCGCCGTTCCAGCTCGTTCCGGCCTTGATGCCGAACAGGTTGTGGCTATTGCCGCCGCTGGCAGTGGGAATCTCGTGACGCCCCCAGCCGGTTTCCAGCGCAGCCTGGGCCAGAATCAGCTCGGCCGGCACGCCAGTACGCCGACTGGCTGCCTGGGCCGGCTCGACGAGGCGCTCGGTGAAACGTCGTACCGGGTCGGTAGTCTCAGCGGTAGCCGAAGCTGCCGGCATCGACTCCGAGGCCGCCGGTTCGGTCTGGACGGCATGCAGGAATCCACTGCGCTGAACATCCAGGGCATCCAGGAAGTGCGATGGCGAATCGTCGACTGCGGATGGGCTCGCATCGCCCTTGTCTTGCAACGTCGACGAATCGGGCTGAATGGCGTTTTCCAACACACGGGGCGTGCCGCGAGGTATGCCGGCAACGAGCGCGTCGACGCCGGCCGGATCGCCCTCGGCACGAGAGGGAGGCACCAGCCCACGCGACTGAAGCTGTTCGACCAGATGATCGGCGAGCCCCACGCCACGCTCCGACATCGTCTGCGCCCACTGCTGATCGAGCATCGACTGATAGAACTCGGTCTGCTTGCTGGACGTCAGCTCCGAAGAGGGCACCGCATCACGCATGCTCTTGACCATCATCTGCAGGAACATCGCCTCGAACTGCTTGGCGGCCTCCTGCAGTCCGGCCCCGGCATCCTGCTTCGCCGTGTGCTTGAGACGCTGCAGCCCCTGCATGTCGAGGGCGAACTGGCCGCTGGTGTTCTGAATGCTCATCAGATGATCTCCAGCTCGGCCCGCAGGGAACCCGACGCCTTGAGCGCCTCGAGAATGGCCATCAGATCCTGCGGCGTGGCCCCCAGCGCATTGAGCGCATTGACGACCTCGGTGAGTTCCGCACCTTCCACGACGCGCAGGTAGGCATCCTGCTCCTGGATCTGGATATCGGCATCCGGAACGACCACGGTTTCGCCCTCACCCAACGGCGCCGGCTGACTGACCCCGTACTGGGTGTCGATGATGATGGACAGGTTGCCGTGGGCGACCGCCGCGCGACGCAGCGTGACACGGCTGTTCAGTACTACCGACCCCGTCCGTGAATTGAATACCACCTTGGCGGGCGCATCCGTCGGCGTCACGTCGATCTGCTCGACCCGGGCCATGAAATTGACGCGTGAGTTGGCATTCAGCGGGCCATCCAGCGCAATGACCCCACCGTTGCGGGCTGCTGCCACGGGACGGCCGAACTCCTGGTTGATGGCGCTGACCACGCGCTGGGCGGTGCCGAAATCGGCCTCGTCGAGCTGGAGTTCGAGCAGTCCATTGTCACCGCCCAGGTTCACCGGGACCTCTTGCTCGACCATCGCACCGCCGGCGATGCGCCCGCCGGCCTGCTGGTTGACCTGCACGCTGCTGCCCGCCGCTTCGGCACCGGCACCGGCCACCAACAGATTCCCCTGGGCAATGGCGTAAGTATCGCCATCGGCCCCCTTGAGCGGCGTCATCAACAGCGTCCCGCCACGCAAGCTGCGCGCATTGCCGACCGACGACACGTTCACATCGAGTCGCTGGCCCGGTTGCGCGAAGGGCGGCAGATCCGCGGTCACCATCACGGCCGCCACATTGCGCAGTTGCATGTTGGTGCCTTCCGGCACGGTAATGCCCAGTTGGGAAAGCATGTTGGTCAGACTCTGCCCGGTGAAAGGCGCCTGCATGGTCTGGTCGCCGCTACCGTCGAGACCGACCACCAGGCCATAGCCGACCAGCACGTTGTCGCGCACCCCGGCGAAGCTGGCGAGTTCGCGGATGCGCTCGGCACTGGCCGGCAAGGCTACCGAGCCGACCAGCAGCAGCACGGCGAACCTCATCAGCCAGCGACGCAGCCGCTCGGGGCGTCCAGCAAGAGTGAAGGAAGTCGTCATGGGGTTGCCTCGGTAGCCTGAAACCATCAGAACGGTGACACGTTGAGGAAGAAACGCTGCAGCCAGCCCATGTGCTGGGCTTCACTGATGTAGCCGTCACCCACGTACTCGATGCGCGCATCGGCCACGCTGGTGGAGGGCACCGTATTCTGCCCGGTGATGGCGCGCGGATTGACCACACCCGAGAAGCGAATGAACTCGACCCCCTGATTGATGGCGATCTGCTTCTCGCCCCGCACGCGCAGGTTGCCGTTGTGCATCACCTCGAGCACCGACACGGTGATCGTACCCGTGAAGGTGTTGTTGGCCTGCGAGCCACCGCCACCGCTGAAGTCGCTCGTTCCCGACACATCGAACCCATATTCCGCCAGCGTATCAAGGGCATCGGGTAGCTGATCGAGCTCCAGCGAGGCGGAGCCGTTGCGATCCGCATTCGAGCGCGAGTTCTTGCTGGCGCTGACCTCTTCGTCGAGCACGATGGTAAGAATGTCGCCGATCTGCCGCGGGCGCCGATCCTCGAACAGCGGCTGGTAGCCGCGCTGGGGCTGGTAGATCGACCCGTTGGCCTTGCGGGGCGGCGGCTCGGCCATGGCCAGCTTCTCCTGCTCGCCAACGATGGAAGCGCGCGGAATCTGGGCACAACCGGCCAGGACGAGCACGCCAAGCGCCAAACCAACGATGATCAGGCGACGCAACGCAGGAAACCACTGAGATTTCACACCATTCTCCAGGCTAGGGCCTTACAGCTGTGCCAGGCGGGCCAGCATCTCGTCGCTGGTCTGCACTGCCTTGCTGTTGATTTCGTAGGCACGCTGGGTCTGGATCATGCTGACCATCTCCTCCACCACGTTGACGTTGGAGGTTTCCACGTAACGTTGAGACAGCCGCCCCGCGCCATTCATGCCCGGCATGGTCTCGTTGCGCGGACCCGACGATGTCGTCTCGACGTAGAGGTTGCCGCCGATGCTCTCGAGCCCGGTCGGGTTGACGAAGGTGGAAACGGTGATCTGCCCGACTTCCTGGCTCTGGTTATCGCCCGGCTGGCGGACGGACACCACGCCATCTTCGCCCACCGAAATGGAAAGGGCATTTTCGGGAATGATGATGGCCGGCTCCAGCGGATAGCCGTTGGCGTTGACCATCTGGCCGTTCTCGTTGAGCTGGAAGCTGCCATCGCGCGTATAGGCGGTGGAGCCGTCCGGCATCAGCACCTGGAAGAAGCCATTGCCGCTGATGGCCAGGTCGCGGGAATTGCCGGTGTTCTCCAGCCCGCCCTGGGTGTGCAGACGCTCGGTGGCCACCGGGCGTACGCCGGTGCCGACCTGCATGCCGGAAGGCAAACGGTTCTGCACGTCGTTCTGGGCACCCGGCTGACGCAGGTTCTGGTACAACAGATCCTCGAAAACGGCGCGCGAGCGCTTGAACCCGTTGGTGCTGACGTTGGCCAGGTTGTTGGAGATGACGTCGAGTTTGACCTGCTGGGATTCCAGGCCGGTCTTGGCAGTCCAGAGTGACTTGATCATGTGTTCGGTTCCTCTTGCATGGGGCTCATCAGCCCTGGACTGACAACAGCCCGTTGGCGCGCTGGGCGTTCTCATCGGCGGTGCTGACCACCTTCATCTGCATCTCGTAGCGACGGGCGACGTCGAGCATGGAGACCATCGCCTCAACGGCACTGACGTTGCTGCCCTCCAACGAGCCGCTGGCCACGCGGGCCTCCTCGTCGGCTGGAAGCGGGGCGACGTCGCCTTCGGCATTGGGCGGCGCCCGGAACAGGCCGTCGTCGCCGCGCACCAGCCCCTCGTCGGGCGTGACGAGCTTGAGGCGGCCCACGTCGACCAGAGCGTTCGGGTCTTCGCCGGCGCCAATGGCGCTAAGCGTGCCATCGGCGCCCACCGACACACTGGAGCCCAGCGGCACGATGATCGGTCCATTCGCGCCGATCACCGGACGGCCGTTGATCATCACCACTCCATCGCCATCGACCTGCAAATCGCCACGGCGCGTGTAGGCCTCGGTGCCATCATCGGCCTGCACCGACAACCAGCCATTGCCTTCCGGGGCCACGTCCAGGTCACGGCCGGTGCGCGTGATGGGCCCCTGGGAATAGTCGGTACCCGGCGTGCTGGCCGCCACCGACGTTCGGGTGGCGTGTGCCGCCTCGCCCTGTACGGGCACCGCGCGCATGGCATGCAGCTGTGCGCGAAACCCCGCCGTAGAGACGTTGGAGAGGTTGTGGCTGACCACCGCCTGCTGGTCCATGCTCTGCTTGGCACCGCTCATGGCAGTATAGAGAATGCGATCCATGGCTCGGGCTCCGTCTCAGCGTGGGCTTAACGCAGGTTGATGGCGGTCTGCAGGAGCTCGTCCTGGGTCTGGATGGTCTGGGAGTTGGCCTGATAGGCGCGCTGGGCCACGATCATGTCGACCAGCTCGCGGGCCATGTCCACGTTGGACGTCTCGACCGCGCCGGACACCACGTTGCCGAACACCCCGGTCCCCGGCTCGCCGACCAGCTCGGGGCCGGACTCGGCGCTGGCCGTCCAGGCATTGTCGCCGGCCGGCACCAGGCCCTCCTCGTTGCGGAAGTTGACCAGCGCGATCTGCCCGGCCGGACGCGACTCCTCGTTGGAGTAGTTGCGCATGATGGTGCCGTCGTCCTCGATGGAGATGCCCACCATGGTGCCGGAGGTGTAGCCGTTCTGGTTCAGGTCACCGGTATTGGAGGTGTTACCGAACTGGGAAGAACCGGCGAGGTTGAGGGTAAACCCCAGAGCATTCGGCTCGCCGCCGAGCGGGGTCGAGTCGTCGCTGGCAACATCGATCGTCAGGTCTTCGACCGCGATCGGCGTCCCGGTGCCATCGGCACCGTCGAGATCATCGTACACTTGGTCGATAGAACCATTGCTATTGAACTCGACGCTGAAATCGTTGGCGTCATCGTAATGACCATCCATGGTCACTTTGGCATTCCACCGATTGGCATCCACTTTTTCATAATAGACGGTGACGTTGCGTGCATTGCCGAGCGAATCGTAGACGGAGAAGTTGTTCGAATAGTGGTAATCGATGGTTTCTTCGGACGTGGGATCCGCCATATCCGTTAGAGCCGTGGAGCTACTCAACTCATCGCCAGGCTGCTCGCGGGAATCCAGATTGAGAGTCATCGACGCATCGGTCGTGGCGCTGGCCGCCAGCTCTTCCGCCGAGACGTTGAGCGGCTCGGGCTGACCGCCGGCCTGCACTTCCCCGGCCGCGTTGAGCCCATAACCCATGATCTGGGCGCCCTGGGCGTTGATCAGATCGCCTTCGGCGGTCATGGAGAGCTGGCCGTTGCGCGAATAGAGCACCTCACCGCCTTCGCCCTGGTAGCGGAAGAAGCCCTGTCCGGAGACGGCCAGGTCGAGGTTGCGGTTGGTGGACTCCACGTTGCCTTCGTTGAAGTTCTGCAGCACCGAGGAGACCTGGGTACCCAGGCCGATCCGCGAGTTGGCGAACACGTCGGCGAATTGGACGTTGGAGCCCTTGAAGCCCACCGTCTGGGAGTTGGAGATGTTGTTGCCGATCGCTCCCAGCTTGTCTTTCTGGGCATTCAGACCGCTCAATGCTTGGGAAAAGCTCATTTTTCGTTCCTCTGCCTACCGGCTGACGGGTGCCGCTTGCGCGGTTCTATGGGTATGGGGTACGTATCAAAGAATCTGCTTGACTTGATCGAGGCTCACCTGGCCATAGACGGCGCCCAGGTCGAGCCGCACACCGCCATCGTCGTCGGTCGGCGTGACGCCACCGACGACGGCGTAGTTGAGGGTTTCGGAATCGAGGGTGTCGTCGCCGCGGGTCGCCTCGACCTTGACGGTGTAGGCACCGGAGGCGGCGTCGGCACCTTCGCTGGTCTTGCCGTCCCAGGAGAAGGATTCGACGCCGGCGCTGACCGAGCCGATGTCATAGCGGTTGACTACCTGGCCGTCACTGCCAGTGATGGTCACGCGCACGTTCTCGGCGTTCTGACCCAGCTCGATGCCAAAGGGCGTGGTGTGCAGAGAGCCGTCGTCACCCTTCTCGAGCAGTACGCGATCGCCGGGCACCATCACGCCCTGGCCGATCAGACCGGAAGCCTGAAGCGCGCGGTTCTCATCCAGCTGGCTGGTGATGCCCGCCAACGTCTCGTTGAGATCCTCGATGCCGCTGACGGTGTTGATCTGGGCCAACTGGGAGGTCATCTCGTTATTCTCGAGAGGGTTGAGCGGATCCTGGTTCTGAAGTTGGGTGATCAGCAGGGTCATGAAATTGTCGCGCAGGTCGCCCGACCCGCTGGCACCCAGGCCGCTACTGTTCGAACCCGTTCCACTGCCTGCGTTCAAGGCATTGAGCACGCCGGAATCGATGGTCGTGGACATGGCAATCAGCCCTCCCCGAGCGTGAGTGTCTTCATCATCATCTGTTTGCTGGTATTCATGACCTCGACGTTGGCCTGGTAGGAGCGCGATGCGGAAATCATGTTGACCATCTCGTGAACCGGCTCGACGTTGGGCATCGTCACATAGCCTTCGTCATTGGCCAGAGGATGTTCGGGACGATACTCCTGGCGCATGGGCGAAGGGTCGTCGACGACCTCGCGAACCCCTACGCCACCGATGCCCTGACGGCTCTGCAGGCGCGACTCGAAAAGCACCTGCTTGGCGCGATACGCCTCGCCATCGGGGCCGGCAACGCTATCGGCATTGGCGAGGTTGCTGGCGGTCACGTTCATGCGCTGCGACTGGGCGCTCATGGCCGAGCCGGAGATATCGAAAACGGAAAACATCGTCATGGCGGCACTCTCTGTCATGGTCGGCTACGCGGTCCACCCACCCGATCACTCGGGCTGCATGGCACCCTTCAGCCCTTGGATGCGACGATTCATGAGCGTCAACGCCGCCTGATAACGAACGGCGTTGTCGGCGAAGGCGGTGCGCTCGCGATCCATGTCGACGGTATTGCCGTCAAGGCTCGGTTGGTCGGGCACCCGATAGAGCAAATCGCGATTGGCGGGGGGCATGCCCTGGCCCTCGAGATGGCGCGCCGAGGTGCGCGCCAGCGACAGGCTGCCGGCATTGCGCTCGCCCTGCGCCACCGCCTTCTTGAGCTCGCCAGCGAAGTCCATGTCGCGCGCCTTGTAGTTCGGCGTATCGGCATTGGCTATGTTGCTGGCCAGCACCTTATGGCGATCCTGGCGCAGGCCCAAGGCTTGCTGATGATAGTTAAAGGCGGCTTCGAGCTGGTCGATCATGCCGGCGCTCCCTGTGTTCGCATCGGTCGAGAACGAATACGCAACTTTCTGAGGGTGCAGAATAGCCAGGCTGGCGTCACATCAATGGCATGAACAGACGTCGATTCCAGAGGCATTTCCGCTGATTTGCCATTCGCATCCCGGCTAGAATGCGCTTCAGGTACACTCACTCCTCTCCGGGCCGCCCCATGTCGCGTTTCGCGCTCCATCGCCTCATTCCGCTTCTTGCACTGTGGCTGCTGCCCACCACGCTGTTGGCCGAAGATGACCGGCTGATCGAGGCGGTACAGGGATTTCTCTACGCTGAGGCCCAAGCCCTGGGCGATGAAATCATGGTGGAGGTTCACCCCCCCTCCGCCCGCCTCCCGGCCTGCGAAGCCCCGGAGCCTTTCCTGCCGCGCAGCGGCGAGACCGTGATGGGCCGCGTGTCGGTAGGCGTTCGCTGCGGCGAGGACGGCCGCCAGGTTCGCTACTTGCAGGCAGAGATTGGCGTCATCGGCGCCTATCCCGTGCTGGCGACCGACATCGAGGCGGGAACCACGCTACGCGCCGAGCACCTCGAAACGCGTAACGGCAATCTCGCCGAACTACCGCAACGCGCCATACTCGAAGCGGACGCCCTGGTCGGCAAGCTGGCGACACGTCCGCTGCGCGCCGGGGAAGCCCTGCAAGAACACCAGGTGCGCGAACGCCCACTGGTCGAACGCAACCAGCGCGTCACCGTCGAAGCACGCGGCGACGCCTTTCGGGTATCGCGCGAAGGCCGCGCCCTCGAGCCCGGCGCGATGGGAGACGAGGTCCGCGTGCGATTCGGCTCGCGGGAGACGCTCACCGCCGTGGTGAGCGGCGACGCCACGCTGAGCGTGGACTTCTAGAGACGATAGGGACTACGCTGGGAGCCTGATGGGCTGCTTGGGCGACGAATCGCTCGGGTTGCTCTAAAGTTTCGATCGCCAAGGCCGATAGCAGGGAAAAGCACCGGTCACGAGGCCCATACCGTGAAGATCAACAGTCAGAATCCCTTGGCTCGCCCAGCGTCGACGGCGCCACGAGAAGAGTCGCAGCCAGCCAGGGGCGCCGAACGCACCAGCCACAGCGATGCCGGCCCTGCCGCACAGACGCACTTGCGCCAGGCAGCAACGGACACCTCGCACGATATCGATGCCGCTCGCGTCGATGAGATCCGTGAGGCCATCCGCGAGGGCCGCCTGGAAATCCGCGCCGACCGCATCGCCGACGCGCTGATCGAGACTCTGCAACAGACGACCGGCAACGAAGGCAACGAATGAGCACGAGCCTGGCCAAGCTGCTGCAGGAGCAGCAACACCGCCTGGAAACTCTGATCGAACTGCTCGAGCGGGAGCGGCACCTGCTGGCCGACGCCGAGATCGACGGTCAGACCCTGGCCGACATCGCCCAACTGAAACGGGCGCGTCTGGAAGAACTCGAAGCCACGGAGACGCTGCGCCAACGCATACAGACGCGACTGGGCTATGCTGCGGGCATCACAGGCGCCCGCGATGCGGCCGAGGATGCCAACTGTCTGGCTGCCTGGGAACAGACACTGGAACGCACCCGCGAAGCCGAGCGCCTGAACGGCACGAACGGCCAGCTGATCCAGCTGCGCATGAGTCAAAATCAGCGGCTGCTCGACTTCATTCACGATGCCGCCGAGAAAACCCTGTATGGTGCCAGCGGACAGGTGGGAGCGCAGTCGGGGCGACTCAACACCTCGGTCTAACCGACTGGCGGACTCAACGCCGATCTACTGCCAACTCCGTATTTCTCGCCATGATCGGTCCAGCTCGACAGGCTTCGAGGCCTTGCCGTACCTCACTGGAACAGCGCATCGTTTCCCGGCTCCCCAGCAGCCGTACCCTTCCCTTCCGGTTCGCTGACCACCACGGTATTGCGGCCCTGCGCCTTGGCCCGATAGCAGGCGTCATCGGCACGCGACTGAATCGCCTCGATGCCGGCATCCCGCTCATGCAGGGCGGCAAGCCCGACACTCAGGGTGACGCGATACGCTTTGCCCTCTTGACTGACCTCCACTTCCGAGACCGCCTGGCGCAGAGACGCGGCAATAGTCGACGCCTGCTTCAGCGTACAGCTCGGCAACAACACGGCGAATTCATCGCCGCCCTGGCGGGCCACATGGTCGCTGCGTCGAACCTCCCAGGCCACCACCTGAGCAATTCGCCGCAGCATCTCGTCACCCAGCGCGTGGCCACCCTCGTCATTGATCGGCTTGAAATGGTCGAGATCGAACAGGATCAGCACCGAGGGAGTGCCGGTCTTGGTACATTCCGCCAGCGCTTCTTCCAGGCGTCGCTCGAAACCGCGCCGATTGAGCAGCCCGGTCAAGGGGTCATGCTCGGCCTCCCAGCGCTGCAACGCCTCCTGCTGGCGCCGCTCGGTAATGTCCTTGACCATGCCGACGAATCCCAGAGGCTGGTCATTGCCGCGCACCTGGGAGGCGTGCACTTCGAGCCACAGAGTGCCTTCACGGTCATCGAGGTAACGCAGTTGGCGAATGAAATCGCTGCCCGTGTGCAGGGTATGCCGCCACAAATCCTGAGTACCGGCGCGATCGTCGGGGTGAATGCGCTCCCACCAGTCGCTGGCCCGTGGAGTCTCGCTCAGCCCGAGTAGGGCTCGCAACGCAGGATTCATGTAATTCAGGTAGCCATCGAGATCGGCAACGAACACTCCCACCGGCGAAGATGCCAGCACGGCATCCAGGAAAGCTTCGCGATCGCGCAGATCGGTCAGTGCGGTGAGGCGTTCCCGCTCCAGGCGGTTGAAGGCATCGGCGATCTGGCGCAGCTCGTCCATCTGCGTGGCCAGTTCGAGGTAGCGACGCTGGCCGGCCCCGACCTGGGCGATCTGCGCTTCCAGGCGATGCAGCGGGGCCAGCAGCCGTCTCACCAACCAGCCAATGCTGGCCAGCAGCAGTAACGCTACACCCAACCAAGCCCACCACAGCTTGCGCAGGAAATCGCCCAGCGGCGCATAGACCTGAGAATCCGGCAAAGCCATGCCCACCACCCAGTTTGCCGGCCAGATCTGGCGGAATGCCACCAGGGCCGACGCTGCCCCAGAGCGCTCCACGACGACCTCTCCCTGCCATCCATCGAGCGCCATCTCCAACTGCGGTGAGGCCTGCCACTCGACCGCCCCCTGCGCCGATTCACTGGCCGATGCGGGAAACAACCGCTTGCCCGAGGCCGTGAAGACACCCACGTTGCTGCCTTCCCCCAGTCGAATGGCCTCGAGACCTCGGAACAGACCGCTGCGCTCGAGATTGACCATCCCCCCGACCACGCCCAGAAACTCGCCGTCCTCCCCCCGCCGCGGCACCAGCATCAGCACCATCGACTCACCGCTGGCCCGGCCCACGAATGGCTCGCTGACATAGGGGAACCGGGTATGGCGAACCATGGGAAAGTATTCGGTACTCCGCGTTTCAAGACCGACGCGCCCCTCTACGACCGGCCAGTCGGCGACCACCGTACCGTCACGGTCGGTCACCATGATGCCCTCGAACCAGGCCAGCAGGGCCTGGCCATTCTGAAGTCTCTTGGCCAGCTCCTCGGGTGGCGCATCGCCCAATCGTTCGGCGAGTCGCGACAGCGCATCCTTGCGCTGCGTCACGTCATCGTTCAGCCCCTCGGCCATCAGTCGCGCTTCGTAGCGCAAATGGGAGAGGTTGGTCTCATTGACGAGATCCTTGCCGAACAGCCAGGCCAGCGCCAGCAGCAGCCCGACGATCACCAGCCAGGTAGCCGCCAGCCCGAGCAGCAAGCGTCCCTGCAAGGAGCTAACTGCTCGGCTCAATGTGATGAAACGAATCGGCGCTGACAACCCGAGTCCTCTCTGCCGGGCGACATCCACGCGGACGTCGCGATGAGGGGCGAAACTTGCGGCTCACACGGTGATCCAATATTTCGGTATCGGCAAGTCGCCATGCAACTTGAATTCAGCACGGCATCACAACGCTTTCGAGACTCTCCCCTCAAGTCGCGGGCATAGCGGACGATAGACTATTCAATGATTGCCTGGCCGACAGCCGCGCGACCCGCCCACTGTGAAGCGATACCCCCACGATGAGCCATCACCATCACCACGAACGCATTCGCTCGCTGGCCGGGCATCCCGCCCGATTGATACAGCATGCGTTCGACCAGAGCCACAACGGCATGGTGATCACCGATGCCACGGGCCACATCGTGCTGGCCAATGAGGCGTTCTGTCGAATTGCCGGCTGCGAGCGCCGAGAAACCGCCGGCTGGCCCATCGAGCACTTCTTCGTCTCCTTGCGCACGCCGATGCCCATGGGCCTGGCCGATGCCATGCCACGCGCCTGGCAGCAGGAAGTGCTGTGCCGGCGTGCCGATGGTGAATCGCACCCGATCCTCATGACGGTGGACGCCCTGCCCACCCGCGATGACCAGGCAGCGCTTTTCCTGCGCACCTTCGTCAACCTGATCACCAGCGACGGCGACAGGCCAAGCACCCACCATTGGGTGCACGTCGACCCCATGACGGGCTTGCCCAACTGGCTGCTGCTACGCGACCGGCTCAGCCATGCCCTGGCCCACGCCGAACGCTCCAGTCATGGCTTGGCACTGCTGTTCATCGATGTCGATCGCTTCAAGGCCGTGAACGATGCCGTCGGGCATATCGAAGGAGATCGGCTGCTGGGAGACCTGGCCCGACGCATGCAGGGCGCGCTGCGCAACCGGGACACGCTGGCCCGCCTGGGCGGCGACGAGTTCGTGATGATCCTCGACGGCTCCGCCGAAGCGGCGCAGGTCGTCGCCGAACGCCTGCAGGAAGCGCTCGAGCCACCATTCGCCGTGGAAAACGGCCAGCTGCTGCTGACCGTTTCCATCGGCATCGCCCTCTTTCCCTTCGATGCCGAGGACGAAGAAGGCCTGATCAACGGAGCCCGGGGCGCCATGCTCACCGCCCGCCAGAAGGGCCCCGGACGCCTGGCCTTCGTAGACCATCGCCTGACTACCCAGCTCAAGGAAAAACTGCGTCTGGAGTGTCAGCTCAGCGAGGCGGCGCACGCTCCCGAGCGTCATTTCGCCGTGTACTATCAACCCGAGTTCGACCCGCGAAGCGGGGACTGTATCGGCCTGGAGGCCAGACTCCACTGGCACCAGCCACGCCATGGCTGGCGCTCGCCGGAGGCTTTCCGCGATGCCGCCAACCGACTCGGCCTGGGCGTTCGGCTCGATCGCTGGGCATTGTTGCAGACGATCACCGATCATCATCGCTGGCAAGCCAGCGCTTCACCGCTCGGCGAGCTGCCTATCACCCTGCCGATATCGGAAAGCCATCTCGCCCACAACACCTTCGACGGTCGCCCCCTCGATCGTTTTCTGCGTCAACACGATCCCGCGCCCTTGGCATGGCTAACGCTGGCGATTCCCAGCCAGTGCCTGGGACAGGAGATCGAGGACGCTGCACACCTGCTCAAACGGCTGGTCGCTCTCGGCGTGCGGCTGACGGTGGACGACCTGGGGGAAGGCGCCTTCGACCTGACCCGCCTGTCGCGCTTGCCACTGCATCGGGCTCGCTTTCGCGCCAGCCTGGCACACGAAGTGCAACGCCCCCTGGCTGCAGCGCTGGGCCGCTTGCTCGAGGCACTGGATATCGAGCCGGCTGCGACTCACGTCGATACCCTGGAAAGCGCCCTCGCCATCGAAGCACTGTCGCTGCCCCGCGTGCAGGGTGAATACTACAGCCTGGCAATGCCGGCCCGGGCCCTTGACGATTGGCTGGCCACCCAGCGCATCTCACAGGATGACGACGAGGAAAGCCCCTCAGGGTAGCCGGCAGTTGATACCCGCCGGCCACTCGCCGTGCGGATTGGCAAAAACCATCTCGACGGCAAAGGTGCCGCTGGTAGGGTCGATCACCCCATCGACGTTATCCACTTCAGCCGTCACGGTTTCGTTGACCGGTTCCAGCAGCGCGACCTCGAGCTCGTCGCCGACCGCAATACGCCCGTAGGCTTCCAGCCGAAGAATGGCCTCGACCCGCAAAGGGTCGAGCTGGACGATATCCAGCACCGGAGTGGCATCGATATACTCGCCCTCTTCGGCCTGCTGGCGGGCGATCATTCCCGAGAAAGGCGCTTCGGCCACCATGTCGTCGAGACGTGCCGAGGCGAGATCGGCCTGAAGCCTGGCCAGCCTCAACTCGGTATCGATCTCGTCGCGCTCGCTGTCGCTGAGCATGCCACGCTCGATCAGGCGCTGATTGCGTTGCAACTGACGCGACGCGTAATCGACTCGAGCGCGTTCCAGCTGGAGATTGGCGCGTTCCACGTCGCGCTTCAGGGCGAAGAGACGATCGCCGGCTTCCACACGCTCACCGGGCTCGACCAGAATCTCATCGATCACCCCCGGGGTGTGGCTCGACAGCGTCGCCTGACGGCCCGGCTCCACCAGGCAACTGATCTCCTCGAAACCCTGTTCTTCCGTCAGCACATCCTGCTGAGCCTGGACCGGGACACCGATCGCGGGCACTGCCAAGGCCACCAGCAACGACCCACGACAGAGGTTGGTGAAATGCATGAGGACTCCTGTTGATCATGAAAACGGTGGGTTTGCCGGCACTGCCCTCACTCTGTCTTGCCACTGAACCCCAGCAGCTCGCTCTCTCGCCAGTCGGCATCGAGCAGTCTTTTCCGCTCCCGTGCATGGCGCCGCTCCCGGTGACGCTGTGCCACGGACAGCCGGGCTGCCAACGAGCCGACATGCCGCTGCCAGCCGGCCAGCTCGTCAAGCAAGGGCTCCTGCTCGCTGAGGGCATATTCGACGCTGCCAGGATCGCCCTGGCGAGCACAGCGACCGGCTATCTGACGGTCGATGCGAGAGGCATCATGGCGGCCAGCGATGATCACATGCAAACCGCCCGCCTCACGGGCGTCATTCTCGAGAGCGATATCGGTGCCGCGTCCGGCCATGCTGGTGGCGACGGTGATGGCACCGGGTCGCCCGGCTGCAGCCACCACCTCGGCTTCGCTGGCATCCTGACGCGCATTGAGCACGGCATGCTCCAGGCCGAGTGATTCGAGGACATGCGACAACGCCTCCGAATCCGCCAGGGAGGCGGTCGCGATCAGCACCGGCCGTCGCCGGGCGGCCAGTTGCCCGGCCCGATCGGCGACCCACTGCCAACGGCTGGCATCATCCGTGAAGGTCCGCACACCCAACTGACGGCGCTGTGACGGTCGGTGGGGAGGAATCCGCACCACCCTGAGGCGATAGGACCACCATAGCTCGCCCTGTACCTCCCGGGCCGTACCGGTCATGCCCGAGAGGTGCTGATAGCGGCGAAAGAAGCGCTGGTAAGTCAAGCGTGCCAGGGTCCGATTGGGCTCGCTGGGCTGACACCCTTCGAGCCGTTCCACCATCTGCTGCAGCCCCCGTTCCCAACGCCGATCCGCCAGCACGCGACCGGTGTGCTCGTCGATGATCTGCACCTGGCCGTCGCGAACCAGATAATGCCGATCACGCTGAAACTGGTGGCGTGCCACCAGTGCCTGCTGCAGCAGCCATTCGCGGCGCGCCTTGCCGAGCCAGCCGCTGCGCTCTCCCTGCGTGGCCAGTTGCCGCTCGGCCTGCTCGGCCAACAGCATCTTGCCGGCCTCGGTCAGGTGCAGGCGGCCGGACTCGCGCATGAATTCCTCGCCCTCCCGGTAACGGCCGGAAAGTGTCAGCACCTCATCGATCAGCGCAATGTCCAGCGGCTCGCCCTCATCCGGCCCCGAGAGAATCAGCGGCGTGCGGGCTTCGTCGAGCATCACGCTGTCGGCCTCGTCGACGATGGCGAAATGCAGCCCTCGCAGCAGTAGCTGACGGCGGTCTAATCCGCCTTTCAAACTGGCCGCATGGGCTTGCAGCGGAGTGTGCTCATGACCCAGTTCACGACCGTCGCGCAGGTAGTCGAACACCAGCTCCTTGTTGGTGCAGTAGGTGATGTCGGCGGCATAGGCAGTCCTCCGTTGACGAGGTGATCGTTCGTGAGTGACGACCCCCACCGTCAGCCCCAGGCGCGCATAGATCGGCGTCATCGACTGCGCATCGCGACCGGCCAGGTAGTCGTTCACGGTGACCACATGCACCGGCACGCCCGCCAAGGCCGCCGTGGCGGCAGGCAATGTCGCGGTTAGCGTCTTGCCCTCGCCGGTGGGCATCTCGGCGACCTTTCCCTCCAGCAGGGTCAACCCGCCCAGCAGTTGCACGTCGTGATGCGCCATGCCCAACTCACGCCTTGCCACCTCGCGCACCGTGGCGAAGGCTTCGCGGGCCAGCCCGGAGGTCAGCCCATCGGCCAGCAGGCGCTGGCGCAACGACTCGATATGCGCATCCAACGCAGAGGTCTCGAGTTCCGCCAGGCGCACGGCATGACGATGAATGGCCGGCAGCGCACGGCGCAAGCGCCAACGCTGCCAGCCGTCCGGTAAACGACAGACGGCTCTGATCCGGTGCCATGGAGTCTCAAGCGCACCGGGGGGCTGCACCAGACGCTCCGGACGGTGCAACACATCGACGGGGTATCGCTGCAGCAAGGAAGCCGTCATGGCGTCACCGATCGAAAAGGCGCAGGAAATGGCGGCGCAACTCTCGCCACCAGCGATAGCCGATCGGTTCCGGCGGGTGTTCGATGCGCACGTGCACGCGTCCGTCCAGCAGCAGCGGCAGTTCATGCCGGATCAGCTCCTGAGCGTCGAAATCGGCCAGATAGTGCTGACGGAAGGCGGTCAAAGGTTCACGGGCTTGTGGATCCAGAGCGACCGGCCCCCCTCCCTCGCGAGTCAGTGTCTCGCTCGGCACTTCGTGCGTTGCCCGTGGTGACAGCCACTGCAGAGAGGACACCACCTCGGTATCGCTGCCGGGCAGGCGAAGCGTCACCCCACGAGCCCGCTCGCTCACCACGGTGCGACGATGGACGGGGAGAAACGCCCGCACGCGCAGGTCCTCCTCGCGAACCACCACGGCCACCGATTCGCCACGCTGCATATATTGCCCGAGCTCAGGCCGACCCTGGGGCATCAGCAGCTGGCCGTCGCGCGGACTCGTCACCAGCGTGGCAGCAGCCCGCAGGCGCGCATCCGCGAGGCGCTGCTCCACGAGTTCGAGGTTCTCGCGCTCCATGGCTACCGATTGCGCCTCTCCAACGCTGGCCTGCAAGCGCAACTCAGCCTCACGGCGCTGCGCCTCTAGCCGACTCACCTCGGAGGCCAGTTCCGGCGCATCGAGTCGCATCAGCACGTCCCCACGCGCCACCGTGTCGCCGTCCTCGACGAGAATGTCGCTGAGCTGGCCCGTTGCCCCGAGCCGAACATGCGTGGGCTCTGCACTATCCACCACCCCCTGCACCACGGTGGCATAGGGCAGCGGCAGTGCGAACAGCAGCACACCCAGAGTAGCCAGGGTGGCGAGCAGCCAGGACCAGGCGCACCAACGCGAACCTTCCAAGCGAGAATCCATGGACATGGCCTTGAGTAGCTTGAGGGCAGGAAACACGAGCGTCATGAAGATCGACCATAGCGCCAGTAAAACGCCGACGAACAGATAGCGCGTTGCCACGAAGACCGCGATGGCCACCATGATCACCAGGCGATAGGCGAACGACACGACCGAGTAGAGCACCAGCCACAGTGCCTCGCGCCGAGAGCCCGCCTCGCCGGTGACATCGCGCCGCCCCAGCAGGTAGCGCTTGATCACGTAGCCGAGCTGCTGGTTCGCCCGCGCGCCGAGATTGGGAATCTCGAGCCAATCGGCCAGCACGTAGTAGGCATCGAATCGCAGCAGCGGATTGCCATTGAACAACAGCGTGGATACCCCGGCGATGAGCATCACATTGAACATCAGCGAGCGCAGTGCGCCGGGTTCGGCCATGGCCCAGACGAGCATGGCCAGCGCCGCGAGGAACAGCTCCACGAGGATGCCCGCCGCGCCGACGAGCATGCGTTTGCCCTTGTCGGGACAGGCCGCCGCGGCACTGGCATCCACATAGGGCACCGGAAAGAACACCAACAGCATGATGCCGATCTCATGAACCTCGCCACCGGCATCCTTGGTCGCCCAAGCGTGTCCGAGCTCATGCAGCGCCTTGATCAGCGGGTAAACCAGCGCCATCAACAGCAGGTTGTCGATGCCCAGCACCCGGTCGGCCAGATTCTCGCTCAATGCGTTCCAGTGCAACGCCGCTACCACCAGCGCCAGCCCCACCGTAGCCAACCAGAGCAAGGCACCGAACGGACCGATCAATGGCTTTATCAAGGGGTAGGTGGCAGCAACGAAACGCTCGGGATCGAGCAAGGGGATACGAATGCCCAGCGGCGAGCGGATCAACTGCTGCCACTTGCTGCGCTGGAGCTTGCGTTGCCGCCGGGACAGCTCGCCAATATCGATGTCGCTATGGCCGGCCAGCACGTTGGCATTGTGCAGTCGGCCGATCAGGCCAATCATTTCCTGCTGGGTCGGCATGGCATCCCCCAGCGATGCACTCACTTGTTGCCAGATTTCGCCCAGCGTTCGCTGGCCGTCAAGGCGGCCGATGACCTGATACGCCTCCGGGGTGAACCGGTGAACCTGCCCGGTCAGGGTGTCGTGCAACACATACCAGGGCTTGCCACGGTACTCGTGACGGTGCAAGTGGGCATGCCGCCGCAACCGCAGGCGAAGGTCGGCTACACGATGCCAGTGCTGACTATAGAGCGCTCCGGCCATGACTCATGCCCCTCCAACCAGCGGCATCAGCCCCACCATTTCCAGACATTGAGGCGCACCCATTGGACCAGCTCACGCGTCCAGACCGCGATCAGCCGCGCCTCACCCAGCTCGACCTTGCCAACGCCCTCCATCCCCGGGCGTAACGCCTCCGGCGACTCGTCGAGCCGAGCCTCGACCACGAAGCGATTGCTGCCCTCTCGCCGCCGGGTCTGCGGGGTAACCCGGGTGACTTCGAAGGCGAGGGGGACATCGGTCATTGCCGAAAGGACGAGTTCGCCCTGCTGCCCGGGCGCAATATCGTCGATTCGCGACTCGTTCACTTCCAGCTCGATCCGATAGCCTCCGCGGGGCGCCACGCGGAACAACTCTTCCCCCGCCTCGACCGCACTGCCCAGGCGCTGCGTCAAGTCGCCGCCAACCACCACGCCGTCGTAGGGGGCACGCAAGTTGGCCCGCTCGAGCCGCGACAGGATCAGCTGCAGCTCCGCTTCGACCTGCTGGCGCTGCGCGTCGATCACATTGAGCGAGGCACGGTCCCCCTCGGCGCGCAACTCCTGAGCCTCGCTGGCCAGCTTGGCAAGCTCGCTCTGCGCCTGGAGCTGCTGCAGACGCAGATCGCGGGTATCCATGATGGCCAGGATGTCTCCTTCCCGCACTTCATCCCCGGCACGCACGCGCGCTTCCTCGATGTAGCCCTGGAAGGGGGCCGCCACGACACGCTGCACCTCGCTCTTGAGTGCCGCATCGGCAGAGACGTGCTCCATTCCCGTGGTCACATATGCGAAAGTCACGATAGCAACCAGCACGAGCGCCGACAGCTTGTAACCCAGATGCCCGGCCCCCAGCAGCCTGCCGCTCTGCTCGCCCAGTGCAGCCAGCATCTTGACCGGCAAGGCGCGGTCGTTACGGCGTTTCTCTTCCAGGGCCCGCGTACATAGCGCCATCAGGCTCTGCAGTGCCCCGATTTCCTCCTCGTCGAAGGGTCGCTCACGCTCCACGGTCAATGCACCGCGCGGCTTGCCCTCATCCAGACAGGGCACGCTCAGCGCATGAGGTACGTCGGTCATCTCACACAGCGAGCCGTGGGCCCGATTGACGGGGGTCGAGACCTCATGCCCCGGCGATGCCGGTAGCGGCCAGGCAACGGCGCGGCGCTGGTCCAGCGCTTCATCCATGGCGGCTTCGGTTGCCCGGATACGGTTCATCTTGCGATTGAAGCGTGCGCTGTGCGAGATCTGCCGCATGCGGGTACGAGTGCCGCGCCGCCAGCCCAGGCTGACCCGCTCGGCATCCAGGGTGGCAGCCAAGCGAGTGGTGAGCTGCATGGCCGCCGCATTGAAGCTGGGCTGCTCGAGCACTGATGCCAGCAAGGTGAGATGTTCGCCGAGCCGGGCGCGACGCGCGCTCGACCGTGCTGCCTGGCTGACGAGGATGTCGCGCTCGAGGCTGGCCACGGCATCCTCGAGATGCTGCATCAAAGGCATCAGATCATGCTCGTCCGGCGAGGCATTCGCGGCTCGCGCCGCCGTGACACGGAATGCCACTGCACCGACCAAGGCGGCATCCCCCCCTTCGCTCGAGTCGCGAACCGGATACCCAATGGCTACGCCTCCCGACGCCAAGGGAGAGACCAGGCCCCGGTCCGCCTCGCGAACCTGTCCGGCCAGATCGAGCAGCGACACGCCGTCGGCGTTGGCCGGCCACAACGCCACGGGCAACCAGCCCTCGGCCTGGTGCCACAGCACGATGCCCTCGTCGAGCGACACCGCGGGATGCGCATGGGTCAAGCGCTGTCCGCACCTGGACAGCCAGGCCTGGATATCGACGGAGGATTCCGCCACCGAGCCCTGAGTCGTGTCCAGGTGACCGGCACTGGCGGTCATGGCGACTCCTCGTCATCGCTCAAACGCTGCCAGTCGCGGGCCGCACACTCACGGCGCAGCGCCTCGAGGCGCCAGTTGGCCGATGCCGAACCGCCCACCTGAGCCTTGGCCAGGCCCCAGCCTAGGCTGGCGCTCAGGGTGGCAAGCCACTCCTCCGGCATTTCCAGCCCGCTTTGCTCGATCAATTCATGGGCATCGGAAACATCCTCGGACGGCGCTTCCTCCTCGGCGGCCGGCACCTCTTCCGCAGTCGATGATTCGCCATCGACCGGGGGCGCCTCGCGGCTTTCGGTCACCTCATTCGCGGCTTCTCCGCCGGCCGTGGCATTACCCCCCGCTGGCGGATTGTCCTGCAGAAGCCGATCCAGATCGTTCACATCGGCGGCCACCTGAGAAGCAATGGTGCCGCGCAGGGAACGTCCTTCACGCTGCTGCCATTCGGCAATCAGTGACTGCATGCGCTGAATGCCCGAATCGGCCAGACCGGGGGAGTCTGCCATGCCGCCATGACGATCGGTGCCACTGCCTCCCCCCATGCCGCTCAGCAGCCAGGGCGAAGCCTCTTCATCGCCGCCATCCTCGCTGTCGTCGGCTTCTCCGGCATCCCGACTGTAGAGCGATTCCTGAGAGGAGCGAAGCAGGTCGAGACGGCCTTGCGCCAGGGTGACCAGCGACACGAAACGTTCGGTCTCGGCGGGTGGCTCGATGGCAAAGCGGAAACGGCCGTAATCGCCGACCACGTAGTCTTCGTTGAAGTTGGCGGAGAAACCGTCACCGCCCGCACCGCCGATGGCGATATCGCCGCCGCGACCGGTATAGATGGCATCGTTACCGCCTTCGAAGAGGCTGGTCGCTTCCACGGACAGCATGCCGTCCATGCGGCTGACCTTGCCGAAGTCGCCGAACAGGATGTCCTTGCCATCGCCACCTTCGAGCCGATCTCCGCCGGCACCGCCGAACAGCAGGTCGCGGTCGCGCCCCCCGAAGAGGCGATCCACCCCGCCGAGCGACGGATCGCCGGTTTCGGCGATTCGATAGCGGCCCTGGGCGTCACTGATGATGCGACCGTCGTCGCCGATGGCAATGGATTCGCCGCCGACGTTACGCGTGGCATCGCGTCCCACGCCAGCGATGACCTGGTCGTCGCCAAGGCCCATTGCGATGACGTCGTTGCCCCCCGTGGAAGCGCGCGTATCGAGGCTTTCCACCAGCGAGCGCACGCCGTCGACGGCAACGATGCGGCCATTGTCACCGAGCACGACGTTGTTGCCAGCCGCCAGGTCGATAGCGTCACTGCCATGGCCACCGATCACCCAGTCGTCGCCGGCTCCGCTCAGGATCTCGTCATCACCCCCCACTCCGAAAAATATCGATTGGAAGGCGACGACACGTCCCTGGGCATCGAAATCGATACCGGCATGATCACCGGCGATCAAGTCCTGACCGTCGCCGCTTGTGACACGGTCATCGCCGTCCCCCGCGAGTATGACGTTTCCGCCGTCACCGACGGTGATATCGTCATCACCAGGACGATCCGGATAGGCAGTCTCTACACGCCGCAGGGTGCCAGCGATATCCCAGTGCATGCTCCCGGCATCCCCCAGGATCACGTTAGGCTGATCCCCGGCTACGATAGTATCGTCGCCAATGCCCCCAATTGCCGTCACTCGTCCGGCATTGACCTCAACAGCATCATCGCCTCCCGCTTGTGGCGATAGCGTGGTGGCATCGGTGAGCACGCCCTCCACGGTCCAGCCCAGTTCGACGTTGTCGCCGAACAGCTCGTGGGTGCTGGTTTGCGCAGCTTCCCGAATCGTCAGCTCATCATTGCCGACACCACCGATCCAGGTCACGTCGCCGGCATCGACCGTAACCCGGTCGTCACCGCCAACCTCCACAGCAGTGCTAATCGCACGGGTCAGCACGCCATCGACGGTCCAAGCCAACTCGACATTGTCACCGTATAGTTGATGCGCGCTCTCACTTGTCGCACCGGTGATAACGAGGTCGTCGCTGCCCGTGCCTCCAACCAGCACATTGCGGCCGGCGCCAGCCGAAAGGCTGTCGTCACCGCCTCGCGCGGTATCGGTGCTGGTCAGACGAATGACACGATCGGAATTGAGCAGACGCAGCGCGTCCATGCCTTCTCTAGCAGCGAGCTCGATACGCCCATGATCGCCCAGCAGGATATCATTGTCGTCGCCGCCCAAGAGGACGTCGTCACCCGGCGCCAAGGAATCACCGGTCGGCAGCTCAATGGACGCCTGAGCATCATGCAGGGTCATCACCGATGCCGCCAGGCTCAGGCGGGTGGAGAGGTCGACATCCAGGCCGCCATCGCCGTAGAGGTGGTTATTTCCCCCCGCGGTTGCGTCCAGGGTATCGTCACCGCCACCGCCGAACAGCTGGTCGTTGCCCGCGCCGCCGATCAGGGTGTCGTTACCGGCACCACCAACCAAGGTGACACCGCCGATGGCCCCGGACGCATCCAGCGTGTTGTTGCCAAACTCAGTGAAGCGCTGCGACAAGGCCGTATTGTAGCCGCCTTCGGCGCTGTAGGGCTCGCCACTGCGCGAGGTGTCGCCAAAGACCACCAGCGGCATCTGGGCCGCGTAGCCGCCGGAAACCGTGATGGTATCGCCGCCGCGCTCGCCATGCTCGCTGCGGTTGCCTCCCCCGTGCACCACGGTGAGCGGCATCTCGCGAATCAGGTCGATGTGATGCTCGCCGGCGAAGCCCAGCTC
Organism: Halomonas faecis; assembly: GCF_010993975.1. Lineage (GTDB taxonomy): Bacteria > Pseudomonadota > Gammaproteobacteria > Pseudomonadales > Halomonadaceae > Halomonas > Halomonas faecis. Next base: position 475,933 of record NZ_JAACZO010000011.1, read on the forward strand.
GCCCAGTGAGGCGGCGAGAACCAGCCCGCGACCGTTCTCGACGATATCGCGTATCACATAGCGCTCGTCATCGAAATGTACGCTGTCACCGCGACGGAAGCCATCGTCGAGCCAGCTTCCGCCGTCTCTCTCGAGAAGGCTCTGCTCGCCTTCGTCCCAGGACTCGAGAGTCACTTCACCCTGGAAGCGAGCCGGATCGGCGTCGATGGCCAGTTCGTCGTTGCCGCTGCCGAGGCGCAGGTCGACCACCTCGAAACCATGGTAGGTCACCCCACGCTCCGTCACGACGGTGCCACCGTAGCCATCGTCCTGCTCGAGCGAACCTTCCTCCATGCCCAGGCCGGTCAGGGTCGTGGCCGTCAGTTCGCCCTCGAGATCGGCCACGCTGGCATCTCCATAGAAGATGACTTCGTCGGTGTCGGTCATCTCCACTTCCCCGGTGACGATGCCGCGCGCCTCGTCGCTCAGTTCACCAGCATCCTCGGTCGGCAGCATGATCGCGTCGGACAGCGAGCGGTCGGTGTCGCTGGTGCCGCCTTCGAGGATCAGCGGTCCGCGAATGCGGTCGAGGATGTGTTCCCGTGGGGCGAAGACCTTGTCGAACTCGCTGCCCTCGGCCGCCACGTAATCGGGATCGTAGGCCAGCGTCACCTCGACCTTGTCGTACCAGTCGTCGGCGGTGAAGGTGACCGCCGGGGCCTGCACGCGGTTGACGGTCAAGGTATCGACCGTCTCGTCGAAAACGTGATCGGCAGTGAGGTGCAGCGTGTCGCCGTCCAGGTTGTTGACCTTGAACAGGCCACCCTGACCGTCGATCTCGAGCAGCATGCCTACGCGAACGCCAAGCGAATCCCAGTCGCCCTCACCGAGCACCAGGCGCGAACCGGCATGTTCGGCAGACTTCACCGCCACCGCGAAGGCCTCGTCCTCACCGAGCACTTCGTCGAGGAAGACGTCGTCCCCAATCTGGACGTCAGTATAGCCATCGCTGTTGACGTGAACGGTGACATCGCCGCTGGGCGCCCTGGTGAGCCGCAGCTGGTAGCTGTCGGTCGTTCCATCAGCCCCCACTACCGTGCCCTGGCCGCTCTGCTCGATCACCAGACCAGCGCTGTCGCCGTCGTAAACGATGACGCGCGCACTCCCCGGCTCCGCATCGTCATAAACCGAGTCGCCGGCGTCGAGACTGCTGGCAATCTCGAAGTCGATCTGCGTATCCAGGCGATTCTCGGTGTCGCCGTCGGCAACGGCGCTGACCCGCACGCTCTGCAGCTCATCCCAGTTGTCCTCGGTAAAGGTGAAGGCCTCCTGATCGACCTCCAACTGATCCGCCGGGTAGCTGAGCGTCACGGTGATCTCTTCACCCGGCTTCGGAGGCGTCGACAGCGAGAACTCGAAGCGCTGCGACTGTCCTGTGGTGTCGTCGCCTTCGATGAGATCCAGTCGTTCGCCCGGCACATCGAGGAAGATATCGCCCTGGTCGCGATCGAATACCGTGATCATGGCATTGCCGATGGGCTGGTTCTCGATCTCGGCCAGCGCCTCCGGCGTTTCCTCGCCCTCGGGCGCCTGTACTCGCGCCATGTGGCTGATGGTGACCTGACGCGTGCCCTCGATGACGCCATCCTCGGGTGCCTGAACGTGAATCTCCTGCTGCTGCGTCCAGCCGCTGTCGGCGTCATAGACGAAGTCGACGTTCAAGGCGCGCTGGAAATTCTCGCCATCCGCAGAGAGCAGCACCGTCGCCGGATCACCGTTGCCCACGCGACGCTGGGCGTTGAGGCGATCCTGAGTGGAGGAAAGTGCCGCGGAGACGGTCAGACTGACCAGGGTGCCGTCGGCGATGTCACCATCGTCGGGCAACGCCAGGTCGAGCCAGTAGCTTTGCGCATCGCCGCCTTCCAGCAGGAAGGTGCCGTCGCCCTGGTCGATGGACACGACGCCCTGGTCGGGCGTCGCCACGCTGACCGGGACACCGCCGCCCAGCAGGGCGGCATAGGCCTCATCATCGCTGAACAGGCCATGGGTGATCAGGCTGCTGGTGCCCTCGGCATCCTGACTGACCACACGGCCGGTCACGTCGCCGCCGATGATGAAACTGTCACTACCCAGACCGCCGATGAGTTCGGTGGTCACATCGAAGGCCGTGGAGAGCACGAAGAAGGTGTCATCGCCTTCCAGCGCATCCACTTCCACCTTCTCGATGTTGGCAAAGCCGATGTTCAGCCCGGCACCGAAGACGCCGTCCTCGGTGATGACGAAGTTGTCGCCCACCTCGGTACCCAGCACCGTCAGGGTGTTGAAACCGCTCCCGCCGTCGATATCCACCGGGGCGTTGATGTTGTACTCGATGTTGTCGTCATCGGCACCGCCGCGCACTTCGATATCGCTCTCGGTGACGAAGGCGCGCACCACGAAATTGTCGTTGCCCGCTTCGCCCTCCATGCGCAGCAGCCCCTTGTTGCTGTAGACGACGAATTCGTCTTCGCCATCGCCGCCGTAGATCACCATCGACTCGCGGTTGCCGGTGCTCAGCCAGCCCTGGGTCACGCGGTTGGTCTCGATGCGATCCTCCTCGCGCACCCCGGAGTTCTGGTAGACACCGTCCTCGAGCTGATCCGGGTCGCTGGGATTCTCGGCGAACACCTGGCCGACCTGAAAGCGATCATCGCCGTCGCCGCCGTCCAGCGTCATCAGCGTCGCGGTATCGTCGACGATGAAGGCATCATCGCCACCGTAGCCGTTGACGCGAATCCGCGAGTTGAGCGAATCGTCATAATCGATGCGCTCCACGTCATCGCCCATGACCCCGGAGTCGACATCGCCGTCCAGGCGCGCAATGAAGTTGCGGCGGATCAGGAACAGATCCTCGAAGCCCTCTCCGTCACCGCCGTCGACGCCGCGCCCCTCGATGACCAGGTCATCGAGTCCTGCATTCAAGGGGCCGCTGTCGCTGACGGTGATGCGGTAGTTGCCGTTGTCGCCTGCACCCGCCTGGTCGCGGGTGACGATCCGATAGCTATCGCTGCCGGTCTCGCCATCCATGTAGAGTCGCGCCTCGCGGTCGTTGAGCTCGATGACCTCCAGGAAGTCGTCGCCTTCACCGCCCAGCAGATGCAGCTCGCCCTCGAGCGATTCGGCGGCCAGGCTCAGGTCGTCGTCGCCACCGCCGCCATCGATAATGATACGTGTCGCCACCATGGAGCCGGTGGCCGTCAAGGTATCGGAGTCGTCCTGGGTGCGAATGTGGATCTCGCCGGTCTCGGCGGCCAGCACGCCCCCCAGTTCGAGGGCGTCATCGCCACTGCCGGTTTGAATGTCGACATTGCCCGATTCGGCAGTGAAGTTGCCGCTCAGTGTCAGGTCGTCGCTGCCCGCTCCGGAAAGGACATTGATATCCCCCGTCCGCGCAGTGAGCTCACCGTCTAGCACCAAGTGATCGCTACCGTCACCGGTGAGAACGTCGATGTCGCCTGACTGGGCAATGTGTTCACCGTCCAGTTCCAACGTATCGTCGCCGGTACCGGTACGAATCTCGATGCCGCGGACCCGTGACTCGAGGCTGCCGTTCAGCGTCAGTCGATTGTCGCCGTCGCCAGCGTCGATGACGATCTCGTTCGCCTCGATATCGGCTCCATCGACGACGGTGAACCTCTGCGCCTTGTCGCTCATGTCGACGCGCAAGCGATCGCCGGCTGTCCAGGAGCCCTGCAGTTCGCTGGTCGCCGTGACGTCGTCCAGGTTCGACGCCTCGCCCACCGAGGAGGGGAGTTCGATCTCGGCGAGAATGTCGCGCCCCGCAACGATCGTGACGTCGGCATCGTCGACGATCACACCGTCGGCGGCATGGATGAGCAGGTCCTCGGCAGCGTCGACCGTCACCCCATTGGTGAAGGTGACGGTATCGCCGTTGTCGTTCGGCCCATGCGGGTTTTCCTTGGCGGTGAGGACGATGTTCCCGGTCTCGCTCGACATGTCCTCCTCGACGATCACCGGGCTGTTGGTGGTCAGCTCGATGTCGCCGGCGGCATTCAGCCCGCTGGCGCTGACGCGCAGTTCGCCGCTGTTGTCGAAGAAGACGCTGCCTCCGGTGGAACGGCCCTCCAGCTGGCCGATCTTGGCCGTGATGACGTCGCTCCGCTCACCGACATTGCCAGAAGCGATGAGGTGTACGTTGGCCGACAGCAGGTTGAAGTCCTCGTCGGCCTCCAACGCGTTGCGAATGGCGCCCAGGGCGGTGATGAAGGCCAGGTTGTTGCCGCTGGCGGTGCCGCCACCCGCCGACACGGTGCCCAGGCCCAGCGAGTCGCTCAATTCCGTGAGATAGAGCGAATCGTTGCTGTCGATGTCCAGGCGACCGCTGGTATCGGTGACCAGATCACGGTCGACGCTGCCGACACCCCCCACGGTGGTAACCAGCAACAGGTCGTGCGCGGTGACGTTGGACGCCAGCAGGTCGTCCTCGCCGTTGGTGCCGAGAATCGACGAGAGCGCCGCCAACCGCACGTCGCCATCGGTCTGCAGGTGACCCACCCGCAGGTCGTTGTCGGGCGAGTCGAGGCTGATGTCGCCGCCATGGGCCGTGGCGTCGACCCGCTCGCGCGCTTCGACTTCGAGGGCGTCGCCTGTGGCGAGGTCGCCGATGCCGCCAGCGGCGCTCAGGGTGATGGTGTCGGCCAGCACCTTGAGCAGGTCGTGGGCGAGGCCGTCGCGGATGTCGCCAGCGGAATCGAGTACCACGTCGCCACGCTCCGAATAGAGCGACGCGACCGTGATATCACGACCGTCGACGGTCTCCAGGTGAATGCTCTCCTGGGCCCGGGCCGTGATCAGGCCATCGCCGTCGCTGCCCAGGCGCAGTTCGATCGGATTCGTCCGAGTGCCGATGCCACCCGTGGCCGCCTCGAGAATGGCGTCCGTCGCCTCGATGACCGCTCCGTCGGCCACGATGCCGCCACCCACCTTGATGCGCAGGTCGGCACCGGCACGAATATGGCTCAACACCAGGTCATCTTCCGAGCCCAAGTAGAGCGCCTCGGCGGCATCCACGCTGATGCCGGACGACGCGTCGCGCTGCGCGACGTTCACGTCCTCGCGCTGGTCGATGACGATGTGCGTAAGGTCGACATCGTCACCGGCACCCAAGGGATCCAGCAGTACCTTGCCGAGCTGGATGGCCTGCCCCGTCTCGGCCTGAACGTCGGCCTCGGTGGACATGACCAGTTCGATCCCGTCGATCGACTCGACGGTCAGATAGCGGCCGTTCTCGGTGTAATTGAGCGTTTCTTCGCCGTTGAGATAAAGGGTGTCGCCTATCTCGAAGCCGCTGTCGTTCCAGTCGCCGTCGCCCGTGAAGGTGGCGATCAGGCGGTTGCCGTCATCACCCTGGCTTTCGACCCGAAAATCCACTTCGGTGTCGAGCAGGCCGCCCTCGATGTAGGTGATGTCGTTGCGCTCCGCGGCGGAGAGCATCACCCGCTGGTCGTCGGTGAGGCCCTGGAAGGCGTTCTCGCCGCCATCCAGAGAAATGACCTCGTAGCCATCCACGGAGCCGACGCTGCCGGACTGGGTCACGATGGTGATCGCCCCACCGGCGTCGATGTTGGGCTCCTCGATCTCCACCTGAGTATCGGTGGTCTCCTTGAGCAGCCCCTCGCCCACCAGGCTCAGCAGCTGCTTCTCCGTCCAGACCTTGATGTCGGCCTTCAATTCATCCTTCTCGGCCTGACTCACCTCGACAACGTGATCGGCGAGATAGACATCCGTTTCTTCGGAAAAATTCTCATGCAATTCATGGAAGCGTTCGGTGCGAGTCGTCTCTAGCGCTTCGATCTCGGATTCATTCTCTCCCTGCGCCAGCATGGCCTGGCGTTTGTCATCATCGAAACGAATCTCGGCATCCGGGTCATAAGCCACCCAACGCCGATACGTCACCTCTGTCGCAGCAGACAGCGAAAGGGCGGCCCCCTTGATCACATGACCGCCATCCTCGATGAGTGCCTCGAGAACATTGGCCAGGTCGGCATCGAGACCGTCCAGGTCCAACGAAGCGGCAGACTCCAGATCATCGCGGGACAGGGTCTCGTAACTCGAATCTCCGGTATAGAGCCTGTGCTCGGCACCTTCTTCGCCCGTCGGGGACAGGTCGGCTGCCCTGACGAGCTCCCCGTCCTCATCGACGATGACGAGAACGGCATGATCACCGGCCTCGCGGAACCGGTAGCTCTCGCCGTTTTCCAGCTCACCCAGATGATCATCGGAGAGCCCCAGACGCTCTTGCCAGTAGCTGCGGTACTCACCGCTGCGGCGATTCTCGAGCCGCTCGATGGCGTCTTCCTGGCGGCTGCCATCGGTCAGCGACAACGCCGCCCAGACGCCATCCTTGAGCTCTTCGTAGGTCCGCTCGTCGCGCTCGGCCGTGGCATTGACGTCGAGCAGATCCCCGGTGGTCACGTGCACCGTGACATCGCCGGCGGTTTCGATGCTGTCGACGCGCAGATGGCCGTCGATTTCCTCGATGAAGACATCGCCGCCACCTTGGCCATTGTCGATGACCAGCACGTCGTTGGCGCGCTGCACCTCGGTGGCGCTGGCGTCGCGATGGCTGGTGTCCAGGCGCAGGCGTTGATCCTCGTTGCCGATGTCGCTGCCGGCGCTGAGGGTGATCGCCTGGCCGGCAACCAGCGAGTCGTCGTCATCGCCCTGCAGCGAACGAACCACCGAGAGTTCGACGTCGCCGCGATTGGCCACGACCTGATCGATGGTCAGCGAACCATTGCCGTGGAGCAGAATGTCGCCGCTGTCACTGGTGGCGCTCAAGGTACCGCTGAAGTCCGTATCGTCGGCAGGATCGAGCATTTCGACCACCACCGGCGACGGCTCGCCAGCCGACACCTGCCCGATGCCGCTGGCGGCATCCAGGTCGATTTCGGCACCGCTCACCGACGGCGTATCGTCGGCACCGTTGACGATGCGCCCCTGGGTGCTCTCCAGCGTCACGCTGCCCGTTGCACCGGCGGCCACATCGCCATCCAAGACGATGTCGCCCACGGAACTGACGTTGATGCTGCCCTGTTCGCGGCCGAAGAAATCGATGCCGACGGCGTTGTCCGCCGCGATGTCGTGGGTGTGACGAATCGACTCGATGGTCCGGCTGGTGAGCTCCAGTTCGTAGGTCTTCTTGCCGTACCAGGTGGAATCCACTTCTTCGAGGCCGGAGGTATAGTAATAGCCTTCGTCGACGTACTTGTCGTCGCTCAGCTTGATGGCATCGTCCTCGCCCTCGGCTCCGACATAGCGGACGCCATCGCCGCCGTCGTCGGGGAAGTCGTCTTGGTCGGTGGTCTCGCTGCGGTACTGGTAATCGTTCTGGTCGTCATCCCCCAGGTAGATATAGCCCTTGTCGCTCTCGCCTTCGGGCAGCAACTTCTTGGAGAGGGTCTGGTTCGATGATTCATAGTCATCCGGCGGGTCCGACGCCAGGGCATCGATTCCGGCCCACTCCGACGTGCTGATGACGTATTTCTTGCGGGTTTCCTCGACCTGCAGTACCTCGAAGGCATAGCGGGTATTGGCCTTGGGCAGGAACTCCAGATCCAGCGTGTCTCCATCGTCGTTGATGGCCTCGTTGCCGAGCATCTGACTCAGGGTATAGATCGACTCGCTGCCATCCTGCTCGACCCGGAAGGTACCGTCCTCCTGGCGGGAGACTTCCAGCTTGCTGATGACGTCCCCCGAATCGCGGTAGCGATCGATCAGCGTGAGGCTACCGTCACCGGGGTTCTCCACGTTGAGATCCGCCAGCGAGAGGGCATAGGCAGTCTGATTGTCGACGTCGATCGAGCCGTAACCGGCCATGACGTCGATTTCCCCCATGCCCGTGTTGATCAGCCGCCCGTCGATGGTGACATCGCCGCCGCCCACCACGGCATCCGTTAGCTCGATCTGCAGGGTTTCCGGATTGAAGCCGATATCCAGACCGCTGCGCTGGGAGGCATCCTTGAGCCGGAAGGCGCTGGATTCGCCCCGGGCCAGGTTGCGACGGATGATATCGGCATCGTCGCTGGTGATGGTCACGTCGAAATGATCGACGCCGCTCTCGATGCGTCCGTTGAGGTTGATCAGATCCGCTTCGATGTTGATGGTGCGCGCCACGGTGAGATCGCCGCGCGACATGTCCTCGAGCGCCTCGAACATCTCGTCGGTGCGATCGTTCTCCTCGATACGCTCGTTGATCTTCTCGAAGAAGTCCGCCAGCCAGCCAGGCATGTCGGACGTATCGAAGGTTTCCATGCCGGCCGGCGCGGTCCACCCTTCGGTGAACTCCCGAATGGTCTTGTAGGGCAGCTCGCCCAGGGTCTCGCGGCTGACCCCGCTGATATCGATGGTGTCCTCCGCCGCCAGATCCAAGCTGCCCAGCACCATGGAGGCGCCATCGCCATCGAGGATCGACTCGGCGTCGTTGTCCAGCACGAAGTCCTTGCCGGCCAGAATCAGCGCATCGGCCAGCGGCGCATAGACGTTGCCCTGAATCTTGACGCTGGACATCACCGCATCGCGATCGAACGCGTCGATGACCAGCTCGAACCCCTCGCTGACGCCCAGCGCTTCGCGAATCTCGGCCTCGTGCCCCGAATCGGGCACGTTGGCGTAGGTATTGACGATGGTGACGGTGGGCGTTGGGTTGGCGTCCGGGTCGCCGGAGTAGCCGAAGTTCGGGGATTGCCCGACCGGCGTGGCAATATTGGCCTCGGCGATGGTGTCATCGGAGGCCATCTCCACGCCGTTGAAGTAGAGTCCGCCCAGGGTCTCGGGAATGGTGATGTCGTTGACCACGATCCAGCCCGGCGTCTTGTTGACGACGGTCACGTTGGAGCCCTTGGGCGAGACGAAGTCGCCGCTGCCGACCAAGTGGTCGGCCCGCACGTCGATGCGCCCTGCGGTGGCATCGATATCGTCGAGTACGATTTCGACGATGTCGGGATTGAGCAGGACGGTTTCCCCGTCGACCTCTTCGGCCAGCCCCTGGTCGATCAGCCGCTGTTCGAGACGCTCGACCTCGGCACGGAATTCCTCGATCACGCGGTCGGACCCGACGCCCAGGTAGTTCTCGAGACGATCCTTGGCCTCCTTCAGGTCATCGAAGAGCTCCGTATCGACGCCGCCGATGCGCAGGCTAAAGCCGATGTCATCGAAGCCGTCGACGGCTTCGAACAGCTCATCCAGCGGCAGGTTGCCCTCGTCGATCTCATCGAGCGATACCCCATCGGCAAGATCGATCACCAGCCGCTGGTTGCGGTCCAGCCCCGTCTCCAGGTGACCATCGACGGTCACGCTCCCGGTCGACTCGGCATCCGCCGTGCCGCCGGTATTCTCGGTGCCGCCGCCGCCCAGGGCGGCATCGATGGCTCCCGCCGCGGCATTCACCCAGTTGACCGCCTTGGCCCGGGCCAGCATGGCGGCACCGTCGAAGTCTTCCGCCAGCAGATTGATGTCGCCACGGGTCAGCACCTCCGAATCGGCATCCACATCGATGCGATTGTCGCGATGCAGGGTGGCCGTCGCATCGACGACATCGATCGGCAGCGCACTGGTCGAGAAGGTGTCGACCGTCGCTACCACACGGTATTCGTCGCTGATCTGGCTGCTGTTGCGCCCGGCCATCAGCCAGGCGGTGTCCAGCGCCGTGACGCTGGCGCCGTCGAGCCGGACTTCGTTGACCGGCGAGATGCTGGCCGTCGAGGTGCCCACACTGACCGACACCCCGGCATAGGAATCGATGTAGATGACCGCCGCCAAGTTGGCCTGGGTATTGGCCGCCAAGTAGAGATCGCCGTGAGCGGTGACGTTGCTGTCGTCGCCAACGGAGACCGTTGCCGTGACGGCATCGGCATCGATCTCGGTATTCATGCCGCCGCCGCTGAGCAGGCCACCGGCGATCAGGCTGCCCTGATCGCGCACGTCGATGTCGTTGAAGGCGCGCAGGTTGATATCGCCGCTGCCGGTGTCCGTCCGCGCGGTGAGGGTAGCATCTTCCCCCACCTCGACGCGGGTGGTGGCTTCGACGGTCATCAGCGTGCCGGCACCGCCGCCCGCGGCCAGGCCGTAGACCTCGCCATCGCTGTTGTAGTCGCCGGCGCCGGCCACCCCCGTCTTCAGCACGTTGGAAGTGGCCTTGGCGCTGATGGCGCCGGCATCCAGATCAGCGCCATTGCCGATCGTGACCTGCGTATCCGGCGACAGGAGGTAATCCGCGTTGGCGCCGGCGCCGGCGATCACCCCGCCAGCCACGGCGCGCAGAGTACCGTCGACGTCCAGGGTCTGGGTCGCCGCCAGTGTCAGGGTGGCATCGCTGGCGAAGACGTTGAGGCGTGCCTCGTCGCCCACCTCGGTAAGCACGCTGCCATCGCTGACGAGTTCCACTTCCACCCCGGCGCCGGCGCCCAGGCCGCCGGCAATGGCCTCGGTGTGCAGGCGCGAGACCTGTTCGGACAAGGCCACGACGGACACCGGGGAGCCGGAAGCGTCATCGGCCGCCTCGGCGCCAAAGACCTCGACCTCGGCACCGTCATCGACACGCGCCTCGGTCTCGGTACGCTGATCGAGGCTGGCCAGGGCCATGCCCACGGCCACCCCGCCGCCGGCATAGCTGCCGAGATCACCAACCAGGCGGCTCGCCTGGCTAGCCTCGACGCTGAGCCGTACCGTCGGCGCGGGCAGGTCGTCCACGGTCAGCGAATCGGCCGGATCTTCGGGCACGTCCCAATCGCCCCAGAGGTCATCGTCGGCATAGGTGTCATCGCTGAGCTCCGACTTGAGCGTTTGCAAGCGTTGCTGCTGATAGGCCGGCAGGGCCATCAGCGTCACGGACGCGGAGGCCCCAATGGTGGCGATGGCACGGGTGGTATCGGTGAGCCTCAGGAAGGAGGCATCCACGCCCAGCACGGCACCACTGATGCCGGTTGCCTCGGCGTGAACGGTATCGCCATTGCCGCCGTCGGGCCGCTCGAGTGCAGCCTCGACACGCAACTGCTCTGCGGTCAGCGAAAGCCCCTCGGCGTTGCCATCCGGGGTGCCCAGCCAGGCCTCGATATCGGCAGCCAGGGTGACGTAGGAGCCGGAAACGCCGACGGCACCGCCACCGGCGGAGACGCCAAACACTTCGGCACTGATCTCCGGGGTCTGATAGGCTTCGATGGCCACGCTGCCCGCCAGGGTGCTGCTGCCCTTGGCGAGATAGGCCGTGACGGCGTTGTCGAGCGTGACCTCCATGTCGACGCCGGCCCCCCCGGCCGCGCCGGCGCCGACCGCCACGGCCAGCATATCGATGGTGTCGTCAGAGGTCGCCGATACCGTGACTTCGTCGATGATGGCGTCGAGATTCTGAGCATCGTCGACTGCATGCCTGTCTCCCAGGGTCGCCCCCTGGCCGATATGGGCTTCGGTGCCGCCGGTCACCTCGACGATGGCCACCGACAAGCCGACGGCGATCTGTCCCACGGCACCACCGGCCGCTTCGAGCGAGTAGTCGCGATCGGCGTTGGCCAGCACCGACAGCGTCTCGGCCTGGGTGACGGACACGCCATCCCGATTGCCCGTTTCGCCTTCCAAATAGGCCAGCTGCTCGCTGCTGTCGAGAAGAGTGGCGGATTGACCGGCGACCGAATATTTCAGCGACGCGGTACCGCCATAGGATTCCAGGGAAGCATCGCCGTCGTAACCGGCATCGACGCTGATGTCGCCGCCGGCTTCCAGCGTGCTGCCGGCACCAACGCTGGCGGTCACCGCCCCCTTCTGCTCCAGCACCGAAAGCGATGCCCCCACCGAGGCGACCAGGCTGGCTCCTCCGGCCCCGGTCAGGGTGGACGAATCCAGCGTCTCGTCGGCCTCGACAGTGATGTCTCCGCCGGCTTCCAGGGTGACGTCGCGCCCCACGGTGGCCGCCGTATCGCCCACGGTCTGGCCGTCGGCGTCTTGCTCGGGTAGCGTCACATCGAAGCTGAGCCGGGTCAGGGCATCATTGTTGCGCTGGCGGTTGGCCTGGGTATCTCCCCCGGGATTGTCGGGCTCGTCGTAATTCTCGTCGAACTCGGCCTGCTCGTCGTCGTCGAGCTCTTCTTCAGGCTCGGACACGTCATCGTCCTGCCCCGGCATGGCGAAATCGCCGCTATTGCCGAAGGCATCGCCAAGCAGCGAATCGAGCTCCTCGATTTCCCCCTGGCTGGCTTCGGTGAGACCGCTCCCCAGGCTGATCACCGAAATCGAGCCGTTGAAGGCGGCGCCGACACCGAGACCGAAGGCGATCACCGTTGAGTTGATGGTGCGCGTGAGCTCGGCATCGACGGTGATATCGCCCTCGGCTTCCACAGTCGAGCCATTGCCAATGGTGGCGGCGGTCTTCTCTCGCAGCACCATCACGTCCACCGAGGCACCGGCGCCCACGAAACCTGCGGTGGCCGAGCCCACCACCTGGGTATAATCGGCATCGCTGTCGCGCGGATTCATGCGCGTCTGGGTCAGCGCCGTGATGTCGACGTCGTTGCCGGCTTCCAGCGCGCTGGCACGGCCGGCATCCGAGGCGCCGACATGGGCGGCCGTCTCGGCATTGGAGGTCATCACCGACACCGAACCGGCGATGGCCGCACTGCCAATGGACGCTGTCGCCACGGTAATGCCGGTTTGCAGTTTCTGCTCGGCATTGACGGCGATATCCCGACCGGCCGTCAACTGGCTGCCCAGCACCTCGGCCTCGGCGACCGGGTCCAGGAGCCCAACCGCCACCGAAGCCCCCGCCGCGACGCTACCGACGCTGACCGCGCCGACCACGAAACGGGCTTCGACCTCGTTGCCGGCATCGATACGAATATCGTTGCCCGCTTCGAGTTGCGCATCTTGTGCATAGGCGTGGGTCGCGAGATCGAGCTTGACGGCACCCGCCGAACCGGCGGCCCCCACGGCACCGCCGCCGACGCCAACCACCACGCTGGTCAGATCCAGATCGGCCCGGGCCTCGATGATGACGTCGCCATCGGCTGAGACATCGACGACATCCTCATCGCCCTGCCCCCGCACGTAGGCCGTCGTCTGGTGGCTCATCAGCGACGTATCGACCCCGGCAACCAGTGAGGCGCCGCCGCTGATGTTGGCGGAACCACCGCCGCTGTCGCCTACGCTGCGGTGCAGAGCACGCACCACTGCATCGGCATCGCTGTTCACTGCTGCGCGGTCGACGTAGGCCCGAGTCGAGCCAGCGATGCCATCGACGGTGACGTTGGCGGCCAAGCCACCGCCCACGGAGCCCGCCACCGAGACGGCGAAGCTGTCGAAACTCGCCTGGCTGGTGGCCAGCACCGCCACACCGCTGCGGGAGGCATCCTCGAAGCCGGCGTCGCCGTTCTTGCGCACCGTCATGGCATCGCCGTTGCCACGTGCCGTCACGCTGGCGCCACCGCCGATCCAGGCGGCGGTATGGGTGTCCATGAGGTTGACGCCGACGCTGCCGCCCACCGCAGCGATGCCCACGGAGACGGTGCCCACCACGATCAGGTTACGATCCTGACTGTCGGCGTGCACGCGCACGTTACCGTCGGCGGTGACGCTGCCACCGTCGATGAAGGCATCGACCTGGTTACCAACCAGGGCGCTCACGGCGTTGGCCGCCGCCGAGCCAAAGGTGCCGTAGCTGACCCCGGCGACCACGGTCAGGCCGCTGGTCGCCGCATTGGCGTCGATCAGCACGTCGCCTTCGGACTGCGCCTCGAGAGAGGCGTCGGTCGCTCCCGCCCGGACGGTATTGGCGATGTCGTTGTAGGCCACGGTCAGACCGGCAGCCGCTCCCTTGACCGCCACCGAGACCTGGCCGGCAGCGGAGAGAATGGTGCTGGTATCGTTGGCCCCGATGGCGATGTCGCCATTCGTGGCCGTCAAGGTAGCGTCGTCGGCCTCGGCCTCGACCAGCTTGCGGGTGAAGTTGAGCGAAGTGGAGCCGGCGATGGCCGCGAAGCCTGCGACCGAGGCGCCCAGCACGTAGCTGGAGATGGCCGAATCGGAGGTGGCCTCGATGCCGATCGACTGCGCGGTCACCTCGGCACCGTCCTCGATGCGCGCCGAGACCAGGTTGGAGTCTTCGTCGCCGCTATCGCCGGGATTGCCGCCGACGTAGTTGTAGGACATGTAGCCGGAGAGCGCGAAGGCGCCGGCCGCTCCCACCGCCACGGTGAACGAGCTCATGCCGATGTCGTCGCGGGCGGCAACCGTCACCGCGCCATGCAGCGCTTCGACGGTAGCCCCCTCGATCGACGCCTCGGCGGTGCTGCGCAGCCAGTTGAGCGACAAGGCGCCGGCCACTGCCGCTTTGCCCGCCCCGGAACCGCTCAGCGCGAAGCTGAAGATCTGATCGTCCGCCTCGGTGGGCGACGGTGCGCTGAGCTCGTCGTCACCGGTATCGACATCTTCCGGCGACCGGACGTCTTCGTCGTCCACGTCACCGTCCTGGGTCAGGTCGTCGTTGCTGATGATCGAGTCGCTGTAGACACGACGCATCTCTGCAATGACGGACACGTCGCCATGAGTCGCCGTCACGCTGGTATCGGCGCCGGAGATCCGGGCGATGACCGAGGAGTTCAGGTCGGTGGTGGCGGAAGCGCCCGCGATGGCCGCAGCCCCGGCACCGCTGGCGGCCCCGGCCACGTTGATGCTGATCGGCGCCACGTCGGCGAGTACCGACACACGGCTCCCATGGACGTCCGCACCGCCCTCGATCAGCGCCTTGACGTCATGCTTGACGAAATTGATGCCGATGGAGCCTGCCAGGGCCACCTTGCCGGCCCCAGCCCCGCCCGCGGTGAGATTGAACAGCGTGCTTTCGGCACCGGCGGTGACGCTCACGTCACCACTGCCGTCGTCGTCCACATCGGCCGTCACCGTCGCCCCATCGATGACGGCAGCCACTTCTCCCGGATTGGCGCCGGTGGGCTCGCCGTCTACGGTGAACATGTCCTGCGAGGGATCGTTGCCGTCGTCGGAGGCCAGGCTACGCGAGGGGTCCGACGGATCGCCGCCGATGTAGTTGAAGGCGATGGCGGCACCGCCAGCCAGCTTGCCGGCACCCGCCACCCCGAAGGCGAAGTTGAGCAGCTGGCTGCGGTCGCGGGCCGCGACGCTGACGTCGTCATCCGCCTCGATGACGCTATCGGCACCCGCGATTTCGGCACGCACCGAGGTGCGCAACCAGTTGAGCCCCACCGCCCCGGCACCGGCCGCCGAGCCACCACCGGCTCCGGCGATGCTGACGTTGATGATGCCGGCGCTCATGTCGAGCTTGCCGGTATCGCGCTCGGCGATGTCGGAATCGTCCTCGCCATCGGCAGGTTCGGTACCGTAGGAAGCCAGGTCGACGTCGAGTCCCACCGCGGCGAAGTCGAACTCGTCGAAGGCCTGGTCGTCGGCCAGGCCGGCGAATACCCTGACGTCTTCTCCCGCCGTGAGATCGCTGTCGGCGACGCTGGCCAGGATGGCGTTGTCAAGCTGGGTCGTGCTGGAAGAGAGCCCGCCAGCCACCTTGCCGGCCCCGGCGGCCCCCAGCGACACCACCACCAGCCGCGAGGCGTCCACCCCCTGCACGGTGATGCTGCCACCGGCGGTGATATCGGCACCGCCAAAGACCTGAGCGCGAGTCTCACCGCTCATCACGGCCACGGTGATCGCCCCGGCCAGCCCCACCTTGCCGGCCCCGGCACCGCCCAGTGCCACGGCCACTACCAGAGTGTCGCCACGGGCGTCGAGCAGCACGTCGCCAGCGGCATCGATCGTGCCACCCTCGATTTCGGCCACGCGATCGTTGCCCAGCACGTTGACGCTGACGCTGCCGGCCAGCGCTGCCTTGCCGGCGCCGGCCGCCGCCCCGGTGATGGAGATCACCTGGGCCGTATCGTCGACGGCCACTGCCAGACCACCGCTGTCGTCGCGGTCGGCGTCCTCCACGACCTCGATGTCGGCATCCTCGACCCGCGCGGTCAGACCGTTGGCGAGCAGGTTGGCCGCCACGCTGCCGGAGCCGGCCACCTTGTTGCTGGCGCCCACGCCGATCGCGAAGCTGCGGATCAGGCCGGTCGCCTCGGCAAGCACCGACACCTGCTCGGCGCCGCGCAGCGATCCACCCTCGACCACTGCCGTGGTGTCATTGGCCACGGAGTTGACACCGATGCCGGCCCCGAAGCCGGTGGTAGAGCCGACACCCACGGCGCCGGCCAGACTCCAGATGCTGGCCCGATCGCGGGCGATCACACTGACATCGGCCTCACTGGCCGACGAGTCGGAGAGGTCGAAATGGGCCTGATCGAGGCGCGCCGTGGTCGTATTCTCGACGATATTGACGCCCACCGAACCGGCCAGACCGAAGCCCTTGCCACCGGTGGCCACCCCAGCGGAGCCGGCCAGGGAAACCACCAGCGCATCGCTGTCGGCCAGCACCTCGACACTGTCGACCGCGAGACGACTAGCGGCCGCGGCAATCTCGCTCACCTCGGCGTTGACCTCATGGGACAGGTAGCTCACTGCCGCGGAGCCGCCCACCCCGGCATTGCCGCCAGCCGCCACGCCACCGGCGATCAGCACCGTGTTGGCGGCATCGCGCGCGCTCACGCCCAGCACCCCCATCTCGCCGGCATCCAGGCGCAGCAGGCGTGCATCCACCGTACGCTGGGACACCAGGGCACTCGCCGAACCGGCCACCCCCGCGCCCTTGGCGCCGGTCGCCACGGCCACGGCGGCGGAAGCCAGCACGCTCCAGCCATCGCGCACGGCATTGATGGCCAGATCGCCGCTGGTCCAGTCATCGATGTCGGCCACTTCCGCCAGGGTCTCGCCATCCTGAATGGCGATGGCAGCAGCGCCGGCCACGGCCACCGACTTGCCGGAGCCCTTGGAAACGGCAGCACCGCCGGAAAGCAGCCCCAGGTGGGTGCTGTCGTTGGCCGCCACGCTGACATCACCCTCGGCCTCGAAGGTCTCCAGACCGCGAATCGCTGCCACCGTCACGTCATTGCCGACGTGCACCAGTGCCGAGCCGGACAGCCCCACCCCCGTGCTGGACTGCTGACTGCCACCGCTGCCGCCACTGCCACCGCCCTGGCCGAGCTTGCCCTGCAGTTCGGCGATGACATCGTCGTACTTGGCCTGATTGTTGGGCCACTTGCCAGGATCGTCTTCCCCGGAACCACTACCGCCACTACTGCCACCGCTATCCTGCGATGACTGGGTCTTGCTGCCGGCCACGCTACCCGCAATGGCCACGTCGACGATGACACCGCCGTTGTCGGCCGACACCTCGACGTTGCCGCCCACCACGAGGCTGCCCAGCGGCGATGCGTTCTCGTCGGCGCTGCCGATCCAGGCACGGGTATCGCGCTCGACCACGCTGACGCCGGCCGAGGCCCCCACGGCGGCCTGACCGGAACTCGAGAAGCTGCCGGTGAGATTGATGACGTAGCTGTCGTCGTTGGCGCTCACCCGCAGCGCCGGGCTGTCGGCGTCATCGAAGTCGACGTGACCATTGCCCACCTTGATGGCACCGTCATTGCCGATGCCGGCATGGGTCTGGTTGTCCACCACGTTGGCGATGGCCGAGGCGTTGAAGGCGACCTTCTGCGCCTTGCCGCCCGACGCACCGATGCCCAGCACCAGTCCGCCATTGTCGGCTCTGACATCGAGGCTATCGGCGAGCAACGTCACGCCGGACTCGATCTCGGCGTTGGCCGTGCTGCCAAGCACGTTGGCGGTGAACCCGGCGCCGATCGCCACTCCGTCGGACTCGGTGCCCACCGACGGCTTCTGGACCAGCGATTTCTGCCACTTGCGCGCGTTGAGGTCGTTGCCCCCTCCCAGGCCCGGCAGGTTGAGATTACCCACCGCGTTGAAGAGATCGTTGACGCTTTCGGCGGTAACGGACACCGCTTGGCCGTCTTCGGGGTCGAGGCCATCGGCAATCGACGACGCACCGTCGACATTGAGGCGCGCGCCGTCGCGAATGCGCGCATCGCTGTGCTGATCGAGCACGAAGACGTTGGCCGCAGCGGCCAACGCCAGCTTTTCGCCATTGGCCGTGGCCTGGGTCCAACTGTCGAAGCTGCCCTTGAGACCGAAGGTGGAGCCGAGATAGCCGCCAACCGTGGCTATCAGAGCCGGAATCTGCTGCTCCAGCGGCGTGCCCTGCTTCTCCCAGCGAGCCGTATCGCCGAAGTCCTCGGCGGAAAGATCGATGGTGGTATCGTTATCGCCAGTGAACTCGTAGACGTTGCCGGCATCGCCGCCGGCCGTGTGGTCGTCGGCCACCTGCACGGTGTCGCCCTTATCGAGAGCGACTTCACCGGCATCGCTCTGGAAGGTGGCTCCCGACTCGCCGTCGGCCATGTCCTTGATCTGGTTGAAGAGGTTGGCGCCGAACAGGCCATCGGGATCGATCTCGTTGAGGCTCTGGGCATCCACGTCGACCGTCTCGCCGGCGTCCAGGTCGACGTTGCCCTCGATGGTAGCGGTAGCGCTGTTGTCGAGAATGCCCACGCTGGCGGCACCGGAAATGGCGACCTTGGCGGTCTGGTCCTCTTTCTCCGTGCCGTTTTCCGTCTGCTTCTTGTCCTTGGCGCTGCCGTCGGCGGTGCCGCTGGTGCCGGTCTTGCTGGCGATCTTGTTCTTGACCCGATCGGACAATGGATTGCTCTTGCTGTCCGGGCCGGCCACGCCATCCTTGGCCGCCGAACCGGAGGCGCTCACGCTGGGTCGATGCTGACTCAGGGCGGTGACCTCGACGCTGCCATCCGCCTCGATGTCGCTACGCGTGGCGACTACCTCGCCATCACGATTGCGGTCCTCGTCGAGACCGAGACGTGCCTCGGCCACGTTGCTGTCGACCAGCACGGCCACGGCCGCCGCCAGGTCGAGCGACTCGCCGTCGCCCCCGGAAAGCTTGTCCTTCAGCGACGAAACCTTGAGCTTGTCGCCCACGCTGCCGGCCCAGCTCTTCAACTTATCCTTGACCGGGTCGAACACCACCAGTGGGGATTTCGCGGTACTCTTGCCGGTACTCTTGGCGGTCTTCTCCGCACCATCCAGCAAGCCGCTTCCCTGGACCTCGGCCGTCCCTGCCGAGGCGGTCACGCCATTGCCGGACGTCGGCAAGGCAAAGAACTGAGTGCCGGAAATGCCTTCGCGCTCGGTAGTGGCCTCCACGGTGATCGAGC
Organism: Halomonas faecis; assembly: GCF_010993975.1. Classification (GTDB taxonomy): domain Bacteria; phylum Pseudomonadota; class Gammaproteobacteria; order Pseudomonadales; family Halomonadaceae; genus Halomonas; species Halomonas faecis. Next base: position 495,168 of record NZ_JAACZO010000011.1, read on the forward strand.
CCCCGGCCGTGGCGGTTCCTGCCAACTGGGCCTCGGTGAAGCCGTTTTCCACCCCGACGGCCACGGCGACTCCCACCTTGCCCTTCGAGGCACCGGAAATGGCGGTGAGCGCACTGCGATCCACGGTGGCGGCATCGACCACGATGTCGCCACCCGCATCGAGCGTCGCCTCGTCCCAGACCATGACGCGCGACTCGGTATCGAGCACGGCCACCACCGCAGAGCCGGCCACACCGCCCACCCCCGACGGCGCGGCGGTCACGCTCTGGGTGGTATCGACCCGACTGTTGAGGGTGATGTCGCCCGCAGCCGACAGGTCGCCATGCACATGGACGTTGCTGCGCGCCGTCAGCACGCTGACGGAAACGCCCAGCCCCCATGCCTCCGTGGGTTTCAGCGACGCCGCCAGCTCGATTTCGCTATCGATGTCGATGTCGCCGGTCGCCGTCAGGCTGGCCTCTTCGCCGATCTCGATGGAGGAATCGGCGATCAGCGTGGAAATGCTGGCAAATACCGATAGCCCCTCCAGGAATCCCAGCGTCGAGTCGACGGCACCATCGAAAGTGGCATTGCCGCTCTCCACCTGTATCAGCGAGCGGTCGGGATCGACGATGCGCGAATCGATGACGATGTCGCCCCCCTGGAGGGTCGCCTCACCGATCGTGACGCTGAGATCGAACAGGCCCACATCCACGAAACCGTTGGCCGGCCCACCGTTGAAGTAGCTCATCGGCTGGGCATGCAGGGCCAGGGTGCCGTCGTCACCGGCCGTCGAATCATCGTCGCCCAACGCGTTCAGGATGGCGCCGTCGTCGATCTCGATGGCCGCTGCCTCGAGAGTCAGATCGCCGCCATTGGTGACCAAAGACGACGTATAAGACGACGTACCGAGTATCTCGATGGCATTGGCGGCCAGCGTGAGTTCATGTCCTTGGGTACCGATGCGGGCACCCTCGAGGGTCAAGGTACCGTCAGCCGCCAGGGTCACCGCATGATCGATCTGAGTGTCGTTGACGCTGTCATCCAGAGTGACGTCGCCATCCCAGGCGTAGGTCAGATCCGCATCCCCGCTGACGTCCACCGCACCGAACGCATCCAGCGAGTCGCCCTGAGTCTGCGCCGAGGCCATGACCTGAATGCGATCCGCCGCATGGTAGCTGGTCACATCGACGGTGTCGCTGGCGGCATCCAGATCCTGAATGAGAACATCGAACCGGGTGGCGACGCTGCTCGAACCGACCAGTTCGCCCACCACATGGGTCTGCAGGCGCAGCGCCTCGCCGCCGAACCCCGAGGCATCGACATCGGCTGTGGCGGCACCGTCATCGACCATCAAGACGGCAGACTCGATACCCGCCAGCAACGCCGTGACGGCATCGGACTCGTTGAAATCGTAGACCAGCTCGCTATCGCTGAGCTGCATGTCGCCGGCATGGGTGGCCACCAGGGTGTCGCTGCCGCCACCGCCATCGATGTCGTGCTCGGCCATGGCGGTCAGTTGAAAGCGGTCGTCGCCGGCGCTGCCGGTGGCGGTCAGCTTGGCATCGGCGAGCATCGCCACGCTGATGCCGCCGGCCTGCAGGGCATCGCTCTGCCAGGACGTGCCCGAAACATCGGTCAGCCGCATGCCCAGCGCATCGAAGAGCGTCTCCACAGCGGCCGCTTCGGTACCCAGTCCCTCGACGGCGAGATCGCCATCGGCGGTGACATCGAGGCGCCCTGTCTCGAGGTCGAACTCGGCGGAAACGCCTTCGGCGCCGTCCAGCACCTCGACCAGCTCGCCCAGGGTGCGCACGTTGTCCAGACCGAGAGTCTGCTGCTCGGCAGCGCCCACGCTCAAACCGAGCCGCAGCGCATCGAGCAGATCGCCATTCTCCTCGTCGATCTCGCCGCCGCGCTCCTCCGCCTCGAGCACGCTGGCGTAGTCGTCGGTGCCGATCAGTTCGACCAGGGCGGTATCGGCTGAAACACCGTGGTAGCCGCTGGCATCGACCTCGAGATCCCCGCCGCTCCCGGCGCGGGTCACGCTCACCCTCTCGATGCTCTGGTACGTCGACTCGGTCTCGGCGCCGTCATCGACGAGAGTGAAGCCCGCACCATCCAGAATGACCTCATCGATGGCATCCGCCACGGCGAGTTCCAGGCGATCCTCTCCGGTGCCGCCGACGACGGTATTCGCTCCGGCTCCGGCCACCAGGCGGTTGTCACCGGCCACGGCATCGAACTCGCTCTTGCCCTGGCCACCGATCAGGGTGTCGTCGCCACCGCCGCCCTGCAGATACACGTCACCTGTGAAGGCACTGGCATCCAGGCGGGTGTCGCCACCATCGATGGCCTGCAGCAAACCACCCTCGATATTGGACAGGACGTCCTCGCCGATCCGACGTTCCTGACTGCGGCTTGCCGTGTGAGACGCCGACCCTTGAGCCGACGCGGCCACACCGAGCAGGGCAAGCCGAGCGTCACCCGGTTCGGCCTGGGTCATGAAATCGCCGACGAAGCGCACCGTCCAGGCCACGCTTCCATCATCGGCATCGAGTTCGCGGGCCACCTGGACATTACCCGCACCGATGCCGTCCATGCGTTCCAGCACCTGCTGGATCTCCAGCGCCTCGGCATCGGCGGCGATGGCTTCGCTGCTGTCATCATCGAAGAAGAAACGGATCGCTTCGCCGCTGTCGCCGTCCCAAACGAGGCGCTGCTCCTCGACGGCATCGCCGTGGACGAGTTCGTCGTTCTCGAGTCTCAGAGCGCTGTCGGAGACTCCCCATACGCTGTCGTCGCCCTCGCCACCGTCGAGCATGTTGTCGCCGGCGTTGCCGAACAGCACGTCGTCGCCGGCGCCGCCCTGGAGATCGTCGTTGCCGGCACCGCCATCCAGCAGATCATCGCCGCTGCCGCCGATCAGGGTGTCGTCACCGCCGCGACCCTCGAGACGCACGTCACCGGTGAAGGCGCCGGCATCCAGCGTATTGGCGCTGTCGCCACCGATCAGGTTGGCCAGGCCGATGCCGTCCAGCTCATAGAGCTCGTTGCCGTTCACCGATAGAGCCGAGTCGGTCAGCGTCATGTCCGCATCGGCCTCGAGGCGGATCAGATCGCCTTCGTCGTCGAGCCCACCACCGCTGATGTCGCCGCTGCCGTCGGCAGAGAGCAGGAAGAGGTCGTCCTGATCGCTGCCGGTGGCGGTGACGTTTTCGCCCTGGACCTGGAAGGTCACCCCGCCCAGGGTGTAGCCGCTGGCATCGAGCGTCACCCCGGAACTTCCGGCCGCGGCCCCGAGAAGGATCTCCTCGGGATGCTCGCCAAAGCGCAGCACCTCGTCACCGTCGACCGTGACGACGCCGTCGCCATTGTTCTCGTCGTCGGCCAGCGTAATGGTGCCGCTCGAGCGCTCGATGAGATAGCTGTCGCTGGCCTCCGCGGCGCTGACGAACTCGTCCTGCCCCCCGGTGGAGATCAGCAGGTTGGCGCCGCTGCCGCCCTCCAGGGTGTCGTTGCCGCTACCGCCTTCCAGAATGTCGCTGCCGGCCAGACCCCGCAGAATGACGTCATCGCTGCCGCCCGCCAGGGTGTCGTCGGCATCCGAGCCCTCCACGATACCGAAACCGGAGACACCACCGGCAATGGCAGTGGCGGTGCCGTCACCCAAGTCCACGCTCACGCCCTCTTCGAAGTCCGCGTAGCTCAGGGTATCCTCAGCACGCCCGCGCAGCGCCTCCAGAGCGGAGAAGGTCACACCCTCGGCCTGCGCCCCGTCGGCGGGTGTCGATCCGATGAGCACGCGGCTTTCACCCAGCACACCGAAGCGCGTACCGCTGCCCGCGGCTTCGGCGGTGTGGTCACCGCTGCTGTCGTCTAGAGCGATTTCCGCCACACCGGTGAACGACAGCGCATCGCCACGCGAGCCGGCCCCTGCCTCGTCGCCATCCAAGGTCCAGGTGGCATCGTCGCTGCCGCTGTCGACGACGCGATCGTCGCCGTCTCCACCGGTGAAAATCAGCTCGAAACCGTCGGCGCCGGTCATATCCAGAGTGTCGTTGCCTTCCCCCCCCAGGAAGGTCAAGGTCACCCCATCGACATCGTCGAAATGGCCATCGAAGCTCAACGCATCGTCGCTGTCGCTGCCCTCGATCTCGATGCCGTCCGCTTTTGCCTTGTCGAGATCGAAGATTTCCACCCGCTCGGTGCCGTCTTCGGTACGCTCGACCAGCTCCAGCGCCTGCTCGCCATCCTGTTCGGCCATGCGCAGGGCGAAGTCGCCGCCGCCCGCCACGCTGGCGGTCAGTGGGTCGGCGGAGAGCAGCATCCGCGGCTCCAGGCCTTCGAACACGAAGGCGGAGCGCTCGGCTCTGGCCCGCCGGGCTCGCTGCGAACGGCGCGCCAGGCGCGATACGAATTGCGAAAGCGGCTTCCGGAGGGGACGGAAGGGACGTTTCATGGCAGCTCTCCTGCGTTGTCGAGGCGCCGTCAGCGGCTTTTGTCGTTATTCGCGGCCGCTCTCGCGAACGGCACGGCGTCATGGGGAAATCGGTCCTACTCAGTGCACGGAGGGATCCGCGTTCTCTTCTTCTGCTTCTGCAGGCATGCCTTCATCGGCGGGATCGCCCTTGCTCTGCGCACCGACGCGAGCACCGCCGCGGGCCAGGCGACTCAGCCGGTTGAAGTTGCGCATCGACTGCAGATGGATGAACAGCAGTTCGAGCTCGTCATTGCCCAGCATGGTCTTGAGCGTATCGTCGTCCAGGGCCTTGAGCTTGTTGCGGTTGACCGCCTTGAAGCCAGTCAGCGTTCGCGCACCGCCCTCGGCCTGGCGCACTTGAGCCTGGACGTCCTCGAGCAGGTCGAGCTCCACCAAGCGCTTGCCGAATGCCCGCGTACGCTGGAAGTGAGACTGATAGTCCTGCAGAAAGGTCAGCACGCGCTCGAGGTACTGGGTGCGCTCACCGTCGCTGTCGAAGAAGCGCTCACCCTTGCCGTCCTGATTGAGACCCTCGTACTCCTCATCGATGCACAGGGTGAAGGTCTTGCCGCCCTCGCTCGAGGCGAAGACGAAAGGATAGCGACGCAGAAAGGCCGGCACGTATTCGCCCCGCCACTGTCCTTCGGCATCTACCATCAGGTTGCTGTCCTGGGCCAGCCCCAGCACCGCAACCGGTACCACGCTTCCCTCCTCGGCCTCGGTGAAGACGATGGGCAGATCGGTGGCCGCGGCCGGAAACTCGGCGGCCATCAGCGGCACGGAGTTGACCGTGGCGGCAAAACCGAAATCGGTACCCACCTTGAGCGAGTAGGGGCTGTGCTTGTCACGGGTAATGGGCTGAACGTTGCGGTAGATCAAGAGCTGTGTCGCCATCGTGTTCTCCAGTGATTGATCAGGCTTGAGTCTTGTGTCGTCGCTTCTGCTGCGGGGTGGCACCGGGTATGCGGTCGCTACGCCGGGGCGCTTCAGTGCGATCGGTCAGGTGGCGCTTGGTACCGTGATAGCAGGTCACGAAGGGTTCTCCAGTGGCGCCACGGCCGAAGGAGAGATTGCTCAGTGTTTCGCTGCCGTGACGCGCCATCCAGTCGATCAGGGTCTGGCGCGGCGTGGACTGCCACTCGCGGGCCAGCGCGAACATCGGGCCAGCCAGAGTGCCGAGCGGCAGCCCGGCACGATGCAGATGCAAGTTGAGCGAATCCCTTCCGGTCGGCTCGCCGGCCTGCATCTCCTCGATACGCACCGTCACCGGCGGCCAGGTTATCTGCGCCAAGGCGAAGCTGACCTGCAGCTGTTCGATCACGTCGTGCATGGGGCATTCCGGGTGTCGCTCCAGCTCGGCTTCGATGGCCACACGCGCTTCACGGGCCGTCGGCAACAAGACGTAATCCGAGCTGGCGGCACGCTCATCGGCACGCCATTTCCAGGCGCGGTACATGACATGCCGCCGCTCGGCAGGCAGTGGATCGCTGGGCGAGTCGGCTTCCCAGTAAACCTTGCAGCGATCGTCCTCGACCCCGAGGTGCAGGAAGTGCGGCGCCTCTCCAGGATCGGCCAGGTCCACCAGGAACGCCTCGCGGTCCGCCTCACACATTCCCAGCGTGGCAAGGGTCTCGTGCAACGCCGCCGCCAGCCGTTGAGGACCCACGGACGACACCGGCAAGCTGAACAGACAGCGCTGGGTAGACCAGTGGCCGGGACGGCATTTGGCCGACACTTCGCTCAAGTAAGTCGCGCCGAGGCCCTCGAGCATCGCCTTCAACACCTCGGCCGCACGATTGCCGGCTGCGAACCGGCCAGAATCAGCGTTGGCCCATGGCAAGGACATCGGCTTCCTCTCCCAGCAGGGCATCGATGCGCTCGAACTCTTCCGGTGCCAGCACGCCAGCAGCATGTTTCAGTTCGAGAACGCTGAGTAGGTAATCGTAGCGAGCCGACGCCAGCTCGCTGCGGGCAAAGAAGAGGTCGCGCTCTGCATCGAGCAGATCGAGCACCGGGATGACGCCCGATTCGACGCCTACCTCGCGCGACTCGACAACGCGCTCGCTGGCCTCCAGCGACTCGGTGAGCGAGCGCTCCCGTGCCATGGCGGTGATGATGCCCTGGTAGCCGCCTTGTACCCGGCGGTCGATGTTACGCACCACACCTTCCAGGCGAGACTGGGCGGCACTGATACGGCTCTCGCCTTCGCGCACCCGTGACGAGGTCATGCCACCGCGATAGATGGGGACGGAAAGCGATACTGCGATATCCTGGGTTTCGACTTCGCTGCCACCACCGAACAACGACCCTTCCGTCTCTTCCGAATCGTAGCTGACCACTAGGTCGAGGGTCGGGTAGTGACCACCACGACGGACTTTCACCTCCTGGCTGGCCACATCCGTAGCCAGCGAGGCCGCCTGGAGCCGTGGGCTGCGCTCCACGGCGAGCTCCAGCCAGGCGTCCAGCGAGTCCGGATCAGGGCGTGACAGCTGCAAACTGTCGTTGACGGGCCGCAACCGAGACGGACGCTCGCCCGTGACCTCGGCCAACCCTTCCAGGGCATCGCGAAGCTCGTTCTCGACTTCCAATTCACGCGCCACCACCTGCTGCAGCCGCGCCTCGGCATCGAGCAGGTCGACTTCCCTGGCCAGACCGTCCTCGTGGCGTGCCTGCACCATCTCGAAATTGGCCTCCACGGAAGATTTTTCCGCTCTCACGAAGTGCAGGTTCTCGTAAAGCGACAGGGCATCGAAGTAACGACGAGCGACCCGCAGGAACAAGTCCTGACGGGCCACCTCCAGCTCTGCCGAGGCCTGCTGGATTTCCAGCTTGGCCTTGTCGAGCTCGGCCCACCGCGAATAGTCGTAGATCGACTGCTCGATGGAGGCACCGTAGGTGGTGGTCGGGAAAGAGGTGCTGCCGCTGGCATACTCTTCGTTGTCGGAACTGACGATATCCTGCTGGCGCTCGACACGTTCGGCCGTCAGGGTCACCTGGGGCAACAGTGCCGCGCGGGCCTGCACGTAGCGCTCGTCGACCGCCTGGCGGCCATGGAACTCCTCCTGATACTGCGGGTCGTTGCGTTCGGCCAGCGCCAGAGATTCGCTGAGGCCCACGGCCAGCGCAGGCCCGGTCACGGCCAGCAGCGAAACGGCCACGGCGCTGGCCATCAGAGGGCGGGGCATGAGGCGACGGGCAACGGGATCGAGTCGGCGGAGCGCGATGATGGGCATGCTGTTCCTTGTCGATTGTTTGGGCTAGCGTAGGCGGTTGACGGCGATCAAGCATCACTACTTATGGTAACGTTAGGTTACAATGCTAGACGAGACAACCGCAAAGGTAGCACTTCGTAATGAACAACTTAGTTCGTTAGCTCATTAGCTTCACCCCATGCCGTTTCGTGAAAACCCTCATTCCGTCCAGATAGTCTCGATCCCGAATCGGCCTTAATGGCGACACCATGACAATGACCAAGGCCCCGGCACGACAAAAGTTGTACACCGATCACCTCCCCAGCCGCGAGGGAGAAGCCTTGTGGCATGAGCTGCTGGCACCCATCACGACCCCCCAACGACTGCATCGCACCCCAACCGTGGGGCGTGTCGACGCTTGGCTGTATGGCGACATGCTGATCAGCGAAGCTCGCGCCACCCCGCAACGAACCATACGCAATCGCCAGCAGCTGGCCGCCGGCCCGTTACCTGCCTACAATCTGCTCATCGTCCTCGATGGCCAGATGCGCTACGAGGACGGCCAACGCGACTGCGCTCTGCAACCCGGCGACCTGCTCATCGAAGACCTTACGGAAAAGCGCACCATTACCACCCAGACACACAACCGCACCATCAACCTGATGGTGCCCAAAGAAGGGGTGGGTGAGGGACTGCACGGACTCATACTGGAACGCCAAAGCGCACAGGCAAGACTCTTGAGCCGACATGTCGACGCGCTACTGGAGAGCATTCCGACACTGCCCGCTCAGCATTGCGACGACATCCTGAATGCACTGCAGCGGTTGATCGCCGCCTGCGCCGGTGAATGCGGCTCCGAATCGCACCGCCATGTGCAACGAGCCTTGCGCGACGACATCGAGCGTTACATCGAGCGCCACCTGCTCGACAGTCGATTGGGTAACGCCACTCTCTGTCGGCACTATCGCCTTTCACGCACGCAGCTCTACCGGCTGTTTCGACAGGAAGGGGGAGTCACCGAAGTCATCCGGCGCAAGCGGCTCGACTGGGCGCACGACCAGCTGTGCCGAGGGGACGGCAGGGGCAAGCCCGATGTAGAGGCCCTGGCGTTGCTATGCGGCTTTGCCAGCGAACGCGCCCTGGCTACGGCCTACCAAGAGCAGTACGCGATGACCATGGAAGACACCTGGCACGCCAATGCCACCTCGCTGCCGGCTGACGGCAGCCAAGGGCTGACAGGTCTCTTCTCACACCTGGGCCAGCTTCCGCGCACACCGACCTGATGATTGCACCTTTTACCCACACCCCGCTTCGCATCGCCGACCTGGTCCTGTACCGGTTGGAGGCCGGAAATTACCGGCTCACCGCCCCCGAGGGGAGCCGCAGCACCTTGCGCTATGCCTCCCTGCTATTGGCGGAGTCGGCAGGCTGCCGACTGAGCAACGATGACGGCTCGGTATCGACATGGCTGCCCACCAATACGCCGTGCTTGACCGCCCACCACGTTTCGCAACGCATCGCCATCGCCGAACCGATCTGGGTGTTACGGTTGCCGACCTTCCGCCTGAGCGGCTGTCCTCTGTCGTTGCCCATGATAGCCATGGCTCAGGAGATGCAGGTGCTGCTCTTCAGCATCCCCGCCATTCTCGCCGATGCGGCCCACCTGCCGCCCGTGGGCCAGCGTCACGCCGCACTGGCCATCGAGTCTCTGCTGCACCCCCTGGTACACAACCGGCCCTCCAGCGACTCAGCCGAAATCATCTCGGTCATCATGCGCGCCGAACGCAAAACCGATGCCGACGCCGTCTCCACCGCCAAGGCATTGGGCATGTCCCGCTCCCGGCTCTACGAAACGCTGCGTCCCTATGGCGGCTTCCACACGTTGCTGAATGCCGCTCGCCTGGATCGCATGGCACGTCGCCTACTGATGCCAGAGTATGCCGAGCATTCGGTAAAGGAACTCCTTCACGATATGCCCTTCGAACGCGCCGATCAGTTTCACCGCTTGTTCAAACAGCGCTACGCGAACACGGCCAGCCAGTGGCGCAGCGACCCTCTCCCCACGCTGCCCGCGACCATCGACCCCATGCCTCTTTGAGGCCCTGCGCAGCGGAACGGGCCATTCGGCTGACGAGAGCCATGAGCGTGATTCTGATACGGATTGCCGCCCCCACGGCATAGGACTCACGACATTCACACACACGAAAAAGCCGCCTAGCGGTGTGCGCTAAGCGGCTGATTCGTCGAAACTTATTGGTGGAGCCTAGCGGGATCGAACCGCTGACCTCAACACTGCCAGTGTTGCGCTCTCCCAGCTGAGCTAAGGCCCCACGCTATCTCGCCTCGGCGAGAACGAGACGTATGATACCACCCCAATGACGGTCGTCAATACCCGCCCCGCACACACCCTTCCTTTTTTGATGAGAAACCGTGTTATCGCTTCTGGCTAATTTTCCCAGACCGCCGACTGTGGCAAGCTTACCTAGGGTTGGGTGCCGTGCCTCGCAGGCCCCGGGGTCCATCCGCTACGCCGAGGAGCATCAGCAGTGATCAAGGTTCTTATCGTCGACGACCACCATCTGGTACGCACCAGCCTGGCCCGCCTGCTGGATGGCGAAGACGGACTGCAAGTCATCGGCGAGGCCGCCAACGGCGAAGAAGCCATCAGCCTGAGTCGCAGCCTGAAACCCGACGTCGTGTTGATGGATTTGCGTATGCCGGGCATCGGCGGATTGGAGGCCACCCGCAAGATCGTGCGTAGCGACCCCGACATTCGCGTCCTGGCCCTGACCGGTTTCATGGAAGACAGCTTCGCCCAGCGCCTGCTGGAGGCCGGTGCGGGCGGCTTCATCAGCAAGGAAACCCAGGTGACGGACATGGTCGATGCCGTGCGCAGCGTATTCGCCGGACGCCGTTACATCAGTGCCGATATTGCCCAGCGCCTGGTACTGTCGCGCTTCGACCCCGACGAGAACCCTTTCGATCAGCTCTCCCATCGCGAACTACAGGTGGCAATGATGATCGTCAATTGCCAGCGCGTGGCCGAAATCTCCGACCGGCTGTTCCTCAGTCCCAAGACGGTCAATACCTACCGATACCGGATATTCGAAAAGCTCGGCGTGGAAACCGACGTGGAGCTGACCCATCTCGGGTTGCGCTACGGACTGGTGGCTGGTTTCGATACCACCCCTTGAGTCGCTCGATCTGTTACGCTTGACTCTGTCGTCCGCCACGCGTTGCCACTCGCCAGATGCCCTTCGATTCACGGCAATTTCTCGCCAATCTCACCCAGGCACCGGGCGTCTACCACATGCTCGACGACCAGGGCGACACCCTCTATGTGGGCAAGGCCAAGCGACTCAAGGCGCGCCTGGCCAGCTACTTCCGCGGCACCCTCAACGCCAAGACCCAGGCCATGGTGTCGCGTATCGCCGATATCCAGGTCACCGTCACGCGCAGCGAAACCGAAGCGCTGTTGCTCGAGCAGACGCTGATCAAGGAGCTGCGCCCGCCATACAACATCCTGCTGCGCGATGACAAATCCTACCCCTTCGTGTTCGTCAGCGACCGTCACCCCTATCCGGCGCTGGAATACAAGCGCGCCCGCCGTCGTCATGGCGATGGCCGCTACCTGGGGCCCTATACCAGCAGCGGCGCGGTACGCGAGAGCCTATCGCTGATGCAGAAGATCTTTCGCATCCGCAACTGCGAGGACAGCGTCTTCGCCCACCGCACTCGCCCCTGCTTGCAGTACCAGATCCAGCGTTGCAGCGCCCCCTGCGTGGGCTACATCAGCGAAACCGACTATCGCCGCGACCTCGAGCATGCCGTGATGTGCCTCGAAGGCAAGAGCGAAGCGGTCACTCGAGAGCTCACCGACGCCATGGAACGGGCCAGTCAGACACTCGCTTTCGAGGAAGCCGCTCGCCTGCGCGACCAGGTCCAGCAGCTGCGCCAACTACAACAGCGCCAGTTCGTCGATACCGAAGGTGGCGATGCCGATGTCTTCGCACTGGCCAGCCGCCCCGGCGCCCAATGCATATCCGTGCTTGCCGTGCGCCAGGGGCGACTCCTCGGCGCTCGGCACCATACGCCCGGAAACGGCCTCGACCTGGCGCCTGAGGCCCTGCTCGACGATTTCGTCAGCCAGTACTATCTAGGCCAGGGGCGCGAGATTCCCCGCGAGGTCATCACCACACACACTCTCCCCGACCCGAACGTACTCGAGAGCGCCCTGAGTACTCGCGCCGAGCGCCGAGTACGCGTCACCCATAGTGTGCGGGGCCACCGCAGCCAGTGGCTGGAACTCGCCCGAACCAACGCCGAGCAGCATCTGGCGAGCCAACTGGCCAATCAAGGCGAGCTGGACCGCCGCTTCGCGACACTGCAAGACGCTCTCGAGCTCAGCGAGATGCCCGAACGCCTGGAGTGCTTCGATATCAGCCACAGTCAGGGCGAGGCCACGGTGGCCTCCTGCGTGGTCTTCGACCGGAATGGACCGCGTAAGTCGGACTATCGCCGCTTCAACATCGATGGCGTTTCCGCGGGAGACGACTATGCCGCCATGCGACAAGCCCTAGAGCGTCGCTTCCGCCGCCTGGCCGAGGGCGAAGGAGCGACGCCGGACATCCTGCTGGTCGACGGCGGCAAGGGGCAGCTCAACCAGGCTCGTGACGTGCTCGCCGAACTGGGACTGGCACGCATTCGACTGCTGGGCGTGGCCAAGGGCACGACCCGCAAGGCGGGCCTGGAGACGCTGTTCCTGGAAACCGTCGACAGAACCCTGGACCTCGATGCCACCTCACCAGCTCTGCATCTCGTTCAGCACGTGCGCGACGAGGCACACCGCTTTGCCATCACCGGCCATCGCACGCGACGCGACAAGACTCGACGGAGCTCGACTCTGGAGGGAATTGCCGGCGTGGGCCCCAAGCGTCGACGTGAACTGTTACGCTTCTTCGGCGGCCTTCAGGGGGTCAAGCAAGCCAGCCGCGAGGAACTCGCCCGTGTGCCGGGAATCAGTTCGGCGCTGGCCGAGACCATTCATCGCGCCCTGCATGGATGAAGCCCAAGCTGGCCGCTAGAATGGCAAGCCCCGACGAAACCCCACCATTCCAAGGACACTGCCCACCATGAACATCCCCAACCTCTTGACGCTCGGCAGAATCGTCTTCATTCCGTTGTTGGTGGTGTTCTTCTACCTGCCCTTCGCCTGGAGCCTGCCGGTGGCCGCAGCGCTGTTCGCTCTGGCTTCGGTGACCGACTGGCTGGATGGCTACCTGGCTCGTCGCTGGAACCAGGCCACTCCCTTTGGCGCCTTTCTCGACCCGGTTGCCGACAAGGTGATGGTTGCCGTGGCCCTGGCACTGCTCATCGAGCGTTTCGACAGCCTGTGGCTGACGCTGCCGGCGCTGGTGATCATTGGTCGCGAAATCGTCATCTCCGCACTGCGCGAATGGATGGCCGAGATGGGCAAGCGCAGCAGCGTGGCCGTTTCCTGGCTTGGCAAGATCAAGACCACCTTGCAGATGGTCGCCCTGCTACTGCTCATCGCCTTTGCTCCGGGCTCCCCGCTCGCACTGATCGGCATGTTGACCCTGCACGCCGCCGCCCTGCTCACGCTGTGGTCGATGATCCTCTACCTTCGCGCGGCATGGCCGCATCTGAGTCGTGCGATGTAACGCCGGCGCTTCTTCTCAAGCCATTGACAGCGCCCGAATTGTCCGTATAATGCGCTCTCGAGTCGAGCGGGAATAGCTCAGTGGTAGAGCATCGCCTTGCCAAGGCGAGGGTCGCGAGTTCGAATCTCGTTTCCCGCTCCATTGGCTCACCGAGTCAAGCTGCGTGGCAGCGAGGGTCGCGAGCTGGAACGCCAGCCCGGTCGAATCTCGTTTCCCGCTCCATTGGCTCACCGAGTCAAGCTGCGTGGCAGAGAGGGTCGCGAGCTGGAACGCCAGCCCGGTCGAATCTCGTTTCCCGCTCCATTCTTGCCCTTATCAAGAATGCTCGACTCGTCCAGGCTGGATGGCAGAGTGGTTATGCAGCGGACTGCAACTCCGTGTACGCCGGTTCGATTCCGACTCCAGCCTCCATCTTTCCCACCGGCTTACGCCGCCTGCTCGAAACCCCACGCCCGGATGGCGAAATTGGTAGACGCAAGAGACTTAAAATCTCTCGGTGGCAACACCGTGCCGGTTCGAGCCCGGCTCCGGGCACCAAGCGCATCGCCTACCGGCCTGGATCGGCGGCATATTGTGCCCGAACTGGGCAAACGCTCATGAATTTGCCTCCGCTGCGCGACCCCCACCTCAATTATCGTTACCGACGGCGGCTGCACGTCGTGCGGGTACTACTGGCCTTGTCGGCCACCTTCGCCGTCATTTCCCTGTTCGAGCTGCCGCACTCCGGCTGGGCACTGGTCAGTACCGTCATGGTCATGGGCAACCTCCCCCATGTCGGTGGAGTGCTCGACAAGGGGCGCCAGAGGCTGCTCGGTTCGCTACTGGGGGCCGGCTGGGGATTGTTGCTGATCTTGGTGCCACTGCCTCCTTCCCTGGTGATTCCGCTGGGCGCCCTGGCCGGCATCGGCGCGGCAACGTGGCTCACCTTCGGCAGCCGCCACGGGTATAGCGGCCTGATGTTCGCCATCAGCCTTCTGCTGGTCATCGGAGCGGGCAACCAGGAACTGGACATCGCCTTGTGGCGAGCCTTCGACGTATTGCTAGGCACCCTGGTAGGCATTGCGGTGACCGCCCTGGTGCTGCCACAGAAGGCAACCGACATGATGCGCTTCCTGCTGGCAGGCAACCTCGAGCGTCTGGCCCGGCTCTACCAGGCCCACACGGCCTCGACCCAGGCCCCGGATGTCGATACCCAGAGGCACCTCAAGGCCGCCAGCAAGCTGCTGGTCAAGCAGCGAAGCCTGGTCGATGCCATTCATCGTGAACGTCGCCTGAAGCGAGACGAGCTCGACGACCTCATCTCGCTTCAACGCCGCATGCTCTCCACCATCGAACTGCTGCTCGAAACGCACTGGACGACGCGGGCCGGCCACGAACGCATCGCTGCCATGGAAGGCCTGCGCGAGGAGCAGTACCGCCTGGCAGCAGAACTCGACACCCTGGCCTACCAGGTGCGTACCGGTCAACCGATCGACGTCACCATCAGCCCATTCGACCTACAGCGCCATGCCGACCTGGCCTGCAACGCTCGAAGCGAAGACGGCCGCGCCCTATTCAGCCCCAGCGGCTACCTATGGCTCAATCGTGAGCTGGCACGCCTCGCCCAGGCCCTGGTTACCCGGCTGGGCAGCCTGGAACGACTGCCCAGCCGTCGACTCAGGCGTGCCTCGGGCCGTTCGCAGATCATCCCGGACCGGATACCGCCGGCACAAGGAGAGCAAGAGGATGTACGGCAACCATGACGTGCTGATCATCGGCGGCGGCGTAGCGGGTTTGACCCTGGCCCTGCACTGTGCCGACACCCGCCGGGTGACGCTGGTCCGCCCGGCCAGCGATGACCGGGGAGCCAGTCGCTGGGCCCAGGGAGGCATCGCCGCAGTGCTCTCGCCCCGGGATGACTTCGAGGCACACATCGCCGACACGCTGGTGGCGGGGGACGGTCTATGCGACGAACGTGCCGTCCGCTTCACCATCGAACGGGGCCCGGAAGCCATCGAATGGCTGCTCTCCCTGGGGGTTCCCTTCACCCGGGATGCGTCCCCCGACGCCGATTACCCCTACCACCTGACCCGAGAGGGTGGGCACGGCGCTCGCCGCGTCATCCACGTGGAGGATGCTACCGGACGCGCGGTGCTCGATACGCTCAAAGCGCGTGCCGAGGCCCATCCGTCCATCATCGTGCGCGACGACCTCACCGCCATCGGCCTGATCGGCGATACGGCGGGGCATTGCCGTGGCGCACGCTGCCTAGATGCACAGGGGATCCCCACCGACCTGATGGCGCAAGACACCGTCCTGGCCACCGGCGGCGCCAGCGGCCTCTACCGCCATACCACCAGCCCCCAGCCGGCCAGTGGCGAAGGCATGCTGATGGCTGCCGAACTGGGCGCCGAACTGATGAACCTCGAGTTCCAGCAGTTCCACCCCACCTGCCTTTACGACCCCGAGGGCCCGCCCTTTCTGATCAGCGAGGCCGTGCGTGGCGAGGGCGGGCGATTGATCAATACCGCCGGTGAGCGCTTCATGCCTGCCGTGGACCCACGCGCCGAACTGGCGCCTCGAGATATCGTCGCCCGCGCCATCGATGCCGAAATGCAACGCAGCGGCGAGCCGCACGTCTGGCTCGACGTTCGCCACCTCGGCGGGGATGCCATCCGCCACCATTTCCCGACGATTCAGGCTCACTGCCTGTCTCGCGGACTCGACCTCGTCCATCAGCCAATCCCGGTCGTGCCGGCCGCTCACTACAGCTGCGGGGGGGTGGCCACGGACCTGGACGGCGCCACCGCAGTACCGCACCTGCATGCCATCGGCGAGGTCGCCTGCACCGGCCTGCACGGCGCCAATCGGATGGCCAGCAACTCGCTGCTGGAATGCCTGGTGTTCGCCCGTAGCTGCGCAGCTCGGCTGGCCCATCCGGCCCAGGCATCATCGGCACGCATCGCCGTCGCCCCCTCCGGCGACACGCCGATCGCGACCGAAAGCATCCGGGCCTGGCGGCACACGCTGCGAGACCTGATGAGTCGATACGTAGCCATCGTCCGCCATGACGACGGCCTGGCAAACGCCGACCGAGCACTCACCGAGCTGGCGGATGAGATCGCCCTGGCGGTGCAACGCGCAGCTCCCGAGCCGGCTCTGGCCAGCCTGTGGCACGCCGTACGCCTGGCTCGCCTGACCGTGGCCAGCGCTCGGGTTCGCCGCGAGTCCCGCGGGCTGCACTACAACCCAGACTGCCCGCACCACGCCGAGACACCAGCGCGCCCTTCTCGCTGCCGGCTCGACGACCTCACCACTCACTGAACGGGCGTACCATGCCGGCATTCATGCCCGATGCTCGATCAGCCAGCGCCGCAACTGGCGCAAGGTCTCGGGGTCGCTGCTGTCGGGCCATAGCCAGTGCATGTCACGCCCGACTCGCAGCCCGATCAGCCACGGCCCCAGATAACGGCAATGCAGCACGACCGGCTGTGAAACCGGGCTTCCCTGCGGCTGCCAGTGCCACCCGCCTCCGGACTCGACTGGCTGCCAGCGGAGTTCGCCGCCCCGCTCTCGGCGGTGCCAGCGAATCAGCTCCGCCCCGAGCAAGAGGCCACCCAGCAGCCACAGCCAAGCGGCCGCATAAGCCATCAGCAGCGATAGCACCGCCAGGCTAGCGAGCCAGTGCCCTCCCCTCGCCAGCCTAGACGGGACGACGCGGATCGTTATCGGCGTTCTCGGCATGGGCCTGAATCAGCGTCACGATGCGTTGGTGTGCCGGATCCTGCGGTACCTCCCGGCGCAGCAGCCAGGCGAAGAGGTCCTGGTCCTCTTCCTCGATCAACGCACGGTAGGCGGTCTGATCCTGCGCACTCAGGTGGTCATAACAGTGTTCCAGAAAAGGAATCAGCAGCAGATCCAGCTCCCACATGCCTCGGCGGGAGTGCCAGTGCAGTCGCTTGCGCAGGGCAAGCGACTCGGTGTTGGTTGCATCGCTCAACGTCGGCCTCGACAGTCGCGGTGAATGGTGCGCTCAGTATACCCAAGGAGTGCGATGGCAGCAGCCTCCCGCTAGGTTTCTTGCCGTTCGCTTGACCATGGTCGTAGTGCGTTGTTTTCTCACGATTTGCACAGTATGCTGAGAGCAGAACAACAATCTCGCCCAGCTCCGCTGCGGAGCCGGCAACCGCCAGGAGAGAGACGATGACCAAATCCGAGTTGATCGAACAGATCGCCATGCGACAGCCAGACCTGTCGCTCAAGGAAGTCGAGTCCGCGGTACGCCTCATCCTCGACGACATCACCGACACCCTGGCCGAAGGCGGGCGAGTGGAAATTCGCGGCTTCGGTAGCTTTTCGCTGCACTACCGCGAACCGCGCATCGGCCGTAACCCCAAGACCGGCGACCCGGTCGCGCTGGACGGCAAGTTCGTGCCACACTTCAAGCCCGGCAAGGAGCTGCGCGAACAAGTCAATGCCAGCCGAGCCCTCGGATACTGATCGCCATCACCATTGACAAGGGAACAAGCCCATGCGTTGGCTAAAAGGCCTCCTCCTGGCCATCATTCTGCTCGGAGTGCTGTTGGTTGGCATTCTGTTTGCCGTCAACAATCAGCAGACCGTGCCGCTCAACCTGATCTGGCTCGAACTGCCGGCCGTTTCGCTCTCGGTGTGGCTACTCGGCTCGCTGGCCAGTGGCGTGCTACTGGGCATGTTGGCCATGACCGGGGTCTGGCTCAGGCTACGCACCCTTCTGACGCGCGCCCAGCGTCACAATCGCCAACAGCGCAAGGAGCTCGACCGCCTGCGCGTCCAGGAGCTCAAGGAACTGCCCTAAATGCCCGACGCCCTGCTGCTGAGCCTATTGGCGGCAGCCGTGGCCATCGGTTGGTGGCTAGGCCGCCGTGAACGCCGGGGCGCATCCGATCCCGCGCAGCCGGCCACGCTGACGCGGGATTATTTCGTCGGCCTCAACTATCTGCTCAACGAGCAGCCGGATCGCGCCATCGAGGCTTTCGTGGCCGCCCTCGAGGTCAACAGCGACACCATTGACACTCATATCACCCTGGGCAACCTCTTCCGCACCCGCGGCGAAGCGGATCGTGCCGTCAAGATCCACCAGAATCTGCTCGCCCGCCCCACCCTCACCACGGGACAGAGCGAACAGGTGCAACTGGAACTCTCACGAGACTTCCTCAAGCTGGGACTGCTCGACCGCGCCGAACGCCTTCTGCACCAGCTCGTTCGGGAATCCAGCCACGACCCGACGCGATACACGGCCAAGCAATTGCTGGTCGAACTGCTGGACCGCGAGGGCGAGTGGCAGGCCGCCCTCGACGTCGCTCATCCGACCCTGGTACGCCAGCACGACGAGATACGTCGCGCCGCCGCTCACTGGCTTTGCGAACTCGCCGAACAGGCCAGACAGACCGCCACCCCCGGCGTCGCCCGCAAGCGGTTGCGCCAGGCGCTGAACATCGATCCACGCTGCGTGCGCGCCAACCTGTCGCTGGCTGCACTGGCCATGGACACCGCTCGCTATCGCGAGGCGATTCGCGTGCTGATGCGCATTCCGGACCAGGATCTGGACTTCGTGCCGGCGATGCTCGAGCCACTGCAGCATGCTCACCGCCTGCTGGATGACGACGCCGGGCTGGCCATCTGTCTGGAGCAGCTGCTGGATCGCGCGGCATTCACCAGCCTGGTAATTCTGCTGGCCGAAACCCGCCGCCGCCAACAGGGCGTTCAGGCCGCCATCGACCTAGTCACCGAGCAGCTCGACCGTACCCCCAGTCTGGGCGGCCTCGACTACCTGCTGGACCTCTACTACCAGCAACAGCAGTCGAGCGGCGAACCCGATTCACGCATCCGGCTACTCAAGCAGCATACCCACACGCTGCTTCAGGCCCGCCCGCGACACCGTTGCCAGCGCTGCGGCCTAACCGGCGAACCCTTGCACTGGCAGTGCCCGCGCTGCCGCAGTTGGGGCACCACCCGGCCCATCACCGGGATCGAGGGGGAGTGATTACTGCGCCAGTTCCTGCTCGATGGCCGACAAGGCTGCCATGGGATCGTCCGCCTGGGTAACCGGTCGCCCCACCACCAGGTGAGTGCTGCCCGCCCGTTGGGCCTCCCGCGGCGTCATGACCCGCCGCTGATCATCGGCAGCAGCAAAACGCGGACGAATCCCCGGCGTCACCTTGAGAAAATCCTCACCGCAGCGCTCGCGCAGCCGGCTCGCCTCCTGGGCGGAACACACGACTCCCGACATGCCGCTCTCCTTGGCGAGCCGAGCCAAACGCTCGACCTGCGCCTCGGCCGAACCCGTGACCCCCACTTCCGCCAGATCCTCGCGCTCGAGACTGGTCAGCACAGTAACGGCAATCAGATGCGTGGTCAGCCCATGACGATCCAGACGCTCCCGCGCCGCCTCCATCATGCGCCGTCCGCCGCTGGCATGAACGTTGACCATCCACACCCCCTGCTCGGCGGCCGCCTGCACCGCACCGGCTACGGTATTGGGGATGTCGTGAAACTTGAGATCGAGGAAGACGCCGAAGCCGCGCCCATGCAAGGCTTCGACGACATCCGGTCCGCTTCGGGTGAACAACTCCTTGCCCACCTTCACGCGACAGCGCGTTGGATCGAGGCGGTCTGCCAGACACAGAGCAGCGTCCAGGGAGGGGTGGTCCAGGGCAATGATCAGGGGCGAATGGCAGGGCACGTCGACGACTCCAGTCGGAAAAATGAGCAAGATGCAGTATACCAGCGCATCCCGTTGATCCGCGCCCGGCCACTTGGTCTATGCTCATAGGATGAGCACCGAGTCTGCAATGCACGTCAGCGCCAAACCAGATGGACCGGGAGGACTCCATGACCAGCGACCACCGTATGGCCCCCATTGCCCTGCCTGACACGCGCGCCTGCCGAGTGCTCGACACCCTGCTGGACGGCTCGGGTGTCGCCCTCAACGGCAACCATCCCTGGGATCCGCAGATCTATCACCCCGACTTCTGCGCGCGCGTGTTGCGTCAAGGCACCCTCGGTCTCGGCGAGGCCTACATGGATGGCTGGTGGCAATGCGAGCGCATCGACGAAATGGCCTGTCGCCTGCTTAACCATGGGCTAGGCGAGCGCGCCAAAACACCCGCGGACCGGCTGATGTATCGACTTCAAGCCGGCTTTATCAACCTGCAGAGCAAGGCCCGCGCCTACATCGTCGGCGAGCGACACTACGATCTGGGCAACGACCTCTTCGAGCGCATGCTCGATCCCACCATGTGCTATTCCTGCGGCTACTGGAAAGCCGCCGACACCCTTCACCAGGCACAGCTCGCCAAGCTCGAATTGGCATGCCGCAAGCTCGAGCTGGCCCCCGGCATGCGCGTGCTCGACATCGGCTGTGGCTGGGGCAGCTTCGCCGAGCATGCAGCCCGCTATCACGGCGTCGAGGTGACCGGCATTACCATCTCGCGCGAACAGGCCCGTCTGGCCCGAGAGCGCTGCGAAGGGCTGCCCGTCGACATTCGTCTCCAGGACTATCGCGACCTGGCCGGCCATTTCGACCGTATCGTCTCCATCGGCATGTTCGAACACGTCGGCCACCGCAACTACCCCACCTACTTCGACACGGTGGCGCATCTCCTCGCCCACGACGGCCTTTTCCTGTTGCACTCCATCGGCTCGAACCGCTCCGACGTGGGAGCCGACCCGTGGGTCGACCGCTACATCTTTCCCAACGGCCAGCTTCCCTCGATACGCCAGATCGCCGAAGCCAGCGAAGGACATCTGATCATGGAGGATTGGCAGAACTTCGGCGCCGACTACGACACCACACTCATGGCCTGGCTGACCAACTTCGATGCGCACTGGCACGAGATTGCCGATCGCTACAGCGAACGCACCCAGCGCATGTTCCGCTACTACCTATCGGTATGCGCCGGCGCTTTTCGCGCCCGCGAGCTGCAGCTGTGGCAAGTGCTCTTTTCTCGGGGCCGCCCCGGCCGTTACGACGCACCCCGCTGACGATGCTTGATGCAGATCATGCTCGACACCCTTGTACTCCATGTCTTACAAGCCCCATGGGGTGCACGATGCTCCGCGCAGGAGTATATTAGCGTCTTCACCTAGCGCCCCTATGCGGCGCTGGAATGCGCCAATAACAACTCAGCACGCGGTCTGGCATGCCTGCCTGCCGCAAGGGATCCCGCATGGAACAGCACGACGTCATGCCGGATGGGGGGCTGGACGCACCGGAGCAGCTGCGCGACTTCGCGGCACGCTTGCCAGGCGTCATCTTTCAGTTCTATCGCGGCCGAGATGGCCACATGCGCTTCCCCTACCTGGCCGGCAGCGGCACGGAGTTACCCGGCATCGAGCCCGCCAAACTCGCCCAGGATGCGCGCCACATGCTCGATCGCCTCGACGAAGAGGACTACCCGCGCCTGATGACCGCCATCGAGCGCTCGTCGCGCTGGCAGATACCCATCGCCACCAAGTTCCGCCTGCGCCTGGTCAAGGGACGCTCGCGCTGGATCGCCCTGCGTGCGCAGCCCCAACCGGCCGAACACGGCATACTCTGGCATGGGATGATGATCGACATCACCGAACAGATGATCGAGGAGGCCCGCCTGCGCCGGCTCTCCGACACCGACGCTCTGACTGGACTGGCCAATCGACGCAAGCTGATTGCCCGCCTCGACGAAGAGACGTCGCTGTGCAGCCGGCATGGCACGCCACTGTCGCTGATGCTCATCGATCTCGACCATTTCAAGCGCGTCAACGATACCTGGGGACATCTCCAGGGCGACCAGGTGCTCATCGAACTGGCCAAGCTCTGTCGCCAGCTGCTGCGCCAGGAAGACACCATGGGGCGTCTCGGCGGTGAAGAATTCGCCGTGGTGTTGCCGCTCACGCCCATGGTGCGAGGCTACCCACTGGCCGAGCGGCTGCGCCAGCAGATCGCCGAACACGACTTCGGCATTCCCCTGGGCGCCGTCACCGTCAGCATCGGCCTGGCCGAATACCGCCTCGGCGAGCCCCGTGACAGTCTGATCGAGCGCGCCGACGCCAGCCTCTACGCCGCCAAGCGAGAGGGTCGCAACCGCGTCATCGCATGATTGGATTCATGCCACCCGCACCATGCCGCTGCCATCTACCCCAGCCGCTCCCACCGTTGCCACAGGCACATCAGACCATGCATCGGCAGGTAGACGGCCAGCGGCCAGACCAGCATCAAACCCGCCAGGTAGAGCAGCGGATCCAGCGACTCCTGGTGGGTGCCGAAGGGTCCGTGGACCCAATTGATGTTGCGCTCGGCGTCGGTGAACAGATAACTGAGGGGAATCACCAACCAAGTCAGCCCCGTCTGCCATCGCAGCGCCCGACGATCATAGCCGAGACGCAGCACCGCGAAGCCCGCCACCGGCGGCAATAGCAGGTGATACAGCGACAGTAGCCGGGTCGTCAGGGGGTGCTCGGGGTCGAACATGTACTCCGTGCCCCCGATCGGGTGCACCCCGGTCAGCCAGGCCGTGCCCACGTCCACGGCCCATAGGGTCCCGACGAGCGCCACCGCGAGCCATTGCATGGAGAGCAGGCGACGGCTTTCGGTCCACAGCCCAGCAAGGATGAGGAAGTTGGCGAAGTTGCATAGCCAGAAGTAGTTCTGCGGCCCGATCAGCAGCGCATAGGTCGGCGCCCAACCCAGGATCCAAGCCGTGAAGGCCAGCTTCAGCCACAGTGGCAGCCGCCCTCGCATCGTGTCCTCCATCGTTCCCTCCGCCGTCGGCCTGCCGTCACTGTAGCAAGTCTCCCGGTGGCAGTTCGCCCGCCGCGATGGCATCATGGTCGGGGACTGTCACACCTTTGCCGCGAGAATCGACGAGGTAGCGAATTACATGTTCGAGCACATTGAGCGGGTACCCGGGGATGCCATCCTCGGTCTGATCGAGGCCTTCAAGAAGGACACCAATCCCCAGAAGGTCGATCTCGGCGTCGGGGTCTACAAGGATGCCCAGGGCAACACCCCGGTGATGCGCGCCGTCAAGGAGGCCGAGGCCCTGCTGCTCAAGAACGAGACCACCAAGACCTACATCGGCTCCCACGGCGCGCCGGAGTACGGCAGCGTGATCCTGCCCATGGTACTGGGCGAAAGCTCTCCGGTGCTGGAAGCGGGTCGTGCCAGCGCCACCCAGTCTCCGGGCGGAACCGGCGCCCTGCGTCTGGCGGCCGACTTCATTGCCAAGAAGCTCCCCGGCAAGGGTATCTGGGTCAGCGACCCGACCTGGCCGAACCACCTGGGGATCTTCACCGCCGCTGGCATCGAGTTGCACAAGTACCCCTACGTGGACGCCGACAATCGCCTCGACTTCGACGGCATGCTGGGTGCCCTCGAGCAGATCCCCGAAGGCGATGTGGTGGTGCTCCATGCCTGCTGCCACAACCCCACCGGCTTTGACCTCTCGCGCGAGCAGTGGCAGACCGTACTCGAGGTGGTGCGCGAGCGCCACCTGCTGCCACTGATCGACTTCGCCTACCAAGGCTTCGGCGAGGGGCTGGACGAGGACGCCTACGGGGTACGCCTGCTGGCTGAGAACCTCGATGAAGCGATCATCACCAGCTCCTGTTCCAAGAATTTCGGTATCTACTGCGAGCGTACCGGGTGTTTGATCATGGTGGCGAAGAACCGCGAGCAGATGGAGAACGTGCGCTCGCAGATCGCCATCGTGGCCCGCGAGAACTACTCCAACCCGCCGGCACACGGCAGCGCCATCGTCAGCGAGATCCTCCACTCCGCCGAGCTCGCCGCCGTGTGGCGCGAAGAGCTCACCGAGATGCGCGACCGCATCAATACCCTGCGCCGCGAATTCGTCGAAGCCCTGGCGCCATACGGGTTGGACGGGAAGTACGCCTGCGTGGCCGAGCAGCGCGGCATGTTCTCCTATACCGGCCTGACGCCCGAGCAGGTCGACCGCCTGCGCGACGAGTTCGGCATCTACATGGTGCGTTCCGGCCGCGCCAACGTGGCCGGCTTCTCCCAGGAGAACCTGCCCTACCTGGCCAAGGCGATCGCCGCGGTCAACTGACCGGCGCTCCAAAAGCCGACGACGGCGCCCGGGCCCTGCCCGGGCGCCGTCGTTTTCGAGTAGAATGCCCGTTTTGCCGCCGGGGGCTCGGGGCGCCTTGCGGCGCCCATGGCAGAGCAGGACTTGACCGATCAGTCAGATGCTGGCCAGACTGCAAGCTGCCTTGAATACAACCCCGACAACCAAGAGGCTTCCCATGGCGGCAACTCCCGTGCACTACCCCTGGTACAAGAAGGAAGACACCGACGCCTTCTTCGCCCTGTTCCAGAACAACATCGCCAACTTCGTGGTCATCGCCATCACCATGCTGGGCATGGACTTCCCGGCGTCGATCGTCTTCGGGCAGGTGCTGCCCGGCGCCGCCGTGGCGGTGATGGTCGGCAACTTCTACTACGCCTGGAGCGCGGCACGCCTGGCTCGCCGCGAAAACCGCAGCGACGTCACCGCCCTCTCCTACGGCATTTCCACACCGGTGATGTTCGTCTTCCTGTTCGGCGTCCTATTACCGGCCAAGCAGCTCACCGGCGACCCGCAGCTGGCCTGGAAGGTAGCGGTGGCCGCCTGTTTCATCAGCGGCGCCATCGAAGCAGCGATCAGCGTGATCGGACGCTGGGTGCAATACCACCTGCCGCGCGCAGCCATGCTCGGTGCCGTGGCCGGCGTCGCCCTGACCTTCATCGCCGGCGAAATGCTGTTCAAGACCCTGGAGATCCCGATCATCGGGCTGTTGGTGCTGGCGATCATCATCGTCGGCCTGATCGGCCGGGTGACGATGCCGTTTCGCATTCCCACCTCGCTGTTCGCCATCGTCATCGGCACCGCGCTCGCCTACCTGATCGGTGCCACCGAGGACGGCCAGTTCAGCGGAGCCTTCACCCATCTCGGCTTCTACCCGCTGCTGCCCAACCTCGCCTGGTTCGAGGGGCTCGGCCTGCTGTTCACCGGCATGCTGGCGGTGCTCACCGTGGTGCTACCGATCACCCTCTACAACGCCATCGAGACCATGAACAACGTTGAGGCGATGGAAGCCGCCGGTGACAAATACGACGTACGCGAGTGTCAGGCCGTCGACGGCGCCGGCACCATGCTCGGCGCCCTGTTCGGCGGCGTCTTCCCCACCACCGTGTACATCGCCACCGTAGGCGCCAAGTGGATGGGCGCCGGTCGCGGCTACAGCCTGCTCAATGGTGCCGTCTATGGCCTGGCCACGATGTTCGGCCTCATCGCCGCCCTGTCCGCCATCATCCCCGTGTCGGTAGTGGCGCCGATCCTGGTGTTCGTGGGCATGTCGATGATCGCCACCGCCTTCCAGGGCAACGACAGCCGCTACTATCCGGCCGTGGCGCTGGCCATGCTGCCCTACTTCGCCAACTACGTGATGACGCGCTTCAACCGGGGCGCCGAGGAGGTCGTGGCGGACATCTCGGGCGGTATCGTGGCACTGGGCCAGGGCGCCATGTTCACGGCGATTCTCATTGGCGCCATGGCCGTCTCGGTCATCGACCATCAGTTCCGCCGCGCCGCCACCTTCGCCGGCGTGGCCGCCCTCTTCGCCTTCGTCGGCCTGATGCACGCCCCGGAACTGGCCTTCAACGCCTCACCCGACTTCGCCACCGGCTACCTGGTGATGGGTGGGCTCTTCCTCTACTTCGCCTGGCAGCAGGAGCGCCTGGGCGCTCCCCGCCCGGTACCCGTCGGGAAGCCAGCGAAAGATGCCCCACCGGCCAACGACTGACCCTGAGGCAACCCGCTCCGCCCGGCACCGAGTGCCGGGCTACCACTCACCAGCGCTCGATGCCGGCCGCCGCCGCGGGCTGGCGAGGATGCGTCGCAGCACCAGCCAGGCCGCCACGCCAGCCATGAGATTGCCCAGCGCAGCGCCGGCGGCCAGCCCGGTCAAGCCTCCCAGCCGGCTGCCCAGCCACAGGCACGGCAGGTAGAACGCGAACAGCCGCGCACCGGACATCAGCATGGCGCGCATGGGCCACCCGAGGGCATTGCCGGCCGACACCACCAGCATGCACACCCCCAGCGCCGCATAGCTCGGCAGCAGGAAGCGAATCAGTCGAGCCAGGTCGTCGTGCACTTCGGGGCTGCCGGCCAGCAGTTGGGCAGCCCAGGGAGAGGCCAACGCCATCAGCAGGCCCAGGGCCAGCTGCCATGCCACCACGACCCGCAGCGCCAGGCGCATCAGTCGATGTATCTGAGCCCAGTCGCCGGCCCCGTAGCAGCGCCCCAGCCAGGGTGGCAGCGACATGGTCATGGCCAGCACCACCATCAGCGACAGCGTCTCGAGCCGGCTGGCCAGCCCCCAGGCGGCCACTGCCGACTCCCCCAGGGATGCCACCACCGAGATCGCCAGCATGGCGGCCAGCGGCGGCATCAGTTGGCTGACCATGGCCGGCCCGGCAATGCCCGCAAAGCCGGGAGCGGAGCGACGCAACTCATCGCCCAACCCATGACGGGCCAGCCAGTCACACTGCCGCAGACGCTGTCCCAGCACCGCCAGCCCCACGGTGAAGGCCACTGCCGTGGCCCAGGCGGCTCCCGGCAACCCAAGTCCGGACCAGGGACCGAACCCAAAGATCAACAGAGGGTCGAGCACCAGGTTGACCAAGCTGGTCATCACCATCATTTTGCCCGGCAGCCAAGTGTCGCCATGGGCACGGAACAGGCTGTAGCCGAAATAGAGAAGTGCCCCGAGCCAGGCGGCCAGCAACTGCGGCGCCCAGTATCCCCGGATCAGCTCACGGGTTGCGACATCCGCGCCCAGACGAGAGAAGATCGGCGCCTGGAGCACCCATAGCATCAGAGCCAGGCACGCCATCACGGCCATGCCCACCAACAGCACCAGCGAGCCCAGGCGACGGGCCCGCGACGCCTCTTCGGCGCCCAGAGCACGGGATATCAGCGCCGCAATGGCGATCCCCATGCCGACCTGCACGCCAATGATCAAGAACGATAGCGGAAAGGTGAAAGATTGCGCCGCCAGGGGCGCGGTGCCGAGACGAGCGATGAAGGCACTGTCCACCAACTGAAAACCAAGCAGCGCCAACACACCGATGGCCATGGGCCAGGTCTGGCGCCATAGCGTGCGCCCTAGTGAGATAGGCGAGTCGTCGATAGCGGTCACGGGTACTCTACATTGCGAAGGGAGCAAGCATTCTACGCCATCGTCCGTCGACTCTCAGCCCGACAGGTGGCCATGGCCAGGTACCAGTCCACCCAGCAAGCGCTGGATGTCATCGCTTGCCATGGGGCGGTAGAAGTAGAACCCCTGAATCAGATCGCAGCGCATATCTCGCAGCAACTCCAGCTGTTCGGCATTCTCGACCCCCTCGGCCACCACCTCCAGACCCAGGCGATGTCCGATGAAGATCGCGGCCTCCATGATCGCGCGATCCTCGGGCTGACGTGGGGCATCATGCACGAAACTGCGGTCGATCTTGAGCGCGGTGACAGGAAAGTGCTTGAGATAACTCAGCGAGGAGTAGCCAGTGCCGAAATCGTCGATGGCGATGCGCACTCCGCGATGGTAAAGGCGCCTCAACCCCTCGAGCACCGAATCATCCGCCTCGATGAGCACGTTCTCGGTCAGCTCGATACCGATATCCCGCGGCCCCAGTCCGTGACGTAGCAGGCAATCCTCGAATCGCGCCAAGGCTCCCGTGTGCAGCAGCTGACGGCCGGAGACATTGATATCGATGCGTTGGGTGGAAAACCCCTGGTCGCGCCAGACTCGCTGCTGGCGGCACGCCTCCTCCATCACCCAGTCGCTCAACCGATGTATCAGTCCGGAGCGCTCGGCCAGCGGAATGAATTCCGCCGGAGAAATGGGCGGCCCCTCGGCGGGAATCCAGCGCAACAGGGCCTCGAGATTCTCGATGCGTCCGCTCACCGCCGATACCTGTGGTTGGTAATGCAGGCAGAGATCGTCCCTGTCCAGGGCCTGTTCCAGCTGCGCCACCAGATGATGCTGACGCACCAGCTCATCATGCAGGTGTTGCTCGAAGAAGCGCAACGCTCCCCGCCCCTCCAGTTTGGCGCGGTTCTTAGCCACGTCAGCGTTGCGGATCAGCTCCCTGGCGCTGAGGCCATTGTCGGGATACAGCGCAACGCCGAGACAAGCCGTGACTTGACGACTGCGGCCATCGAGCACGAAGGGATCGCGAAGCGACTTCCGGACGTTCTCTACCAGTCGCCATAGATCAGCCTGGCGATGCAGTTCCGGAAAGGCGAGCACGAACTCGTCACTCGACACCCGAGCGATCAAGTCGCTCATCCGCTGCCGGTCGCGCAGTCGCTGCGTCAGCTCCACGAGCAGACGGTCCCCCTGCTCGTAACCCAGCGCATCGTTGATGTCCACGAAGTGATCGATGTCGAGATAGACCAGCGCCAAAAAGCCACCCTGACGCGAGCAGCTGCCCAAGAGCGCATCCAACTCGCCTTCGAACGTCTGCCGATTGGGCAAGTGCGTCAGGCCGTCGAAGCGAGTCGCGAACTCCAGCGCACGATGCGCCTTTTTCTGATCCGAGAGATCCACATCGACGCAGAACATCAGCGGTGATTCGGTATGCTCGCCCAGCATCACGTGGTGCGAAAACACGGGCACCAGTTCACCGCTCCTGTGACGCAGCTCCAGTTCTTCGGGGGGAATCTCGATACCATCGCGAATCCAGGCACGATGCGCTTCTATCACGTCCTGACGCATGCCTGCGGGAATGATCAGATCCTCGAGCTGGTTGCCCAACGCTTCCTCGGCACTGTATCCATAGAGGCGGGTGCTCGCTTCATTCCAGTAAATGACTCGACGCTCACGGTCATAGCCCTGCACCGCCACCTTGGGCAGACTCTCGAGCAGTGCGCGAAAACGCTGTTCACTCTCCAGGTACTGGCGGCGCACCAGTGCCACTTCAGACTGACCGCCGGCGACGAGCGCCGCTGAAGCACGCTCGGTCGGCGAAGCTTGGTATTTCTCTAGTGCCTGCCCGGTGCGGATATCACGGCCGGTCATGGAGCTCCTCATCAATGGTGAAGATGCCTTCCTCGACGACAGTGCCGGGTGGAAATGGCATTCACATTGATCCTACAGGTCATTGTCAGCTTTCACCTACATATCAGATGTCAACGATCTGATAGCCATCAGCCAATGTAATCATGAGTCATCCCCTACAGCATAGGCGCTTTCGTCATACATTTCTTTGACATTTGATTGCATATCTTTTCATTTTTCTTCTGTTGCTCGTTCATTCCTCGAGCGGCAACCGGGCAATACCGCCCACGCAACAGGAGAATCCCATCATGAAACTCGATACCCTCAAGCACGGTTTCGACGTCACCGGCATGCCCCCGGCCCCAGATGCCACCTACTGGACGCCTGACGTCATGGCCGGACTTCACCGTCAAGGGTGGAGCCAGACGGATATACGCCGGCACATCGACCTCCCCGCCTGGCAGAGCTTCACCACCGGCCTGCCACGGGACCCCTATGTCAACCGGCGCTGGAAGCGGATGTCTTGGCTGGCCCTGAACGAGACCGGCAGCATGGAGGTCATGGGCCACTGCCCCATGGCCCAGGGCGGCGCCTTCAACGATGCCGACAGCATGGCCGACCGACTGCGCTACTATGAGCCACTGACGCCCGACTTCCTCGAGCGTACCGACGTCAAGGCCTTCGTTCAGGCCTGGTGTCGACTGTGGGGCATCGGCCCCCGTGAGCCGGTCCTCATGCAGATTACCGGTATCAGGGGCGAGGGGCAGGTAGATCCCCTGCAGGGGCAAGGCATCCATGCGGACGGCTGCCGAGCGCTGAGCATCCTGGTACTGACGCGGGACAACGTCTCAGGCGCGGAGAACCACCTGTTCGCCGACAAAGCGGGAACCGAACCCCTCGTGGATACCACGCTCGCCCCCGGCGACATCCTCCACTTGCGTGACGACAAGGTCTTCCACAGCGTGGATGGCATCGCGCAACGAGACGCCGCGGCGCCCTTCGAGCGCTTCATCATCATCATCAACAGCCGCTTCGTGGATGATTTCCAGAACCGCATCCTGCGGCGTCACTTTCCCGACGCCGTGCTCGACGCATCGGCCTGACCCCACCGGGCGCTGAAGCCGGCGCCCTTCACGACAAGAGCCCCCGGCCCAAGGGCCGGGGGCTCGCGTTCTGACCAAGGCCGTCGCTCGGCTTACTGGCGCACGCCCTCGAAGGTCACGTAGAGCTCCAGCTCGTGCATCATCTCTGGGAAATCGCTCATGTCGATACCGAAGTCGCCCAACGTCAGGGTCGTGGAACCTTCGAAGCCGGCACGGTAGCCACCCCAAGGATCCTCGCCTTCACCGACCAGAGTCACCGGCATCTCGATTTCGCGAGTCTCGCCATGCAGACTGAGCTCGCCGCTCACGATGCCTTCCCCCTCGCCCGTCGTTTCGAAACCGGTGGAGGTGAAGGTCGCCGTGGGGTACTCGCCAGCATCCAGAAAGTCGTCGCTCAGAATGTGCTTGTCACGTTCGGCGTGATTGGAATTCAAGCTATTGAGCTGCACTTCCATCTCGACGCTGGACGCCTCGAGATCTTCCGGATCGTAGTGGAACTCGCCACTGAACTCCTCGAAGCTACCCAGGATGTAGGAGTAGCCCAGGTGGTTGATCTTGAACTGGACGAAGGCGTGCTGACCTTCGGTGTCGACGACATAGTCAGCGGCCTGGGCCTGGCTGACCCCCACCAGGGCCGCCGTACTCAGGGCCGTGGCGATAGCGGTCTTCTTGAACATCGTGCTCTCTCCTTGTGCTTGGTCGGGAGTGTGGGGATCGTCTCAGCGATGGCTCAGACGTGGATCGATCATTCGCCTGAGAACCTCGTTGCGATCAATCCAGTGGTGCTTGAAGGCGGCGAGGCCATGGCCTGCAGCCAGGAGAACCAGCGCCCAGGCGCTATACCAATGCACCGCTCCGGCAATCGTTGCCTGGTTGGGCAGATCGCTGATGAGCGCCGGCACCTCGAAGCTGTCGAACACGTTGATGCCGCGGCCATCGGCAGTGGAAATGAGATAGCCACTGACGAGCACTGTCAGCATCAAGGCGTAAAGACCGAGGTGTCCCAGATGCGCGGCAAGGCGCTCAACGCGGTGGCCCAGAGCGCGCGGCGTGGGATTGAGAAGACGCCACACCAGCCGAAGCAGGGTGGCGAACAGCACCAGCATGCCAATGGAGCGATGCCACCAGGGAGCCAGGTTATACCAGTCGTGATAATACCCCAGTCCCGTCATCCACCAGCCCAGTACGAAAAGGCCGACGATGGCGACGGCCAGAACCCAGTGCAACACGATGCTCACCAAGCCCCATCCGCTCCGCGTATTGCGCCACATGTCATGACCTCGAGTGCGTGATCGATGGCGCCCAGCCTACCTCAGTCCATCAACCAGCGCCGCTGAAAAAACCCGAATGCATCATTCGGAAAAACCGTCAGCTCGAGCTTGTCCCAAAACAAGTTCAGCCCTCAGCGGAGCTCACTGCAAGCGACAAAAGGTCACGTCACCGGATGCCCAACCGCCCCACCGCCGCGGGGGCATTCAGTCGAGGCAAAGAGGCCTGGAAGAATCACGCCAGGGTATCCAGCCCTCTGGCGAGATCGGCACGAATGTCGGCGATGGCTTCCAGGCCGACGGCGATGCGGATCAGTCCCTCGCTGATGCCCGCCGCGATCTTCTGGTCAGCGGAGAGACGTCCATGGGTCGTGGTGGCCGGATGAGTGATGGTGCTCTTGACGTCCCCCAGGTTGCCGGTGATGGAGAGCAGTCGAGTGGCGTCGATCACCGACCAGGCACCCTGGCGTTCTCCCTTCACCTCGAAGCCCAGCACGGCGCCGAAGCCGCCTTGCTGACGCTTGGCCAGGGCATGCTGCGGGTGGTCCGGCAGCCCCGAATAGTGCACTCGCGTCACCGCCGGATGGTCGGTCAGCCACTCTGCCAACGCCTGGGCGTTCTCGCAGTGGGCGCGCATGCGCAGGCCGAGCGTCTCCAGCCCCTTGGTGAATATCCAGGCGTTGAACGGGCTCAGGCACGGGCCACAGGTACGCACCACGCCGAACACCTCCTCGAGCAGCGCATTCGGACCCACCACAGCGCCTCCCACCGCGCGTCCTTGACCGTCCAGGTACTTGGTGGCGGAGTGGATCACCAGGTCGGCTCCTAGCTCGAGGGGGCGTTGCAGGGCCGGCGTGAGAAAGCAGTTGTCGATGGCCAGCCATGCACCGTGGCGATGGCCGATCTCGGCAAGCGCCTCGATATCGACCACTTCGGAGAGCGGGTTGGATGGCGTCTCGGCGAACAGCAGCTTGGTGGAAGGAGTGATGGCCGCTTCCCAGGCCGCCAGGTCGGCAAGCTCGACATAGCGGGTAACGATACCCAGTTTGGCCAGGTACTTGTCGAACAGACTCACGGTGGAGCCGAACAGCGAACGCGAGGCGACGATCTCATCGCCGGCCTGAAGCAGGGCCAGAGCCGTGGCGAGGATGGCGGCCATGCCCGAGCTCGTCGCCACGCAACGCTCGCCACGCTCCATCACTGCCAGACGCCGCTCGAACGTCTGCACCGTGGGGTTGGTGAAACGGGAATAGACGTTACCCGGTTCATCGCCGTTGAACTTGCGCGCCGCCTCGGCAGCGCTGCCATAGACGAAGCTCGACGTGGGAAAGATCGGCTCGCCGTGTTCCTGCTCGCCGGTGCGATGGTGTCCGGCACGAATGGCCAGGGTTTCGAGAGCCCACTCGTCGATGTCTCGCTGCGGATCCATTCCAATGCCCCTCAGTCGTCGATGTCATCATCCAGATTGTGGGTACCCACCAGGGCATGATCGCCGGCGCTCTGCTGCTTGGCCTCATCGTTGCGCGACGCTTCCAAAGCGGAGAGATAGGCCTCGTCGATGTCGCCGGTCACGTAGCGGCCATCGAACACCGAGCAGTCGAAGGCGTCGAGCGTGGGATTGACGTCACGGCACGCTGCCTTGAGATCGTCCAGGTTCTGATAGAAGATCCGGTCGGCACCGATCAGCTCCCCGACCTCGGCCTCGCTGCGTCCGTGAGCGATGAGTTCACTGGCCGCCGGCATGTCGATACCGTAAACGTTGGGATAACGCACCGGCGGCGCGGCGGAGGCGAAATAGACCTTGTTGGCGCCGGCCTCGCGCGCCATCTGAATGATCTGCTTGCAGGTGGTGCCGCGTACGATGGAGTCATCCACCAACAGCACGTTCTTGCCTTGAAACTCGATGCCGATGGCATTGAGCTTCTGACGTACCGACTTCTTGCGCTGGGTCTGCCCGGGCATGATGAAGGTGCGCCCGATGTAGCGGTTCTTCATGAATCCTTCGCGATACGTCACGCCCAGATGCTGGGCGAGCTCGAGGGCCGAGGTTCGTGAGGTGTCGGGAATGGGGATCACCACGTCGATGTCGTGCTCCGGCCACTCGCTACGGATGCGGTCGCCGAGTTTGCGCCCCATCTGCATGCGCGTCCCATAGACGTAGGCGCCGTCGAGGATGGAGTCGGGGCGAGCCAGATAGACGTGTTCGAAGATGCAGGGCACCAGACGCGGAGCATCGGCACACTGCTGGGTGTGAATGTGTCCTTCCATGTCGACGAAGATCGCCTCGCCCGGCGCCAGGTCGCGATGCAGCTCGAAACCACCGACATCCAGCGCCACCGACTCGGAGGCGATCATCACGTCCTGCCCGCTGCCCTCATCGCGGGTGCCGAACACCACCGGGCGAATGCCGTGGGGGTCGCGGAAGGCCACCAGGCCCACGCCATTGATCATGGCCACTGCCGCATAGCCGCCCTGGCAGCGGCGATGCACTCGGCGCACTGCATCGAAGACGTCGCCGGGAGCCAGATGCGGGCCCTGCTTGCCCAGCTCGTGAGCGAAGACGTTGAGCAGCACCTCGGAATCGGAACTGGTGTTGATATGGCGCAAATCGGAGGAGAAGAGCTCTTGCTTGAGCTGCTCGGAGTTGGTCAGGTTACCGTTGTGCGCCAGGCAGATCCCATAGGGCGAATTGACGTAGAAGGGTTGCGACTCCGCCTCGCTGGAAGATCCTGCCGTGGGATAGCGGACGTGACCGATTCCCAGGTTGCCCTTGAGGCGCGCCATGTGACGCGTATGGAAAACGTCACGCACCAGGCCGTTGCTCTTGCGCAGCAGGAAACGTCCTTCGCTCCAGGTCATCATGCCGGCGGCATCCTGGCCGCGGTGCTGGAGCACCGTCAGGGCGTCGTAGATCGCCTGATTCACGGTCTGCTTGGCCAGAAGGCCGACGATACCGCACATTCCACCTTACCTCGCTTGCCTGGAGCTTGCTTTAAAGAGACGAGCCGGCCCGCCTGTGGCCCGCCCGGGTTCATCGATCGTCAGTGGTCATCGTGTCGCTGCTGCCGCCGCTGCCCGGCAGGGAGAGTTCGCGGAGCCTGGAAGGCTCGGGTAGGCGCCCCTCCCACGTTTCCAGGTGACTCACCGCCCAGTCGCGCAGTTGCTCGAAGGAGGGGCGCAGTTCGGCGTCCTGCCAGGCTTGCAACTGGACCAGCGGCGTCAGGCTGATCAGGATGGTGGCCAGCACCAGGATCGCCGCACCGCGTGCCACGCCGAATGCCGCCCCGGCGAGTCGATTGAACAGCCCCATGCCCACCCACTCCACGGCGGCATGTACCATGCGAATGATCACTCCGCACAGCAGCACTACGCCCAGGATCACCACCACGAAGGCGAGCACCAGGCGACCATCGGGACTATCGATGATGCCGCTCAGCAGATCGGCCACCGGCTCGGCAAGCAGCCGTGCCGCCAGCAGAGCCGTGACCCAAGCTGCCAGACCCAGCGCCTCGCGGATGAGGCCACGCATGACGCCGGCCAGCGTCGACACCGCCAGCACGGCCAGGAACAGCCAGTCGATCCAGGTCAGCGCCATGCTCACTCCTTCACCCGCACCAGCAACCCTTGCAGGTTGGCATCCTGCTTGAGTTCCCCCATCACTCGCTCCCCCTCCTCCGACGAGGCGAAGGGGCCCACGTAGACCGTCGTCAGGTCATTATCGCGCTGACGGCGATAGACGGAGTAGCCCTGCTCGCCGAGCTGGTTCTCGAGACGCTCGGCATTGGCCGGCTCGCCGAAACTGCCCACCTGCACCGCCCATTCTTCCGCGCCTCCCCCTGCCGCGTCATTGGTCGCGGCAGACTCCTCGAGACGCGCCGTCAGCTCGGCGATGGGGTCGTCGACGGGCGTTTCCTGGGGCGCGGCATCATCGGCAGCATCGACGCTTTGGGTGGCAGATGCCTCATCGTCGATAGCCGACGCATCGGCATCCAACGCATCATCGGCACTCTCCTCCGACACCGCTTCGGCACCGCCCACGGCGACCCTCTCGTCCGCGCTCCCCGGCTCGTCGTCGGCAGTCTCGTCGATCTCGCTGCCGGACTCGACCGCAGCGAGACTTTCCGGTGGCTGCGGGTCGGGTACGTCATGACGCTCGACCGGCACCGGCTGCTCGATGGTGAGCACCGGTTCGGGGCGCTCCTCTCGCGGTGCCGGCTCGTCGAACAGCATGGGGACGAAGATCACCGCGAGAGCCAAGAGGATCACCGCTCCGCTGATTCGTTCACGCATTCCGTACTTCATCTTGCCCTCCTGCACGCGGCGGTGAGGCCTGTCACGCTGGCGCCGCACCAGCCTGCTTCCATGCCAGTATGGCCGCCACGGTGAGGAAGGAGCCACACACCAGCACACGATCCTCGGAGTCCAGGCGCTCGGCAAGCCAGCCCCCCCCCGCTACTGGCGTGGCCGCCTGGTGGGCCACCTGCCCTCCTCGGTCGACGATGCGGCCGGCAAGATCGGCCGCCGAGCGCGCCCGATCTCCTTCGAGCGACACGGTCACCCAAGCATCGGCCACCGAAGCCAAGGCGGCAATCACGCCATCGGCGTCCTTGTCGGCCAACATGCCCAGCAGAACCCAGGTACGCCCGGCTCGACGAGGGCGAGAGGCCAGCCGCTCGGCCACATAGCTTGCCGCATGCGGGTTGTGGCCCACATCGAGGCACCACTGGCCCAACCACTGCAGACGCCCGGGCAGCCTCACCTCGCCGAATGCTCGTCGGCAGGCCATCGCATCGAGTTCGACCTCCCCCAGGAGCAGTGCCTGCAGCGCCGTGGCCGCATTGTCCAGCGGCAAGCCCGGATCGGGCAAGTCAGCCACTTCCCGGGTCTCACCCCGGACGGTAGCCCCCTTCCAGCACCAACTCTCGGCGTTCGATTCGCTGCGGCGAAACTGACCACCCAGCACGAAAGGCACGGCGCCTTTCTGCCGGACCACCTCGTGCACGCTCTCCGGCAGCCGGGTGCTGCCCAGCACCGCCGGCCGCCCGGAGCGCAGGATACCGGCCTTCTCGCGGCCGATGCCGTTCAGATCGTCGCCCAGGTAGGCGGCATGATCGCGAGCCACGGTGGTGATCACCGCCACGTCGGCATCCACGACGTTCACCGCATCCAGGCGCCCGCCCAAGCCCACCTCGAGGATGGCGATATCCGGCGGGCACTGCATCAGCGCCCACAAGGCCGCGAGCGTCCCCACCTCGAAATAGGTCAAGCTGATGGATTCGCCTACTCGGCGCGCCGCCTCGACCGCTTCGAAACCGGCGATCAGAGTGGCATCGTCGGCTTCGCGGCCGTTCAGCCGCAGGCGTTCGTTGTAGCGCAGCAGATGGGGAGAGGTGTAGGCGGCAGCGGTCAGGCCATGGGCCAGAGCCAGGGCCTCGAGCAGGGCCACGGTAGACCCCTTGCCATTGGTGCCAGCCACGGTGATCACCCGCGTCGCGATGGGACGCGTCAGGAGCTCCATGCGACGAGCGACCTCGGCGACACGCTCGAGGCCGAGGTCGATACCCACCGGATGGGCGGCTTCCAGACGCGCCAGCCAATCATCGAGCGTAGCAGCGTGTGGCAGGAGGTTCCCCACGGACGTCAGCGCGCGTCGTCCGGCCGCTGGGGCCCGTCATCGCGGGATGAGTCCCCTTCGCCCAGATCGGGCGTCGCAGCGCTTTCCGGCGACGGCTCTTCCCACGTCTCTTCCGCCTGCTCGGCAGCATCGACGAGATCCGGTTCAGCCGATGCCAGCGGCTCCTCCAGACCCACGGGCGGCTGGTGCATCAGCTTGCGCAGCACGCCACCCAGGCGATCGCGCATTTCGCCGCGCGGCACGATCATATCCACGGTGCCGTGCTCGAGCAGGAACTCGCTGCGTTGGAAACCTTCCGGTAGCTGCTCGCGCACCGTCTGCTCGATGACTCGCGGTCCGGCAAAACCGATCAACGCATTGGGTTCGGCGACGTTGAGATCGCCAAGCATGGCCAGCGACGCCGAGACGCCACCGAACACCGGATCGGTGAGCACCGAAACGTAGGGTACGCCGGCCTCGCGCAACCGCTCCAGGGCGGCGGACGTCTTGGCCATCTGCATCAGCGAGAACAGCGCCTCCTGCATGCGCGCCCCACCGGAAGCGGAAAAGCAGATCAACGGGACCCGTTCTTCGAGGGCCAAGGTGGCGGCGCGCACGAACTTCTCACCCACCACGGCGCCCATCGAGCCGCCCATGAAGGTGAACTCGAAGGCCACCACGACCACCGGCAGACCGTCGAGATGGCCGCGCATGGCCACCAGCGCATCCTTCTCACCGGTCTCCTTCTGGGCGGCACTCAAGCGATCCTTGTACTTCTTGGAATCGCGAAACTTGAGGCGGTCGACCGGCTCGAGGTCGGCAGCGATCTCCTCGCGACCGTCGGCATCGAGAAACCAGTCGAGTCGCTTGCGCGCCGTCAGCCGCAGGTGATGGTCGCACTTGGGACAGACGTTATGGTGCTTCTCCAACTCGGGCAGGTAGAGCACCGCTTCGCACTTGGGGCACTTGCGCCACAGCCCGTCGGGCACGCTGGCCCGGCGTTCCTTGCGCTGGATGCGCCCGACTGAAGGTACGATCTTGTCAAGCCAGCTCATGTCAGATAAGGCTTCCGTAGACTGTTGCGCCCGGCACGGCCGGGCGGATATGGATTCGCTCGGCGACAGCCATCAACGGCGCGGCAAGGCGTCGAGAGCAGTGCGTATCTCGCCCAACACCGCCTGCAGCGCCGGGGAGATCGCTTCCGGACGCTCGACGTTCTCGGCGATACGGTTGACCAACGCCGACCCGACGATCACCCCATCGGCCACCTTGCCGACTTCCGCTGCCGAGGCCCCGTCGCGGATACCGAACCCCACGCACAGCGGAAGCGACGTAAGCTCGCGCAACGGCGCCAGATGCTCGGCCACGTCCGCGGCGTTGAGGGTGGCGGCACCGGTGACACCTTTGAGCGCCACATAGTAGAGGTAGCCCTCGCCGTGAGCGCATATTGTAGCGGCCCGCTCGCGGGAAGTGGTAGGGGCGACGAGAAAGATCGAGGCGAGCCCGTGGGCCTGAAGCACCGGGCCGAACTCCTCGGCCTCTTCTGGGGGCATGTCCACGGTGAGCACCCCATCGACACCGGCGGCGGCGGCCCGCTCGGCGAAAGCCTCCAGACCGATGCGTTCGACGGGGTTGAGATAGCCCATCAGCACCACCGGCGTTTCACTATCCTGCTGACGGAACTCGCTCACCATCTCGAAGAGGTGAGTCAGGCGCACGCCGTGCTTGAGTGCACGTTCGCAGGCCTTCTGGATCACCGGCCCATCGGCCATGGGATCGGAGAACGGCACACCCAGCTCGATCACGTCGGCCCCCGCTGCCACCAGAGCGTGCATGAAGCCGACGGTGTGTTCGGGAGCCGGATCGCCGGCGGTGAGATAGGGAATCAGCGCCCGGCGGCCTTGGGCCTTGAGATCGGCGAAGCGTTGGTCGATACGGTTCATCGGCATCCTCAGAACTCTATTCCATCGATCTTGGCGACCGTCATGATGTCCTTGTCACCGCGGCCCGAAAGGTTGACTACGATGTGCTGGTCGGACCGCATCGTCGGTGCCAGTACCTTGGCATGAGCCAGGGCGTGGGCGGACTCCAGCGCCGGCATGATGCCCTCGACATGGGTCAGCTCGCGGAACGCCTCGAGCACCGCATCGTCGTTGGCAGCCACGTACTCGACGCGCCCCACGTCCTTCCACAGGGCATGCTCGGGGCCGACCCCGGGATAGTCGAGGCCGGCGGAAATCGAGTGAGTGTCGGAGACCTGCCCCCCCTCGTCGGACATCAGGTAGGTTCGGTTGCCATGCAGCACCCCGCGGGGCGCACCCGAGGCGAGCGGCGCGGCATGACGACCGGTCTCGACGCCGTTGCCGCCGGCCTCGACGCCGAACATGGCCACCTCGTCATCCTCGACGAAGGGATAGAACAGCCCCATGGCATTGGAGCCGCCACCCACGCAGGCGATCAAGGCATCGGGCAGCCTGCCGAACTCCTCGAACGACTGGCGACGCGCCTCGCGCCCCACCACGGCATTGAAGTCGCGCACCAGCATCGGATAGGGGTGCGGGCCGGCCACGGTACCGATGATATAGAAAGTGTCGTCGACATTGGTGACCCAATCGCGCAACGCCTCGTTCATGGCGTCCTTGAGCGTACGGGTACCCGACTCCACGGGAATGACGTTGGCACCCAGCAGGCGCATGCGGTAGACGTTGAGTTTCTGACGCTCGACGTCCTCGGCGCCCATGTAAACCTCGCAGGCAAGCCCCAGACGCGCCGCCACCGTGGCCGTGGCCACGCCGTGTTGACCGGCGCCGGTCTCGGCGATCACCCGCGGCTTGCCGCTCTTCTTGGCCAGCAGAGCCTGGCCGATGGTGTTGTTCACCTTGTGGGCACCGGTATGGTTGAGATCCTCGCGCTTGAGCCAGACCTGCGCCCCGCCGAGCCGTTTCGACCATCGCTCGGCATGATAGAGCGGTGACGGGCGGCCCACGTAGTGAGCCAGGTCATAGTCGAATTCCGCCTGGAAGTCCGGGTCGTCGCGAAGACGCAGGTAGGTCTTGGCCAGATCGTCCAGGGCGAAGCTCAGGGTCTCCGAGACGAACCGTCCACCATAGGGACCGAAGTGGCCACGGGCATCCGGCAGTCGGGTCAGGTCACTGAACTTGCTCACGAAAAGCACCTCACGGGGTCGTCAGTAGGGACAGGGTTGGAAGCACGGCAAATCGCATGGTGAGGAGCATCATCGGGCATCGCGATCGGCATTCTGCACTGCCGAGAGGAATGCCGCGATACGTCGCGGATCCTTGCGTCCCGGCTCGATCTCCACACCGCCGGAGACATCGACGGCGAAGGGATGCGCGACGGCAATGGCCTCAGCCACATTATCCGGAGTCAGCCCACCCGCGAGAATAACAGGTTTCGTCGGGTTTGCGGGGATTCGCGACCAGTCGAACGTTTCACCGGTTCCCCCGGGAACCCCGGGCCGATAGGCATCCAGCAGCAACGCCCGGGCATTGGCGTATGTCGCCGCAGCGGCGTGCACGTCGAGCCCGTCACGCATGCGCAGCGCCTTGATCCAGGGACGTCCGGCAATGGCACAAGCGGCGGGCGACTCATTGCCATGAAACTGCAGCAAGTCGAGGTGAGCCGCACAGCGCGCGACCCAGTCCGCATCGGCGTCGACGAAGAGTCCCACCCGCGTCACGAAGGCGGGCACGCGCGCCGCGAGCCGTGCCAACTGCGTCTCGTCAACGGCACGCCGGCTACCCGCCCAGAGCACGAAACCCAGCGCGTCGGCACCCGCCGCCACGGCGGCTTCGACGTCCGCCTCGCGGGCCAGGCCGCAAATCTTGACGCGGGTGCGCGCCAGGGGCTCACTCATGGCCTTCCTCCGGCACGGCATCCTCAGCGTTCACCGGCTCGGCCGCCGGCCGACCGCGCCGGAACTCGACCCTATGACAGTCGGGCAGCGGCCGCTCACCGGTCCACTCACCGAGGAAGGCGAGCAGGTTGGGCCCGAGCGGTTCATGGGGTAGCCCCCAACGGTCGTCATACCGCGAATCGACGAAGTGAAGCCCGCAAGCCGGGGCGGTCACATCGGCCAGGGTACGATCTTTCAACGTCATCAGTTCGGCCAGGTAGTCGTCACCGCGCTCACCGCGCCCCACCGTCACCAGGGCACCGACGATATTGCGAATCATGTGATGCAGGAAGGCATTGCCCTGAACGTCGACGACCACCAGCGGCCCATGGCGATGAACCTCGATGAAGTGCAGATGGCGCCAGGGTGTCTTCGACTGGCAGCCGGCAGCACGGAAACTGGAGAAATCATGCTCGCCCACCAAGGCCTGGGCAGCGCCATGCATGGCCTCCGCGTCGAGAGGGTCGCGACACCAGGTGACATTGGCCCGCTCCAGCACCGGGCGGCTCGGCTGGTTGAGCAGCACATAACGGTAGCGGCGCGCCAGTGCCGTGAAACGGGCATGAAATTCGTCCGGCACCTCACGCACCCAGCGTACTGCCACATCGCGCGGCAGGTTGGCGTTGACGCCGAACACCCACGCCTTCTGGGAACGTGGCACCGGCGCATCGAAGTGCACGATTTGCCGGGTGGCATGCACGCCGGAGTCGGTGCGCCCGCTGGCATGCACCTTCACCGGCTGGCTGGCCACCTTGGACAGCGCCGTTTCCAGCGTCGCCTGCACCGAGGCGGCGTGCTTGAGGCGCTGCCAGCCACAGTAGGCGGAGCCGTCGTACTCTACGCCGAGAGCCAGGCGGCCGGTCAGCGGACGGCGATCATCGAGCGATTGGAACAGGGTCATTCGGCCATCGGCGTCGTGTTGGTCAGCAGGAATATCTCACAAGCGGTGATGTTCGATCAGACTCCGAGCGGCGTCACGCAGCTCATCCGTGTCGCTTTCGACGAGCAGTCGCTGCAGCAAGGCCCGGGCCCGTTCGGACTCACCGGCCTCGATCAGGCGCCGCGCCTCATCGAGGCTATCGTCGGCGAGCGCAGCGCTGAACGGCCGCCCATTATCGTCATCCAGCGGCGGAAAGGCCACCTCTTCGACCTCCCAGTCCTCGCCCGAGGCCGACGTCACGGCCAGGGACGGCGGCGCGTCGCCCAGTGAGAAGGGCTGCGCATCCTCGACGGAAACGCCGGATTCGTCGGCACTTTCCCGAGGGGTGAAATCCACGCTGGGCTGCATGGGGGTTTCTTCCCGCGCTGCCGGTTCCGAATCCAGTGCCGGGGGCTGGTAGTCGATGACGTGGCTCGAAAGCTCGGGCAGGTCAGGAAGATCCGCGCCGGACGCCGTTGGTGATCCAAGCTCAGGCTCGGCTCCCGGGTCCGCCGCTGTCTCCGACCACGATCCGGACTGGGGCTCCGCCTCGCCCTCGGAACCCTCCGCGGTTTCGCGCTCGGTCACCGGCTGAAGATCCGGGTCTGTCTCGTGCCGAGCCGCCGGGGCCTCTCCCGAGGACTCGGCATCGCTGGAGACGGGCTCCAATGTGGACGACGGATCGTACCTCGGCGTATCGCCCATCTCTTCCTGGGAAGACGCTGGTGCCTCATGCCCGGCATCATCGGTTGGATCGAACGGAGCTGCAGGCTCATCGGCCGGCGCCGGGTCAGCGACCGAGTGGGGACGCGCCATCAAACGCTCGACCTCTGCAATCAGCGAAGGCTCGGCATTGTCGCGCAACCACTCGGCCTCACGCTGCGCGCTCGCCCAGTCCCCTTGCTCGACGCACGCCGTCAGCAGCTTGAAGCGCAGGTCCTGGCGCCCGGAGTCTCGGTCGATACCGGCTTCGAGCAGTTCGCGCGCCTGGTCGTAGCGGCCATAGGCCATGAAGATGTCGGCTTCATTGATGGCCTCGGCCTGAGGCATGGCCGGTCGCACCGAAGGTTCATCGGAGGTGGCCGCTCCGACGGCCTCCGCTGCCAGGCCGGGCATGGCAGCCGCTTCGGAGCTGGTCCCCGCTGGAGACACCGTCGGCATCGTCACGAAACCGCCACCCGAGGCGGCATGGTCGTCGCGACGACGCCAGCGCATCAGCAGCCACAGTCCGAGCAGGGCCACGATGCCGGCCACGCCGATCCACA
Organism: Halomonas faecis; assembly: GCF_010993975.1. Classification (GTDB taxonomy): domain Bacteria; phylum Pseudomonadota; class Gammaproteobacteria; order Pseudomonadales; family Halomonadaceae; genus Halomonas; species Halomonas faecis. The sequence goes on from NZ_JAACZO010000011.1 coordinate 538,646, forward strand.
GCTGGCGATTCGCCTCCTGCGGGTAGACGGCCCCCCACCAGTGCGTATCGTCAACGCCCTCATCGGTGGGGAGCGATGCGCCCCCCTGGCCCGGCTCCGCGACTTCGGCCGCTCGCTCGGCCATTACCGCCGCCAGTTGACCGCGCAAGACGTCGAGCTCTTCCCGCATGGCATCGAGCTCGGCCTGGAGCGCATCACGCTGGGATTCCAGCACCTGTCGACTCTCCTGCCAGCGGGCAGCCTGCCTCTCGGTTTCCCCCATCAACGCCAGGTTCGGCGTCGCCAGATCCGCCACCACCGCAGGATCGAGTGCGGCGCGGTCGGCGGATGGCGCCCCGTCCGCCTCTTCACCGGCCTCGGTGCGGACTTGCGCTTCGGCGGCCAGTTCCTCATCGCTGAGCAGCGTCAGGCGTGGCGCCGGCACGGACTCGGCCGCTGCTACGGCGGCATCGGACAGCGCCGACGCCTCGGGCTCGGTGGCCGCTGCCCCCGCCGGCTCGACGACGTCTTCCGAGTTGCCGGCCAAGTCCTGAGAAGAGGGCCTCAGCGCCACACGCTGCGGGTCACCGCCGCCACGTCTGGCCCAGGCCTGGTTCATCGCCGCCACGACGCGGTCGGCCTGTTCTGCCGTCCGCGACAGGATGGCATCTCGCGGCGGAACCGACAGTGAGTGGCCAGCACGCATGGAGTTGATGTTGCCGGAAGGGAAGACCTCGGGGTTGGCCTCGATCAAGGCCACCATCATCTGATCCATGCTGATCGCGTCGTCGGGGCGCAGTCGGCCGGCTACCGACCATAGGGTATCGCCGCTACCTACCCAAGTATCGTCACGCTCGGGCAAAGCTTCCGACGCCGTGGACGATGCCGCCGAGCGGGATGTTGCAGACTCCCCCGCCTCGGCGCCCCCCGTGGAGGATCGGCTCGACGAGCCAGCCAGCACCGGCAGTTCCGCGTAGTTCGGTGGATCGAGAAGCAGGGTGACTTCCCGCAGCTGACGCCCTTCCGGCCAATCGAAGCGCAGCAACAGATCCAGCCAGGGCTCGCGCACCGGCCCGTCGCTTTCGAGCTCGACGACCCACTGCCCATCACGTTGACGTACCGCCATGGCCACGCTGGACACCAGCGGCGTGCGCTCGAGTCCGGCGCGTTCGAAGGCGCTCGGTTCCGCCAGCGAGACCTTGAGCTGTCGTGGGTCCAGATCGGCCACGTCGGTCAGCGGCACGCTGGCCCGCAACGGGGCGTTGAGGGACGAATGCACGTCCACGCCGCCGACCCCTAACGCCCAGGCCGATGGACTCACGAAGGACAATGACAGCAGAGAGGCGAATGTCAGCTTGCGACTCATGGAGTTCCCTTGCGTCTCCCGGCGGCGCCGAACGAGAAGCGCCTACCCAAAAGAATGGTGATACCACCCGATCTCTATGTACCACACTCTGGTTCCACTGACCCCGAGTGGCGGCCGGTTTTTCTCGCTCTGTTCAACCTATGTCAACGTCAAGCGGCAGCAAATGCCTCTCGCCAACGCAAAAGGACGGGGCGCCTCCCGAAGGAGGCGCCCCGTGCCACTTGCGCATCCGACGCCGTCACTGCGCAGCGCAGCGGCTCACCGTTCGCGCAGGATCGTCAGCATCCGCTTGAGGGGCTCGGCAGCCCCCCACAGCAGCTGGTCGCCAACGCTGAAGGCAGAGAGGTACTCGCCACCCATGGCCAGCTTGCGCAGCCGTCCCACCGGCACGCTCATCGTACCGGTGACCGCAGCCGGCGTGAGCTCGGCGATGGTGGCTTCCTTGTCGTTGGGGATCACCTTGACCCAGTCGTTGTGCTTGGCGAGACGATCTTCGATCTCGTCGAGCGGCACGTCCCGCTTGAGCTTGATGGTGAAGGCCTGGCTGTGCGAACGCATGGCGCCGATGCGCACGCACAGGCCGTCGATGGGGATCGGGTTGTCCTGGAGACCCAAGATCTTGTTGGTCTCGACCGTGCCTTTCCACTCCTCCTTGCTCTGTCCGTTGTCGAGCTTGGTGTCGATCCACGGCAGCAGGCTGCCGGCCAGCGGCGCACCGAAATTGTCGGTGGGAAAGTCGCCGCTGCGCATCGCCGCGGTGACCTTGCGGTCGATGTCCAAGATGGCGCTGGAGGGGTCGGCGAGTTCACCGCCGACGCTGTCGTGCAGCGACCCCATCTGACCGAGCAGTTCGCGCATGTGCTTGGCACCGGAGCCGGAGGCGGCCTGGTAGGTCATGGAGGTCATCCACTCGACCATGCCAGCCTCGAACAGCCCACCAAGCCCCATCAGCATCAGGCTGACGGTGCAATTGCCGCCCACGAAAGTCTTGGCACCGCGTGCCAGTTGGTCGTCGATGACGCGACGATTGACCGGGTCGAGCACGATGGTCGCCTCGTCGGCCATGCGCAGGGTGCTGGCCGCATCGATCCAGTATCCCTTCCAGCCACCGGCACGCAGGTCGCCGTACACCTCTTTGGTGTAATCGCCGCCCTGACAGGTGACGATCGCGTCCAGCGCCTTGAGCGCATCCAGGTCGAAAGCGTCCTTGAGCGGAGGCACGTCCACGCCGACGTCGGGACCGGCCTGGCCGACCTGCGAGGTGGTGAAGAAGACCGGCTCGATGCCGTTGAAATCACCGTCCTCCACCATGCGCTGCATGAGCACGGAGCCCACCATGCCGCGCCATCCCACGAAACCGACTTTCAACATGTGAAGTCCTCCAGGAAAGAATGAACCCGTCATTATACAGGAATCGCCCGCAGCACGCAGGCGATGGCCCGGTTACTGACGCTCGAAGGCCGCCACCACGGCATCGCCCATCGCGGTGGTAGAGACCGTGCGAGTGCCCTGCGAAGCAATATCGGCGGTTCTCAGGCCGTCGTCCAGCACCTTGCCCACGGCCTTCTCGATACGGCTGGCCAACGCCGGCTCGTTCAGCGAATAGCGCAGCATCATGGCCACTGAGAGGATGGTCGCCAGCGGGTTGGCGACGTTCTGGCCGGCGATGTCCGGCGCGCTGCCGTGGCAAGGCTCGTACATGCCCTGTCCGGACTCGTTGAGCGAGGCAGAAGGCAGCATGCCGATGGAGCCGGTGAGCATGGCGGCCGCGTCGGAAAGGATGTCGCCGAACATGTTGCCAGTGACCACGACGTCGAACTGCTTGGGCGCCCGCACCAGTTGCATGGCGGCATTGTCGACGTACATATGAGAGAGCTCGACGTCCGGGTACTCCGACGCCAAGCGCTCCATCACCTCGCGCCACAGGATGGTGACCTCGAGTACGTTGGCCTTGTCCACCGAGCAGAGCTTCTTGTCCCGTTTCTGCGCCATTTCGAAAGCTACGCGACCGATGCGCTCGATCTCGCTCTCGGAATAGACGTAGGTGTTGAAGCCGACCCGCTCGCCGTCACGCTCTTCGATACCCCTGGGCTGTCCGAAGTAGATGCCGCCGGTGAGCTCGCGCACGATCATGATGTCGAGCCCGGCGACCAGCTCGGGCTTGAGGCTGGAGGCCTGAGCCAACTGCGGGTAGGTGATGGCCGGCCGCAGGTTGCCGAACAGCCCCAGCTGCTTGCGCACGCCGAGCAAGCCCTTTTCGGGGCGTTTGGCGAGGTCTTCGATCGTGTCCCACTTGGGTCCGCCCACGGCACCGAGCAGGATGCCTCGGGCCGCCTTGGCCTTCTCCAGGGTCTCGGCGGGGAGCGGTTCGCCGTGCACGTCATAGGCGGCACCGCCGAGCAGGCCGTCGTCTATCTCCACGTCCAGGCCGCGGGCCTGGCAGGCAACCAGGATACGGCTGGCCTGGGCAGTGATCTCGGGGCCGATGCCGTCACCCGGGAGTACCAGAATCTTCTGAGTCATTGCTTCATCCTTGTGCCGTCACAGTCAGCAGGGTAAGCCGAGGGGCGCCGGGGGGCAGGCCGAAGAGGAGGTCGTTCGCCATGGATGGCGAATGTAGCGCCCAGGGAAGGGTTCACAGCGCCTCCTCGCAGGCCTGCCGCCGGATCAGCCCCCTCACCACGTCGATGCAACAAGTAGGTGTCAAGCCTGAGCCGTATCGCGGAAGAGCCAGGGGCGCACCTGCCGATGCTTCGCTTCGAAGGCGCGAATGGCGTCCTCGTCCTTCAGCGTGATGCCGATGTCGTCGAGGCCCTCGAGCAGGCACTGCTTGCGGAAGGGGTCGACCTCGAACTCGAGGATCTCGCCACTCGGCGTGATCACCCGCTGGTTCTCCAGGTCCACGTCGAGGCGATAGCCCTCGTTGGCCTCGACCTCGCGGAACAGCCGGTCGACCGTCGCTTCCGGCAGGGTGATCAGCAGCAGACCGTTCTTGAAGGCATTGTTGTAGAAGATGTCGGCGAAAGTCGGGGCGATCACCACGCGGAAGCCGAAATCCTCCAGCGCCCAGGGGGCGTGCTCGCGGGAGCTGCCGCAGCCGAAGTTGCGCCGCGCCAGCAACACGCTGGCACCCTGATAGCGCGGCTGATTGAGCACGAAATCGGGGTTCAGCGGTCGCTGCGAGCAGTCCTGGCCGGGCTGCCCCTCGTCGAGGTAGCGCAGCTCGTCGAACAGGTTGACGCCGAAGCCGGTGCGCTTGATCGACTTCAAGAACTGCTTGGGGATGATCAGGTCGGTGTCGACGTTGGCGCGGTCGAGCGGCGCGACGAGGCCCTGGATGCGTTCGAACTGTTTCATGGGTCAGGTCTCCTACGCGGCGGGTTGAGCGTCGAATTCGCGGACGTCGACGAAATGCCCGGCAATAGCGGCGGCAGCGGCCATGGCGGGGCTGACCAGGTGGGTGCGCCCGCCATAGCCCTGACGACCCTCGAAGTTGCGGTTCGAGGTGGAGGCGCAGTGCTCGCCGGCACCGAGCTTGTCGGCGTTCATGGCCAGGCACATGGAGCAGCCCGGTTCGCGCCATTCGAAGCCCGCCTCGATGAAGATCTTGTCGAGACCCTCGGCCTCGGCCTGACGCTTCACCAGGCCGGAGCCGGGCACCACCATGGCCAGCTTGATGGAGTCGGCCACCTTCTTGCCGCGGGCGACCTTGGCAGCCTCACGGAGATCCTCGATGCGCGAGTTGGTACACGAGCCGATGAACACCTTGTCGAGGCGAATGTCGATGATCTTCTGCCGGGGTGCCAGCCCCATGTACTCCAGCGCCCGGGCATAGCTGCGCTGCACGGTCTCGTCGGGCGCCGCGGCGGGATCGGGAACCTCACCGGAAACACCGGTGACCATCTCTGGGCTGGTTCCCCAGCTAACCTGCGGCTCGATCTCGCCGGCATCCAGCGTCACGACCTTGTCGAACTCGGCATCCGGGTCGGACACCAGGTTGCGCCAGTCAGCCACGGCGGACTCCCACTGCTCGCCCGTGGGTGCATAGTGACGGTCGCGCAGATAGTCGATGGTGGCGTCGTCCACGGCGATCAGGCCGACCCGGGCGCCCGCCTCGATGGCCATGTTGCACACCGTCATGCGTCCCTCCATGGAGAGACTTTGGATGGCATTGCCGGCGAATTCGATGGCATAGCCCGTACCACCGGCGGTGCCGATGCGGCCGATGATGGCCAGCACGATATCCTTGGCGGTGACGCCCACGCCAAGCTCGCCCTCCACACGCACCTGCATGTTCTTCATCTTCTGGGCGAGCAGGCACTGGGTGGCCAGCACGTGTTCCACCTCGGAGGTGCCGATACCGTGAGCCAGCGCGGCGAAGGCGCCATGCGTGGCGGTATGGGAGTCGCCGCACACCACGGTCATGCCGGGCAGGGTGGCGCCCTGCTCGGGGCCCACCACGTGGACGATGCCCTGGCGCGGGTCGTTGATCTTGAACTCCTCGATGCCGAACTCGACGCAGTTGTCGTCCAGCGTCTGCACCTGAATCAGCGACACCGGGTCCGCGATGCCGGCGTTGCCCTCGGCGCGCTCCTTGAGTGTGGTCGGCACGTTGTGGTCAGGCGTCGCCAGGTTGGCGTCGAGCCGCCACGGCTTGCGTCCCGCGAGGCGCAGGCCCTCGAAGGCCTGGGGCGAGGTCACCTCGTGCAGCAGTTGGCGGTCGATGTAGATCAAGGCGGTGCCGTCGTCGCGCGCCTTCACCAGGTGCTGCGACCACAGCTTGTCGTAAAGCGTCTGGCCTGCCATGTCCTTCTCCCGGGCCTTGGGCCCTGTTCTCATCGGTCGGTCTCGGAAAGCCCCGCGTCAGCACCGCGGCTCTTCCGGCGACAGGCCTTCGAGGAGGCGCTGTGAACCCATCCCTGGGCGCTACCGACGCCATCCATGGCGTCGGACCTCCTCTACGGCCTGTCCCCGGCGCCGCTCACCTCGGCAGGACTGCCATTCTTGGCGCTGTGCCTGCAGTGTCCTGCGCCTCGCCCATAAAAGCAATTCATGTTATTTATGGAATGGATTCCATATTGGAATCACAGCATTGCCGGAGGCGAACCATGGACACCCAGAGCCTGCAGGCCTTCCTGGCCGTGGCCGACAGCGGCAGCTTCTCGCGGGCCGCCGAGCAGCTGCACCTCACCCAGCCAGCGGTGAGCAAGCGCATCGCCGTTCTCGAGAGCCAGATCGACGCGCGACTGTTCGATCGTATCGGCCGTCGCGTCTCGCTCACCGAGGCGGGGCGAGTGCTGCTGCCGCGGGCCCGCCAGATCCTGGTGATGGTCGACGACAGTCGCCGGGCCCTGAGCAACCTGGAAAGCCAGGTGAGCGGTAGCCTGACGCTCGCCACCAGCCACCACGTCGGCCTGCACCGCTTGCCGCCGTTGCTCAGAACCTATACCCGGGAGCACCCCGAAGTACGCCTCGATCTGCACTTTCTCGACTCTGAACAGGCCTACCAGGGCGTGCTCGACGGTGAACTGGAGATCGCCGTGGTGACGTTGGCGCCCCACCCCGACCCGCAGTTGGAAGTCGTGCCGGTGTGGATCGACCGTCTGTGCTTCGTGTGCGCCCACGACCACCCGCTGGCCGGTCGCGGCGCACTATCGCTGCACGAGCTGTGCGACTTCGACGCCGTGCTGCCCGGCCCGCTGACCTTCACCCGCACGCTGATCGAATCGCGCTTCGCCGCAGCCGGCTTGACCCTGCCCGTGTCGCTGTCGACCAACTACCTGGAGACACTGAAGATGATGACGGCCATCGGTCTGGGTTGGAGCCTCTTGCCGGAGCGACTGGTGGCCGGGGAGCTGCACGAGCTGGCGGTAGCGCATCCGCCCATCCATCGCCCGCTGGGTTATCTGGTACACCGCAATCGCACCCGCTCCAACGCCGCGGCGGCCATGCTCGCGCTGCTCGAGCAGGCCCGAGAGCCCGCTGCCCGGGCATCCGAGGAGGAGATTGGTTAGACTGCTCAACATTTGCGCCAGGAGCCTGCCGTGTCCGACGCTGCCTTGTCACCCGTGTCTTACCGCCATTCAGTGGCCGGCGCACTCATCCTGGTCGGGCTGCTGCTGCAGATCCTGAGCTTTGCCGACCTATCGCCACTGCCGCACCTGGTCGGCTATGCGCTATGGCTGGCGACTGCCCTGCTATGGCGCGACATCCCGCAACGCACCCGTTGGCAAGCCGGTGCGCTCGCCGTCATCGGCATGACCCTGCTGGTCACAGCCAGGCTTCGCTACGATGCCACTATCGCCTGGCCAGCGGTGCTCGACGGCAACACCTACGTAGTCGCCATGCTGGTCGGCGTGAGCTTCATCGGCCTGATCGGCAACCGCCGCGACGGTCGCCCGCTGGGCAGGGCCGTCACTGGCACGCGAGGCATTGCCGGCACTTGGCTCGGCGTACACCTGCTGGGCATCATCCTCAACCTCTCGACGGTGTTCATGATCGGTGACCGCCTGGCCCGGCGCGGGCCGTTGACGCTGCCGCAGCTGCTGGCACTCAATCGCGGGCTCTCCAGCGCTGCGCTATGGTCGCCCTTCTTCGCCTCCATGGGCGTGGTACTGACCCTGGCACCGGCCATGGACTACACCCACGTACTCGCTGCCGGCCTACCGCTGGCACTCGTTGCCGGCACCCTCACCACTCTGGAACTCTCGCGCCGCTTCGACCTCGACGAGGTGGCCGGCTTTTCGCTCTCGCCGCGCAGCCTGCTCATGCCGGTGATCATGGCCATGTTGGTGCTACTCTTCCACTACGCGCTGACGCCTGCGCTGGGTATCGTCAGCATCATCACCTTCCTGCTGCCTGCAGCGGCCCTGGCGACCAACCTACTCCAGGGGCCGCGCTGGACGCTGCGCCGGGTGCGCCGACACACCCTGACACGGTTACCCGCCATGCGCGGCGAGATTGCGCTGTTCCTTGCAGCGGGGCTGCTGACACTGGGGATTTCCACGCTGATCGGTGCGGCCACGGGTAGCGAGTGGACGCTCTTCGCGCGCTTCGGCGCTCGCGAAGGCATAGTGAGTTTTCTGGCCATCGTGGCCAGCGCCATAGCCGGACTGCACCCGATCATCGGCGTATCGGTGCTCGCCTCGATGCTCGACCTCGAGCCGGCACGCCAGACGCTGTTCGCCTTCGTCGCCCTGGCCTCCTGGGCCATCGGCACTTCGGTAGGGCCGCTCTCCGGCATCAATCTCTCGCTGCAAGGCCGCTACGGCATCAGCGGCTATCGGATGATGCGGCACAACCTGAGCTATGCCCTGGCAATGAGCGGCCTAGTGGTCGCCACCCTGCTGATCTTGGACGGGTGGTTATAAGTAGGGCTACTCCGACACGCGGTAGAAGTAGCGGTGCCCGCACTGATGGCAAGGCTCGATACGAGTCACGCCCTCCAGCTCGACCAGCGCATCGCAATGCACGCAGGCCATGCGCCCGGGGGCCGCCATCTCACCCTCGCAGTAGTCGGCACGAGCGGCTTCCAGGTCCTCTTCGAAACGCGCCTTGTCGACCTGGCTGCGGTCGGCAATGGAGAGCAACGATTCCACGACCCGGCGCGACAGCTGGTCGAGGTCGATGCCCAACCAACTGGCCACGCCGCGCCCGCCGGCACTCAGATAGCGACGCATGTCGACGAGGTCGCGCTCCAACCAGGCGCGCAGCAGGGCCAATTCGTCCTTGGTGAACTCTTCGAGTTCCGACTCGAACTCCACCGCTTCGTCCAGCTCCTTCTGAAGGTTTTCCCAGGTCAGGTCGCGACGTCCTTTCTGCAGCCGCGCCAGCAGTCGCTCGTAACCCTCGCGCAGGCGGTGTTCGCGTTTGGGGTCAGACTCTTTACTCATGCTTGACTCTCCTCGAAGCGGCTCGCGGACGGCAACGGGCATGGTCGCCTCCGTCCGTCTAGGGTATCCTTGGCTACCATTTAGACGCTATCTCGCCGCCAGTTCAACGTTTTATCGTGAAAAGGTGGCCATGCATCGACGCTGGACATACGCATCGGCGGCCGATGACACGTTTCGCGCATCGCGCACTATTTCAAGCACTTCCGAAAAGGCTCACCCGAATACCGATGGACGCACAGTACACGCCCCTTGCTATCGAACGCGACGCCCAGCAATTCTGGGAAACCCACGAATGCTTCAAGGCGGAGGAAGATGCCAACCGCGAGAAGTTCTATTGTCTGTCGATGTTCCCCTATCCCAGCGGCAAGCTGCACATGGGGCACGTGCGCAACTACACCATCGGCGACGTAGTGTCGCGTTACCAGCGCATGCGGGGCAAGAACGTCATGCAGCCCATGGGCTGGGATGCCTTCGGCATGCCGGCCGAGAATGCCGCCATCCAGAACCGCGTGCCACCGGCCAAGTGGACCTACGATAACATCGACTACATGCGCCGCCAGCTCAAGGCGCTGGGCTTCGCCTACGACTGGAATCGCGAGTTCGCCACCTGCGACAGCGACTACTACCGCTGGGAACAGTGGTTCTTCGCCAAGCTGGTGGAGAAGGGGTTGGTCTACAAGAAGATGGCCGCAGTGAACTGGGATCCCGTCGACCAGACGGTGCTGGCCAACGAGCAGGTGATCGAGGGACGCGGCTGGCGCTCCGGCGCGCTCGTCGAGCGCAAGGACATCCCGCTGTGGTTTCTCAAGATCACCGACTACGCCGAAGAGTTGCTCGCCGACCTGGATGAGGTCGACTGGCCCGAGCAGGTCAAGACCATGCAGCGCAACTGGATCGGCAAGTCCCGCGGCGTGGAGCTGACCTTCGAGGTCAAGGCGCCGGACGGCAGCCCGGACACCCCGGTGAGCGTCTACACCACTCGCCCGGACACCTTGATGGGCGTCACCTACATGGCAGTGGCCGCCAGTCACCCGCTGGCCAAGGAGGTCGCCGAGCACGACGCCGACATGGCGGCCTTCTGTGACGAGTGCGCCCGCGGAGGCACCTCCGAGGCAGAACTGGCCACCATGGAGAAGAAAGGCATGCCCACCGGGCATGTCGCAGTGCATCCGCTGACCGGCGACGAAGTCCCCGTCTACGTGGCCAATTTCGTACTCATGGAGTACGGCACCGGAGCGGTGATGGCGGTGCCTGGCCACGATCAGCGCGACTGGGAATTCGCTACCCAGTACGGCATCCCCATCAAGGCGGTCATCGCCGATGAGAATGGCCAGGCGCCCGACCTCTCCGAGGGGGCCCATGTCGAGACCGGCCCACTGATCGACTCCGGCGAGTTCGATGGACTGGACTTCACGGCGGCCTTCGAGGCCATTGCCGCCAAGCTCGAGTCGCTCGGCCGCGGCGAGGTCAAGACCCACTACCGTTTGCGCGACTGGGGCGTAGCCCGCCAGCGCTACTGGGGGGCACCGATCCCGATCAAGTACGGCCCCGAAGGGCAGACCGTGCCGCTCACCGACGACGAACTGCCGGTGGAGCTGCCCATGGAGGTGACCGTCGACGCCACCGGTTCGCCGCTCAAGAAGATGCCCGCCTTCTATGACCTGGGCGACGGCTGGACGCGCGAAACCGATACCTTCGACACCTTCATGGAGTCCTCCTGGTACTACGCGCGCTTCGCCTGCGCCGACAACCGCCAGGCGATGCTCGACGAACGCGCCGACTACTGGCTGCCGGTCGACCTGTACATCGGCGGCATCGAGCACGCCATCCTGCACCTTCTCTATGCCCGTTTCTTCCACAAGCTGATGCGCGACTTCGGCCTGGTCAATTCCGACGAGCCCTTCCAGCGCCTGCTCACCCAAGGCATGGTGATCGCCGAAACCTTCTTCCGCGATACCGAAAACGGCGGCAAGGAGTGGTTCAACCCTGCCGACGTGGAGGTCAAGCGGGATGACAAGGGTCGCCCGGTCAGCGCCACTCTCGTCAGCGACGGCCGGCCCGTCGAGATGGGCGGCATCGAGAAGATGTCCAAGTCGAAGAACAACGGCGTCGACCCCCAGTCGATGATCGACCGCTTCGGCGCCGACACCGTGCGTCTCTTCATGATGTTCGCCGCCCCGCCCGAACAGTCTCTGGAGTGGTCCGACTCCGGCGTGGAAGGTGCCCACCGCTTCCTCAAGCGTCTGTGGCGCCTGGTGGCCGAGCACCTCGACGCCGGAGAACCGGGCCGCCTCGACGTCGACGCGCTCGACGATTCACTCACTGCGGCCCAGCGCGAGCTGCGCCGCAAGACCCACGAGACGATCAAGAAGGCCAGCGACGACATCGGCCGCCGTACCACGTTCAACACCGCCATCGCCGCTGTCATGGAGCTGACCAACGCTCTCGGCCGCTTCCCGAACGAGAGCGAAGACACTTCGCCCCAGAGCCTGGCCGTGGCCCGTGAAGCGATAGAAGCCTGCGTGCTGCTGCTCGCGCCCATCACCCCGCACGCCTGCCATGCCTTGTGGCAGGCGCTGGGGCATGAAGAACCGGTGATCGACGCGACCTGGCCCAGCGTGGACGAGTCGGCGCTGGCCCGCGACACCATCGAGCTGGTGGTGCAGGTCAACGGCAAGCTGCGCGCGCGCATCGAGGTCGCGGCCGAGGCGGACAAGGCGGCCATCGAGGCACGAGCACTGGCCGCCGAAAACGTGCAGCGCCACACCGAGGGCAAGACGGTCCGCAAGGTGATCGTCGTGCCCGGCAAGCTGGTCAACATCGTGGTCGGGTGACCTCGAGGAGCCGATATGCAGCGTCGTACCTTTCTCAACAGCGTTCTGACCGGCGGCGCCGTCCTGGCGCTGACCGGTTGTGGGTTTCGCCTGCGCGGCCTGGACGAGAGCGGCACGGTCGTCGACGAGCTCGAGCTCGCCGGTCCGCAAAGCGAGCTGTCGCGGGAGCTCGCCGAGCGGCTGCGCCGAGACGGTACGCAACTCCACGCGCAGGCGCCGTGGATACTCACTCTGGGGCGTCCGTCCCTGAGCGAACGCCGCCTGGGCGTACTCGACGCCGGAGCGCGAGAAAGGGAAATGGTGCTGAGCGCGCCCTTCTCGGTGCAGCGCCGCAGTGACGGCGCTTTCGTACTGCCCGAGCAGACCCTGGAGGTGAGCGAGCGGTTCACGGTCAGCGATGACAACTTGCTGGCTCAGGAGGAGATCCGTAGCGAAGCCGAGACGACGCTGCGACGCGAAGCCATCCGCCGGCTGCTCGAACGCTTGCGCGGGCTGGACGGGGCATGAAGGCGGCCACATGAAAGTCTTTGCCGACAAGCTTCCCGCCGCGCTGGCCAAGAAGCTGCCTCCGGTAGTGATCGTGGCCGGTGATGAGCCTCTCCAGCACGTCGAGGCGTGCGATGCCGTGCGTAAGGCCGCCCGCGAAGCGGGCGTCGAAGAGCGCGAGGTCCTTCACGTAGAGGCCAACTTCGCCTGGGGCCAGCTGCATGAGACGGCGAGCAACCTCTCGCTGTTCGGTACCCGCAAGCTGATCGAGCTGCGCCTGGGCAACCACAGCCTCGGCCAGGAGGGAAGCCGAGCGCTCAAGGAGCACGCCGAACGCCTCGCCGGCAGCGATGACGTGCTGCTCATCAGCATGGGCAAGCTCGATTTCCGCCAGCAGAAGAGCGCCTGGTTCAAGGCGCTCGACAAGGTCGGCCTGTTCGTTCCGGTATGGCCCGTCGACCTGTCGCGCCTGGGCTTCTGGCTGCGCGACCGAGCCGAGCGCCATGGGCTCAACCTCGACCTGGATGCCGCGCGACTGCTCGGCGAACGCACCGAAGGCAACCTCCTCGCCGCCGACCAGGAATTGCAGAAACTGGCCCTGCTGGCGACGCCCGGTGGCCGGATCACCGCCCGCCAGGTCGCCGGAGACGTCGAGGACAACGCCCGTTTCGACGTCTTTACCCTGACCGAGGCCTGCCTGCAGGGCACCCCTGCCAGAGTCTCGCGAATCGTCGCCGGGTTGCGCGGCGAAGGCGTCGAGCCACCTATTGTGCTATGGGCGCTGAGCCGCGAGCTACGCACCCTGCTCTCACTGCATCAGCACCTCGACCAGGGCCAGAGCTTCGAACACGCCTGCAAGACTCAGAAGCCCGCCATCTTCGAGAAACGTCGCCCCGCCTACCAGCAGGCCATTGCACGCCTGCCGATCCGCCGTCTGCACAAGTTGCTGCTCTTCGCCCAGCGCCTCGACCTCGCCATCAAGGGGGCCTCGCCGCTGCCGCCCTGGGATGGCCTGCACGACCTGGCACTGACGCTGGCGGGGGGAAGAGGCCTGCTGGCCGAAATGCCCGGCTCCTACCGAGTCGGCTGACTCCAGCGTTGGCTGGCCGTCATTTCCGCGTCTTAGAACTCTGCCACAATCCGCTTAAACCCTGACGAGAGCGTCATCCGAATGCGCCGACTGACAATACCACCGAGCCTTTCACTCCCTTCGCCGCGGCCTCTGACTTCCCGGGCCAGCACGGCGCTGGCTCTCGCGCTGTTCGTGCTGCTGGCCTTCCCTCCCCGCTTCGCACCGGCGGCAACGGTCACCGAGAGCTCTCTGCCGCCCTCGCAGGACGACGCCCCGATACTCTCCGTGCACCATGACGGTCAGCGATACCCGGTCAGCCGTGCGGAGATCGAGTCACTGGGACTGCACGAAGTGAGCCTGCTGCACTTCGAGGGGCTCGAGGGTCGTTTCGCTGGCGTCTGGCTGGATGAGTTCCTTGCCGCGCAGGAACTCGACGATGCCCCTCGGCTGCGCTTCATCGCCCACGATGACTACTCGGTCTTTCTTACCCCGGAAAATCGTGCGGACAAACGCTACCTTCTCGCCACCCGACTCGACGGCGAGCCCCTGACCCGCGAAACCTTCGGCCCCACCCTGTTGATCGTACCCGAGGATGCCGAAGCCGTAGCCGAGGGCAGTGAGACCATGACCCGATGGATCTGGTCGATCCGGGAAATCCACGCTCGATGAAAGACCGGCGTACTTCTGCGCTGGGCTGGGGCATGGCAGTCGGTTTCAGCCTGCTCTCCGGCGTGTGTGCTGTGGCCATCGGCCTCTACGTGGCCAACGCCCGCCAGCACGTGGGCGCCAACTACACGGCATTGGTCGCCGACGTGGTTCGCGCCCAGCAGCATCCCATACTGCTTCGCACCACCCTGGATGCCATGCAGGAGCACCCCGAACATCGGCATGCCGAGCGCCTGGAAAACCTGCTATGGCGCATTCCCCAGCACATTCGGGGCGTCAGCCACGGCCTTTCCCAGAGCCAGCTCGCACCGTGGAAGTATCGGCCGGCACTCGATGCCCTGGCTCGCGTCGAACCCCGTCTGCCAGAACTGGCGGCACTGATCGAGGCAGGCATCGAGACGAACGATGACAGGCAAGCGCTGCAGGCACTCGGCTATGAGATCGAGACGGAGCTGGCCTGGGCCTATGGCGAGCTCAACGACCTCATTCACGTGGCCGCCGGCGAACAGCGCCTGATCATGGAGCGGCTCAGCCTGGCCATCGGTCTGCTGGTTCTCCTGGCCCTGGCCGTGGTGGCCAGCCTGATGCTGGCGCTCTTGCGCCTGAGCCGCCAACGGGAACTCGTCTCGCGACTGAGCCTGGTCGACGACCTGACCGGACTGGGCAACCGCCGCTACCTGCTGGAAACCGCGGAACGCCTTTACCAGCAGAGCCTGCGCAACCAACGACCCTTGAGTCTCGCCCTGCTCGACCTCGACCATTTCAAGCACCTCAACGACACCTGGGGCCACCCGGCCGGAGACAAAGTGCTGGTGGCCTTCGCCCGGGCGCTGCAGGAGGTGACGCGCCAGGCCGACGTCGTGGCACGCATCGGCGGCGAAGAATTCTGCATCCTGATGCCCGACACGCCCTCCGAAGGGGCGCTTGACCTGGCCGAACGCATACGCCAGCGTATCGCCGAGCTGAACGAAGACGTCCTCGGCGTTCCCACATCGATCGCCGTGAGTCTCGGGCTCGCCACCGGCATGGGCAGCGCTGCAGACTTCGATCGTCTCTATTCGCGAGCCGACCGGGCCCACTACCGCGCCAAGGCCAACGGGCGCAACCGTACTGAAGTCAGCGCAGCGTGACATACCGACATGAAATATCTCATCCTTTGCCCTTATAATGGCAAGACATCGCATCCGCTCCATCGCAGCCCATCACACTCAATTGGAAGCTCATTAAAAAGAGAAGGAGCCTTACCATGACCACGCTTCGCCGCTTTCTCAGCCCGCTGCTGATCCTCGCCATGATCCTGGGTAGCCTGCCGGTTGCTGCCGCCCCACAGGGCGCTGGCAACGAATTGATCGGTACTCAGGCTGCACTCCAGGCCGAACGCAGCAGCGACGCCCGGGAGCGCATTCATGAAGTACTGGCACGCGACGACGTCCGCCAGCAGCTCGATGCCCAGGGCGTCGACCCTGCCGACATCGAAGCTCGCGTCGCCGCACTCTCCGATGCCGAGGCACAGCAGATGGCCGACCAACTCGACGAGATGCCGGCCGGCGCCAGCGTCGTGGGCGCGCTCTTCGCGGTCTTCGTCATCCTGCTGGTCACCGACATTCTCGGCCTGACCAACGTCTTCCCCTTCACGCGCTGAATAGCCATCGCGATGCGCAACCAGGCATCCTACCCTCTGCGGAACGCCCGCCCGGCGGGCGTTCTGTTGTTGGTGGCCCTGGCGTTACTGCTCGCCGGCTGTGCCTCAGCGCCACGCTTGAGCGATGCCACCGCACAGAAGCTTCCCTCCCGCCTGCTTCACGATGACGTCCCCTTTCACGCTCAGCGCGACTATCAGTGCGGCCCGGCCTCGCTGGCCATGGTGCTCGAACATCAGGGCGTCGATGTCAGCGTCGACGAGCTGATCCCTCGAGTCTTCCTCCCCGGCCGCGAGGGCAGCGTACAACCGGAAATGCTCGCCACCGTGCGGCGTCAGGGCCGCATTCCCTTCGTGATCGACAACCGCTTCGAGAGCCTGCTGACGGAGCTGGCCAAAGGCGATCATCCCGTCGTGGTATTGCAGAACCTCTCATTGCCGGCGTGGCCGCTTTGGCACTATGCCGTCGTCATCGGCTACGATCGGCCGGCTGGCGAGTTGATCTTGCATAGCGGCGAAGAAGCCCGGCGCCGCGAGTCCTTTCGCCGTTTCGATGCCACCTGGGCGCGCAGCGACCGCTGGGGCTTCGTAGCCCTGCCGCCGGGAGAACTGCCGACCGCCATCGATGCGGAAACCGCCATCGAGGCCACCGCCGATTTCGAGCGCGTCCAGGGAGCCGAAGCCGCCCTGCCCGGATGGGAGGCCCTCACCACACGCTTTCCCAATGCGGCCATGGCACACTTCGCCCTGGGCAACGCCCGTCATGCCAGCGGCGATGCCCAGGGTGCCATCACCGCCTTTCAACGGGCAGTGGCCCGACAAGACGACCTGACCGTAGGCTGGCTCAACCTCGGTCTGACATTGCGTGAGCAAGGTGACACCGCGGCGGCCCGCCAGGCCCTCGAGCGAGCCAGCGCCCTCCCCGGCCCCTGGCAAGAACACGCCCGGGAGGCGCTGTCTGCGCTGGAAGCCAGCACGACGAGCGACTAGCTGACCGCCCCAGTGATGGCCACCAACGTGGAGGTTTGCATGAGCTACGAGATCGTTCTCAAACGTGTCTACGCTCCCGCCACCGAGGACGACGGTGCCCGTATACTCGTCGACCGGCTCTGGCCACGCGGGAAGCGCCGGGAAAGCCTTGCCCTCACCGACTGGTACCGCGACGCCTCGCCCTCACCAGCCCTGCGCCGTCAGTACCATCAAGGCACGATCAGCCACGCCGTCTTCGCCGCCCGCTATCGCGGCGAGCTGCGCGATGCACCGGAGTGCCTGGTACCCCTGATGCGCCATGCTCGCCGAGGCCGGCTCACGCTGCTCACCGCCACGCGACACATCGACGATTCGCACCTACCCATTCTGCGAGAGGCACTGCTGGCGGCACTCAGCGATGAAGATGCCGCCGACACAGAGCCGGCGTCGTCCCCCTGTTATCGGCACGAGTTTCGTGACGGCTGACATCGCTCGATTCTAGAACACCCGATTGAGCCCGTTCTGAGCGGCCACACGATAAGCCTCGGCCATGGTCGGGTAGTTGAAGGTGGTGCTGACGAAGTACTTGAGAGAGTTCGCCTCGCCCTTCTGCTGCATGATCGCCTGGCCGATATGGACGATCTCGGAGGCCTGGTCGCCAAAGCAGTGAATACCCAGAATCTCCAGGCTCTCCTGATGGAAGAGGATCTTGAGCATGCCCACGGTGTCACCGGTGATCTGGGCGCGAGCGGTATCCTTGAAGAATGCCTGGGCCACTTCGTAAGGCACCTTGGCCTCGGTGAGCTCCCGCTCGTTGCGACCGAAAGAGCTGATCTCGGGTATCGTGTAGATCCCGGTGGGCACCTCGGTGACGAAACGGTAGTCGCGGTCGAGCAGTTCGTCGCAGGCGTTGAGCCCTTGATCGTAGGCCGCGCTGGCCAGGCTCGGCCAGCCGATCACGTCGCCCGCCGCATAGACATGCCCGATGGCCGTACGATAGTGCTCGTCGACGGCAAGCTGACCGCGGCCATTGGCTTCGAGCCCGATGTTTTCCAGTCCGAGTTGATCGGTATTGCCGGTACGTCCGTTGGCCCACAAGAAGGCGTCGGCGCGCAGCTTCTTTCCCGACTTGAGGTGCACGATCACCCCCGAGTCATCGCCCTCGACCCGATCGTACTCCTCATTGTGGCGAATCAGTACGCCGTGCTTGCGAAGGTGGTAGGAGAGCGCATCGCTGATCTCGTCGTCCAGGAACGAAAGCAGGCTGCCGCGGTTGTTGATCAGATCGACCTTCACGCCCAGTCCGGAAAAGATCGATGCGTATTCGCAGCCGATCACGCCAGCGCCGAAGATGATCAGGGTGCGCGGCGTATGATTGAGACTGAGGATGGTATCCGAGCAGTAGATGCGCGGGTGCCGGAAATCGATATCCGCCGGGCGGTAGGGCCGCGACCCGGTGGCGATGACGATCTTCTCGGCCACCAGCTCATCGGTCGCGTCCTGGCTGTCACGCACCAGCAGGGTATGCTCGTCCTGGAAGCGGGCCACGCCGTTGAACAGATCGATCCGGTTGCGTGCATAGAAGTTGGTGCGCATCGCCACCTGCTGCTCGATGGTGATCCGCGAACGCTCCATCACCTTGGGGAAGGAGAACCAGCGCGGCTCGCCGATGTCGCGAAACATGCGATTGGTGTTGAATGCCATGATCTGCTTGACTTGGTGGCGCAACGCCTTGGACGGGATGGTTCCCCAGTGCGTGCAATTGCCGCCCACCAGCGGCTGCTTCTCCACGACGGCGACCCGCCTGCCGTGCTTGGCGGCATTGATGGCAGCACTCTCGCCTGCCGGGCCGGTGCCGATCACCACCACGTCGTAGTTGTAGACTGCCATGGGTCCGATGGTCTCCTTCTTCGCAATGGGAACGCCAGGGCCCGCACCCGACGTAAGCCGTATGCCGCTACCTTGCTACGCAGCGGGCCGCCAGCGTCGGTTGGTTCATCAGACCCACGGTTTGCGACTGACGACTTCAGGCAAAATCCGATCAGCGACGAGTCGCATCGTAGCCGAGATCGACACCGCGATTCTCATCGCTGCGCCGGCGGGCACCAACCTTGCGATTCTCCTCTTCGCAGACGTCATCGCGGCCACCACAGACTTCGCAGCCGTCCTTTAGGCCGAGCTTGTTGAGACCGCCGCAGGAGCCCGCTATCGGCTTGCGCCCCATGATTACCCCAATGGCCATGGCGGCCATGATCAGTAGCATGAACCCGAGTACCACGAAGAAAGTCGTCATCGAAATGGCTCCTTGCGCCCAGCGACGACCTGTGTCGTTAGTGCGGGGACGCCTGTCATGAAAATTCTCAGCTTCCAGTATTGAGACAACCCAACGGCAGTCATGCTCCCGGACGAGGTGGAGACGATACATACCGAGGGTGGGCCGACTGGCCGGCAAGATCGGCCACGGTGGCCGACGTACTGTCACTCCAGATCACCTTGTATGCCGACCCGTCGGCCTGGGCAGGCGATCGTTCGGACCGGCAGACAGGGTGAAATGACGTCAAGGGGCCGGCCCACCATGGGCCAGCCCCGATATCGCCCGACGGCGTCAAATCATCCGCCGAAATCGTCCAGCATGATGTTCTCGGGTTCGACGCCGAGATCGATCAACATCTTGATGACGGACGCATTCATCATGGGCGGCCCGCACATGTAGTACTCGCAGTCCTCGGGAGCCGGGTGGTCCTTGAGGTACATGTCGTAAAGCACGTTGTGGATGAAGCCCGTCGGCCCGTCCCAGTTGTCTTCGGGCTGAGGATCGGACAGCGCCAGATGCCACTCGAAGTTGGGGAACTCCTCGGCCAGCTGGTCGTACTCTTCGTTGTAGAAGGTCTCGCGCCAGGAGCGGGCACCATACCAGAAGCTGATCTTGCGATCGGTCTCGAGACGCTTGAGCTGATCGAAGATATGGCTGCGCATGGGCGCCATGCCGGCGCCACCGCCGACGAAGACCATCTCGGCATCGGTATCCTTGGCGAAGAACTCGCCGAAGGGCCCCATCACCGCGACTTCGTCACCCGGCTTCAGGTTGAAGACGTAGGTGGACATCAGCCCCGGGGGGTGGTTGGTGCCGGGAGGTGGCGTGGCGATACGGATGTTGAACTTGAGGATGCCCTTCTCTTCAGGATAGTTCGCCATGGAGTAGGCGCGAATGATCTCCTCGTCGTTCTTGTGGCGGATCTTGAAGAGGTCGAATTTCTCCCAGTCGCCGCGATACTCCTCCTCGATGTCGAAATCGGAGAAGGAGATGTCGTAGGGCGGCGCCACCAACTGCACGTAGCCGCCGGCGCGGAAGCCGACATCCTCGCCTTCGGGTAACTTGAGGTTCAGCTCCTTGATGAAGGTGGCGACGTTGGGGTTCGAGATGACCTCGCACTCCCACTTCTTGACGCCGAAGACCTCCTCCGGCACCTCGATCTTCATGTCCTGCTTGACCGGTACCTGGCAGGAGAGACGCCAGCCCTCCTTCTTCTCGCGCAGCGTGAAGTGCGACTCCTCGGTGGGGAGGATGGCGCCACCGCCCTCCTCCACACGGCACTTGCACTGAGCGCAGGAGCCGCCGCCACCGCAGGCGGACGACAGGAAGATGCCGTTGGCCGCCAGGGTATTGAGCAGCTTGCCGCCGGCTTGTGTCTGGAGGGTGTGCTCGGGGTCGCCGTTGACCTCGATGGTCACGTCACCGCTGGTGACGAGACGGCTACGCGCCGCCAGGATCACCATGACCAGACTGACCACGATCACGGTGAACATGACCACACCGAGCAAGATGATAGTTGTACCAACCATGTCGGTTTCCTATTTGCTGTGAGTAACCGGTTTCCCGACGACGCTGGGCGCCATCGGGAACGCACCCTGTCTCAGAGCTGGATGCCGGAGAAGGACATGAAGCCCAACGACATCAGACCCACGGTGATGAAGGTGATGCCCAGACCCTGCAGACCAGCGGGCACGTCGCTGTACTTGAGCTTCTCGCGGATGCCGGCCAGCGCCGTGATGGCCAGTGCCCAGCCCAGGCCGGCACCGAAGCCATACACCACGGATTCACCGAAGTTGTAGTTGCGCTCGGCCATGAACAGCACGCCACCAAGGATCGCGCAGTTGACCGTGATCAGCGGCAGGAACACGCCCAGCGCGTTGTACAGCGCGGGCACGTACTTGTCGAGGAACATCTCGAGGATCTGCACGATGGCAGCGATCACGCCGATGTAACTCAGATAGCCGAGAAAGGTCAGGTCGATGTTCTCGGTACCGCTGATACCGGTCCAGGTCAGCGCGCCTTCGGCCAGCAGGTAGTGCAGAATCAGGTTGTTGACCGGCACCGTGATGGTCAGCACCACGATGACCGCGATGCCCAGGCCGAAGGCCGACGACACCTTCTTGGACACGGCCAGGAAGGTACACATGCCCAGGAAGAACGCCAGGGCCATGTTCTCGACGAAGACCGAGGCGACGAGCAGGCTCAGATAGTGTTCCATGTCAGACGGCCTCCTTCGGCTGGGTATTTTCCTTCATCTTGAACTCGTTCTCTTCGACCTGCTCCGGATGCGTCTCGCGCAGCACCCAGATGATCAGGCCGATGATGAAGAACGCCGAGGGCGGCAGCAGCAGCAGGCCGTTGGGCACGTACCAGCCGCCGTCCTGTACCGGCTGCAGCACGGTGAAGCCGAACACGCTACCGGCACCAAGCAGCTCGCGGAAGAAGCCCACGGTCATCAGGATGAAACCGTAGCCGATGCCGTTGCCGACGCCATCCAAGAAGGACATCCCCGGTGTATTGGTCATCGCGAAGCCCTCGGCACGCCCCATCACGATGCAGTTGGTGATGATCAGGCCGACGAACACCGACAACTGCTTGGAAATCTCGTAGGCGTAGGCCTTGAGAATCTGATCGACCACGATCACCAGCGAGGCGATGATGGTCATCTGCACGATGATGCGAATCGACGAGGGAATGTGATTCCGGATCAGCGATACGAAGAGGTTGGAGAAGGCCGTCACGAAGATCACGGCCAACGTCATGACCAGCGACACACTCATGCTGGTGGTCACCGCCAGCGCCGAGCAGATCCCCAGGATCTGCAGGGCGATGGGGTTGTTCTTGAAGATCGGCGTCGTCAGGACGCCCTTGGGAGTCGCAGCGGACATGGTCAGGCTCCTTCAGATTCGAGTTCGACGTCAGCGTCCTGGGCCTCGTCCGGACTCACTTCACCGCGGAAGCGGGCCAGGTACTCGCCGAAGCCCTCAGGGCTCAGCCAGAACTTCAGCATGTTCGTCACACCGCGGCTGGTCAGGGTCGCTCCCGACAGCGCATCGACCTCGGTCGATTCGCTGGCACCGCCTTTGACCAGGCTGATGGCCGGGGCCACAGCCTGGTCGTCGGCGAAGACTTCCTTGCCTTCCCACTGGGCCTGCCAGCGCGGGTTGTTGACCTCGGCACCCAGCCCGGGCGTCTCGCTATGCTCGTAGTAGGTGATGCCAACGAAGGTGTTGCCGTCGCCTTCCAGCGAAATGTAGCCGCGCATCAGGCCCCACAACCCCTGGCCACGGATCGGCAGAATGATCTGCTCGGGATCGTCCGGATCCTCACCGACCAAGTAGACGGTGGAGAAATTCTCCTGCCGCGACAGGCCCGCGATGTCGCGATCCCCGGACAGCGTCCGAGAAGACGCCGGATCGCGCGCTGCCTCGAAGCTGTTGTAGGTGTCGGGATCGAACTCGTCGGTGTATTCCCCGGTGCGCAGATCCACCACCCGAGCGGTGATCTTCTCGAACTCCGCCTCGACGTCCATGCCCTCTTCGTAGAGATTGGCCACGCTGAGGATGTTGGTCTTGCGATCCAACTCCTGGTTCAGCTGCTGCATGGGACGCAACGCCACCGCGGCGGTGGAGACGATGACCGAACACACGATGCAGAGTGCGAACGCCACCGTCAGGATCTTCTTGATGGAGTTGTTGCTCTGTGCCATCAGGCGGTCTCCTCGGCCGGCACACCGGTGCGCTGCAAGCGGCGCTTGATGTTGGCCTGAACAAAGAAGTGGTCGATGAGCGGGGCGAACAGGTTGGCGAACAGAATCGCCAGCATGATGCCCTCGGGGAACGCGGGGTTGACCACGCGGATCAGCACGGTCATCACGCCGATGAGCGCTCCGAAGATCAGTCGCCCGGGGTTGGTCATGGAGGCGGATACCGGATCGGTGGCCATGAACACCATGCCGAAGGCGAAGCCACCCACCACCAGATGCCAGTACCAGGGCATGGCGAACATCGGGTTGCTCTCCGAGCCGACCATATTGAGCAACGCACTAGTGACCACCATGCCGAGAAACACACCCAGCATGATCCGCCACGAGGCGATCTTGGTCCACAGCAGCACCGCGGCGCCGATGAAAATGGCCAGGGTGGACGTCTCGCCGACCGAGCCCGGCATGAAGCCGAGGAAGGCATCCCACCAGCTCCACTGGCTGGACAGCGCCGCCATGCCATCCTGATAGGCGACGGAGAGCGCAGTCGCTCCGGTGAAACCGTCGGCCGCGACCCACACCGCATCACCGGAAATCTGTGCCGGATAAGCGAAGTAGAGAAAAGCACGGCCCGTCAATGCCGGGTTGAGGAAGTTCTTGCCGGTGCCGCCGAAGATCTCCTTGCCGATAACCACGCCGAAGGTGATGCCCAGCGCTACCTGCCATAGCGGGATCGTGGCCGGCAGGATCAGGGCATACAGGATGGAGGTGACGAAGAACCCTTCATTGACCTCGTGGCCGCGCTTGATGGCGAACAGCACTTCCCAGAACCCCCCGACCACGAAGGTGACCAGATAGATGGGCAGGAAGTAGGTCGCCCCCAACACGAAGTTGGCCCACAGGCTATCGGCTTCGTGACCGCTGGCCAGCACCATCATGATGGCTTCGCGCCAGCCGTCCATGGAAGCGAAGCCGTCGGCGATGGCCATGTTGGCCTGCCAGCCGGCATTCCACATGCCGAAGAACATGGCCGGGAAGGTGCACAGCCACACGGTGATCATGATGCGCTTGAGGTCGATGCCGTCGCGCACATGAGCCGTGGTCTTAGCCACGTCGGGAGGCGAGTAGAAGATGGTGTCCACCGCCTCATAGAGCGGATAGAACTTCTCGTACTTGCCACCCTTGTGGAAGTGCGGTTCGAGATTGTCGAGTGTCTGTCGGATACCCATCATCAGGCCTCTTTCTCGATAAGGGTGAGGTTATCACGCAGGATGGGACCGTACTCGTACTTGCCAGGGCACACGTAGGTGCACAGGGCGAGGTCCTCTTCATCCAGTTCCAGGCACCCGAGCTGCATGGCGACCTCGATGTCGCCGACGATCAGCGTGCGCAGCAGCTGGGTCGGCAGGATGTCCAACGGCATGACTTCCTCATAGACACCCACCGGCACCATGGCGCGTTCGGAGCCGTTGGTCGAGGTGGTCGGCGCGTAGTCGCGCAGGCCCTTGAGCTTCGACAGGTAGATACCCATGACCGAGTGACGGTTGCTGCCCGGCGACAGCCAGCCCAGGAAGACCCGCTTGTTGCCCTCTTCGAGCAGACTCACCTGATGGTGGAAGCGGCCCAGGTAGCGCAGCGCGCCCTCGCAGGTGAAGCCGGAGAACACCGAGCCGGAGATCACGCGTGTTTCATCGGGTTCGACGACCTCACCGGCCAGCAGTTCCTCGGTGCTGGCACCCACCCGAGTGCGCAGCAGGCGCGGGTTCTCGGCCCGCGGGCCGCCCACGGCAATCACCCGGCTGACATCGAGCTGGCCTTCGCTGAACAGCTTGCCGACGGCAATGACGTCCTGGTAGCCGATGTACCACACGCGACGCTGCAGCGAGACCGGTGACAAGAAATGGATGTGGGTTCCGACCAAGCCGGCGGGATGCGGCCCCGCGAAGGTCTCGGTCTGCACGCCCGCGACCTCACCGCCGGGAACGCGTGCGTCCGGGGCGGTGCATAGATACACCCTGCCCTCGGTCAGGCGCTTGAGCACCTTCAGACCATCCTCGAAGGCTTCGGCCTGCTCGTTGATGATCAGCGCCGGATCCGCCGCCAGAGGATGGGTATCCATGGCGGTAACGAAGATATCGACCGGTTCGCTGTCGATGGCCGGGCTACGGGAGTAAGGGCGCGTTCGCAGCGCGGTCCACAGACCCGATTCGACGAGCTGGTCGACCACCGTCTGGCGCTCCAGGCTTTCGAGCTTGTCACGGCCATGCGCCGTGAAGCTCTCGGCCTCCTCGCTCTCGTCGACCTCGATCACCACCGAGAGCAGTTTGCGTTTCTCGCCGCGGTTGATGGCGACCACTTCGCCAGCGGCCGGTGCCGTGAAGCGTACGCCGTCGTTCTTCTTGTCGGTGAAGAGCAGCTGGCCCAGTTTCACCTTGTCCCCCTCCCGGACCTCCATGGTCGGCTTCATGCCGACGTAGTCGGTGCCCAGGACGGCCACATGACGCACGGGTCGCGCATCCTCGATGCGCGGCTCGGGCGCCCCCGTGATGGGGAGATCCAGGCCTTTCTTGACTTCGATCATAGTCTCGCCCAGTTGATGGATCGGATATACGAAGGAAAGGGGTGCGAATGGATGCGAATTCTTGTCGTGTCAGTACGTTACCAGTCAGGCCCGAGGAGAGCTCGGACCACCCCGAAAATCCCGAGCATTATAAAGACAAGCGCGACCAATGACCACACGACCGATGGTGTAAAAAGGTCTACGCGCCCCACCATGGCGGGCCGTCGGCAAGGTCGAAGAGGCGTTGAAAAGCGCCGATGGCGCGCCGCAGCGTAGTGCTGAACGCGACTGGGGCGGTCGCTCCGGCGACCGCCCCAATGGCACAGAGATGATCTGGATCATGACATTCCCGACTGCTGATGTCGGGAATGACGACTGCCGTCGGACGAGGACCTCAGACCTGGGTACGAGGCAGCTTGAGGAAGTGCACGTTGGAGATGTGCTGCAGGATGCGCACTACCTGGCAACTGTAGCCGAACTCATTGTCGTACCAGACGTAGAGCACCGCATGCTTGCCATTGGCGATGGTCGCCTTGGCATCGACGATTCCGGCATGGCGGTTACCCACGAAGTCCGTCGAGACCACCTCGGGGGAGTCGACGAAGTCGATCTGCTTCTGGTAGGGGGAATCGAGGGACATGCGCCGCAGAAAGTCGTTGAGTGCCTCGGCGTCGGTCTCGCGCTGCAGAGTCAGGTTGAGGATGGCCATGGAGACGTTGGGGGTGGGCACGCGAATGGCATTGCCGGTCAGCTTGCCGTCGAGCTCGGGCAGCGCCTTGGCCACCGCCTTGGCGGCCCCCGTCTCGGTGAGCACCATGTTGAGTGGTGCGCTGCGGCCACGGCGATCGCCCTTGTGATAGTTGTCGATCAGGTTCTGGTCGTTGGTGTAGGCGTGCACCGTTTCCACGTGGCCGCACTCGATGCCGTACTCGTCGTTGAGCACCTTGAGTACCGGCACGATGGCATTGGTGGTACAGGAGGCCGCCGACAGAATGCTGTCGCTAACGGCGATGTCCTGGTGGTTGATGCCGTAGACGATGTTCTTGATGTCGCCCTTGCCTGGTGCGGTGAGCAGCGCCTTGGAGGCGCCCTTGCACTCCAGGTGTTGGCCGAGGCCCGTCTCGTCACGCCAGATGCCGGTGTTGTCGACCACCACGGCGTTGTCGATGCCATGGGCCGTGTAGTCCACCTCGGCGGGCGAATCGGCGTAGATGACTTGAATGACGTTGCCGTTGGCGATCAGGGTACGTGCCTCGCTATCGACGCTGATGGTTCCATCGAAGGGGCCATGGACCGAATCGCGACGCAACAGGCTCGCGCGCTTTTCGAGATCCTTGGCGATGTCGCCGCGACCACGCACGACGATGGCACGCAGGCGCAGCAGATTGCCGCCGCCCGCCTTGTCGATGAGGATACGCGCCAGCAGACGCCCGATACGCCCGAAACCGTAGAGGACGACGTCCTTGGACTGGCCATTGCTGCCATTCGGGTCGTGGGTATCGACGATCTCGGCCAGCTCTTCGCGCAAGAACGCTTCGACGTCACCCCCGCCACGCTTCTTGAAGGCCACTGCCAGCTTGCCCACATCGACGTGGGCCGGCCCCAGATTCAGACCGACCAGCGCCTCGACCAGCGGGAAGGTATCGCTGACGGAAAGCTCGGTGCCCTCGACCTTCCGTACGAAACGGTGATCCTTCAGGATGCGAATGACGCTACGGTTGAACAGCGAGCGGCCATACAGGGTGGTGACCACATTGTGATGGCGGTAGAGCTTGCCGATCAGCGGAATCATCTGCTCGGCGAGCGCCTGGTTGTCATGCCATTCCTGAAAGACGATATCGAGGGGTTGCTGACTCACGTGAAGCCTCTCTGGTAAGGATCGGGATACGCGCGCATTATCCCGGCATGCCCCACCCGGGGCAATCGCAGGATGGTCGCAGGTGGTGTAGGGGGATTACAGGAATGCCGGCTTGACTACACGCTCGGCTCTAGGCTGATATGATGCCCTTCGATACCGCACCCGGCCTCCGCGCCCAGCCTTCCAGCTTGCCGATACGTCTCGACACCATGCCCGATTTCAGCCCGCTCGACCCACCGCGCCCCACCGGCCTGCGCGACACCCTCTACTGGCGCACGCCGCCCGGCAGCGCCACTGCCCTGGCCCTAGCCAACCTGGCCAGCGACGCCCCTCTCTTGGTGGTCGTGCCCGACACCGCCACGGCACAGCGCCTGGAGAATGATCTGGGCTTCTACGCCACGGCCCCCGTACTGCCCTTTCCCGATTGGGAAACGCTACCTTACGACAGCTTCTCGCCGCATCAGGACATCGTCTCCGCCCGCCTGCGCACCCTGCGACGGCTTCAGGATGGCGAGCACGGTATCGTGCTGGTGGCGGCCAACACGTTGATGCAGCGTCTGCCGCCGGTGGATTATATCGCCGGTCGGGTGCTGACCCTGGAGGTTGGCCAGAGCCTCGACCGCGAGAGCTTCCGCAACGCCCTCGCCCGCGCCGGCTATCGCGCCGTGGAAACCGTCTATGAGCCTGGCGAATACGCGCTGCGCGGTGCACTGATCGATCTCTTTCCCATGGGTAGCGAATCGCCGCTGCGCATCGACCTGTTCGACGACGAGATCGACACCCTGCGCCACTTCGATCCCGACACGCAGCGCAGCCGCGAGAAGGTCGAGCGCATCGAACTGCTGCCGGCTCACGAATACTCGCTGTCGCGCGGTGCCATTGCCTGCTTTCGCGAGGGCTTCGAAACCCTGTTCGACGTGGATCCGCGCCAGTGCCCGCTCTACGTGGATGCGCTCAAGGGCATTCCCGCTCCCGGGCTCGAGCAGTACCTGCCGCTGTTCTTCGAAGAGACGGCCCTGCTGTTCGACCACCTGGCACCCAGTACACGAGTGGCCATGCTCCCCGGCGTCTTCGCGGCCGCCGAACACCATTGGGCATCCATCGAGAGTCGCTATGACAATCTCGGTGTCGACCCCACCCGTCCCCTGCTCCCGCCGCACCGCGCCTTCGTGCCGGTGGCGGAGCTGTTCGCCGCCGTCAAGCGCCATCCGCGCGTCGAGCTGACCGACGACGACCGGCATCGCCACGCCCAGTCCCCCGCCGCCAAGGCACCGCCCAACGTGACGGTGAACGCCCGCGCCAGGCAGCCGCTGACGGCGCTGTCGCGCTTCCTCGAAGAGCAACCCTCGACCCGGGTGCTGTTCGTCGCCGAGTCACGGGGCCGGCGCGAGGCGCTGGAAGAGACGCTCGCCCCGCTCAAGCTCGACATACCCCATGAGGCCAGCTTCGCCGACTTCCTCTCTGGCGACGCTCGCCTGGGCGTCACCGAGGGCGAACTCGATGCCGGCCTGTGGCTGACCGAACCGGACCTGGCAGTCATCAGCGAAACCGAGCTCTTCGGCGAAGTAGTGCGCCAGAGCCGACGCCGCGAAAAGGCCACCGACGATGGCGAACTGGCCATTCGCCACCTCGCCGAGCTCAAGCCCGGGGCCCCGGTCGTGCACCAGACCCATGGCGTGGGACGCTATACCGGCCTCGAGACCCTCGAGGCCGGCGGCCAGGCCGCGGAATTCATGGCCCTCGAGTATGCCGGCGGCGCCAAGCTCTACGTGCCCGTGGAGAGCCTGCACCTCATCTCGCGCTATGCCGGCGCCGATGACGAGCTCGCTCCGTTGCACAAGCTGGGCTCGGACCAGTGGGACAAAGCACGCCGCAAGGCCGCCGAGAAGATACGCGACACCGCCGCCGAACTGCTCGACGTCTACGCGCGACGAGAAGCCAAGCAGGGGTTCGCCTGTACGCCGCCCGACGACGAATACGCCCGCTTCGCCGCCAGCTTCCCCTTCGAGGAGACTCCCGACCAGCGCGAGGCGATCGGTCGAGTGATCGAGGACATGACCTCGCCCCGTCCCATGGACCGGGTCGTCTGCGGCGATGTCGGCTTCGGCAAGACCGAAGTCGCCATGCGTGCCGCCTTTCTGGCCGTGCAGGCCGGCCGCCAGGTGGTGGTTCTGGTGCCCACCACCCTGCTGGCCCGTCAGCACTACGAGAACTTTCGCGACCGCTTCGCCGACACGGCCGTGCAGATCGAGCTCGTGTCGCGTTTCACCGGAGGCAAGGACCAGGCATCCGCCAAGCAACGCATCGAAGGGGGGCAGGCGGATATCGTCATCGGCACCCACAAACTGCTCGGCAAGTCGATGCACTTCCCGCACATGGGGCTGCTGATCATCGACGAGGAACACCGTTTCGGAGTGTCCCAGAAAGAGCGCCTCAAGAGCCTGCGCGCCGAGGTGGACATTCTCACGCTCACCGCCACCCCCATTCCGCGCACCCTCAACATGGCCATGAGCGGCATTCGCGATCTGTCGATCATTGCCACTCCGCCGGCACGCAGACTCTCGGTGAAGACCTTCGTCCAGCAGCGCGACGAAGCAGTGATCAAGGAAGCGGTCCTGCGCGAGATCCTGCGCGGCGGCCAGGTCTACTTCCTCCACAACGAGGTACGCACCATCGAGGCCGCCGCCGACAGGCTGCGCGAATTGGTGCCCGAGGCTCGCATCGCCGTGGCGCACGGCCAGCTTCCCGAGCGCGCCCTGGAACGGGTGATGTCGGACTTCTACCACAAGCGCTTCAACGTACTGGTGTGCTCCACCATCATCGAGACCGGCATCGACGTGCCCAGTGCCAATACCATCGTCATCGAGCGCGCCGACAAGTTCGGCCTGGCCCAGTTGCACCAGCTGCGCGGCCGCGTGGGGCGCAGCCACCATCAGGCCTACGCCTACCTGCTCGCCCCGCCGCCGCGCGCCATGACCAAGGATGCCGTCAAGCGGCTGGAGGCGATCGGCGCCTCCCAGGATCTGGGCGCCGGTTTCACGCTGGCCAGCCACGACATGGAGATCCGCGGAGCCGGTGAACTGCTCGGCGATGAACAGAGCGGCCAGATGGAAGCCATTGGTTACGGTCTCTACATGCAGATGCTCGACCGCGCCGTTGCCGCCATTCGCGCCGGCAAGACGCCCAACATCGAAGCGCCGCTGGACGAAGGAGTGGAAGTGAGCCTCAACCTGCCAGCGCTGATTCCCGACGACTACCTGCACGACGTCCAGCAACGCCTGGTGATGTACAAGCGCATCGCCAATGCCGCCGACGAGGCCGAACTCAAGGAGCTTCAGGTGGAGATGGTAGACCGCTTCGGCCTGCTGCCCGCCCCGGTCAAGACCCTGCTGCGCCAGACCCGCCTGCGCCAGCGCGCCGAGGCGCTCGGCATCGTGCGCGTCGAGGCCGGTGCCGAACGCGGCCGCGTGATCTTCGGCGGCCATACTCGGGTCGCCCCCTTGACGCTGGTGGACATGATTCAGCGTTCGCCGGAGATCTACCGTCTCGACGGCGCGGAAACCCTGCGCTTCGAAGCGGAAATGGCGCGCGACGAGGAACGTTTCCAGGTCGTCGAGCGCCTCCTCGATACGCTCAACCGCAAGATCGCAGCGGCCTGATGCACCCGAACGCCGCCCAAGGCACGCTATACTGACGAAAAGCCAAACGTTTCATCGCCACCCCAACACCGATGCCCGTCACAAGGACCCGGCGGACATCGCTACCCGGCGGCCCAGCCGCCCCCAACGGCTCACGAGACCATGACGCTGAAACCCCACTCCACACCATTTCGCCAGGCGGTGATAACCCTGGCTGCCGCTCTTGCCGTGTTGCTCGCCAACCCGCTCGTCGCCGCGGAGGACGAATTGCCACGCGGTCGCTTCCCGCTTCCCGAGGACAGCAAGGTGATCGGCGAGGACTATACCGTCATCGTCGAAGACGGCGACACCCTGGTCGACATCGCCCGCCGACACAACGTGGGCTACGAAGCGATGCGCATGGCCAATCTCGACGTCAGTCTCTGGGCTCCCTACGCGGGGACCGAGGTGACGATTCCCAACCGCCACATCCTTCCCGATGCGCCTCGCGAGGGCATCGTGATCAACCTGTCGGAGCTGCGGCTGTACTACTACAGCGCCGAAGACGTGGTGGAAACCTACCCGATCAGCGTGGGCCGCGAAGGCTACGCCACGCCGGTCGGCGTGACCAAGACCACCGTCAAGGTCAAGGATCCCCACTGGTCGCCGCCACGCTCCATGCGCGAGGAAGCCGCCGCACGTGGCGAGCCGGCTCCTAGCGTGGTTCCTCCGGGGCCCGACAACCCGCTGGGACGCCACGCCATCCTGCTCGGTCTGCCGAGCTACCTGATCCACGGCACCAACAAGCCGGAGGGCGTCGGCATGCGAGTCAGCCGCGGCTGCATACGCATGTACCCGGAAGACATCGAATCGCTCTACGAGCGCGTCCCCAGCGGCACCCAGGTCAACATCGTCGATCAGCCCTTCAAGGCTGCCTGGTCCCAGGATGGCGTTCTTTATGCCCAGTCGTTCCCCCAGCTGGAGGAAAACCGGGGCAGCGTCGAGCCGATCCTCGAGGCCATCGAGGTGGTCAATCAGGCCTTCGGCGACGACCAGCCACCGGTCGATTACGCCCAGCTCCGCCAGGCCGTGGAGCACCCCGACGGCCAGCTGGTCTCGCTGCTGCGCAGTGCCGAGCAGGACCCCACTCCGGCACCGGTGACGCTGTATGACGAGCTGGTGTTGAGCCAACGCTGAGACGAAAAAACCCCGCCGTAGCGGGGTTCTAGGTCCTGCCATGGACCCTTCCCGACCGGGAAGGGCCAGCGTTCCGGCAGAATTACTTCTGCATGGAGCGCTGGAACATGCGATCCATCTCTTCACGGTTCTGCTCGGACATCTGCAGAGCCGATTGAGCATCGCGCTGCGCCTGGTTGGCGGTGTTCTGGGCCTGGACGGCAATGCTGCGTGCTTCGGCAGCGTCGGCCTGTGCGGCTTCAGCGGTCTGACGAACGTCTTCCAGATCACTGGTGGAAGCACAGCCGGCCAGAATCGCCAGAGAGGCGGCAGCGGCAGACAGCTTCAGAGTGGTCTTCAGAGTCATGATGTTCTCCTTGAGTCTTCCTTGGTACTGCACGTCAGTGCAGCGGTGTTGATGAAGCCTGAGGTCAGGCGTCCTGCTCATGCAGGTTCTTGCAGCGACTGCTGCCAAGCACAGGAGTCAAACGCTGTTTTATTATACCCAACGGCGCTTGTCCATAGCTTGAAACGTCCCTTGCGTCATTTGAAGACTAGCGGATCACGACGCGAGTGCCAATGTCGATCAAGCCTTCGAGCCGTTCGATCTGCGCATTGGTCACCGCCACGCAGCCCTGGGTCCAATGATAGCTGGCATGAATGTCGGGGTCTGCCCCCCCCAGCCCATGAATGCCGATGTAGCCGCCCAGCGCCGTCTCCTGCGGGGGATGACCGTAACGCTGATAATAGGAAAAGTAATCGTCGTAGTCCCGCTGTGTATAGACACCGGTTTTCAACGCCATGCGCGCATGAGCCGGGGTCGGGTAATCGATTCCGATGAAGATATGCCACTGGCTCTCGCGATTGAAGCGGTTGACGCGAAACTCACCCATGGGAGTGGCTTTGTCGCCACGCTGTCGCGAGGTGCGAGCGCCGCCCCGTCCCAGTGAGACCGGGTAGAACCGCTCGAGCTGACGATCGCCGCGGTAGACGGTCAAGCTGGCATCGCGATCGTCGATCAGCACCCATAGCTCATCGTCGTGTCGCGGTACGTTGGCACTGGCCAACAGCGTCTCTATGAGGTCAGTTTCCGTCGCCTGCGCGGCAAACGGCAACAGCGGCGACAGCATGGCCAATGTGGTGAAACAGCGGCGGGACAGCGACGGCATGGATCCTTTCTCGTTCGGAACGTCCGAAAACGGCTCGATGGCCGCCACTGGGCCATCTCGCCGTTTCCGTCAGGCATGAAGTCCGGCCATCGTACCGGAAGGCACCTGGCCGACGCCAGCGACTTTCCACCCTACCTCGATGCCTTCGCCTCAGGGCTGGGGATAGACCGTGAAGATGCTCTGCAGCTTGTCCTTCTTGCCATAGATGTGGACGGTGGTCTCGTCGAAGGGAAAGCGTTCCAGATACTCGCTGTGGCCGTTGAAGCGCGGCTTGTGGGCGTTGATCAATGCCGCGCACAGGCGCTCCCGGTTGGCCTGGCCGCATAACCCCATGGAAAACCAGAGTTCGTCGCCGGAATCGAGCCGGGAGCGCCACTCGCCGTACGACGCATTGTGCTCCAGGCCATAGCGTGCGCTGCGATGCTCGCCCACGTAGAGCAGCTCCTGCACGCGCATCTCTTCGGTCTCCGGGTCACGGGCGGCGCGAAACACGCAATAGACCCCCGACTCATCGGGCACGTCGTGGAGGTTGCCCTCCGTCCAGTACCCCAACATCTTGGGCGACAGCAGCCCACTCGACGTGGTGCTCATCATGAATCGTTCCGACATGGCGACCTCCTTGATGATATGGGCGGTAAGGTCAGGAGCCGCTGGCTCAATAGGCTTCGAGTCGCTGCATATCGCGCGCGAGCCGCCGCACCTCGGCTTCGTGCCCCTGCGCCAGGGATTCGAAGAACAGCTTCTCATCCTGACCGCTAGCACGCTCAATGCGATGCTCGTAGAGATCCTGCAGCGTGCGGTGGGCAGTCAAGGCAGTGGCCAGCACACTCTGCACGCTGTCGCAGTCGATGCTCGACGGCAGCCGCTCCAGCACGGGCGCGTGGGGAAAATCATGGGGATCGTCGAACCAGGTATCAAGGACATTGCGATGATCGATGCCCTCCGTGAGATAACCTTCCAGATCGGCCTGCAGCTTGCGCTCATGCTCGGCCAGATAATCGAGCGCCATGCGGACCCGCTCGGCTACCGACTCGGTGGCCAGCCCCGCATACCGGTCCGCGAGCCGCGCATGGTAACGGGCGGCCCAGGTCACCAGTTCTTTGACTTGATGAAAGCGCATGCACAGTTCCTCCTTGCCGTGCCGCCGCGACCATTCCGACGGCCTTTTCCTTCATCCTAGCCAAAGCACGATGAAACCGCTTGATGCGTGTCAACTCGCACGGCCTTGCTCGCGCTCAGGGACCGGGTAGTGAGTCGCACCGAAGGGCACCCGCATCAGCAGCGAGTAGAGCACCGGCACCACGCACAGAGTGATCAAGGCGGCCGCCAGCAGGCCGAAGATGATGGCGATCGCCATGGGCGCCCACAGCAGGCCGCCTCCCAGCCACAGGGGTAGCAAGCCGCCACTGGTGGTGAGAGTCGACATCACGACCGGCCGCAGCCGGCGCCGCCCCGCTTCCAGGATCGCCGCCTGCGGCGTGGCTCCTTCACGAATTTCCAGATCGATGCGGTCGATCAGCACGATGGCGTTGTTGATCACGATACCCGCCAGCGATACCACGCCAAGGAAGGTCATGATGCCGAAGTGCGAACCGGTCACGGTCAATCCCAGTATCACGCCGATCAGCGACAAAGGAATGGTGGCCAGAATGATCAGCGGGCGGCGCAGGGAGTTGAACTGAACCACCAACAGCAGCAGGATCGCCAGTCCGCCGATGGGCAGCTTATCGACGATGGAGAGAGTAGCGGTCAGCGAGGACTCCACCTCCCCTCCGAAGTCGAAAGAGTAACCGTCGGGCCAGTGGCGCTGCTGCGCTTCCAGCCAAGGCCGCAGCTCGCCGGCGAGGCCCGCGGCGGTCACCCCGGGCACCAGTTCCGACTCCACGCTAATGGTACGCTGGCGGTCGCGGCGCAGAATGCGTGCCGGCCCCCATTCCAATTCGACATCGGCCACCTGGGCCAGCGGTACCCCCTGCCCGCCCTCTGCAGGCATGACGGTGAGCCCCTCGAGCTGGTCGGGCATTCGCTGCTCGCCACCGATCTGTCGCAGGTGGATGGGGACCAGGCTATCGGCATCGCGAAAGATTCCCACCGGATAGCCCGACAACGCCGTCTGCAGGCTCAGCGCCACATCGCGCTCGGTGACCCCCGCGCGCAGAGCGCGCGCCGGGTCCACGTCGACACGCAGACGCTTGATCCATTCGCCCCAGTCATCGCGCACGTTGCGCGTGCCCGGCAGTTCGGCTACCCGCTGCGACACGGTCGCGGCAATCTCGCGCAAGCGCGTCTCATCTTCGCCGGCGATGCGTACCGCCAGCGGCACCTTGACCGGAGGCCCGAAGCTGGTGGCGGAAACGCTGGCGTTGAGGTCGGGAAAACGCTCGCCAAGCCACGCATCCAGCCGCTCGATCACCCCCTCCACCGCCTGCCAGCGATTGGCCTGGAGCAGCAGGAAAGCATACTCCGGGCTCGGTGGCTCGGGCGCATGGTTGATGATGTAACGCTCGCCGCCGAACCCGATGAAGCTGCCCCAGTGGGTGGCCCCGTCCTGGCGCCACTCGCCATCGTCATCGCGTTGGGCGGCCAGTTCATCGGCGAGGAAGGCCTCGATGCGCTCGACGGTGCTCTGGGTACGCTCAAGGGGCGCCGAATAGGGCAGTCGCAGCTCGACGGTCACCAGAGTACGCTCCGCCTGAGGGAAGAATATCTTGGGCAACGGGCCGAACCCCAGGTAGGCCACGCCCAACAGCGCCGCAACGGCCAACAGGGTCAGGCCGCGATGGCGCAGAAGGGCCAGAAGAAGGCGCCGGTACCCCGCGTAGATGCGACGACTGGCGCGCTGTGCCAGACCATGAGTCGAGCCGTCATCCGCCGGCCCGCGATGTACGCGGATGAAAGCCACGCACAGCAGCGGAATCACCGTCAGCGCCAGCAGCCAAGATGAGAGCAGAGTCAACGACACGACCTGGAACAACGAGCGTGTGTACTCACCCACGTCAGAGACGGCGAGAAACTGCGGCAGGAAGGCAGCTGCCGTGGTCAGCGAGGCGGTGAGCAGCGGAAAGCGCAGCTGCCGGGCACTGTCCAGGGCGGCCTGACGCACCGTACGACCCTCGCGCGCAGCCACCTGAATGGACTCGACCATGACGATGGCGTTGTCCACCAGCATGCCCAGGGCGATGATCAGGGCCCCCAGCGAGACCTGGTGAAGGCCAATGTCGAACAATCCCATCAAGGCCAGGCAAGAGAGAATCGACAGTGGCACCAGACTGGCGACGATCAGGCCGGTGCGCAGCCCCAGGAACAACAGCATCACCAGGCAGACCAATACCACCGCCTGCAGCAGGTTGACCAGAAATTCATTGATGCGTCCGTCCACCCGCTGAGGCTGGTTGGCCAGCACCTCGATATCGAGCCCCACCGGCAGGTGCCGCTCCAGCGATGTCACCGTCCGCTGCACCTGTTCGCCCAGGTCGAGGATGTTGCCCCCCTCGCGCATGGCGATTCCCAGCGCCAGCCCCTGCACGCCGCTGGCGTGGTAGCGCGTCATCGGCGGGTCGGCATAGCCATGGCGCACCTCGAGCAGAGAACCCAGGGGCACCAGGGCGCCGTCGGGCAGCGGCACCAGCGCGCGGCGAATGTCTTCGACGGCTTCGAAATTGCCGGTGGGCTCCAGCACCAGACGCTCGTCGGCGGTGCGAATGGCGCCGCCGGGCAACACGATGTTGCGGGCCGCGAGCAGCTGTGCGAGCCCCTGGGGGGATACGCCGAGGTCAACGAGTCGCGCCTGGTCGTAGTCGAGAAAGATGCGTTCTTCGGCATGCCCGTGAATGCTCACCTTGGCCACGTCGTCGAGGAGCAGCAGCCGGTCGCGCACGTCGTCGGCGACCGACTTGAGCTCGGCAGGCTCGAAGTCTTCCCCGGTGAGCGAGAGCATGATGCCGAAGACATCGCCGAACTCATCGTTGATCGAGGCCACCCGCGCCTCCTCGGGCAGCTCTGCGCGAGTATCGTCGATCTTGCGGCGCAGCTTGTCCCAGCCGGACTGGACGTCGCTAACATCCGGACGCAATTCGACGCGAATGATGGAAACGCCAGCACGCGAAGTGCTTTCCACGTAATCGAGTTCCGGCATTTCCATGATGGCCGTCTCGAGCGGGTCGGTGGCCAGCTGCTCGACGCGTTCCGGCGTGGCACCGGGCAGATAGGTGACGACCTGGGCCACGCGCACGGTCACGGCCGGATCCTCGGCACGCGAAATATCGAAATAGCTGATGACAGCGCCCAGCAACACCACCAACAGCGCGGCCAGGGTAACGCGGTCGTAGCGCAGCGCAGCCTCGGTGAGAGTCACGGCGTGGCCTCCAGGCCCTCGCCTTCCGACGGCCGATCGAGCCATCTCACGCGCTGGCCTTCATCGAGGCGACTCATGCCGGCGGTCACCAGAGCCATGCCCGCTTCGAGGCCCTCCCGCACTTCCAACCGCTCGCCGTGTCGACCGCCAAGCTCGACGGCAACGCGTCGAATGCGTGCCTCGCGCTCACCAGCGGACTCATCCCGAGGAGGCACGCCGGTATCGATGGGTTCGGCGATGTAGACATAGGCGCCCTGGGCATCGCGTTGCACGGCGACCATGGGTACCCAGATGCCCGCGACCGTGGAGTCGTCGGGCAGCGACAGCTCGGCGGCCATGCCCGGCCGCAGCCGTTCGCGCAGACTCGGCTCCCGGATGTCCAGAGTGACAGCCAGCGGCCAGGTGGCCTGACGCGGAGCCACCGGCAGCCCGATCTCACGGACCCGACCGGGCAACGACACGTCATGTAGAGGGAGATGCACGCGTACCGCATCGCCGGGAGCCAGGTGGCCGAGCCTCTCTTCGGGCAGCGCCGCACGGACCTCCAGATCGTCACCGCAAGCCATCATCAGAACGGGCTGCCCGGCCGCCAGATTTTCCCCGACCTCGGCCAGGCGCCGTGCCACCCGACAGTCACCCGGCGCCGTCAGCTCGGCGAACCCCTTCTGCCGCTCGGCCAGCGCCAGGGCATCGGCAGCGCTGTCTCGTTGCGCCCGCGCCGATTCGGCCTGGGCACGCGCCGCATCCAGATCACGCGCTGCTAGGCTGCCCGCTTCGTACAACCGCCTGGCACGCTGCCACTCCGCCTCGGCATTGGCCATCGCGGCGGTCGCCGCGGCCAGTGACGCCCGCGCCTGATCGCGCTTGAGATCGAAATCGTCATCATCCAGTGCCGCGAGACGCTGGCCGGCAGCGACCCTCTCACCCTCCCCCACTTCAAGGGCAGCCAACTGCCCCGCCACGCGAAAGCTCAGGCGACGGTTGGCACCGGCTTCGAGGCGCCCCGGCAAGCGCTGCTCGCTCACCGGGTCGGCTTCATTCAGTATCTGGGTGCGCACGGGTCTCAGCGGCGCCTCTGGCGGCGCTTCCTCCGCACAGCCGAGCAGCGTGAACATAAGTGGAACGGCCAACAGCCACCGCGGGTAACG
Source organism: Halomonas faecis (assembly GCF_010993975.1). Lineage (GTDB taxonomy): Bacteria > Pseudomonadota > Gammaproteobacteria > Pseudomonadales > Halomonadaceae > Halomonas > Halomonas faecis. The sequence continues at coordinate 577,448 of NZ_JAACZO010000011.1, forward strand.
CCTCTTCGCCACGCCCTCGGGCAGGGCCGCCGAGATACCGCTCATGATACGTCGTCTCCTGCACTCTCCGTGGGGTACCCCAGCAGGCGCCGTCGCGCCGCGGCATCCATCGGCCCCGGCGTCATGCCCAGGCTGCGCTGCAGGTGGACCAGGGCCTGCAGGTACTGCCAGCGAGCCTCCGTCGCGGCCAGCGCCGCCTGTCGGGCAGCGGTACGTGCATCCAGCAGCGCCACCTGATCGAGGCTGCCCTCCCGCCAGGCAGCCTCGGCGAGGTCGAGAGCGGTTCGAGTTTCCCGACGAGCGTCGTCGCGCAGCCCGAGGCGTCGCCAGGCGGCCAGCAGCTCGACGCTGGCCGCACGCAGCCGCGTCTCGATGCCCTGGCGTACCTCGGCATCGGCGAGAACCGTCTGCTCCAGTCGTGCCGCGCTGCGGTCGCGCTCGATGCTGCGCCGCCCTCCGGCATAGAGGGGAAGCCGTGCCGACAGGCCCAGGCTCCATTCGTCACGACCGGTTTCGGGCAGTGGCACCCCGGCCTGCTGCACCTGGTTGACCACTCCCTGCACGAGCGGTGACGGGGATTCCCAAGGCGCCCGATCACCGACCCCGTCACGGCTGATCTCATGGGAATAGCGCGCCTCGATACCGACCTCGGGCAGCCAGAAGGCGCGCCGACGAGACGCCAGCTCACGCTCGGCGGCGCGCTGGCGGGCGGCCAGGGCCTGAAGTTTGCTGGATTCGGCCAAGGCAGAAACGACCAGCTCGTTCTGCCAGCGGGTCAGGGTGTCGCGGCTTGCCAGCAGTCGCTGAAAGCGCGCATCGCCACCCAGCCAGCGTGGCGCTTCGATATCCGGCGCTGCCGGGGACAGGGGGACATCGGAGTCACGCCCCAGGCGTCGATTGAGAGCCAGGCGCAAGCGCTCGTGCTCGGCAACGACCGTCTCCAGGCGCTCACGAGCCTGAGCCACTTCCGCCTCGAAACGCGCCACCTCACCGCGCCCCGAAGCCCCAGCATCCAGGGCGCGCTCGGCGCTATCACGCTGGCCACGAGCCAGCTCGAGATCGGCCACCAGTACCTGGCGCCGCGCTTCCAACCGCAGCATATCGAGGAACTCACTGGCCACCGACAGCGCCAGATCCAGAGTTTCGGCCTCCAGTTGGGCTCGACGCGAACGATCGAGGCTCTCGGCAATGGCGATCCCGGCCATGGCGGGCTCAGAGAACAGCAGCTGCTCGAGCACGGCACCGCCGCTGACGCGACGTTGCGGCGACTGCCCCAGGCCGGCACGCGCACGGTTTGCGTCGATGATGCGCCCGGTCGCTTCCAGATAGAGATTGGGCAGAAACCGCGAACGCGCCAGATCGACGGCGTAGCTCTCCACCTCGACGCTCTGGTGCGTCACCGCCAACCCCAGGTTGTCGGCGAGCGCCAGGCCGACGGCCTGTTCCAGCGTCAGTTGCGTCTGCGACGTCTCCGGCTCGGCGACCAGATGAGCCTGGCTGAGCAGGTCGAAAGGCGGCGACCAGTCCACCTGTCCCACCGTCGCCAGGTTGAGCCAGGGCCGCTCGCGTTGGGGGTGGCTCTCCAGCGGCTCGGGCTGGCGGCCGCCGGCCAGGTCGTGAAGACGCAGTGCCAGGTGGCGGTGAAGAGCAACGGCATCCACGGCACCGCCCACGGAGAGCAGGGCGCCGCGTTCGACCTGTTGCGCATCCGTCAGCGCAAGACTGGGCAGCCGAGCCTCACCAAGCCGCGCGAAGAGACGACGCTGCGTGGCCTGGTCATGCTCGGGAAGCGCCAGCACCAGCGCGGCGTCCATAGCGGCGTAAGCCGAGCTTTCGGGAAGCTCATTGGCCGACAGAGCCAGCGTATCCAGCGACTGCTGGCGATGCTCGACCCGTGTCATCAGCTGCGCCTGCGCTGCCTCGACCTGTCCGGGCGGACCAATCAGCAGCAACCGACGGGCATCGTCGACGAAAGCAAAAGCGAAGGGATCGCGAGGCCCGACCAACCCCTGGGAGAGGTCATCGGCGTCGTCGACACCCGGCAAGGCGACTCCCCGACCGGCTGGAGCGGCCTCCACACGCGGGGCATCGCCCGCGGCGGAAAGCCGCTCCAGCTCGGCCTGGACGGCGGCCAGAGAGCCATGGCCGCCCGGCAGACGACGGGGATCCAGAGTCAGCGTATCCGCCCAGGCCCGGAAGGCCACCAGACTGAGCAAGAGCGCTATCCCGACGATGAACACGCGCGTCCTTGGCGATGCGTTCATGGCGTTACGACCCCGTTGGGAAAGGGAATGACCGTCGGCCGAGTGTAAACGAGTGTTTGAAAAATGTCAGCCCGGCGGCTAGGGCTCGCCGCGGGTCACCACTCCTCGCTGGTTTCACGCAGAGAGGCGATCTCGCTCTTGGCCTGAGCCAGACAGTCACGGAGCTCCTCGGCCAGCGCGGCAGCGCTGCCCACCGCGATCATGCCCGGTGCGGTGGCAGGCATGCGGCGTGCCACGCCATCCGACTCGTGCAAGGCCGTGAGCCGGGGCAACAGCCAGGCCAGCCAGCTATCGTCGCGAAGCGCCAATTCGCGCAGACGCTGCAGTTCGGCAATGCCGGCAACCTCGGCACCGAGCAGCTCGCGCCAGTCATGCCGTTCGAGACGGGCATGCTCGGTCACCTCGCGCAGCAGCGATTCCAACGCCAGCTCGACCAGGGCCAAGGCGCCCTCCTCGGCGGCCATGCGCCTGGCCTCGGCGTGCTCGTCGTCGCCAGGCGCCACGTCGAGCAACAGTTCGGCCTGGTATAGCAGCTGGTTGGTACGTCCTCGCGGCGTCACTTGCGTTTGTCCTCCACTCGCCACTGGCCATCGTCGAAGGTGGCCTTCCAGCCCGTCGCCTTGCCGTTCTCCTCGGTCATTACGTACTGCGCCTTGGCCTTGCGCGAGAAGCGGATCTGTGCCGGGCGACCGTCAGGATCCTCGCTAGGCGCGTCGAGCAGGTGGCGGTACTTGCCGGGCAGCTCCTCGGCGTGCGCCCTGAGCTCGCGCACCAGAGGTGGGCGCGTCTCGCGGTTCTTGGGGAACTTGCTCGCGGCCAGGAACAGGCCGCTGGCACCGTCGCGCAGCACGTAGTGGTCATCCACCTTCTGGCAGGCCAGCTCCGGCATGGGAATGGGGTCGATCTTGGGCGGCGCCACCTCGCCATTCTTGAGCAGTTTGCGGGTGTTCTTGCACTCGCTGTTGGTGCAACCGAAATATTTGCCGAAGCGCCCGCTCTTGAGCTGCATTTCGCTGCCGCACTTGTCACACTCGATGGTCGGGCCGTCGTAACCCTTGATGCGGAAACGCCCCTTCTCGACTTCGTAGCCGTCGCAATCCGGGCTGTCGCCGCAGATGTGCAGCTTGCGCGTCTCGTCGATGAGGTAGCTGTCCATGGCCGTGCCACACTTGGGGCAGCGGTGCTTGGCGCGCAGCGCCTGGGTCTCGGCCTCTTCGTCGGCGTCGGCGGCCACGGCTTCCTCGCCGGGCAGCAGGTCGATGGTCGTCTTGCAGCGCTCCTTGGGCGGCAGGTTGTAGCCACTGCAGCCCAGGAAGACGCCCGTCGATGCCGTACGGATCTGCATCTTGCGCCCGCAGCTCGGACAGTCGATGTTGGTGGGCACCGGTTGGTTGGGGCGCATGCCCGCTTCGCTCTGGGCCGCTTCGAGCTCCTGCTTGAATTCGGCATAGAAGGCATCGAGCAGTTCGCGCCAGTTGCGCTCGCCTTCGGCCACTTCGTCGAGGCCGTCCTCCATGCGCGCCGTGAAGGAGTAGTCCATCAGGTCGGGGAAGGATTCCTTGAGACGCTCGGTCACGATGTCGCCGAGCTTCTCGGCATAGAAGCGGCGGTTCTCGAGCTTGACGTAGCCGCGTTCCTGGATGGTCGAGATGATGGAAGCGTAGGTGGAGGGACGACCGATACCGCGCTTCTCCAGCTCCTTGACCAGGCTCGCTTCGGTGTAACGCGCCGGCGGCTTGGTGAAATGCTGCTGCGGGTCCAGCGCCTCGAGGGTCATTGGCGTGCCTTCGGCCAGATCGGGCAGCGCCTGATCCTCGTTCTTGCCGCTCGGTTTCATCACCTGAGTGTAGCCGTCGAACTTCAGCACCCGTCCCTTGGCCTTGAGCTCGTAGCCGCCGGCCTCCACGACCAGCGTCGTGGAGAGGTACTCGGCCGGCGTCATCTGGCAGGCCACGAACTGTCGCCAGATCAGTTCGTAAAGGCGTTCGGCATCGCGCTCCATTCCGGCCAGGTCGCCGGCGCGCCGCGATACGTCGGAAGGACGGATGGCCTCGTGGGCTTCCTGAGCGCCCTCCTTGCTGGAATAGCGATTGGGAGACTCGGGCAGGTAACGGCCGCCGAACTCGCCATCGATGAAATCGCGCACGCTGGCAATCGCATCGTTGGAGAGATTGGTGGAGTCGGTACGCATGTAGGTGATATAGCCCGCCTCGTAGAGGCGCTGGGCCAGCGTCATGGTCTTCTTCACCGAGAAGCCCAGGCGTCCGCTCGCCGCCTGCTGCAGCGTGGAAGTGATGAAGGGCGCGTTCGGCTTCGAGCGGGTCGGCTTGTCCTCGCGCGAGGTGATCGCCAGGCTTGCCTCGCGCAACGCCGCGATACGCTCCAGAGTTTCGGCCTCGGCGGTGGGCCGGAAGCCCTTGCCGTCCTGGCGCACCAGCTCGAAACGTACCGGCTCGCCGTCCGGGGAGACCAGGTCGGCGTGAACGTCCCAGAACTCCTCGGGTACGAAGGCGCGGATCTCGCGCTCGCGCTCGACGATCAAGCGCATGGCCACCGACTGCACGCGACCCGCCGACAGCCCGCGAGCGATCTTGGCCCACAGCAGCGGCGACAGCATGAAGCCCACCACCCGGTCCAGAAAGCGCCGCGCCTGCTGGGCCTCGACGCGGGGAATGTTCAGCGTGCCGGGGTCCTGAAAGGCATCCTTGATGGCATTCTTGGTAATTTCGTTGAACACCACACGCTTGTAGCGAGACGCCTCGCCGCCGATGGTCTCGCGAAGGTGCCAGGCGATGGCCTCCCCCTCACGGTCGAGATCGGTGGCAAGGTAGACGGCATCGGCCTTTTCAGCGAGTTTGGCCAGCTCGGCCACCACCTTTTCCTTGCCCGGCAGGATCTCGTAACGAGCCTCCCAGCCGTGCTCAGGGTCGATCCCCATGCGCCGGATCAACTGTTCGTTCGCCTTGCGCTGCTTGTAGGCGGCCTTGTCTTCCGGCGACATCTTGCGCGTCGCAGCGGCCTGGCGAGCCCGTTCCTTCGGGTCGCTGGCCGTCTTGCCCGAGCCGCTGGTCGGCAGGTCGCGGATGTGACCCACGCTCGACTTCACGATGAACTCGTTGCCGAGATACTTGTTGATCGTCTTGGCCTTGGCCGGCGACTCGACGATGACCAGTGACTTGCCCATAGTGCTCCACTTTGTGCAGGGCGGGACGACGGATCCCGCCTGACGGTTTACGTTCGCGCTTCCTGACGAACGCCTGACGAACGTTGCCTGCAGGGTGCAAAATTCGCTTACCCTACCCCAGGCATCGACTCAGTGCCAGTCGCGGCCGACGCAGTAGAGGGCAATCGCAGTTGAACGCGACGAGGGGCGCCGGGACCTGCCGACGGATCAGCCCCGAGCCAACTTGCTAACGGCGATGGCCCTGCGACGCAGTATCGGAGAGCCTAGACCGCGTGCCAGGATCGCCGCAAGCATCCGGAAACCATGCAGAGCGCCCCCTCCGGAATGCCGGAGGGGGCGCATCGTCCAACCCACGTCAGGGTCGCTCAGCGTCTGCGCGAGCGGCGTCGAACCGGCGTCCTGGCCGCCTGTGTGGCGGCACCCTCGCCCCCCGCGCTCGCCGCATCGCGGGCAACCGGTTTCTTCCACTGATCGAGCAGCCCCTCGACTTCGCCTCGGGCCAGAGAGTGGGCACGGGCGCCGCTCTCGAGCTCACCGTACACCTCGGCCAGCGCCTCGGGGCACTCTCGCGGCACCGCCGACTCCAGAGCTTGCAAGAAGAGCGTCTTGATGTGCTCGTAACGTCGGCGCGCATGTTCGGACAGCCCCCCACTGGCGGCGAGGACGTGATCGATGTGCGCCAGATGGCCCTCGATCGCCTCGGTGCTTTCGCCGTGCAACAGTTCGGGGATCGCGGCCAGTGCCGCTTCGCGGTAGTGCTTGAGAATGAAGAACTGCTCGCGCACCAACCGCTTGAAGTCGGCCAAGGAGCTGGCGGGCTCCAGTTCGGCCCGCGAGGCCCGCAGACGTTTGAAGTTGCGCTCGTCGGTGGTGGGCGAACCTCCCAGCACGTGAATCACCGAACGCATCACCGCTGCATGGCTGCCTCCCTTGGCAATGCGCCCTTCGAGTTCGAGCTGACGCTGCTCGAGGAAACGCAAGTGCTCCGGCTCGCGCCCGGGGCGCCGGCGCTGCGCATAGGCATCGCCGTACAACCCTACCATCGCCTGGAGCTGCGGCTGACCGTAGACATCCAGGAAGAAGCGCTCGGTGCTCTGGTCGCGCAGTACGCGCCAGGCATCGAGGCTGCGCGAAATCTGGCTGGAGGCTGCCTGCTCGAGCATGCGAAAGAGGTTTCCTTCCGCCACTGGATGGCGGTCCTGGCGAACCCAGTCGGCCAATACCGGCAGCGGCACCGACAGCGGATTGCGATCGGAAAGCAGCTTGTAACCCAGGCGTATGGGATGCATGCGGCGGATCCAGCGCGAGGCTTCGGGTGTCATCGCCGCGCGTATCCAGGGCTGGACGAAGAGCCGATAGAGGCCCAGGTTGATCTGCGAAACCCGCGCCACCGTGGCGAAACGGGTATCGTCCTCTTCGCGATGATGGATCTCGCGATTGAGTCCCTCGATGGAACGCGCTTTGAATTCCAGCAGGTAATCGCGTTCGATGAGGTCCGCATCGCTGCGCTCGGCAGCGCTCGACACCTTGGTTTCGTAGAGCCCCGGAGGCAAGACATCGATGTAGTCGATGTTGGCGGTGAATTCGGTATGCTCCTTACGCGATACGTTGCCCGACACGAAGATGCCCAGATGGCCGGTGGTATCGTGCACGCAGTAAACGATGGTCTGACCACTGGCAACGATGTCGTCGGCGTCCTCGTACAGGTCGCGGATCCAGCCCAGAGCCTGCGGTGGCGGCGTGATCTCGTCGCCTCGCGAGCAAAACACCACCACCGGCGAACGCACGTTGCGCAGGTCGATGCGCCGCCCATCGGAGGTGGCCAGTTGAGCCGTGGAGAGACGGTTGCCGACGAAGAGATTGTCGACGATGTACTGAATCTCCTCGCCGCCAAGCACCACGTGACCGCCCCACCAACGCTCGAAATCGAGATAGCGTTCGGCCTCGCTATCGACCTGGGCATAGAGTCGATACTGCTTGTCCCACCAGGTATTGGCCGGATTCAAGCGCTCGAAATTCTGCACCAGCCAGGCCCCGTCGAAGAGCCCGCTGCCGATATCGCTGACCAGAGCGGTGAGCCAGCTGCCGCCGGTCATGCCGCCAGAGTAGCGCATCGGCGCATGGCCGCGCTCCCCGGCCCAGTAGGAGAGTGGCGCTCCCGCGATCAGGATAGGGCCAAACACCTCCGGCTCCAGAGCCGCCGCCATCATGATTTGCCAGCCGGCCTGACAGTTGCCCACCACCATGGGCTTCTCCGAGGTCTCGGGATGGCTGGCCACCACATGCCGCAGGAAAGCGACCTCGGCCTCCACGACGTCTTCCACGGTCTGGCCGGGCTCGGGAAACGGCAGGAAGCCGATGAAGTAGCAGGGGTGGCCGGCGCGCAGCGCCACGCCAACCTCGCTGTCGGGCTTGAAGCCGCCGATGCCAGGGCCATGGCCGGCACGCGGATCCACCACCACGAAGGGCCTGGCCTGCAGATCGACTTCCACACCCTCGGGAGGCAGGATGCGCATCAGCTCGTAGTTCACTGGCCGTGGCAGCTGGCGGCCGTCCATCACCACCTCGGCGTCGAAGCCGAGGACGTTGGGTTTGGTCTTTTCGATGTGCTCCAGGTACTGGTTGCCGCGCTGGCGCATCACGTCCATGTAGAGCACGCTGCGTTCGACGGCATCTCGCCAGTAATCGAAGGCGGCGCGGCCGAAACCGAACGGATCCAGAAACGGCAGTGCCTGGGCAGGCGGTATCGGCATCAGGGGATTCATGATCGACTCCATGGTTCGAGGCTCCATGGCTCGTCGGCGACAGGGACATCCTGGCGACGAGATGAAATGTTGCATTGCAACATATGCAGGATACGCCCTCTTCACCGGGTACGCAGCCCCCTGGCAGCGATTTTTTTCATGACGCTGCGTTGCGAACGCATGACTCACCGTTCTGAGTCCCCATGCGCGGCGCCGCGCCAGCGGCAAGCCCGTGACGGCATCCCTGTGCCGCCTGCTGGCGAGTGTGGTAAATTACCGGCCTACGACCAACGTATCGATCGGCCCGCCGCGCCCTCTGCGGCATGGCCCGGCAAATGCCGAGTGGAGAGGCTCACCCTATGAGCGAGGACACCGAAAAACGCATCCCCAGCGGCGAGAAGTTTCGCACCGAGTACGGTTTTGCCGCCATCAAGGATGGCATCAAACAGAGCAAGCCGTCCGCCGGGCACAGCGGCGAACCGGGCCGCAAGCCCAAGTGGCTGCGCGCCCAGATTCCCGGCGGCGAGCGTTTCGAGGCAGTCAAGCGCAACGTCAAGGAGCATCGTCTGAGCACGGTGTGCGCCGAGTCCCACTGCCCCAACATGGGCGAGTGCTGGAGCAATGGCACCGCCACCATCATGCTGATGGGGTCGGTATGCACCCGCGCCTGCCGCTTCTGCGCGGTGGATACCGGCAATCCCGGCGGCTGGCTGGATGCCGAGGAACCGGCCAATACCGCCGAGTCGGTGGAACTGATGGGGCTGCGCTACGTGGTGCTGACCTCGGTGGACCGCGACGATCTCGACGACGGCGGCGCAGGCCACTATGCCGCCTGCATCCGTGCCATCAAGACCAACACCCCCGACGTGGTCGTCGAGGCGCTGACCCCGGACTTCGATGGCGATCCGACCGCCATCGAACGGGTGGTGGATTCCGGCCTCGAGGTCTTTGCGCAGAACGTCGAGACCGTGGAGCGCCTCACCCGTCGGGTGCGCGACCCGCGAGCCGGCTACCGCAAGACCCTCGACGTGCTGGCACACGCCAAGGCCCACAAGCCTGCCGTATTGACCAAGACCAGCCTGATGCTGGGCCTGGGCGAGACCGACGAGGAGATTCTCGCCACCTTCGACGACCTGCGCGCCATCGGCGTGGACATCGTCACCCTGGGCCAGTACCTGCGCCCGACCCGCAACCATCTGCCGGTGGAGCGCTGGGTCAGTCCAGAGGAATTCGAGCGCTATCGCCGCTTGGGACTCGAGAAGGGTTTCATGGAGGTCGCCTCGGGGCCGTTGGTACGCTCCAGCTACCGCGCCGACCGCGTGTTCGAGAAGAACAACTTGGGCCTGGCAGCTCCCTCCGAAGTACCGGGACAGCAAGCCGATCCCAACCGGATCGACGCCATCAACGTGGGCTGAGCCTCTCTCGCCCCAGTTCGAGCGCCAGGCACTCGGCCAGGCGCTCGCCCACCGTTGCCACTCCGGGGCAATCGTCAACCAGATCCGCCAGTCGCGTCATTGACATGCCGGCATGACCGCAGGGATTGATGCGCGAAAACGGCGCAAGGTCGCCGTCGACGTTGAGCGCCACGCCGTGGAAGCTCGCTCCGCGACGAATTCGCAGCCCGAGCGAAGCGATTTTGGCCTGTCCAACGTAGACCCCCGGCGCATCGGGCCGCGCCCTCGCCGTCACGCCTCGCTCCGCGAGCAGGGCGATCACCGCATTCTCGATGGCGCTCACCAGGTCGCGCACCCCGAGGCGGGCACGGCGAACGTCGAGCAGCGGATAGAGTACCACCTGCCCCGGCCCATGATAGGTCACCTGACCGCCGCGATCGGTCTGCACCACCGGGATGTCGCCCGGCATCAGCACATGCTCAGGCTTGCCGGCCCGCCCCTGAGTGAACACCGGATCGTGCTCCACCAGCCAGAACTGATCGGGCGTATCGGCAACACGCGTGTCGGTGAGTTCGCGCATCGCCTGCCAGACCGGCTCATAGGCGCGCCGACCGAGGCGATGCAGCTCGATGGGCGGCGGGGAATCGGCCGTCATCACACCACCATGTGCACGCGGCCGGTCGCCTTGAGCTCGGCGAACAGCGTCTTGAGCTGCGCTTCACCGGTGGCGCGCAGCGTCAAGCGAACCGATTGGAAACGGCCCTGGCGGCTCTCCACCACCTCGAGGGAAGAGGCATCGAAGGAGCTATCGTGACGGGTCACCACTTGGCAGACGATGGCAGCGAAATCCTCGCTGGCATCGCCCACCACCTTGATCGGATAGTCGCAGGGAAAGTCGATCTTCGCTGGCTGACGCGGAGCGCTCGTGGCGACACGCAGGTCTCGCAGGCGTTTGTCACTCATCATCCGAACCACTGCTCGTAGAGATTGCTGAAGAAGCGCTGCACCCGATCCAGCAGGCGCTTGACGAACCCGCCCTCGGCGATGCTTTCCAGGGCCACCAGCGGCTGCTCGCCGACCACTTCGTCACCCAGCATCACCTGAAGCGTACCGACCTCTTCGCCGGCCGCCACCGGTGCAGTGAGGTCGGCCCGCAAGTCCAGATGCGCGCCCAGTTCCTGGTTGCGCGAACGCGGCACGGTCATATGCACGTTCTCGTCGACACCGACACGCAACTCGTTCTTCTCGCCTCCCCAGATGCGCGGCGAGGTGAGCACGGCGCCCTGGTCGTAGAGACGCAGCGTCTCGTAGTAGCGAAATCCGTAGCTGAGCAGTTTCTGCGTTTCCTGGGCACGTGCTTCTTCCGAACTGGTGCCCATCACTACCGAAATCAGCCGCATTTCGTCACGCTCGGCCGATGCTACCAGGCAATAGCCTGCCTCTTCCGTCCAGCCGGTCTTGAGACCGTCGACGCTGGGGTCACGCCATAACAGGCGGTTGCGATTGGGTTGCGAAATACCGCCGTAGCTGAACTCCTTCTGGGCATAGGTCGCATAGTGCGAAGGATAGTCATTGATGATGTGCTCCGACAGCAGGGCCAGATCTCGCGCCGTGGAGTAGTGGTTCCCGTCGGGCAGTCCGGTAGCGTTGACGAAATTGGTGTTATGCATGCCCAGGCGAGACGCATGCTGATTCATCATGTCGGCGAAGGGTCGCTCGCCGCCGGCCAAATGCTCGGCGATCGCCACGCTGGCATCGTTGCCCGAGACGACGATGATGCCCTGCAGGAGATCCGCCACCGATACCAGAGTGTCGACCTCGATGAACATCTTCGAGCCGCCCGTACGCCATGCCTGTTCACTGATGGGCACCGTGTCGTCGGGCTGGATGTTGCCGCGATCGAGTTCGCGCTCCACCAAGTAGGCCGTCATCAACTTGGTCAGGCTAGCCGGCGGCAGGCGTTCGTCGGCATCGTGCTCGGCCAGCACACGACCGCTATCGGCATCCATGAGTATCCATGACGTGGCGGCCAGCTGTGGCGGGGCAGGGATCATCGTCTGTGGCACCGGTACCGACTGGGCCAGCGCCTGAGAAGCGACCAGCAGCAGGCTCAGCAGCATCAGTCGCCATGGGGGGAAAGCGGGGGTCGACACTCTCATGGTGTTGGGTCTCTTCACATCATCGGGGTTCAGGGGGGAGGAGCACCGTCAGTCGGTGCCCTTGACGATAAAACTCTGGGAAAAACCCGCGCGACGCAGCTCATCACGGACTGGAGCGACCTGGCCGGCATGGGCCAGGGGGCCGACCTGCACCCGGTATACGCCGGTGCCACTGGCAACCCGGACCGGACGTGACAGCTCTTCCTCGAGCTGAGCCTTGAGCTGGCGGGCATTGTCTACCGAACCGAGCGCCGCCACTTGCAGGTATAGGGGGCGCTCTTCCGCGGCCCCACTTTCCCGCTCGTCGGCACTCGCGGTTGGCGACGGCGTCGCCACGGCCTGGGTCAGCGACTGACCAGCATCGCGCGCGGGGGCAGCAGCCACCTCGCTTGCCCCACGCGCGCCGGGACGATTCTCCGCCAGCCACGCCTCAGGGTCGATGGCCTCGACTGTCACTCGCCCGGTACCCTGCTCCAGAAAGCCCAGCCGTGCAGCGGCGGCATAGGAAAGGTCGATCTCACGATCGCTATGAAAGGGGCCACGATCGTTGACGCGCACGATCGCCGAACGTCCTGTGTCGCGACTCGTCACCCGGACGTAGCTGGGCAGCGGCAACGAGCGATGGGCGGCGCTCATCTTGTACATGTCGTAGATCTCGCCATTGGAGGTGGCATAGCCGTGAAACTTCTCCCCGTACCACGAGGCCGTGCCTTCACGGGAGTAGCCACGAGCATCGGGCAATACGTGATAGGTCTTGCCCCAGACCCGGTAGGTTTCACGGTTGCCACCTGCGGACGGCGGCTCTACGCGCGGTACGGCATCGGGAATCTCGCTGACGTCCGGCGGCTGTTCAGGATAGGCATCGCCGCTGAGAGCATAGCGTCCATCGCTGGACGCCGGTTCCGTCGTCCCGCGCTCCACCGACGGTTGCGATCCCCCACGACCGGCGCAGCCAGCGAGCAACGTCACCAGGACCAAGCCGATCAGCGCGACTCTCATGCATCCTCCTCACGCTCGCTGCGAGTGGCTTCGAGGCGGTGCGGCGCAAGTGATCGACTCGCTTCGATCGCTTCGGCCAGCTCGCTCACCGCCATGGCATACAGGTGACTGTGATTGTACCGCGTTATCACATGAAAATTGTCTCGCCCCAGACGATAACGCCAGGCCGTCTCACTCGTCTCCAACGCCAAGGGGATGACCTTCTGATCGTCGCCCAGCGCCGCTTCGGTGACCACACCCGTCTCACGCAGTTCCACCATGCTGACATAAGGGGGTGACGTACGATTGAATGCGATCGCTGCGGGTGGAGCCGTAGGCCCCTCAGCCTCATGGTAGATCGGCTCGCCCGGCTGCCAACCGTGCTCGGCGAAGTAGTTGCCCACGCTGCCGATGGCGTCGACGGGGTTGGCCCACAGATCGCGCTGGCCATCGCCGTCGAAGTCCACGGCATAGGCACGATAGCTGGTGGGAATGAACTGCGGGTACCCCATCGCTCCGGCATAGGAACCGTCGATGCTGCCAGGATCCACGCCCTGTTCATGGGTGATTTCCAGAAAGGCGGCCAGTTCGCCGCGAAAGAAGTCGCCCCGCGAGGGGTGCTCGAAGGCCAGCGTCGCCAGTGAGTCGAGTACACGGTGGCTGCCGGTATGGCGGCCATAGGCCGTTTCGACGCCGATGATGGCCGCAACCACCTCGGGCGGCACGCCGAAGGCCTTCTCGGCCCGCTCGAAAGCCGGCGCGTGGGCGTCGATGAAGGCAACGCCCTGGGCAATGCGTTCGGGGGTCAGAAAGATGGCACGATACTCGTCCCAGCGCAGATGCCGCTCGGCAGCGCCGGCCATGGCTTCCAGAACGTCCGGCTGCATCACGGCCCGACGCAGAGCGGTGGCGGCCCAGTCACGCTCGAGGCCGCGAGCGTCGAGTTCCTCGACCAGGGCACGCGCACCGTCATGACGTGCCGGGTCGAACTCCCCGGCTAGTGTGAGCGCAGAGATCACCCATAGGATCAGAACCGCTACGCCGACGGCGACGCCCTTGTTCCATCTGCCCGCTGGCATCATGCGCTTGCCACTCCTGGAGGGGAAATCACCCGAATGAACCGTCGCCCACGACTAACGAGGCAGGAATCGGCGGTGTCCGTGAATGGACATGAGAATACCGAAACCCGCCATCAAGGTCACGCTGGAGGTGCCACCGAAGCTCACCAGAGGTAGCGGCACGCCGACTACCGGCAGAATGCCGCTGACCATGCCCACGTTGACGAACACGTAGATGAAGAAGGTCAGAATGATGGCCCCGCCCAACAGGCGCCCGAAGGTATCATGCGCCGTGGCAGCCAGCCACAGGCCACGCATGACGATCAGCAGATAGAGAGCGAGCACGACCAGCATGCCGATCAGTCCGAACTCCTCGCCGAGCACCGCGACGATGAAGTCGGTATGCCGCTCGGGCAGAAATTCCAGCTGCGACTGCGTACCCTCAAGCCACCCTTTCCCCCACAGGCCGCCGCTGCCGATGGCCGTGGTCGACTGGATGATGTTCCACCCCGACCCCAGAGGGTCGCTGTCGGGATTGAGGAAGGTCAACACGCGCTGACGCTGGTAATCGTGCAGGTTCATCCACAGCAGCGGCAGTGCCGACGCCGCCAGCACGCCCAGGGCGAGGATGAAACGCCAGGAAAGACCGCTCAGCAGTACCACGAAGATGCCCGCCGTGGCGACGAGCAGTGCGGTCCCCAGGTCCGGCTGCTTGGCAATCAGCACCACCGGCACCCCGATGATGAGGGCACCGACTGTCAGGTCGCGGAGCCGCGGCGGCAGTTCGTGACGGCTCAACCAGGCAGCGACCATCATCGGCATGGCGAGCTTCATCAGCTCCGAGGGCTGGAAGCGAATCACGCCGGGAATCACCAGCCAGCGCTGCGCCCCCATGCCCATGTCACCCACCAGCTCAACGGCAATCAGCATCAGCAGGCCAATGCCATAGGCCAAGGGAGCCCAGCGCAACAACGTCGACGGCGATACCTGCGCCAGCACCACCAACACGCCGGCCGCGACCAGAAAACGCGTCGCCTGAGCGACCACCACTTCCAGGCGCTGCCCGCTGGCACTGTAGAGTACGCCCAGGCCCGCCGCCATGAGCACCAGCAACAGGAACAGCAGCCAGGGATCGAGATGGGCGCGCTCCCAGGGGCCCTTGCGACGCGTCATGCCACTGTTGGGGGGACCCACTGGATAGCCGCGCAGACGCCGACTCAGGTAGTTCAACGGCATGGATCAGTTCCCCGCCACGCTTGCGTCATCGTTTTCCAGCGTCTCGCGCAACTCATCGACATCGGGCACCTCTCCTTCCTCGAGCAGCCAGGCATCGGTCATGGCCCGCGCCAGGTGTGCAGCGTGAGTACTGCCTCCACCGGCATTCTCGACGATGACCGCCACGGCAATTTCCGGCTCTTCCAGCGGAGCAAAGGCCACGAACAGCGCATGATCACGCAACCGTTCAGCCAACTCCTCGGCGTCGTAGCGTTGGTCCTGGCCCAGCGAAAAGACCTGGGCCGTGCCCGATTTGCCGCCCATGCGGTACTGCAGCCCCTCGCCGGTTCGCCGTGCCGTTCCCTCGCGCCCACTGACGACCTTCTCCATGCCGGAAAAAATATGCTCCCACCAGGCTTCGTTCTCCACGCCGATGTCGGGCGGGGTTTCAGGCAGCTCGCTGGGCACCGTGTCTTCGCCGATGCGCCGCGCCAGGCGCGGCTTGACCCACTCGCCGCGATTGGCTAGCACCGCGGTGGCAGTGGCCAGCTGCAGCGGGGTGACCTGCCAATAGCCTTGGCCGATCCCCACCGACAGCGTCTCTCCCGGATACCAGGGCTCTCCGAAACGGCCGCGCTTCCAGTCTCGGGACGGCATGAGGCCAGCACTTTCTCCGTAGACGTCATGGGCCACCCGCTGCCCGAAGCCCAGCGCGCTCATGCGTTCATGCAAGCGGTCGATGCCCAGCTCATGGGCCAGGGAGTAATAGTAGGTATTGTTGGAAACGGCAATGGAGCGCTCCAGGTCGACACGCCCGTGCCCCCAGCGCAGCCAGTTTCGATAGCGCCGCGAATCGTTGGGCAACTGGAAGTAGCCGGGATCGTAGATGGTCTTGTCCGGGGTGACCTCGCCTTCGGTCAGCCCGGCCAGGGCCAGAAACGGCTTGATCGTCGACCCCGGCGGATAATGGCCGCGAATCGCACGGTTGAATAGCGGCAGGTCGAGGTCTTCCTGCAGGGCGCGATAGGTGGTGACGTCGATCCCCGTGACGAAGCGGTTGCTGTCGAACCCGGGCGCCGACACCATGGCCAGGATCTCGCCGGTCTTGGGAGCGATGGCGACGATGGAACCACGACGCTCTTCGAGCAGCTCGTAGGCCAGCGTCTGCAACTCCTTGTCGAGGGTCAGCGTCAAATCCTTGCCAGGTACCGGGTCGGTGCGGCCCAGTTCCTGCAACACCCGCCCCCGTGCGTTGGTCTCCACCTTGCGCAGTCCCGCCTGGCCATGCAGCACGTCCTCATAGAATCGCTCCACGCCGGTCTTGCCGATGAAGTGCGTCCCGGCATAGCGACCGGCATCCAGCGACTTCAGTTCATCGGCATTGATGCGGCCCACGTAGCCCAGCGCATGGGCCATCACTTCGGCATCGGGATAGTAACGCAGCAGCTGCGCCTCCACCTCGACGCCAGGCAAGCGATGACGATTGACCGCCAGTCGGGCGATCTGATCCTCGTCGAGGTCGCTCATCAGCAGCGCCGGCTGAAAGGGGCGCTGGCGCTGGCCGGCACGCACGCGAATGGCTTCGGCCTCCTCCTCCGACAACTCCAGCAACGAGTCCAGGTGGTCCAGGGTGGCATCGATATCGTCGACTCGCTCGCGTATGAGCATCAGATTGTAGGTAGGACGGTTGTCGGCCAGCAGCACACCGTTGCGGTCATGGATCAACCCACGGGTAGGCGGCAACGGCTCGACGCGCACGCGGTTGCTTTCCGAACGCGTGGTGTAGACCTCATGCTGAACCACCTGAAGGTAACCCAGGCGCCCCATCAGCAACCCGGTCAAAGCGATGACCAGTAGCGCCGCCAGCAGCGAACGGGCACGAAAGATGCGCAGTTCGTGCTGGGGATTCTTGAGCGTGTCACGGCGAAGACGCATGCGGTCATTGACCTCGAACCGTCGTTGCAATAATACCGCCATCAGCGGTGATAGGGGTGGCCCACCAACAGCGTCCAGGCGCGATAGAGCTGCTCGGCGACGATGATCCTGACCAGGGGATGCGGCAGCGTCAGAGGCGAGAGCGACCAGCGCCGGTCGGCAGCGGCAGCGAGCGATGGTTCGAGTCCATCCGGACCACCCACCAGCAGCGCCACGTCGCGCCCTTCGAAACGCCAATTCTCGGCTTCACGCGCCAGGCGCTGGGTACTCCATGCCTGTCCACCCACCTCCAGCGCCACCGTGAGTTCGTCCCCCCGCAGGCGCTCGCGAAGCCGACGCCCCTCCAGGGCCATGGCCTTCGTCACGTCGGCGTTCTTGCCACGCGCGCCTGGGGCGATCTCCTCGATCTCCAGGGCGAAGTCACGGGGCAGCCGCCGACGGTAGGTCTCGACCCCTTCGGCCACCCAGTCGGGCATGCGCGTTCCCACCGCCAGCAGGCGGACCTTCATAGACCGCCTTGCCGACTGCCGACGTCGGCATCGCTGGGCATGTCCGCCCACAGACGTTCGAGGTCATACAGCTGTCGGGTCTCAGCGAGCATCACATGCACCACGAGGTCACCCAGATCGACCAGCACCCAGTCGGCGCCAGCCCTGCCTTCCACCCCCAGCGGCTGGATCCCCTGCTCCTTGGCCTCCTGGATGACGCGATCGGCGAGTGCCGCCACGTGGCGGGAGGACGTCCCGCTGGCCACGACCATCACATCGGTGACGCTGGTCAGCCGCGAGACGTCCAGAGTGGCCACGTCCTTGGCCTTGAGCGATTCGAGTGCGTCGAGCACCAGTGATTTCGTGGTGTGCGAATGGTTGTGCATAGCCCCTCGTCGATGGGAAGTCCGGATCGGCGTCCATTGTAGCGTCTTGCCGTGTCACTGGCAGCGGTCAATGCGACCGATAGAGGTCGCCCTCGAGAATCCGTGCTTCTACCGCTTCCGGAAGCAAGTAGCGCACACTGCGTCGCTCGGCCAGGCGATGCCGTACCGCCGTAGCGGAAATGGCCATGCGCGTGGGCAGTGCCAGTCGCAGCAGCTTCCCGGCCGGTTGCTCCATCAGCGTCTCGGCATCGGCCACTTCGCGGCCGTGGACCAGCTCCTCCAGCGCCGGCGGCAGTGGCGCTTCATGATCGGGGCGGTCGATCACCACAACATGGGCGAACTCGAAGAGCCGTTCGGGGGCATGCCAGCTGGCGAGCCGCAGGAACGCATCATGCCCCAGCGCCATGACCAGTCGCGCCTCGCCGCCCGACTCCTCGCGCAGGCTGGCCAGCGTGTCGGCGCTGAACGAAGGGCCGTCGCGCTCGAGCTCGCGGGGGTCGGCAACCAACCCGGGAGTATCGCCAATGCCCAGTCGCAGCAGCGCCAGACGCATCTCGGGCGAGACCCGCGGCTCGCCTCTCAACGGGGGCATCTTGGCGGGAATCATGCGCACCTGGTCCAGACCCAGCCCCTCGCGCAGCTCCACGGCACTGCGCAAGTGGCCGAGGTGCACCGGATCGAAAGTACCGCCAAGCATGCCGATGCGCGGCGGTACACGATACGGACGCTCTCTCACTGGCGAACCTGCCCGTCGCCGAGCACCACGTACTTACGGGTCGTCAGCCCGTCGAGACCCACCGGGCCACGGGCATGCAGCTTGTCGGTGGAAATGCCGATCTCCGCACCCAGACCATACTCGAAGCCATCGGCAAAGCGCGTCGACGCATTGACCATCACCGAGCTGGAGTCGACCTCGGCCAGAAAACGCCGCGCCAACCCATAGTGCTCGGTAACGATGGCGTCGGTATGATGAGAGCCGTAACGTTCGATATGCGCGATGGCCGCCTCGATGCCATCCACGACGCGAATGGCCAGCACCGGCGCCAGGTATTCGGCATGCCAGTCGGCTTCTTCGGCCGGCACGCAATCGGACAGGATCGTCCGGGTGCGCTCGCAGCCGCGTAGCTCGACACCATGCTCGGCATAAGCCGCGGCCAGACGCGGCAGCAGAGCTTCGGCCACCGGGGTATCGACGAGCAGCGTCTCCATGGTATTGCAGGTACCGTAGCGATGGGTCTTGGCATTCACCGCGATCGCCAGCGCTTTTTGCGGATCGGCGCTGGCATCGACATACACGTGGCAGACGCCATCGAGGTGCTTGATCACCGGCACTCGCGCTTCGCGGGCGATACGCTCGATCAACGACTTGCCACCGCGGGGAATGATCACGTCGACGTACTCGGGCATGGCGATCAGTCGTCCCACGGCCTCACGGTCGGTGGTCGCCACCACCTGCACGGCGGCTTCCGGCAGTCCTGCCTCGGCGAGTCCCGCCGTCAGGCAGGCAGCAATCGCGGCATTCGAGTCACGGGCCTCGGAGCCGCCGCGCAGAATGGCAGCATTGCCGGACTTGAGACACAGGCTCGCCGCTTCCAGGGTGACGTTGGGGCGCGATTCGTAGATGATGCCGATCACCCCCAAGGGAACTCGCATCTGACCGACCTGGATACCGCTCGGGCGCGCCTTCAAGCCATCGATCTCACCCACCGGATCGGGCAAGCTCACCACCTGATGCAGCCCTTCCACCATGGCATCGATACGGGCATCATCGAGAGCCAGACGATCGAGGAGGGCCGCATCGAGCCCTGCTGCACGCCCGCGCTGCACATCGCGCGCATTGGCGGCCAGGACTTCGGCACGCTCCCGCTCGAGCCGGTCGGCCATAGCCAACAGGGCAGCGTTCTTCATGGCGGTGGGGGCGCGCCGCATCTGTGCGGCAGCATCCCGTGCAGCCTGCCCGAGTCGAGTCATGTAGGCGGCGACATCTCCGACATCACCGGCGGCGTTACCTGTGGATCGAGAAGCGAGAACTGACATGCGTTGTGACTCTCCTGGGTCAAAGCGCGAAGGGCACTTTGGTCGTTATACTGTGGGCGGACCGTCCTGCGGTGGGATCATTCATAGTAAGGCACCATGCAAAGCAAGTACAAAGTCGGGCTGATGCGTCTCAATCTGCTGGCCGGAGCCCTCCTGCTGGCCTTCCTTGCGCCTCGTCAGACACAGCTGGCCAGCGCGCTACTGCTGTGGCTGGGCGTCCTCTGGCTGACGCTGACGGCGGCACTGCTCGAATTCAGCCACCGCCGGCCCGCCATGCTGCCCTGGCAACTGCTGCCCGGCTTGCTGCTCACCGGCCTGCTGTGGACGGCGCCGGAAGGCTATGCACTGTGGTTCTGGCTGTGGCCTGCCGTGCTGCTGATGCCGCAACCCAGCTGGACGCTGGGCACCAACCTGATGCTGGCGGGAATTTCCTGGTGGGCACTCTACCCACTGTTCGGCCCCATCCAGGCGGCGTTCGTCGGGCTGACGCTGGCCGTGCTGACGGCCATGGCCATGGCACGCCGCCATCAGCCGCAACAGCCGGTGGTCCGCCAACGGGTACGGCTAGTACCGGGCCTCCCTTTGTGGTCGGCGCATCAGCTGACGGAGGACCTCCCTCGAGAGCGTGCCCGCTGCCAGCGTGAAGACGTCCACGGCGAGCTGCTATTGCTCGAGGTGCCACGTCACCAACTCTGGACCACGGCACGCATGTTGTGCCACCAGCTGTATGGCTTCGAGAGTTGCTACCGCCTTGACTCACGCACCCTGGCAGCTCTACTGCTCAGTCGCGATGACGTTCAGGCCGGGCAGCGCAGATCGACGCTGATGGCCACCCTGCCGACGCCACGCAAGGCACGCTTCCTGACCCTGGCGACGGCCGATGACCTGGGGATTCCCCTGGCCGACTTCCAGCGCCAGCGCACAGCTCTCACCACCGACCGCGAGTTCGAGCATGGATGAAAGCACTCCCAACACGGCCGGGCGCTTTGCACTCGCCTATGTGTCAGGCGCCCTGCTGCTGGTCAGCTATGCCGCATGGCACTATCTGATGGGCCACTATGCACGCATCCTGCTTCCCGCATTGCTGGCCATACTGATGCTGGTTGCCGCCGTACTGCGCCTGACGGTCCTCAACCACCCACGTCTTCCCGCCTATCTCGCACTGATCGCCGGCTACCTGCTGCTGGCGGTGGAGCTGCCGCGGCTGGGAGATTCCGCTACGCTATGGGTCGGTCTGGCTCCCGTGCTGTCGACACTCCTGCTGCCGCTGATGCCTGCGCTCACGCTCAATGTCGTCATGGCTCCAGCCTGGCTGCTGCTGTGCGGAGCGCCGCTTTTCAGCGACCCGTCTCTGGCCTACCTGACGGCCATGGCATTGGCTCCCCTGGCCCTCTGGGAGCAACGGCGACAGCGCGCACTCATGCTGGCCACCGACCCTCGCGACAGGGATTGCCAAGCGCTTTCTCGCGACGGCCTGCACGCGCACCTGGACAGCGAGTTCCAGCGCACCGAACTGTTGCACCAATCGCTGGCGATCGTGGTGATCCATCTGCCCCAAGTGGAAATGGCCAGCGAACAGTTCGGCAGTCGCGCACGCCAGGCGCTGCTCGACACCCTGTGCCGTGAGGTGCGCCGCTGCTCGCGCCGTCACGACTTCCTGGGCCGCCAGACCCTCTCGACTTTCTGGCTGGTGCTCCCCGACACCAGCGAAAGCGGCGCCCAACTCGTGCAGCAGCGCATCCTGCACGCACTGGAGTCCGTGGTACTGGTGGATACCGGTCCGCTGCGCTCGCGCATGGGGCTGTGCCAACGTCTGCCCGGCGAGGATTGGCAGCGGTTCCTCCGCCGCCTGCTCGATCTGACCCAGCGCCTGGAAACCCAGTAGGGAATCGCTTACTGCCGCTTCGGAGTTGCCGCTTGAACCTCACCGCCACCCTCTACCAGTTGACCCCCTCCCCGGGAATGCTGCTGCTAATCATCGGCGCGATCGCCATGATCGAATCCCTGGCCATGGTGGGGCTACTGGTGCCGGGCGTGGTACTGATAACCGCCGCTGCCTCGCTGGCCGGTCACCAGGAGCTGTCGATTCCTGCTGTGCTGCTGGCGGCCTTCGTCGGCGCTGTCATCGGCGACGGCGTAAGCTTCATCCTGGGCTACACGCTGCGCGAACGCGTGACACTGCTCTGGCCATTCTCACGCCATCCGGAGTGGCTCGCCCACGCAGCCCGCTTCTTCCAGCGCCATGGCACCCTGTCCGTGTTCCTGGGACGATTCGTCGGCCCGGTGCGTCCGGTCATCCCACTGACTGCCGGCATACTGCACATGCCACCGCGCACCTTCACCTGGGCCAACCTGGCCTCGGCGGCCCTATGGGCACCGGCCTACGTGCTGCCGGGCTACCTGCTGGGCCAGGCCTGGCAGCAACGACTCGACCTACCCCCGGGGCTGGAGCGCTGGCTGATCGTACTAGGGGTCGTCATGGTGGCACTGGCGGTGACGTTCTCGTGGCTACGCCAGCAGGTCAGCCGACCCGGCCGGCTATACCGCCTGTTGCTTAGCGGAGCGCGTCGTTATCCGCTGCTGCGACGCCTGTGGTTGGAACAAAGCGAACACGGAGAGGTACCGCTCGGCATCTGGCTGCTGCTGGTGCTATCGCTGGGCGGGCTTTCCGGCTGGACGATTCTGGTCATCCACCACGATGGCCCGCTGGAGATGGATCTCGCAGTGCAGGCCCTGTTCCAGGCGCTCGATACGCCTTGGCTGCACACCAGCAGCGAGACGCTGGCCCGGGTTGGCGACCGCTACGGCATTCTGGCGCTGAGCCTTCCCTGGGCGCTGTGGCTGCTGACCCGACACCGGCTCGACGCGCTAGTGCAGGGTATCGCCGGTCTCGTTGGCATCGCACTGCTCAACACCCTGGGCAAGCTGCTGATCGGCCGCGCGCGGCCTTTCGCACCGGAGTACCTGGCCGACTCGCTGGCCTACCCCAGCGCTCACACCTCCACCACGGTGGTGCTGCTCGGCACGGCTGCCGCCTTCGTCGCCAGCGAGCTTCCTCACCGGCAACGTTTCTGGCCCTATTGGATCGCCATTCTCCTGACGCTACCCATGGCTCTGTCGCGCCTGACCCTTGGGGTACACTGGCTCAGCGACGTGGTGGGCGGCGCCCTGCTGGGGCTGGTGGTGTGCGCTCTGGTGCAGCTCGCCTGGCAGCGACGCCCACGCCCCTCTCTCGCCCCCTGTCCCTGGACGTGGCTGCTGCTCGGCTCGCTGCTGCTGACCACGATCCGGGTGGTTTGGCTGCCGCTAGCTTAGTGGGCTTTTCCCAGCGAAGCCCGGTCAGCCAAGCGCCAGCCACGCCCCTACCCCCACCATCAACGATCCCGCCAGGCGATTGAGCAACCGCACGTTGCCGCTTTCGCCCAGCAGTCGGCGCAGGGTGCGTCCGCCGCTGGCGTAGAGCATCAGGGCAAGGAATTCGATGACCAGAATCACCGCCACCAGCATGGCCAGTTGGGGCGCCAAGGGGCGGGAAGCCTCCAGGAAAGGAGGCAGCAAGGCGACGAAGAACGCCCACCCCTTGGGGTTGGCAACGGCCGTCACGAACCCCTGCAGGGCCAGCTGTCCACGGGCCACCGGGGCGGCATCACGATCCAGCGTCAGCGGGATCGCCATGCGCCCGCGCGAACGCCACATCATGACCCCCAGATAGCCGAGATAGGCTCCGCCCACCCATTTGAACATGGCGAACAGCGCCGGCTGGCGCAGCATCAGCGTGGCCACGCCGGCCCCGGCCGAGGCGGCCACCAGCCCCACGCCGGCGAGCTCCCCGGCCATCATCCACAGGGTGCGGCGCACGCCCTGCGTCATGCCCAGCACCATGGAGAGCGTCATGCACATCCCCGGGGTGAGCGAAACGAGCAGGAAGGTCGGCACGAAGACCGAAAGCATCGACAGCTGCAGCATCGTCGCCATTCTCCATCCCTGGAAAGTTCAGGAACCACACAGCATACCATCGCCGCATGACACCGGCATGATGGCAACGAGCCACCCGCCTACTCGCCCCAACGCGGCATCAGCCGGTGAGGGATGCCGAGCTGGTTGAGAATGCGAGCGACGATGAAGTCGACCAGATCGTCCACCGAGCGCGGCTGGTGATAGAAACCCGGTGCGGCAGGCAGGATGACCGCCCCCAGCCGGGACAGGCTGAGCATGTGCTCGAGATGGATGGCCGACAGCGGCGTCTCGCGCGGCACCAGGATCAATTGGCGCCGCTCCTTGAGCGCCACATCGGCGGCGCGCTCGATCAGGTTATTGCTGGCTCCCGTCGCCACTGCCGAGAGGGTGCCGGTGGAGCACGGGCAGATCACCATCGACGACGACGCCCCGGAACCGGACGCCACCGGCGCCATCCACTCCTCGCGACCGAAGCAACGGACCTGTCCGTGGCGCGCGCCGCTGCGCTGCGCGAGCGCCTCGGCCAGGCGTGCCGGGCGCGCCGGCAATTCCGCTGTCGTCTCGGTCTCGATGACCAGGTGGGCGGCCTTGGAGATCATCACCCACACCTCATGGTCGGCGGCCACCAGGGCATCGATGAGACGCAGACCGTACTGGGCACCGGAAGCACCGGTCAGCGCCACCGTGATTGGTCGCTGGAAATCAACGCCCATGCGCCACCTCCAGGGCGGCGAGCAGCTTCTCGTGGATGCCGCCAAACCCGCCGTTGGACATCACCACGACACGGTCGAGAGGTCGTGCCTCGGCCACCACCATCGCCACCAGGTCGTCCAGGGTAGTGGCAAGCCGCCCCGGTACCGCACCCGCTTCGAGTACCGATTCCAGCGACCAGTCGAGCCCTTCCGGCTGGTACCACCAGGCGGCGTCGGCGGCCGCCACGCTGGCCGCCAGGCGGTCGCGCAGCGTACCCAGCCGCATGGTGTTGGAACGCGGCTCGATCACCGCCAGCAGCCGCCCGCGCGGGGTGGCGGCCCGCAACCCTTCGAGGGTGGCGGCGATCGCCGTGGGATGGTGGGCGAAGTCGTCGATGACCTGGATGCCAGCCACCTCGCCGCGCACCTCCTGGCGTCGACGCGGCGTCTCGAAACGGGCGAGAGCCGCCGCGCCGCGCGCGAGGTCGACGCCGCAGGCGTGGGCCGCAGCCAGGGCGGCCAGAGCATTGCAGGCGTTGTAAGTGCCGGTGAGCGACCAGTCGACGACGGCGTCCTCGTCGACCTCGGCCGTCTGGTGAACGACCCGAAAGCGCGAAGCATCGTCACGTTCGAGTTCGAGGCGCCAAGGGCTCGACGATTCGCTACCGAAACGCTCCACCGGCGTCCAGCACCCCATTGTCAGCACCCTGTCCAGCGCCGGCTCGCCATCGGCCACCAGCAGCAGCCCCTTGCCTGGCACGGTACGCACCAGGTGATGGAACTGCCGTTCGATGGCGGCTAGGTCGTCGAAGATGTCGGCGTGATCGAACTCCAGATTGCCCAGTACGGCGATCTCGGGGCGGTAGTGGACGAACTTGGAGCGCTTGTCGAAGAAAGCGGTATCGTACTCGTCGGCCTCCACCACGAAGGGGGCATCCGCTGCCCCGAGGCGCGCCGAAACGCCGAAGTTGCGCGGCACCCCACCGATCAGAAAGCCCGGCGAGAGCCCTGCAGATTCCAACAGCCAAGCGACCAGACTCGCCGTGGTGGTCTTGCCGTGGGTGCCCGCTACGGCAATGACTCGCCGACCGGGCAGCACTCGCTCGGCGAGCCACTGCGGGCCGGAGACGTAAGGCAGCCCGGCGTCGAGCACCGCTTCCACCTCGGGGTTGCCGCGCGACAGGGCATTGCCGATCACCACCAAGTCTGGATGCGGTTCGAGATTGGCCGCCGCATAGCCGTCGCACAGGCCGATACCCGCCTCGACGAGCTGGGTGCTCATCGGCGGATAGACGCCAGCGTCCGAGCCGCTGACGGTGAAGCCGGCTTCACGTGCCAACAGCGCCAGGCTGCCCATGAAGGTGCCGCAGATTCCGAGAATGTGCAGGTGCATGCCGACGTCGACTCCTCGCCAGTCTGGCGGGCCGGCCGCGGCCCGCTATCAGTGAAGCGGCAGACTAGCACGCTGGCCGGGGGCCCTCCAGCGGATGCAGCCTCAGGCGCTTTGCGCTAGAATTCTTCGCCCGATTGCCAACCCCGCCCACGATCCAGGAGCATGCAGCCCCATGGCCCCGCATAATGCCTTCTATGCCCAGTCCGGTGGTGTCACCGCCGTGATCAATGCCAGCGCCTGTGGCGTGATCGAGGCCTGTCAGCGTCACCCCGACCGCATCGGCAAAGTCTATGCCGGCCACAACGGCATCATCGGCGCCCTCACCGAAGATCTGATCGACGTCAGCCGGGAGTCCGCCGAGACCGTCGCTGCCCTGCGCCACACGCCGGGCGGTGCCTTCGGATCGTGCCGCTACAAGCTCAAGGACATCGAGACTCACCGAGCCCAATACGAGCGGCTGATCGAAGTCTTCAAGGCTCACGACATCCGCTACTTCTTCTACAACGGCGGCGGCGACAGCGCCGACACTTGTCTCAAGGTTTCCCAGCTCTCCGAGAAGCTGGGCTACCCGCTTACCGCCATCCACGTCCCCAAGACCGTGGACAACGACCTGCCGATCACCGACAACTCGCCGGGCTTCGGTAGCGTTGCCAAGTACATCGCCACTTCCACGCTGGAAGCCTCGCTGGACATCGCCTCCATGTGCGCCACCTCCACCAAGGTGTTCGTGCTCGAGGTAATGGGCCGCCACGCCGGCTGGATCGCCGCCGCCGGGGCTCTCGCCGGTCGGGGCGAGAGCGAACCGCCGCACCTGGTGATCTTCCCCGAGGTGCACTTCGACCGCGAGGCGGTGATGGCTCGGGTCGACGAAGCGGTCAAGCGCTACGGCTACTGCGTGATCGTGGTCTCCGAGGGGGCCCGCTACGAGGACGGCACCTTCCTGGCCGACTCCGGCAACACCGACGCCTTCGGCCACCGCCAGCTGGGCGGGGTGGCCCCCACCCTCGCCGGCATGGTCAAGCAGGATCTAGGCTACAAGTATCACTGGGCGGTGGCCGACTACCTGCAACGCGCCGCCCGTCACCTCGCCTCGAGAACCGACGTGGAACAGTCCTATGCGGTGGGCGAAAAGGCCGTGGAGCTGGCTCTCGAGGGCAAGAACGCCATGATGCCGACCATTCGACGCCTCAACGACACCCCCTATGAGTGGCGTATTGAGGCGGCTCCGCTCGCCGAAATCGCCAATCGCGAGAAATTCATGCCACGCGACTTCATCCGCGCGGACGGCTTCGGCATCACGGAGGCGTGCCGCACCTACCTGGCTCCGCTGATCCAGGGCGAGGAATACCCCCCGTTCGAGAACGGCCTGCCCAAGGTCGCCAAGCTCGCCAAGCACCGCGTCGAGCGCAAGCTGCCCGAGTTCACGATCTGAGCGGCGGGCTGCGGGCTGCGGGCTGCGGGCTGCGGGCTGCGGGCTGCGGGCTGCGGGCTGCGGGCTGCGGGCTGCGGGCTGCGGGCTGCGGGCTGCGGGCTGCGGGCTGCGGGCTGCGGGCAATAGTCTAACTCGCCCCTCGAAACCCGAAGCTCGTGGCTCGTGGCTCGTGGCTCGTGGCTCGTGGCTCGTGGCTCGTGGTCAGCGCAGCAGCCAGGACAGCACCAGCAACAGCAGCAAGAGGCCGGCGACCCCCTGCCAGAAGCTGGCCGGATCGCCCACCCACCGGCGTCGCTGGCGTTGCGACGCGCCGGGCCGGTCGTCATGGTGACGCAGTGCGTAGAGCAGCTCCGACATGCGGCGAAAGCGCAGCGAGCGCTGCGGGTCGAGCGCCCGGCGCAGGGTATCGTCGAGCGCCGCCGAGACCTCCGGATTCACGGTGCGCGCGCTGCGATAGGCGAGCTGTTCCAGATCGGTATGACTGCGCAACTGGCTGGGCACCCGGGCATAGGGAAGCTCGCCGGTGAGCAACCAGTAGATGGTCGAGGCCAGCGAATACTGATCGCTGCGCCGCCCCACGCTGTCGTCGAGGGCATATTCCGGAGCACTGTGTTCGTTGAGCCCCACCTGCCGTGCCAGCTCGCGGGAGCGACGATGCCCCTCCAGGTCGCGCATATGGCAAGCGCTGAAGTCGGTGAGCACCACTTGCCCATGGGCGTCGATCAACACGTTGTCGGGATGGATGCGCTGATGCAGAAGGTCGCGGTGGTGAAGCGCCTGCGTCGCCTTGCCCAACTGCAGGGCGATGTCCAGGCGCTGGGACAGGCTCGCCTGGGGATGGCGCCGAGCCCACTCGGTTAGCGTCTCTCCTTCGACGTAGGCCATCAGATAATAGAGGTAGCGGCGTGGCCGGGAAGGCTCCATGACGCGTACCACGAAGGGCGACTTGACTCGCTCGACGACCCACTGCTGCAGCAGGAAATGCTCCAGATACGCATTACGGTTGGAAAGCTCGGGGCTCGGCGCCTTCATGACCATTTCGCGCTCGGTGCGCACATCGCGAACCCGGTAGACCCGCGACTGGGCGGTGCGCGACAGCACCTCCTGTACTTCCAGGCCCTCGAGGCGCTCACCCACGGTGAGCTCGGGAGGAATCGGCAGATCGCCGTAGATCTTGCCGGGATGATCCTCTTGCTGCTCGGGCAGCGCATCGACACGCACCAATTGGAAGCAGAACTGGTCGGCACCGTAGCCTCGCGACTGGGCGCGTTCGCGTGCCGCCTGCGCCATGCGCTCGCAGGCGGCATCCAGATCGCTGGCATCCATGCGAATCAGCTGCACGTAGTCCGAGGGCATCAGCGTGCCCCGCACCGCCTGGGTGGTGAACAGAAAGATGTCGCCTTGCTTGAGCGGCAGGCGGAGATAGTCGATATCGATGCTGCCGTCGAGGCCCAAGGCGCGCGACGGATAGCGGTAGCCGCCCAGATCGGAGACATGATCGCGGCTGAGCTGCTCGAACTCGGCGCCACGCAGACGGAACACCAGCGTGTCTCCCATGTGGAACAGATGGGCCTCCTGGCCACGGTAGACCATGGCCGAGAGCGCGGCCACGAAACTGCCATTCTCGACGAAGTGGCTCTGGCTGTAGCACCACGCATTGAGGGCTCGCAGCACCCGGGTAGCGGAGGTCTTGACGTCCCAGTGATCCGGGGTGGAGAAGTAATCGGCGAGAAAGCCTCGCACGCTCAAGTCGCCGGCCTGCTTGGCGATGGCATTGCGCGAGCTGGTGTCGCTGATCACGGCGCAGCCCCCCTTTGCCGTCAACAGCCCCACCTCGTCGGGAAGGCGAACCGACATGGAGCTACGATGATGACGCCGATCCGGGGCCACGAAGGCCTGTCCAATGCTCAATGACAGCTGGGTCGATGACAAGTCGCGCTCCTGATGGCCGGTGGTCCCTCGTTGGAACGGGGTCGACGGCACCCCGCCCGCACCGGCCATCATACACGCTTGTCGGAAACCGGGCCTGTCAACCAAAGCCCAAGCCACCCGAACCGCACCTATGTCGCATTGGTAATCACCCTAGCGGCTCCGTATAATTTGCAGCATTTCTCGGCCAACCCGCATTTCCGCCAACCAAGGAAGCGATGATGAACTTCGACAACATCCCTGCCGGCAAGGATCTCCCCAACGATGTCTACGTTGCCATCGAGATCCCCGCCAACCACTCGCCGATCAAGTACGAGATCGACAAGGACATGGGAGCCTTACTGGTCGACCGCTTCATGGCCACGCCGATGTTCTACCCGGCCAACTACGGCTTCATTCCCCATACCCTGGCCGACGACGGCGACCCACTGGATGCCCTGGTGGTGACGCCCTATCCGGTTCAGCCCGGCAGCATCATCCGCGCTCGTCCGGTCGGCATCCTCAACATGACCGACGAAGCCGGGGAAGACGCCAAGCTGGTCTGCGTACCCCATGCCAAGCTGTCCACCCTCTACGACGAGGTACAGGAAGTGACCGACCTGCCCGAGCTACTGCGCCAGCAGATCGCCCACTTCTTCGAGAACTACAAGGATCTCGAAAAGGGCAAGTGGGTGAAGGTGGAATCCTGGGAAGGGGCCGAAGCGGCCCGCAAGGCGATCGAGAAGTCCGTGGCCGCCTACGAAAAGGCTTGAACGACGTCGCGACAGAGTTGACCGCTGGACTTAGTTGACCACTGAACGAAGAACGGGCCACCTGCGGGTGGCCCGTTCGCTTGGCGGTCAACTCTCGTCCATTTCGTCCTCGCCGGAGACGCTCGCCTCACCCTCCGGCTCGGAAACCTCAGCACCGGAAGTGGACGCCGGATCCCTTTCCTCCTCCCCCGAGACATCCGCTTCTCGACGCTGCCGTTCTAGGTCGTCGGCCAGCGAACGGGCCAGATCGCGAGCCTGGAGCAGGTGATTGGCCATCACCAAGGAGTGATTGGCAAAGAAGCCGAAGCCGGAGCCGTTCAGCACCACGGGGCTCCACAAGCGACGCTGGGTACGCTCGAGCACCACCCGCAGTCGCTCCCAGCGCTGGGTAGCGCCCGCAGCGTCGATCACGTCGGCATGATCGCGCTGTACCCCTTCCATCAGTTGCCCCAATGCCCAGCCGGTGCCACGTGCCTCATGGAAGACGTCATCGACGCGATACCAGGGCGTCTCGTCGGGGGCGGCCTCCACGTCCAACTGGCTCACTATCTCGTCATCGGCGACGCTCGCCGACAGGCTCTGGCTCTGCGTATCGAGCCGTGCGGCCACCCGATCGAGCCATTGCGCCAGCCCTTCACCATCGGCAGCGAAGCCCGTTCCCGGCTGGGTCAAAGCGGCCAGCCGCTCGCCCAGGGCATCGCGGGCCTGTGCGAGCCTCTTCTCGGTACCGGGATAGAGCCAGTCGCGGCTATCGTGCCGAAGCGTGGCTTGCACCTCGTCCAGCTCGGCGGTCTCCTCGTCGAACATGGCCGGTAATGCAGCGGCCAGTTCCCGTGCCTGCAACAGCACGCCGTACTCCCAGGCCGGCATGTTGTCGAGCCATGCGCCGGGTGGGGCCACGTCATTGCGAAGATAGCCGCCCGGCTTGTCGAGCAGGGTATCGACCAATGTCATCAACGTCGCCAAGGTAACGGCCCCACGCTGCGCTGGCGCGGTAGCGGCTTCGGCCGTACCGTCGGCGACGGCGTCACGCTGAATGGCCGTGGCCCGCTCCACGTCGAAGGGCGCCGGAGCGCGACTCCACCACATGCCCAACACCACGACCGCGACCAGATAGATACCGGCCAGCACGACGAGAGGCTTCCAGATCCAAGCGTACTCGGGGCGTTCGAGCCTATCCGCCCGGCTGCGAGGGCGGTCGGCTTTGCGCGGTTTCAAGGCCATGACGAGGACTCCCTGTCTGAGTGGCGCGATACCGGAATTCAGCGGCGCGACAATTCGGCGCACCCCCCTTCCGGGACGTCGATCAACACGGATGACGACTTGCGTTATCCTAGCACGGTCCTGGCGCAACCGGCCGGAACTCACTGTGCCGGACCGGGTCACAATGGCGCCGCCTTCGCTCGACAAAAGGATCCTTGCGTTGATCGTCCCACGTTCGCTTCGCTGGCTCGTCGCGCTGCTTCTGCTGCTCGGCCCCTCGTTCGCCCATGCCCAGTGGTTCTCCTCCGCCGATGAAGAGGCGTTCCTGCCGGTCATGGAAGCTTTCCAGCCAAGCGTCTGGCATGACGGCGAGAGGCTCTACATCGGCTTCGAAAACGCCGCGGGCTACTACCTCTATCGCCATCGGCTCGACGTGGAAAGTCGCCATGCCGACGTAAAGCTGGGCGAAGCCTCGATCCCGCCGGGCGAGTTCAAGGACGACGAGTTTCTCGGCGAGGTCTACGTCTTCTACGAACACGTCGTCTTCGAGGCCCCCATCGAGAGCGGCCACGCCGGCCCGCTGGACGTGCGCGTCAGCTTCCAGGGCTGCGCCGATGCCGGCCTCTGTTATCCGCCGGAGACCGTCGACCTCGAGGCCCCCCAGGGCGACATGCCGGCGGCCTTCGTCGGCTGGCGTGACGGCGACGATGGCCAGCCTCAAGCCAGATCGCCGGAGACCGACAGCAGTGCTTTCACCGCCCAGAGCGGGGACGGCCGCTTCAGCGGCCTGATGCGTGAGGCGAGCCTACCACTGGCACTCGGGCTCTTTTTCCTGGCCGGCCTCGGGCTCACCTTCACGCCTTGCGTGCTGCCCATGGTGCCGATCCTGTCGTCGATCATCGTCGGCCAGAATCCCAGCCGACCGCGTGCCTTCATCCTCTCGGCAAGCTACGTGGGCGGGATGGCCGCCACCTACGCGGCAGTCGGCGTGCTGATGGGAGTGTTCGGCGCCGGCCTCAATCTCCAGGCCCGGCTGCAGTCGGCACCGGTGCTCATCACCTTCGCCGTGCTCTTCGCACTGTTCGCCCTGGCCATGTTCGGCGCCTTCGAGCTGCGCCTCTCGCCGCGCCTGGCCGGTCGTGTCGAGCGCTGGCAGGCACGCGCGCAGCGCAGCGGTCCGGGCGGTCTGGCACTGGCCGGTGCGCTCTCGGTACTGGTGGTCTCGCCCTGCGTCTCGGCTCCCCTGGCCGGTGCCCTGGTGTTCATCTCCACCACTGGCGATGCCCTCATGGGTGGCGCCGCCCTGCTAGCCCTGGGGCTGGGAATGGGCATACCGCTGCTGCTCGTCGGCACCTTCGGCACGACGGCGTTGCCGCGTAGCGGTGCCTGGATGAACGGCGTCAAGGTCGCCTTCGGCATTCTGCTGCTGGGCGTGGCCATCTGGCTCATCGAGCGCCTGGTGCCGGCACCGGTCGCACTGTTGCTGTGGGCTGCCCTGGCCATCGGTAGCGCGTTGGCGCTGGGAGCACTGACCGTCAATCAGGCCCAAGGATGGCCGCGGGTGCGACAGGCGGCCGGACTCCTGCTGCTGGCCTGGGGGGTAGCTCTGGTGATCGGCGCGGCGAGCGGCGCCCAGAATCCGCTGCGTCCGCTGGCCCCACTCACCGCATCCGGCACGGGCTCATCGGCAGAAGCCCAGGCCGTCGCCACCGTGGAGACTCAGGAAGAACTGGAACGGGCCCTCCAGCAGGCCAGCAGCCAGGGGTTGCCCGCTTTCGTGCACGTGACTGCCGACTGGTGCATCTCGTGCAAGCAGCTCGAACGCAAGGTCTACCCCGATCCCCGCGTTGCCGAGCCGCTCACCGCGTTCAGCCGCATCAATCTCGACGTCACGCGCAGCGATGACGTCAGCCGCGCCCTGCTCGACCGCTTCGATCTGTTCGGCCCACCCAGCCTGCTGTTCTTCGCCGACGGCAAGGAGCTGACCGCAGCGCGCATACAGGGCGAAGTGGATGCCGCAGAGCTAGCCCGTCATCTCGATGAAGTACTGCGAATGATGCCTTCGCGGCAAAGCGGATAGCGAGTCATGGCAGCCCTCCCGCATGGGGACGAACAGCGTTCGAAGCCAGCTGGACATCACCTGGAATTTTAGGCAAACTCCGCCGACAACACCTATCACGGGCGATAGAGCAGGCAAAATATGCCATCTTGCCGCGATCTATCGAAACACGGCGCGGGTTGACAGCGCCCGGGGCCGCCGCCAACTACCCACCGATCGAGACAGACTCATGGATATTCGCAAGGTCAAGAAACTGATCGAGTTACTCGAAGAATCCAATATCAGTGAAATCGAGATTCAGGAAGGCGAGGAGTCGGTACGCATCAGCCGCCACCCCAACGGCGTGAGCTGGCCGCAGCCCACCATGCCACAACCGGCGGCTGCCCCGCCGGCAGCCGCTCCCGGTACCGCTCCGGCAGCCGAGCCCGAACCCGCCGCACCGGCCGAACCCCAAGGCCATGCCCTCAACTCGCCCATGGTCGGCACCTTCTATCGCAGCCCGGCGCCCGGCTCCAAGCCTTTCGTGGAAGTGGGCCAGAGCGTCAAGAAGGGTGAGACGGTGTGCATCGTCGAGGCGATGAAGATGATGAACCAGATCGAGGCCGACCGCGACGGCGTGATCGAGGCGGTCCTGGCCGAGGATGGCGAACCGGTCGAGTTCGACCAGCCGCTGCTCATCATTTCCTGATACCCATCTGACACGGGCGGATCCATCATGCTGGACAAGGTACTCATCGCCAACCGCGGCGAGATCGCCCTGCGCATTCTGCGCGCCTGCAAGGAACTGGGCATCAAGACGGTCGCGGTGCACTCCAAGGCCGACCGAGAACTGATGCACGTGCGTCTCGCCGACGAAGCCGTATGCATCGGGCCGGCATCGTCGGCCCAGTCCTACCTCAACATTCCCTCGCTGATTAGCGCCGCTGAGGTCACCGACTCCAGCGCCATCCACCCCGGCTACGGCTTTCTTTCCGAGAACGCCAACTTCGCCGAGCAGGTGGAGCGCTCAGGCTTCGTGTTCATCGGCCCCCAGGCCGAGACGATTCGCCTGATGGGCGACAAGGTCAGCGCCATCGAGGCCATGAAGAAGGCCGGCGTGCCCACGGTGCCCGGCTCCGACGGCCCGCTGGGCGACGACGAGGGCGACATCATCGCCACGGCGCGGCGCATCGGCTATCCGGTGATCATCAAGGCCGCCGCCGGCGGCGGCGGGCGCGGCATGCGCGTGGTGCACACCGAGGCCCACCTTCTCTCCGCAGTCACCGTAACACGCACCGAAGCCCACTCGTCCTTCGGCGACGGTACCGTCTACATGGAGAAGTTCCTGGAACGGCCACGCCACGTCGAGGTACAGGTGATCGCCGACGGCCAGGGCAATGCCATCCATCTCTATGATCGCGACTGTTCGCTGCAGCGCCGTCACCAGAAGGTGCTGGAGGAGGCACCGGCCCCAGGCATCGACGAGGCAGCCCGCGCCGACGTGCTCGAAGCCTGCCGTCAGGCCTGCATCACCATCGGCTACCGCGGCGCCGGCACCTTCGAATTTCTCTATGAAGATGGCCAGTTCTTCTTCATCGAGATGAACACCCGCGTGCAGGTGGAGCATCCCGTCACCGAGATGGTCACCGGCGTGGACATCGTCCGCGAACAGTTGCGTATCGCCTCCGGCATGCCGCTGTCGATTTCGCAATCCGATGTCGAAGTCAACGGTCATGCCTTCGAGTGCCGCATCAATGCAGAGGATCCGCGCACCTTCATGCCCTCTCCGGGCAAGGTAACCCTCTACCACCCGCCGGGTGGACTGGGCGTGCGCATGGACTCCCACCTCTACACCGGCTACACCGTGCCACCCCACTACGACTCGCTGATCGGCAAGCTGATCACCTGGGGGGCGAGCCGCGAGAATGCCCTGGTGCGCATGCGCAACGCACTGGATGAACTGCTGGTCGAAGGCATCAAGACCAACATCGACCTGCACAAGGACCTGGTGCGTGACGGCTACTTCCAGCAGGGCGGCGTCAACATCCACTATCTGGAGAAGAAGCTCGGCGAGTGAGCCGTCCCTCCACTAACGCCAGCGGGCGGCCGTGGCCACCCCGCTGGCGTTCCCGACATCCCCGGAGGCCTCATGCCCTGGCTGCAACTCAAGGCCCGCGTCGCCCCCGAACAGGCGGAACTGCTCGAAGAGCTGCTGCTCGCCGAAGGCGCCACCGCCATCACCCTGCAGGACGCCCACGACGCCCCGGTATTCGAGCCCGAGCGGGGCACCACCCCACTATGGGACGAGACCGTCCTCACCGGGCTCTACGACGACCTGGAGGGCCTGGAGGGCATGCTCGAGCGTCTCGCCGCCGCCTGGGCCGAAGCGCTGCCTGGCGAGCCCTGCCCGACAATCGAACATGAACTGGTTGCCGATCGCGACTGGGAACGCGAGTGGATGGACGGTTTTCAGCCACTGCGCATGGGCGAGCGGCTGTGGATCGTGCCGAGCTGGCACACGCCACCGGAACCCGATGCCGTCAACTTGCATCTCGACCCGGGACTGGCCTTCGGCACCGGCACTCACCCGACCACGGCGCTGTGCCTCGCCTGGCTCGACACCCTGGCCGTGAGCGGCGAACTGGAAGGGAAGAAGGTGCTCGACGTGGGCACCGGCTCGGGCATCCTGGCCATCGCCGCACTGAAACTCGGTGCATCCCACGCCACCGGTACCGACATCGACCCCCAGGCACTCGCCGCCAGTCGCGACAACGCCGAACGCAACGGTATCGACGCCTCCCGGTTTTCCCTCTGCTACCCCGAGCAGTTCGAAACCGAGCGCCGCTTTCCCATCGTCACAGCCAACATTCTCGCCGGACCGCTGATCGAGCTAGCCCCGGTCATCGCCGCTCATGTCGCGCCGGGAGGTCGCCTGGCGCTCTCCGGCATCCTCGAGAACCAGGCTCGCAACGTGCTCGATGCCTATGCCGGCCAGGGGCTGGTCATGGACGATCCATGCCTGCGCGAGGGCTGGATACGCCTCACCGGCCGACGCACTCCCTGAACGGCTGGCAGGGAAAGCGCCATTACCCAGCACCGGAGGCAGGACGAAACGGGACGCAGTGGCTCTCACCGCCCCCCTGGATCAGCAGCGCACCTTCACCATCGCCGGACGGGGGCGTATGATATGCCCCCCGCATACCATCAGGCTCGACCATGCCAGACAGTCGCTCCTTGCCACAGATCGGCCACCACCGCCTGGCCAACCGGGTGATCCTCGCCCCCATGGCCGGTGTCACCGACCAGCCCTTCCGGACGCTGTGCCGCCAGTTGGGCGCAGGGTTGGTAGTCGGCGAGATGGTCACCTCCGACCCCGCCCTATGGCATACCCGCAAGTCGCGCCTACGCATGGACCACCGCGGCGAGCCCGGCCCTCGTAGCGTACAAATCGCCGGCGGCGATGCCGCCATGCTGGCAGAGGCGGCCCTCTTCAACGCTCGAATGGGCGCCGAGATCATCGACATCAACATGGGCTGTCCGGCGAAGAAGGTGTGCAACAAAGCAGCGGGATCGGCATTGCTGCGTGACGAATCGCTCGTGGCAGAGATCCTCGAGGCCGTGGTCGCTGCAGTGGACGTACCGGTGACTCTCAAGATTCGCACCGGATGGTGTGCCGAAAGCAACAACGGCGTACGCATCGCCCGCCTAGCCGAGGCCGCCGGCATCCAAGCGCTTGCCGTGCATGGCCGCCACCGACAGCAGCGATACGCGGGCACCGCCGAGTACGACACCATCGCCGCGATCAAGCAATCGGTTGCCATTCCCGTCTTCGCCAACGGCGATATCGACTCGCCGGAGAAAGCCGCCGCCGTTCTCGACTATACTGGTGCGAATGCCGTAATGGTCGGCCGCGCCGCTCAGGGCAATCCCTGGATATTCCGGGAGATCGACCACTACTTGCGCCATGGCCAGCGGCTACCGCCGCCGAGTGCCGCCGAGCGCGCTGCGGTTCTGCGGGAACACCTGACCGAGCTGCACCGCTTCTATGGCGATTACATGGGACTGCGCATCGCCCGCAAGCATCTCGGCTGGTATCTGGCCTCGGACACCCGCTTCGATGCTCAGGAGCGGCGCGCCCTGAGGATGGACTTCAACGCGCTGGAGCAGCCGGACGCACAACACCGCTTCATCGACGAACTTTTTCGCCCAGGGGCGACGTCGCCAGCTCGACTCGTCGCACCGCGGACAACGCATGGAACCAGTGCCGCATGAATCAGCAACCCACCCAGTCTTCCTTTTCCACCGCGGCGGAGAGCGAGCAGCCGCCCACTGAACTCTCCGTGCCCAGCAGCGCTTCCCCGCCCTCGGGCGAGCCCACCGCCCCCGTGGTCGAACGACCGCTGCGAGAGGCCGTGGACGCTGCCATGCGACGTTACTTCGCTCACCTGGATGGCGGCACCGTCACGGACCTCTATGCCATGGTGATGGCCGAGGTGGAGGCACCGCTGCTGGCCACCGTGATGGACCACGCCCAGGGCAACCAGACCCGTGCCGCCGAGATTCTCGGCCTCAACCGCGGCACCCTGCGCAAGAAGCTCAAGCAGCATGATCTGATCTGAGCGGGAACGCCCCTTCTCGCCATCCGCTTTTCGTCCACCATCAAGAGTTGCACCATGTCCGACACTCACCGTCCCCAGCCGCTCCGACGCGCGCTGCTCAGCGTCTCAGACAAGACTGGCATCGTCGATTTCGCCCGTGGCCTCAGCGAGCGCGGCGTCGAACTGCTCTCCACCGGCGGCACCTTCCGCCTGCTTCAGGAGAATGGCATCGCCGCCACCGAGGTTTCCGAGCACACTGGCTTTCCCGAGATCATGGACGGCAGAGTGAAGACCCTGCACCCGACGATCCATGGCGGCATCCTGGGGCGCCGTGGCCAGGACGACGCGGTGATGGCCGAGCACGCCATCGCGCCCATCGACATGGTGGTGGTCAACCTGTACCCCTTCGCCCAGACCGTGGCAAAACCGGACTGCACCTTGGAGGACGCCATCGAGAACATCGACATCGGCGGCCCGACCATGATACGCGCCTGCGCCAAGAACCACGCTCACACTACCGTCGTGGTGGATGCCGGCGACTACGCCCGGGTACTGGGCGAGATCGCCGCCCAGGGCGGCACGGTGAGTGACGCCACCCGCTTCGACCTGGCAGTGAAGGCTTTCGAACACACTGCCGGCTATGATGCCGCCATCGCCGACTATCTCGGCCAGCGGGTGCCGGGTGGCGAAGACGGCTTCCCACGCACCTACAACCTGCAGTTCGTAAAGAAGCAGTCGATGCGCTACGGCGAGAACCCGCATCAGAACGCAGCTTTCTACGTCGAGGCCGACGCGCAGGAAGCCAGCGTGGCCACCGCCACCCAGCGGCAGGGCAAGGCGCTCTCCTTCAACAACGTGGCCGACACCGATGCGGCCTTCGAGTGCGTCAAGGCGTTCACCGACACCGCCTGCGTGATCGTCAAGCATGCCAATCCCTGCGGAGTGGCCATGGGCGCCACTCCCCGAGAGGCCTACGACAAGGCCTTCGCCACCGACCCCACCAGCGCCTTCGGCGGCATCATCGCCTTCAACGTACCGCTGGACGCCGATACCGCACGCGCCATCATCGACCGCCAGTTCGTCGAGGTGATCATCGCCCCCGGCGTCGAAGAAGAAGCCCGCACCATCGTCGCCGAGAAACCCAACGTACGTCTGCTCGACGTCGGCGAACACTGGCCCGGCGAGCGTGAGCACGCGCATGATTTCAAGCGCGTCACCGGCGGCCTGCTAGTGCAGGACCGCGACCTGGGCATGGTCGGCCGCAATGAACTCACCGTGGTCAGCGAGCGCGTGCCCACCGAACAGGAACTGCGCGACCTCGCCTTCGCCTGGAAGGTCGCCAAGTACGTCAAGTCCAACGCCATCGTCTATGCCAAGAACGGCCAGACCATCGGCGTGGGTGCCGGCCAGATGAGTCGCGTCTATTCGGCGAAGATCGCCGGCATCAAGGCGGCCGACGAAGAGCTTCCGGTTCCCGGCTCGGTGATGGCCTCCGACGCCTTCTTTCCCTTCCGCGACGGCATCGACGCCGCTGCCGCTGCCGGTATCGCCGCGGTGATCCAGCCCGGCGGCTCGATGCGCGATCAGGAAGTGATCGACGCCGCCAACGAAGCGGGGATCGCCATGGTGTTCACTGGCATGCGCCATTTTAGGCACTGACGCCTACGGCGAGCTGGAAGGCAGCCTGTCGTCACCCAATCAGGTGTCAAGGTTTTTTCTTCCAGCTTCCAGGCACGAAGTGCCGCTCTTCAAGCTTCAAGCTTCAAGCTCCGGGCGAAGCCCGGTCAGCCCAGATCGATGCACAGATACTTGGTCTCGAGGAATTCATCCAGGCCCTGGTGACCACCCTCACGGCCGAGGCCAGACGCCTTGACCCCGCCGAAAGGCGCGGCGGCGTTGGAGATCAACCCGGTGTTGATGCCCACCATGCCGTATTCCAAAGCGTCGGCAACGCGCCACACGCGCCCCAGGTCGCGGGAGTAGAAGTAGGCAGCCAGACCATACTGAGTGTCATTGGCCATTTTGACGGCATCGGCTTCGTCTTCGAACGGAAAGACGGCCGCCAGTGGTCCGAACGTCTCTTCCTGGGCCACCTTCATGTCTTGGTTGGCGAAGCTGATCAGCGTCGGCGTAAAGAAGTTGCCACCCAGTGGGTGCGGGTGACCGCCCAGCAACAGCTCGGCACCGTGGTCGACGGCATCGTGAACATGTTCGCTGACCTTGGCCACGGCCCGCTCGTCGATCAGCGGCCCGATATTGATGTCCGGCTGGGTCCCGTCCCCCACCTTCAGCTCGCTGTTCATGGCGACGGCCAACTTCTCGCAAAACGCATTGACCACGCTGGACTGCACCAGGAAACGGTTGGTGCAGACGCAGGTCTGGCCGGCATTGCGAAACTTGGCAGCCATGGCACCCTCTACCGCGGCATCCAGATCGGCGTCCTCGAAGACCAGGAAAGGGGCATTGCCGCCCAGTTCGAGCGATATCTTCTGGATATGCTGGGCCGCGTTGGCCATCAGTTCGCGCCCCACCTCGGTGGAACCGGTGAAGGTGATCTTGCGTACCAGCGAAGACTCGGTGAGCGCTGCGGCAATCTCGCTGGCGCGTCCGGGCACCACGTTGAAGACGCCACGCGGTACGCCAGCCCGCTCGGCCAGCATCGCCAGGGCCGTGGCCGAAAACGGGGTCTGACTGGCCGGTTTGACCACGAAGGTGCAGCCCGCAGCCAGTGCAGCCCCTGCCTTGCGGGTGATCATCGCCGCCGGGAAATTCCACGGAGTGATGGCACCCACCACGCCCACCGGCTGCTTGGTGACGACGATGCGCTGATTGGGCTTGGCCGCCGGTACGGTTTCACCGTAGATGCGCCGCGCCTCCTCGGCGAACCAGCGCAAAAAGCTCGCGGCATAGGC
The DNA here is from genome assembly GCF_010993975.1 of Halomonas faecis. Taxonomy (GTDB): domain Bacteria; phylum Pseudomonadota; class Gammaproteobacteria; order Pseudomonadales; family Halomonadaceae; genus Halomonas; species Halomonas faecis. The sequence continues at coordinate 618,196 of NZ_JAACZO010000011.1, forward strand.
AATCTCGCCTGCCGCTTCCTTGAGCGGCTTGCCCTGTTCAAAGGTCATGATCATGGCCAGGTCGTCCTGATGCTCGAACATCAGGTCGTGCCATTTCATGAGAATGTCGGCACGCTCGAGGGCGGTAAGGGCCTTCCATGCCGGCAGGGCCGTATCGGCGGCGGCAATGGCGCGCTCGGTTTCGGCACGCCCCAGTCGTGGCACGTTGCCGAACGACTCACCGGTGGCCGGGTTGACGACGTCGATCTGCTCGCCGCTGTCGGCGGCCACCCAGCTGCCGTCGATATAGGCGAAGGGGCAGTAGAGCTGCGTTTCCTTGAGGGCTTCCATGGGGTCTCCTGGCCGTGGTCGGCCTCGTTGACGATTTGCCTACCATGCTAAGCGCAAAGACCCCGCGGCACCAAGCCAATCACCGTGCTCGGCGCGGTTCACGGCTCGCCGACAGCGTGATCGATACCGAGTCGGCGAAGCGCAGCGCATGGGGCTTGTCGATTTCCACCTGCGCCGTGAGCACGGGTTCGTAGGACATGATCAGGTCGAGCACCTCCCGGGTCATGCGCTCCAGCAACAGGAACCGGTTGTCCTCGACATGGGCGATCAGCGCCTTGGTGATGGTGCGATAGTTCAGCGCTTGCTCGATGTGGTTGAAGGCGACCGCCTGATCAGCCCGGTAACGGATCACCGCATTGATCACCACATCCTGGCGGTTGTTGATCTCGTCTTCCTTGATGCCGATATAGGTCCGCAGCCTGAGGTTCTTGATGCGAATCGTGGCGAGGTCGTGATCGAGGTGCTGGTCATCGAGGGCATGCAGCGCCATGGTGGTCTCCCTGATTGGCGAGTCGGGGCCTGTCGAAAGGTCGTCAGCGTAGCGCGACACCGCGTCAGCGACCGTTGACCAAAGTGAGGAACTCCTGACGCGTCGGCTGATTCTCGCGGAAAGCGCCCAGCATCACCGATGACGTCATGCTGGAATTCTGCTTCTCCACTCCGCGCATCATCATGCAAAGATGGCGTGCCTCGATCACGACGGCCACGCCTCGCGCCTCGGTCACCTGCTGTACCGCTTCGGCGATCTGCCGGGTGAGGTTTTCCTGGATCTGCATGCGTCGGGCATACATGTCGACGATGCGGGCGAACTTGGAAAGTCCCAGCACCTTGCCATTGGGCAGATAGGCGATATGGCACTTACCGATGAATGGCAACAGATGGTGCTCGCACATCGAGTAGAGCTCGATATCCTTGACCAGGACCATCTCGTCGGTCTCGGAGGCAAAGACGGCCCCGTTGATGATCTCCTCGAGACGCTGAGTATAACCGCGATTGAGGAACTGCATGGCCTTGGCAGCCCGCCTGGGAGTGTCGCGCAGCCCTTCCCGATCGGGATCCTCACCCAGACCCTGGATGATCCGGCGATAATGATTGGCGAGTTCTTCTGTCATGATCAGGCCCTGTGCCAGTAGCGAGCGTTTGCCGGTCGCGGCCATAGCAGCCCGACCCAAATATGTACAAATAATATACAGAAAACATAGCTTGTACAATGAAAGCGTGCTTGGAGCCCCATTCTAGCCCAAGCCGGGCCCGATCGCCGACCTGCAACGCCATCATCCACTCGCCCTGCGACGATGCGCCCGCTGCCTCGCCTACGGCCGCTATGATAAAATGAATGGCATGTTCCATGGCGCCGAGCGCCGTTCGCTGCAATGAGATCCTGCGATGATCAAGACCCCGAACGCAATATTGACCGCCGTAGGCCTGGGCCTACTGATTCTGCCGACAGCCGCCCTGGCCGATAGCCTGACCCTTCCCGCCGATGCACGGGTCGCCGTCACCGTGGTCGACAACCTCACTCTGGATGACGCAGAAAGGGATCGCAACGATATCCTCCTGCACCCGGCCGGCGACCACGCTGCGGCTAGCCACACGCTGCCCGAGCATTGCGTCCTGGTGGGCAATGCCCGCCTCGATGGCGATCGAATCCGCATTACCACCCATGCGCTGACCTGTATCGAAGCCCAAGCCAGCGACAGTGAAATATATAGCGGTGAGATCTCCGCCGCCGCTTACGAAGACGACGGCAGCTACGGCGTACTGGCTAACTGCGACGCGGGGCGCTGTGAGCTGGCTGCGGATACCCCTTTCGTGCTGCAGCTAGCCGAGGAGCTCAGTCTGGAAGAGCAACCCAATCCCTCGGCGGAGATCAACGCGCAACGCCGTCAGGCCAATGGTGAGGGCGTCGCCAACCCCATCCCCAGCGACGCTCCCGCCCCCGACTGAACGCGGGGTAGCCGTCACCTGGCTGGCGCTCACCCAACTGATGCTCACGCCAGCCAGCGTGGCTTACGCTGCAGCACCTGACGCTGCTGCTCCAGCAGACGGATGTGACCGTCCCAGTAGCCGGAGTCCGCGAGCCAGGGAAAGGCCGGCGGAAAAGCGGGGTCGTCCCAACGAGCTACCAGCCACGCGCTGTGGCGCATCAATCTCAGGGTCCGCAACGGCTCGATGAGCCTGAGCTCGCTGCGATCGAAATCGCGATGCTGCTCGTAGCCCTCCATCACCTCCGATAGCTGCATCTGCCACTCCGCCTCATGCGCAGCAGTGAGCAGCATCCACAAATCCTGCACGGCCGGGGCCATCAGACAATCGTCGAAGTCGACCAGGGCAAAGTCCTCATCCCGCCCCAGGATATTGCCCAGGTGGCAGTCGCCATGGACACGGATCGCTCGCTCGTCGGCCCAGGCATGGGGGGTCAGGTCGCTCAGCAGTGCCTCGCTGACCCGTGCATAGGCACGCCGCTGATGGCGATCGAGCCAGGGGCTCTGCAGCACCGCTTCACTGGCCTGTCGGGCCATGGGCACGAGCGAGAGGCTGCCCCGCGCTCGAAAGCGACTGCGCTCGCCGACTGCGTGCACGGCGCCGATCAGCTCCCCCAGCGCGAAGAGGTGCGCCGGGTTCTCCAACTCAGGGGCCTGCCCAGGCAACTGCGGAAACACTGCCAGGCGAAAACCTTCGACCCGATGCAGGCTCTCACCACTGGCATCCTGCCAGGGCGCTGCCACGGCCACGCCCAATGCCACGAGCTCCTGCAAGAAGGCATGCTCCTCGCGGATCTCGGCATCGCTCCAGCGGTCAGGGCGATAGAACTTGACCACCCAGCGCCGCCGCTCGTCGTCATGCACCAGAAAGACACGATTCTCGTAACTATTCAGAGCGAAGGGTTCACCGGGCAGCCAGAACCCCAACGACTCCATGGCATCGACCACACGGGCGGGGGACAGCTCGGCGAAGGGATGAGACGAGGCTTGCATGAGGCACTCCCGTAAGATCGGCGTTGCCATGCTATCAGGGAAGCGACCCGCTGTATCCGCCTGGGTCAGTCATGGTCCAACGGGGTGCGAGCAAAGACCCAGACCTCGACGGCCTCGGCCCCGGCCTGCCGGCAGGCCCGAGCCAAAGCATCCAGGGTTCCTCCGGTGGTCATCACATCGTCGACCAGCACCACGCGACACGGCAACGCCCCACGGACTCGGAACGCCTCATTGAGGTTGCGGCGACGTTCCGCACGGTCCAGGCCGCGCTGGCTTCGGGTATCGCGCACCCGCACCGCGTGCCCCAGCGGGCATCCCAATCGGCGTGCCAGACGCCGAGCCAGCCATTCGGCCTGGTCGAAACCTCGCTGCCTGGCGCGCCGCGGATGCAGCGGCACCGGCACCACGGCTTCGGGCCAGGCTCGATCCGCTTCCGACAACCCGCTTTCCAGCAGTGCCAGCAACACCGCCCCCGCTCGCGGCGAAGCATGGAACTTGAAACGCTGCACCAGCCCCGGTACCACGTCGGCGTAACGCAGCGCGGCATGGGTGCGATCGAAGGCCGGCGGCTGACGCAGGCAGGCACCGCACACTCGCCCCACTGGGCCGTACTGCGGCTCTCCGCAGCACGGGCAAGCCGGCAAGTTCCATGGCAACTCGGCAAAGCAGCTCGCACACCAGGGTGCCTCGCCATCGGTCGCTCCCAGGCAGAAGGCGCAGCGCCCGGGCAAGGCATGTCGCAACGCCTCGTCAACCCTGTCAAACAACCGGGTTGACAAGTCCTGCCGACCCCTTACCCTGTCCGTCAACTTGGAACTCCCATTCATGTTGACCTCAAGCGAGCCCATCATGTCTTCAGCTTCCCACGCCGTCGCCGCCGATGCGAGTCTGGCAACCCATACCACCACGCGCCACGACTGGTCTCTCGACGAGATCCAGGCTCTCTTCGCCCTGCCCTTCAACGACCTGCTCTTCCGTGCCCAGCAGGTGCATCGCAGCCACTTCGATCCCAACGCCGTCCAGGTTTCCACTCTGCTCTCGATCAAGACCGGCGCCTGCCCCGAAGACTGCAAGTATTGCCCCCAGTCCGGCCACTACAACACCGGCCTCGGCAAGGAAAAGCTGCTCGAAATCGAGAAAGTGGTGGCCCAGGCCGAAGCGGCCCAAGCGGCCGGTGCCAGCCGCTTCTGCATGGGCGCCGCCTGGAAGCGCCCACGCGAGCGCGACCTCGACGTGGTGCTGGAGATGGTGCGCCGGGTCAAGGCGCTGGGGCTCGAAACGTGCATGACACTCGGAATGGTCGACGCCGACCAGGCCGACCGCCTGGCCGAGGCCGGGCTCGACTATTACAACCACAACCTGGACACTTCGCCGGAATACTACGGCGAGATCATCACCACCCGTACCTATGCCGACCGCCTGGAGACCCTGGGCCACGTACGCGAGGCGGGCATGAAGGTGTGCGCCGGCGGCATCCTCGGCATGGGCGAAGCCCCCCGCGACCGTGCCGCCCTGCTTCAACAACTGGCCCTTCTCGATCCGCACCCGGAGTCGGTGCCGATCAACATGCTGGTCAAGGTTCCCGGCACGCCGTTGGAGGACGTCCCGGATCTCGACCCCATCGAATTCATCCGCGCCATCGCCGTGGCCCGCATCCTGATGCCGAGAAGCCACGTACGTCTCTCCGCCGGCCGCGAGCAGATGGACGAGTCCACCCAGGCGCTGGCCTTCCTGGCCGGCGCCAACTCCATCTTCTACGGCGACAAGCTGCTGACCACCGGCAATCCCCAGGCACAACGCGACCGAGCGCTGTTCGCCAAGCTCGGCCTGCACCCCGAGGAGCGGAGCACGTGCGCCGACGACGTCGACGCCCAGGCAAGGATCGAGGCAGCCATGCAGCGCCAGGCGACCGACCGGGCCGCCGAGCTCGCCTACGATGCTACCGGGGCCTGAGCCGCCATGCTGTCGCCAACGCACGACTGGCACACCCGACTCGCCGAACGGTCAGTCGAGCGTCGCGCCGCGGGACTGTGGCGCCAACGCCGCTGCCACGCCCTCGAAACGGCGCGGGACTTCGCCAGCAATGACTACCTGGGTCTTGCCCACGACCCCCGACTGGCCGAGGCCATGGCGGCCGGTGCACGGCGCTACGGTGCCGGAGCCCGAGCCTCGCACCTGGTCAATGGCCACCTCGCCGTCCACGAAACGCTCGAGACACGCCTGGCCGAACTCGTCGGCCGCCCGCGGGCGCTACTCTTCGCCACCGGCTACATGGCCAACCTGGGCACCCTGCAGGCGCTCTGCGACCGCCACACTCTCCTCTTCCAGGACCGCCTCAACCATGCCTCATTGCTCGACGGCGCCACCCTGGCCGGAGCGCGGTCACGACGCTTCCACCACCGCGACCGCGCCGATCTCGAGCGGCTGCTGAACCGCACTCCGGAGGACGCCCCCCGGATGGTGGTCAGTGACGGGGTGTTCAGCATGGACGGCGACGTTGCCGACATCGCCGGGCTGGCCGAAACCGCACAGCATCACTCCGCCTGGCTCATGATCGACGATGCCCACGGCCTGGGCGTAATGGGCGAGGCCGGCGGCGGCTGCGTGGGTCGCGCGCATGGCGTCGAGGCGGTACCGGTGCTGGTCGGCACCCTGGGCAAGGCGCTGGGCACCGGCGGTGCCTTCGTGGCGGGTAGCCATGAACTGATCGAGCACTTGATCCAGTTCGCCCGTCCCTACGTCTACACCACGGCCCAATCGCCGGGGCTGGCGGCAGCCACCCTGGCAGCGCTGGACATTCTGGCTACCGAACCGGAACGCCGACAGCGGCTGCACACCCGGATCGCCCGATTCCGCCATGAAGCCGGCCGCCTGGGCCTGCCACTGCGCGAGAGCGACACGCCAATCCAGCCATTGATGCTGGGTAACGGCGCCCGGGTGATGGCCTGGGCGAAACGGCTTGCCGAGCGGGGCCTGGCGGTGGGGGCCATCCGCGAACCCACGGTACCCAGCGGCCAGGCCCGACTGCGCATCAGCCTCTCCGCCGCCCACGGCGACGACGACCTGGACGCCCTGCTTGACGCGCTGAGCGTCTGCCAGGCCAAGGAGGGTGCCGTTATACGGGAGACGACCCCATGAAACGACTGGTACTGCTCGCGGGCTGGGGCTGCGATGCGCGCATCTGGGAGCTGCTGGCGCCCCACTGGCCGGGAGACTGGGAAGTCCACACTCCGGACTGGCCGGGCTATGCGGGTCGCGAAGCTCTCGCCGATCCCACCTCCATCGCGGCGCTAGCCGAGGCAATGGCCGGCGACCTGCCGCAAGACGCCGTCTGGGCGGGCTGGTCGCTGGGCGGCCTGCTGGCCGGTGCGCTCCTCGACCACCTGCCCACCCCCGTAGGCGTGATTCTGTTGGGAATGGGGCCGCGGTTCTGTCACCCCCTCGGCATCACGGCTGGCGAACTCGCCGCCTTCCACCGTGCCTTTCACCGCGACCCGACGGCCGCCCTGGCCCACTTCCGGCGCTGGCAGCTCGCCGGCGAGCCGAGTCCACGCGTGGCCCATCGGCGGCTGCGCGACCTGCTCGGCGATGCTCCCCATGCCGACACGCCCAGTCTCGCCGCCGGCCTCGAGTGGCTCGCAACGCTCGATGTCGCTCGTCCGCTGGCCGAGGCTTCGTGCCCCGTCCACCGCCTTGTCGGCACCGACGACCCACTGCTGGCGCCACCCCTGATCGAGACTGCCGACCGACGGCTCGACGCCGCCGGACACTGCCCCATGCTCTCGCAACCACAGCCGCTGACCGACGCCCTGACAATGATGGCCCGCGAGAGCCTCCCGGACGGCAGTGCGGCTCGTCATGAGGCATGCCCGACATGAACGGCGCAGCACAGCCGCACCTTACGACACCGCCCGACTGGCCGCGCCGGGTGGCCCACGCCTTCTCGCGAGCCGCCGCCGACTATTCGCGCCTGGCCGGCGCCCAACAAGTCATGGGCGAGCGACTCTGGGAGCGCCTGCCGGAGCGTGCGACGCGTATCCTCGATCTGGGCTGCGGCCCGGGGCACTGGAGTGCACGGCTCGCCGAGCGCTATCCAGCCGGCCGCGTCGTCGGGCTCGATCTGGCGTCGGGCATGCTCGAGGTGGCCCGCCGCACCCCGGATTCGACGGGACGAACGAGCTGGCTGTGCGCCGATGCCGCCATCATGCCACTGGCCGACGCCAGCCTCGACCTGGTCTTCTCCAACCTGGCCATCCAGTGGTGCCGCCACCTGGATGAGGTGCTTGCCGAACTTTACCGTACCCTCTTGCCCGGCGGTCGCGCGCTGATCAATACCCTGGGCCCCGGCACCCTGTCCGAGGTGGCGCATGCCTGGGAACGCCCCGGGCATCCTGCCACCCTGCTTGACTTTCGCAGCCGCGACCGGCACCAGGCCGCGGCTCGGCTGGCCGGCTTCCGCCGGGTAACGATCACGGCCAGTCGGCCGCGCTTCCACTATCCCGACCTGGCGGGAGTGATGGCCTCCATCAAGGGCATCGGCGCCCAAACCGCCGGAAACGGCTCCCGCCTGACGCGTGCCGATCTGGCTCGCGCCAGGCAGCGCTACGAGGCATTGCGCGAGCCTGCGGGGCTGCCGGTCACTTACCGATTGCTGACCCTGGAGCTGGAGAGCTGAATGGCCGCCTACTTCGTCACCGGTACCGACACCGACGCCGGCAAGACCCTGGTCACCGCCGGCTTGCTCGCCCTGGCAAGGCGCCACGGGCTCACCACCCTGGGCCTCAAGCCCGTCGCCTCGGGCTGCGAGACGACGCCCGAGGGCCTGCGCAATGCCGATGCACTGGCTCTGCAGGCCCAGAGCTACCCGTCCGTGTCCTATGCCCTGGTGAACCCCCATGCCTTCGCACCGGCCATCGCCCCTCATCTGGCTGCCCGGCAGGCGGGGGAGACGGTCACCCTCGACGCGCTGGCTTCCCGGGTCCGGGAGGGGCTGTCCCGCCATTGCGACCTGGCCCTGGTGGAGGGCGCCGGCGGCTGGCGCGTGCCGCTCAACGATGACGAGGACCTGGCCGAGCTGGCCATACGCCTCCAATTACCGGTGATCCTCGTGGTGGGCCTGCGGCTGGGCTGCATCAGCCATGCGCGGCTGACGGCGGATGCGATCGCGGCCTCCGGCCTGCGTTTTGCCGGCTGGGTCGGCAGTCTGCTGGAACCAGCCTTTGCCGCCGAGCGCGCGACCCATGACGACAACCTGGCCACCCTGGCGCGCACGCTCGACGCCCCCTGTCTGGGCATTGTGCCTCGCTTGACCGGGAGCGACCCGAACGGCATGGCCACGGCCGCTTCCGCTTACCTGGAGCTGCCCCACGACAATCGCAGTTGAACGCGACGCGGTGCGCCGAGTGTGCTGACTAACTGCGATAGCCCGGGGAGCTGCACGATGCCGATTGACTTGCCAAGGGGGGTCCGTACAATGTGGTCGCCTGCCTATTCGTGCGGATGTGGTGGAATTGGTAGACACGCCAGATTTAGGTTCTGGTGCCTTCGGGCGTGGGAGTTCAAGTCTCCCCATCCGCACCATTTTCGGTCCCCCTTGGAATACCCTCGACTCACCGCCGTCCCTCCACGGCGTGTGACGCTGCCGCGCGTCCGTCCTCGCGTCGCGTGCTGTCTTTCCTGCTCCGTAGTATCCAGGAGGCTTCGATGAACTCACCTGCCCAGAGCTCCTCTCAGCCGAGGGTACCCTCTTCACCGAGGAATCCCTCTTCACCGAGGAATCCCTCCCCCATCTGGCCCCCCTATGCCCACCTCAAGAGCCAGCGGCCGGCGCCCAGAGTGGTCGGCGGCGAGGGACCCTACTTCCATCTCGAGAGCGGCGAATGGCTGCTCGACGCCACCTGCTCCTGGTGGTGCATGATCCACGGCTACCGCCATCCGCGTCTGGTGCACGCCATACAGCGGCAGGCCGACGAGCTCTGCCACGTCATGCTGGGCGGCCTCACCCACGACCCCGCCGACCGCCTGGCCCGGGAGCTCGTGCGAGTCACCCCCGACGGGCTGAACCATGTCTTTTACTCCGACAGCGGCTCGGTGGGCATGGAAGTCGCCATGAAGATGGCGGTGCAGTATCACCGGCTGTGCGGCAAGCCCGACAAGCATCGCATGCTCTCACTGATGAAGGCCTACCACGGTGACACGTAAACGCTCCAGCAACCACATCTACCGCAGTTGATCGCCACTGATCACACTGGTGACCTCTGATAGACGGGAGGACACCATGAACGAACTGACCTCGACGCAGGCCTTCTGGCTTGGCCATCTGTTTCATGCCTCATCTCGGCAACTGCCGCTGAGCGAGTACGCCGAGGAGCAAGGACTGCAGCTGGCGTCACTGATGGCGTGGGAGCAGCGCCTGGTGGTGCAGGAGATGCCGGTGCCACTGCGTTATCGGCCGGCGCGCTTCGTCGCCGTGGAGGTGATCCGATGATTCGGCCGGACACCAGGCTGCGGGTCTATCTCTGTCGCGAGCCTGTCGACATGCGCAAGCAGATCGACGGGCTGGCCTTGCTGGTTCAAGAGGCCATGGAGCTCAACCCCTTCGAGGAGGCCGTGTTCGTGTTCGGCAACCGCCAGCGCGACAAGGTGAAGCTGCTGTTCT
>NZ_JAACZO010000001.1 GCF_010993975.1 Halomonas faecis
TTCGTGTTCGAGACTCTGCCGAGGCTTGGCGAAGATGACGACCTCGACACGCTGCTGCCGTGGCACTGGAAAGACACTCTACCGGGCTGACTCACATCGCAACAGGTGGGGTTACTGGATCGTTTACCGAACAACCAGGCCGCATCGCGCAGCGCATCCGCGATCCGACGCGCATGGGGCAGCAGCCGTTCACCCGCCTCGTTGGGAATGACCCCGCCACGCTCACGAATCAGCAACTGAGTCCCCGTCGCCGTTTCGAGCTGCTGGATCTGCATGCTGATCGCCGATTGGGTGCGGTGCATTCGCTTTGCGGCAGCGGTGAAACTGCGTGCCTGCACTACCGCAACGAACGCCACCAACCAATCGCCACGTAGCTGGTTTGCCATCAGATTATCTGATTCAGGATATAAGATTAATTCGTTTTCCTTATTCTAGTTACCGTTCCACTCTATGGCCATCGTTGGGCTGATTGGGAGAACGGGGACGTGAACATACGCCTATCCGTTATAGGATGGATCACCGCCGGGATGCTAATTCTCGGCTCGTTATGGCCAGCGCCCAACTCCGATCTGGTGCGAGGGGTACTGAGCGAGTTAGTGAAACTCTTGCCATTGATCGTGTTCGTGGCCGTGCTGGCCGGTTGGCTCGCGGTGAGTGCCATCGCAGACCGGCTGCGTGGGGTACTGGAGAATCGTCCCTGGCGGGCGATATTCGCTGCCAGCCTGGTCGGGACGATAACCCCAGTCTGTGGCATCGCCAGCGTGCCACTCGTCGCGGCGCTGTTGCGTCAGGGCGTCCCCATGGCCGCCGCCATGGCATTCTGGCTTTCCTCCCCGATCACCGATCCGGGCATGCTGATACTGACGGCGGGCATCCTGGGCTGGCCGTTCGCTATCGGCAAGCTGTTGGCGGCATTCCTGATGGGCCTGAGTGCCGGCGCCATCACCCAGGGGATGTGCCGATGGTCCCCCGGTACCCCTTGGGTCAGGGAGGAGGCCTTACCGGAGAAGCTGGACGCTGCCGACGCTGTTACCGGCAATCGCTCACCGTTCCTTGTCGAAGTAGTGAGTACCTTCTGGCTGGTCATGCGCTGGCTGGCGTTTGCCCTGACCATCGAGGCGTTGGTTCGAACCCATCTAGGGGAGGCGGGCTTCAGCCTGCTGGCGGGTGTGGAGCCCGCCTGGGCAGTGCCAATGGCCGTCGTCATCGGTGGGCCGCTCTACATTGAAGGATATGCTGCCCTGCCTCTGCTGCGAGGGCTGATCGACATGGGACTGCCGACCGGAGCGGCGATGGCCTTCTTGATATCCGGTGCGGCTATCAGCCTGTACTCGGCTATCGCAGTATGGAGCCTCGTTCGCCCGATGATCTTTGGCCTGTATCTTCTGCTTGGCATGACCGGAGCACTCGCTGCTGGTTGGATAATGGAAATTTCGAGCCATCCGTTGGTATACTAGCAGACTTTAAACTTATGATTGTGGCCGGATGTATAAGATTAGACTACGCTGGTGCAATAGTAACGACAGCACACGACCCAAAGCGGCTATGCCAGGAATGGCAGCGAGCATGTTCGTTGGGGATATGCAGCATGCACGATGATCGGTATTATTCTGCCAAACTATACTTAATTCTTAGACTTTTCAATAAGATAAGAGGTGGGCTAGCGCGCGGTATAACATTATTGAACGCGCGTGCGCGTTCAAGTGAAATATCAAGTATGCTACATAATACAACTGTTATGTTCTGAGGGGGATGCTTGGATATTGACAACAGAGACATTGCCAAGCGAGTGATTCAACTCTCTGGGGGCAAGCAGAAGCTCAATGACGAGATGGATCAAAAACTTGCTCAAATTAATGAAAAATGGGACCAGGATGTTGGGGCTATTGGACGCATTCTTCGTGCACATCTTTTTGTCGAGTACTTTATTACTGAATGCTTGGTCGCATTTAATCCGGCTCTAGGGGACTTGGAGAAAGCGCGGCTCAGTTTTGCGCAAAAACTAGGGCTCATAGAAGATTACTCCCCAGAAATTCAGGAACTAGCGGTTGGGATTCGGCGCTTGAATAGGATCAGGAATCAATTGGCTCACAAATTAGAAGCTACAGTAACCAGCCAGGACAAAGAATCATTCTTGTCAGTGAAAACGTTCAGAGCGCTTCGGGAAGAACTCGCAAAGCCGGGCACCCCGAGTGATAACAGCATGGATGTTCTCGAGGATTTTGCGAAACATGTTGGCAGTCGTCTGAATTCCTTATCAGATCCGGACTCCTTGGCGAAGCGTTTTCAACAGGCACTCCGTGAATCTGAACAAAGAACATAACCAGTGCAGGCACGGCGACGCCCATTACATTGCGCCTTCGGCTCCATTCCATGGGCGCGCATGCTGCAGGCGTTAGGAGTGGGCGGTCCCAAATCAAGGAGAAATAACAACGGTGAATCAAGACTGGTTTGAAATGAAAGATATCCGCCGAAAAAGCTTCGCTAAATCGGTATGGATACCATTACGTACTGTTCTACACAACGAGAAGCAAGGAAAGTATGGCTACGAAGGTTACAAAGAAGATTTCTTCGGAACAGGATCAGTCGCGATACCGGTTGATAAAATAGATTCAGCGAAGAAACTGGGCTGGATGGACGTTGGCATAAGCCATGAGCACTCGGGATGGGTTGAAGATGGGGAATATATACCAGCGGAGGTGTATAGAGATTACAGTGGGGAGTTTGAAGGAGTACATCTCGTTCTAGAGCAAAGGACGTATGATGATAGCCCCAACATATGGCATATTAATCAGGACATCGTCGTAACGCTAGGCTTAGTCCAAGAGGGAAATTCCTGGGTTTGCCCGAAAGATGGGTATATTGAAGTTGTACGATTGAAGAAGGCGGATGACAGCGCACCCGCGCTAATAGAAATTAAATCCCAATATCTGAAAGACTATCTTTGTGCTAGAGGGTTGGCACTGTATATGACCCACTATCACAATCGAGCTATCATATGTGACGACGCTTCGCACATTTCATGGCGTGACGGGTACAGTCAAGAGAGTAACGAACAAGACAGCTGGGAAGGAATTGTCAGAGAAATACATGAAGGTGGCTACCTTTTTGGTGAAAAAATGGCCGTTTTTCATGTTTCCCGAACTGATGTCGATGAATCTGAAGATGTGCCAGATATATCAGGTATTCCCACCGATGAAAATACTCGTGGCGAGTCATGGGAGAGAGGGTTTGATGGTCGTAAATTGTACAGAATATCCGGAGAGCTTTGGCGCAACGAAATCATAATGCCGGGAACTGTAAGCCCCAAAGTCCGTGGTGATGAAGTAGAACCTACAGTATTTTTTATTACAGATGCAGAAGGAAACAAGAGTTGTGGTCGTGACCTAGTTGATTCAGGTAAATGGCTTTGGTTCAAGCCAGAACTGATGATGGCGCTATACCATAGACGAGGCGGTCATCTTTCTTTTTATACCGCGCAAACGGGCAGGGTTTCTTGTAGTTATGGTCATGGGGTCCACTTTGGTGTTAATGAATTAGGTCTGATAAACGTCTATGCAAAGGACGTTGGATTATTACCAGAATGGCAACAACAAATATGGGCGGGCTACAATGTTGCACCAGAAGGGGGCGTTTCTGCAGAGCTGCTTGCATCCCAGGTAAGGGCAGAGCCAGCAGATACTCAAGCACCAGAAGAGTTTCTGTCGAAAGGTATTGAGGAAGTTAACAAGCTATCTCAGGAAAAACTAGGCATTAAGCTCTTCCAAAATCACAATGCTATTCCTGAGCTTCTAGAAAAGACGCATAGATTTCGCTCTATAGATGAAGCCTCATTCTTTGCTTTAGCCAAGGACTTGGCGCGCTTGATTGCGGACAGCCTTGATGCTCAAGCAATGCAAGGCATTGTTTCTCCTCCAAAGGGCCAAAAATGGGGCACTCTAAAGTCATTGGAACACCTATTGGCCTCAAAATATAACAGGGAATTCGTTCGAAAAATAACGGCGTCACTAGTTGGTGTTTACGAACTAAGGCATGCAGATGCTCACCTTCCAAGTAGTAAAATTGAGGATGCATTTAGTCTCATTGAAATAGATAGAGACTTGCCCTTTATTCATCAGGGTTTTCAAATGCTCCATCATGTAGTTTCTAGTGTTTACGGGGTGGCAGAGGGGTTGCGCAGATGGTAGTGAAGGTTTCTAACAAGACGCTCCTGTCGGACAAATTATCCGCTGCGCTCCAAATTTGCCGCAGGGCGCGGCGTTAGATGAGCAGGTAAGCAGATGAGTTATTCACCAAGATTCAGAATTTTCATTATTGGTGCAGGCTTCTCTGTTCACGCAGGCTTGCCGCTTGGCGAGCAACTGTTTGAATTTGTCCGACAGTCCGTTAGCCGAAAATACGGCTCTGAGAACAAGCTTGAAAGAGATTTGGATTGGTATCTCAAGTACAGGGAGCGTTGTGATCACGTTTCTTGTGATGCACCTGTGGATTATGAAAAATTTATGTCCTACTTGGATTTAGAGCATTATCTTGGGCTGCGTGGAAGTGATACGTGGAGTGATGAAGGTAATGAATCTCAGTTGCTGATTAGAAATGGCATACAAGAGGTCATTTACTCGCGGACACCCAGAACACCAACAGACGAATGCATAAGGTTCTGCGAAGGACTGCTACCTCAAGATGTAGTTCTAACTTTTAATTACGATACCTTGATTGAGGAAACTCTAGATTTTTTAGGGAAGCCTTATCGCCTTTTCCCGAGCCGCGTTAAAGAAGTAGGGATATCATCCTCAATAGTTGATAGCGAAGCCGAAGAAGATGAAATACTATTAAGCAAGCTACATGGGTCGATCGATTGGTATGACAAATCCACGTTTTTAAAAGATAGAGAGCTTGCAAGCCAACACGAGTTCCCTTGGGAGTCTAGGCATCCGGTATTTAAGGATGGCACCGCTGTTTCAAGCTCACCGCTGATTGTTGGGCCTTCCCACGAAGACGATCCACTTAGATATGTTTACCGTGTAGATGACCTATCCCAACTAACGGAAACGCAATTCTGGCAATGTTCTCCGCTAATCCTGTCGCCATCGAGCTCCAAAATTCTCTACGCGAACCCACTAAAATCTCTCTGGAGAGGCTTGCAGCAGGCTGGTGGGATGAACTTTGGTCTGAGCGTCGTGGGATACTCGCTGCCTCCGTATGATGAGTATGCTCGGCAAGCGCTTTACCATCTAATGCGCAACTACACAGAGTTTGAATATGATTTGGAAATGATGGGCCTTACTAAGGGGCCTGCAAGAATCCTTGACTATTCTCCGCCAGGTTCCTCTGATTGGAAAATACGCAGGAATTATTCGTTCATGAACTGGGACAGAACTGAACTAAGCACTTCCGGGCTCAATGCGAAAAGTATTGATTGGTTAATGCAGTAGCAACATCATCTAACCAGTTGCTACACTCGGAAAAATTACTCGCTGCGCTCCTAATTGTCCGGTGAGCAAGGCGTTAGATGTACACAAGGAGCAGGCTTTGTTCGAAAGAGAATCGCTTTTCCACATGCTGGCCAATAAAGAATGGGATTCTATTGCGAAAACCATGTACCTGAATTCGAATCTTATTGGTTCAGACCCAGTGTTCGCACAAGCAATCCGATTATTCGAGTCCGAATTCTTTGTAGAAACTGACTCGCTACCACCAATCGAAAAGAAAAAAGTATATGAGTATCCGGGCTTGGTAATCGAGCTAAAGCAGCATGCATTCTCAAAGTCATTTGTAGAAAAGTTTATTGACAGCAAGCTTTCTCTACTAAAAGATACCGAGAGCGATAGTTTACTGAGTTATGCGTCCCAACACCAAGATCGACCACTAGCTGTTAAAATACTAAAAGAGATTCAAGAAAAAACACCCGAAGTGTTAGCTGATGCGCGTCGTCAAAACGTTTCAATCAAAGCCACGACTACCAATAGCGAAAGCCAGAAAACCACGAAATTGTTCAAATCTCGTCAAGAACAGTTTTTCTTCGAAGCGGTAAGAGATGTGTTCCCAACTTACCACCCCTATCCTAATGTGGCAGTAAGCTGCGTTATTGATTATTCTGGCATAAGGGATTCTTTAAGCGCTGAAAGTCGCGAATACTTTTTCAAAGCGATCATTGATTGCGTCGTCTTCGATAGCATTAAAGGCTATGAGCCAAAGTTTTTTATCGAGTTGGATAGCCATCACCATGACAATGAGCGCGCGGCGAAAAACGACCGCATGAAAGATGAAATATTCAATGCGTCAAATGTAAAGCTGATTCGAATAAGAGCCTATGATCGGAGCGAAGCTACCGTGGGAGGATTCAAGAAACTGATCTATGAAGTGATGCGTGGCTTATGAGTACAAAGAAACAAGCACCTAACAGTGGACCCCAGGCACGTCGGCGCTGACGCGCTGCCACCTCTGAACCCAAGCGTTATATAAGGATCATTTAAAAGTCCGCTTCTGGCCGATAGCTGATATCTCAACCCTTGGCTATGTCAGCTCATCTACAACCTCCCCAACCCACTCACCCGCATCACTTCCCTGGTCACGGCTTCATTCAGCATCCCGCGGCCGGTTTCCACCACAGTGAGCCAGTGGCGGGCGCGGGTGATGCCGGTGTAGACCAGCTCTCGGGTGAGGATGGGATTGGGGGCGTCGGGGAGCAGTAGGGCGGTGTGGGTGAATTCCGAGCCCTGGGATTTGTGCACTGTCATGGCGAACACGGTCTCCACCGCCTGCAGGCGGCTGGGCAGCACCCACTTGATCTTGCCGCTGCCATCGGAGGCAGGGAAGGCGACGCGCAGTAGTTTTTTTCCTGGTTGGCGGGCGTCGGGCACGGCGAGGGCGATGCCGATGTCGCCGTTCATCAGCCCCAGGCCGTAGTCGTTGCGGGTGACCAGCACCGGGCGGCCTTCGAACCACCCCTGTTCCAACTCCAGGTCGCTGGCCTGGAGCCAGCCGGCGCGGCGCAGGGCGCGGCCGATGCGTGGGTTCAAGCCTTCGATGCCCCAGGGGCCTTTCCTCAGTGCGCAGAGCAGTTGGAAGCGGCCGTGGGCTTCGAGCACGTCGCGGGCCCAGTCGTCGAAGGGTTGGCGCGCTTCGCCTTCGCCGAAGGTGTTCGAGTCGGGACGTTTGCTGCGCAGCATTTCCAGGTAGTGGCAGTAGCCCACCGGCGGGGCGATGGGTTCGCCGCGGCGGTCGGTTCGGCCTTCGCCGCTATTGGCGAAGCCGGGCGGGTCGCCGTTCACCACCAGGCGATCCAGCGCCGGGTCGTCGGCGTCCGCCAGGGCAAGGCGGGCGATGTCGGCGTAACCCTGCTGGAAGATCTCGCGCACCGCGCGCTTCTTCGCCTTCTGCGCCTCTTTCTCGTTCTGTGACTCTTGCTGATTCTGGTAGCCAAGCGGGCGGTTGACCGCTTCGGCAAGCCGGCCGATGCCGCTTTGCGCATCGAAGCGGTGGCTTACCCGCAGCATGGCGATGGCTTGGTCCAGCGGCTGGCCGTCGGCGTCCTGGTACCGCTCGGGAACCGGCGTGCCGGTCACCCGTTCCAGCCAGTCGCAGGTGGCCGGGGTGTAGTGGCCGCCTTCGGCGCGCTGGCACAGGTCGCCGAGCACGGCGCCGGCCTCTACGGAGGCGAGCTGGTCCTTGTCGCCGAGCAGCACCAGCCGCGCGCGGCTGGGCAGGGCGCTGAGCACGGCGGCCATCATTTCGATGTCCACCATCGAGGCTTCGTCGATCACCAGCACGTCCAGCGCCAGGGGGTTGTCGGCGTGGTGGCGGAAGTGGCGGGTGTCCGGGCGCGAGCCTAACAGCCTATGTAGCGTCGTGACTTCCGTGGGGATGCTGTTTCGGAGCAGCGCTACTGCGCTCGACGATACGGCGTTGGAGCCCTCCTCAAACTGCTCATTTACGTCTTGTAAACTCCGCGTTTTCGTCGGGCTCCGCCTTGTCTCGTCTTCGCTCGCTACGCGCGCGAGCAAGGGCGCAAGACCGCTCAGGTCGAGGCTTGCCACTTGGCCAGCAATGGAATCGTTGAGGCGCGCGGCGGCCTTGCCGGTGGGGGCGGCGAGGCGGATGCGCAGCGCTCGGGCACTTTCCGGCTCGGGGTTGCCAAGGGCCAACGCCTGGAGCAGGGCGAGCAGCTTGACCACGGTGGTGGTCTTGCCAGTGCCGGGGCCGCCGGTGATCACCGCGAAGGGCGAGCGGGCGGCCAGGGCGCAGGCGGCCTTCTGCCAGTCGATCTCCATGTTGGAGGAGAAGAGGGCGTCCAGGGCGGTGGCCAGGGTTTCGGCATCCGGTGCGGCTTCGGGGCGGCCGAGCCGGGCGGCGATACGGCTGCGGATCTCCTGCTCGTACTGCCAGTAGCGGCGCAGGTAGAGGCGGGGGCCTTGGTGTGAGTGACCGGACGAGGTGGCGCCGCGCACCAGCGGGGTGTGGCCGGGGGCGCCCCGGGCGGCATCGGCGACCAGTTCGGGGTGAGCGAGTGCTTGCTGCCAGCGTTCCAGGGTCAGGCCTCCGAGCACCTCGCTGGGCCGCGGCGGCGGGTCGCTGAGGTCGTCGCCCTCCGGCGGCAGCGAGAGGGCGAGGTCGGGCGCGGCCAGGGTCGCCGCCAGGTCGAGGCACACGTGGCCGCGGCCCAGCTGGTGGCTGGCCAGCGCTGCGGCGAGCAGCAGCGGCGTGGGGGCATCGGGCACCTCGCGTTGCAGGAATAGCGCCAGGGCGCGGTCCAGGGCGCGCAGCCAGCCGCGTGCCACCCAGCGCTCGAGCAGGGCGAGCAATGCCGCGGTGTCCTCCAGGGCGGGGTGGGCCTCGGGCAGGTCGTCGAACAGGTCGTTCATCTCTTTCATGCCGGCGTCTCCGCGTCCGTGGAGTGAGCGGTCGCTGTCGGCCCGTGGCCCTGGAAGAGCGCATCCAGCGTTTCGATCAGTGCGCGGGGTGGGCGCTCGGCGTGCACGCCGCGGCCGTCGCTGGCCGTGGCGGGGCCGATGCCGCGCAGGAAGACGGTCAGCGAGCCGCCGATGTGGCGGTCGTAGTCGTAGTCCGGCAGGCGCGCGGCGAGCAACCGGTGCAGGGCCAGCAGGTAGAGCGCGGCCTGCAGGTCGTAGCGTTTCTCGGCCATGGCGCCCCGCATGGCGTCGGGCGTGTAGGCGTCGTCGTCCGGCCCCAGATGGTTGGATTTCCAGTCGAGCACGTAGTAGCGCCCCCGGTGTTCGAAGACCAGATCGATGAAGCCCTTGAGCATGCCGTTGAGGGTGTCGGCATCCAGCGCTGGGCGCAGGGCGCCGGCGAGTGTGTGAGCGCTTACGGGGGCGTCCAGTGCCTGAGTCGAAACGCGGTGCGCGGCGAACCAGAATTCCATCTCCACCTGGTAGTCGGTGAGTTCGCTGAGCCGCATCGGGCCGGCGTCGGGCAGTGGCAGCGGGGTGGAAAGCAGCCCGCCCAGCCAGCCGTCGAGCGTTTCCAGCCAGCCGGTCCAGCCGCGCAGCTGGGTGCGGCGGGCGAGCATGTCTTCGCGCTGGGCGGCGTCCTCTGCGGCGCGGGCGAAGCCGTGCTGGCCGGCCCATTCCAGCAGGCCGTGGAGAAAAGTGCCGGGCCCGGGGCCCCGCGGAAACCGATGCATGGAACGATCTGCGCTCGGCCATACTGCGTTGATATCTCGCTCGAAATGCTCATTTACTGGCTTGTAAACTCCGCTTTCTCGCGAGATATCGCCTTGTCTGGCCATCGCTCGATGGCGTTCCATATCTGGATCTGTCCTATCTCGAGGCTCGTCCATCACCTCGAAGGCGGTGGCCTCCAGCGGCGTGGTGGGTTCGGGCAGATTGGCGGCACTGGTCGCCATGGCTAGCATGCCATCGGGCGCCGTGGGCGCCATGGTAGGGGCGCTGTGGAGTAAGTCAGTGCTCGCTGGGGCGGTCTGCGGTTCGAGCAGGGTGTCACCGATGCGCAGCGCCGAGTAGCTGGCGATCCACCACTGCTCGCGGGCCGGGCGTTTGGGCAGCCGTGCCTCGCCCAGCTCGCCGTCGCCCTGCGCCGGGGTGAAGCGCTCGGCGGTGGCCGGCGGTGCCGGCTGAATGGCGATGGCGGGCTCGTTGCCTTTGAGAGCGGCCAGTTTGTCACCGAGATTCTCCGGCGTCAGCGATTCGCCGTTGCTGAGCAGCTGACCCAAGGCGCTGGCTTCCAGCCCCTTGAGCGGGGCGATGCCCAGCCAGGTGGCGTGGCGGGCGCGGGTCAGCGCTACGTAGAGCTTGCGCAGGTCTTCGCCCAGGCGCTCGCGCTCGGCGATGGCGAGCGTCGTCTCGTCGGCGGTCAGGCTCAGGCGCAGTCGGCCTTCGGCGTCGTGCCAGCGCAGCGGCGAGTCGTCGGGTTTGGTGGGGCGGTGGTTGCCGATGAACGGCAGGAACACCAGCGGGTACTCCAGCCCCTTGGACTTGTGGATGGTGATCACCTGCACCAGGTCGGCGTCGCTCTCCAGGCGCAGCTTGTGGGCCTCGCCCTGGTCGTCGGGGTCGGCGATGGCCTCGGCCAGGAAGCGGATCAGTGCGTGTTCGCCGTCCAGCTCCTGGCTGGCGTGCTGCAGCAGTTCGCCCAGATGCAGCAGATCGGTCAACCAGCGCTCGCCGTCGCCCGCCGACTCAACGGCCAGCAGTCGACCGGGCACCTCGAAGTCGCTCATCAGCCGGCGCACCAGCGGCAGCACGCCCTGGCGCTGCCACAGGCGGTGGTAGTCGCGGAACTGCAGCACCCGCGCTTCCCAGGCCAGCTCGTCCTGCTGCAGGCGGTCCAGGTCGGCGAGATCCAGCCCCAGGCTGGGGGTGGCCAGGGCCGCGCGCAGCAGCCGGTCGTCCTCGGGGTCGGCGCAGGCGCGCAGCCAGGCTTCGAGCTCGCCGGCCATGGGCGAGGCGAACACCTTGTCCTTGTCGGAGAGGTAGACGCTCTTCACCCCGCGCCGGGCCAGGGCGCGGCGGATCTCGCGGGCCTCGTTGATGCCGTTGACCAGCACCGCCATGTCCGAGGGGGCGAGTGCCTGGAAGGTTTCGCCATCGTCGAAGCCTGCCGTGCCATGCCGGCCGCTCTCCAGCAGGGCGACCATCCGCGAGGCGCAGCGCTCGGCCATCTCGCCCATGTAGGCGCCCTTGCCGAGGGAATCGTCGGCGTCCAGTTGCCAGAGGGTCATGGCCGGCTGGGGCTGGCCGTCGACGGTCAGGGCATCCTGTCTGCCTTTGGCTTTCACCGCTGTGAAAGGCACGGGATTGCTGCCGTCGCTTTCCTTGAACAGGAAGGCGCCGGTCGGGTGAGCTTCGGCGAATGCGAAGCAGCGATTCACCGCGGCGACCATGGCAGCGCTGGAGCGGTAGTTGGTGCCCAGGGTGACATGGCGGCCGGCGGTGTCGCGGCGCGCTTGCAGGTAGGTGTGGATGTCGGCGCCGCGGAAGGCGTAGATCGCCTGCTTGGGGTCGCCGATCAGGAAGACGCCGGTTTCCGGCGAATTCTCGGCCAGGCGGTAGACCCGGTCGAAGATGCGGTACTGCACCGGGTCGGTGTCCTGGAATTCGTCGACCAGCGCCACCGGGAACTGCTGGCGAATGCGCTGGGCCAGGGCCTCGGCGCTGGGGCCATTCAGGGCCCGGTCGAGCGCCCTGTCGAGATGGATGAGCAAGTCGTTGGGGCCCATCTCGGCGCGGCGCTCTTGCTCGCGCTCCAGGCGCGCCCGGCACCATTGCACGGCGTGGATCAGCAGGTCGGCGCGAGGTTCGGGCAGGCTGGCCAGCGCTTCGGGCAGGGCGGCCAGGGCCTGCCAGGCCTCCGGAAGGGGCGGCGTGCCTTCCTTCCAGATCTCCGCCATACCCTCGGGGGTGAGGCGCTTCCAGGCGGCGGGGGTAAGTGCCGGGCGAATCGCCTCGCCCTCGGCCCACTCGCGCAGTGCGCCCAGCCAGTTGGCGCGGCTCTTGGCGTTGAAGCTCTGCCCTTTGAAGGCCTTGCGCTGGGCGGCGTCTTCCAGGGCCGGTTCGAGTTCGTCGAGCCAGGCGGCCCAGGGCGCCTTGAGTTCGGTCAGGCGCGCATCGCGCTCGGCCCGGGCGGCGGCCAGGGTCTCGGCGGGGGGCGGGGCGTCGTGATCGAGGGCATCGTCTCTATGGCTATGAAGCGCTTCGCTATGGGGCAGCAGCGGGCGCACGGCGGCGTAGAGCGGGCACCGGCCCTCGGTGGGAGCATCCCAGTACTGGGCGATCTCGGCCAGCGCCTCGGCATCCAGCGGGTAGTAGAAACTGCGCCAGTAGTCGCGCACCACTTCCTGTTCGAGTTCGCTCTGGTCGGTCTCCAGCTCCAGCGAGAACAGGCTGCCGCTGTCGAAGGCGTGCTCGCGCAGCATGCGGTAGCACCAGCTGTGGATGGTGGAGACGGCGGCTTCGTCCATCCACTCGGCGGCCAGCTGCAAGCGCCGCGCGCAGGCGGGCCAGCTGGCCGGGTCGTATTGGTCGCGGAGGGCCAGGAGGAGTGGATCGAGACCCTCGCTACGGCCTGTCTCTGGCGCCCCTTGGCCAGTCTCACTGGCGGCTTCGTCAGCAGGTCTCCGCGGAGGCGCTGTGAACCCTTCCCTGGGCGCTGCATTCGGCATCCCTGCCGAATGACCTCCGCTATGACCTGCTCCCGAAGCCTCGGCGAGGCTCAGGTCCGGCCCACGTCCTTCAAGAAACACATTGGCGGCTTCCACCAGCCGCGCCCGAATGCGCTCGCGCAGTTCCTGGGTGGCGGCATTGGTGAAAGTCACCACGAGGATTTCCGGCGGCGTCAGGGGGCGTGAGAAGGCCGTCTCGTCCTCGGTCGAGCGGGCGCCGAGCGCCAGGCGCACGTAGAGCAGGGCGATGGTGAAGGTCTTGCCCGTTCCTGCGCTGGCCTCGATCAGGCGGCTGCCGTGCAAGGGGAAGTGGAGTGGATCCAGCGCGACTGGCTGCGCGACGTCGCTCATTAGCTATCTCCCTTGACGGCGTAAGGGGCTAGCGCCTTTCGCTGCCTGGCGAAGCAGGCCTACCGGGCGGTCACCATCGACCACCACGAAGCCAAAAAGAAGAAGGGCAGCAGAAAGCGACATGGGCTCCTCAATAAACTCGAGCAAGCCCACATGGTGCACTAGGCGGCATTTTTACTCTACCGGGTAGCTATCCATTGGCTTAGACCACGTTTCAAAACCAGCCGCTGCAGAGGTGCCTTGAGTCCGAGTTCTGGCCATAGCGTCATGGCAACGCTGTGGCCAAGGCTTCTCGTGAAGGCTCTGCGTATCATACATGTCGCTGGAGGAGGGCCTCGAGGTGTCGGCAACTGCTCTCGAGGACCGCATCCGATAGGTTAGTCACGCCAAGTAGTAGTCCACTTGTCGCCGTACCATTGTTATCGGCATACCAGGTAGACAGTGGTGCAGGAGCGAGCTCCAGCGCCTCAGCAGCTTCTGCGATTTTTACATCATCGGCTCCGTCCGGCAGTGTCAGCAGTAGGGATAGTCCTGCCATGGTGTTGGGTGACAACCCTTGCCCTAGTTGTTGCAGCAAGGCATCGCGGCGCTGAGCATATAGCCTCTTCATGCGCCGGATATGGCGTAAGTAGTAGCCATCACGCATGAAAGCCGCAACGGTCAACTGGGTCGCTAACGATGAAGCTGGCGATAGTGCAGCAGCAACGTCTCCGAAAAGGTTCACCAGCGCCGATGGCACGACCATGAAACCGAGCCGCAGAGTGGGGCTGATGGTCTTGCTGAAGGTTCCGATATGGATGACGCGTCCATCGCCGTCCAGTGATGCCAGCGCTGGAGCGGCCTTGCCACTGAGCTTTAGTTCGCTGAGGTAGTCGTCTTCGATGACCCAGGCGTCTGTCGCAGCCGCCCATTGGAGCAGGGCGCACCGCCTGGCCAGCGAGAGCGATACGCCCAGTGGTGCCTGTTGACTGGCCGTGACAATGGCGAGAGACGCATCTGGAGCACGCCTTAACCCCTCAGCGACATCCAGTCCCTCTGTGTCGACCGAGATGGGGACCGGAATGTAGCCGGCCAGTGATATCGCTCGATTAGCTAGTGGGTAGCCAGGATCCTCTACCCAGACCTGCCGGTTACCAAGCTCAAGCGCGTGCAGGGCAAGGCCAAGTGCGCCGGCATAGCCGTTGGTGATGATGACCTGGTCGGCGGAACACGGTAGACCGCGAGCGACCGAGAGATAGGCGGCGACTTCCTTTCGCAGCTCCCTTTCTCCCCGAGGATCGTGGTAGCGAGTGGCTTCCATGGCGGCCAGTCGTGAATAGCGAGTGATGGTGCGGGACCATACCTTGTAAGGAAACATATCCGACGCCGGAACACCGACCTGAAAGGGTTTCGGCGAGCTGTCGAAATCACGGTAGAGCTCTGGCAGTGGCAGCCGAGTGGGAATCTCGTCAGGGCTGGTCTGGACGGCGGGCAATGGGCTCGCGACGAAGGTTCCAGCGGCACCGCGAGCGATTACCAGTTGGTCGTCGGCCAGCCGTTCATAGGCGGTTTTTACCGTGCCTCTGGCAACACTCAACTGGGTGGCTAGATCGTGCCAGGAGGGGAGACGTGCCCCCTCATAGAGATGCCCCTCGCGGATCGCGGTGGCAATGCTGTCGTGTATCTGCTCGGCCAGCGAACGTCGGTGGAGCCGATCAACGGCGATGCGGAGAGAGTTCATGGTTCGAGTCATGGTATATCGACATTGTCAGTTCTTGGTGCTTTTTTCTGTACTGTGCGACGCCCAGACTACTCTCCTGACTAATCACTCTCCACTGCTGCTGAAACGCTAATCAGCTGCAGTTCAGGCCGACAAGGAATTTCAAGATGCCATCTCGAACACCGACGATCCGCTATGGATTGCTGCTGGCGCTGTTGGTCGGCGGCCTTTGCACCACCTCTGTGGCAAACGCCGCCAGCGATACGCAGAGTGAGGAGCAGGCCGTCGAGGCCTATGACCAGGAGGCTGACGGCGAGCATCGCGCCAGGAGTGCAGGAGAGTCTCTGATTGGCCAGCCAGGACCCGATGTCACGGTCACCACCCTGGATGGTGAACAGATTGCTCTATCCGAACTGTACGGCGAAACGCCCGTGTATCTGAAGTTCTGGGCAACCTGGTGCGTACCTTGCCGTCAGCAGATGCCCGGTTTCCAGGAAATTTATGAAACGTACGGCAATGAAATACAGGTCATAGCGGTCAATACCGGTTTCAGTGATACCGCCGATGCCGCGCGTAAATATCGCGAAGAGATGGGGCTTGGCATGCCGATCACGGTAGATGATGGCACCCTCGCCGAAGCACTCAATCTACGAGTCACGCCGCAGCATGTTCTCATCGACCGGAGTGGACATATCTCCTATATCGGGCATCGAGATGACCAACAGTTCGAGGATGCTCTCCAGCGAGTCGTGCAGGGTAACGATGATGATGAAAGTGCCACGCAAGGTGCCGATACCGCGAAGGTGAAAGCGCTGAACGTTGGCGATAGCGTCGACGGACTCACGCTAAACACACTCTCTGGCGATGTTGTTAAGTTGTCTGATGAAGTCACTGACAAGCCTCGTGGCATCGTATTCTTTGCTCCTTGGTGCGAGTGGTATCTTGAGGAGAGCCAGCCGGAAACGTCTCAAGCGTGTCGCCGCGTTCGTGAAACCGTGGATGGCCTGGCCAGGCAAGGTGATATTGACTGGATCGGTGTTTCATCCGGGCTATGGGCATCACCTGCGGATCTTGAAGATTACCGTGACGCCAACGAAGTCAGTATTCCCCTTGCCCTTGATGCCAGTGGTGACTTCTATCGTGCCTTCGGCGTCCGACAGATTCCCACCGTCGTGCTGATTGACAGTAGTGGACATGTGGCCAAGCGCATAGGTCCCCAGGATACGGCGTTGGCTGAAGCAGTACAGAGCATCGTTGCCAAGTGATACCAGACGATTTCCGATGCTGACATCCATTCAACGGAGAAGCCTATCCCTGATGGACCTGTTGTCTATGCCAACCACTATGTTGCGCGGTCTCGTCGCGGTTCGTCTGCTGGCGTTGATCTCTTTAGTAAGCGTACTGACCTTGATACCACCAGGCGCGGTCGTGGCACAAGGCTCCGCCGAGGGCCAGCGCGATGTGATGATTCGGACATCGCTTGTGGCAGAGAGTGCTCGTCCGGCAGCGGGAGAGCAGACAACGCTTGCTGTTGTTATGCAACCTCAGGATGGTTGGCACGGCTACTGGAAACAGCCCGGGAGCGTAGGGCTTGCACCACAGTTTGACTGGCAACTGCCCGATGGAGTGACGGTAGGAGAGCCGGCATATCCGGTCCCCGAGACGCTGTTCATCGATGACTTGATGAACCATGTCTACGAACACCCGTACGCCATCCTGGTGCCACTGAATGTGCCGGACCACCTAGACGAGGGGACGAAGATTCCTGTCCGGGTCGACCTTCAATATCTGGCCTGTCGAGAAGATGCCTGCCTCCCCGAAAGAGCGACTCTATCGGCGCAACTGTCCGTTGGAGATGGCGCTACGTCGACCCGCCATCAATCTGATTTTGAACATTGGCGCCAGGCATTGCCGCGACCTTTGGGTGCACGAGCCACTTACGAACACACAGGCGCCCGAATTCGCATTTCCATTCCCTTGCCAGCCAGCGTAAAGCTGGGTCAACCGCACCTGTTTGTCGCAAATGATGGAGCAGTCGATCCGGCCGCCCAGCAGGATTTCAGCCGCCAGGGGGATGATCTTATCGTCGAAACGGCGGCGGGAGAGACATTGCCTGAGCCTCTCGAGGCGGTAGTGACCCTTGCGGGTGGCACGGGATTGGCCTTCCAGGCGGATGCGGGTTCTGTACCTGCGCCGGATGCTGATGGGCATGTCACCAATGACAGTGCTGAAGAAAAGCGCATGAGTGGCACCGTTGGCGTAATGCTGATGGCGCTGTTCGGAGCCATTGTCGGCGGGATACTGCTCAATGTCATGCCGTGCGTATTTCCGATTCTGAGCCTCAAGGTACTGGGTCTGGCAAGACTGTCTGGCGGCCCTCGTGAGGCGAGGCGGGAAGCCCTTGCCTATACGGCAGGCGTCGTCGGGGTATGCATGCTGCTCGGGGCGGGGATTCTTGCCTTGCGTGCCGCTGGGGCTCAGATTGGCTGGGCCTTTCAGCTCCAGGATCCTCGTGTCATTGTCGGTTTGACGCTCCTGATTTCGGCAATTGCCTTCAATCTGGCGGGTTTGTTCGAACTTGGCGGGGTCAATGGCGGGGCCCAGTTGGCCGAGAAGGGCGGCGCCATGGGGGCTTTCTGGACCGGAGTACTGGCAGCCTTCGTTGCAACTCCCTGTTCGGGGCCGTTCATGGCAACGGCACTGGGTGCCGCAATATTGCTGCCACCGCTGGCAGCGCTGACGATTTTCGCGGGGCTGGGGTTGGGCATTGCTCTACCTTTTCTGATCCTTGGCTATTTTCCTGCGCTCAGTCGCAAGTTACCGCGTCCTGGGCCATGGATGCAGAGCGTCAGGCACGCCTTGGCCATTCCGATGTTTGTAACCGCATTGGCGCTGTTCTGGGTGCTGGGACAGCAACTATCCAGTGATGGCGTGGTCGCCACCCTTGCCGTAGTCATGCTATTGGCAGCAGGGCTCTGGTTGACAGGCCTGCGCCAACGTAGCGGAAAACGCGGGTCCTGGGGACCGGCAGTGTGTGCTGCCGCGGTGGCGCTGAGCGTTGGGTGGTTCATTCCTGCGGCGTTTTCACAGAGCTCTTATTCACAGACTCTGGGGGCCGCCGATGAATCGCGTCAGACATTGCGTTTCGATGAAGTTCGTCTTGATGAATTACGTCAGCAGGACACGCCGTTATTCGTATATTTCACTGCGGATTGGTGCGTCACTTGCAAGGTGAATGAAAAGAATGCCATTGATCGCCAGGCGACACGGGATGCTTTTCAACAGGCTGGTGGAACCACCATGGTGGGAGACTGGACCAATGGGGATCCCACTATTACGGCCTTTCTCAATCGCCATGACAGAAACGGCGTGCCTCTTTATCTGTGGTATGCGCCAGGGGCTGAAAAACCCACAATGTTGCCGCAATTGCTCACTCCGACATTGCTCACTGATCTGGTCACCGAATGAAAGTCGGTGAGCGGCTTATGTTTGTCGACGCAGGATGGGTGAGATCGCTTGTTTTCCATTGCCTTTCACCGCCAGATGCACCGGGGCAAGTAGCCCCTGGGTCAGCTCGGCGAAGCCGCCGGCGTCGTGGCGGGCTTCATAGAGCGCAGTGAAGCTGGGCCAGCGGTGGGCCAGGTAGGGGTTGCGGTCCACCTCGCCGGCGGTGAAGCCGTCGCCCTCGTAGGCCTTGCGGGCAGCCTGCCAGGCGTCGCTGTCGGGGCCATTGTTGGCGACCGAGCCGTCGCGTTGGTCGACCTTGCCGAGCCAGGCGAAGGCAGTGTCGCAGGCCAGTGGCAGCGGCTGGCGCATGCCGGCCTGCCAGGCGGCGATCACGTGGCCGAGCCGCTCTCGTGCCGTTTCCGCTTCCAGTGGTGGCAGGGTGACGTGGCCGGCCTTGGAGAGCAGCTCGGTGGTCAGCGGCGCGGCGAGGTTGCCGGCCAGGTGGGCGACCCAGGGGCGCACCAACTGGGCCCAGCGGTACTGGCCCCGACCACGGCTCTGGCCGATCAGGCTGCTGCTGGAGAGCAGCAGGCGGCAGCGGTGGCCGGCGTCGTCCCTGCGCAGTTGGTCCAGCCAGTCTTCCAGCGGCGGGGCGCTGCGGGTGGGCAGGTCGAGACGCACCGCCTCGGGCTCCTCTACCGCATGGGGCCAGGCGTCGAGCGCTTCTCGGTAGGCCTCGAACAGCGCTTCCATGGGCTCGGCGAGGCTTTCGCGCATGCGGTTGGCGAAGGCGCCCATGGCGAGCACGCCCTGGCCTTCCAGGCGGGCCAGGGTGTCGTGCAGCGCCGGCTCGCGAGGCTCGCCCGCGTCGATGGCGCGGCGCTGGGCCTGAATCAGGGCATCCTGCAGTTGCCAGTGGGTCAGGCCGTCGAGGGTGAAGGGTTCGTGGTCGAGGCTGGTGATGTCCTCGCGTTCGAGGAAGACCTTCAGGCGGGTATTGAAGAAGGCTTTCGCGGGGTCGCGCAGGAAACTGCCTAACTGGGCCAGGGTGAGCGGATTTTCCTGCTCGAAAGCGGCGAGGGGGGCCGTGACGCTTTGCACGGCTTCGATTCCCTCTTCCGTACCCGCTGAATGCACGTCGCGCCACTCATGGGCATAGGTGAACAGCCGCCGGGTCGAGACGTCGCGTTCGGACTGCTGCGCCTCGGAGGGGAAGTAAGTGCGGCTGAACGGCTGCAGCGGATGCTCGGTGGTCAGCGCGGCGAGCAGGCCGCCGCTTTCCGATTCCTCCTCGACCTGCCAGCCGGCGGCGAGGTGGTCGCGCAGCTGGCCGACCAGCACTGAGGGCGGCTTCTCGGCGTTGTCGACGATGCTGCGCCCCACCCAACTGACGTAGAGCTGGCGGCGCGCCGAAAGCAACGCCTCAAGGAACAGGTAGCGGTCGTCCTCGCGGCGCGAGCGGTCGCCGGGGCGGTAGTCGCCGTGCATTAGGTCGATGTCCAACGGCGGCTGGCTGCGCGGGTAGTCGCCGTCGTTCATGCCCAGCAGGCAGACCCGCTGGAAGGGGATGGCGCGCATCGGCATCAGGGTGGCGAAGTTGACTGCACCGGCCAGGAAGCGTTGCGACAGGCTGTGCTCGTCGATCTGCGCCAGCCAGTGTTCGCGCACCACCGAGAGCGGCAGTTCGCGGGTCAGGCCGGCCTCGTGGGCGCTCTCCTGGAACGTCTGCAGGCCCTGCTCGAGACGCGAGAGCAGCAGGCTGTCGGCAGCGTCGTCGGCCTGGAAACAGGCCTCCAGCAGTTCGCGCAGTATCGCCACCCAGTCGTCCACGTCGTGCGGTTCGCGCAGCCGCTGCCACTGGGTTTCGAGGGTCTCCAGCAACTGCGCCAGGGGGCCGGCCAGGCTCGCCTCCAGGCCGCCGATGTCGTCGAAGGGCTCGATGCCCTGCCAGGCGCCGCCGCTGTTGCCCACCGCATAGCCGAGCAGCAGCCGGCGCAGGCCGAAGGCCCAGGTGTTCTGCTCCATGCCCTCGGGCAGGTCGAGGCTGCCGCGCTGGCGAGCGTCGAGCCCCCAGCGAATGCCGGCCCCCTCGATCCAGCGGGCCAGCGTGGGCAGGTCCGCCTCGGCCAGCCCGAAGCGGGAGCGCAGCGCCGGCACCTCCAGCAGGTCGAGCAGGTCGCTTACCGCGAAGCGCAACTCCGGCAGGCGCAGCAGCGTTTCCAGGGCCACCAGCAGCGCCGCGCGGTGGCGGTCGGCCTGGTCGGAGAGAGTGAAGGGAATGTGGCGCGCACCGTCGCTGGGGTATTGCCCGAACACCGCCTGGATGTGCGGGGCGTAGTGGTCGATGTCCGGCACCATGACGATCACGTCCCGGGGCCGGAGCGTCGAATCCTTGCTGAAGGCGTCGAGCAGCTGGTCGTGGAGGATCTCCACTTCGCGCTGTGGCCCGTGGGCGACGTGAAAGACGATGGAGTCGTCGCGGCTCGGGTCCACCGCCGGCCAGGTGTCGCGGGTCTCGGCCAGCGGGCGCAGCGCGCGGATGTCGTCCTGCAGTTGCTGCAGCAGCAGGCCCGGGCCATCGTCGGGCACGCAGGGTTCGAAGAGGTCGATGCGCAGCGCCTCGCGCTCGAACAGCCCCTGGTAGGCGCCAGCGTCGTCGTGCTCGTCGAGCAGGCGCAGGTAGTCGCGGCCCTGCTTGCCCCAGGCGGCCAGCAGCGGCTGGGCGTGCAGGTGCAACGCCTCTTCTCCGTCGCCGTCGCCCAGCACGTCGAGGCGCTCGGGCATGCCGGCACGGCGTCGCTGACGGCGGCGCTGGGCGCGCAGCAGTTCCTTGTGCTCGATGATGTCGGCCCAGTAGTGCTCACAGGGGTTGTGCACGCACAGCAACACCTGGCTGACCCGGGCGATGGCGGCCAGCGCTTCCAGGGCCTGCTGGGGCAGCGAAGAGATGCCGAACACCACCACCCGACGCGGCAGTTCGCGGGGCCGATTCGCCGCCGTGAGCGATTCGGCGGCGGCGAGAAAGCGCCGATGCACCCGGGCGCGGCTGGCGTCGATGCCCGCCGGCCCGTGGGTGGCAGCCACGTCGTCGCCGATGGCTCGCCATAGGGCCGGCTGCCAGCGCTGGGCCTCATCCAGCGGCCGGGCCTCGCCGCGGGCGGAGATCACCACGTCCTCGCCCGCCGCCCAGGCGTCCAGCCAGTCGGCGCGGTAGACCTGGTACTGGTCGAACAGGTCGGCCAGGCGCTCGGCGAGCTGGTGGTGGCGGCGTAGGTCGGCGTCGTCCGCCAAGAAGCGTGCCAGGGGCGCGAAGGCGGGCTCATCCATCAGGCCCGGCAGCAGGCGCAGCAGCCGCCACACCAGCCGTGTCTTGTCGAAGGGCGAGGTGGCGGGCACCGCCTCGGCGCTGCCTTCCGCCTGCTCCAGCACCGCGCGGTAGGCCTGCCACAGGAAGCGCGCCGGCAGGGTGACGTCCAGCGCGGCGGCGATGCCGGCGCCACCGTCGGCGGCGTCCTCGGCCAGGGCCAGCTTCAGCCACTGGCCGATGCCGTTGCTCTGTACCAGGATCGTCTCGTTCTCCAGCGGCCCCAGCGGGTGGCGGGTCATCCACTCCACCGCCAGGCCGCGCAGGGCCTCCAGGCGATTGCCGTGGATCACCATGAAGCCGGGTTCGAGGGGGGCGGCGTGGGAGGCCGGGAGCATGGCGAATCCTTCGCGGTGACGGGACAGACCTGCATGGTGCCGGAAATTTCCGGAGGCATGAAGCCGGCTTCGGCCCGTCTCGGTGTCAAAGCCAATAGGTGGGCCAGCGGCGCTCCGTCCCCAGGTTGTTGAGCAACAGCGCCACCAGCACCAGGCTCAGCGAGCCCGCCAGCACCGGCATCAGCAGGAAGTCATAACCGACGGCGCCGGACATCATCACCACCAGCGGATTGGCACCCGCCGGGGGATGCACCACCCGCAGCGCCTGCATGGCGGCGATGGCCACGCCGACGCCGACCGCCATGGCCAGCGGCCCGGTGCCCAGCCACTGCATGACGACCAGGCCGACCAGCGCCGAGACCAGGTGGCCGCCGACCACGTTGCGGGGCTGGGCCAGCGGCGCGCCCGGGGCGGCGAACAGCAGCACGCAGGTGGCGCCGAAGGGCGCCATGAGCAGCGGCACCTCGGTGAGCCGGGTCAGCCAGGCCACCAGGCCGATGCCGCTGATACCGCCCACCAGGCCGGAGAGGATCTGGAGACCGTCGGGGCGTGCCGGCAGGGCACCGCCGCCCTTCATCTTGTGGAGCATGGGGATTACCTCGTCAGGGTTGTGTACAGACAGGTCTGTACAGTAGTAGAGTCGACCAATCAGAGCAAGGGCCCGATGACGAGGAGGTGTGTTCATGACCAAGCGCGACGACATCCTGGCGACGGCGACCCGACTGTTCGGGGAATACGGCTATCACGCGGTTGGCGTGGACCGGATCCGGGACGAGGCCGGGGTCTCGAAGATGACGCTCTATCATCAGTTCGGCGGCAAGGAGGCGCTGGTGGAGGCGGTACTGGTCCAGCGTCACGAGCGCTTCATGGCCTCCCTGGTCGCAGCGGTCGAGTCGGCGGAAACGGCGGAGGCACGGCTGCGCGCCGTCTTCGACTGGCATGCCCGCTGGTTCGCTTCCGAGGATTTCCATGGCTGCATGTTCCTCAAGGCGACCGAGGAGTACGCCCGGGAGCCGGCCTCCCTGCTGGCGCTCTCGCAGCGGCACAAGGCCGAGGTGAAGGGCCTGGTCGAGGACATCCTCGCCGAGATGCACGGTGAGAGGGCATCGCGCCTGGCGCGTCTCGTCCAGGTGACCTTGGACGGCATGATCGTCAACGCCTACCTGTTCGGGTGGGACGCCGTGGACGACGCCTGGGCGGCGCTGGCGCCCCTGCTGGGGCTGGATCTCCGGCCCCTGGACCGCGAGGGCGAGGCGGACTGGATGCTACCCTGAGCGCGTCGCAGTGCTGGCCGACGCGGCCGATCGGCGCGACCATGTGACCAGCGCGCCGGCCGGCGTCGCTTCTCGCTGCCGCTGACCCTGGGCAAGCTGTGGGCCGAGGAGAGGGGGCTGCGCGGGACCATCCTGCACCTGCCGCTGTGAGGTGGCGGTTCACTCCAGGTGGAAGGGCACCTCGCCCGCTTCATGGGCCAGCAGCCACTGCTTGCCTCTATAGGCGGGAAGCCAATCCCGCGGCGCATAAGTGATCGAACAGTTCTGCGACCAGCGGCAGGGTGGCCAACTGGCTGGCAGGTATCCAGCGTACCTCGGCGGCGTCGTCACCGGCACGCAGGACACCGCCGATGGTGGTGGCGGCAAAGTCGTGCAGCTCATGGATGATGCCATCATCCAAGACCAGCTGTGCCGTCCATAGCCGTTGACCAATGTCGACGTGCAACCCCGTCTCTTCGAACGCTTCGCGGGCGGCGGCGGCACGTAAGCTCTCCCCGGGCTCGACCTTGCCGCCGGGAACGGACCATAAACCCGCTTCGGGCGGGTTTAGGCGCTTTACCATCAGGATGGCACCATCCTCGCGCTGAATGACGGCACACGCGGAGCGTATCGTTCTCGGCACACTTCCTCCGTTGAGGTTCGAACCACCCCAAGCCTTGGCCTGTCGCCCGAGCGTAACGCTGAAACGCGCTCTGCTGCGCTAGCCGGGGGGATGCTCGATGGCGGTGATATCGAACAGGTGGCGTGAGTCTTTGACGGTTAGGAGCGCGTTTGGCTTGGGGGTCGTGTGGTTTGGGGAGACCCCAGCATGCGCGCCAGAGTGCCATCCTTGAGCCACAGACGATGGGCCAGCGCCATCGCCACATGGCCGGCGATCAGTCCCAACAGCAGCCAGGCAAGGGTGCTGTGCAGCAGGTCGGCAGGCGCTACCATCCAGGCGATATGGCGCTCCGCTTCCGGCAGCAGTTCCTTGCCATAGAAGACCAGGTGGTCGCCCCGCCCATATTGACGCAGGATGGCCATCACCGGAATCAGGGTCAACAGCACATAGAATGCCCGGTGCACGCAGCGAGCCAGCCAGCCGCCTAGTCCTGGCGGACGGGGTGGCCGGTGCTGACGCTGGCTCCATGCCCAGGCCATGCGTAGCAGGGTCGTCAGCAGCAGCATGACGCCCAGCGAGCCGTGGGG
Organism: Halomonas faecis; assembly: GCF_010993975.1. GTDB lineage: Bacteria > Pseudomonadota > Gammaproteobacteria > Pseudomonadales > Halomonadaceae > Halomonas > Halomonas faecis. The sequence goes on from NZ_JAACZO010000001.1 coordinate 24,302, forward strand.
GCCGATCGTTGCCAAAAAGAGCGTGACGGCGTTCTCACCGAGCCCTTTCCAGGCCAGCAGCACGGCGAATAGCAGCGTCACTTGCGCTGCCGTCAGCCAGTGGAGGATTCGGCTGACGAGTCCGTAGCGATTTGCAGTGTCTCGCCAGCGATTCGCGGGGGAAGTCATCGTTCAAGGCTCCACGGAATGTTCAATCGTCAGCCTTGCCCAGGCGCCAGATGGCGAGCGTGTTCCGCCATGGCTGATGATTCATGCAGCGAGAATAAAATACTAGAGTAAGTAATAATTGTTATCAATGGTGGTGGCCTGAGGCGTCGGTCAACCTGGAGAGCCGACGCTTGATTGACCGTCATCCCTGGGGCATGGTCAATCAAGCGTCGCCTTGTCATCGGCCGTGAGTGACGAGCATGCCCTACGATCTCAGTGAACGCCTGGTCATTGGCCTGGCATCCAGCGCTCTCTTCGACCTGGCGGAGTCCGATCGGGTCTTCCGCGAACAGGGGGAGGCGTCTTATCGCATCTATCAGCGCGATAACGAAGACATCCCGCTCGCGACCGGCGTGGCCTTTCCGTTCATCAAGCGCTTGCTGTCATTGAACGAGCTGAGCCCCGACGATCCCCCTATCGAGGTGGTGCTGCTCTCGCGCAACGATCCGGAAACCGGGCTGCGCGTCATGAAGTCGATCGAACACCATGAGTTGGGTATTACGCGGGCGATCTTCCTGCAGGGGCGCTATCCCCACCGTTTTATCCCGGCACTCAATATCAGCCTATTCCTGTCGGCCAATCGCCAGGACGTCGACCAGGCGATCCTGGCGGGGCATCCGGCGGGGCAGGTGCTGTCGTCGGGGGATCTCGATCTGACCGATGAGGAGGAGCTACGCATCGCTTTCGACTTCGACGGCGTGCTGGTCACCGATGAGTCGGAAACCATTTACCAGGAGCAGGGGATCGAAGCGTTTCGCGACTACGAGCGAACCCATGCCCAGGTACCGGCCGAAGCGGGCCTGCTGGCTATTTTCCTGCGTAAATTGGCCCGCATCCAGTCGCTGGAGAAGCAGCGCGAGGAGGAGACGCAAGGCCGCTATCGTCCCAGGGTCAGGGTCTCCATCGTGACCGCCCGCAATGCACCGGCTCATGAGCGGGTCATCCACACCATGCGCAGCTGGGGCGTGACCGTCAACGAGGCCTATTTCCTCGGCGGCATCGCCAAGGAACATGTGCTCGGCATCATCGAGCCGCACATCTTCTTCGACGACCAGGCGTCCCATCTCTCGGCCACCAGCGACATTCTGCCGTCGGTGCATGTACCTTTCGGGCAGCTCAATCAAGGTTTGAGCGTCGGCGAGAAGAGGCAAGGCCGACATCCTCACACATCGGGTGACGAGAATATTCCATGAGCGATTACCTGCTGGAAGAAGATGGGCTCAGCCCGGGCAAGATCTACCGACTGCTCTCGGGCAGCGTGTGCCCGCGCCCCATCGCCTGGGTTTCCACCCTGGACGCCCGGGGCAACGCCAACCTGGCGCCGTTTTCGTTCTTCAACGTGGTGAGCGTCAACCCGCCGGTGCTGGGGTTCTCGCCGCTGCTCGACGGCGACGCCAACCCCAAGGACACCATCCGCAACCTCGAGGAGGTCGGGGAGTGCGTGGTGCACATCGGCGGCGAAGGACTGGTGGCTGAGATGAACGCCACCAGCGCGGGGCTGGACCACGGCGAGGACGAGTTCGTTCACGTCGGGCTCGAGAAGGCGGCGATGGCCGGGGTCTCGGTGCCGCGGGTGGCGAGCGCGCCGGTGGCTTTCGGCTGCCGGCTGCGCGAGATCGTGCGCTTCGGCGACCGGCCGCTGGCCGGCAACCTGGTGCTCGCCGAGGTGGTGTCGATCCACGTCGACGACGCCCTGTGGGACGGCCGCCACGTCAGCGTCGAGGAGTTGCGGCCCATCGGGCGCATGGCCGGTAACGACTATGCACGCTGCACCGACCGTTTCGAGGTGGAACGCCCCGAGTCGGGCAGTGCGATGAGCGGTCAGCGGCGCGGCGGTCGATGATGTCTGCTAGGTCATTAGACCATGGTCTGAGATTGGCAGTATGCAAGGTTGGTGACAGGTTGGGCCTCTAAGGTTCTCGCTGACAGGCACATCGGCCTGACAACGAAAGCGATAACATGAGGTGAGTCACGCCATGATCGAACAATTTGCAAAACTCGGCGGAAAATCCCTGGCGGTCGGTGCCACGGCCATGCTGGCTTCGCTGGCCATGAGTGCACCGGCGGCGGCCGACTATCCCGACCGCCCGATCGACCTGATCGTCGGCTTCGGTACCGGTGGCAGTGCCGACCGGATGACCCGTGCCATGTCCAACTACCTCTCCGAGGAGCTGGAAGTGCCGGTCCGGGTGACCAACCGTCCCGGTGCGGGCACCCAGATTTCCGCGAACTACGTCCTGTCCCAGCCGGACGACGGCTATACCGTCTACGCCTCCACCTTCGCCCCTTACCTGACCAACACCATCCTGAATGGCGGGGCGGAGTACGAGATCGACGACTTCTCCTACATCAACCTGCAGTGGTTCGACCTGGATCTCATCGCCGCCAACGAGGACACCGGCTACGAGGATCTGCCGTCGTTGCTCGAGGCCATTCGCGAGAATCCCGGTGAGGTGCGCGCCTCGGTGGTGCAGGGCTCGGCCGGTCACATGATGGTGCGTCTGCTGCTCGAGGAAGCCGGCATCCCGCAGGACAACCTCAATCTGGTGACCTACAACAGCGGTGGCGAAGCACGCTCCGCCGTGGCGGGCGGCCAGGTCGATTTCACCTCCATCAGCGCCCAGGGCAGCGAGGGCATTCGCGAATTCCTCACGCCGCTGGCCATCGTCAACGACGAGCGCATCGACCAGTGGGACGTGCCCACGGTGAACGAAGCGCTGGAACCGCTCGACCTGGAAGTGCCCGTTCTGCAGGGTTCCATGCGCGGCTTTGCCGTCACCGCCGAGACCGAGCGTCAGTATCCCGAGCGTTATGAGGTCCTCGCCGAGGCGGTTCAGAATGCGCTGGCCCGCAAGGACGTCCAGGAGCACCTCTCCTCCAATGACATCGGCGGCGTGTGGGTCGGTCCCGAGCGCTCCAACGAGCTGATGAAGACCAACTTCGAAGTCTTCAAGAAGTACGCCGACCTGCTCTGAGCGAACCCTTCAGCGAAGTGCGGCCCCGGTACCGTCGTGTACCGGGGCCGCCTGGAGTCGTCCCATGTCTGCCAAGAAACGCGACTATGGGGATCTCGCGATCCTCATGGCCCTGGCGGTGTTCACCCTGTGGTACCTGCTGGATGCCATCCGAGTCTCCTCGACCGTTCAGAATCTGTTGCTCATTCTGCCGCTCTCCCTCGTGGTGCTGGCGATCGTGGCCCTCGAGGTGGTGCTGCGCGTGAAGCGGGGAACCCTGCTCCAGCGACTGGAGGAAGAGGCCGAACCGCTGCATCGGACTCTGCCCGTGGTGGGCCTGTTCGCCGCCTATGTCATCTCCCTGGAAACGATCGGTTTCGACGTGGCCACGGTGCTGTTCGTCGCGGCCTTTCTGGTGCTGAAGGGCGAGCGCAAGTGGCCGCTTCTGGCGGGCTACAGCCTGGCGTTCGGCTTCGGCGTGGCGTTCTTCTTCGCCCAGATGCTGCCGTATCCCATGCACATGCTGATCCTTCAGGGCTGAGGAGGGGAACACCATGATCGATCTTGCCGCCGTAGAGCAGGCGATGGCCCTGCTGTTCTCGAGTTTCTCGCCCTGGATGGTGGTCGTGCCGGGTATCGTCATCGGGTTGGTGTTCGGCGCGACGCCGGGGCTGCAGATTTCCATGTCGATGGCCATCTTCCTGCCGATGACCCTCTACATGGATTTCGTGCAGGCGATGCTCTTCTTGACCGCCATCTTCACCGGGGGCTCGTTCGGTAGCGGCATCCCCGCCATTCTGATGAACATTCCCGGTACGTCGTCGGCGATCGCCACGGCGTTCGACGGCTATCCCATGGCCCGCCAGGGGCGACACAACCAGGCGCTCGGCGTGGCGCTGGTATCGTCGGTGCTGGGCGTCCTGATGGGGTATCTGATCCTGTTCGTGATGATCCAGCCGCTGTCGTTCATGGTCCTGAAGCTGGGGCCGGCGGAAATGTTCGCGGTCATCCTGTGGGGCATGACGCTGATCGCCAGCCTCCGGGGCGAACAGGTCTTGAAGGGGTTGATGGCCGGTTTCGTCGGGCTGCTGGTGGGTACCATCGGCTTCAACGAGCTGGGCATGGCGCGCGGCACCATGGGGCAGGCCTACCTGCTCGACGGCGTGCCGGTGATCCCGGCGATGATGGGGATGTTCGCCGCTTCGGAGCTCTTCAAGCTGGCCAACAAGGGCTTCATCGTCGAATCCGAAGCGGCGCGAAAGGTGAAGATCTCGGAGATCTTCCAGGGCTTCAAGATGGCCGTCAGCTATCCCTGGGTGCTGATCCGAGGGGGACTGATCGGCGTCTTCGTGGGTGCCGTGCCGGGCGTGGGGTCGTCGGTTTCCAACCTGCTCTCCTATGTCGAAACCCAGCGCCGCGACGAGGATCCCGACTCGTTCGGCAAGGGCAACCCCAAGGGCGTCGTCGCCTCGGAGTCGGCCAACAGCACCTCCGAGGCCGGCTCCATGGCGACCCTGCTGGCCCTGGGCATTCCCGGCGGCGGGGCCACGGCGGTGATGCTGGCGGCCTTCGCCATGCACAACATCACCGGGGGGCCGCAGTTCATCCGCCAGCAGACCGATGTGGTCTATGCCATCATCTTCGCCAACTTCGCCCAGGTCTTCCTGCTGGTCGTCATCGGGCTGCTGTTCATCCCGCTGCTCGCCAACATCGTCAAGGTACCGATGCGTTACCTGATCCCCTCGGTGCTGGTGCTGGCGGTGATGGGCTCCTTCGGGTTGACCGGCAACATGACGGGGCCGGCCACGGTGCTGGTGTTCTCGGTGGTGGGCTGGCTGTTTCGTCACTACGGCTATTCGGTGCCGGCGATGGTGATCGGCATGCTGTTGGGGGCTATGGCGGAGAAGTCGCTGCTGCACTCCTATCAGATCAGCGGCGGCGACATCGCCTACGTGCTGGAGCGCCCCATGACGCTGGTCATCCTGGTGCTGCTGGTGCTGTCGCTGTTCGGTCAGCGCCTGGCCAAACGGATCACGCGCCGTCAGCCGCGGGCGAGCGCCTGACCGGTGGGGCAGCGTTCCGTCGTCACGCTGGCCATCGGTGTGGTGGGGGGCGGCATCGCCACCTTGGCGTCGTTGCCCCTCGCCTGGATGCTGGGGCCGCTGTTCATGGTGTTGGCCGCCTCACTGTGGGGCGTGAAAACGGGGGTCGACAAACGGCTGCACCGCAGTTCCATCGCCATGCTCGGCCTGTTCATCGGCAATCGCATCGACCTCTCCGAACTGTGGCATCTGGTGGAGTGGTACCCGAGCGTACTGGCCATGCTGGTCTACATGGTGCTGATGCTGCTCGGTGGCACCTGGCTGTTCTCGCGCAGCGGCATGAGTCGCCTGAGCGCGGTGTTCTGTTCCTTCCCGGGAAGCATGAACGGAGCCGTGGTGCTGGCCGAGCGCCTGGGGACGGACATTCGCTGGATCGCCATCACCCACGCCATGCGTTTGGTGATGGTGGTGGCCTCGGCGGCCTTGCTCGCCAGTCACATGGCGGGCGACATCGTCGTGGGGCAAGGCAATGGCGCCTCGTGGCGGGATCTCTCGCTATTGGTACTGGCGCCCGCCTGCTGGTGGCTGGGGAAGCTCCTGCGTCTGCCGATTCCCGAGTTCCTGGGGCCCATTCTGGTCGGGGCGGCCATGTCGAGCCTGGGCCATGGCGTGGTCATGCCCGATATCGTGCTGATCCTGACCTTCCTGGTTCTGGGCAGCTCGGTGGGGTCGCGCTTTGCCAATACGACCTGGTCGCGAATCGTCAGCGTGGGGCGTTACGGCGTGCTGTTCGGCGCCTATGCGGTGACGATGGCGGTGGCGTTCGCCTGGTCGATCGGCACCTTCACGGATCTCACGTTCACGGCAGCCTTGCTGGCTCTGCTGCCGGGCGGGGTGGGCGAGATGGCGGTCATCGCCGTGGCTCTGGACATCGACCCCGTCTATGTGGTCTCGCATCACGTGCTGAGGCTGCTTCTGCTGATCCTGATGGGGCCCCTGATCATCTCCCTGGGGCAGCGGATCAGCCAGCGGCCGGGGCCGTCGGAAAGGTGACCGTGACCGCCAGTCCCTTGCCCGGCGGGCTGGCGAGTTCCAGAGTGGCGCCATGGGCTCTGGCGACCTCGTCGACGATGGCCAGACCCAGGCCGCTGCCCGGCGTTTCGGGACTGGCGCGGTAGAAGCGCTCGGTGAGGTGCTGCAGCTCATCGGGCGAGACGCCCACCCCGTCGTCGCTGACCCGCAGGGCGGGCTTGCCGTCACGATGGAGCGCCGCCACGTGGATGGTGCCGCGATAGGGCTGACCGCCGCCGGCGTGCTGGCTGGCGTTCTCGATCAGGTTCTGGATCAGCCAGCGCAGCATGATGGCATCGGCCATGACGCGGCTACCGCTGTCGTTGTCGTGGAATTCGAGTTCCTGGCCGCGTTGGTAGATGCGCGCGATCGCCTCGGTGCAGGCGTCACGGCAGACCTCGCCGAGGTCCACCGGGGCCAGTGAAGCGGTGTCCACCAGTTCGTGACGGGTCTTGGCGAGGGTGAGCAACTGCTGCACCGTGTAGCCGGCGCCTTCGGCGATGCGCTCGATTTCTTGCAGGTTGCGGCGTGCCGCGGCGTCTTCGCACTGCCGGCCGGTGAGTTCGGCGAGCGCTCGAATCTCGGAGACGGGGGTGCGGAGCTGGTGGGAAACGTCGGCGTTGAACTGCTGGGTGTTGTGGATGCTCTGGCGCATTCGGGCCATCAGGCCGTTGATGCTGGCCACCAGCGCCGAGACTTCGCGGGGAACCGCGGCCTCGATGGGCTCCAGGTCGTTGGGTGAGCGCCGCCGCAGCGAGCGGCTGATCGCCTTGAGGGGAGCCAGGCCCTGATAGATGGCGAGCAGGGCGATGCTCACCGCGATCAGTCCTCCGGCCGCCACCAGGCCCGACAGCGTCAGCAGGAAGTCGTTGATCAGATCCTGACGCGTTTCGGTCGATTCCGCGACGATCACCTCGATGGTGCTGCGCTGGGTCGAGCGCTGAACGGGAAAGGTGATGGCCACGGCGCGCAAGGCGTTGCCGGCGTAGCGGGTATCGTAGAAGACCGGCTCCTCCACTGGCGTTGGTGGGCCTTCCAGGCCTTGGAAGCCGGCCAGCATCTTGCCCTGGGCATCCCGTATTCGGTAGAAGATCTTGCCTTCGCCGCGGCTGCCCAGGGTACTGATGCTGAAGTAGTGGGTGTTGATGCGCAGCTCGCCATCGACGGAGTAGACCCGCCTCTCGACGCGCTCGGCGGCGTTGAGCAGCATGGCATCGAAAGTGCTGTTGATCTGCCGGGAGAGCAGCAGGTTGCCCACGATGAGCGCGGCAACGCCGAGCAGCACGAACGGCAGGCCGATCCAGACCAGCAGGCGGGTGCGAATGGAGATCATGGCGCGCCCCTACCCATCGAGCAGGTAGCCGAGGCCGCGCACCGTCTTCAGTGCGGCATGGGTGCCGAGCTTCTTGCGCAGGCGCGAGACGTAGGTCTCGACGGCACTGTGGGTGATGGGGTCGTCGAGGCTGGAGAGGCGGTCGATGATCTGTTCCTTGCTGACCAGACGCCCCTGATTGATCATCAGGTATTCCAGCACTTCGCGCTCGCGGCGATGCAGGATGACCGGCTCGCCATTGACCAGCAGCTCGTGGCTGTCGGGCCGAAGTTCCAGCGCGCCGCATTTCAGGCTCTCGTTGCCGGCTTGCCTGGCGCGCCGCACCAGTGCCTTGGCGCGGGCCGCCACTTCGACCAGAGAGAACGGCTTGCACAGGTAATCGTCGGCGCCGACCTCGAGGCCGTGTACGCGCTGATCGAGGTCGTCGCGCGCGGAGATGATCAGAACCGGGGTGTGGTCCTGCCGGCCGCGCAGGCGGCGCAGCAGGTGGATGCCGTCGACCTTGGGCAGGCCGAGGTCGAGCAGCACCAGGTCGAAATTGGAGCCCTTGAGCAGGTGCTCCGCCGACTCGCCGTCGCTGCAGGCATCGACCTGAAAGCCCGACTCTTCCAGGAAGGAGGAGATCGAGCGGGCGAGGTTGAGATTGTCTTCGACGACGAGCACTTTCATGGCGGTATGTTATCACTTTCGGCGCTGGGGCCGTGGCCGAGCGACTCAGCCGGCCAGGTTCTTCACTGGGCGGCCGTCGAGAAAAGCCAGCAGGTTGTCGAAGGCGTCCAGGGTTCGGACGCAGTCCTGACAGTCGTCGGGGATCACGATCTTCATCATGCGGCTCCTTACCGGGGAATGTCGGACCCTAGCTTCGCCGCATTCGGCACGGCTGGCCAGCCGTCATCGGCCGCTGGTATCCGTTTCTCACTCTAGCAGCAGCGGTATTTCGCCCGCTTCGTGGGCCAGCAGCCACTGCTTGCGGCCGATGCCGCCGGCATAGCCGGTCAGCCGCCCGTCGCTGCCGATCACCCGGTGGCAGGGCACCACGATGGCGATGGGGTTCTTGCCGTTGGCTGCGCCCACAGCGCGCTGACCGCCCTTGCAACGCAGTTGCTCGGCGATCTCGGCGTAGCTGCGGGTCTCGCCGAAGGGGATGGTGGCCAGCGCATCCCATACCCGGCGCTGGAAGTCGGTGCCTTGCGGGGCGAGCGGCAGGTCGAAGGCCTGGCGGGTGCCGGAGAAGTACTCGTCGAACTGCTGCCTGGCTCGTGCTGTGAGCGCGCTCGGGCGGGGGGCTTCGTCCTCGGTGGCGACGAACTCGACCTCGGTGATGCCCTCGTCATCGGCGCGGACTCGGATCAGGCCCAGGGCATCGGCATGGGGAGGGCGGTAGTAGTCCAGAGCGTCGTGCGGCGAGGCCTCGGTGGTCATGGTAGTGGCTCCGTGGTTCGTGACACTAGGTTCGTGACAGCGTGTCGTGACACCAGAGTTGCAGGGGCAGGTAGCTGCGCCAGGGGGCGGCCGCGGCCGGGTCGGTGTCGCCCAGGTGCGGCAGGGCGCGACGCACCGCGGCGTCGCCGGCCAGCCAGATGTCGGGGTGGCCGGTGCCGCGCAGGGCGGCGTAGCGCGCCGTCCAGGGCCCGATGCCCTTGAGCGTCGTCCAGGCGAGCGGCTCGTCGCCGGCCTCTCCTGCAGCATACCAGGCCGCGAAGCGGCGCAGGGTGGCGCGGCGCGACCCGGGCATGCCGAGGAAGGCCAGATCGCTAGCGGCGATGGCCTCGGGCGTGGGAAAGCACCGCCGGCCGCCCAGCGGCTCGCCGAGGTTCGTCACCAGCGTTTCGACGAGGCGTCGCGCCGCGGTGACCGAGATCTGCTGGCCGAGGATGGCGCGCACGCCCGCTTCGAAGGGGCTCCAGGTGCCGGGCAGCCGCAACCCCTCGGTCAGCGCCAGTGTGGGCACGGCCCGAGCGAGGTGGGCCTCGACGGTGGCGGTGTCGGCGTCCAGGTCGAGCAGGCGGCGGATGCGGCGTACCACCGGGGCCTGGGCGCTCGGGGCATCCAGGGCGAGCCATACCCGGAAGGCGTGATGTTCGGGACGATGCTCGGCGGTGAAGTGGCCGCGGGCCTGTCCCCAGCGGAAAGTCCGCCCATAGTGCGCCTCGTCGACCCACTCCAGGCCGTCGATGGCCCGGCCGGCGAGGAAGTCGCGCAGGGCCGGCCAGGCATAGGGCGGGCGATACGACAGCGTCAGCGCCTCGCCGGCTTCCCCGGCGTGGCGGTGCACGCCTTCCGCAGCGGCGGTCGTGGCGTTCTCGTCGGTCAAAGCGTGTGCAGTGCCTCTTCCACCATGTCGAGGCGATCCTGCCCCCAGAAGGGTTCGCCGTCGACCACGTACCAGGGGGCGCCGAAGCAGCCGTCGTCCAGGGCGGCCTGGCAGGCATCGTCGAGGCGTTGCTGGCCGGCGTCGCCTTCCGCTTCCTCGAACAGGCGCTGCCCGTCCAGCCCGCAGGCGGTGGCGATCTCGATCAGCGTGCCGGGGGCGGCGATGTCGCGCTCCTCGGCCCAGCAGGCGCGCATCAGGGCCAGCGACAGTGCGGCGATGTCATGACCGTGGGCTTTGGCGGTGAGTGCCAGGCGAGCCGCGGGGCGGTCGTCGGTGGGAAAGTGCCTGGGCTCCGCGTTGAGGGGTACGCCGAGGCGTGGGGCCCAGCGCCGCAGCTCCACCAGGCGGTAGGCCTGACGTTCGGGGGAGCGCTGGGGCAGCGGCACGCCGCCGGTCTTGGGAAAGATGGCGCTCAGCGTGATCGGCACGTAGTCGACGTTGGCGCCGTGCCGGGCGGCGATCTCGCCGAGGCGGGCATGGCCCAGGTAGCTCCACGGCGAAACGTGGGTGTAGTAGTAGCGAACGGCGGTCGACATGGCTGTTCTCCGATGCAGGCTCGTCACAGTCTAGCAGTTGGAATTTCGCCCTGGAGTAGGGAAATGTCGGTCGATTGATAATGCATATCATTTGTACGATGATATCTATCCCTCTGATGCCACTTCGACCCCTCTTGTCATGCCTACCTCACCTCGCGCCCTGTTGCAGTTGTTCCTCAGTGAGCGGTCGCGCTTGATCAAGCGCATCGATCATCTCGTGAACAACGAAGCCGTGGCGGAAGATCTGGTTCAGGAGGCGTTCGTCAAGCTGTGGCGGCGCAAAGCTGAGTCCACGAGTGAGCGTCACGGGAAACGCCTGTCGGGGACCGTCTGGATCTCGACATCTCCTGACATATGAGGCATCACGGTATTCCCTAACGAGGAGGCTCGATATGGAAACCCTCGACCCGCAAGACGTCGCGACCTATCCTTTGAGCAAGCGACTGAAGCAGGCCACTCAGTGGCAGCACGACAGCGTTGAACGCTCGATGTCGGCGCTACGCCCTTTCGAAAGTCGCGATGGCTATGTCAGGTTGCTGACGGTCCAGTATGGCTTCCAGCGTTACATGATGGCCTTCTATCGTGATGCGGCTCTGGTCGAGTGGATTCCCGACCTGCCGGAACGTTGCCGTTATTCCGACACCCGCCGCGACTGTGAAGATCTGGGCATCGACCTGGCCGCGCTGGACGCCCAGTGCCCGCCGGCGCTACCCCTCAGTTCCCCGGCCGCTCTCGGTTGGCTGTACGTCAACGAGGGCTCCAATCTCGGGGCCGCCTTCCTGTTCAATAGTGCCGTCGAGCTGGGGATGTCGGAATCCTTCGGCGCACGCCATCTGGCACCCCGGGAGACGGGGCGAGGCTTGCACTGGCGCACCTTCACCCGGTACCTGGATGCGATACCGCTGAGCGATTCCGAAAAGGCCTGGGCCATCGCCGGAGCCCGCGACGCCTTCGTCCATGTCGAATCTCTGGCTCGCCCGCTTGCGCACATATCGAACGAGTAGCGAGAGCTTTTACCGAGAGATGTCACCAGCGGATGCGGTTGACGTGTCCTACGTGGTCCGGCATCGAACGTTCCGGCCAGGAAGCTGGCAGGTGCACAGCAGCGTAACGAGGCTCAACCGATGGCTTTGCCCTCTCGCCAGTAGCCCATGCTGGTGACGTAGCGCTTGGGCAGGCCGCACTCGTTGACCAGGTAGCGGCGAATGCTTCTTGCCACGCGGGTTTCCGCGGCGATCCAGGCATAGAAGGGCGCGGTGTCATCGAGGGTCGCCGCCTTCCAGAAGGGGCGCTCGTCGTCGAGGTCGTCGGGGGCGTCCGCGGTTTCGGGGGTGCCACCTAGGGCGCGGATCTCGTCGCTGAGGTCGATATTCTGTACGGCCTGAAGCAAGCGCTCGCCGTGGCTGCACCCCGGTTCCGCTTCGCGCGGCAGCCAGTGCAGCTTGGCGCCGTGCGCCAGCGGCTGGATGTCGGCATCGAGCGGAACCTCGACCAGGGCCTCGACCCTGGGGCGTTGGGAGCGCGACGCCAGGCTCTCCAGTATGCCGGCCGCCGCCGGCAGGGCGGTTTCGTCGGCGACGATGAGCACCCGCCGCACATCGCGCGGCGGCTTCCATTCGAAGCCCAGCGCCGGGGCTTCGGCATCGGCGACGGGTGCGGTCATGGCCAGGCGGTCGCCGGGGCGGGCGCGCAACGCCCAGCGCGAGGCGGGGCCGGTGTCGCCGTGCAGCACGAATTCCACGTCGACCTCGCCCCGCTCCGGGCGCAGGGCGCGAATGGTGTAGGTGCGCATCGGCGGTCGCTCCTGCTCGGGCAGGGCGCGATAGGCACCGTACCAGTCATGCGTTTCCCGCTTGGCGATCTCGAAGAGCCTCTCGAGGTCGCCGTCGGCCGTGGGGAAGAAGAGCTTGATGCGTTGGTCGGGCGCATGGGTGGCCATTTGGCCGACGTCCGGACCGGTGAAGGTGAACCTGACCAGCGACGCGCCGACCTGGGTGCGCCGTGCCAGGGTGATATCGAAGAGGCGATAGCTGCTGCGTCCGGCCATGACATGGAACTCCTGTTGGGAGAGTCGAACACTACCAATGATAATAATGATTCTCAATGCTTGGTCGGTTTGAGGGGCCGTGCCGGCTAACGCGTCATGTCGGCCCCTTGTTACGGAACCGCCGTCCAACCGGGAGTGAAACGGATAGCCGTCTGTGCACGTACCGTTCGGGCAGCTCAATCAGTTCGTGGGGCGAGGAGACCTGGGGCAGGACTAGAGGACGGTCCGCTCGGGGAAAACTGCATGAACTATGCTGAGGGCACGGGCCCGCGTGGCCTTTGCATTCATTGGAACGCATACGGGAGGTATGTCATGAAACTACCGACCATCCTTGGCCATGGAACGCTGCACCTGCTGCCCGCCGCGCTGCTGGTTGCGGCGGCCCCTGCGCTGGCCGCCGAGGGCCACGACCTGACCTTCGCCGGCGACGGCACCTTCAACACGCCCCACGGCGGCCAGACGGTCGAGGTGGCGGTGTATGACGTCACGGCGGGCGAGGTGGTGGCCACCGAATCCACCACCGTGGAGCAGACAGAGGATCCGGCGTTCTCCGTCAGCTTCGAGGGCGTTCTCGAGGCGGGCAGGCTCTACGACGTGCACTACTGGATCGATTCCAACTTCGGCGAGGGCAGCGAGGGCCGCTGCGATCCGGTGAGCGTCGATCACCAGTGGCGCGTGGCGCTGACGGACGTCAGCGAAGCGCTCGATCTCGAGGTGGGCCACGACCCCTCCGCGCAGGCGCCCGTCTGCACCAGCTTCGAGTGATGCTCCGGCCGCCGGGCCCGTGAAAGGGCCGGCGCTGTCGGCTTTCCGCGATTCCGCCTCGACGCGTTGCTTCTCCCCCTTGCCTGCGCCAAGGCCGGTAGGGCGGAGAGGCAGCGTAGGCCATGGCGCCGGCGTACCAGGTGCCATCAACGCCTGGCTTGCGGTACGCTCTGGGGTTCATAACGAATGAGCGCGGCCCCGCGCCGCCGTGCTGGACAGACAAGGGAACCCTGCCATGAACCGCATCAAGACGTTGACCCTGGCCGTGGTCGCCACCGCCCTGGCCGCCTCCTCGCTCTCCGCCCAGGCGCGGGAATTCCGCTTGGGGCTGATCACCCCGCCGCAGCACCTGTGGTCCACCGAGGCCGAGGCCTTCGCCGAGACGCTCGCTGAGCGTTCCGACGGCGAGCACAGCGTCAGCGTGTTCCCGGCCCAGCAACTGGGCAACGAGGCGCAGATGGTCCAGCAGTTGCAGACCGGCGCGCTGGACATGGCGTTTCTGACCATCGCCGAGATTTCCAACCGCATTCCCGACTTCGGTGCGCTTTACGCTCCCTACCTGGTCGATGACGTCGACCATGCGGCGGCGCTGCTGCGCTCCGACACCGCCGGCGAGCTCCTCGAACTGATGCCCCAGGGCGTGGGCCTGGTGGGGATGGGGTACGGCATGGTGGGCATGCGCCAGGTGCTCAGCCGCGAGCCCATCGAGAGCGCCGAGGGTCTCGAAGGCATGCGCCTGCGCATCACCCCCTTCGAGCCGATTCGCGACTTCTACACGGCCACCGGTGCCGCCCCCGAGCCGATGCCGCTGCTCGAAGTCTACGATGCCCTGGCCAACGGCCAGGTGGACGCCATCGACATGGACTTCGATTCCATCCTGATCCTCAAATTCTACGAGCAGGCCGAGAATCTGCTGATCTCCAATCACATGATGTTTCCCATGGTTGGCGTAGTCTCCGGCCGCGTGTGGCGCGAGCTCGACGAGTCGGATCGCGAGCTGATCGAGACGACCATGTCGGAGCATCTGGAGAACGTGCTGACCGGCTTCCAGGAGATGGACGCCGCTCAGGAGGAGGAAATTCGTCAGCTCGACCTGAACATCGTCGAGGCCGACGCCGAGTTCTTCTCCGAGGCCATCGACGAGTGGGAGGCCACCTGGGCCGAGAAAGCGCCGATGCTCGAGGCGCTGCGCGAGGAAGCCGAGCAGCTGCGCCAGTAAGGGGAGCCGATGCTGTCGCACCTCTCCGGCCGCCTGGCCCGCCTGGAGGAGATCGCCGCCGCCACTCTGGCAGCGGCGGTCACCCTGCTGATCCTGCTCAACGTGGCCTTTCGGGCCGCGGGCAGTCCGCTCTACTGGGTCAGCGAACTGGCCATCTATGCCATGATCTGGATGACCTTCCTGATCGCTGCGGCGGTGCTCAAGCGACGTCAGGGCATCGCCGTGACGCTGCTCGCCGATGCCCTCCCCCAGGCGGCACGCCGCTGGCTCGAGGCCTTCGTCGACGCCGTCGTACTGCTCTTCGCCGTGCTGCTGCTGTGGCTATGCTGGCGCTGGTACCAACCGCTGACCCTCGCCCGACTGGGCTTCGACCTCCAGGCGTTCCAGGGTGAGACCTTCAATTTCATCTATGCCGAGAACACCCAGACCCTGGGGGTGCGCAAGTTCTGGGTGTGGCTGATCGTGCCGTGGTTCGCGGTGTCGCTCACCCTTCATGGCCTGGTCAATCTGGGCAAGACCCTGCGCAGGCTGCGCGAACCCCAGACGGCTTCCGCTCCCCCGGGGACTGGCCCATGACCATTGCCGCCTTCGTCCTGCTGTTGTTCGGGGGCGTGCCCATCGCCCTGGTGTTGGGACTCACTGCCATGGTGTACATCCAGGCGTCGGACAATACGGTGCTGTTCGAGTCCTACCCCCAACAGCTGTTTTCTGCCATCGAGAGCTACGGCCTGCTGGCGATCCCGCTGTTCATGCTGGCCGGCGAGCTGATGAACGAGGGCGGCGTCACGCGGCGCTTGATCGACCTGGCGCGACTGCTGGTGGGTGGCTTTCGCGGGGGGCTCGCCTACATCAATCTGGTGGCCAACATGATGATGGCCTCCATCGTCGGTTCGGCCGCCTCGCAGATCGCCATCATGTCGCGGGCCATGGTGCCGGCCATGGAGGCCGAGGGCTACGACCGTCCTTATAGCGCGGCGATCACCGCCGCTGGCGGGCTGCTCTCGCCGATCATCCCCCCCTCGATGCTGTTCGTGCTGTTCGGGGTCATGGCCCAGGTGCCGATCGCCGAGATGTTCATCGCTGGCATTCTGCCGGGGCTGCTGCTGGGGCTGACCTTCTTTCTGGCCATTGCCGTGGTGGGCATCCGTCAGCAGTATCCCAAGGGTCGCTGGCCGAGCCGTTCCGAGGCGCGTCGGGCGCTGGTGATGGGGCTGCCGGCGCTCGGCATTCCGCTGATCATCATCGGCGGCATCCTGCTGGGAGTGGCCACGCCCACCGAGTCGGCGGCGCTGGCCTCGCTCGCCGCGCTGCTGCTGGGGCGTTTCCTCTACGGCGAACTGCGCCTGGCGTGCCTGCCGGCGGTGCTGCAGCGCACGGCGATGAACGCCGGGCTGGTGATCATGCTCATCGCCGCCGCCGGCGTGTTCGGCTGGGTGGTGACCTACGAGCGCCTACCGCAGCTCGCGGCAGCGGGAATCGCCGCCTTGACCACCGATCCGTTCCTGTTCCTGCTGCTGCTGGTGGGCGTGCTGCTGCTGGTGGGCATGATCATCGACGGCATTGCCGCGCTGATTCTGGTGGTGCCCATCCTGCTGCCCATCGCCGAGCAACAGTTCGGCGTGAGCCCCTATCAGTTCGGGGTGGTGGTGTGCCTGACTCTGGTGCTGGGCCTGCTGACGCCACCGGTGGGGGCGGGGCTCTACATCGCCTCGTCGATGACCGGCACGCCACCCCTGCGCATCTTTCGCGCGCTGCTGCCGTTCCTGCTGGCGAGCCTGGCCACCCTGGTGCTGCTGGCCTGGCAGCCGTGGCTGACCGAGTGGCTCATCTCGCGCTGAGGGCCGTCACCGGCTGGCCGTCAGGCTCCCAGCCACCACCAACAGTGCGGCTACCGGCAGGCGCCAGTCCGGGGTCGTCACTCCGCTCACTACCAGGAACAGGGTGGCGAGTACCGGTACGCCGTGGGCCAGGTTGCCCAGGTGCCGACCATTGGGCGCTTTCAGGGCGTAGTCCCAGGCCAGCATGGCGATGCCGTAGGGGCCCAGGCCCAGGGCCGCCATGGCCAGCAACGCCGGAGCCGAGGGCATCTCGCTGACGCCTTCCAGCAGCAAGCTGGCGCTGCCGGTGAGCACGCTGGCGATGAGCAGCAGGTGCGGCATGCGCTCGCCGAGGCGCCAGCCGGGCACCTGGCAGGCCAGCGAATAAAGCGCCCAGCAGAGGGCTGCCGCTAGCGCCAGCAGGTAGCCGTGCCAGGCGCCGGAGAAGCCGCCCGCCATGGCTTGCGGAAGCACCAGCAGGGCACCCCCCGAGAATGCCAGGCCGGTACCGGCCAGCGTGGCCGGTGACAGCCGCCGCCGCGCCAGCCACTGGCTCGCCAGCAGGAAGAGGACCGGCCAGGTGTAGGTGATCAGTGCCGCCTCGGCGGCCGGTGCCAAGGAGAGGCTGGCGAAGCAGGCGCCCACGGCACCGGCCACCAGTAGCGAAACCCCGCCGTACACCGCCACGCCATGCCGATTCGCCAGGGGCGGTTCGGTCCGCCGCCGGCGCTGTGCCATGGGCAGGGTGCCTAGTGCGCCGGCCAGCAACGCCAGTGCCGAAAGCCTCAGGGGAGGAACGCTTCCGGCAGCGGCCACCAGCAGCGGCACCAAGGCCCACAGCACGACCGCCAGTCCGGCCGCGCCGGCGCCATGCCACGTCGTTCGGGTGAGCCGTGGAGTTTGCAGCTGCATGGTGGCTACCTCCTGTGTCGGGGGGGGGTGGCGTCGCCATGCTAGCCGGTCCACAATCATCACGATAACGATCGTTCTTGATGTCATTGATCAATGATGGTGATGAATTCATGCGTGCGCCGACCCTCGACCTTGGCCTGCTGCGTACCCTGGTGGCCGTGGCCGATACCGGCAGCGTGACGGCAGCGGCACGCCGCCTGGCCTATACCCAGTCCACCGTGAGCATGCAGCTCGGTCGTCTGGAGAGCCTGCTGGACGTTTCCCTGCACGAGCGACAAGGCCGGCGCATTCGCTTCACGGCCGAGGGGGAGCGGTTGCTGGGGCATGCGCGTCGGCTGCTGGCGCTCAACGACGAGGCGCTGGCCGACATGCGCACGCGGCGGATCACCGGCGAGCTGAACCTGGGCATTCCCGAGGACTATGCGCCGCTGCTCACCGCGGTGTTCACATACTTCCACCAGCTCTATCCCGACGTGGGACTGCAGGTGGCGTGTGGCACCAGTGCCGATCTCGTCGAGCGGGTGCGCGCCGACGAGCTGGACATGGCGCTGGTGACGCGTCAGCGTCGCTCACCGGGTGGCGAGGTGATCCGTCGCGAGCCGCTGGCCTGGGCCGTGGGGCTGGAACGCCAGCCCTCGCTCTCGGACCCACTGCCGCTGGCGCTCTACTCGCCGGGGGCCGACCTGTTCCGCGAGGTGGCGGAAGAGGCGCTGGCCGCGGCGGGGCGGGACTGGCGGGTGGCCTACACCAGTCAGTCCATGGCCGGGCTGGCGCCGGTGGTGCAGGCGGGGCTGGCCATCGTGGTGGTCACTCGCAGCATGCTCGGCCCTCAGCTGCGGGCGCTGGACGAAACCAGCGGCCTGCCGCCGCTGCCCGCCGTGGAGCTGGCCTTGCACCGCGCGGCGCGGCGACCCACCGAGCCGGCCCGGCGGCTGGCCGAGCTGATCCGGGAAGAGCTGTCGCCAAGGGACGTGAACGGAACGGCGATGCCGGCTCGAAGACTCCAATCCTGACCGTTATACTCGGGTATCCACTCATCGGCCGTGCAGGCCCGACGATCGGAGTCGCCATGTTTCCCGAGTTCACCCTGCGCTATGCCCGCCTGCCCGAGCGTTTCTTCCTGCGCTTCGAGCCCGTACCGGTGCCCGAACCGCGACTGGTGGCTTTCAACCGGCCGCTGGCCGAAGAACTGGACTTCGACCTGGGCCGCTTCGCTGCCGAGGAGGCGGCGACGTGGCTTTCCGGCAACGTGGTGCCGGAAGGCGCCGAGCCCATTGCCCAGGCCTACGCCGGGCATCAGTTCGGCCAGTTCAATCCGCGCCTGGGCGACGGTCGTGCGGTACTGCTCGGCGAAGTGACCGACCGTGAGGGCCGGCTGCGCGACATCCAGCTCAAGGGGGCGGGGATGACGCCATTCTCGCGGGGTGCCGACGGACGCGCGCCGCTGGGCCCGGTGCTGCGCGAGTACCTGGTCAGCGAGGCGATGCATGCGCTGGGCGTGCCCACCACTCGCGCGCTGGCCGCGGTGACCACCGGCGAGCGGGTGTTCCGCCGAGTGCCGGAGCCCGGTGCGGTGTTGACGCGGGTGGCCGCGAGCCACCTGCGCGTGGGGACCTTCCAGTACTTCGCCGCGCGCGGCGACGTCGAAGCGGTGCGTACCCTGGCCGACATGGCCATCGAGCGCCACTACCCACGCTTGCTGGAGTCGACCGCCGCCGAGCCCGCCGGGGAGCGCTACCTGGCGCTGCTCGAGGCCATGGCGAATCGCCAGGCGGCGCTGGTGGCCCAGTGGATGGGGCTGGGTTTCATCCACGGAGTGATGAATACCGACAATTGCGCCATCGCCGGCGAGACCCTCGACTACGGCCCCTGTGCCTTCATGGAGGCCTACTCGCCGACCACGGTGTTCAGCTCCATCGACGAGGAGGGCCGCTATGCCTATCGCAACCAGCCGTGGATCGCCCAGTGGAACCTGGCGCGCTTCGCCGAGACGCTGATTCCGCTGATCGACGACGATCAGCACGCGGCCATCGACAAGGCTACCCAGGTCATCGAGGCGTACGAGCCGCGCTATGAGGCCGAATGGCTGACGGTGATGCGTGCCAAGCTGGGTCTGGCAACGCAAGAGGAGGGCGACCGCGAACTGGCCGAGGGCTTCCTCGAGACGCTGCAGACTGGCCGCGCCGATTTCACCCTGGGCTTTCGCCGCCTGGCCGAGGCGGTGGAGTCGGATGCCCCTGGTCTGCTCGAGCTCTTCGAGCGCGCCGAGGGCATCGAGCGCTGGCTGCCGCGCTGGCGCCAGCGTCTGGCAAGCGAGGCGGTGACGGCGCACGAGATCGTCGCCCGGCTCGAAGCCGCGAATCCGCTCTATATTCCTCGCAACCACCAGGTGCAGGCGGTGATCGATGCCGCCGAGCAGGACGACTTCGGCCCCTTCGAGACACTGCGCGAGGTATTGGCCGCGCCCTTCTCCCAGCAGTCCGGCCGTGAGGCCCATGCCCGGCCGGCCGAGCCGGCCGAACGGGTGTTGCGCACCTTCTGCGGCACTTGAGCTGGGGGCCGGGTGGCGGCTTTGCGGGCCACGTTCGGTGCGCTTCACGAAGCTTGGGTGAGTGGCGGTTCCTGCAGGCCATGGGTACGGTAATGGCTGGTGTCGTCCTGCCCGCACTCGACGCGATACTCCCGTTGGAGGGGGCTCGAACTGGCTCCATGGCACCCTCGGCGATTTGACAGCCGTGAAAAGGGGCACTCATATTGACGTGGCGGAATAATAAAACTCACCAACACGCGAGAATGTCATGAAAGGAATAAAAGCATCGCTTCTGCCTGCCGCCCTGATGGGAACCCTGGTCATCGGCAGCGGGCTGGCCACGACGGCCTCTGCACAGGACCCCTACACGGTTGGTGTTGAGGCCTCCTTCCCGCCCTGGGCCTATGTGGAGGGGGGAGAATTCAAGGGCATTGCCATCGACGCCATGGAGGCGATTGCCGAGGAGGTCGGCATCGAGATCGAGTTCCAGGACATGCCTTTCCCGTCTCTGATTCCGGCACTGGCGGCGGAGAAGATCGATATCCTCGCCACTGGCCTCACCGTCACCGAAGAGCGTAGCGAAAACATCGATTTCACCATCCCCTGGTGGGAAACCAACGATGTGGTGTTGGTGCCCGAAGACTCCGACCTCAATGTCTTTACCGCCGTATGCTGCGGGGCCCGCATTGGCGTTCAGGGCGGCTCTTCACAGCAGGCCTGGATGGAAGAGAACGTGGTGAACTCCAGTGATATCGACGTCGAGCTGGCCAAGTACGACAATTACGTCACCGCCGTGGACGACATGGCGATCGGTCGTATCTCCTCGGTCATCGTCGACGATACCTCTGCCCAGGAGTACATCAACGCTGGCAAGCCGGTGAAGATGGCGGGCAAGATATTTATCCGCGCACCACTGGCGCTGGCGGTATCCAAGGGCGATCCTCAGGAGATCCTCGGTGACCTCAACCAGGGGATCCTAGCCATCTATGAGTCCGGCGAGTGGGGCGAGATTGTCGACGACTACATCCCCGGTGTCACCGTTCCTGCCATTCCGGGGCACATGCCCGCTTTCGTCGACACCTACCAGAAACCGGTGGCCGGTCTTCCCGAGCTGGGTAACGAATGAGTCGCCGTGACATGGGCGCCCTTCCATCAGGGAGGGCGCCCGTCACGTCAGGGAAGTCGGCATGGATATCTACGACGTACTGCTACGCGATTTCCCCTTCCTGCTGAAGGGGTTGGGGGTGGCCATCGTGCTGTTGGCCGCCCTGTTGGCGATCGGTTTCGTGCTGGGCATGGCGATCTGCCTGGTGCAGCTCTATGGCCCCAGGACCCGGCTGATACAGTGGCCGCTCACGCTCTACGAGCGTGTCTTCCGGGGCGTGCCGATCATCATCATGCTGTTCATCTTCTTCTATGGCCTCTCGGGTATTGTCGATATCTCGGCCTTCGGCGCCGCCGTATTGGCCATGGGGTTGCGTTCGGCAGCCTACCAGTCGCAGATATTCCGTAGTGCCTTCCAGTCGGTGCCAACCGGGCAGATGATGGCCGCCCGTGCCATGGGCATGTCCAAGGTCAAGGCGATCCGCCACATCGTTTTTCCTCAGGCGGCGCGGCATGCCATCGGTCCCTGGACCAACGAGTTCTCCTCGGAGATCAAGGAGACCTCCCTGGCCTACGTCATCGGGGTGGTCGAGCTGACCCGCCAGGCGCACTACATCATTACCAGCACCCAGGGCAACGTGTTGACGGTATTCGCCGTGGTGGCGCTGCTGTACTTCATCCTCAATCGGACAGGCAACAGCCTGTTGTATGCCCTTGAGCGCAAGCTGGCCGTGCCGGGCTTCGAAAAATGATGCGAAAGGAACGCCGATAATGGCCGACGATCTGATTCTGGACGTGCAGGATGTAAAGAAGGCTTACGACGGCCTCGAGGTGCTCAAGGGCATCGGCTTCAGTCTGAAAAAGGGTGAGACCAAGGTGCTGATCGGTCCCTCTGGCTCCGGCAAGAGCACCCTGCTGCGCTGTATCAATCACCTGACGGTGCCGGATGCCGGGCGCATCTATCTCAACGGCGATGAGGTGCTGGATTCCAACATCGACGCCATGCGGGCGCGGATGGGGTTCGTCTTCCAGGACTTCAATCTCTTCTCTCATCTGACGGTGCTCGACAACGTGCGTATCTGCCAGATCAAGGTCAATGGCACGGATAAGGAAACCGCTACCCAGCGGGCGCATCGTGAACTGGAGCGGGTCGGCCTGGGTGACAAGGCCGACGCCTATCCCGCCGAGCTCTCCGGTGGCCAGCAGCAACGCGTCTCCATTGCCCGGGCCTTGGCGATGGACCCCGACGTACTGCTGTTCGACGAGCCTACCTCGGCGCTGGACCCGGAGTTGACCGGCGAGGTGGTGAGGGTGATGCAGCAACTGGCCGTCGAGGGCATGACCATGGTGGTGGTCACTCACGAGATGAGCTTCGCGAGGCAGGCCGCCGATGAGATCATCTTCATGGAGAACGGCGTCATCGTCGAGCAGGGGCCTCCGGAGTCCATGTTCAACGACTCCACTCACGAGCGGACCCGGGCCTTCCTCAACGTCATTGCGGAGCACGGGTGAGCCATGCGGGAATTCATCGAATTCGGCATCGAGTGGTTGCCGGAGCTTCTCAAGGGTGTACCGGTCACGCTGTCGCTATGGGTGATCGCCATCACGCTGGGCTTTTTCCTGGGGTTGGTACTCTGCTGGGCCAGGGTCTACGGCAATCGGCTCTTCTATTGGATCAGCACCGTCTACGTGGAGCTGTTTCGCGGCACGCCCATGTTGGTGCAGATGTTCTTCATCTACCTGGGATTGCCCCACGTAGGCATCGTGTTCGACGCCTTCACCGCCGCGGTGATCGCGATCACCCTTAACAGTGCGGCCTACCAGGCCGAGTACTTCCGCGGTTCGGTGCTGTCGGTGCCCAAGGGACAGCTGGTGGCGGCACGGGCATGCGGGATGACCCAGTGGCAGGCGATTCGCCATATCATGCTGCCTCAGGCGCTACGCCGGGTGATCCCGCAATGGTCCAACGAGGCGATCATCGAGCTCAAGTTCACTTCCATCGCCTATGCCATCGGCGTGGTGGAGATCACCTCCATTGCCTCGGATATCGGTTCGCGCACCCTGGATTTCTTCCTGGTCTTTCTCTGGGCAGGGCTGATTTATCTGGTGCTCACTTCCACGGTGGCGAGTCTGCTGGGGCTCCTCGAGAGGCGGACTTACGTACCGGGGGTGACCAGCCACTGAGCGATCAGGGGAGGCTGAGTGAAGTGCCGGGGAGAGTAGCGGCACAGAAGGACGCCAAGGCCGTCGAGTGCCTCTCCATGCAGTGCGGAACCGAAGACGAAAAAACGCCCGGGTGTCAGTTCACAGGCACCCGGGCGTTTCCATGCTGCCAGGCATGGCGTTTGGCTTATGACACTGCCACTTTCTCCAGATCGAAGCGATCGGCGTTCATCACCTTGGTCCAGGCCTTGACGAAGTCCTTGACGAACTTCTCCTGGTTGTCGTCCTGGGCGTACACCTCGGCGTAGGAGCGCAGGATGGAGTTGGAACCGAACACCAGGTCGATGCGGGTGGCGGTCCACTTCACCTGATCGCTCTGGCGGTCGCGGATCTCGTAGGCACCGTTGCCGGCCGGCTTCCAGGCGTTGTTCATGTCGGTCAGATTGACGAAGAAGTCGTTGGTCAACTGGCCTTCACGGTTGGTGAACACGCCGTGCTTGGTGCCTCCGTGGTTGGTGCCCAGCATGCGCATGCCGCCGATCAGCACGGTCATCTCGGGAGCGGTAAGCCCCATCAGCTGAGCGCGGTCGAGCAGCATCTCCTCGGGCTTTACCACGTAATCCTTCTTCTGCCAGTTGCGGAAGCCATCGGCCAGCGGCTCCAGATACTGGAAGGAGTCGGCATCGGTCATTTCGTCGCTGGCGTCGCCACGCCCCGGCGAGAAGGGAACGAGGACGTCGTGGCCGGCAGCCTTGGCGGCCTGCTCGATGCCCACGCTACCGCCCAGTACGATGATGTCGGCCACGCTGGCACCGGTATCGGCGGCAATCCGCTCGTAAACCGTCAGTACCTTGGCCAGACGCTCCGGCTCGTTGCCCTCCCAGTCCTTCTGTGGGGCCAGGCGAATGCGCGCGCCGTTGGCACCGCCGCGCATGTCGGAGCCGCGGAAGGTCCGCGCGCTGTCCCAGGCGGTGCTGACCATCTCACCGATGGACAGACCGCTCTCGGCGATTTTCTGCTTGGCTGCCTCGACGGAGTAGTCGGTGCTGCCGGCCGGTACCGGGTCCTGCCAAATCAGGTCTTCTTCCGGGGCTTCCGGGCCTATGTAGCGCGACTTTGGCCCCATGTCACGGTGGATCAGCTTGAACCAGGCTCGCGCGAAGCAGTCCTTGAAGTACTCGGGATCCTGGCGGAACGCGTCCAGGATCTTCCGGTAGTCAGGGTGCACCTTCATCGCCATGTCGGCGTCGGTCATGATGGGATTGTGGCGAATGGAGGGATCGCTGGCATCGACCGGCTTGTCCTCCTCCTTCATGTCCACCGGTTCCCACTGGTTGGCGCCGGCGGGGCTCTTCTTCAGCTCCCACTCATGATCGAGAAGGGCATCGAAGTAGCCCATGTCGAACTGGGTTGGGTTCTTGGTCCAGGCGCCCTCGATGCCGGAGGTCACCGCCCTGGAGGCCTTGCCCTGCATGTTGGGGTTGGACCAGCCGAGGCCTTGTTCCTCGACGTCGGCCGCTTCGGGCTCTGCGCCCAGGGCTTCTGCATCGCCGTTGCCGTGGCATTTGCCGACGGTGTGGCCGCCAACGGTCAGCGCCGCAGTCTCCTCGTCGTTCATCGCCATGCGGGCGAAGGTTTCGCGGACCTGTTCGGCGGTCTTCATGGGATCCGGCTGGCCGTTGACGCCTTCCGGGTTGACGTAGATCAGGCCCATCTGCACCGCGGCCAGCGGGTTTTCCATGGTGTCGGGCTTGTCGACGTTCCCGTAGCGCTCGTCGGAGGGGGCCAGCCACTCCTTCTCGGCGCCCCAGTAGATGTCCTTCTCGGGGTGCCAGATGTCTTCGCGGCCGAAGGAGAAGCCGAAGGTCTTCAGGCCCATGGATTCGTAGGCGACGTTACCGGCCAGGATGATCAGGTCGGCCCAACTGATCTTGTTGCCGTACTTCTTCTTGATCGGCCACAACAGCCGGCGTGCCTTGTCGAGGCTGGCGTTGTCAGGCCAGGAGTTGATGGGGGCGAAGCGCTGGTTGCCGGTGCCGCCACCGCCGCGGCCGTCGGCTACGCGATAAGTGCCCGCCGCGTGCCAGGACATGCGGATGAACAGGCCGCCGTAATGCCCCCAGTCGGCCGGCCACCATGATTGGCTATCGGTCATCAGGGCGTGCATGTCCTTCTTCAGCGCCTCGAAGTCGAGCTTCTTGACCTCCTGGCGGTAGTCGAAGTCCTCGCCCATCGGGTCGGTCTTACGGTCGTGCTGATGGAGGATGTCCAGGTTCAGGGCTTCCGGCCACCAGTCCAGGCTGTCGCTGCCTTCCGCGGTGTTGGCGCCGTGCATCACTGGGCATTTGCCTGCCGTGTTTTGTTCGCTCATGGTGTTCTCCCGGTTTTGAGGCTGTATGGCGTTTTGGCCAATAAACGAGCGTGCCTTCTGTTGCCGTCGATCGAAGTGGGGATGCGGCGACTGATCAGGCCTCGCGGCATCTCGTCTACCTTTCGACAAGTTACCTTGCGCTGACTCTCCGCCTCAATGTGGTATTCATGAAGGTTGCGATAGGTATTACTTATCGCCGATGCGAACGGGCATGCCCGAGTCTTGCGGTGCTTCAGGGAGGGGTGGCGATCAGGTTCAGCGTTTCGGCCTCGCCCATCAGGAAACCACGGTTGATCTCCAGCGCTTCGCGCAAGAAGTCCCACAACAGACGAACGCGGGCCAGCTGGCGCTGCTCCTGACGGGCGGTGATCCAGAACTGTCGCACCACTTCGACCTCTCCGCACAGCACGTTGACTAGCGAAGCCGTGGGGGTGGCCATGAAACAGGGCAGTACCGCCAGCCCGGCACCGTGAAGGCAGGCGGCGTGCTGGGTGGTCACGCTGGTGCTGCGCATGGCGAAATGCGGGCCGGGGTGGCCGACCACCGCCGGGTCGAGTAGGGGATCGAGGTAATTGAGCTGCTCGCTGAAGATCAGGTCGTCGACGTAGCCGATCAGCCGGTGGTGGCTCAGTTGGGCCACGTCTTTGGGAACGCCGTGGCGAGCGAGATAGTCGTGACTGGCGTAGAGACGCAGGCGGTAGTCGCACAGCCGCGAGATCACCAGGCCGGGGCTTGCCGGGCGCTCGACGGTGATGGCCAGATCCGCTTCGTGGCGGCTCAGGTTGACCACCCGCGGCAGGGCGAGCAGATCCAGGGTGATGCCGGGGTGTCGCTCGCAGAAGGCCGAGAGCAGCGGGGCGATCACCCAGGTGCCGAAACCCTCGGTCACCCCAAGCCGAATCTGGCCGCTGATCTGGTGATTCTTGTCGGTGAGGTTCTCGCTGGCCTCGAAAGCATGGCGGGCCATTTCTTCGGCATGGGCGAGCAGCTGCTGGCCGGCTTCGGTCAGGTGGTAGCCGTGGGTGCTACGCTCGAAGAGCTGGGTGTTGAGCTGCCGTTCGAAGCGACGCGTACGCCGGGAAAGCGTCGAGTGGTCGAGCCCCAGGCGGCGGGCGGCATCGGTCAGGCGCTGGCTGCGCGCCACCTCGAGGAAGATGTGGATGTCCTGCCAGTCGAGCATGAGGTGGCTCCCGAGCGTGTTGTGCGTGAGTACACAAGCAATGTGCCTGAGTGCCCGTTGTCACGCCATCCGACGTCTGGATAGACTCGATGTTAACTCACTTCGTGTTTTTATACACATAAAGTCTAATCGCACGCCGTGTCGCCACAACAACCTCAAGATCGTCTCGAAAGAGGAGCACGCCATTATGTCCGTTCGCGAAATTCCCATGTACATCGACGGCCAGGCCGTCCCGTCCCAGAGCGGGGACTGGCGCGACGTGGTCAATCCGGCCAACCAGGAAGTGGTCGCCCGGGTACCGTTCTGCACTGCCGATGAAGTGGAGCGTGCCGTGGCCAGTGCCAAGGCGGCCTTCAAGGAGTGGCGCAAGGTGCCGCTGGCCAAGCGCATGCGCATCATGCTCAAGCTCCAGGCGCTGATCCGCGACAATACCGACGAGCTGGCCGCGCTGATCACCGAGGA
The DNA here is from genome assembly GCF_010993975.1 of Halomonas faecis. Taxonomy (GTDB): domain Bacteria; phylum Pseudomonadota; class Gammaproteobacteria; order Pseudomonadales; family Halomonadaceae; genus Halomonas; species Halomonas faecis. The sequence continues at coordinate 51,389 of NZ_JAACZO010000001.1, forward strand.
ACACGGCAAGACGCTGCCCGATGCCGCCGGCGAAGTGGGGCGTGGTCTGGAAGTGGTCGAGCATGCCTGCTCGATCACCAGCCTGCAGCTGGGCGAGCTGGCCGAGAACGCTGCCAGCGAAGTGGACGTCTACACCATGCACCAGCCGCTGGGCGTGGGCGCCGGCATCACCGCCTTCAACTTTCCCATCATGCTGCCCTGCTTCATGTTCCCGCTGGCCATCGCCACGGGCAACACCTTCGTGCTCAAGCCCTCCGAGCAAGACCCGAGCTCGACCATGCGGCTGGTCGAGCTGGCCCATGAGGCCGGTGTGCCCGCGGGTGTGCTCAACGTCGTTCATGGCGGTCCGGATGTGGCCAACCAGATCGCCGATCACACCGACATCAAGGCGCTCTCCTTCATCGGTTCCACCCACGTGGGCTCGCTGCTCTACGATCGCGCCGCTGCCGCCGGCAAGCGCATGCAGTCGATGATGGGCGCCAAGAACCACTGCGTGGTGATGCCCGACGCCAACCGCAGCCAGGCCATCAACAACCTGCTCGGCTCCGCTTTCGGTGCCGCCGGCCAGCGCTGCATGGCCAATTCCGTGGTCGTGCTGGTGGGCGATGCCCGCGAATGGCTGGATGACATCGTCGAGGGTGCACGCAACATGAAGGTGGGGCCCGGCACGCAGCGCGATGCCGATCTCGGCCCGCTGGTATCGCCGGCGGCCAAGGAGCGCGTGGAGCGGCTGATCGCCACCGGTGAGCAGGAAGGCGCCCGGTTGCTGGTGGACGGTCGCGGCTGCCAGGTGGAGGGCTACCTGAACGGCAACTTCGTCGGCCCCACGTTGTTCGCCGATGTGACCGCCGAAATGACCATCTACCGCGAGGAGATCTTCGGGCCGGTGTTGTGCGTGGTGAGCGTCGATACCCTCGACGAGGCGATTGAGTTCATCAACGCCAATCCCAACGGCAACGGCACTTCCATCTTCACCAATTCCGGCTGGGTGGCGCGCCGCTTCGAGACCGACATCGACGTCGGCCAGGTGGGGATCAACGTGCCGATTCCGGTGCCGGTGGCCTATTTCAGCTTCACTGGCTCCCGCGCTTCCAAGCTGGGCGACCTGGGTCCCAACGGCAAGCAGGCCATCGCTTTCTGGACCCAGACCAAGACCGTCACCGCCCGCTGGTTCGAGCCCGAGAACGTTTCCAGCGGCATCAACAGCACCATCTCGCTGAGCTGACTGTTACCGCTCAGCGGCACCACAGCCCCGCCTCGCCAGAGGCGGGGCCGTTTCGTTGCGGCGCGACTAATACCCAGGGTGTATGGACACGAGATTGACGTTGACGTTAACTGGAATGATGTTGCCCGAACAATCACAATGCCAGGAGCCGTCATGACCGCCGCCATCAGCCGCTTTCCGATTCCCGAGAGCCTAGAGGACCTGCCCGTCGACGTACGCGATGCCATTCTCGCCGTGCAGGAGAAGGCCGGCTTCGTGCCCAACGTCTTTCTGATGCTGGCCCATCGACCGGACGAGTTCCGTGCTTTCTTCGCCTACCACGATGCGCTGATGGAGCGGGAGTCGGACACCCTCACCAAAGCCGAAAAGGAGATGATCGTGGTGGCCACCAGCGCCCGCAATCGCTGCCTCTACTGCGTGGTGGCCCATGGCGCGCTGGTACGCATCTACAGTAAGAACCCGCTGCTCGCCGACCAGGTCGCGGTCAACCACCGCACCGCGCCGCTCGGCGAGCGGCACCGCGTGATGCTCGATTTCGCTGTGTACTGTGGTCTGGAAGTGGGGGAGCTCGACGATGAATGGGAAATGCGCCTGATCGAGGTGGGGTTCACCCGCGACGACATCTGGGACATCGGTGCCATTGCCGCTTTCTTTGCCCTCTCCAATCGCCTGGTCTCGTTGACCGGCACGCCGCCCAACCCGGAGTTCTACCTGATGGGGCGGGTGCCGCGGGAGAAGCCGGCAGCGCAATAGCGGGGCAACGCCCTGCTTAGCGCTTGGCGGCTAGCTGGCACTCTTCCAGCAATTGCAGCACCGGCGCCAGCTGACTGATGTGCAGGACCAGCAGCGTGTCGCCACTGGCCCCATGGGTGGGGGCCACCACGGCGAACTCGCCCTCTTCGACGTGGAACTCGTGAATCTCGCGAGGGCCGTCGGGGGTTTCGCAGAAGATGGAGCGGTAGGTGTCGTCCTCGCCGTAAGTGAGGCGGTGATAGACCTTGAAGAACGTATACAGGTAGAGACCCTGCTCGAAGGCAGGCCAGCGTGCGGGACTCCTGCGTGTCTCCTCATCGAGGTGCTGACCGCAGGCTTCGGTGCGAGCGATGGCCTCGGCCAGCGGCTGGGCCAGCAGGGAGGTGGCGTCGTCCTGAGGCAGCGGCTGCTGGGTCTCGAAGGCGCGTTGATAGCGCTGGGTCACGCTCTCGAAGTCGCTCAGCGAGGCGATGCGGTGGTCGCTGTGCTCGAGGTCCGCCGGTTCGAAGCCACCATTTTCCCACCCATGAATGATCCGTACCCAGAGCTTTGCTTCATCCATGGGCTGCCGGATCAGCGCCTCGATGGCCACGCGCAGGTGCAGCAGGCGTTCGATGACCTCGTTGCCGAAGGCGGTGTAGGGCTCGGCGAAGATGTCGTGCAATCGCCCGGAGGCGTGTTCCTTGGCTTCGGAGTAGGACATGGCGGTCTCGGTGTCGTTGGCGTGCGACAGGCATTTAAAAGGGAGTATGACCATTGGTGCTGGCTGATGGAAGCCTGAGTGGCCTTTACAGTGACATCGTCTCGGCCGAAGATGAGCGTCCCGGCACTGCCGGGCCAGCATTCATTCACTGTCGCCAGGGGAGTCTCGGCCATTGAGAGGCCGGAGACTGAGAAAGCGCCATGCGCTGACCCTGGAACCTGATCCGGTTGATACCGGCGGAGGAAGTGCGACATGCCCTACCTGACGTCTGCCGTGCTCGGCGCGGCGCTCTTGTGCTTTGCGGTTCTGGGGCTGCGGGCGCGCCGCGCCGATGGCCCCCTCGACGACTATGTGACGGCACGGAATTCCCAGGGTGCGCAGACCCTCGGGCTGTCGTTCCTTGCCTCCGGAATGGGCGCCTGGATTCTCTTCGCTCCGCCGGAAATCGGCGCCTTCGTGGGCCCGTTGGCGCTGGCCGGCTATGCCATCGGTTCGGCACTGCCGTTCATCGTGCTGGGGCTCTATGGGCCGGCCATTCGGCGCCGCCTGCCGGAAGGGCGCAGCATCGGCGAGTTCGCCGAGGCTTGCTATGGGGCCGGCGTGCGCCGCTGGGTGTCGCTGGTGTCGATCCTCTACATGGCCTGCTTCCTGGCAGCGGAGCTGACCGCCATCGGCTCGATCACCGCGCTGCTCTCCGACGTGCCGCCGAGCCTGGTGATCATCGGTGTGGCCGTGACCACGCTGCTCTACACCGCAGTGGGTGGGTTGCGCGCGAGCCTGGCGACCGATCGCTGGCAGGCATGGCTGCTGATCGTCCTGCTGCTGGTGGTGGGGGGTGTGGCGCTAGTGCGGCTGCCTGCGATGCCCGACGCCGCGGCACTGCCGTCGGTTGCCGTCGGCAGTGCCCTGGGCGTGGCGCTGACCCTGATCATCGCCGTGACGGCGGCCAACCTCTTTCATCAGGGCTACTGGCAGCGGGTGTGGGCGGCCAGGGACGATCGGGCGTTGGGGCGTGGTGCCTGGCTGGGCGGGGGTACCACCGTGCTGGTCGTGGCGCTGGTCGGCGGGCTGGGCATGCTGGCCGCCATGAGCGGCGTGGCGTTGGGCGACCCGCCGATTCCCTTCTTCGCGCTGCTTTCCGAGGCGCCAGGATGGCTCGCCCTACCGGCACTGGTACTGGCGGTGACCCTGGTGGCCTCCAGTGTGGATACCCTGCAGAACGGTATCGCTTCGCTGGCCGTGACCGGCAGTGGCCGCAGAGGGTTGGCGATCAGCGGGGCCCGCTGGGTCACCCTGGTGCTGATGGTGCCGGTGGTGGTCGTGGCGCTGCAGGGGCTGTCGGTGTTGCGTCTGTTTCTGATCGCCGACCTGCTGTGCGCGGCCATCGTGGTGCCAGTGCTGCTGGGACTGTGGCGACGCATGAGCCCGCTGGCTGCCGTGGCCGGCGGCGTGGCGGGCATGGCCGGCGCCGTGCTACCGGGCTGGGTGGCCCAGGGCAGTCTGGCGGCTGGCCTGGTGGCGGCCAGCTTCCCCGGCGGGGTGCCGACGCTGCCGCCTTTCCTGGGGGCGCTGGTGGCTTCCACGCTGGTCAGCGTGTCGATCGCCTGGGGCAGGCCGGCGTGCCGCCAGGCGGTTCATTGAGGTGGCTTACTGAGACAGTGCCGAGCCCATCATGTCTTCGAAAGTCTGGGCATCTTCGGGCAGCTCGAAGCGTGCCGTGTCGGGGCTCTCGCCGCTGAGCGAGGTCAGGCGGAAGCGGTCGCCGAAGCGCAACAGGCCCAGCTCACGTTCGGCGAGGGCGGCCGCAACGGCATCCGCTTCACCGGTCATCGACTGCTGGTAGGCGTCGAAGCCGGCCGAGAGTTCGCGCACTCGGGCGTCGTCGCTGAGCACCAGTTCGTTGTCGTGGCGGTTGCCGGCCTTGTCCGTCCAGGACATGCGGTAGAGTTCGCCCTCGACGCCCGCCACGGTTTCGGTCTCGCCCGTGGCCTCCAGCGAATTGACCTCGCTGGCCTGTTCATCGGCCATGGGGGTTTCGGCTCCGGCATCACCCGCCATGCCTTCCGCCATTTCCCTGAGCTTGGCCATTTCCATGATCACGGTCTGTCCCTGCATGTCGCTGACCATGTAGCCCTTGCCGTCCTTGAGCAGCATAAAGCCGGCCTGGGACTGGTCAGGGAAATCCATGCGCAGGTCGTCTCCCGCCCAGCTCACTTCCACAACGGCATGATTCTGGCCGCTACCGCTTTCCATGGTGGCCGTGCCGTCGGCGAGGGCGGGCAGGGCGGTGGCCATCAGCAGGCCGGTGATGAGAGGTCGCATAGCGTCTCCTGTGTCTTCTCGAGATGGTGGGTACCCAGCCTAGCAGCCAAACGTCAGCGTTTGACCCCTGTATTTCGACGGGGGAGTTGTCAGGCGGCGTTCGGGCAGCCACCCTCAGAGGATTCCCTGACCGAACCGAGGAGGCCGCCCATGAGCGATACCCCGAAGGACTCACGCCGTCGTCACTCCGCTCCGGTGGTGGATGGCCCCGGCAAGGCGGCCAGTCGCGCCATGCTGCGTGCGGTGGGCTTCACCGACAGCGACTTCACCAAGCCCCAGGTGGGTATCGCCTCCACCTGGAGCAATCTCACCCCTTGCAACAGTCATATCGGCGAGCTGGCCGAGCAGGCTTGTCGCGGCGCCGACGGTGCCGGCGGCAAGGGAGTGATCTTCAACACCATCACCATCTCCGACGGCATCGCCAACGGTACCGAGGGCATGAAGTACTCGCTGGTCTCGCGGGAGGTGATCGCCGACTCCATCGAGACGGTGGCCGGCTGCGAGGGCTTCGATGGCGTGGTGGCGATCGGTGGCTGCGACAAGAACATGCCGGGCTGCCTGATGGGCCTGGCGCGGCTCGATCGGCCGAGCGTCTTCGTCTATGGCGGCACCATCCTGCCCGGCAAGGGACATACCGACATCGTTTCGGTATTCGAGGCCATGGGCGCCCACAGCCGCGGCGATATCGATCGGATCGAGCTCAAGCAGATCGAGGAGACGGCGATTCCCGGTCCCGGCTCCTGCGGCGGTATGTACACCGCCAACACCATGGCGTCGGCCATCGAGGCGCTGGGCATGAGCCTGCCCGGCAGTTCGGCGCAGAACGCCGTTTCCGAGGACAAGCGTGCCGATTGCGAGGCGGCCGGCGCCGCGGTGCTCGAGCTGCTCGAACGCGACCTCAAGCCCTCCGATATCATGACTCGGGAGGCCTTCGAGAACGCCATCACCGTAGTGATCGCCCTGGGCGGCTCCACCAACGCCGTACTGCACCTGATCGCCATGGCCCGCACCATCGGGGTGGCTCTCGCTCTGGGCGACTTCACCGCCATCGGTAAGCGCGTACCGGTGCTCGCCGACCTGCGCCCCAGCGGTCATTACATGATGAGCGAGCTGGTGGCCATCGGCGGCATCCAGCCACTGATGAAAACGCTGCTCGATGCCGGCCTGCTCCACGGCGACTGCCTGACGGTGACGGGGAAGACGCTCGCCGAGAATCTGGCCGATGTCGCCCCCTATCCCGATGACCAGCGAATCATCGCGGCGCTGGATCACCCCGTGAAGGCCGAGAGCCATCTGCGCATGCTCTACGGCAATCTGGCGCCGGAAGGGGCGGTGGCCAAGATCACCGGCAAGGAGGGGACCCGCTTCTTCGGCACGGCACGGGTGTTCGGTTCCGAGGAGGAGGCCCAGGCACGTATCAACGACGGCACCGTGGTGGCCGGCGACGTGGTGGTGATTCGCTACGAGGGGCCGCGCGGTGGACCCGGCATGCGCGAGATGCTCACTCCCACCTCGGCGATCATGGGGCGTGGCTTGGGCGACGAGGTGGCGTTGATCACCGACGGCCGCTTTTCAGGCGGCAGCCACGGTTTCGTGGTGGGTCACGTCACCCCGGAAGCCTTCGACGGCGGCCCGCTGGCTCTGGTTGAGGACGGCGACACCATCACCATCGATGCCATGGCCGACACCATCGACGTCGACCTCTCCGACGAGGAACTGATGCGCCGCCGCGCCGCCTGGCGTCAGCCGGCGCCGCGTTACGCTCGTGGCGTGCTGGCCAAGTACGCTCGGTTGGTCAGTTCGGCCAGCACCGGGGCGGTAACGGATCAGTGGGAGTGACGGCTCACCAGTTGCCCATGCCGCCGTGGCCGCCCATGATGCCGAAGCCCATGCCAGCAATGCCCATCAGCATGCCGAGCACGGCGAAGATCAGGTAGATCAGGATCAGTACGCCGAAGATGGTGAAGTAGGTCTTCAGCTTGCTCATGGCGTACTTCATTTCGTGTGCATCGCTGCCGGTGTAGACGCGATGGGTGGCTCCGGCGGCTTGCATCAGTACCACGCCGGCCCAGATGGGAATCCATGCCACGATCAGGCCGATGATGGAGAGTGCGGTCATGATGCCCGAAAGGATCAGCATCACACCGGTCAGTTGCATCCAGAACTTGCCGCGGTAGAGCGGCTCGATGAGATTGCGCAGGGACTCCTGGGAGGCGTCCTTGTCCATGGTCATGCTCCTTGTCGATAGGGAATGGCGTTGCCTACGCCATTTTACCATCTGTCGAAGCGGTTCTGCCTCAGCACGGCTCCCGAATGGGTCCGGCAGGGGTTGGCAATCCCCCGAACGTTTGGCTAGCGTGAGAGGGGCAACCATGCCGGTGGTGCCCGGCTCCGTTTCCGAATCGGGAGGGAGAATGCCCAAAGCGAGCAACAAGCAAGCACGCATCGAGCCCATCTACGATGTCGACGGTATCCACCACAATGTCACCGGGTGGAACGTCGTCGACGAGACGGAACCCGAGAACGAGGTCGTTGTCTCCCAGCACGACAGCAAGAAGGATGCCGTGCAGGCAGCCGAAGCCTACGAGCAGCGCGAGAACTGACCCGGCATCCACTGGCTCGGGCCGGTGTCAGTCACTCCCGTGGCCATTCCGCTCGATAAAAACCCGAGCACGCCTCGTCGTACGGACGAGGCGTTTCGTCATGGGGCGGCCGTGAGAGGGCTGGCTAGTGCGGAGCGCCGTCCGGGTCGATGGTGCGATAGACCAGGCGCAGCTCGTCCAGCGAGAGATGTTCGAGGCGACCGGAGAGCAGGTCGCTGATCTTCTGCACCGGCAGGCCGGCGCGGCGGGCGATGTCGCGACTGCCGAGGTCGGAAACCGCGATCAGCCGGGTAACGATGCGCATGAGGCGTGTACGTTTTTCCAGATCCCTGACGTCGAGGTCAGGGCAACTAGGCGGAGGTTCGCTGCGCTCCGCGCTGGGGATCGGACGTGCCGTACTCATGTTGCTCCAGTGAGGAAATGACGACCTCCACATCATGGAAGGAAAGCGGCATTTTTTCCAGCCCTGTCGATCGACGTTTTTCGTCGGCTCGCCGGAACCCCGCCGCCCGGCCAGCGGGCGGCGGAGCGGCAGTCAGAAACGGCCGCGCAGGGTGGCCACGACCCCGAAGCCGGGCGCCAGTAGCTCGCCGTCAACGGGTTGGTCCGTCAGGTGCTCGCGATAGCCGCGGTCGAAGAGGTTGTTGACGTCCAGCCCTACCTCCAGGGACGACAGACCGGCGGTCTTGCCGAAACGCCAGCCCAGGCCGAGATCGGCCGTGGCATAGCCCGGCGTGGTGCGTTCGTTACCGCCCGAAAACGTGTCGGCGGTGCGATCCTGGCCATCGACGGCACGCACCTGGGCATGCCAGTGGAAGCCGGACGGCGGCTGCTGACCGATGCCCAGGGTCGCCTCGGGGGCCGGCATCTGGTACAGCGGTTCGTCGTCCTGCTCGTTGGTGCCACGCAGCCAGGTCAGGCTGCCGTCGAGCTGCCAGTGGCCGCCGGCCAGTTGTCCATCCAGGGGCAGGGTGAAGCCCGCCTCCACGCCTTGGATCTCGACCCGGTCGAGGTTCTCGGTGCGCTTGATCGGCAGCCCTTGCGGATTGATGTCGCCCGTCACCCGCCCGGCAATGTAGTCGTCGATGCGGGTATGGAAGGCCGCCAGGCGGTATTCGCCGCGTTCGCTGCGCCCCTTCAGGCCGACTTCCAGGCTGGTGGAACGTTCGGGATCGAGCTGCGGGTTGCCCACGTGGTAATAGCCGTCGCCGCGGGTGGCGTCCTCGAAGCGCTCGCGCATGTCCGGGGCGCGGTAGGCCGAGCCCAGGCTGACGTAGGGGTTGACCAGCGGTGAGAGATTGTAGATCGCACCCAGCGACCAGGAGAGGGTGTCGCTGGTGTCGCTCAGGCCGTCGCGGGTGGCATTCGCGCCGCTGCCCTTGATGGCGGCATCGCCGCTGGTGCTGTCGTAGCGGGCGCCGGCCAGCAGCGTCCAGTCGTCGAACAGCACCTCGTCCTGGACGAACAGGCCGCGGCTCTCGATCTCGCCGTCGCGGAACGGTGAATTGGCGACCACATCGTTGCTCATGCCCCGGTAGCTGAAGCGTTGCGGATCGCCGCTCATCTCCCAGGCTTCGGCACCCAGGGTGAGCAGGTGGCGCTCACCCAGCGGCAGACGGTACTGGGTGCGGATGCCATCGGTGGTGAAGGTGACGTCGTTCCACACCTGGTTGCGCTCGAGGCCGCTGGACCAGGCGCGGATCTCGCGATACATCTCCTGGCGATACAGGCTCGCTTCCAGAGTGCCGGGGCCCACCTTGCCTGCGTATCCCACCTCGTAGAGTTCGCGCTGCTGGCGCGGCGAATGGATGGTCAGGGTGCCGAGCGGCGCGGCCGGGCCGAGCTTTCGTGAACCGGGATACCAGACGTCGCGGTCCTCCTGGTTCTGGACGTTGAGCGTGAGGCGGTGGTCGTCGGCCAGGCGGAAGGCGTACTTGAGCAGGAAGGCGCCGGACTCGAAGCCGCTGTCGTCGACCCGCCCCTCGGGGGTGTCGTAGTCGCTCACGTCACGCGCGGTGCCGCCCAGCACCAGGGCGTGATCGCGATTGGCGAGCTGCACCACGGCGCCGCCGCCGAGGCTCTCGTCGACGCTGCCGGCGCTGGTCGCGAAGCGCCCGGTGATCGAGGGCTCGGCGGTGAACTCGGCGTCTGGGGTGCGCAGGTTGACTGCGCCACCCAGGGCGCCGCTGCCATGCAGCACCGAACCGGGGCCCTTGACCACCTCGACGCTGTTGAGCAGGCCGAGGCTGGCAAAAGAGGCCAGGGCGCCGGCCGGCTGGGCCGAGTTGATGCGCACGCCGTCCACCTGCAGCACGATGCTCTCCTTCTTCAAACCGCGCAGTACCGGGTTCTGCCCCCAGGCACCGTCGCTGTGCACGGCGGTGCCCGGCTGTCCGCGGAACAGGCTGCCGACGCTTGCGGCCACGGCGACGGACCCGGGGTCGAGGCGCAGGGTGGCCTTGGGCGTGTCCAGTTCGTCGGCGGCATAGCCCTTGGCGGTGACGGTGAGGCTGGGCAGAGCGTAGTCAGGCGTCGTCTCGGCGCCTGCCAGGGGGCTGATTGCCGTCGCGACGCCCAGGGCCAGCGGGGCGAGGGTGGTCGATGGTCGCATGGGGTTCCTCCTGATCAAAAGATGCAACTATAATGCAATTTATATAGATTCGCGTTTTGATCCATGTCAGAAGAGCGTCGTTCAGGGCGCCAGGCGGAAAGGAGGGTATCGGCACCGCATCGTCGATTGACCGGCGTCAACGCGGTGCTTCGCCTGCTGAAGCAAAATGCAATCATTCTTGTTCGTTTCGTGGAGAGACGTATGAAGCGGTCGCTGACGGCGCGGGGTGTCGCAACGCTGCTGGGCTGGGGCGGGAGTCTCACCGGCGTGCTGCTGTTCGTGGCGCTGTGGGAGTGGGGCAGTGAGGCCTATGGCAGCTTCCTGCTGCCGGGGCCACGCGATGCCCTGGGAGCGCTGGTGCAGCTGGCGCGGCAAGGCGAGGCGGCCACTGCGGTGTGGGCCACCACCTGGCGTGCCATGTCCGGCTTCGCCCTGGCGGCGCTGGCGGGCATCGCGCTGGGCCTTCTGGCGGGGCTGTCGCGCACCCTGGGGCGGGCGCTGGAGCCGCTCTCCACGGTGCTGCTGGGCATTCCGCCCATCGCCTGGATCGTGCTCGCCATTCTGTGGTTCGGCAGCGGTTCGGCGGCGACGATCTACACGGTGATGGCCACCACCCTGCCGGTGGCCTTCGCCGGGGCGCAGATGGGAGCGCTGACGCGTGACCGGCGCCTGCAGGAGATGGCCGACGCCTTCCGGGTGCCGCCGTTGATGCGGCTGGTCGACTTCCACCTGCCGCACATCGTCTCCTACGTTTTTCCGGCGCTGATTACGGCCCTGGGCGTGGCCTGGAAGGTAGCGGTGATGGCCGAGCTGTTCGCCGCCGAGGAGGGCATCGGTGCCGGCCTGGCGGTGGCGCGGGTCAACCTCGATACCGCGGCGGCCATGGCCTGGATCGTACTGGTGGTGCTGCTGCTGATCGTTGCCGAGCATGGTCTGCTGCGTCCGCTGCAGCGACGCATGGAGCCCTGGCGCCAGACAGGGCGGGGAGAGGCGTGATGCTCGAGCTCGATGCCATCGGCCATACGTTCGGCATGAGTCGCGTGCTCGACGGCGTGAGTCTGACGCTCGCGCCGGGCGAGTCGGTCTGCCTGGTCGGCCCCTCGGGCTGCGGCAAGACCACCCTGCTGCGCATCGCCGCAGGTCTGGTCACCCCCGCCGAGGGTCACGTCAATGACGACTTTCGCCGCAGCACGGTGGTCTTCCAGGAGGGGCGCCTGCTGCCCTGGCGCCGCCTGCTCGACAACATCGCCCTGGGACTCAAGGCGGTCGGCGTGCCGCGTCGCGAAAGACTGGCTCGTGCCCGGGCGCTCGCCGCCGAGTTGGGCCTCGCCGAGTGCCACGACCAGTTTCCCCACGAACTCTCCGGCGGCATGCAACAACGCGTCGCCCTGGCCCGCGCCCTGGCGGTGGACGCCGACTGCCTGTTGCTCGACGAGCCCTTCAGCGCCCTGGACGTGGGCCTGCGCAGCGAAGCTCAGGCGCTGTTGCTCGACTTGCTGGCGCGTCGCGGTATCGCCTCGCTGATGGTCACCCACGATCTCACCGAGGCGTTGCGCCTGGGACACCGGATCGTGGTGCTGTCGCCAGCGCCGGGGCGCATCGTCCATGAAGCGTACGTCGAGCGCCCCTTCGCCGAGCGTGACGCCGCCTTCCTTTACGAGGCTGCCGGGGCGCTTCTGCGGCATCCTGCCGTCGCCGAGAGCTTCCTGTTTCGACCCGATGAGGTAAATGCATGATCGACCGCCGACGCCGCCAACTGTTGCAATTCGCCGCCGCTTCCGCCTCTCTGGCCGTTCTGCCGGGAATCGGCCTGGCTTCCGAACCTGGCCTGCGCGCCGCCACGCCGCTGGGGCTGCCCCAGGTGATTTTGGCCCGTGCCTTGCGGGACGAACGCCTGGATGCCCTGGTGGGCGGCAGCGAGCTGCGCGATTGGCGCGACCCCGACCAGTTGCGTGCCTGGATCGCCGGCAGCGAGGTGCAGCTCACTGCCACGCCTACCAACGTGGCGGCCAACCTCTACAACCGCGGCGTGCCGGTGGTGCTGATGAACGTCAACGTGTGGGGCACCCTGGGGGTGCTGGCCCGCGAAGCGCCGCTGACCCGCCTCGCCGATCTGGCCGGGCGTCAGGTCGGCGTGCCGTGGCGCGGCGACATGCCGGACCTGGTGCTGCGCTACCTGCTGGCCCGCGAAGGTCTGGAGGTGGGTCGCGACCTGCGGATCACCTATCAGGCGAGCCCCTTCGAGACCGTGCAACTGTTTCTGGCCCAGCGCCTGGATGCTGCCGTGCTGCCGGAACCGATGCGCACCGCGACCCGTCGCCAGGCCGGTTCGCTGGGACTCGAGCCTCGCGAGCTCGATCTGCAGCAGGAGTGGGCGCGTCTCACTGGGGAGGCTCCGGCGCTGCCTCAGGCCGGTGTGATCTGTCGTCGCGAGCTGCTCGACGCACACCCCGACTGGATCGCCGCCGTACAGCGCGCCGTGGGCGAGGCGGTAGCGTGGGTCAATGCCAACCCCGATGCGGCGGCGCAGCTTGGGGCCGAGAATGCGCCGCTGCCGGCTCCGGTATTCGAAGGGGCCATCGCGCGCACGCGGTTGGAGATGCGCACGGCCCAGGAGGCGCGTCCGGCGCTGGAAGATTTCTTCTCGTCGCTGGCCGAGCTCTCCAGCGGTTTCATCGGTGGCGGGCTGCCTGACGATGGCTTCTATCTGGACAAGGCTTGAATCGCTGTGTTGCCAGTTGATTATCGGTCGTTTTCGAGGCTGCACAGTTGCCCAAGCGAGAGGCGCCGGGGACAGGGCGGATAGGGAGCACAGCGCCCCCTCGCAGCCCCGTCGCCGGATCCGCCTCGAGCCGTGCCGCTAACTGCATTAGCCTCTCGGAGGAGATCCCATGTCCGTTTCGTCAGCGGCGATTCCCGGCCAGCGCATTGCGCTGCTGGCCTACGGCTTTCGCCCTTTCTTCCTGCTCGCCGCGCTCTATGCGCCGCTGGCGCTGGTGCCCTGGGTGGGTGGGCTGCTGCAGCAACTGACGTTGGAGACTGGCATGCCGCCCCTGTTGTGGCACGCCCACGAGATGCTCTTCGGTTTCGTGGCGGCGGCGCTCGCCGGTTTTCTGCTCACTGCCATTCCTTCCTGGGCGAAGCTGGCGCCGCTCACCGGTCTGCCCCTATTGGCGCTGGTGCTGCTGTGGCTGGTCGGGCGCCTGGCGATGTGGCTAGCCGGTTGGTTTCCGCCAGCCGTGGTGGCGGTTGCCAACCTAGCGTTTCCGCTGACGCTGGTGGCCTGGGCGCTGCCCGCCCTCGTGTCCCTCGACGGGCGGCGTCATCTCAGCCTGGGAGGGCTGCTGATCGCGTTCGTCGTGTCGCAGCTCGGCTTCTATCTGACCTGGCTGGACGCATTGCCCGTGCGCCTGGTACCGCTGGACTGGCTGCATCTGGCGGCCAATCTGTTGCTGGTGACGATCGCCGTGACCGCTTCGCGCATCGTGAGGGTAGTGGCCATGGCCGCCGTCGCCGACAGCGGCGCCCCGGGGTCGGTGCGATTCACCCCGGCGCGCGAGCACTTGGCGGTGGCCACCCTGCTGGTGTTCGTGGTTGCCGATTTCGTGGCGCGTGGCCATCCGGTTACCGGCTGGATCGCCCTGGCGGCGGCTGCGGCCCAGGCCGATCGTCTCGCCGAGTGGCCCTGGGGGCGGGCCATGGGACGGCTCTACCTGTTGCTGCTCACCCTGGCCTACGTGTGGATCACGTTGGGGTTGGTGCTGGTAGGGCTGTCGGCGCTGCTCGACGGCTTGCCCTCCTATGCCGGCCGCCATGTGCTGTTCCTCGGCGCCATCGGCACGGCCGTGCTGGCAGTGTTCTGCATCGCTGGCTTGCGCCATACCGGGCGTCCGCTGCAACTGCCGCGCCCGATCTGGGGGGCACTCGGCTGTCTGCTTGCCGCCACGCTGTTGCGCAACGGCGTGCCGCTGGCTTGGCCGCAGCACTACCTGGTGCTGGGCGTGGTGCTTCCGGCCCTGCTATGGCTGTTGGCCTATGGCCTTTATGTGCTGAGCTATGCGGGCATGCTGTGTCGGGCGCGGCCGGATGGCCTGCCTGGATGATGTCGGCTCGGCCAGCCTGGCGCTGCCTCGTGAGTGACTATCCTGAAACGTAGAAAGGACCGGTTGGCCGTGTCCGATGCGGGCATGCTAGGTTCTTGCAGTGCCCGACGGCATCGGGCAGGAGTCGATAATCACAAACGATCCCGTTTCAGGAGGGAGACATCCCATGCGAGCTCTGACATACATTGCGGCAGTATCCCTGCTGGCCACGGCGCCCTTGGCTTCGGCCCAGCAGCTGTCCATTGCCACCGGCGGCACCGGCGGCACCTATTACCCCCTGGGGGGTGGCATGGCCGAGATGATCGGCGAGCACATCGAGGGCTATGAAGCCGTGGCCGAGGTCACCGGTGCTTCGGTAGAGAACATGGGGCTGGTATGGCGTGGCGATTCCGACCTCGCTTTGGCCCTGGCCGATACCGTCCACCAGGCCTACAGTGGCACCGGCGACTTCGAGGGCCGTCAGCTCGAGAACATCCGGGCCCTGGCTTCCGTCTACCCCAACGCCGTGCAGATCGTCACCCTGGCCGATTCCGGCATCGAGTCGCTCTCCGATCTCGAGGGCAAGGTGGTCTCCGTGGGCGCACCCGGTAGCGGTACCGAGCTCAATGCCCGCGCGGTGCTCGAGTCCAACGGTATCACCTACGACGACATCGATCCGCGGCGCCTCAACTTCAACGAGACTGCCGATGCCATCCGCGATGGCGACATCGACGCCGGTTTCTGGAGCGTCGGGCCGCCCACCAGTTCCATCATGAACCTGGCTACCACCCGCGACATTCGCCTGATCGGCCTGTCCGACGAAGAGGTCGCCAACGCTCGCGAAGCCGTGTCGGTGTTCGCTCCCTACGAGCTGCGCGCCGGCCTTTACGAAGGCATGGAGGAAGGCGTCCAGACCATCGGCATTCCCAACGTGCTGGCGGTGAGCAGCGAGATGGACGAAGAACTGGCCTACCAGATCACCAAGATGCTCTTCGAGCGCACCGACGAACTGATCGAGGTGCATCCGGCGGCCAACGACACCACCGTGAAGTTCAGCACCGACTCCACGCCGATCGCCTTCCACCCCGGCGCGCTGCGCTACTACGAAGAAGTGGATGCCGAGATCGCCGACCACCAACGCCCCTGAGCGTGGTTGGCGATGCCTGAACGACACCCGAATGCAGGGTGGGCCTTGTTGCCCGCCCTGCTGTCGTGTCTGTCGGTGGTCGCGATGGCCGACCCGGCGCCCGCGCGGCTGGAAGTGCTGGATGCCGAGGGCGAACCCTTGGTTGCGCTGGCGATGCCGGAAGGCAGTCGCTGGTGTCTGGAGTGGAATCATTCCGTCGAGGGCTTCGCGGTGCTCGATTGCTACCGTCATGACGACGGGCACATGGTACTCGAGCGCAGCCACCTGCCCGACTTTGCTGCCGGGCTCGATCACGTGCTGGGGCGAGGGCGGCAGGTCTCCGACGGCCAGGGCGGATACTGGATCGAGGACATCGACGAGCCGGTGCCGGGCAACGCCTACGTGCTGCGTGTCGGGTCGATGCGCGTCGATCATCGTTTGGTGGTCGATACCCGGCGTATCAGCCTGAGTGCCCTGGCTGAGGGCGAGCGCGTCACCGTGCGCTTGAACTCCGCCGACGATGCCCGCGAGTGAACGAAAATCCTAGAGAGAATGCAGATGAGTGATTCGGGAACCTCCCCCGTCATTCCCGGCAGTCAGGCGCCTCACTCCCGTGCGGTGCTGTGGCTGATCACCCTGGTGGCAGTGGGTCTGTCGCTGTTCCAGCTCTATTCCGCCGGCATTCAGCCGCTGGGGCTGTTCTACCAGCGCAGCATTCACCTGATGCTGATCATGGTGCTGGCCTTCCTGATGTTTCCGCTGTTGGGCGCCGCGCGCGCCCGCGGCCCCATCAGCGGCCTCGTCGATTTACTGTTCGTCGTCGGCGCCCTGATTACCGGCGGCTACCTGGCGCTCTACCTGGACGAGATCATCAACCGTGCGGGCTTCTGGAGCCAGACCGATATCGTGGTGGGGTGCATCGCCACCCTGACCGTACTCGAGGCGGCACGCCGGGCGGTGGGGCTCGGCATGACCGTCATTGGCCTCATCGCCATTTTGTACGCTTTTTCCGGCCCCCGCGGCGAGCTGCCGTGGCTGGGGCAGTTCCTGCCCGGCATTCTCGAGCATCGTGGCTACAACCTGGATCGTCTGGTCGGCCAGCTCTATCTGGGCCAGGAGGGCATCTTCGGCCTGCCCATGGGTGTGGCCGCCACCTACATTTTCATCTTCGTGCTGTTCGGCGCCTTTCTGGAAGTCACCGGTGCCGGCAAGTTCTTCATCGACCTGGCCTATGCGGCCACCGGTCGGCAGCGGGGCGGGCCGGCCAAGGCGGCGGTCATCGCCTCGGCGGGCATGGGTTCCATCTCCGGTAGCGCCATCGCCAACGTGGTGACCACCGGGGCCTTTACCATCCCGCTCATGAAGCGCCTGGGATACAAGCCGCACCAGGCCGGCGGCATCGAGGCAGCGGCCTCCACCGGTGGTCAGATCATGCCGCCGCTGATGGGGGCCGGGGCCTTCCTGATCGCCGAGTATACGCGGATGCCCTACCTGGAAGTGGTCAAGGTCAGCATCCTGCCGGCCATCATGTACTTCGGCGTCGTCTACCTCTTCGTGCACATCATCGCCTTGAAGCAGGGGATGCAGGGCATGTCTCGTGCGGAGCTGCCGCAGATGCGCGATGTGATGGGATCTGGCTGGCACTTTCTGCTGCCGCTGGCGGTGTTGATCTGGCTGCTGGTCATGAACATGTCGCCCATGCGCGTGGGCTACTACGCCATCCTCACCATGCTGGCCGTGGCGGTACTGCGCTTCGCGGTGTGGTTCCTGTTCATCGCTCCTCGCGAGGGCCAGAGGGTGACCGGAGAGACGCTTCGCGAGGCGTTCAAGGCGGGCCTGATAAAGCTGATGGGCGGCCTGGAGCTGGGCGCTCGCAACGCCGTGGCGGTCTCCATGGCCTGTGCCGTGGCGGGAATCATCGTCGGCGTGGTCGGCCTGACTGGACTGGGGCTGAAATTCTCTTCCATGATGCTGGCCTTTTCCGGCGGCAACCTGCTGCTGGCGCTGGTGATGGTGCTGTTGGCCAGCCTAGTGCTGGGGATGGGCCTGCCGGTGACCGCCAGCTACATCGTGCTGATCGTGCTGGTCGGCCCCGCCCTCACCGCCGAATTCGGCGTGCCGCTGCTGATCGCCCACCTGGTGGTGTTCTGGTACTCCCAGGACTCCAACGTCACCCCGCCCATCGCTCTGGCCGGTTTCGCCGGGGCGGCGATTGCCGGTGCCAAACCCATGGATACGGCATTCCAGGCGTGGAAGTTCGCCAAGGGGCTCTACCTGATTCCGGTGTTCATGGTGTACAACCCGGAGATCATCATGGGCGGGCCGGTGCCGGTGGTGGTATGGAATGCGGTGATCGCCTTTCTGGCGCTGGGGGCCTTTGCCGCCGCGTTGGAGGGGTACCTCTTCACGCGCATGTCGTGGCCGGTGCGTGCCTTGCTATTGCCGGCCATCGTGGCGGTGTTCTACCCCAATCTGCTGGTGGAGGCGAGTGGAGCGGCCGTGATGGTACTGGCGCTGGCCGGTAACTGGCTGGCCAGCCGCCGCGAGGGACGGGCCGCTCACGGCTGATCGTTCCGGTCTGCACGACTGGTCAAGATGACGGCGCCGAGAGGCGCCGTTAGAATGTCTGCCCTTCGTTTCCTGCCGACAGTAACCGGGAGCCTCCGATGTCGACCTCCAACCAGGCGCCGCGCGTTGGCGTGATCATGGGTTCCAAGTCCGATTGGCCGATCATGGAGCACGCCGTGACGATGCTCGAGCGTCTGGGCGTGGCCTGCGAGACCCGCGTCGTCTCCGCCCATCGCACCCCCGACCTGCTGTTCGACTATGCGAAAGGTGCCGCCGAGCGCGGCATCCAGGTGATCGTCGCCGGGGCCGGCGGTGCAGCCCACCTGCCTGGCATGGTGGCCGCGCAGACGCCATTGCCGGTGCTGGGGGTGCCGGTGGAATCCAAGGCGCTCAAGGGGCTCGATTCGTTGCTCTCCATCGTGCAGATGCCCGGCGGCGTCGCCGTGGGAACGCTGGCCATCGGCAAGGCGGGAGCCACCAATGCCGGCTTGTTGGCCGCCCAGATCGTCGGCTTGCAGGACGAGACGGTGCAAGCGGCCGTGGCGGCGTTCCGCGCCGAGCAGACCCAGACGGTGCTCGACAACCCTGACCCGCGTCCCGCGGCCGAGTGAGCCAGCGAGAGGAGACACGTGACATGAACATTGGCGTACTGGGAGCCGGCCAGCTCGGTCGCATGTTGGCGCTGGCCGGCTATCCGCTGGCCAACCGCTTCACCTTCCTCGATACCACCGGCCACCCCAGCGCAGGCATCGGCGATGTCATGCTGTATACGGACCAGCACCATCTTCTCGACGACTTCCTGGCCAAGGTCGACCTGGTGACTTACGAGTTCGAGCACCTGCCGGTGGCGCTGGTCCAGGCCATCGAGGAGCAAAAGCCGGTCTATCCGTCGAGCGAGGCGATCCGCGTGTGCCAGAACCGCGCCGAAGAGAAGGCGCTGTTCGACCGCCTGGGCATTCCCACCCCGGTCTACCGGCTGGTGGAACACGCCGACGAGCTGGAGGCGGCGGCCCGTGAGCTGGGCTGCCCGGTGGTGGCCAAGTCGGTTACCGAGGGCTACGACGGCAAGGGTCAGGCGGTGATCCGCGACCCGGCCGAGGCGGGCGATGCGTGGCGCTCCATCGGTCATCCGCGGCTGATCGTCGAGGCCTTCGTCGATTTCGTGCGCGAGGTGTCGATCATCGCCGTGCGGGGCCGCGACGGCCAGGTGGTCTTCTACCCCATGGCCGAGAACGTCCACGTTGACGGTATCCTGCGCTATTCGCTCGCCCCCCTGCCGGACCTGGACGACACCGTGCAGCAGACCGCCGATGACTACATCCGGGCGCTGC
Organism: Halomonas faecis; assembly: GCF_010993975.1. Lineage (GTDB taxonomy): Bacteria > Pseudomonadota > Gammaproteobacteria > Pseudomonadales > Halomonadaceae > Halomonas > Halomonas faecis. Next base: position 70,713 of record NZ_JAACZO010000001.1, read on the forward strand.
TCGATGCGCTCGACTACGTGGGCGTGCTGACTCTCGAACTGTTCCAGACCCGCGACGGCGGCCTGATGGCCAACGAGATGGCCCCCCGGGTACACAATTCTGGCCACTGGTCGATCGACGGCGCGGTGACCAGCCAGTTCGAGAACCACCTGCGTGCCATCCAGGGCCTGCCGTTGGGCGATACCGCGGCGCGGATGCCCACCTGCATGGTCAACGTCATCGGCCGCGAGGGCGACAGCGCCGATCTCCTGGCGATCCCCGACGCCCACCTGCACCGCTACGACAAGGGCGAGCGTCCCGGCCGCAAGCTGGCGCACGTCAATCTGCTGGCGCCGACTCATGCCGAGCTGCTCGAGAAGGTGCGTACCTGCGCGGCCCTGCTGCCCGAGGCGCCGGCATCGCGCTTCAGTTTCGAGTAGCCGGGTGCGCGTCCGCTAGCCGCGAAGACCCCGCCCGTGCGGGGCCGTCGTGTCGTCCGAGCAGGCCAGGCGTCCCCGCACCGTTGGTCATTCCCACAAGGCGAGGCCCCACACCCACAACGCCATGAGAGCGAAGTGGCCGGGGTACCAGGCGAGCCACAGCCAGCGTGGCATGGCGAAAGGCACGGCCGGAGTGAGGCGGTGGGCACCGGCGGCCAGTCCCAGCACCGCCAGGCTGGTGGCGATGGCGAACGATTTGGCGATAGGCCTGCTGTTGAGCAGGCCGGTCGCCACCAGCGCCGGTATGGCGCAAGCCACCGCGGTGAGCCGTTGGGGCATGGCGGGTCCGGTGTGGTGGAGGCGGTGCATGGCCAGCATGAACAGCGGAATCAGCAGCAGGCCCTCGTGACCGTACTCGACCCAGTCGCCCAGCCACTGCCAGGCCAGCAGCGAGGCCAGCGTGGCCAGCACCAGCCAGAGCGCACCGACGTCCCGTCGCCGGTGATGTTCCAGCAGGGCGTTCAGCATGGCTCCCCAACTCAGCCCGAGCGAGAGGGTGAAGCAGACGTTGAGGATGAAGGCGTCGGAAGCCCGAGGCATCATCATGTAAGGCAACTGGGCGATCAGCCCGATCACCAGTATGCGCCGGGCGTAGCGAAGCGGGTTGCGAGTGTTGAACAGCCCGTGCCAGGCGACCATGGCGGCAAACAGCGGGAAGGCAATGCGTCCGAAGGATGAGCCCGCCGACTCCAGCTGCCAGTCGTTGGGCAGCACGTAACGGGTCAGGTGGTCGAAGGTCATGGTGATGAGCGCCAGCCACTGTCCCCAGCCGGTCCAGGTGGAGGCGGGGCGTGATGGGGCAGTGACGGGGCGTGTGATCATGGGGCTTGGGACATACATCCTGTCCTCCCGGGTCTTTCCGATGACGATAGCGATGCGTTGACCGGCGGCTGTACTCTGGGGTTCCCTGTTGCCAGGGCGCGACACCGGCCGGTATGCGAAGGCCAACGACGAGGAGGCGCAAGGATAAAGAATGAGGATCGGTCTGCTGCAGTGCGATGATGTGGCCCCGGAGCTGCGCGAGCGGCACGGCAACTACCCCGAGATGTTCGCGCAGTTGTTTGCCGCCGTGGATTCGAACCTGAGCTGGCGCGTGTGGCGCTGCCTCGACGGCGAGTTCCCCGATGGCGTCGAGGCGGTGGATGCCTGGATGACCACCGGCGCGAAATTCAGCGTCAATGACGATCTGCCGTGGATCGCCGATCTCGAAGCCTTCGTGCGGACCCTATGGCAGGCCGGCAAGCCGCTGGTGGGAATCTGCTTCGGTCACCAGCTGATCGCCAAGGCACTGGGTGGCCGGGTGATCCAGAGCCCCCGAGGCTGGGGCGTGGGCCTGTCGTTCAACCAGGTGACCGAGCGGCCCGAGTGGATGGCGCCGGCGCAGGATACGCTCGACCTGGTGGTGAGCCACCAGGATCAGGTGGTCGAGTTGCCGCCCGGTGCGCGGGTGCTGGGCGGCAGCGACTTCTGTCCTGCCTACCTGATGCAGGTAGGGGAGCACTTCCTGGGCGTGCAGGGCCATCCCGAGTTCACCAAGGCGTACTCCCGCGACCTGATGGCGCTGCGTGCCGGGGACATCGGCGACGCCCGCGTGCGGGAAGGCGAGGCGTCGCTGACGTCGCCGGTGGACGATACCCTGATGGCGCGCTGGATTCTCGCCTTCCTGCGTCGTGCGATGCACCACCCAGTGCATGTCGGCTAGTTCGCTACCCTGGGAGGCACCGTCATCGGCGACGGCAGCCCTGGTGCTGCTGGGCGTGATCCTGTCCAGCAGCATCCTGGCCGATGCCCTGGCAGCACGCACCCGGCTGCCGCGCATTTCCCTGCTGGTGCTGGTTGGCGTGGGGGTGGCGTTCGTGCAGCAGGCGCTGCTTGGGCATTCGGACGCACGTCCGCTGGACGGGCTTGGCGAACCCTTGATTCAAGTGGCCTTGGTGATGGTCGCTTTCCTGCTGGGCGGGGAATTGACCCGGGATCGTTTGCGGCATACCGGCCCTTTGATTCTCATCGTTTCGCTGTCGGTCATCGCGGTGGGGGTGCTGGCGGTTGGCATCGGGCTGTGGCTGCTGGGGTTTCCCCTGGTGGTGGCGGCCAGCCTGGCAGCCATTTCGGTGGCCACCGACCCGGCCGCGGTGAGCGAAACGGTGCGCGAGAGCGGCGACACTCGACTGCGTGCCCGCTTGCTGATGGGCATCGTTGCCATCGACGATGGCTGGGGCGTGCTGGCCTTCGGGCTGACCATGGCACTGCTGGGCTGGTGGCTCTCGGGGGAAGGCAGTCTGGCGCTGCTGCATGCCGCCTGGGAGCTGGGCGGAGCGCTGCTGCTCGGTGCCCTAGTGGGGCTACCGGCAGCCTGGCTGACGGGACGCCTGCGTCCCGGCGAGCCCACTCAGGTCGAGGCCATTGCGCTGATCCTGCTGCTCGCCGGCCTGGCCGACTGGCTGGATGTCTCTGCCCTGCTTGCTGCCATGGTGGCGGGTGCGCTGGTGGCCAACCTGTCGCGCCACCACACCCGCTCGTTCAGCGAGATCGAGCACATCGAGTGGCCCTTCCTGGTGTTCTTCTTCGTGCTTTCCGGGGCGAGCGTCGACCTGATGCGGTTGGACGATGCGCTGGGGCTGACGCTGGCTTATCTGCTGCTGCGCCTGGGCGGGCGTTATCTGGGCGGCGTGCTCGGCGTGCGCCTGGCCCGTTCTCGCCAGGCCGAGCTACCCCATGACATCGGTCTGGCGCTGACGCCCCAGGCCGGCGTGGCCATGGGCATGGCGTTGCTGGCCATGGAACGCTTTCCGGAGCACGGTGGCGTACTGATCGCTGCCGTCGTGGCGTCCACCGTGGTCTTCGAAGTGCTGGGACCGCTGATGGTGCGCCGCGTTCTGCGCTGACTGCCGTCATGGCTGGGCAGGCTGGGGATCCTTGGATTGACGGCTGGCGCGGCCTTCACCGGCGCGCGACGGCGAGTCGGTGAGCAGGCGTAGCCCGTTGGCCACGACCAGCAGACTGGACCCCATGTCGGCGAACACCGCCATCCACAGCGTGGCGTGACCGCTGAAGGCCAGTACCAGGAAGACCGCCTTGATGCCCAGCGCCAGAACGATGTTCTGGATCAGTATCCGATGCGTGGCATGCGACAGGTCGAGGAAGTCGTTCAAGCGCTGCGGGTCATCGTCCATCAGCGCCACGTCGGCGGTCTCGATGGCGGCATCGCTACCGGCAGCTCCCATGGCGAAGCCGATGTCGGCGCGGGCCAGGGCGGGTGCATCGTTGATGCCATCGCCTACCATCCCCACGGATCCCTGGCGGGAGCGCGACTCGATCATGGCCAGCTTTTCGTCAGGCAGCAGGGCGCCGCGGGCTTCGTCGATGCCCGCCGCTTCGGCGATGCGGGCGACGCTGGCCGGGTTGTCGCCACTGAGCATCAATGTCTTCACGCCGCGCGCGTGCAGGGCCTCGACCGCGGCGCGGCTCGTCTCGCGCAGCGGGTCGCTGACGGCGAACAGTGCCAGCGGCCTGTCTCCTTCGCCGAGCAGCACCACCGTTTCCCCTCGCGCCTCGCGCTCGGCCAGCCGTTCGGCCAGTGCCTCGTCCAGCCTGGCGTGCGCCTCCAGCAGTCGGCGGTTGCCGAGCCACACTGGGCGCTCTTCGAAGGTGGCGACGATGCCTTGGCCGGGCCGTTCGTTGACCTCGCTCACCTCGAGCGGGGCGATGCCGGCCTCTGTCGCTGCCGTGGCGATGGCGGCGGAAACCGGGTGCCCGGAGCGGGTGGCGAGCCCCGCGGCGAGCGCGGTCAGGCGCTGGCGTGTCGCGTCGTCCAGGCTGTCGTCGACGGCTTCCCAGTGGCTTTGCACCGGCTTGCCGCGGGTCAGGGTGCCGGTCTTGTCGAGGGCGAGCCAGGCCAGGCGATGGCCTTGCTCGAGGAAGGCGCCGCCCTTGATCAGGATGCCGCGCCGCGCCCCGGCGGCCAGGCCGCTGACGACGGTCACCGGAGTGGCGATCACCAGCGCACAGGGACAGGCGATCACCAGCAGCACCAGGCCGAGGTAGATGCCTTCGAACCAGCCGACGCCGAACAGCCACGGCCAGGCTAGCGCGGCGACGATGGCCAGTGCGAATACCGCGGGCGTATAGATTGCCGCGAAGCGGTCGATGAAGCGCTGGGTGGGGGCACGGTTCGCCTGGGCCCGTTCCACGGCGTGGATGATGCGTGCCAGCGTCGTGTCGCTGGCGGCGCGGGTGGTGCGATAGGTGAATTCGCCGTTGCGGTTGATGCTGCCGGCGAAGACGCTCGCCCTGGGTGCCTTGTCCACCGGCAGGCTTTCACCGGTGATGGGCGATTCGTCCAGCGTCGGGTGACCCGCTTCCACCTCGCCATCCAGAGCCAGGCGCTCGCCGGCGCGTACCCGCACGAGGCTGCCCACGCCAACCGATTCGGCCGGCTGGCGTTCGAAACGGCCGTCGGCCTGGGCCACGTTGGCCGTTTCCGGGGCCAGGTCGAGCAGCTCGCGGATGGCGCGTCGAGCGCGGCCCAGGGAGCGCGCCTCGATGCGTTCGGCGAGGGTGAAGAGCACGATCACCATGGCCGCTTCGGCCCAATGGCCGATGAGCAGTGCGCCGGTGACGGCCACGCTCATCAGGGTGTTGATGTTGAGCGTGCGGTGGCGCAGAGCGATGAAGCCCTTCTTCCAGGTGGGCAGGCCGACCAGCAGGATGGCGGTCAGTGCCAGAATGCCGGGCAGCCAGGGTGTGGCGAGGGCGGCCCATTCGCTCGCTTCGGCGGTCAGGGCGATCAGGGCCGCCACGACCAGCTTGCCCCAGGGTTCGCGCTCGCTGGGCGGTTCGGAACGACGGGTTGCGTCCAGGGTTTCCGCCGTCATGCCGGTGGCGGCGATGCGCTGACGGATCGTCTCCTCGTCGGCGTCGCGGTGGTGCACGGTGAGTACGCGCCCCATCAGGTCGAACTCGAGGGCCTCGATGCCGGGCATGCCCTCGAGAGCGCGGCGCAGCAGTCCCTCTTCGGTGGGGCAGCACATGTCGGCAATGTGCAGGCGCAGTGGGCGCGTCCCGGCTGGAGCGCCCTCGGCGGTGGAGGATGAGTCGAACTCACGTGCCTCGCAGCAGCCATCGCAGGTCGGTCGTGTGGTCATGTCGGGCTCCTTGCCAATTCTGTCTACATGACACACCCTGTAGTGGCTATAGGGTCAAGGTTTCTTTGCTGCTCGAGTGCAAGGCCATGGCCGGAGGCAACGAGGGGCGCCGGGGACAGGTCGGAAAGGAGGTCCTCAGCCATGGATGGCTGAGGTAGCGTCCAGGGAGGGATTCATAGCGCCTCCTTGTAGACCTGTCGACGGATCAGCCCCGAGTGATATCGCTGCTTGGTAGGGAGATGTCATGAAAATCGGCGAACTCGCCTCAGCCACCGGCTGCGCAGTGGAAACGGTCCGCTACTATGAGCGTGAGGGGCTGTTGCCCGAACCGGCGCGCAGTGCGGCCAATTATCGGCTCTACGGCGATGCCCACGCTCAGCGGCTGCGCTTCATCCGCCACTGTCGGGCGCTCGACATGACCCTCGACGAGATCCGCACCCTGCTCGACTACCACGACCGCCCCCGCCAGCCCTGCGATGCTGTCAACGGCCTGGTGGACGAGCATCTCGCCCACGTGGAGGCGCGCATCGCTCAGCTGGAGGCGCTGCGCGAGGCCCTGATCAATTTGCGCGCGCGTTGCGAGGGGGCGGCGGACTCGGCGCATTGCGGCATTCTGCAGGAGCTATCGCAGCCGCTGGGCGACGCGGCGCTGGCGGTGCCGAACGAGGCGAGTCATGTGCCGGGGGCACACCGTGGCGGTGGGGCGGGCTGAACGCACATCGCCCCGGCCAAGGCCGGGGCGATGTGGGAGTCGAGGCTCATCGAACGCGCTGGCGGTCATCCGCCGTGGCACTCATTCCTCGCCGAAATACTTGGCGTGGATCTCGTCGTAAGTGCCGTTCTCCTGCAGGGTGGCGAGCGCTTGGTTGAAGGCCTCGGCCAGTGCCTCGTCACGCTGGCGGAAGGCGATGCCGAAGCCTTCGCCGAAGTACTCCTTGGGTTCGGTGATCATCTCGCCGACCACCTTGTAATCGCCGGCCTCGCTGTCCAGCAGGGTGGATTTGCCGATGGGGAAGTCGAGGAAGACGGCATCGAGCCGGCCGGAGTCCATGTCGAGGACCATGTCGTCGGCGGTGGCATAGCGATTGACGTCGGCCACGTCGCCGTACATGTCGGTGACGTAGTTGTCCTGCAGGGTGCCGCGCTGCACGCCGATGGTCATGCCTTCCAGCGTCTCGTCGGAGGGCGTGCCGATCTCCACGTCGGCGGGAGCGAACCAGGCGGAGGGCGGAGTGATGTAGGGATCGGAGAACAGCACCTGCTCGCGGCGCTCTTCATTGATGGTCATCGACGACATGATGGCGTCGTACTTGCGGGCCATCAGGCCGGGGATGATGCCGTCCCAACCCTGCACGACCCACTCGCACTGGATGCCGATCTCGGCGCACATGGCGTTGCCCAGGTCGATGTCGAAGCCGGTGAGTTCGCCGTCCGGCGTGCGGTACTCCATGGGCTCGTAGGGTACGTCGACGCCGATGCGAATGTCGCGAACCTCGGCGTTGGCGGTGCCGGCGATCAGGGCAGCGCTCAGGGCGCCGAGGCTCAGGATCTTCTGGATCTTCATGGTTGTTGTCCCCTGTGTTGGGTGGATGCACCTCGTGGGTGATGACAGGCCAACCTTAGCGGATAGCCGGATGGCCCGGAAGGGGGAATCGGCGCGGGTTTAAACGCCGGTTCCCAACGCACGTTTTACGTTCGGCTCAGCCGCCGGCCGGCTTGAGGTGAGCCAGCAGCCGCTTCTCCAGCCAGCGGAAGAAAAAGAGGATGGCGAAGGTCACGCACAGGTAGATGGCCGCCACGAACAGGAAGGCGTCGAAGGGCGCATAGTAGCGGGCGTAGACGAAGCGGGCCGCTCCGGTCAGATCCATGATGGTGACCACGCTGGCAATGGCGCTGGCGTGGAGCATGAAGATCACCTCGTTGCCATAGGCGGGCAGGGCGCGACGGAAGGCGCTGGGCAGCACGATGCGCCGCATCATCAGGCGACGCGACATGCCGTAGGCCCGCGCCGCTTCGATTTCGCCGCGCGGCGTGGCCTTGATGGCGCCGTGGAAGATCTCGGTGGTATAGGCCGCCGTGTTGAGGGTGAAGGCGATCAGGGCCGGCACGAAGGGCTTTTCGAGAATCGCCCACAGCCAGGTTTCCTGAATGCCCTCCACGAACACCACGCCGTAGTAGATCAGATAGAGCTGCACCAGCAGGGGGGTGCCGCGGAACACGTAGGTATAGGCGAAGATTGGCCACTTGACCCAGGAGCGTTGGGACCCCCGGCCGATGGCCAGCGGCACCGCCGCCACCAGGCCGATGACCAGCGACAGGAACACCAGCTGCACGGTAGTCACCAGACCCTCACCGTAATAGGAGAGGGTCTGCAGCGTGAAGATGCTGTTGTCGGCCAGCAGGCCTTCCAGGCGTTCGAGCAGAGCTTCCATCACTCCACCTCCCCGTAGCCGATGTTGTAGCGCTTCTGCAGTCGGGCGAAGATCCACTCCGAGACGCTGGCGATCAGCAGATAGATCGCTGCCACGATGAGCATGAAGGTAAAGGGTTCACGAGTGGCCTTGGAGGCCTCGGCCGCCACGCGAACCATGTCGGAGAGACCGATTACCGACACCAGGGCGGTGGTCTTGAGCAGCACCATCCAGTTGTTGGAAATGCCTGGCAGCGCGTGGCGCATCATCAGCGGGAAACGGATGCGCCGAAACACCAGCCAGGGGCCCATGCCGTAGGCGCGACCGGCTTCGATCTGTCCCGAGTCCACCGCCATGAAGGCGCCGCGGAAGGTCTCGCCCATGTAGGCGCCGAAGATCAGGCCGATGGTGACCACGCCGGCCACGAATTCGTTGATGTTGATGAAGATGTCGATGTCGAACTGGTAATAGAGCCAGTCGGTGAACAGGTTGACGCCCATCTGGCCGCCGAAGAACAGCAGCATCATCAGCACCAGGTCGGGAACGCCACGGATGACGGTGGTATAGAGGGTGCCGAGGCGGTGGGCCAGCCAGCTGCGCGACATCTTGGCGCTGGCGGTGAGCAGGCCGAGCACGACGGCTAGCACCAGCGACAGCAGTGCCAGCTCGATGGTGATCAGGGCGCCCTCGGCGAGGCGCGGGCCGTAGCCATGCAGGTCGATCATGACGTTCTCCTCACGTGCCCGTCAGTGTTTGGGCGCCAGGAACTGCCGGAGGCGCTCCGACTGGGGATTGCCGATCACCTCGTCGGGTGGCCCGGATTCCTCGATCACTCCCTGGTGGAGATAGATCACCTGGCTGGAGACGTCGCGCGCGAAGGCCATCTCGTGGGTGACCACGATCATGGTGCGGCCCTCGGCCGCCAGATCGCGCATCACCTTGAGCACGTCGCCGACCAGCTCGGGGTCGAGCGCCGAGGTGGGCTCGTCGAAGAGCATCACTTCCGGGTCCATGGCCAGTGCCCGGGCGATGGCGCCGCGCTGCTGCTGGCCGCCGGACATTTGCGCCGGATAGGCATCGGCACGCTCGGTGAGACCGACGCGCTCGAGCAGGGCGCGGGCGTGTTCGATGGCCTCTTTCTTGGGTTTGCCGAGCACGTGCACCGGGGCTTCGATGACGTTTTCCAGCAGCGTCATGTGGGCCCACAGGTTGAAGCTCTGAAACACCATGGAGAGCTTGGCGCGCATGCGCACCACCTGGTTCCAGTCCGCCGGCTCGCGTCCGTGCCGGGTCCGTTTGAAGCGGACGGGTTCGCCATGGACGATCAGCTCGCCCTCGTCGGGCTGCTCCAGCAGGTTCATGCAACGCAGGAAGGTGCTCTTGCCGGAACCGGAGGCTCCGATCAGGGTGATGACGTCACCCTTGTGGGCCGTGAGCGACAGGCCTTTGAGCACGTCGGTATCGCCGAAGCGCTTCTTGATGTTGCGCACCTCGAGCGGTAGCGGGGTATCGGCCATGGGATGGCTCCAGGTCGGGACGAACGGACGGGCACGGAAAGTGGGCGATTCTAACAGGCCGATGGGATTTCGGCAGGTAGGCCGTCGTTGCCCTTTCGAGGACCGGGAACGGTGAGTGACGAATGGTGTGACATGAGCGATCTCCTGATTGTTGTTATCGCCGATTGTGACGGTGCGAGGGTGATGGCGGCAATCGGCCGATCGGCCGCTCAGTCCCTTCCATCGGGCCGTGGCGCGGGGCGAACCAGCAGTGCCGCACGGGCGCCGAGCTCGACGTTGGCATTGGGGAACACCACGTGCAGCGGCGCTTCGTCCACCGTGAAGGGGCCGCCGACATCGTCCTCGGCGAGCCGTGTGCCGGGCGCGAACTCGGTGAAGTTGGGCGTGTCGTCGGGGAAGCAGAGGCGGAACGCCTCCCCCTGGCGCTTGAGCTCGTGTGAGACGCGAAAGAAGGCCATGCGTGCCGGGTCGGCGGCGGGGGGCGTTTCACCGGCAACCAGCGCCGCGAGCAGCCGCCCCATGGGGGCGAGGGCGCACAGGTCGTTGGCACCGAAGGGGCGCACGCGGCCGAGTTCCAGGGTGAAGGCGGCGGCATCATGGTAATGCTTGGAATAGTGCGAGAAGGTCCAGCTGTGCTGGTGCTGATGGAGCACGGCCTGGATGTCGGCGGCAGCCAGCCAATGCCACTGTTCGGCTGGCGTGCGGGACTCGGCCCAGGGTTCGACGACGAATCGCGGGTAGCGGCTGTCGCGTATCGCCGTATGCAGATCGTAATGCAGGCGTGCGCACTCGGAATGACGGGCGAAGAACGCATCCACGGCGGCCATCAGTTCGCGGGCGCGGTCGGGCTCGTCGCCCCGTTCGTCGAGGTCACGGCGAAACAGCCGGTTGAGGTTGGTGTCGACGAAGCGCACCCCCGCGCGGATGGCGGGGAGGTTGCCGAGGATGACCAGCAGCGGCGCGCCCAGGCGGAGCTTGCCGGCCTCGAGTCGGGCCAGGCAATCGCCGAGCAGCTCGATGGGCGCGGTCTCGTTGCCGTGGATGCCGGCCGAGAGCACGCAGGCGCGGGCGGCTGGGCCGGGATCATCGGGCACGAGTTCCAGCAGCCCAGGACCGACCAGGGTGAAGCGCCCCCCGTTCACGCTTCCCCATCGAGTTGCCGGCGGCTTGCCGTCCAGGCTGGTATCGAGCCACTCAGCGAGCATGGCGGCCTCCGGACCGGCTGGTGTGGGGGCGGCAGAGCGTCGGGTATGGCACGTGGACTGAGGGCATGCGCAGATCCCGTTGGGTCGTAGCGAGCGAAGCTCTGTCACCATCCTGCGGAGCGTGGCCGCTCACAAGCCCCGGCGTCGGGCTGGTGAAAACGCCGGTGCGATCGTGAAAATGACGCTGCTGCCCCTGACCATGGCCCAATGGGGGCCCGGACCGGGTGTCGGTAGACTACATTTTCATCCGCCAACGTTGAGAGAGTCCTCATGTCCAAGGATACGCTCGATCTCAGCCGCCAACTCAACGATCACTATGCAGCGGTCGGCGTTGGCGGCGACCGGGAGCTGGTAGCGCGGCTACGCGATGCCTTTCGTGAGGCCGGCCACGATCCGGATCGGCTGACGCTGGATGTCATTGCCGGCATCGATCAGCTGCACCTGGGCGGGCGCACGGCCAGCCGCTCCCTGGCCACGCTGGGTTTCGTCGGCCCCGGCGAGCGCGTGCTCGACGTGGGCTGCGGCACCGGCGGGGCGAGCCGGCTGCTGGCCGCCGAGTACGGCGCCACGGTGACCGGGGTCGACATCACGGCTGCCTTCGTCGAGGTCGCCGCCTGGCTCAGCGCGTCCACCGGGCTTGCCGAGCGCACCCGCTTTTTGTGTGCCGATGCCGCTGTCGTGCCGCTCGCCGACGCCAGCTTCGACGTGGTGTGGTGTCAGCATGCGCTGATGAACATGCCCCAGGTGCCGCGTGTCCTGGCCGAGTGGCAGCGTCTGTTGCGGCCGGGCGGAAAGGTGCTGCTGCACGAGGTGGTGACCGGTGACAACCCAGAGCCACTGGCGCTGCCGGTACCTTGGGCACGTAGCCAGACGACCAGTCATTTGCGCAGTCGCGAGCAGCTCGAGCGCTGTTTGGCCATGGCCGGCTTCGTGCCCGAGACGTTGCGCGATGTCACCGAAGCTGCGCTGGCCTGGCGGCAGACACGCAGCGACCGGGAGGGCGGTGCTGCGGTACCGCCCGTGAAGCCGAGCCTGCCGGGGCCACCCCTGCTCTTCGGCGATGATTTTCCGCGCATGGGGCGAAACCTGCGCGACAACTTGGCTGCCGATAAGGTGCGCATTCTGGAAGGGGTGTGGCGTCGCAGCAATCGATGAATTCGAACCTCGCCAACGAAAACCTTCGCTTTTTTGCACTACGTTATGCCGTACCCTGTGACCATCAACAACCAACGGAGGAAAACGGTTATGACGAAGGTGCTTGTGCTCTACCACTCCATGTACGGCCATATCGACACCATGGCAAAGCTGGTCGCCGAAGGCGCGAGCCAGGTTCCTGGTGTCGAAGTCACCGTCAAGCGGGTGCCGGAAACCATGGACAATGAGACATTCGCCCAGGCCGGCGGTCAGCAGTTCGATACCCCGGAAGCGGCGCCTCAGGAGTTGGGTGACTATGACGCGGTGATCTTCGGCAGTCCCACTCGCTTCGGCAACATGTCGGCCCAGATGCGTACCTTCCTCGACCAGACCGGCGGTTTGTGGGCCAAGGGCGGTCTGCGCGGCAAGGTGGCCAGCGTCTTCACCTCCACCGGTACCGGTGGCGGCCAGGAGACCACCATCACGTCATTCTGGAACACACTGGCGCACCACGGCATGGTGATCGTGCCGCTGGGCTACGGCATCGGCGAGCAGTACGTCTTCGACCAGGCCGGTGGCGGCAATCCCTATGGCGCCTCGACCATCGCCGGCGGCGACGGTTCGCGCCAGCCCGACGAGCGCGAGCGGAAGATAGCCCGCTTCCAGGGGGAACACGTGGCCAAGATCGCTAGCAAGCTGGCTGGCTGAACGGCACATGCACCTCCGGCTACTGATTGTAGCCTGGGTAACGTGCCATCACGAAAGGCCCTGTCCGAGCGATGCCGGACGGGGCCTTAGACGTTAGGCAGGAGCAGAAGGGGCCATCGTCGGCTCAATCAGCGCAGCTGGCCACGAACCAGATAGCTCAGCGGATGCAATACCAGCCAGGTCACTATGGCCACGCCCAGGGCTGCCACGATCAAAGCAGCCCAGTCAGTGAGAGTGGCCACGAATGCCAGGCGAGAATGCGTGAGCCAAGGTAGCCACCACAGAGTCGAAATGCCGACCAGCAGGGAGACGATGGCGGTCAGCTGGCAGTGATGGTTGACCAAGCGATAGCCACGCAAGTGGCCGATCAGTTGGACAGTAATCAACAGTGCCACCATCGCTAGGATCAGCGGAAGAAAAGGGGGGAGGGCATTGGCCAGTACCGCGAGGATGCCCGAGAGCGTGAACGACATGGCGTAACTCCTTAGATGCGGCCTTCGAGCATGGCGTAGTAGGCGGGTTGTAGCAGGTAATCCTTGAGCACCCAGGCGGCCCAGGATTCCTCCTTGGGGTCGATGAAAGAGAACGATGGCAGGAAGGCCAGGTCATTGTCATAGCCGAACTCCACCAGCATGGCCTTGCCGATGTCGGTGATGAGTGGGCAGGAAGTGTAACCGTCGTGGCGCGCCGAGGGGGGTTGGTCTTGGAGGTGGGCAACTAGGTTGGCCTCCACGACCGGTGCCTGGGCCTTGACGCTGGCTCCGGTCTTGTTGATGGGCGCTCCGATCACATCGCCAATGCCGAACACTTCGGGGTAACGGTTGTGCTGTAGCGTGTGGATGTCCACATCCAGCCACTCGCCAGCGAAGGGGCCCTGTTTTGCAATCAGGTCGCTGGCTTTGACGAAGTCCGGAGCGCTCATCGGGGGGACCACGTGAATGAAGTCGAAGTCACGCACTTCCGTGGAGCCATCACGGAGCGTGAACTCGGCCTGACGGGCGCCGGGGTCGATGGCGCTCAAGTGCTGGCCGTGGTGACGAGTGATGCCCTCACGGTCGAAGCGCTGCTTTAGGAAGTCGCTGATCCAGGGCTGGCTGAACATACCGTCGCTGGGAGTGAAGTAGTCCATTGCGAAGGCGTCTCGCCTCTCAACAGCTTTGATGCGGGACAGGGTCGTGAAGGCCATCTTGATCGGTGCGCCAGCGCACTTGATGGCGGTGGGGGGTGTGGTGAATAGCCCCTGACCGCCGCCCCCGGCGATCCAGGCATCGATGGCATCGCGGGTTCGGGTGGCAGCTTCGAGGCTGGCATAGACGCTGCCGATGCCGTGGTCGCCAACCAGTTCTGGTGACATGCCATCGATCAGGTGGTAGTTGAGCTGCAGCCCCGTGGCAACGATCAGGATGTCGTAGTCCAATGTGCTGGCATCGGCCAGGGTGACACGGTGCTGCTCGGCGTCGATGCCTACCGCTGGCGTGCGCGTCCAGTCCACTCTGCGGGGCAAGAAATCGGTATTGGCTCGCACGGTACGCTCGGGGTTCCACACACCGGAAGCGACCAAGGTCCAGCCCGGCTGATAGTGGTGCCGCTCGCGTGGTTCGACGATGGTGATGCTCGCACCGTCGAGGCGTTGGGAAAGGCGATTGGCCATGGCCATTCCGCCGGCGCCCCCGCCCAGAATGACGATACGGGCTCGGGTAGCGATGGTCTTGGCCTGCAGGTTGGCTGCAGAAAAGAAACTGGCTGCCCCGAGACCGGCCCCCAGCTTGAGGAGCTGGCGCCGGTCGAGCTGGCCAGCGGGAGAGTGTTGGCGTGTCATGGGGACTCCTGTGATCTTGGAAGCGCTTATAGTTATATCTTTATAATTTTATTTCTCCTTCGGGGGATTCTGTAGCCTCATCGACTGCGGTTTATTGACGCATATCAATATTCCTCAACCGTTGCGGTGTCATTTGTGTGCAGATAGTCGTGTGAGCGGTCTGCGGTCGTTTGACGCAGGTCAGATTGTCGCAATTTAATGCCGGCCTGGCGCGACAAAAGTCTTGAATTCTGTCGCGTGGTTTGTTGACCCCGGTCAGTTTCCCTTCCCCCCTCTCTGCCAGACTTTCAGTGACGCCCCGCCCCGGCGCTGCCGGTGAAGGGGGAAAGCCGAGACAACACGACAAAGCGCCCCGACAACGAGAGGCGCAGGCTGCAGTGAGGGAAAAGGGAATGAACGATACCGACAATCAACGATGGCGAGGGCTGCCAGGCGTGGTGCTGGGGCTATGGTGCCTGGCGCTGGCCTCCGGAGCTTTCGCCAGCACCGCCGATCACACCGCCTTCGAGGAACTCCAAGGCCCGTTCGATCGGGCCGAACAAGTCACCGAGGCCTGCCTCGGCTGTCATACCGAGGCGTCGCAGCAGGTGATGGCGACCCGCCACTGGACCTGGGAGTACGAGAATCCGCACAGCGGCGAGACGCTGGGCAAGAAGTCGATGATCAACACCTTCTGCATCTCCGATCAGTCCAACGAGGGGTTCTGCCAGTCCTGCCACGTGGGCTACGGCTGGGAGGACGACACCTTCGACTTCAGCGACGAGAGCCGCGTCGACTGCCTGGCCTGCCACAACACCGGCGATTACGTGAAGAAGGGCGGCTGGGCCGGCTATCCCAACGCGGAGCAGACCGATCTGGTCAAGGCGTCGCAGAACGTGGGGCGGACCTCGCGGGAAACCTGCGGCGCCTGTCACTTCTACGGCGGTGGCGGCGACGGCGTGAAGCACGGCGACCTGGACTCCTCGCTGGTCGAGGCGAACCACGCGCTGGACGTGCACATGGACGCCGAAGGGGGCGATTTCGCTTGCAGCGAATGCCACCAGACCGAAAGTCATGACGTGCCTGGCAGCCGCATCCAGGGCACGGCGGTGGATGTCGGCGGGGCGCTGCTGCGTGGTGCCCACGAGGATCGCAACCCCACCACCTGTCAGGCCTGCCACGGCAGCTCGCCCCACGAGGACGGCAGCCATGCCCAGCGCCTGAACGAGCACACCCGGGCGCTGGCCTGCCAGACCTGCCACATTCCCACCTTCGCCCGCGGCGGTGTGCCCACCAAGATGGCCTGGGACTGGTCCACGGCCGGGCAGCTCGACGAGAACGGCGAGCCCATCCAGCGCAAGGACGACAAGGGCCACGTCATCTACGACAGCAAGAAGGGCGACTTCGTCCTCGGCGAGAACGTAGTGCCCGAGTACCTGTGGTGGAACGGCAACACCACCTTCGTCACTGCCGAGACCGAGATCGACCCCAGCGAGCGCGTGCTGATCAATGCGTATCACGGCACGCCGGGCGGGGAAGACTCACGCATCTGGCCGGTCAAGCGGGCGCTCGGCAAGCAGCCCTACGACACCGTGCACCAGACGCTGCTGAGGCCCCAGGTGGCGATTCCCGGCAACGATACTGCGTTCTGGTACAACTTCGACTGGGACAAGGCGCTCGAGGCGGGCACCCGCATCGCCGGCCAGCCGTTCAGCGGCGAGTACGACTTCGTCGATACTGCGATGCTGTGGCCGATCACTCACATGGTGGCGCCCGGCGAGGACGCCCTGAAGTGCGGCCAGTGCCACAGCGACGACGGCCGCCTGGCCGGTGTGGACGGGGTGTGGATGCCGGGGCGCGACCGCCATGCCGGGCTCGACCGCTTCGGCTTCGGCCTCGCCGGCCTGGTATTGCTGGGGGCGCTGGGCCATGGCGCTCTGCGTTTCGTGAACCGCAACCGTCGCAAGAAGGGGCATTGACATGAGCGAGCGACTCTACCTGTTCACCCGCTTCGAGCGCTTCTGGCACTGGGCCCAGGCGGCGCTGATCTTCACCCTGCTGTTCACCGGTTTCGGTATCCACGGCGTGCACGACCTGCTCAAGTTCGGCCTGGCGGTACGGGTCCACGAGACGGCGGCCTGGCTGCTCATCGGCCTGTGGATCTTCGCCATCTTCTGGCACTTCACCACCGGCCAGTGGAAGCAGTACCTGCCTACCCTGGAGCGCATCGGTGCCGTGACGCGCTATTACGTCCACGGCATCTTCGTCGGTGCGCCGCACCCCTACCGGGTCACCGTGGCACACAAGCACAACCCGCTGCAGCGGCTGGCCTATCTGGGCGTCAAGCTGGTGATCAATCCGCTGATCTGGATATCCGGTCTGCTCTACCTGTTCTGGGGAAGTCTCTACGCCAGCATGCCTGCCTTCCTCGATCTGGAGCGGGTGGCACGCCTGCATACCCTGGGCGCTTTCCTGATGCTCGCCTTCCTGATCATGCATGTCTACCTGGCGACCGCCGGCCACACGCCCCTGGCGTATATCAAGGCCATGATCACCGGCTGGGAGGAGGTGCACGACGAGGCGGCGATCAAGCGACCGCCACCGGCATCGGGCAAGGGCTCGGCGGGACGCTAGGCTCGAGGTCCGGCGATAGAGCGCATGGCGGCCACCCGGCATCGTCGGGTGGCCGCGTTGCGCTGGTGGGCGGTCTCAGCCGGCGATGCGCTCGGCAATGGCACGGCCCAGGCTCTCGGTGGAGCCCTGGCCGCCGACATCCGGTGTCAGCACCGCCGGGTCGCCCTCGGCGAGCACCGCCTCGAAGGCGGCGACGATGGCATCGGCGGCCTGCCGGTGACCGAGGTGCTCGAGCAGCATGGCACCCGACCAGATCTGGCCGATGGGGTTGGCGATGCCGCGCCCGGCGATGTCCGGCGCGCTGCCGTGCACGGGTTCGAAGAGGCTCGGGAAGGTGCCGTCGGGGTTGATGTTGGCCGAGGGGGCCACGCCGATGGTGCCGGTGCAGGCCGGGCCCAGGTCGGAGAGGATGTCGCCGAACAGGTTGCTGGCTACCACTACGTCGAACCAGTCGGGATGCATGACGAAGTTGGCGGTGAGGATGTCGATGTGGAACTGATCGACGCTCACCTCCGGGTAGTTGGCCCCCATGGCCTTCACGCGCTCGTCCCACCACGGCATGGTGATGGCGATGCCGTTGGACTTGGTGGCCGAAGTGAGCTTTTTCCGTGGGCGCGACTGAGCCAGCTCATAGGCGAACTTCAGTACCCGGTCGACCCCAGTGCGGGTCATCACGGTTTCCTGAATCACCACCTCGCGCTCGGTGCCCTCGAACATCTTGCCGCCGACGCTGGAGTATTCGCCCTCGGTGTTCTCGCGTACCACGTAGAAGTCGATGTCACCGGGGGCGCGGTCGGCCAGCGGGCTCTTCACGCCGGGCAGCAGCTTGCAAGGACGCAGGTTGACGTACTGGTCGAAGCGGCGGCGGAACTGCAGCAGCGATCCCCACAGCGAGATGTGGTCGGGCACCGTCTCCGGCCAGCCCACGGCGCCGTAGAAGATGGCGTCGAAGTCCTTCAGCCGTTCGAACCAATCGTCGGGGAGCATCTGGCCGTGCTCGGCGTAATAGTCGCAGCTGGCGAAGTCGAAGTGCTCGAGTTCGAGATCGATGGCGAAGCGCTTGGCGGCGGCTTTCAGGGCGTGAAGTCCTTCGGGCATCACCTCCTTGCCGATGCCGTCGCCGGGGATGACCGCGATGCGATGGGTCATGGGGTGTCTCCTGGTTGGTCGTGGGGAAAGAAGTCGGTGATCTGCGCGAGCAGCGTCTCAGGCGCCTCCTCGGGCAGGTAGTGGCCGCACGGCAGGGCCTCGCCGTCGACCCGCTCGGCCACGTGCCGCCACTCGGCGAGGGGGTCGAAGCAGCGCTCGATGACGCCGTGCTGACCCCACAGAACGCGCAGCGGGCAGGCGATGCGCCGGCCCGTGTCGCGGTCGGCGCGGTCGTGCTCCAGGTCGATGGTAGCGGCGGCGCGGTAGTCCTCGCACAGGGCGTGGGCGGCGCCGGGCTGGGCCAGGCAGCGCTGGTACTCGGCGATGGCCGCCGGGTCGAAGGCGTCGAGGCTGGCGTGGCGGCCGCCCATGGTGCGGGTGACGTAGTCCTCGGGCGAGGCTTCGATCAGCGTCTCCGGCAGTGGCGCCGGCTGGATCAGGAAGAACCAGTGGAAGTAGGCGGTGGCGAAGGTGCGGTCGGTCTGCTCGTACATGGCCAGCGTGGGGGCGATGTCGAGCAGCATCAGTCGTTCGAGCGTTTCGGGATGATCCATGGCCAGGCGGTGGCCGACACGCCCGCCGCGGTCGTGGCCGCACAGCGAGAAGCGCGAGAAACCCAGTTCGCGCATGACGGCGACCTGGTCGGCGGCCATGACACGCTTGCTGTAGTTGGCGTGGTCCGGTTCGCCCGCGGGCTTGGCGGAGTCGCCGTAGCCGCGCAGGTCGGTGGTCACCACGGTGTAGTGGCGTGCCAGCGGTTCGGCCAGGTGGTGCCAGATCGCGTGGGTCTGGGGGTGGCCGTGGAGCAGCAGCAGCGGTGGCCCGGAGCCGCCGATCCGGCCGTGGACGTGCACGTCGTCATCGGTGGCGATGTCGAAGGTGCGAAAGCCCGTGAACATCGTCTCTCTCCCTCGGGGGTGGCGGTGACAGTCTAGCCCTTGTTGGATGGGAGATAATCGGGCTGAATGGAAAGGCATTGTTGCGTTTAAGTGGAGAATGTCGTGGCCCCGCTCGACGATCTGGCCTTCTTTCAGCAGTTGGCGCGTGCCGGCAGCCTTACTGCCACGGCGCGCACGTTGGGACTGTCGCTGTCGGCGGTGAGCAAGCGCCTCAAGCAGCTCGAAACGCGGCTGGGCGTGACGCTGGCGAGCCGCACCACGCGGCGGTTGACGCTGACCGCCGAGGGCGAGCGCTATCTGGCGCGTGGCGCGGCGATTCTCGAAGAACTCACCGAGCTGGAAGAGACGCTGGGTGAGCAGCGTGCGGCGCTCTCCGGGCCACTGACGGTCAATGCCACCTTTGGCTTCGGTCGGCGTCACGTGGCACCGCTGCTCTCGGCTTTCTGTCGCCAGCACCCCGGCATCGAGGCCGGGCTCGAGCTCACCAACTTTCCCTTGAATCTCGGCGAGCGCGACGTAGACGTGGGCATTCGCGTGGGCGAGCCGCCGGATTCGCGCCTGGTAGCACGCCGCATTCTCGACAACCGCCGTGTGCTGTGCGCGTCGCCCGACTACGTGGCACGAATGTCGCCGCTGGAGAGCCCCGCCGACCTGGCCGCCCATCCCTGCCTGGTGTTGCGCGAGAACGCCAGCGACTATGCGCTGTGGCGCTTCCAGCATCGCGACGGCGCTGGCGCCAGGCAGACGGTCAAGGTGGATGGCCCCTTGGCCAGCAACGACGGCGAGGTCATCGTGCGTCTGGCCCTGGATGGCCACGGCATCGCCCTGCGATCCTGGTGGGATGTCCACGCCTACCTGGAAAGCGGTGCACTGGTCGAGCTACTCCCCGCCTGGCAGGGTGTGCGCGCCGACTTCCATGCCATCTACGCGCAGCGGCGTCACGTGCCGCTGCGGATTCGTGCCTTCATCGCCTATCTTGAGCAAGAGATGGGGCGTCGCGTACCCCCACTGCCGATCACGGAAACCGCCGAGCAAGGAGCGACCTCAACGTGAACGTCCTGATGTTCACCAACACCTATCTGCCGATCGTCGGCGGAGTCAGCGAATCGGTGCAGCGTCTCAAGGCGCAGCTGCAGGCTGCCGGCCACCGGGTGCTGGTGGTGGCGCCGCGCCTCGAGGGGCAGCCGCGTTACGAGGCCGACGTGGTCAGGGTCACGGCGGTTCAGCACTTCAACGGCAGCGACTTTTCCCTGCCCGTGCCCATTCCCGGCCAGCTCTTCGAGGCCATCGAGGCCTTCGACCCCGATATCGTGCATGCTCACCACCCTTTCCTGCTCGGCGACACCGCGGTGCGGGCCGCCGAGACCTATGGGCTGCCGCTGGTGTTCACCCACCACACCCTCTACGAGCACTACACCCACTACGTGCCCGGCGACTCACCGCGCATGCAACGCTTTGCCAAGGCGCTGGCCACTGAGTACACCCACCTGTGCGATGCGGTGATCGCGCCCAGCGAGAGCATCCGCGACCTGCTGCTCGAGCGCGACGCCAACCCGGCCATTCACGTGGTGCCCAGCGGCGTGGATACGGTGCGTTTCGCGGCCGGTAGCGGCGTGGCCTGGCGGCGGCGGTTCGGCATCACGGACGACGCCTACGTGATCGGCCACCTGGGGCGGCTGGCCCGGGAGAAGAACCTCGCCTTTCTCGCCGTGGCAGTGGCCAAGGCGCTGGCCGTCCTGCCGACGGCGCACTTCCTGGTGGTGGGCGAGGGTGACGCGCGCGGGGCGATGATCGAGGCTGCGGAGGGCGAGGGGGTCGCCGCGCGGGTGCATTTCACCGGTCGTCTGGAGGGGCAGTCGCTCATCGATGCCTACCACGCCATGGACGTCTTCGCCTTCGCCTCGCACAGCGAGACCCAGGGCATGGTGATCGCCGAAGCGATGGCGACGGGGCTGCCGGTGGTGGCCGTGGACGCTCCCGGTGTTCGCGAGGTGGTCCGAGACGGCGCGAACGGGCGACGGCTCGACCACGATGATGCCGATGACTTCGCCGAGGCCCTGGTGTCGCTGTCGGCTCGCGCCGTACGCAGGCCCCTGGTGGAGGGCGCTCGCTCCACCGCAGCGGCCTACGATGAAGCGAGCTGTGCCGAGCGCTGCTTGGCCGTCTACCGTGCCGCCATCGCACGCGGTGGCGATTTCACTCATGCCGACGACGGCGGTTGGGAGCGGGTGCGCGCTCGGCTCGGTGCCGAATGGCGCATGCTCTGTCACCGCGGGCGGCTGCTGAAACAGCTGGTGCAGGAGGAGTGGGAGCACGACCGCCCCGACTGGTGGCCGCGTCGTCATCACGCCCCCTCGAAACTGCCCGAGAAATGACGCTTCAGCGCCGGCGGCGACGCTTGGCCCAGCGCTTGAGTCCGGCCAGCAGCATCACGCCGGTCAGTAGCCCACCCAGGGCCCATGCCAGGTCGCCACGGCTGTCGGCGGTGGCCAGCTCGCCGAGCTGGCTGCCCAGCAGGGTGACGCCGGCCAGACCGGGAACGATGCCCAGGGTCGAGCCGATCAGGTAGTCGCGAAAGCGCAGCCGGAAGGCGCCGGCCATCAGATTGGTGAGCGTGAAAGGGGCCAGCGGCAGCAGGTTCACCAGCGTCATGGTGCGAATGCCGCGGCCGGCCAGGTAGCGCGACAGGCCGCGCAGGCGCTGGCCGCCGTGGCGCAGCAGGGTCTCGCGGCCGAGGCGTCTCCCTACCCACCAGGTGAGCGCCGAGGCGGCGAGCGTGCCGGCCAGTGCATAGGCGAAGCCCCACCAGGGACCGAACAGTAGCCCCGTCAGTGCCACCAGCAGGCTCAGCGGGAACATCACCAGCGAGGCGCCGGCGTAGATGGCCATGATCACCAGTACCGCCCAGTTGGCGTCGCGCCAGGCGACGGAACCCTTTGCCAGCGTTTGCAGCGCCTCGACGGTGAGCACGTCTTCCAGCGCCAGCCATTGCCAGCCGAGTCCCAGCGCCACCAGCATGGCGAGGGCGACCAGCAGGAAAATGACCGAACGGGGCATGGGCGGACGCCTGGGCTGCCTAGGGGGCTACAGGATACGGTGGCAGAGCCCGCCTTCCAATGGCGTCCGCGGTTGGGGCGTCAAAGCGAAAGCGATTCGCGCACCGTCGACCAGGCGGGTTCGCCATCGCGGTCGGTGACGTCGGCGAGCATCGCTTCCACGCGCTCGGCGTTGTCGCGGATCCACTGGCTGGCCACGTCATCGACGTCACGTTCTTCCTGGCCGTATTCGCGGATCATCCAGCTCTGCTCTTCGGCGCTGAAGGCGAATTGGGAGAAGAACTCGGCCAGGTTGGGATGGGACTCGGCGTAGTCGCCGCGCATCAGCGTCAGCACGTCGCTCTCGCCGTTGTTCTCGCCGAACAGGTCTTCGGGGTCGTCGAGGTAGCGCATCGGCAGCTCCAGGTTCATCCAGTGCGGCGTCCAGCCGACCCAGACGATGGCTTCCTCGCGCTCGATGGCGTCGCGAGCGGCGCCGAGCATGCCGACCGTGCTGGTATCCACCAGCTGCCAGTCGCCGAGACCCCAGGCATCGTCGCCGATGGCCGCGTTGAGGATTTCGCTGGCCGCGGAACCGGCGCCGAAGCCGTGGATCTTGCCGTCGAACCGGTCGCGGTTCTCGTCGAGATCGGCGAAGCTCCGGATGCCCTGCTCGTACAGGTATTCCGGCACGGCCAGGGTCATCTGGGCACCGTCGACGTTGTTGGCCAGGCTTTGGATGGTGCCGTCGGCCTCGAGCGGCTCGAACATCTCGCGCTGGGCGGGCATCCAACCCCCCAGGAAGACGTCGACGTCGCCGCTTTCCAGGCCCTGGTAGATCACCTGCAGGCCGACGTCGTGGCGGCGGGTGTCGTAGCCCAGCGGTTCCAGCAGCTGCTGAGCGATCTCTGTCTTGACGGTGATGCCCGGCCAGGCCGGTACGCCGAAGTCCAGGGTGGCGTCGTCGGCGGTGGCGTGAGTAGCCAGGCCGCAGGCCAGGGCGGAGAAAGTAACGGTCAAGGGTAGTTTCATGCGAGTCTCCTCGTCGTGGTTGTTACCGGCGCCTTGTGGTTGGTTTGTGTGACGCCGGGTCAGTGGGATCTCGTGCGAATCAAGATTGGCGGGCCAGCACCCGCAGACGCGATTCGAGCATGTCGCGGTCGAGATAGGTGCCCTGCAGGTGGCGCCGTCCGGTGTTGGGGTCGAAGGCGCCGCGTCCGTGCAGTACGCGGCGGTTGTCGAACGCGATCATGTCGCCGGGACGCAGGGTCAGGTCCAACTGATGGCGAGGGTCGTGGAGCAGCGTCCAGAAGCGATGGTAGGCGCGATACCACGGTTCGATGACCTCGGCGGGCAGGCGCAGGGTGTCGCGAATCCAGTTGTTGAAGCGCACGTCGACGACCCGGCCCTCGGCATTGCAGGTCAGGATCGGTGCGCACACGGCGATGTCCTGGTCTTCGTCCTGGAAGCGAAAGTCGATGGGCATCTCGCTGAGCAGGCGGAAGGCCTCCGGGTCTTCCTGCCGGAGCGCCTCGGCGACCTGGTAGCCATCGGCGAACAGCGACTCGCCGCCTTCGGCATCGTTCTCCAGGCAATACAGCAACTGGATGTCCGGCGGGTGCTGCCAGTTGGGCAGGTCGGTGTGCAGGGCCAGGGCGATGGCGGTGTAGGCGGCATTGTTGGGGTTGGGCTTGGACTGGACGTCGAAGCGAGCCCCGAAGTTGGTGGCGCGAAGCGGGCCGATGCGCGTGGCCAGCCGGCTCACTTCTTCATCGGCGAGCGGGCCGTTCTCGAGCAGCACCAGGCCGTCGCGCAGCAGCGCTTCCAGCCAGGCGCGTTCGCCGGCCGCATTGCCGGTGAAAGCAGCGTGGTCGACCCGTTCGAGGCGGTAGTCGTCGCCCCACGGTCGCGGGGCGGGCAGCGGCGAGGCAGGGGCGGCTCCAGGGCGACGCTGATGCAGCCAGCCGCCGTCGAAGTGGCTCTGGTGGCCATCGGACCAGGTCAACTGCAGGTGGCCGCCTTGCACCTGGACGTCGCTGGCCGGATCGCTTTCGGCACGCGGCAGTACCAGGCGCTCACGGGTCTGCGGATGTCGGCATTCGGTGCAGGCACAGTGGTCGCGTAGCCACAGCCAGGGCAACCGGGCCTGGGCATGATCTTCCCAGAACAGGCTGAGCCCATCGGCATTGGGCTGGGCGTCGCTCAGTCGGGGAGCGTCGGCGTAAGGTGCGAGTTCGTGCATGGCCGGCGAGTCGACAGGCGCATCGGGGGAAGGGGCGGTGTGCATCCGAGCCTCCACGGTTGCTGACGGGTTGATGACGATCAAGGCTCAATAGGGTGGGATGTGGTAACGACGCTGACAAACGATTAATCTGGCCCCTATGGCCAAACTCAGCTTATAGCTTACTTTCTCATGGATGCCTTGCCTCCCCTGATCTGGCTGCAGGCCTTCGAGGCGGCAGCGCGCACTCTCAGCTTCACCGCCGCCGGCCGTGAGCTGGGCGTGACCCAGGCGGCGATCAGCCAGCGCATCCGGCTGCTCGAGGATCGCCTGGGGCAGAAGCTCTTCGTGCGTCACCCGCGCAGCTTGACGCTGACCCCGGCGGGACAGGCCTGGCTGCCCAGCATCCACGACGCCTTCGCGCGGCTCACCGAGGGCACTCAGGAAGTGTTCGGCGGTACGCCGTCGCGGGCGGTGACCCTGCGCACCACGCCGGTCATCCAGCAGAGCTGGTTGGCGCCGCGCCTGCTGGATTTCCACCGCGCCCACCCGGAAGTGGCCGTGCGCCTGGTCAGCGCCATCTGGCCCGACGACTTCGGTCCCCAGGGCGCCGACCTGGAGATTCGCTACGGGCTGGGCGACTGGGCGGACATGCAGGCGGTGTCGCTGGGAGACGAGAGTCTGTTGCCGGCCTGTGCGCCGTCCTTGGCGACGATGCTGCATGAGCCGGCCGACCTAGCCGGCCGTACCCTGCTGCACGCGGTGGGCTTCGCCGTGGGCTGGACGACCTGGCTGGAACGGGCCGGGGTGGCCGGGCTCGAGCAGGAGTGCCCGGCTCTGACCTGCGACAACCAGGTGATGACCCTGACGCTGGCTAGCCGGGGTGGCGGCGTGGCGCTGACCCATCGACGCCTGCTCGAGGGCCGTGACGACCTGGTGGCGCCTTTTTCCCTGGCCGTGCCCAGCGAAGAGGCCTTCTGGCTGGTGCGGCCGGCGCGACACGGCGCCCATCCCGACGTGATGCTATTGTGGGAATGGTTGCAGCCGACGGGGCCATGGCCGCCGTCAGGGGGAGAACGAGCATGAGTCGATATCGCAGCGTTGCGCTGACGGTTGCCGCCGTGTGGTCGGTCATGGCCGGGGTCGCACTGGCCGATGCCCGCGAGGGGCGCGAAGGACCTAGCGTTGAGCCCGCACGCAGCTGGCAGGAGCGCGCTCCGTGGCGAGACCGGAAGTTCGAACGCTACGGGCGGGACGTGGAAATCGGGGTGCTCGTCGATGGCGAATGGCTGGAGCGGTGGCGTGGCTTGGCGTTCCCCGCAGATCGAGGCGGTCCCGACGTGTGTCGCCAGCGTGGCCAGATCACCTGGTCGACACGGCAGCTGGCGTGTCCGGACCGCCTGCCCCAAGAGGGGGTACGCCGCTGGTCCACGCGCCCGGAGGAGTGACACGATGTGCCGGCTCCGATTGGCGGTGCGTGCGTCGTGTCCGCTCCCCTGTGTTCACTAGAATGGATCGACAAGGAGGTCGCCTTGGGTTTTCGTTTCCAGCGTCGAATCACACTGGCACCAGGCATACGTTTGAACCGCAGCAAACGGAGCCTCGAGGTCTCGGTGAGCTCGAACGGGGTCGGTCACGACATCCGGCCGCATGGCGGCAGCGGGCGTTCCCGTTCTGCCTCGGCACTGGAGGCCCGGTTGGCTCGAGGTGACGCCCTGCCTTTGCGGCTCGAGATCGATGACCGTGGCGCCATTCGCTATTTTCACGGCGATGGGACTCGGCTGAGCGAGAGCGAGGCGCGCGTGCTGCGCCGCCATGCACGGGCGTCGCTGCGCGAGCGGCTGGAGGAATACTGCCAGCGGTTGAACGAGAATCTCGAATATCTGGGCCGGCTGCACGAGGATACGCCACCGCCGCAAATGAGCCGCTACACCCCGAGTGACTTCGAAGAGCCACCACCCGTGCCGCCCGAGCCGCGGAAGCCGGCCTGGTGGCATGCGTTGTGGCCACCGATGAAGCACCGCCGGGAAGCGGAGAACCGCCACCGACGGGCGGCTTTCGACCAGGCCTACCGCGACTGGGAATGGCGAAAGGCCGAGCATGATGCCGCCGAGTTCGCGCGCTATCGTCGGGAAAACGAGGAGGTGTGGCACGATCGGGGCGCGATGGAGAAAACCTTGTGTCAGCGGCTGGAAGAGATCGACTGGCCGTGCGAGACCGTCATCGACTTCGATCTGGGCCAGGATGACCGCACCCTTGCCGTGGACATCGAGCTGCCCGCTGAGGACGAGATGCCAGATCGCGACTGGACCATGCCCGCCAAACAGGTGAAGCTCACCCCGAAACGACTCAGCGCCACCCGACAGCGCAAGCTCTACCGAGACCATGTGCATGGCATGGCCTTCCGCGTGCTGGGGGCGGTCTTCGCTCGCCTTCCCGCCGTCCAGGAAGTTCGTGTTTCCGGGTATCGCCAGGTGACCGACCCCGCCACTGGGAGCGAGCGCGACCAGTATCTCTATAGCGTGAAGGTCACTCGCCAGCAATGGAAAGCGATCGACTTCGACAGCCTGGACCGGGTCGATCCGGTGGCCGCCGTGGAGGCCTTCACGCTACGCCGCGACATGACCAAGACCGGCATCTTCAGGGCTATCGAACCGTTCAAGCTGGTGTAGGCTGCATGCATCACAGCCGCGCTAGCGGCGCCTGGCGGAAGTAGCGTTCGAGCAAGGCGTAGAGCTCGGGGTAGGCGGCGTGGAGCACGTCCGGGGCGGTGAAGAAGTGCTCGCAGCACACCGCGAAGCACTCGCCGGGATGACTGGCAGCGTAGTCGTCGATGGGCGTGTCATCGCCGCGATCCAGGTGCGCCTGCAGGTCGTCCCACACCACGGTGAACACGCGGTGCCACTGCCTGGGGTCGATGTCCCGGGGTAGCGGCGGGAAGCCGTCGACGTCGAGCGAGTTGCCCATGTCGAGCTTGTGGGCGAGCTCGTGAATCACCACGTTGAAGCCATCGAAGCCGCCGCTCTCCATGAGGTCGGTGAAGGAGAGCACCACTGGCCCCTGGTGGGAGGTCTCGCCGGCGCGCTCGTCCTCGTAGGCGTGCATCACGCCGAACTCGTCCATCTCCTCCACCTGGCGACGGAAGGCGTCGGGCAGGATCTGGATCTCGTGCACGCCGGCGAAGGCCTCATCGTGTTCGGCATCGCTCCAGCCCAGGGTTAGCAGGCAGGCCTGGGCGGCCAGTGCCAGGCGGGCGGGCAGATCGAAGGGCGTGCGCTCGGCCAGATCCGGGTGCAGGCTGATGCGTTTGGCGTGCAGGAAGCGCCAGGCCCGCCAGCCCAGCCGTTCGGCCTCGCCGTCGGTGAGCGCCGCCAGCAGCGGCAGGCGCGTGCGCGCCTCGGACCAGTCCGCCTCGGGCAGGGGGTGGCGGGTGGCGAAGCGCGCGTCGCGCCACCGTTTCAGGCGGCCGAGCACGGCTCAGTTCTCCTCCAGGTCGGCCCCCGACTTCCACGACCAGTCGCGCCAGCGGAGGTCGAAGAGATCCTTGCGGCGGTCCTTGAGGTTGGTCACCGAGCCTTCGGCGCGCACCACGGTGAGTCGCGTCAGGTCGAGGTCCGAGAACATCACCATCTCGGTATTCGGCGTGGTCTCGGAGAGCACGGCGTCGTGGGGAAAGGCGAAGTCCGAGGGCGAGAACACCGACGATTGGGCGTACTGGATGTCGAGGTTCTCGATGGAGGGTACGTTGCCCACGCTGCCGCACAGCACTACGTAGCACTCGTTCTCGATGGCGCGCGCCTGGGAGCAGTGTCGCACTCGCAGGTAGCCGTTCTTGGTGTCGGTCCAGAAAGGCACGAAGAGGATGTCGAGTTCCTGGTCGGCGAGCAGTCGTGACAGCTCCGGAAACTCCACGTCGTAGCAGATCTGGATGCCTACCCGGCCGGCGTCGGTGTCGAAGACGCGCAGTTCGTCGCCGCCGTCGATCACCCAGTCGCGGCGCTCCTGGGGCGTGATGTGCAGCTTGTCCTGATGCTCGATGGTGCCGTCGCGGTGGCACAGGTAGCTGACGTTGTAGAGGCGGTCGTCGTCGCGCAGCTCGATCATCGAGCCGGCGACGATGTTGATGTTGTAAGCCACCGCCATGCGCGACAGCTCGGTGACGAACTGCTCGGTGAAGCCGGCCAGGAAGCGGATCGCCGCCTGCTGGTCCTGCTGGGCGGCGCGATCCTGAAGGCCCATCAGCGGGGCGTTGAACAGCTCCGGAAAGACGGCAAAATCGCTCTGATAGTCGGAGAGCGCGTCGACGAAGTACTCCACCTGCTGCAGCACCGCTTCCACGGACTCGAACTCGCGCATCTGCCACTGCACCGCGCCCACGCGGACCTGGGTGGGGCGGTTCTCCAGCACCCGCTCGGCGGGCTCGAAGAGGATGTTGTTCCACTCCAGCAGGGTGGCATAGCCTTGGGACTTCTCGTCCTCGGGCAGGTACTTGCGCAGCAGACGCTTGACCTGGAAGTCGTTGGCCAGCTGGAAGGAGAGGATGGGGTCGTGGATCTCCTTGCGGGCCACCTTGTCGAGGTACTCGGCCGGCGTGAGCTCGTGGGCGTGTTCGTGGTACTGCGGGATGCGTCCGCCGGCCAGTATCGCTCGCAGGTTCATGGAGCGGCACAGTTCCTTGCGCGCCTCGTAGAGGCGCCGGCCCAGTCGGTAGCCGCGATAGTCCGGATGAATCAGCACGTCGAGCCCGTACATGGCGTCGCCATCGGGTTCGTTGAGGATGGTCTCGCGCTTGCCGATCAGGTCGTCGTAGCGGTGGGGATTGGAGAAGGTGTCGTAGTCCACCAGGGCGGTCAGGGCCACGCCGACGATGGTCTCGTCATCCTCGATGACGATCTGCCCATCGGGAAACTCCTTGATCAGCTTGTCGATGGTCGGTTTCGGCCAGGCACCGCCGATGTCGTCGTAGACCCGGTCCATCAGTGCCTGAAGCTGCGGGTAGTCGTCCGGGGTCAGGTTTCGCAGGTTGAGGTGCAGGTCGTCGAGGGACATGGCAAGTCTTCCTGAGCCTAGGAGGTGCGGCATTCTAGCACGCTCGCCCGGCCGCCCTGCGAGATGTCACCGATGCGTCATCGGTCGGTCATCGCGGGGTCATGAGGCGTGCGCATCCTGCAGGGAAGACAAACCGGCGCGAGCGGCTACGCTTGAGGGGAGCGGCAAGTGACCCAGCAGGTGATTCCCCTGCCTGTGAAGGCAAAGGGCAGCGATACCGGGCAAGGCATGAGCGACGACAAAAAGCGAATCACACTCGAAGACGTCAGCAAGCACTGGGCCGGGGTGGCCGCGGTGGACCGCGTCTCCTTTACGGTGTCGCCTGGGGAGTTCGTGATCCTGCTGGGCCCCTCGGGTTGCGGCAAGTCCACCACCTTGCGGATGATCGCCGGTCTCGAGCCGGCCAGCGCCGGGCGCATCCACATCGGTGAGCGCGATGTGACGCCGCTGGCACCGGGCGAGCGCGGCATCAGCATGGTCTTTCAGTCCTATGCGCTCTTCCCCCACCTGAACGTGGCCGACAACATCGTCTTCGGCCTGCGCAGCCGCAAGGTACCCAAGCCCGAGCGCAGCGAACGTCTCGCTCGGGTGGCCGAGCTGGTCGGGCTCACGGAGTATCTCGAACGCAAGCCGGCCCAGCTCTCGGGCGGCCAGCGCCAGCGGGTGGCGCTGGCCCGGGCGATCATCTCCGAGCACCCCATCTGCCTGATGGACGAGCCGCTCTCCAACCTGGATGCGCGCCTGCGCGGCGAGATGCGCCGCGAGATCAAGGCGCTCCAGCAGCGCTTGGGCATGACGGTGATCTACGTCACCCACGATCAGGTGGAGGCGATGAGCATGGGCGATCGGGTGATCCTGATGCAGGAGGGGCGCATCGTGCAGGACGGCACTCCCGGCGAACTCTACGACCGCCCGGCCACGGCCTTTGCGGCGAGCTTCATCGGCAGCCCGGCCATGAACCTGGTGGCACTGGCCGCGGCGGCGGACGGCGCGGTGATCGATGGCGAGCCCCGCTGCCATGTCGCCGACCATGCCGCCAAGGGGCACTGGCTGGGGCTGCGTCCCGAGTCGGTTCAGCTGGCTCCGCCCGACGCTCCCGGGGTACCTGCCGAGGTGCTGGATGCCGAATATCTGGGCGCTGATACCATCGTGCGCCTGCAGGTGGGCAGTCAGCAGCTGCGCGCCCGGGTGCCGGGGGTGCCCGACCGGCAGCCCGGCGATGCCTGCCGGCTGCAGTGGGCGTCGGCCTCGGCGCACTTCTTCGATGGCGAGAGCGGGCAGCGCCTGGCTCTTTCCGGTCATGACGTCGCGGCTCCGCCGCATCCGCTGACGCCGGGCGAGGCACGCAGAGTGTCCTCCCTGCACGGCACCCATCCACAGGAGTGAACCCATGAGCGCTTTCCTTCCACGTACCCTGAGCGGTCTGGCCGCTGCCGGCCTGTTGGTGGCCGGGCAAGCCGCCGCCCAGCAGGAGCCGGTCGAACTCACCATGTACTACCCGGTGGCAGTCGGCGGGGCCTTGACCGAGGTGATCGATGGCCTGGTGGCCGAGTTCGAGGCCGAGCACCCCGACATCGCGGTGGATGCCATCTATGCCGGCAACTATGACGACACCCGGGTGCGCGCCATGTCGGCGGTCGAGGCCGGCGACGCTCCGCAGCTCTCGGTGATGTTCTCCATCGACCTCTACGAGCTGATCGAGCAGGACGTCATCGTCGCCTTCGACGAGGTGGTCGAGAGCGACGAGGAGCGCGAGTGGCTGGATAGCTTCTACCCGGCACTGATGGAGAACGGCACTCTCGACGGCCAGACCTACGGCATCCCCTTCCAGCGCTCGACCATCGTGCTCTACTGGAACAAGGAGGCGTTCGAGGCGGCCGGCCTCGATCCCGATACGCCGCCGGAGAGCTGGGCGGAAATGGCCGAGATGGCCGCCGCGGTGCGCGAGGCCTCCGATGGCGAGCAGTGGGGCGTGATGGTGCCTTCAACCGGCTATCCCTACTGGATGTTCCAGGCTTTCGCCTTCCAGAACGGCCACCGCCTGATGAGCGAGGACGGGACCGAGGTCCACTTCAATGACCCGGCGGCCGTCGAGGCTCTGGAGTACTGGGTGTCGCTGGCCAGCGAGCACGCGGCGATGCCCGATGGAACCATCGAATGGGGCACGCTGCGTCAGAACTTCATCGAGGAGTCCACCGCGATGATGTGGCACAGCACCGGCAACCTCACGGCGGTGAAGAACGAGGCCGACTTCGACCTCGGCGTGGCCATGCTGCCCATGAACGTCCAGCGCGGCAGCCCGACCGGCGGCGGCAATTTTTATCTCTTCAAGGATGCCAGCGAGCAGGAGCGGCGTGCGGCCATGACCTTCATCCGCTGGATGACCGCCCCGGAGCGCGCCGCCGCCTGGTCCATCGAGACCGGTTACATGGGCGTGAGCCCGGCGGCCTACGAGACAGAGGCGCTGCAGGACTACGTCGAGGCGTTCCCGCCGGCAGCGGTGGCCCGCGACCAGCTCGAGCACGCCACCGCGGAGCTGGCCACCTACCAGGGCGGACGGGTGCGCCGCGCGCTGGACAACGCCGTCCAGGCAGCACTGACCGGCCAGATGACGCCGCAGGAAGCGCTGGCCCAGGCTCAAGCCGAGGCCGACGCGGCACTGCGTCGCTACGCGCGCTGACGCCCTGAGAGCTGATAACCGCGATCAAGGGGGCGCGGGGACAGGCCAATGAGGAGGTCATTCGACAGGATGTCGAAGGTAGCGTCCAGGGAGGGATTCACAGCGCCTCCTCAGAGGCCTTTGTCCCCGGGTAGCCCCCACGACAGGACGAACCATGGTGAACCCGACCTCCGACCGCCGCATGCAGATCTACGGCGCGCTGCTGCTGCTGCCGGCGGCGGTGCTGCTCGGCACCTTCGCTTACCTGCCCACCGTCGCCACTCTGATCAACAGCCTCTTCCTGCCCGGCTTTCGCGGCGCCCCGACCGAGTTCGTCGGGCTGGAGAACTATGCCTTGCTGCTCGAGGACAGCACTTTCTGGCAAGTGGCGCGCAACAACCTCTTCTACGCCCTGGGCACCATTCCCACCTCCATCGCCCTGGCGCTGGGCATGGCACTGTTCGTCAACGGCCGCCTGCCGGGCCGGGGACTGGTGCGCATGGCCTACTTCACGCCGACGATCCTGCCGATGATCGCCGCGGCCAACATCTGGATGTTCTTCTACGCGCCGCAGATCGGGCTGTTCAACCACTTGCTCGGTTTGCTGGGCATCAGCGGCCCCAACTGGCTGGGTGACCCTGCAGTGGCGCTCACCTCGGTGATCGTGATGACGGTGTGGAAGGAGGCCGGTTTCTTCATGATCTTCTATCTGGCGGCGCTGCAGAGCATTCCACCCGAACTCGAGGAAGCGGCGAGCCTGGAGGGTACCAGTCGCTGGAGTTTCTTCTGGCGGGTGACCTTTCCGCTGCTGATGCCCACTACGCTGTTCGTGCTGATCAATGCGCTGATCAACGCCGTGCGCGTGGTCGACCACCTATTCATCCTCACCAAGGGCGGGCCCAACAACGCCACCAACCTGCTGCTCTATTACGTCTACGAGAACGCTTTCTCGTTCTTCGACCGCACCTATGCGGCCACCATCACGGTGGTGATTCTGCTGGTGCTGGCCGTGGTGGCAACCATCAAGTTCCGTGTGCTCGACCGCCGGACTCACTATCAATGAGAGCGATCATCATGATGTTGCCGGGAGCTCGACCATGACCGCTGCCGACGCCGCTAGACCCGCGCCCCGCCTCGTTACCTGCCTGCCCAGGCTGGAGACGACGGCCGCCTGGTTGCTGGCGGTGGTGTGGATATTTCCGCTGCTCTACGCCGTGTGGGCGGCCTTCCACCCGGCCGAGTTCATGGTGCGCTTCGACCTGCTGACGCCGCTGACCCTGGATAACTTCGCCGATGCCTGGGAGCAGGCGCCTTTTGCGCGCTATTACCTCAACACCTTTCTGCTGGTCACCGGCATCGTTGCCGCCCAGTTCGTGGTGTGCACTCTGGCGGGCTTCGCCTTCGCGCGCTTTCCCATTCCCGGCAAGGACTTCCTGTTCATGCTGGTGCTGATCCAGCTGTTCGTGTTTCCCGAGGTGCTGATCGTCGAGAACTATCGCATCGCCAGTGGGCTGGGGCTGGTCGACACCATCGCCGGCATCGGCCTGCCCTACGTGGCCAGCGCTTTCGGCATCTTCCTGCTGCGCCAGACCTTCAAGACCATTCCCCGCGAGTTGGAAGACGCCGCCCGGGTCGAAGGGTGCAGCTGGATGGCGGTGCTGCTCAAGGTCTACGTGCCGCTGGCCAAGCCCACCTACCTGGCCTACGGCCTGGTCTCGATCAGCCATCACTGGAACAACTTCCTGTGGCCGCTGGTGGTCACCAACTCGGTGGAAAGCCGTCCACTCACCGTGGGGCTGGGGATCTTTTCGGCACCGGAGACGGGCGTCAACTGGGCCACGATCAGTGCCGCCACCCTGCTCAGCATCGCGCCGCTACTGGTCGCCTTCCTGCTCTTCCAGCGCCAGTTCGTGCAGTCGTTCCTGCGGGCGGGGATACGCTGAGTTCAGCGCTGCAACGCGAGCAGCAGGAGTACGGCGAGGATGGCCGATACGCCTTGCCAGAAGGCGACCGGGTGACGCTCGATCAGCGGTGGGCGCGTGCGTTCGAGATAGGCCGGGTTGGGGCGGCGCAGGTCGTGGAGGAATTCGGAGAGTTCCTGGTAGCGCTTCTCGGGATTGGGGTGTACGGCCTTCTTTAGCGTCGCATCGATCCAGGCGGGAATCGCCCGTTCCTCGTCGAGTACCGAGCGATAGGTGAGGCGCCGCTGGGTCGCCGCCGTGCGCGTGCGGGCGACCCGGGTGGCGTAGGGATAGCGACCCGAGAGCATTCGGTAGGTCAGTACCCCCAGGGAGTAGAGGTCCGAGCGCGTCGTGCCGACCTCGCCCAGGAAGTATTCCGGCGCCATGTAGAGGGCCGTACCCGGCAGGGCGGGCGGTTCGAGGGTGGTGGCCGACTCGACGATGCCGGCGACCCGCGCCGAGCCCAGGTCGATGAGCGTCACCGTGCCGTTGGCATCGATCATGAGGTTCTCGGGGCGCAGGTCTTGGTGCAGGACCTCGTGGCGGTGAAGTGCCTGCAGGCCCCGCGCGACCTGCTCGACGATGCCGCGTACCGTTTCGAGGTCGGGCGTGGGATGGTCGTTCAGCCACTGCGCCAGCGTCTGCCCCTCGATGAACGCGGTGACGGTGTAGAGGTAGCGGCGCTCGCGGTCCGGTGGGCCGGCATCGAGCACGTGGCGGTTGTCGATGCGCCGGGCGATCCACTCCTCCATCAGCAGCCGCTCCAGGTAGCCGGGGTCGTCGCGCAGGTCGAGGGAGGGCGTCTTGAGCGCCACCCGGGAGCCATCGGTCTCGTCCAGGGCAAGGTAGACGTGACTGCGGCTGCTGGCGTGCAGTTCGCGCAGGATCCGATAGCCGTCGAAACGGTCGTGGGGTTCGAGCAGCGGCGGGAAGGGCAGTCGTTCGACCTCCCCGTGCAGGGATGACGGGACTTCCCTTCGCGGTAACGCCTCGATGCGCACGATCTGGACGCTGAGATTGTCCGCGCTGCCCTGCCGGTAGGCCTGGGCGACGATGCGCCGGGCGGCTTCGTCCAGGTCGCCCCGGTGCACCTCGATGGTGTGCAGAATGTCCTGTGCCTCGATGTGCTCGTAGACGCCGTCCGTGGCCAGCAGGAAGGTATCGCCGACCTGTAGCGGCAAGGTGCGGTAGTCGATCTCCACCAGGGCGTCGGCGCCCAGTGCCCGGCTCAGGTAACTCTCCTCCTGCGAGACCCACAGACGGTGGTCGTGGGTGAGCGGCTCCAGCCCGCCACCGTGCAGCCGGTAGATGCGGGTGTCGCCGACGTGGAAGAGGTGGGCGGTGGTCGCCTTGAATACCAGGGCGCTGAACGTGCAGACGTAGCCCTTGTCGGGTGCGTAGCGGTGGGGGCCGCGGCGTGACTGGGCATGCAGCCAGGCATTGGTGGCCGTCAACACGCACTCCACGGCGTGGCGAACCGACCAGGCCTCCGAGGTGGCGTAGTAGTCGTCGAGCAGGCTCTTGACCGCCGTTTCGCTGGCGACCTGGCTGACCTCGCTGCTGCTGATGCCGTCGGCCATGGCCAGGGCGATGCCCTTCAGCCCGATCTGGGGGCCGGGCGGCACCCGGCAGCCGTGGCAGTCCTGGTTGCGGGCCTTGCGTCCAGGCTCGGTGTGCTGCCCCAGGGCGATGCGCAGCTGGCTCATGCGGTGGCCCCGGTCGTGGCCGGGGCGTTTGCGTGTCGCATCAAGGGGTGACCGGGCGCACGGCAGCACGCTTGGGGGCGGTGCGCACGTGGGTGGTGTAGAGGGTCAGGCCGGTGAAGGCGAGGCCGCCCACCAGGTTGCCCAGCACGGTGGGAATTTCGTTCCACAGCAGGTAGTCCATCACCGAGAATCCGCCGCCCATCATCATCGCCGAGGGGAACAGGAACATGTTCACCACCGAGTGCTCGAAGCCCATGAAGAAGAACAGCATGATCGGCATCCACATGGCGATGACCTTGCCGCTGACGTGGGTGGAGATCATCGCGCCCACCACGCCCATGGAAACCATCCAGTTGCACAGCATGCCGCGGATGAAGATGGTGAGCCAGCCGGCCAGCCCGTAGTCGGCGTAGCCCAGGGTGCGCGCTTCCCCGACGCCGGCGATCTTTTCGCCCACCGCCCCCGGGTCGGTGTTGAAGCCGTAGGTGAAGACGAACGCCATCATCGCCGCGACGGTCAGTGCCCCGGCGAAGTTGCCCACGAACACCAGGCCCCAGTTGCGCAGGATGCCCTGTGGCGTCACCCCTGGGCGGCGGTCGAGCAGCGCCAGCGGGGTGAGCATGAAGACGCCGGTCAGCAGGTCGAAGCCCATCAGGTAGAGCATGCAGAAGCCGACGGGAAAGAGCACGGCGCCGAGCAGGAAGGAGCCGCTCTCTACGGCGACGGTGACGGCGAAGACCGCTGCCAGGGCGAGAATGGCGCCGGCCATGAAGCCGCGGATCAGGGTGTCGCGCGTCGACATGTGTACCTTGGATTCGCCCGCGTCGACCATCTTGGTGACGAATTCCGATGGAACCAGATAAGACATGATCTTCCTCATGCGTTGAGCAGGGTTTCGTGATATCGGCGAGCCTCGATCCCGGGTCGAACGCTTCGGCACTGGCGACACGCAAAAAAACGGCGTCCGCACGCACCTGTAGCCAGGTGAGTGAGGACGCCGTTGTCCAGCCAGAGTCGAGTGTGTCGGGGCCGCATTGCCCGGGCGATCGCCGGAGATCACCGTTGCCAGTGACCCTAGCAAGTGGCGTGCCCAAGGCGGCGAAGCAAAGAAAACGAGTCTTTTTTCAGATAGATGGGGTGTGTCGAAGGGGGGGGCAGGCGTCCTGCCGCACGGAGCCGGTGCGCCATCGGGTTGCATGATGGGGCATCCGCCGCCGCTCATGCTTCGCGGCTGTGCATCGGCGAACCGGTATACGGCAGGGCAGTCAGCCCTCCCTGCGCAGGGAGGGGCGGCGAGCGAGCGGCCGGGTCAGCGTTTGGGCCATGAGCACGCCAGCGAGCACCAGGGCGCCGCCGATGACATGAAAGACGGCCAGCCGTTCGCCCAGGGCGAGCATGGCGATGATGGCACTGAACAGCGGCATCAGGTTGATGAAGATGCTGGCGCGGCTGGCACCGATCTGGCGGATGGCGCGCATCCACAGGTAGGTGGTGACGATCGAGGCGGGAATGCCGGCGTACACGATCAGCCCGACGTTGCCGGCATCCACCGGCGTCATGGGCCCCAGCAGGTAGGGGGGCAGGAGCAACAGCACGGCGAAGCATACCTGGGCATAGAGCACCACCCAGGGCGGAAGGTCCAGCGGCCAGCGCTTGAGCATCACCCCGTAGAGGGCGTAGCAGGTGGCGGCGACCACCATCAGCGCATCGCCCACCGCGACCTCGAGGCCGAGCAAGGAGGCCGGATTGCCGCGGCCCAGCAGCACCAGCACGCCGATCAGTGCCACGCCGCCGCCCAGAGTGCCGCCGAGGGTCGGCGCTTCGCGCAGGATCAGGGCGCTGAGCAGTACGGTGAGCAAGGGCACCATGGCCGCGAGAATGCCCATGTTGGTGGCGCTGGTGGTCTCCGCGGCGACGTAGGCCAGGCCCTGCCACAGCGCCATGCCGAGCATGCCGAGGGTGGCCAGTTTGGGCCATTCGCGGCGAATGGTGGCCCGGTGCTTCCAGGCGCTGGGGGCGACGAAGGGGGTGAGCACGGCGAGTGCCAGCACCCAGCGCAGGAACGCGATGCTGCTCGGCGCGATGGCGCCCACGGTGAGCTGGTTGATGGTCATGTTGCCGGACCAGATCAGCACGGCGCCCAGCGGTGGCAGCAAGTACAGCAGCGGCATGGCATCCTCGACGGTGGTAAGCGTGAAGCCCCGCACGAGGCGGGGCTTCAAGGATACGTCAGAGGTGGGTGTCAGGCGATGGCGGCAACGGCCGCCTTGGCGATCTGCACGTCCTGGTCGGGCTTGACGCCGGAGATGCCCACGGTGCCGGCCATCTGACCCTCGACCCATACCGGCACGCCGCCGGAGAGCATGCCCTGCAGCGGCACCGAGAGGAAGGCGTTGCGGCCGCCGTTGATCATCTCTTCGAACTGCTGGGTTTCGCGGGCGCCGAGGGCGGCGCTGCGTGCCTTCTCGGTGGCGATGCCCACGGTCATGGCCGGGGCGCCGTCGAGGCGGCGCAGGCCGAGCAGGTGGCCGCCGTCGTCGGCCACGGCGATGGTCACTTTCCAGCCGTTGGCTTCGGCTTCCTGCTGGGCGGCGTCGAGGAGGGCGTTGACCTCGCTGAGGGTCAGTACGGGCTTGGTATTCATCAGGGACTCCTGGTTGGATGATGCGATTGGCTATGAAGAGAGCCGTCGCAGATGGTGTCGCCATCACCGGGGCTGTACCGGCGACAGGTCTGCGAGGAGGCGCTGTGAACCCCTCCCTGGGCGCTACCTTTGCCATTCCTGGCGAAGGACCTCCTCTTCGACCTGTCCCCGGCGCCCCTCATGTTGGCAATAAAGCCTCATCGACGATCTCGATCCAGTGCCTGACCTCGGTGCGGCCGGCACCGGCCAGGTGGGTCTGGCAGCTGAATGCATGAGCGCGGTGACGATTCATGTCAGCGCTTCGTCGACGATCTCGATCCAGTGCCTGACCTCGGTGCGGCCGGCGCTGGCCAGGTGGGTCTGGCAGCCGATAT
Source organism: Halomonas faecis (assembly GCF_010993975.1). GTDB lineage: Bacteria > Pseudomonadota > Gammaproteobacteria > Pseudomonadales > Halomonadaceae > Halomonas > Halomonas faecis. Next base: position 109,440 of record NZ_JAACZO010000001.1, read on the forward strand.
TGGCGGTCACGATCGTTTCCGGATGCCCTGCTTCCAGGTTGTCGAGTTTGTTGTCGCGCAGCTGGGTGGCGAGCTCCGGCTGGGTGATGGAGTAGGTGCCCGCCGAGCCGCAGCACAGGTGGGCGTCGGCCACCGGCGTCAGCGTGAAGCCGAGCTTGGCGAGCACGCCCTCCACGGCGCCGCCGAGCCGCTGGGCGTGCTGCAGGGTGCAGGGGCAGTGGAAGGCCAGCTTGCGGCTCTCCTTGACGGCGAGCGGCGCGACATCCTCGTCGCGCAGCACCTCGACGAGGTCCTTGGCCAGTTCGCTGACCCGTGCCGCCTTCTCGGCATAGGCCGGGTCGTCGGCGAGGATGTCGCGGTACTCCTTGACGAAGGCGCCGCAGCCGCTGGCCGTCTGCACGATGGCTTCGGCCCCGGCCTCGATGTGGGGCCACCAGGCGTCGATGTTGGCCCTGGCTCGTGCCCGGCCGTCGTCCTGGGCGTTCAAGTGGAAGTCGATGGCCCCGCAGCAACCCGCCTCGCCGACCGGCGTGAGGCCGATGCCCAGGCGGTCTAGAACCCGCGCCGTGGCAGCGTTGGTGTTGGGCGAGAGTCCCGGCTGGACGCAGCCCTCGAGGATCAACATCTGTCGGGCGTGCTGCTGATGGTCGGGGCGCGTGCCGGCATCCACCGGGGCCGGCGGCAGTTTGTCCTTGAGCGCACCCGGCACCAGCGGCTTGAAGGTCAGCCCCAGCTTGAGCAGTGCCTGGAAACGTCGAGGATCGACCAGGGCTTTGCGCAACCCGAAGCGCAGCGCCCGTTCGCTGGCCTTGCGCGGCACGCGGCGTTCGATCTCGGCACGGCCGATGTCGAGCAGCTTGTGATACTCCACGCCCGATGGGCAGGTGGTCTCGCAATTGCGGCAGGTCAGGCAGCGGTCCAGGTGCAGCCGGGTCTGCTCGGTCACCAGGCCGTCGTCGTCCGGGTTCTCGAGCATCTGCTTCATCAGGTAGATGCGCCCGCGCGGCCCGTCGCGCTCGTCGCCGAGCAGCTGGTAGGTGGGGCAGGTGGCGTTGCAGAAGCCGCAGTGCACGCAGCTGCGCAGCACGCGGTCGGCCTCGCGGATGTGCGGCTGCTTGAGGGCTTCCTCGGTGAAGTGCGTCTGCATGTCAGCTTCTCGTCAATCTCAGAGGTCGGCGTAGAGTCGGCCGGGGTTGAAGATGCCGTGCGGGTCGAGCTCGGCCTTGAGGTTGCGGTGGTACTTCATCAGCACCGCGGGCAAGGGCGTGAAGGGCTCGACGCCGGCCGCGCGGGGGCCGTAGCAGGTGGCGTGGCCACCGGCTTCGCGGCACGCCTCGCGCAGCACCTCGGGGTCGAGTTCGGTGCGCAGCCAGCGTTGGGCGCCGGCCCAGTCGTGGAGCATGGTCGTGTCGTCGATCTCGGCCAGCCCCAGGTCGGGAGCGCGGTGCGGCAGCGAGAGGCGCCACAGCGGCCGGGCATCGTCGGCGGAGAAGGAGGGCAGCGCGAGATCGCGCAGGGCGTCCCACCAGGCGTTGTCCAGGTCGTCGCCGCCGATGCGCTCACGGGTCGCGGCCACCGAGCTGGGGCCGCCTTCGAGACGCAGGTGCAATGCACCGTCTAGCCAGGCGGCAGCACTGATCGGCAGCGGCTCGCGCCCCCACTCGGCGAGGCGTTGGCGGGCATCGGCCAGCGGTAGCTCCAGGCGCAGGCTGTGGGTGGTGAGCGGGCGCGGGATCACCTTCAGCGATACCTCGCCGATCACGCCCAGAGAGCCTTGGGCGCCGACCATCAGCCGCGATAGGTCGTAGCCGGCGACGTTCTTCATCACTTGGCCACCGAAGCGTTGCTCGATGCCCTCGTGGTTGATCAGGCGGATGCCGAGTACGAAGTCGCGCACGGCGCCGGCCCAGGGACGGCGCGGTCCCGAGAGTCCGGTGGCGATCATGCCTCCGACGGTGCTGGCTTCGCCGAAGCGCGGCGGTTCGAAACCGAGCATCTGGCCGTGCTCGGCCAGCGCCGCTTCCAGCTCGGTGAGCGGCGTGCCGGCACGCACCGAGACGACCAGTTCCACCGGGTCGTAGAAGGTGATGCCGCGGTGTTCGGCGGTGGATAGGGTCTCGCCCTCCACCGGACGACCGTAGAAGTGGCGCGTGTCGCCGCCGACGATGCGTAGCGGGGTGCGCTCGGCGGCGGCCTGGCGAAGACGCTCGCCAAGCGCGGCGCTGGCGTCGTGGCCGGGATAGTCGGTGGGTGCAGTGCTAGCCATGGGCGATCCTGTCAGCCTTGCTCGCTGGTGGCGGGGGCGTCCGCCGCCTGTTTGATGGTCTTGAACTCCGAACAGCGCGCTGGGGTGGGAATGTTCTTTCCCGGGTTGAGCAGTTCGGCGGGGTCGAAGGCGGCCTTGGCGGCGCGGAAGGTGGCCAGCTCGTCGGGACGGAACTGGGCGCACATCTGGTTGATCTTCTCGCGGCCCACGCCGTGCTCGCCGGTGATGGTGCCGCCCACGGCCACGCAGAGCTCGAGGATCTCGCCGCCCAGCGCTTCGGCGACGTCGAGCTCGCCTTCGCGGTTGGCGTCGAAGAGGATCAGCGGATGCATGTTGCCGTCGCCGGCGTGGAAGACGTTGGCCACGCGCAGCCCGTAGCGCTCGGAGAGTTCGGCGATGCCGGTGAGCACGCGGGGCAGGGCGCGACGCGGGATGGTGCCGTCCATGCAGTAGTAGTCCGGTGACATGCGGCCCACGGCAGGGAAGGCGTTCTTGCGGCCCGCCCAGAAGCGGGCGCGCTCGGCCTCGTCGCGTGCCTGACGCACTTCGGTGGCGCCGGCTGCTTCCAGGACCCGACGGACCCGCGCGCAGTCGTCGTCGACGTCGGCCTCCACGCCGTCGAGTTCGCACAGCAGGATCGCCTCGGCGCCGACCGGATAGCCGGCCTTGACGAAGTCCTCGGCGGCCTGGATGGCGAGTTTGTCCATCATCTCCAGCCCGCCGGGGATGATGCCTGCCTCGATGATGTCGCCCACGGCGAGGCCGGCTTTTTCCACGTCGTCGAAGCTGGCCATCAGCACCTTGGCGGTCTCGGGTTTGGGCAGCAGCTTGACGGTGATCTCGGTGACCACGCCGAGCATCCCCTCGGAGCCGGTGAACAGCGCCATGAGGTCGAAGCCGGGGGCATCCAGGGCATCGCTGCCCAGTGTCAGCGTCTCGCCCTCGATGGTCAGCACCTGCGCCTGGATGACGTTGTGCACGGTGAGACCGTACTTGAGGCAGTGCACGCCGCCGGCGTTCTCGGCCACGTTGCCGCCGATGGAGCAGGCGATCTGCGACGAGGGATCCGGGGCGTAGTAGAGACCGTAGGGGGCCGCCGCTTCGGAGATGGCCAGGTTGCGCACGCCGGGCTGGACGCGGGCGGTGCGCGCTTCGGGGTCGATCTCGAGGATGCGCGCGAAGCGCGACAGCACCAGCAGCACGCCCTGCTCCAGCGGCAGCGAGCCCGCGGAGAGGCCGGTGCCGGCGCCGCGGGTCACCACCGGCACGCCAAGCGCATGGCAGCGGGCCAGCAAGGTGCGCACCTGGTCGAGGGTGTCGGGCAGGGCCACCAGCATGGGCAGCGCACGGTAGACCGAGAGGCCGTCGCACTCGAAGGGGCGCATGTCCTCCTCGCGATGGAGCAGCGTCATGTCGGGCAGGTGGCGGGCCAGGTCGGCTTGCACCTCGGCCGGGTCGCGGTTGGGGAGCGGCCCGTCGAGCCGTTCGTCATAGAGGATGTTCATGGTCTCTCCCAAGGTGGCGATGCCTGACTGCATTCTAGGTGGAGAGGTTGAGATATGTAAATGGAAAATATTTTCAGATATTCTGGGCCAATCGGTCGGAGGACAACGACGACGGCCCCGCCAATCTTGGCGGGGCCGGTGAGTTGCCAGGCTTATGCCGGTCAGCCGAGGCTGAGCAGCGGGTCGGAGACGCCCAGCACGTAGAAGGCCACCAGGCCGATCACGCCGGCGAACAGCAGGTAGTAGATCGTCGGCAGAATGGTCTTGCGGATGGTGTCGCCTTCGCGACCCAGCAGGCCCACCGTGGCCGAGGCGGCCACCACGTTGTGGATGGCGATCATGTTGCCCGCGGCGGCGCCCACGGCCTGCAGGGAGACCATCATGGCGGTGGAGATGCCGAGCTGCTGCGCGACGTTGAACTGGAAGTCCGACAGCATCAGGTTCGACACCGTGTTGGAGCCGGCGATGAAGGCGCCCAGGCCGCCCACGGCCGGTGCGAACAGCGGGTAGATGTCACCCACGCCATCGGCGACGAAGCGTGCCATGGCCACCGGCATGGAGACCAGATCGGACGCGTTGACCCCGGAATTGATCAGGATGCGCACCATGGGGATGGTGAAGATCAGCACGAAGCCGGCGCCGAGCAGGGTCTTGGAGGATTCGCCGAAGGCGGCTTTGAGTTCACTGCCGCGCATGCGATGGATCACTGCGGTGACCAGCACCACCATCAGCAGGATGCCGCCAGGCAGGTAGAGCGGCTGGATGCTGCCGGAAACGCCGGCTTCACCGAGGATGTCGCTCCAGCCGAAAGCGAACGAGGTCAGGGCGTTCTTGACCGGTTCGACGGTGCGCGAAATGACCAGGAAGACGGCCAGCAGCACGTAGGGCACCCAGCCCATGAAGGTAGAGATCGGAGCCTTGCCGGTGACGTCGTCGAGCTTGATCTCGAGATTGCCGATCCAGTTGTCCGGCCATTGGCTGGACTCAGCGAAGTCCCAGGTGTCCTTGGGCAGCAGGAAGCCGCGCCGCGCCGCCGGCACGACGATGGCCAGGCCGACCATGGCGCCGATCATCGACGGGAATTCCGGTCCCAGCAGCACGCCGGCCAGGGCGTAGGGCACCACGAAGGCGACGCCGGCGAACAGGGCGAACGGCGTGATCGAAAGCCCCTCCTTCCAGGAACGGTTGGCGCCGAAGAAGCGCACCATGATCACCACCATGATGAGCGGCATCAGCACGCCGACCAGAGCATGCACGATGGCCACTTCGGCGGCGATCAGGCGGAAATACTCGAGCCAGGTGTAGCCGCCCGCTTCCAGTGCCTCGCTGATGCCGGACCGGTCGATGCCGCCGGTGACGCCGACCACGATGGGCGTGCCCACGGCACCGAAGGAGACCGGGGTCGACTGGATCATCATGCCCACGACCACGGCGGCCAGCGCCGGGAAGCCGAGCGCTACCATCAACGGCGCGGCCACGGCGGCCGGCGTGCCGAAACCCGAAGCGCCCTCGATGAAACAGCCGAACAGCCAAGCGACGATGATCGCCTGTACCCGGCGGTCGGGGCTGATGCCGGAGAAGCCGTTGCGAATCGCCTTGATGCCGCCGGAGTGCTTGAGCGTGTTGAGCAGCAGAATGGCGCCGAAGATGATCCACAGGATGGCGACCGTGAGGATCAGCCCCTGGAAGGTAGACGCCAGCACCCGGCTGACGCTCATGTCCCAGGCGAGTAGCGCGATCAAGGCCGTTACCGCATAGACCACGGGCATGGCCGTGCGCGCGGGCAGGCGAAAACCGATTAGCAGGATGCCCGCCAGCAGCAGCGGCGTGAAGGCGAGCAGCGCAAGAGTCGTGTCCGTCATGGGCAGTGGGACCTCGCAGTGGATTGTTGGTTGGAACGTAGATCGTCGTGCGACCGACGCTGGCGAGTCGCAAGATACGTCGGCTCGGACGAGAAGGCTATCGATGGGTAATTGGTATTACCAATTGAGATGTAAGAGAGGTGTGCTGATATATATCTATATTGTTTTTATAAACAGTGTCTTACCGTTTTCGATAAGGAATGAAGGGGCGCTTGGTGCTGCGCGAAGGTTAGACTAATGGACAAAACGGTTGCGGAGTGGGCAACGGCACGAGCCGTTTGTCAGCGAGCGCGCAAGGCTGGCACTATCGCGTGATGGCCGGGCCACGCCCGGTGCGGAGACGATCACCATCACGCCAGGAGACGAGCATGGCACGGGTACTCTACGAACTCTGCGGAATCGACGAGGGGCTGCGCTTTTCGCCCTATTGCTGGCGAGTCCGCTATGCGCTGGCCCACAAGGGGCTGGAGGCGGAGTGTCGCCCTTGGCATTTCACCGACAAGGAGGCGCTGGCCTTCGCCAACCACGACAAGGTGCCGGTGCTCGTCGACGGCGATGAAGTGGTGACCGACAGCTACGCCATCCTGCATTACCTGGACCGTGCCTACCCCGAGGCGCCGCTGCTCGGCGATGGCCTGGCCGAGGCGCGGGCCCGCTTCTTCAAGTCCTATGCCGAGCGTGCCCTGGCCCCGGCGATGCTGCGTACCATCATCATGGACCTGCTCAACGTCATTCACCCCAAGGATCGCGACTATTTCCGCGAGACCCGCGAGAAGCGCTTCGGACGCACGCTGGAGGAGTTCCACTCCCCGGCCAAGGGGCTGACGCAGCTGGATACCGCTCTGGAACCGCTGCGCGGTTGCCTGAAAGATGCCGACTTTCTCGACGGCGAGTCGCCGGCGGCGGCCGATTACCTCGTATTCGGCAACTTCATGTGGGCGCGCTGCGTCTCCACCGCGGACCTCGTCTCCAATGCCGATCCGGTCTACGGTTGGCTGGAGCGCATGCTCGACCAGCACGATGGCCTGGGGCGTCGCGCCCTGCGGGTGACCGATATCGAAGGCGCGTATCGCTAGCGACCGCTCTGGGCTCCAAGGACGCCTTGTTGCATTGCACAAGCGTGCTTGCTATGCTGCATTGCAACAAGGCGGTTCCGGTGATGGGATCCTGCCTTGGCTACCTAAACCAGAGGAGGTGCATCATGAGCAAGACCCAATCAACCGCAACCCAACAGTTCGACACCCTGTTTCTCGGCCCGGCCCGCGCCTACGGCGCACTGAGCCTCGAGTACACCGAGAAGCTGGTGGCAGCTCAGATCGAGGCCGTGAGTGCCTACACTGACCTGAGCCTGGCCCAGACGCGCGCCTGGCTGGACGTGAAGGACGCCGAAGGCCTCAAGCAGGTCGTGGAATCACAGCAGAAAGTGGCTCAGGATCTCGGTGAGCGCGTCAAGGGCGACGCCGAAAAGGTCGTCACCCTGAGCCAGGAGTACCTGCAGAAGGGTCAGCAGCTGGCCGAAGACAACGTCAAGGCTGCCAGCAACGCCAAATAAGGCATGACGAGAGCGAGTGCGTCGTCGGCGCGCTCGGGCATCGCAAGGCCGCCGCCCTCACTGGGCGGCGGCCTCGTCGCGTGTGGCGGGGTGGTCAGTTCGTGGACTGCTCCAGCAGGGCGATCACTTCCTCGTCCGAGACTTGGCCAAAGTCGGCGAAGAATTGCCCTACCGCCATGAAGTTGGGCGGAATCTCCAGACACACCACCTCGTCCGCCAGGGGCTCGAGGCGGGCGACCGCCTCTTCGGAGGCCACCGCCAGCGCCGCGATCAACCGGGCGGGGCGCCCCTGCAGCGTTCTCAGCGCCGCTTCCATGGTGGCGCCGGTGGCGCTGCCGTCGTCGACGACCACCACCACGCGGCCGTCGGGCGGAATCGGTGGGCGCACGGGCGTGTAGTGTTCGCGCCGTTCTCGCAGCACGCGGCGCTGGCGCTCGGCCTCCCGCTCCACGGCAGCGTCGGAAAAGCGAGATGCGGCCGGGTCGAGATACGCATCGCCCGCTTCGTTGACGGCACCGATGGCGAACTCCGGGCTGCCTGGAGCGCCTATCTTGTGAACGAGCACCACGTCCAGCTCTCCCTCCAGTGCTGTCGCCAAATGCCAGGCCATGGGCGCTCCTCCTCGAGGGATGGCCAGCACCAGGGGATTCTCGCCCTTGAGGTGCATGAGGCGGTCGGCCAGACGCTCGGCCGCATCGCGACGGTCACGGAACATCACTGACCTCCTGAAGACGCTATTCTCCCTTGTCAGTGTAGCGCCAAGGTTCCGGCACGTTCAGCCACGAGCCGGGTCACCGGTCGGCGCTTTCACCCTTGGCCAGCATGGCCTCTCGAGACTCAGACGGCTGACGGCTTGGCTTGCCGGGCAGCACGGCGTCCAGAACCAGGGCGGCCACGGCAGCGGGCACCAGCCCCGACTTGAGCAGCAGACCAGCCTGGCCCGGCATGGTTTCCGAGATCGCCTCGACCGCCGGCAGGCCGATGCCCAGACTCAGGGCCACGGCAATGATCAGCATGGCACGCTGGTCGAGTTCGCACTCCTGAATGATCTTGAGTCCCGCCGAGGCGATCATGCCGAACATCACGATGCCGGCGCCTCCCAATACGGCGTGGGGCATGGCGGCGACCAGGCCGCCCAGCTTGGGGAACAGCCCCATGGCGATCAGCAGCAGGCCGCCGATGGTCACCACATGGCGGCTGACCACGCCGGTCAAGGTGATCAGACCGACGTTCTGGGCATAGGCGGTATTGGGCAGGGTATTGAACACCGCGGCGAAGGAGGTGGCCACGCCGTCGGCCATCACGCCGCCGGAGAGTTCGCGATCCTTGGCTGCCCGACCAGCGCCGCCGGTGGTGATGGCGGAGATGTTGCCGATGGTCTCGAGGCCCACCACGAACATGATCAGCACCATGCCGGTGATGGCGGTCAGCGAGAACTCCATGCCGTATTCCAGCGGCTTGGGAAAGGCGAACCAGCCGGCATCGGTGACATCGGTGAAGTCGACCATGCCTAGCGCGATGGCCACCAGGTAGCCGGCGACCAGGCCGAACAGGATCGACGAGGCCTTGATGAAGCCGCGCCCCAACTGGTGAACGGCGATGGTCACCACCAGCACGAAGCAGGCTAGCGCCAGATTGGTGGGCGAGGCGAAATCCTCCGAGCCCACGCCGCCGGCCGCATAGTTCAGCCCCACTGGCATCAGGGTGATGCCGATCAGCAGCACCACGATGCCGGTGACCACCGGCGAGAACCAGTGGCGTATCTTCTTGAGGAAGGCGCCCAGCACGACCTGCATCAAACCGGCGACGAAAGAGGCGCCGAGAACTGCCGGCAAGCCAAAAGCCTTGGCCAGCGGCAGGGCCACCGGCAGAAAGCCGAAGCTGGTGCCCTGGACGATGGGTAGGCGTGCGCCGATGGGGCCGATGCCGACCGTCTGGATCAGCGTCGACACCCCGGCGACGAACAGTGCCACCTGGATCAGGAATATCTGCTCTCCGGCACTGGCGCCGATCACGCCGGCAATGATGATCGGCGGGGTCACGTTGCCCGCGAACATGGCCATGATGTGCTGCAGGCCCAGCGGAATGGCCTTGGCCAGCGGCGGCATGGCATCGGGGTTCCGGTTGATGGTCCGCGAAGGTCGGGGATGGGCGGAAGACTGCTCGGATTCGGTCATGTCGGGCTCTCGAACTTGTTGTTGTATTTCGCGATGCAGTTGGAATGTGCACCAGGATGTCGATATTAATGTACACAATCCATCATGAATCCACACACAATGCTAGCTCGTTTTGGTGCGGACGCTAGTCGTCGGATGTCTGCTTCGCGACCCGCTCTTCCAGGCGGAAGCGGGCGATGCGGTTGATCTGCTCGATGGCGGTGCGTCGCTCCTCGGCCGGGTCGTTGGGCAGGCGTGCTTCGAAAGCGGCGAGGATGGCATGGCGGTCGCTGCCCTTGACGGCCATCACGAAGGGGAAACCGAATTTTTCTTTGTAGGCTGCATTGAGGCGCTCGAAACGGGCCATCTCCTCGGGGCTGCACTGATCGAGCCCGGCACCGGCCTGCTCACGGCTAGAATCATCGGTGAGTTCGCCGGCAATGGCTGCCTTGCCGGCCAGGTCGGGGTGAGCGCGAATCACCGCGAGCTGCCGCTCGGCCGGGGCTGCGCGCAACGTGTGGCCCATCGCCTCGGCAAGCCCGTCGGGAGTGTCTTCGGCGCTCGTCAGGCCACGCTCCCAGGTTTCCGCGGCTACCCAGGGAGAGTGCTCGTAGATGTCGCCGAAGTGGCTGATGAAGGCGTCGCGGTCGAGCGAGCTGGGGCGCGGGGTCAGGGGCAGGTCGTTCATGATCGGCTCCGGATATGGATTTCATGAAATGTATACAGAAAATCTTTGAAATGTACCACGATGCACGCTAAAACTGTTCTTCACAGCATCGCGCCATGATGCCGGTCGCGTGCCGACATCGCCAACCATGAGGGAGAGACGCATGGGCTACCTGACCACCCACGTTCTGGACACTGCGCAGGGGCGCCCTGGCAAGGGGATTCGCATCGAGGTCCATCGCCTGGAGGGAGAGCGCCGCACGCGCCTCAAGGAGGTGGTGACCAACGACGACGGTCGCTGCGATGGCCCCATCCTGGAAGGCGGGGCGTTCACCGTCGGCGAGTACGAGCTGGTGTTCCATGCCGGCGACTACCTCCGCGCCGAGGGTATCGAAGCACCGGAGCCGCGCTTCCTGGACGTCATCCCGCTGCGCTTCGGGGTGGCCGATGCGGATGCGCATTACCACGTGCCGCTGTTGCTGTCTCCGTATGGCTATTCCACCTACCGCGGTAGCTAAGCGTTATCCGCCAATTGGCTACACGCGATCATGCTGCGTTAATGAGCGGCTCATTTGGCGCATTGGCACCGCGTAGCCGCGCGAGCCCCGTTCGTCTTGTCGCCGATTCTTGTCTTGTCTGGCCTTCGCTTGCCGACGTTGCGAATCAACGCTTCTCATAAAACAATCACGTAGCGAGACCCCTCAGATGCAAGCCTATCTGCTCGATTTTGCCAACTTCATGCTGCGCTGGTTGCACGTCATCGCGGCCATCGCCTGGATCGGTGAGTCGATCTATTTCGTGATGCTGGACAACAGCCTGCGCACGCCCAAGGCCGCCGAAGACCGCGACAAGGGCGTGTTCGGCGAGATGTGGGCGGTTCACGGTGGCGGCTTCTACCATAATCAGAAGTACGCCACGGCGCCGGCCAAGCTGCCCGAGGATTTGCACTGGTCGTTCTGGAAAGCGTACACCACCTGGCTGTCGGGCTTCGCGCTGTTCGTTCTCCTCTACATGGCCAGCCCGAGCATCTATCTGGTCGACCCCAACGCCGACTGGACGTGGGCCGCCAATCTGAGCGGTTGGCAGGCCAACGCGATGGCGCTGCTCTTCCTGCTCGGCGGCTGGGTGGTCTACAACGAGCTGTGCAAGCGCATCAGCCCCGACATGACCCGCGACGGCGTGCTGAGCCTGGCGGTGGCCGTGATGATGGTGGTGGTGGCCTACCTCAGTACCCAGATTTTCTCGGGCCGAGCCGCTTTCCTGCTCACCGGTGCGGTAATGGCCACGGCGATGTCGGCCAACGTCTTCTTCTGGATCATTCCTGGCCAACGGCGCATGGTGGCGGCCATGAAGGCGGGCGAGGCGCCCAACCCGCTGGATGGCAAGCGCGGCAAGCAGCGCTCGGTGCACAACACCTATTTCACTCTGCCGGTGGTGCTGTTGATGATCAGCAACCACTACTCTTTCGCCTATTCCCACGACCATGCCTGGGCGATCATGTCACTGTTCATCTTCGGTGGGGCCTTGATCCGTCAGTTCTTCGTGGTGATGCACGCGGGCACGATCCAGCCCGCCTACCCGGTGGCCGGCACTGCGTTGATCGCCGTGGCGTTCTGGGTGGCCATGCCGAGCGGTGCATCGAGCGGCGACGCCGGAGACGCGTCGACGAGCCTGGCCGAGATCGAAACCATCGTGGAGGCGCGTTGCGTTGCCTGCCATTCGAGCAGCCCCACGCAAGAGGGCTTCGCTGCGCCGCCGGCCGGCATCGTGTACGACGCGTCCGACCAGATCGTCCGGCAGCGCGACAAGATCCGCGAGGTGGTGGCCAGCGGCTACATGCCGCTCGGCAACATGACGGGCATGACCGACGAGGAGCGGGAGGCCGTCGCCGCCTGGTCAGGCTCCCAATGAGAGGCGCCTGTGATATTCGATTGCGTCTGCCGCTAGCGTATACAATGGCATGTCATCCAGGGCAGCGAGGAGTGGGAACATGAGCCAGCCGGCGGAGCGTGGCGAGCCCGGTAAGGGGCACCCCCGGCGCCTGGGCAAGAACGGCGACGGGGCACAGCGACACGAGGCGATCTACCGCTCGATCAGCGATGCCATCATCGAACATCGGCTGAAACCCGGCGCGCGCCTGCGTGAAGACGCACTGGCCGAAGTGTTCGGGGTCAGCCGTACCGGGATTCGCAAGATCCTGCAGCGCCTGGCGCTGGAACAGCTGGTGACGCTCACGCCGCGGCGTGGCGCCAGCGTTACCCGGCCCACCGCCGACGAAGCCAAGGACGTCTTCGACGCCCGCCAGATGGTGGAATGCGGGTTGATGCCGGCCGTGGCTCGGCGCATCAGCGAGGCGGACCTGCAGGAGTTGCGCGACATGGCCAAACGCGAGCGCGAGGCATTGCGCACCGGCGAGCAGAGTACCGCCATCAAGCTATCGGCCGCTTTCCATGAGCGCCTGGCCGGTCTCTCCGGCAATGCCACCCTGGCCGAGTTCGTGGGACGTCTCTGCTCGCGCTCCTCGCTGATTCTGGCGGTCTATGGCAGCCCCGGTCACCTGGGGTGCGAGTCTCACGATCACGAGGATTTGATCGCCCACCTGGTAGCCGGTAACGGAGATCGTGCCCAAGCCTTCATGAGCCGCCATCTCAAGGCCATCGAGGCGTCGCTCTCCATCGTCGAGGAAGTCGACGAGGTGCCCGACCTGCACCGCATCTTCGGCCGCTGAGGGCCGGTTTGACGGCCTCCGCTACTCGGCGACCCTTCACTCCCCACCGGCCGCGCGCCAGGCGGCAACCAGTGACCGAGCGCGTTCGCCGACCTCGGCGGCGGTGAGGCCCGGGGCGTAGAGGGCGCTGCCCAGGCCGGCGCCGTCGATGCCGCCGGCCCGCCAGTCGGCGAAGTCGTCCGTGCCGATCCCACCGACCGCCAGCAGCATCGTGCCCGGAGGCAGCACCGCCCGCATGGCCTGCATGCCCTCGATGCCGATCTGCACCGCGGGAAACAGCTTGAGGCCGGAGGCGCCGGCGTCCAGGGCATCGAAGGCCTCGGATGGGGTAGCCACGCCGGGCCAGCTCTCCATGCCCAGCCGCCGGGTCTCCTCGATCACCGCCGGGCGGCAGTTGGGGGAGACGATCAGGCGTGCGCCGGCAGCGAAGGCGTCTCGCGCCTGAGCCGCGGTCAGCACGGTGCCGGCACCGATCAGGGCCCGGTCGCCCAGCGCCTCGGCGAGCCGTCGAATGCTCTGCAGCGGGTCGGGGGAGTTGAGGGGGACTTCGATGCGCTCGATGCCGGCAGCCAGCACCGCTTCGCCGACGTCGACGGCCTCGCCGGGAGAGAGGCCGCGCAGTATGCCGATCAGAGGAAGGGACATGGGTCAGGGCTCCAGGTGGCGTCAGGGGGCGAGATGTTCGTGGTTCAGAGCGGCCTGGGCCAGCCGCAGACCGTCGACAGTGGCGGTTTCGCCGTCGATACGGCGGCAGTCGATGCCCAGTGTCTCCAGGGCCAGGGCGTAGCGCGTGCACAGTGACTCGGCACCGATCAGCGTGACGGTCTCGCCGTGAGCCAGATCGGTGCGCACGCTGGCCAGTTCCAGGCCGATCACCAGGCCCGAGAGGCGTGCTGCCAGCCGTGCGCCGCGTGCGTCTCCGGCGGGTAGGTCGCTGTCCAGCAGGTCCTGGGCGCGCAGGCCAAACAGCCGGGTGCCCAGAGCTTCGGGGGATTCGGTCGACTCCTGCACCGCCGTCACGAAGGTCTGCCGGCAGCCGGGCTCGGCCAGGTCGTCCAGGCCGATGGAGTGCTTGAGCACCGATCGCTCGGCGAGCAACCGATAGAGCTCCCCGGTGAGGAAGGTAGCGAAGCGCGTGACGGCGCCGGTCTCGAGGCGGGCCCACTTGGCATGGGTGCCAGGCAGGCAGACGGGCCCGGAAACCGTGGGCTCATGGACAGCCAGGCCGGCGAGTTGGGTTTCCTCGCCGCGCATGACGTCGAATCGGCGGCCGGCATCATCGGGCCGCTGGCAAAGACCCGGCAGCAGGGTGACGTCGAGTCGCGGGTCCTCGACGGTGGGGCCGACCGCCCCCGAGGCCAGACCGTCCAGCCGCGTCGGTACCGGCAGGTAGGCGGCCTCCCGCCAGCCCTGGCGGGCCCCGGCCATGCCGCAGACCCGCACGGCGATGCGCCCGCTTGCGGGCAGCCAGTCGCCGATGGCCATCAGCAGGGTTGCCTCGTAGTCCGCCGGCGCCAGCGAGAGCATGCCGCGGTCGGATGTGGCGCGGGCCAGCACCCGGCCCTCCTTCGTCAGGGCCCAGGCACGCAGGTTGCTCGACCCCCAGTCGACGGCGACCCAGCTGACTCGTTCGGCAATCGGCAGCATGTCGTTCACCATTCGGCGATGGAACCGTCCTCGTGGGTCCATACCGGGTTGCGCCAGCGGTGGCCCACTCTGGCGCGCTCCTCGACGAAGGCTTCGTCGATCTCCACCCCGAGCCCGGGGCCCTGGGGGATGGCGCAGAAGCCGTCCACGATGGCCAGCGCCGTCTTGTCGACCAGGTAGTCGAGCACGTCGTTGTCGCGGTTGTAGTGGATGCCCATGCTCTGCTCCTGGATGAAGGCGTTGTGGCACACCGCGTCGAGCTGCAGGGAGGCGGCCAGCGTCAGCGGGCCGAGCGGGCAGTGCGGGGCCAGCGCCACGTCGTGGGCAGAGGCCAGGGCGGCGATCTTCAAGCCCTCGCTGATGCCGCCGCAGTGGGAGAGGTCGGGCTGGATGATGTCGATCATGCCGTCGGCGAGCAGGTCGCGGAACGCGAAGCGGCTATGCAGCCGTTCGCCGGTGGCCAGGGGGTAGCCCAGACTGCCGGCGATTTGGCCCAGGCAGGGCAGGTGCTCCGGCGCCACCGGTTCCTCGACGAACATCGGGTGGAAGGGTTCCAACTCGCGAAGCAGCGCCTTGGCCATGGGGCGATGCACCCGGCCGTGGAAGTCGATGCCGATGCCGACGTCGGGGCCCACGGCATGGCGGGCTTCCGCCACGCGCGCTACCGCTTCGTCGACCTTGCGGTGGCTGTCGACGATCGCAAGCTCCGGGATGGCGTTCATCTTGAAGGCCGTAAAACCCTGCGCCACCAGGGCCTTGGCGCCGGCACCCACGTCACTGGGTCGGTCGCCGCCGGTCCAGGCGTACATGCGCATTCGGTCGCGCACGGCGCCGCCCAGGAGCTGGTGCACCGGTACGCCCAGGTCGCGTCCCTTGAGATCCCACAGTGCCTGGTCGATGCCGGCGATGGCGCTCATCAGGATCGGCCCGCCGCGGTAGAAGCCGGCGCGGTACAGGGTATTCCACAGGTGCTCGATGCGGTGCGGGTCCTGACCGACCAGGTAGTCGGCGAGTTCATGGACGGCTGCCTCAACGGTGGCGGCGCGACCCTCGACGACCGGCTCGCCCCAACCGTAGCAGCCCGCGTCGGTCTCGATCTTGAGAAACAGCCAGCGCGGCGGGACCTGCCAGGTCTTGAGTCGGGTGATCTTCATGGTGTCTCCCTCCGGTTCAGCTCTCGGGCTCGGTCGCCGAGGCGGTGACGGGGTGGGTGTCGGTGACGATGCCCAAGTCGATGGCGGTGCGCCGCAACACCTCCCGGGCGGCACGTTCGGCGGCGTCCGGGTCATGACGGCGGATGGCCTCCAACACTCGGCCATGGCGCGTCAGGCTGTCGCCCAGTCCGTCGTGAAACCGATGGACCTGGGCCTGGGAGCCCTGGATCAGGGCGATGATCGAGGGGCGCAGCAGGTGGCCCATCTGGCGCCATACCAAGTTGTGGCTGGCGCGGTAGATGGCGTCGTGGAAAGCCACGTCGTACTCCACGTGCTGGTCTCGGGCCTCGGGCGCGGCGGCGGTGCGGGTCATGCCGTGGAAGGCGGCCTCCAGGCGTTCGAGGTCCGCCTCCTCGGCGGCCTGCGCGGCAAGGCGGGCGAGTACCGGCTCGGCCGAGTAGCGGAAGGCGAGAATCTCGCGCACCAGCTTGGGGTCGAGGCTCTCGATGCCGGTCATCCAGTCGCTGATCAACGGGTCGAGCAGGTGCCACTCGGAGACCTCGCGCACCCGGCTGCCGCGCCCGGCGGTGCGCTCGATCAGGCCGGTGGCGGTGAGGCTGGCCAGCGCATTGCGCACCTGATTGCGGCTCACCGCGAAGTGGGTACAGAGATCCAGCTCCCGCGGGAAGGCGTCGCCGGGCTGCCAGCGGCCGGCCAGCAGCGCCCGGGCCAGCAGCCGGGCCAGCGCCTCGGCGCCGCCGCGGTGGTGGGGAAGGCCATCCAGGGACATGGCTAAGCAATCCTGAGCGGGATGTCGTGGCTAGCCTATTAAATGTCTGACATTTTGGCAAACCCAATACGAAGACCCCGGGCATCGGCCCGGGGTCGCATCACTGTCGTCGTTGTGGGTGTAGCCGCCGTCCGTCCGGTCGGACGGCGGGCCTGGATCACTGGCAGAAGCGCTGGCAGGGCGCCCAATGCTTCATCAGCAGGTAATAGGTGAGGCCGGCCGGGATCAGGCTGGCGTACCAGGAGACGGCGGAAAAGGCGAGGGCGGCGACGATGCCCACGCCGGTGGCGATCACCGCGGCGAGATTGACGCCCTGGTAGGGGCCGGTGGCGTCGTAGAGCTTGTCGAGATCCAGGGTGCGGCGGCGGATGACGTAGTAGTCGACCACCAGTACGGCGAAGATCGGGCCGAGGAAGGCGGAGTAGGTCTGCACGAAGAGCTGCAGGCCCGCTGCGGATTCCGGCTGCACCAGCTTCCAGGGGAAGGTGGCGAAGGCCAGCAGACCGACGATCACGGTGGCGACCGGATACTTCATCTTGAACACGTCCATCAGCACGTAGGTCGGTGGCACCACGTTGTTGAGCACGTTGGTGGTCACCTGGGCGAAGGCGATGAACAGCAGGGTGGTCATCAGCAGCGGCGTGTTGTCCACGGCGTTGGCGAACACCTGGATCGGGTCCGCGGTGCCGGTGGCCTCGGAGACCATGAAGCCGATCAGCCCCATGAACAGCGTGCAGGGCAAAATCGACATGGCGTAGATGGTGGTCAGCAGCCCCGGCCCGGTGCCGTGCTTGTGCTCGCGGGAGTAGTCGCTGACGTTGAGCATCATGGTGCTGTAGATGCCCAAAAAGAGCATGGTGGCGCCCCAGAACGGCATGCCCCAGGAGCCTTCCATGGTCAGCAGGCTCGCCGAGAGCTCGTCGCCGTAGCGCTGCACCGTGGCGTAGAACATGTAGACCAGCGAGGCGAGGATGAAGGCGCTGCCGATGTTCTCCAGCCACTTGATGCCCTGGAAGCCCGTCACCGACAGACCGATCTGGAGCAGTTGGAAACTGATGAAGTAGAACACCAGGTTGTCGAAGCCGAACAGGGTGGCGGAAACCATGTTCAAGGCGCCAGCGCCGATCCAACTCTGGAAACCATACCAGACGATGGCTGGCACGGCGCGCACCAGCCCCGGAATCCGCGTGCCGGCGAAGCCGAAGGCGCTGCGCGTCTGGACCATGAAGGGAATGCCGTACTTGTAGCCGGCGGCACCGTTGATGGCGAGCGCGATGCCGATGACGAAACAGCCGATGGCGATGGCCAGGGTGGCCTGGATCAGGTTCAGCGTGCCCACCACGCTGGAGCCCATGGCGAAGGTGCCGATGGACACGCAACCGCCGAACCAGGCCAGGAAGTAGGAGGGGCGCCCCATGATGCGGGTTTGTTGGGGCGCCAGGCTTTCGTCGCCGGGTGCCTTGGTGATGCCGGCTTGGCCGGCAGCGTGAGCGGCCGGCTCGGCGGCCGTGTCGTGGGTAGTGGGGGTGGTCATGTCGGAGACCTCGCACGTCGTTGCTGGATGTTGTGGTTATGCGCCGAAGCGTGGCTTCGGTTGCTGGTGCGGCGTGGCGTGTTCGCGGGGCGGTTGTGGTTGTCGTGGCAGGGCGCCGGACGGCGCGCTGAGGTCGTGCAAACGTCGTCAGCGGAGTGCCGACGAGTTGGCATAGTGTTCGAAATGGCCGGTGAAGGCCTTGGGACGGGGAAAGGCCAAATCGCCGTGCTTGCTGGTGCTTAGCCCCAGGCCGACCAGCGCCTCGGCCAGCTTGATGGCGGCGGTGACGCCTTCCACCACGGGTAGGCCCACGGCGTCGCTGATCTCGCCGGTCAGTTTCGCCATGCCGCCGCAACCGAGGACGATGGCGCCGATGCCGTCCTCGTCTCGGGCGCGGCGGCTCTCGTCGATGATGCGTCCAAGGGCGGCGTCGCCACTCTCCTCCAGATCGAGCACCGGGATCTCCGCGGCACGCACCCGCCGACAGTGGTGGGTGAAGCCGTATTGCGCCAGCAGGTGCTCGGCGATGATGCCGGTACGCCCCAGGGTGGTGACGATGGAGAAGCGGGTGCTGATCAGGGTCGCCATGTGGAAGGCCGCCTCGGCGATGCCGATCACTGGCGCGCGGGTCAGTTCGCGTGCGGCCAGCAGCCCCGGGTCGCCAAAGCAGGCGATCACGTAGGCGTCCGTTTCCTCGCGCTCGCCCTCGATGATCTCATCGATCACTCCCACTGCTGCGACCGCTTCGTCGAAGTGGCTCTCGATGGAGGCCGGGCCGCTGTCCGGCTGAGTGGCGATGATCCGTGTGCCGGGGGCGGCGATGCTCTGAGCGGCCTCTCCCATGGCTGCGGTCATGGCGTGAGTGGTGTTGGGATTGATGACCCGAATTCGCATGGCAAGGGCTCTCGGTTCTTTGTGGACAAGGATTCGATGTTTTTGTACACAAAGATAGAGTGCCGATCTCTGGAGTGCAAGGACGTTTTTTCAGGGCTTCGTCATCAGTTTTTTGACAAATGAAAACAGTGGGTTGGAGTTCTAGCGAGCGCTTGCCGAATGGAGCTCTCGTCGCGTGCTGCCGCTGCCGGGCCGGCGCGTGCGGCCGACCGTGCGTGACGGCAGCTCGGTCGGGTGATGGCTGGGTGGGGCGGGAACATCGGGGGGTCTTGCAATGCATCGGGAGGCGGCATAGCGTGTATTGTATACACAAACTGTCGTGTCGCTTCCCGAGAGCGGCACGAGTCAACAACAATCTGGATCGTCGCCATGTCGTCTTCTTCGTCCGTCTTTCCCGTTCCCAGTGACTATCCCCGCGACCTGATCGGCTACGGCCGTACGCCACCCTATGCCAACTGGCCCGGCAATGCCCGCATCGCCGTGCAGTTCGTGCTCAACTACGAGGAGGGGGGCGAGAACTGCGTGCTGCACGGTGATGCCGGCTCCGAGCAGTTCCTCTCCGAGATCATCGGCGCGCCGGCCTTTCCCGACCGTCACTTGAGCATGGAGTCGATCTACGAGTACGGCTCGCGGGCGGGGGTGTGGCGCATCCTGCGCGAATTCGAGCGCCGCGGCCTGCCGCTCACCGTGTTCGGCGTGGCCATGGCGCTGGAGCGCCACCCCGAGGTGGCCCACGCCTTCCAGGAACTGGGCCATGAGGTCGCCTGCCACGGTTATCGCTGGATCCACTATCAGGAGGTCCCGGAGGCAATCGAGCGCGAGCATCTGCAGAAGGCCATGGCGATCTTCCAGCGCCTCTACGGCGAGAAGCCGCTGGGCTGGTACACCGGCCGCGACAGCCCCAACACCCGCCGGCTGGTGCTCGACGAGGGCGGCTTCCTCTACGACAGCGACTACTACGGCGACGACCTGCCGTTCTGGACGCGCGCGACGGACAGCCAGGGCCGGGCACACGACCACCTGATCGTGCCCTATACCCTGGACAGCAACGACATGCGCTTCGCCGCGCCGCAGGGCTTCAATACCGCCGAGCACTTCTTCACCTATCTACGCGATGCCTTCGACGTGCTCTATGAAGAGGGTGAGGAGACGCCCAAGATGCTCTCGGTAGGCATGCACTGCCGCCTGCTCGGTCGCCCCGGCCGCTTCCGCGCCCTGCAGCGCTTCCTCGACCACATCGAGGCTCACGACCGGGTGTGGGTGGCGCGGCGCGTCGATATCGCGCGGCACTGGGTGGAGCATCACCCGGTAACCACTGATCGATGACATCGTTCGAATGATTCGACCTGGCTGGCAGCCTAGGGTCGTCGGGGAATAGGCCGTTACCCGCGGCGAGAGGCGCCGGGGGCAGGGCGAAGAGGGGGTCCGATGCCAGGGATGGCATCGGTAGCGCCCAGGGAAGGGTTCACAGCGCCCCCTCGTAGCCCTGTCGCCGGAACAGCCTCGAACGCTACCGACCTCAGCAAAGCCGTATCCTTGGTCAATAACGCTTTTTGCAGGACACATCATGAGCCAACGCACCTACTACGCCCCCCACGGCGGCCACCCGCCCCAGACTCAGCTGCTCTCCGACCGGGCGGTGTTCACCGAGGCCTACGCCGTCATTCCCAAGGGAGTGATGCGCGACATCGTCACCAGCAACCTGCCGTTCTGGGAGGCCACCCGCCTGTGGGTGCTGGCGCGCCCGCTCTCCGGCTTCGCCGAGACCTTCTCCCAGTACATCATGGAGGTCGGCCCCGATGGCGGCAGCGAACGCCCCGAGCTCGACTCCGCTGCCGAGGGCGTGCTTTTCGTGGTGGAAGGCGAGATGACCCTGACCGTCGGCGGTGAGCGCCACCGCATGGTGCCTGGCGGCTACGCCTTCCTGCCGCCGGGCAGCGACTGGCAGCTGCGCAACGAGTCCGGCGCCCCGGTGCGCTTCCACTGGGTGCGCAAGGCCTACGAGTTCGTCGAGGGCATCGCGGTGCCGGAAGCGTTCGTGGTCAACGAGAATGACATCGCACCCAACGAGATGCCGGACACCGAGGGACGCTGGGCCACCACGCGCTTCGTCGACCCGGAAGACGTGCGTCACGACATGCACGTCAACATCGTCACCTTCCAGCCCGGGGCAGTGATTCCCTTCGACGAGACCCACGTCATGGAGCACGGCCTCTACGTGCTGGAAGGGAAGGCGGTCTACCACCTGAACCAGGACTGGGTCGAGGTCGAGGCCGGCGATTTCATGTGGCTGCGCGCCTTCTGCCCCCAGGCCTGCTACGCCGGCGGCCCGGGGCCGTTCCGTTATTTGCTGTACAAGGACGTGAACCGCCACGCGGCGCTGCGGCTGTGAAAACTGGCTGCGCTCGGTCATGCGGCGTTGAAAATCGTCTTAAAATGCTCATTTACACTAGTAAACTCCGCTTTTTCGACGATTTTCGCCTTGCCTGACCTTCGCTCGCCGAGTT
Source organism: Halomonas faecis (assembly GCF_010993975.1). Lineage (GTDB taxonomy): Bacteria > Pseudomonadota > Gammaproteobacteria > Pseudomonadales > Halomonadaceae > Halomonas > Halomonas faecis. Next base: position 130,701 of record NZ_JAACZO010000001.1, read on the forward strand.
TTCCGAATCTAAGCGGCCTAGGGGCGCCGGGGACAGGCCTGGAGGGGGTCCGATGCCATGGGTGAGAAGCACTGCTTCGAACGGGCTGGCCATGGATGGCCAGCACCGGTCCTGCAAGCGGAGCAGGACGCGAGAGCGAAGCAGGGCATCGGTAGCGCCCAGGGAGGGGTTCTCAGCGCCCCCGAACAGGCCTGTCGCCGGATCAGCCCCGAGTAGAGGGGCAGTCTTGTTCAGGAGATCGATATGCTGGAACTGAAAGCCGCGCCGCTGACGCCGGAGGCCTTCGCCCCCTTCGGCGACGTCATCGACACGCGTATCGCCGACTATTTTCACATCAACGCCGGACGTACCCGGCGCTACCACGACCTGGCCAGGGTCGAGACCCTGGGCGAAGGGGCTCGCACGCTGATCAGCCTTTTCGTCAGCCGGCCGGTGACGCTGCCCCTCGAACTCGACTTCCTCGAGCGTCATCCGCTGGGCAGCCAGGCCTTCATGCCGCTCCATGAGGAAAGGTTCGTGATCGTTGTCGCGCCACCAGGCGACAGCATCGACCCGAGCGAGGTGCGCGCCTTCGTTACCGATGGCCGCCAGGGGGTCAACTACCGCACCGGGACCTGGCATGCCATTCAGTCGGTGCTGGAGCGCGAGGGCGAGTTCCTGGTCGTCGACCGCGGCGGCGAGGGCCATAACTGTGACGAGCATCCACTCGCGGTCCGTGTGACCCTGGAGTGAGCCCGCGAGAGGATTTCCTCTGAGCTTCATTCGATGCCCAGGCAGTTGATAGAGCCTGGGTTTTTTGTGGATCTTCAGTAATGTGAAAATATTTTCCATAAAAAATTGACAGCCAGGCGGTGGCTGTCTAGCTTCGTATACAGAAAAGGATTCAGAAATAATTTCCACAATCTGGTTCCCAATAACAACACCACTCACGGGAGGATCCGTCATGGCTCGCATGACCGCTGCCGAAGCTGCCGTTCACGTGCTGCGCAAGGAAGGCATCGATGTCGCCTTCGGCGTGCCCGGCGCCGCCATCAACCCCTTCTATGCCGCATTGCGAAAGCTCGGTGGCATCGACCATGTCCTGGCGCGCCACGTCGAGGGCGCCTCGCACATGGCCGAGGGCTATACCCGTACCCAGGCCGGCAACATCGGCGTGTGCATCGGCACCTCCGGCCCTGCCGGCACCGATATGATCACCGGGCTCTATTCGGCCAGCGCCGATTCCATTCCCATCCTGTGCATCACCGGCCAGGCACCGCGCGCCAGGTTGCACAAGGAGGACTTCCAGGCGGTGGACATCCAGGCCATCGCGGGTCCGGTGACCAAGTGGGCGATCACCGTGCTCGAGCCCGCACAGGTGCCGCGCGCCTTCCAGCACGCCTTCCAACTGATGCGTTCCTCGCGGCCGGGCCCGGTGCTGATCGACCTGCCCATCGACGTGCAGATGAGCGAGATCGAGTTCGACCCCGACACCTACGATCCACTGCCCGTCTACAAGCCGGCCGCCAGCCGTGCCCAGGCGGAAAAGGCCATTGCCATGCTCCAGGCGGCCGAGCGGCCGCTGATCGTCGCCGGGGGCGGCATCATCAACGCCGACGCCAGCGATCGGCTGGTCGCGTTCGCCGAGCTCACCGGCGTGCCGGTGATCCCCACCCTGATGGGCTGGGGCAGCATTCCTGACGACCATCCACTGATGGCCGGCATGGTGGGGCTGCAGACCGCACACCGCTACGGCAACGCCACGTTGCTGGAATCCGACTTCGTGATGGGCATCGGCAACCGCTGGGCCAACCGCCATACGGGCAGCCTCGAGACCTATACCCAGGGACGCACCTTCGTGCACGTGGACATCGAGCCGACCCAGATCGGGCGCATCTTCGACCCCGACTACGGCATCGTCTCCGACGCCAAGGCGGCACTCGAGCTGTTCGTCGAGGTGGCCCGCGAGTGGCAAGCAGAAGGCAAGCTCAAGGATCGCAGCGCCTGGGCCGAGGCGTGTCAGGAACGCAAGCGCACCCTGCTGCGCAAGACCCACTTCGACGACGTGCCGGTCAAGCCACAGCGGGTTTACGAGGAGATGAACAGGGCGTTCGGCAGGAATACCCGCTACGTCAGCACCATCGGCCTGTCGCAGATCGCTGGGGCCCAGTTCCTGCACGTCTACAAGCCGCGCCACTGGATCAACTGCGGCCAGGCCGGGCCGCTGGGCTGGACCATTCCCGCGGCGCTGGGCGTACGGCGGGCCGACCCGGAGGCCGAGGTGGTGGCGCTTTCCGGCGACTACGACTTCCAGTTTATGGTGGAGGAGCTGGCGGCGGGGGCGCAGTTCAAGCTGCCCTGGATCCACGTCCTGGTGAACAACGCCTACCTGGGGCTGATCCGCCAGGCGCAGCGCGGCTTCGACATGGATTACCAAGTGCAACTCTCCTTCGAGAACGTCAACTGCTCGGCGATCGACGAGTATGGCGTCGACCATGTCTCCGTGGTGGAAGGCCTGGGCTGCAAAGCGCTACGCGTCACCCGGCCGGAGGACATTGGCCCGGCCTTCGAGCAGGCGCGGTCGCTGATGGCCGAGTATCGGGTGCCGGTGGTGGTCGAGATCATCCTCGAGCGGGTGACCGACATTGCCATGGGCACCGACCTGGACGGCATCACCGAGTTCGAGGCGTTGGCCGAGAACGTCGAGGATGCGCCCACCTCCATCGCTCAACAGACCTAGGAGACCCTGCGATTCATCACCGTTTCGATTGATTGCCAGGACGCGCCGAGAGGCGCCGGTGACAGGGCGTAGAGGAGGTCCTTCGCCATGGATGGCGAAGGTAGCGCCCAGGGAGGGGTTCACAGCGCCTCACAGCACAGTGCGAGTCCTGGTCACGACCCAAGGAGACGACCATGCCCAAGTTCGCCGCCAACCTCAGCATGCTGTTCACCGAAGTGGAGTTCCTCGACCGCTTCGCGGCCGCCTCCCGGGCCGGCTTCCAGGGGGTGGAGTACCTCTTCCCCTATGACTATCCGGCCGAGGAGATCAAGCGGCGCCTGGACGACAACGGCCTGACCCAGGTGCTCTTCAACCTACCGGGGGGCGACTGGGCCGCCGGCGAGCGCGGCATCGCCTGCCACCCGGATCGCGTGGCGGAGTTCTGCGCCGGCGTCGACCGCGCCATCGACTACGCCAAGTTGCTGGGCAACACCCAGGTCAACTGCCTGGCCGGCATCCAGCCCGCCGGCGTCGGCGCCGCCGAGGCCCGCCGCACGCTGGTCGACAACCTGCGCTATGCTGCCGACAGGCTCGAGACAGCGGGCATTCGGCTGCTCGCCGAGCCGATCAATACTCGCGACATCCCCGGTTTCTTCCTCGATCGCACCGAGCAGGCGCTGGCGCTGTTCGACGAGGTGGGAAGCGACAACCTGAAGCTGCAGTACGACATCTATCACATGCAGATCATGGAGGGCGATATCGCGCCGACCATCGAGAGGCACATCGATCGCATCGCGCATGTGCAGCTCGCCGACAACCCGGGACGCCACGAGCCGGGCACCGGCGAGATCAACTATCCTTTTCTGTTCGACCATCTCGATCGGCTGGGTTATGCCGGCTGGGTCGGCTGCGAGTACAAGCCGGCTACCACGACCGAAGAGGGGCTGGGCTGGCTGGATAGCGTCCGCTGATTGGGGGGCGGTCCCCAGCAGCGATGAGCTGTTCCGGCGGCAAGCCTTCGCGAGGGCGCTGTGAACCCATCCCTGGGCGCTACATTTGCCATCCCTGGCAAATGACCCTCGCTTCGACTTGCCCCCGGCGCTCATCTCTCGAGTCGCTGGAAAGCGTGCGCTAACTCAGAATGCACAATGACAAGCTGAAAGGAGAAGCATCATGAGCAAGATCGGATTCATTGGCCTGGGCATCATGGGCCGCCCCATGGCGGGCCATCTGTTGGACGCCGGCCACGAACTCGTCACCGTCGAGCGCAGCCAGCCGTTGGCCAGCGAGCTGGCCGACAAGGGCATGCAGACGCTCGCCCATCCCAAGGCGGTGGCCGAGGCGTCCGAAGTGATCATCACCATGGTGCCGGATACCCCGGACGTGGAGCGGGTGCTGTTCGGCGAGAACGGCGTCGTCGAGGGGCTGCAGCCGGACACCCTGGTGATCGACATGAGCTCCATTGCGCCCGTACCGACCCGCGAATTCGCCAGACGCATCGTCGAGGCCGGCGGCGAGTACGTCGATGCGCCGGTCTCCGGCGGCGAGGGCGGCGCCATCAATGCGGCTCTGACCATCATGGTGGGGGCCACCGACCACGGCTTCGAGCGTGCCCGCCCGATTCTCGAAGTGATGGGCAAGACCATCACTCACATCGGCGGCCACGGCGACGGCCAGACCTGCAAAGTGGCCAACCAGATCGTGGTGGCGCTGACCATCGAGGCGGTGGCCGAAGGGCTGCTGTTCGCCTCCAAGGCCGGCGCCGACGTGGTCAAGGTGCGCGAATCGCTGCTCGGCGGCCTGGCTCAGTCGAAGATTCTCGACGTGCACGGCGAGCGCATGATCCAGCGTACCTTCGACCCGGGCTTCAAGATCCAGCTGCACCAGAAGGACCTCAACCTGGCCCTGGAAGGGGCGCGCAGCCTCGATCTGGCGCTGCCCGGTACCGCCAATGCCCAGCAGCTGTTCCAGGCCTGCGTGGCTCATGGCGGCGCCGACTGGGACCATTCCGGCATCCTGCGCGCGCTGGAGGAGCTAGCCAACCACGAGCTGGGAGGGTAGAGCGCTGGACTTGCCAGTGCCGAACCGTCCATCATCGGACTTCCGTTCCCGGCCATCTGCAAGGAGTGTTTCACTGATGAGCGAACTTCCTTCCCTGCCGGAACTGGATTCGGCGGCGGACGTCGCTGCCTGGCTCCGCCAGCTGGCCGACATGGCCGTGGCCGCGGTGCATCCCGACACGCTGGTGGCCGACCAGTTGCCCGACCCGCCGCCGGGGCGCACCGTGGTGGTCGGGGCCGGCAAGGCGGCGGCCGCCATGGCCGCGGCGCTGGAGCGCGCCTGGCAGGCACGCTGCCCCGAGGCGCCGCTCTCCGGCCTGGTGGTCACTCGCTACGGCCATGGCGCCGATTGCGGGTGCATCGAGGTGCTGGAAGCCTCTCATCCCATGCCCGACGACCTGGGCGAGAAGGCTGCGCAGCGAATGCTCGAGGCCGTCGGGAGCCTCTCCGAGGGCGACCGCGTGATCGCGCTGATCTCCGGCGGAGGCTCGGCGTTGATGACGCTGCCGGCGCCGGGAATCTCCCTGGCCGACAAGCAGGCGCTGAACCGTGAGCTGCTGCGCTGCGGGGCGCCGATTCGGGACATCAATACCGTGCGCCGCCACCTCTCGGCCATCAAGGGTGGGCGGCTCGCCGCCGCGGCCCATCCCGCCCAGGTGATCACCTGGCTGATCTCCGACGTGCCGGGCGACGAGCCCTCGCTGGTCGCTTCCGGTCCGACGCTGCCCGATGCCACCACGCCGACGGATGCCCTGGCGGTGCTCGAACGGTACGCCATCGCGATACCCGAGACGGTGCATCGCCACCTGAGCGGCGATCATACGGCACCGGCACCCACGGATGCCGCCTTCGCCCGTGACGAGACGGTGCTGCTCGCCCGTGCCGCCGACGCGCTCGAGGCAGCACGCCGTGCCGCCGAGGCCGCCGGCGTGACGGTGCGCGTGCTGGGCGACGACCTGGAAGGCGAGGCCCGGGAGCTGGGGCGTGAGCAGGGGCGCCAGGCACTTGCCGCTCAGCCGGAAATCCGCAGGCCGCTGCTGCTGGTCTCCGGCGGCGAGACCAGTGTCACCGTGGCCGGTGATGGGCGCGGCGGGCGTAACGTGGAGTACCTGCTGGGTCTGTTCGAGGCGCTACAGGGAGCGCCGGGCATCCATGCGCTGGCCATCGACACCGATGGCATCGACGGCTCGGAGGACAATGCCGGAGCGTCGTTCTCTCCACCGGATTTCCAGCGAGCCCGCGAGCTGGGTCTCGAGCCGCTCGATTTCCTGTCGCGCAACGATGCCTATACTTTCTTCCAAGCGTTGGGCAGGCTGATCGTCACCGGCCCGACCCGAACCAACGTCAACGATTTTCGTGCCATTCTGCTGTTACCGAGGACACCATGAACCATCCCCCCCACGCCCCCATTCACGAGCCCATTCGTCGTACCAAGATCGTTGCCACCCTGGGACCGGCCAGCGACCGCGAGGGCGTTCTGGAGGCGATGCTTCGCACCGGTGTCGACGTGGTGCGCCTCAATTTCTCCCACGGTTCGCCCGACGATCATCGCCGACGCTTGACCCAGGTACGCGAGATCGCCGCTCGACTCGGCCGCAGCGTCGCCGCCCTGGGCGATCTGCAGGGCCCCAAGATCCGCATCGCCCGCTTCCGCGACGGGCCCATCGAGCTGGAAGAAGGCCAGCCCTTCATCCTCGACATGGCGCTGGGCAGCGAGGATGGCGATGCCGAACGCGTGGGCTGCGACTACCAGCAGTTGATCGACGACGTCAGTGCCGGCGACCGCCTGCTGCTCGACGACGGCCGGGTGGTGCTGGACGTGAGCCGAGTGGCGGGACGTGAAATCCATACCACCGTGACGGTGGGCGGTTCGCTTTCCAACAACAAGGGCATCAACAAGCAGGGCGGTGGGCTCTCCGCTCCGGCGCTCACCGACAAGGATCGCGCCGATCTGGCCACCGCCATGGATATCGGCGTCGACTACCTGGCGGTATCGTTTCCACGCAGCGCCGCGGACATGCAGGAAGCGCGCCGCCTGCTCGGCGAGGCGGGAGGAGACATCGGCCTGGTGGCCAAGCTCGAGCGTGCCGAGGCAGTGGCCGATGAGGCCACTTTGGATGGCATCATCAAGGCCAGCGAGGCGGTGATGGTGGCGCGCGGCGACCTGGGCGTGGAGATCGGCGACGAGGCGCTGATCGGTACCCAGAAGCGCATCATCAAGCGCGCTCGCTCGCTCAATCGAGCGGTGATCACCGCCACGCAGATGATGGAGTCGATGATCGAGTCACCCCTGCCCACTCGTGCCGAGGTGTTCGATGTCGCCAACGCCGTGCTCGACGGTACCGATGCAGTCATGCTGTCCGCGGAAACCGCGGCCGGCGACTTTCCCGTGGAGACCATCGAGGCCATGGATCGCGTCTGCCTGGGCGCCGAGCGCGAGCGTATCGCCCAGGAATCCGGCCACCGCATCCACGAGGGCTTTTCGCAGATCGACGAGACCATTGCGCTTTCCGCCATGTACGCCGCCAACCATCTGGAAGGGGTGGCGGCCATCGCCTGTATGACCGCCTCCGGCTACACGCCGTTGATCGCTTCGCGGATTCGTTCGGGGCTGCCCATCGTCGGCCTGGCGCACAGCGCCATCGCCCAGCGGCGCATGGCGCTCTACCGGGGCGTGGTATCGCTGCCTTTCGACACCAGCGAGATGACCGCCGACGAACTCAACGATCAGGCGCTGGCACGACTGGTGGCCCATGGCATCGCCGAGCCGGGCGATCACGTCATCCTTACCCGCGGCGATCACATGAATGCCCATGGCGGCACCAATACGATGAAGATTCTCGATATTGGCGAGCAGCACCGCATGCGCTGAGGTCTTGTATACAATATTGGCGTCGGCCGTGGCCAGCTGCCGAGAAACCTGCCAAGCTGTGCGCGTTCGTGATAGAGCGGGAGAGACCCCATCATGAGTCGTGCCTGGCAGGAGGACGCAGCGGCGGTCAGCCGTGCGGATGGGCGCGGCGGCGAGCGTCGCGGCGCCGACAGAATCATCGTCGAGCAGGTACGTCAGGCGGTGCTGGCCCAGCGTTTGCCGCCCGGCACGCGCCTGCCCGAGACGACCCTCGGCGAAGTCTTCGGCGTCAGCCGCTCGGTGGTGCGCAAGGCGCTGACCCGGCTGGCTGCGGAGCACGTTGTCAGTCAGCCGCCCAATCAGGTGGCTCGCGTGCGGGCACCGAGCATTGCCGAGACGCGCGATACCTTCGCGGCGCGGCGGCTGGTGGAAGGCGAGATCGTCGCGCTGCTGGCCGGCCGGCTCGATGCCGAAGCGCTGAACGCCCTCGAAGCTCATGTGTCGCACGAAGCCGAGGCCTATGCGGCCAGCGACGAGACGGCGCGCATCGAGCACTCCCTGGCCATCCATCACCTGTTGGCCGAGCGCTCCCCCAACCGAGTGCTGGGCACGATGCTGACCGACCTGATCCTGCGCACCTCCATCGTCATCGCGCTCTACAAGCATCCGCGGGTGGCCAGCTGCTACCTGCCCGACGACCATCCGTCACTGCTCGTCCACTTGCGCGACGGTGAGGCCGAGGCGGCACGGCAGGGCATTCATGCTCACCTGCATGCGCTCGAGGCGCGGCTCGATCTGGGCAGCCGCGATGCCAGCCCCGACCTGATGGCGATTTTCGCACGCCATGTCGCGATGTGATCGGCTTTACCCCGCGTCGCTCCTGCACGACAATGCCAACTCCCTGTAGCAGTAGATGAGAATCCTGCGATGCGTTCACTGCGGATCTGGGGGCTGGCGTTGGGTCTGCTCCTGCACTCCTTGACTGCCCAAGCGGCCGTACCGACCGTGGCCGCCGCTTCCGACCTTCAGTTCGCCCTGACCGAGGCCGCCGAACGCTTCATGGCCGAGACACATCGAGAGGTTAGCCTCAATTTCGGCTCATCCGGCAATTTCCGGCGTCAGATCGCGCAGGGGGCGCCTTTCGAGCTCTACCTCTCGGCCGATGAAGCCTATGTCCTGGCGCTGCATGAAGAGGGGCGCACCGTCGATACGGGGGTAGTCTACGCCCAGGGGCGGCTGGCGTGGCTGCAGCGTGCCGGGCGAGGCGCTCTGCCCGGTGAAGACGAGCCGCTTGCCGCCGTGCGCAAGGCCATCGACGCCCATGCGGCGGAGGAGGGCCGGCTGCGCATCGCCCTGGCCAATCCCGAGCATGCGCCCTACGGCGTCGCGGCGCGCCAGGCGCTCGAGCATGCTGGCCTGTGGAAAACCAGTGCACCGCTGCGCGTGCTGGGCGAGAACGTTTCCCAGGCAACTCAGTTCGCCCTTTCCGACGACGCACGCGGCGGCCTGGTGGCCTACTCGCTGGCATTGGCACCGACCGTGGCGGCGCGTAGCGAGCACGTGTTGATTCCCGCCAGCTGGCACGCCCCGCTGATGCAGCGCATGGCGCTGATCGAGGGCGCCGGCGAGACGGCACGTGCCTTCTACGAATGGCTGCAGCAGGATGAGGCCCGCGAGATTCTTGCCGACTACGGTTTCCGCCTGCCCGATGCTGGAAACGACGCACCTTGATGGACTGGGCGGCGCTCTCGGTATCGCTGCGCCTGGCAGCTTTGACGTGCCTGCTGCTGCTACCGGTGGGGCTTGCGCTTGGACGCTGGCTCGCGCGGGCCCGCTTTCATGCCAAGCCGCTGTGCGAGGCCTTCGTGGCGCTCCCCCTGGTGCTGCCGCCTACCGTGCTCGGCTTCTACCTGATGATGAGCTTCGGTGGCGAGGCGCCGTTGGGCGCATTTTGGCAGCGCCTGACTGGGGAGGGGCTCAACTTCACCTTCACCGGCATTCTGCTCGCTTCGTTGGTGGCCAATCTGCCGTTCGCCGTGCAGCCCGTGCAGCGCGCCTTCGAGGCGATTCCCCCCAATCTGCGCGAGGCGGCTTGGTGCAGCGGTCTTTCCCCCTGGCAGACCTTGTGGCGCATCGAACTGCCGCTGGTGTGGCCGGGACTGGTCTCGGCGCTGGCGCTCACTTTTGCCCACACCCTGGGTGAATTCGGCGTCATCCTGATGGTGGGGGGCGCTATCGACGGCGAAACGCGAACCCTGGCCATCGCCATCTACGACCGAGTACAGGCCTTCGACGAAGCCGGAGCGGGGGCGATGTCCGCCATGCTGCTCACGGTCTCTTTCCTGACCATCGGCGTGGTCTACGGCCTAGCGGGCAGAAGGCGGTGGCGTCGTGGCTGAGCGGCTGACGGGAGGAGAGCGCCTGGCGGTCAGCGTTCGTCAGCCCGGGCCGATACCGCTGGCGGCGGACTTCCACTGCGCGGCAGGAGAGCTTCTTGCGCTGGTGGGGCCCTCGGGCAGTGGCAAGACTACCCTGCTGCGTGCCATTGCCGGGCTCTACCGTCCCCTGAATGGCGTGATCGCCTGCAACGGCGAGCGATGGCTCGACACCGCCAGCGGCATCATGTGCCGTCCTCAGCAACGTCGCGTAGGCATCGTCTTTCAGGACTATGCACTATTTCCTCACCTCACCGCGCGCGACAACGTGCGCCTCGCGCTGGGTCATCTCGAGCCACAGGCGCGTCCGGCGCGTGCCGAACAGTGGCTGGCCCGGGTGCGCCTCGATGGGCTCGCCGACCGCTATCCGGTCGAGCTGTCCGGCGGGCAACGCCAGCGCGTGGCCCTGGCGCGAGCCCTGGCACGCGAGCCGCAGGTGCTGCTGCTGGACGAGCCTTTCTCGGCGGTGGATCAAGTAACCCGACGGCGCCTGCAGCGCGAACTGGCGCTGCTGCGCGAGGCAATCCGCATTCCCATCGTACTGGTCACCCATGACCTGGATGAGGCGGTAACGCTGGCCGACCGGCTGTGCGTGCTGCACGGCGGCCGCACGTTGCAGGCCGGTGCCCCGGGGGAGTTGCTGCGCCATCCGTCGAGTCCGGAAGTGGCGCGGCTACTCGACCGTCATAATGTCTTCGAGGGCGAGGTGGTCAGCGTTGCGGGGCAGCGCTACCTACAGTGGGGCCCCTACCGGCTGGAGGTGGCCGAAGGACTCGAGGCACTGGCCGAAGGGAGTCGGGTAGCCTGGTATCTTCCCGATTCCGATGTCGTGCTGCATCGGCGCGGTCGTCCCTCGCGCGGGGAGCGCGAGAACCCCGTGACCGGTCAGGTCATCGAAATGGTGGTACTGGGCGGCATGACCTCCATCACCCTGGGCTTCGACCACGGCCGCGAGACGCTGCGTTTCGATATCGCCACTCATGCAGCGCGGCGCAACGGCCTGGCGCGCGGCGAGCAGGCTACAGTATCGCTGCTCGCCGGCGGCATCCATCTGATGCCGGATGTCGACCCGACGATTGACGAGGAGCGGGCATGAGCGAAAGCGTCCAACGCTGCGGTGCCGGCCGCCGGTATTGGCCGGTTGCCGCTGTCTGGCTGATCGGGGTGGCCATGAGCGTGTCGGCCGCATCGCTGACCTTCGAACGCGTGCCGCTGGTCATCCATGCCGACGCAACGCAGCACCGCCTGACAGTGGAGGTGGCACGCACCCCGGCCCAGCGCAGCCGCGGGCTGATGGCACGCGATTCGCTGGCCGAGGATGCCGGCATGCTGTTCTCCTATGACCGGCTTCAGCCGCCTTGGGGCAGCTTCTGGATGTATCGCACGCGCATCGCGCTGGATATCGCCTTCCTCGACACCGAGGGGCGCATCGCCGCCATCCACACCATGCAGCCCTGCGACGCCAGCGATCCCGGCGACTGCCCGAGCACTAGGGCTGGCGTCCCTTACCGGGCCGCGTTGGAGGTCAACGCCGGCTACTTTGCCGAACGCGGTATCGAAATCGGCGACTGCGTTGCCTGGGCCGGCCAGGACGACGGCTGCGCGGTCGAGCCAGTGCGTGACTGAAGGGGGCGTTCACACGCTGTCGTTCGCTGCGGTCGGTGGTCGCCGGCGCCCCAGACGCACCACGATCAGCGCCAGGCCGGCGACCACCAGGGCACCGCCGGTGAGCTTGTGCGGGTCGAGCGTTTCACCGAGCAGCAGTGCTCCGAGCAACACCGCGCCCACCGGCACCAGCAGGCTGAGCGGTGCCAGGCGATTGACCGGATGGCGGCGCAGCAGGCCATACCACAGGCCATAGGCAGCGATCGAAGACATCACGGCGGTATAGAAGACGGCACCCCAGCCCAGCCAACCGGCCTGGGCGAGGGCCTCGAGCTGACCCCGTTCGAACCACCAGGAGCCCAGCGCCACCTGCGGAACGGCCAATAGCGCCACCCAGCCGGCCAGTGCCATCGGTGCCAACGGTGGCCCATGCTTGATCAGCAGCTGTGATACCGCCCAGCCCATGGCGCTAGTCAGTAGCAGCACCAGAGGCAGTGCCGAGGGTAGGCTGGGGCCGCCGGAGAGCACCGCCACCCCGCCGAAGGAGAGTGCCAGTCCTGCCACGCGGCGGACGTCCAGGCGTTCGCCGAGGAAAACCACGGCCAGCAAGGTGGCGAAAGGGGTGCCCATCTGCACCACCAGGGCACCGGTTCCGGCTTCCGCCTGACCCAGGCCGATGAACAACAGGGCAAAATGCAGCGTGCCAAAGGTCACCGAGAGCAGGGCCAGGAAGGGGAGTTGATGGCGGGCCACCGGGTGAAAGGGCACCAGCAGGGCGGCCACCAGCGCAAAGCGCAGGGTCGTGAGCATCAGCGGTGGCAGTTCCGTAACGCCGAGCTTGATGACGATGATGTTGAGGGCCCAGAGCGTGACGACCAACAGGCCCAGCAGCAGGTCGCGTGGTGGCACGTGACAGCCTTCCTTCCCCTGACATGGCGCCGTGAGGGTAGCAGGAAGGCCACTCATCCGTCGCGATATCCGTTATCGGGCTATCATTCAACGCCGCGCTTCGTAGAATAGGGAGAGCCGCCTCGCTGCACCTTGCCGCGTCGAGCCAGGCTTCGAAAACCATAACGAGCGGTCGAATCGACCGCCCCTGCTGTCAAGGACACGTCATGATTGCGACACGCCGACTCACCCGAATCGCCGCTGCACTGGCCGGTGCCGCCGTGCTCACCACGGCACTCTCCGCCCAGGCGCGCGAACTCTCCGTTTCCACCGTGCTGCCCGATGCCTTTCCCTGGGGGCAGGCGGCCGAGAAGTGGGCCGAACTGGTCGAAGAACGCACCGAGGGGCGCCTGACGCTGCGCGTCTACCCCAACTCCCAACTGGTCAACGGCGACCAGACCCGGGAATTCTCCGCCATGCGATCCGGGCTGATCGATGCGGCCGTGGGGTCGACCATCAACTGGTCGCCCCAGGTACCACAGCTCAACCTCTTCTCGCTGCCCTTCTTCATGCCCGACGTTGAGGCCGTGGATGCCGTGACCGGCGGCGAAGCCGGCGAGATGGTCTTCGAGGCCATCGAGTCGCGAGGGGTGGTGCCGCTGGCCTGGGGCGAGAACGGTTTCCGCCAGCTCTCCAATTCCCAAGGGCCCATCGACGAGCCGGCTGATCTCGAGGGGTTGAAGATCCGCGTGGTGGGGTCGCCGCTGTTCCAGGATACCTTCACGGCGCTGGGCGCCGACCCCACTCAGATGAGCTGGGCCGACGCCAAGCCGGCGTTGACCACCGGCGCCGTGGATGGCCAGGAAAACCCGCTGTCGGTGTTCGACGTGGCGCGCATCGATCAGGTGGGCCAGGAGTACCTGACGCTGTGGAACTACATGAACGATCCCTTGGTGTTTGCCGTCAACCAGCAGGTGTGGGACAGCCTTTCCGAGGAAGACCGCAGCGTGCTGCGCGAGACTGCCGTCGAGGCCGGTGAGTGGGAGATCGCCATGACTCGCGAGGAGGAGAGCGAACGCCTGGCCGCCATTCAAGAGCGTGGCGTGGAGGTCACCGAGCTCACCGAGGCGCAGCATCAGGCCTTCGTCGAGGCGACCGCCAGCGTTCATGAGGAGTGGACCTCGCGCATCGGCGAGGAGCTCGTCGACACTGCCCGTGAGGCCATCGAGGCGCGCTGATCCCTCATGAAACCGTCTCCCGATGCGCGCCCGGAGCGCTGGCTAGGCGCCCTGGCGCTGGTGGTCATTGCGCTGATCAGCCTGGGTAACGTGATCACCCGCTATCTCACCGGGGGCTCCTTCGCCTTTACCGAAGAGCTCTCGGTATTCCTGCTGGTGGTGCTCACCTTTGCCGGCGCTGCCGTGGCACTGCGTCGCAATGGGCATATCCGCATTGGCTTGCTGGAACGCGCTCTGCCAGGCGCGCCACGCCGGGCCCTGATCCTGTTCCAAGGGCTGTGCGGCGTTGCGGTGCTGGGCCTGATCACCTGGTTCGGAGCGCGCATGGCGTGGCAGGAGTACCAGTGGGAAACGCTGTCGCCGGGGCTGGGGGTGCCGCAGTGGTGGTACCTGGTGTGGCTGCCGCTGCTCTCGGCGGTGATGCTGGTGCGCCAGGTTCAGCAGACCCGCGAGCGCCTGATGGGGAGGCTCGAGGATGAGCCCTGACCTGTGGATGCTGCTGGCCTTCGCCGGTCTGCTGATCGCCGGCGTGCCGGTGGCCTTCTCGCTGGCGCTGGCGGGAGCCGTGGGCATTTTGACCGGGTTGTCGCCGGCGATGCTCGCCACTCTGGGAACCAATACCTATAACAGCATCGCCAAGTACCCGCTGATCGCCATTCCGCTGTTCATCATGACCGGATTGATCTTCGAGCGCGCCGGGGTGGCCGCGCGGCTGGTGCGCTTCGCCCAGGCGCTGATCGGCCCGCGACACGGGGGGCTCGCCCTGGTGGCGGTGCTGGTGTGCATGATCATGGGCGGCATGAGCGGCTCCGGGCCGGCGGATGCCGCCGCGGTGGCCATGGTGATGCTGCCCAGCATGACTCGGGCCGGCTACCCGAGGCCTTTCTCGGCGACGCTGATCGCTGCCTCGGCTTCCACGGCCATTCTGATACCGCCCTCGGTGGCATTGATTCTCTACTCCATCGTGGTGCCGGGGGTCGACTTGCGGGCCTTGTTCGCTGCGGGGCTCTTTCCCGGCGTATTGGCCGGCCTGGCGCTGCTGGTGCCGGCGTTGCTGGTGTCGAAGCGCTACGGATGGGAGGGCGGCACGCCGGTGGAGGGTGCCGAACGCCTCGAGGTAGGAGCGACCTTCAAGCAGGCATTGCCGGCGCTGTTCGCGCCGGTGCTGATACTCGGCGGGCTGCGCTCGGGGCTCTTCACGCCCACCGAAGCGGCGGTGGTGGCAGTGGCGTACGGGGCCCTGGTGGGGCTCTTTCTCACTCGCGAGCTCAGCTTGCGCGACCTTTGGGAGCTGTTCGGCGAGGCGGCGGTGATCTCCGGGGTGGTGATGCTGATCATCACCCTGGCCGGAATCTTCGCCTGGGCCGGCACCATGCTCGGCACCTTCCGTCATCTGGCTGAGTGGATCATCGCTCTCACCGACAATGGCACCCTTTTGCTGGTGTTGATCATGCTCGCGGTGCTGGCCGCCGGGATGGTGCTCGATGCCATCTCCATCTACCTGATCATGATGCCGATCCTGATTCCGGTGATGCAGCACTTCGCTTGGAACCCGGTGTGGTTCGGCATCTTGCTGGCGATGAATATTGCCATCGGGCAGTTCACACCGCCGGTGGCGGTCAACCTGATGGTGACCACCGAAGTGGCGAAGATTCGCCTCGAGCAGACGCTGGGCTGGGCGCTGCTCTTCGTGGTGGCCATGGCCTCGGCCTTGGCGGTGGTGGCCATCTTTCCGGAAATCGCTCTGTGGTTGCCCAGGGTGCTCGGCTACAACGTTTAGACTGGCTGCGGGCTACGGGCTACGGGCTACGGGCTACGGGCTACGGGCTACGGGCTACGGGCTACGGGCTACGGGCTGCGGGCTCGAGCCCGTGGCTGTTAGGTTCTGGGCTTGAGGCTTTCCAGGGTGTGCTGAAAGAGGTCATGGCTGGCGGCATCGAAGAGAACGAAGCGCACCCGCTCGACGTGCGGGCAGGTCGGTAGCGTCTGGACCACCGTGGCCAGCGCAATGCGTGCGGCTTCCGCCGCGGGATAGCCGAAAGCGCCGGCAGAAAGAGCCGGAAAGCCGAGGCAACGTATCTCATGGGTTTCGGCCAGTTCGAGGGCATGGCGGTAGCAGGCGGCCAGCAGTTCGTCGGCCGGTTCGTCGACGCCGTAGACCGGACCCAGGCAGTGGATCACGTAGCGATTGGGCAGCTCGAAGCCCTCGGTGAGTACCGCCTGGCCGGGCTTGATGGGGGCCAGAGGGCGGCAGGCGCGATCGAGCTCGGGGCCCGCGGCACGATGCAGCGCGCCGGCAACGCCGCCGCCGGGGCGTAGTTCCGCATTGGCGGCATTGATCACGGCTTCCAGGTCCGGCTGATTGGCGATATCGCCTTGTCGGCATTCAATGCGCGCATTCAGGTCCGGCATGCGTCTTCCTCGTCTTCTGGCAACTGGCTGAATTCAGTGTGGTCTTGCTCGGTTCACCCTTCAAGGTCGACCTTGCCGCGACAGGATGGCGCGCCCCTATGGCGGTGATCCTCCCGTCCGGTATAATTGAATTTTCGTTATAAGCTCATTCTGTTTGCGACTTTGGGAGAGGTCGATGATCCCTGCGCGCTTCGCTCCGCTGCTCTTTTCCGTGCTGATGTCGATCTACATGGTCACTCTGATGACCCTAGTGATCACCTGGGTCAATACTGGCCTGGGAGACGGGTTCTTGGGTCGCTGGTGGCGTGCTTTCTATATCGCCTGGCCGGTGGCCTTTGCGCTGATCTGGATCGGCGCGCCACGCCTGCAGCGGCTGGTCGGCAAGCTGGTTCGACGGCCTGAGTCATGAGAGACGGATAACGGTTGGATTGTTGCAGTTGCTGTCGCTATGCGTGACATTCGTTGCAAATCGCTGCAGAAGCTTGCAACTAGCACGCCAAGCCAGTACCAATAGTCACCCCCGAAAAGACCACGGCTTATCGAGTGCTGATCCGGCGACTCGGTCGTGGGTGTCGTCATGCTGTCGGCACTCGCGGCATGCCGTGTCAGTAGCTAGGAGGTGGCATGAACCAGCGTGTGAACATCGATCTTGGCGACCCGCACGCCGAGGCCTTCGAGGCCCGTCAGTTCAAGGTCTATACCCATCGCCAGCTCGACAAGATCGAGGCGATCCAGAACCTGCCCGAAGACCTGCGCTTCGACATGCGGGTGGTCAGCCAGGTGCTGCCGTTTCGCGTCAACGAATACGTGATCGACGAGCTGATCGATTGGGACAACATCCCCGAGGATCCGGTCTTCCAGCTCACCTTTCCGCAGCGTGGCATGCTGCGCCCCGAGCACTTCGACACGGTCGCTGACATGATGCGCCGCGAGGCGTCCGCGGCCGAGATGAAGCCGGTGATCGAGCGCATTCGCTCCGAGCTCAATCCTCATCCGGCTGGGCAGATGGACCTCAACCTGCCGTTGCTCGATGGCGAGCCGCTGTCCGGCATGCAGCACAAGTATCGCGAGACGGTGCTCTTTTTCCCCAGCCAGGGCCAAGTGTGTCACAGCTACTGCACCTTCTGCTTCCGCTGGGCGCAGTTCGTCGGCGACAAGGAGCTGAAGTTCGCCTCTAGCGAGGCCGACTCCCTGCACCGCTATCTCGCCGAGCACACCGAGGTCACGGACTTGCTGATGACCGGCGGCGACCCCATGGTGATGAAGGCCAAGCATCTGCGTCAGTACCTGGAGGGGCTGATGGCGCCAGAGCTGGACCATGTCCAGGACATCCGCATCGGCACCAAGAGCCTGACCTTCTGGCCCTACCGCTTCGTCACCGACCCGGATGCCGAGGATATCCTCGCGCTGTTCCGCGAGCTGACCGCGGCCGGCAAGCACGTGGCCTTCATGGCGCACTTCAACCACTGGAAGGAGATGGATACCCCCATCTGCCGCGAGGCGATCCGCCGCATCCGTGCCACCGGGGCCGAGATCCGCACCCAGGCGCCTTTGCTCCGCCACATCAACGACGATGCCGACCAGTGGGCGAAGATGTGGACCACTCAGGTGCGCCTGGGGATGATCCCGTATTACCTGTTCGTCGAGCGCGATACCGGCGCCCGCCACTACTTCGAAGTGCCGCTGGTGCGGGCCTGGGAGATCTACCGCGAGGCGATCAAGACGGTGCCGGGCCTGGCGCGGACGGCTCGTGGACCCTCCATGTCCGCCGATCCCGGCAAGGTGGAGATCCAGGGGGTCACCGAGATCCAGGGCGAGAAGGTCTTCGTGCTGCGTTTCATCCAGGGGCGCGACAACGACTGGGTGCAGCGGCCGTTCTTCGCCAAGTACGATGAGCAAGCCACCTGGCTCAACCATCTGGAGCCGGCGCTGGGCGAGAGCGAGTTCTTCTACGAGGCCGAGTTCGCCGCCATGAAGGACGCGAAGCAGGCGCTGATCATGAAGGCATCGTGAGCCGATAGCGATGGCACGGCATTGGCGGGCTTTCCGTTGTGGGGTAGCGGGAAGCCCGCTTGCGTTGTGAGGCGAAATCTCTCAGCGACGCGCCGAAGGCGGCCTAAAATTAACGCACACTAAACGTTTGGCGCGGCTAGAATCAGGGGTGTTGAAAAATCCCTCATCAAGCAGGCGTTTTTTTCGCTAAAGTAGTCAGGAGCGGTGGAAGCCGTTGCCAGCAAGCACTCGGCTGAAGCGGGTTTCCATCGTCGACTCGTGCAATGTTTGATTGCCCAACGATACAAGAGGTGTGTTCATGAAACGCCACGCATTCACTGCGGCCGCTTTCTCCGGCGCTCTGCTGGGAGCTGCCATGGTCTCGGCCCCGGCCGTCGCCCAGGAAGAGAACTTCATCACCATCGGTACCGGTGGCCAGACCGGCGTCTATTACGTCGTCGGCCAGTCGGTCTGCCGCATGGTCAATCGCGGCAGCGACGATCACAACATTCGCTGTAATGCACCCTCGACCGGTGGCTCCGTGGCCAACGTCAACGGCATGAAGAGCGGTGATCTGGACATGGGCGTCGTGCAGTCCGACGTGCAGTACCGTGCTTACCATGGCGAAGCCAACTTCGAGGACGACGGTGCCTGGGAAGACATGCGCGCCGTGTTCACCATGCACGGAGAGCCGCTGACCGTGGTGGCGCGTGCCGATTCCGGCATCGAGCACTTCACCGATTTTCCGGGCAAGCGCGTGAATATCGGCAACCCGGGGTCTGGCCAGCGCAACACCATGGAAGTGGTGATGGAGGCCATGGGCTGGGATGAGGACACCTTCGCCCTGGCTTCGGAGCTCGACGCGGCCGAACAGGCGGCAGCCTTGGCCGACAACAACGTCGACGCCATGGTCTACGTGGTGGGTCACCCCAATGGCTCCATCCAGGAGGCCACCACCACCGTCGAAGCCAACCTCATCCCGGTGACCGGGCCCGAAATCGACGAGCTGATCGAGACCTATCCCTACTATACCAAGTCGGTGATACCCGGCGGTCTTTACCGTGGTAACGACGAAGACGTCGAAACCTTCGGGGTGGCGGCAACGTTCGTGACCCATGCTGGCATCGACGACGAGGTCGTCTATCAGACCGTCAAGGCGGTATTCGATAACTTCGATCGCTACAAGCGTCTGCACCCAGCCTTCGAGAACCTCGAGCCCGAGGACATGATCTCCGGTGGCCTGACGGCACCACTGCATGACGGTGCGGCTCGCTACTATCGTGAGCAGGGCTGGATCGAGTGATGTCAGTGCAAGGTCGCTGACGGTCCTTGCCCCTGTTGAGTTGGATGCGCGGACCCTTCTGGAGGGTCCGCGCATCTGCTTGGTAGGGAATGCGACAGGTAAGGTTGCCGAGGCTGAGAGGCAGTCGGAAGCGGTCGTCCCAACGAGAGTGCAGGATTACAACCGATGACGGATGACAAAGAGGTTTTCCGCGGCCATGAGACCGATCTGGAGGATATGGTCGCCTCGAGCGATAGTGGGGCTCGCAAGCCTGCCGGGGTTCCCGGCAAGCTACTGGTGAGCATTGCAGCGGTTTGGTCGCTTTTTCAGTTGTGGATCTCGTCGCCGTTGCCCTACATGGTAGGGTTCGGTGTCTTCAATGCCACCCAGGCACGCTCGATTCACCTGGCCTTTGCCATCTTCCTGGCCTTCATGGCCTACCCAGCGCTGAAGCGTTCGCCACGCAACCACATCCCCCTCCAGGATTGGGTGCTGGCGGCAGTGGGTGCCTTCTGCGCCGCTTATATGTTCATTTTCTACGATCAGCTTTCTCAGCGCCCGGGGGCACCCATCACTCAGGATGTGATCGTCGGCGTGACGGGGATATTGGTACTGCTCGAAGCAACGCGGCGAGCACTGGGGCCGCCGCTGATGATCGTCGCCTCGGTTTTTCTCGCCTACAGTCTGTTCGGTCGTTGGATGCCCGGGTTTCTCGCCCATGGCGGGGTGAGCCCCTATGGTCTGATCAACCATCAGTGGTTGACCACTCAGGGGGTCTTCGGCATTGCCCTGGGGGTTTCGACCAGTTTCGTGTTTCTGTTCGTACTTTTTGGGGCCCTGCTCGATAAGGCGGGTGCCGGCAACTACTTCATCAAGGTCGCTTTCTCGCTGCTCGGCCACTACAAGGGTGGGCCGGCCAAGGCCGCCGTGGTGGCGTCAGGCATGACCGGGCTGATTTCCGGCTCGTCCATCGCCAACACCGTGACCACCGGTACCTTCACCATTCCGATGATGAAGCGCGTCGGCTTTTCTTCCGAGAAGGCCGGCGCCGTGGAGGTGGCATCGTCCGTGAACGGACAGATCATGCCACCGGTCATGGGGGCGGCTGCCTTCCTGATGGTGGAGTACGTGGGCATTTCCTACGTGGAGGTGATCAAGCATGCTTTCCTGCCGGCACTGATCTCCTATATCGCTCTGATCTATATCGTTCACCTCGAGGCGCTCAAGGCCAACCTGCAGGGCCTCGAATCGAGCAACCCGGCGCGGCCGCTGCTCAACAAGGTGATCGGTTTCCTGGGTGGACTACTGCTGCTGATGGGGCTGGCACTCGGCGTCTACTACGGGCTGGGCTGGCTCAAGCCGCTGCTCGGCGACGCCACACCCTGGGTGGTGGCCGTGGTTCTGGCGGTCGTTTACGTGGGGCTGCTCAAGGTGGGGTCGCACTACCCGGTACTGGAACTCGACGATCCGTCATCGCCGGTCGTCAAGCTACCGCAGACCCGTCCCACCGTGATGGTCGGCCTGCACTACATCCTGCCGGTGATCGTGCTGGTGTGGTGCCTGATGGTCGAGCGTCTCTCACCGGGGCTCTCGGCCTTCTGGGCGACGATGTTCATGATCTTCATCATGATGACCCAGCGGCCGATCACGGCGCTGTTTCGCGGTCGAAGCCGGTTGGCCGAGGACGTCAAGGAGGGCTTCCTCGATCTGTGGAACGGCCTGGTGACCGGGGCTCGCAACATGATCGGCATCGGTATCGCCACTGCCACAGCGGGCATCGTGGTGGGGGCGGTTTCCCAGACCGGCGTGGGTCTGGTGCTCGCCGATCTGGTGGAAGTGCTCTCGATGGGCAATCTGATGCTGATTCTGCTGCTCACTGCGGTGCTCAGCCTGATCCTCGGCATGGGTTTGCCGACCACTGCCAACTACATCGTGGTTTCGGCGCTGATGGCCCCGGTGATCGTCACCCTGGGGCAGCAGAATGGACTGATCGTGCCGCTCATTGCCGTACATCTGTTCGTCTTCTACTTCGGCATCATGGCCGACGTCACGCCGCCGGTGGGGCTGGCGTCCTTCGCTGCAGCGGCCGTGTCCGGCGGCGATCCGCTGCGCACCGGCTTCCAGGCCTTCTACTACAGCCTCCGCACGGCGGCACTGCCTTTTCTCTTCATCTTCAACACCGACCTGCTGCTGATCGACGTGAGCTTGCTGCAGGGGCTGTTGATTTTCGTGGTGGCGACCATCGCCATGTTGATCTTCGCGGCCGGCAGTCAGGGGTTCATGCTGACGCGCAGTCGCTGGTACGAGTCGCTCTTGCTGTTGCTGGTGGCTTTCACGCTGTTCCGCCCCGGTTTCTGGATGGATATCGTCCACGACCCCTATCGGTCGGTACCGCCCAGCGAATTCGCCCAGGCCCTGGGACAGGTGGACGAGGGCAGCAACCTGCGCGTGGAGATTCTCGATGAGGACGACTTCGGTGAAACCTTCACCCAGTTCCTGCTGATACCGGTGCCCGATGGCGATTCGGCCGGCGAGCGCATGGAGAGTCTCGGCCTCGAGCTGCGTACCGAAGACGGCAATACTTACGTCGACAACGTGACGTTCGGCAGCCAGGCCGAGCAGATCGGGCTCGGGTCGGTCTTTTTCGATCAGCAGATTCTCTCCGTGATGGCGCCGGTGGATCGCTGGCCGAAGGAGCTGATGTGGATTCCGGGCTTTCTCATATTCGGCCTGGTGGTGATGCTGCAGCGACGCCGCCGTGAGACACCGGGCTCGATGGCCGAAGCGGCATGACGGAGGCGATGACCATGTACCACAAGATCGTATTGCCGGTGGATCTCAACGAAGAGAGCTCCTGGCACAAGGCGCTGCCCACCGCGGTTACGCTGTGCCGTACCTTCGGTGCTTCGCTGCACGTGGTGACTGTGCTGCCGGATTTTCGCATGCCGCTGGTGGGCTCCTACTTTCCTAGCGGTTTTGCCAAGAAGGCGCACGAGGCGGTTTCCGAGGCGCAGCATCAGTTCATTGCCGAGCACGTGCCGGAAGACGTCCAGGTGCAGAGCGTGATCGTCGATGGCTCGCCCTGGGAGTCGATCATCAAGGTCGCCAAGAAGATCGATGCCGACCTGATCGTCATGGCGTCTCACAACAAGCGCAAGTTCGCCGACTACGTGCTCGGCCCCAATGCTGAGCATGTGGTGCACCATTCCAAGATATCGGTGATGATCGTGCGCTGATGCCCCGTGCCGGTCAGGGCTGGCCACCCGTTGCGACGCCCGCGCCTACCGTTGGTGCGGGCGCCGTCATATCCACGCTGCCTGTCGGCAGACTTGCTCCAGGTCAACTACAGTAGTAATGCATGAAGAGAACAAGACGTTGTCCGGCCGCCTGGCGGGAATGACGCTCTCCTTCGTCCCCTCCCAAGACGAAATACGGGGTATGCCAATGAACGCAACGACACGCTCCTCTCGCCAGTCTGCGGTTCCTACCGTGCGGATCACCATCAACCCGATCGGCATGGACAGGCCACGCGCCTGGCTGGCGGCCGGCTTCGAGGATTTCCGGCAGGCCACGGCGGTGAGCCTGGCCTATGGCATGTTCTGGGTCGGGTTGAGCATAGCGGTCACCGTCGGCGCCATCACTCTCGGCCTATGGCATTGGTTGCTGCCCATGGTCGCCGGCTTCATGTTCGTGGGGCCTCTGGTGGCGGTGGGCTCCTACGGCATCAGTCGTGCGCTGGAGGCCAACCGTGCCCCTCATCTGGGCGATGCCTTCAACGCTTGGCGGCCCCATGCGGGCCAGCTGGCGATGATGGGCGTGATGATGATGATCTTCTTCCTGGCGTGGATTCGTGTTGCCACACTGTTGTTTGCGCTCTTCTTCGGCTTCGAGGCGCCCGACCCGACCAATCTCTACGCCGCCTTGCTCACGTCTCCCGAAGGGCTGGGCATGATCGCCGTCGGCAGTGCCGTGGGTGCCGTACTGGCCTTCGGTGCCTTCGCGATCAGCGTGGTGGCCATCCCGACCCTGATGGATCAGGATCTCACCTTCATGGAAGGTATCGAGGCCAGCGTGCGCGCCGTGGCGCGCAATTTCCGGCCCATGCTGCTGTGGGCGGCGATTCTCACCGGGTGCGTACTGGTGGGTGTGTTGACCTTTTACATCGGGCTGGCGCTCATCCTGCCGGTGCTGGGGCATGCCAGCTGGCATGCCTATGAGGATCTGGTGCGCTGCGAACCCGTGGACAATGCGACTGTCTGATGTCGTTGGTGTCGGGCAGGGCGCTTACCAAGAAAGACCCTGCCTGACCTTTTCCGGCCGATCGCGTACCCTTGGCGGCAGACTCCGTTAGCCACCGGAATTGCCGCCATGTTTCGAGAGTTTCCTCAGCGCTTGCGACGACTCGTGGGGCCGGTATTGCTGTATGCCCTCTTGCCTGCCGTGGCCATCGCGGCCGCCCTGCCGCCCCCCGAAGGCGATGTTCTTCTGCGCGTGGAAGGCGATATCGCTCACCCCAACGTCGAGGATGAGCTGCACCTCGATCGCGAGCAGTTGATGCAATTGCCCTCGCGGGTGATCGAGACGCGAATTCCCTGGGCACAGGGGACGTTCCGGTTCGAAGGTCCCCTGCTGCGCGCCGTGTTGGCGGCGGCTGGGGCACGGGCCGATCATGTCCGTGTACGGGCGCTGAATGACTACGAGGCGGAAATTCCCGTGGCGGATTTCCATGACTACGATGTCATTCTCGCCTTGGAGCGCAACGGCTCCCCCATCGCCGTGCGAGATTTCGGGCCTCTGCAGGTGCTGTATCCTTTCGACGAGTATCCGGAGCTGCTCACCGAAAGCATCCGCTTTCGCTCGGTGTGGCACGTGGAGAGCATCCATGTGCCGTGAATCGTACTGACGTCAGGGCCCAGGCGAGCCATGTTGCGTCATCCGTTGCGACTCAAGGCCGGCGCCATCGCGGTGCTGCTGTTTTTTACCGCCGCCCTGGTGGTGGTGGGGCTGGCGGCGTGGCGCCAGGAGGGCCTGCACCAGAGTGTCGGTGGGGATACGGTCTGGCATGCTTACAAGCTGGACCGCGACATCGTGGAGCTGCGCAGCGATCTGGCCCACGCCGATGGTGCGGCGCGCAATCTCGACGCGTTGCGTCTGCATTTCGAACTCATCTACAGTCGTGTCAACCTGTTGCAGCGTGGCGACGCTACGGCGCTCATCGAGCGGATTTCGTCGGCGCACCGCCTGTTGTCGGAGCTCGTCGAGGCGCTGGACAGCGTGGAGACCGAGCTGGATGCCATGGGTAGCCTGAGCGGCATTGAGCGGCGCGAGCTCGCCGAGCGCCTCGAACCGCTGGGGGGCATGACCGAGCAGTTGATCATCGCCATCAATGGCCACTTGGCCGAGCAGGCGACCCGCGACCGGGAGGTGTTGCAAGGGCTCTATGCCCTGCTGTTGGCTCTGATCCTGGCCATGAGCCTGGCCGGCCTGCTGGTCGTGGCTTTCCTGATCCGTGAGGCGCGCGACAACGCCACGGCCCGGCATTCCCTGGAGTCGCTCAGCCGCGAACTTCAGGCCACCGCGCGCAGCGCCGAGTCGGCCAGTCGCGCCAAGTCCGAGTTCCTGGCCACGGTCAGCCACGAGATCCGCACACCGCTCAACGGTGTCATCGGCATGAGCGAGCTGCTGCTGGAACAGCCGCTGAGCGAACGTGCCAACGAATATGCGCAGACGCTGCGTGCCAGCGGACAACGCCTGCTGGAGATGATCAACGACATACTCGACTTCTCCAAGATCGAGTCGGGACGGTTGGAGCTGGAGTATCAAGCGGTGGATTTGCCAGCCCTGATCGAGGAGTCGCGCCAGCTTTTCGCGCCGCGCGCCGAAACCAAGGGCATCGTCCTGGTCACTCGCCTGGGCCGGGAGCTGCCACCGGCCGTCATGGGCGATTCAGCCCGGCTTCGCCAAGTGATTCTCAACCTGCTGGCCAATGCCATCAAGTTCACCGAGCAGGGAGAAGTTCGCGTCGAGGCGGGAGTGGCAGCGGATGGGCAACTGAGCCTGGCGGTGAGCGATACCGGTCCGGGCATTGCATCCGGCCAGCAGGAGCGTCTCTTCGAACCCTTCCGGCAGGGGGATGCCTCTACCGCGCGCCGCTATGGGGGGACGGGGCTGGGGTTGGCGATCTGCCGTCGCCTGGTGGCGGCCATGGGTGGCGAAATCGGCGTCGATAGCCGTCCCGGGGAGGGCAGTCGTTTCTGGGTTCGTCTGCCGCTGGAAGCTGCCGCTCTCCCTCGCAGCACAGCCGTGGTCGGCACGGCATCGCCGGTCTTTGCGGGGCAGGTGCTGGTGGTCGAGGACAATCCCATCAATCAGCAGGTCGCCCTAGCGCTGCTCGAGCATCTCAGTTGCCAGGTAACGCTGGCCGAAAGCGGCCCCGAGGCACTGGCGTTGACCGACGAACAGCGTTTCGCGGTGATCTTCATGGACGTACAGATGCCGGGAATGGATGGCCTGGCCGTCACCCAGCGCCTGCGTGGGGCCGGCGGTTGGCGCGCCGAGGTTCCCATCGTGGCAATGACGGCGGGCGGGCCTGGGGCCGATGCAGCGAGTTGTCTGGCTGCCGGAATGACCGACTATCTGGGAAAACCGCTCGTTCGCCGGGAGTTGGAGGCTTGTCTGGTACGCAATTTGCCGGTTACCACGACGCCGAGTGCCGATGCCGAACCGACTCCGAGCGTTGCGGCAAGCGAGTTGGAGCTCGACGTATCCGTTCTGGAAGCGCTGGGAGAGGCGCTGGGCGAAGCGCAGTTGGCTTCGTTGATCGTCACCCACTGCCGCGAGCTGCAGCGTCACGGTGCGACCCTGCATGACGCCGCAGCCATGGGTGACATGGCGGCATTGGGCGATGTGGCGCATCGCCTCAAGGGCGAGTCGGCAAGTCTCGGCGTACAACGCCTGTCGGCGTGTGCGCGACGTCTGGAAGCGAGTGCTCGGGCGGGGCAGCATGACCGCGCCTTGCAGCGTGTGCGTGAGCTCGAAGCGGCCCTGCCCATGGCGCTCGATGCCCTGGAGCGTTGGCTTGCGGCTCGCCGGGCCCGCTCGCCATCGCCATGACTTGCCCCAAAGCCGCGTTGTGGCTGCCATATCGGGGCGCCTACACTGCCAGTGATCATGCAGCCATCGGAAAGCGCCATGCCATCGTCCGTCGTCGATGAGATCGAAGCGACATCCGTGCGGCAGCAGCCTCTGCGCACGGCCAGCAGCCATTGTCGGGAGCCGGAAGGCGCCGCTGCCGAGCTGGCGCGGTCCTTGTATCACGCCGATCTGGGGTTCGTACTCTTCTTCTGCAGTGCCGAGTATCCGCTGGCCGAGCTGGGCGAGGCCTTGGAAGGGGCTTTCGTCGGCGTCACGGTCTCGGGCTGCACCACCGCCGGAGAAATCACTCCGGCCGGCTACTGCCGTGGCTGCGTAGTGGCCATCGGGTTCGACCGGCGTGCCTTCGCCGTCGCTCAGGCGCTGATCGACGACCTGGAAGGCTTCGATCTGTTGCAGGCCCAGCGTCTCACCGGCGAGCTGCTGGCCGCCTGCCGGCGTGTCGCGCAGGATGGCGAAGGCGGCGACCGTTTCGTTCTGACCCTGCTCGATGGTCTTTCCAGCAGCGAGGAGCAGGTGCTGGCCACCCTGGATGCGGCCCTGGGGGCGATTCCCAGCTTCGGCGGCAGCGCCGGCGACGACAACCGCCTGGCTCACACTCACGTCTACAGTGGCGGACGCTTTCACAGCGAGGCCGCCGTGGTGGTGATGGTCGAGACGCGTCTGCCCTTCGAGGTGTTCACCACCCACCATCTGCGTCCGCGCGACACCAAGCTGGTGGTGACCCGAGTCGATCGCGACCGCCGCCGTGTTTTGGAACTCAATGCCTCCCCCGCCGCCGAAGAGTATGCCCGCCTGGTGGGGTTGCCGGTGGCGGAGCTGACGCCGGCCGTGTTCGCTCGCCACCCCCTGGCCGTGCGCCTCGGCGAAGCGCACTACGTGCGCTCCATTCAGTGCGTCAATGCCGATGGCAGCCTGAGCTTCTACTGCGCGGTGGAGAACGGCATCGTGCTCACCGCCATGCAGCCGGAACCGCTGCTCGACGACCTGCGCGACGTGCTGGCCGGGCTGCACGAGCGGCTCGGCGAGCCGGCGCTGATCATCGGCTGCGACTGCTTTCTGCGTCGGCTCGAACTGGAGTCCCTCGGCCAAGTGGCTCAGGCCTCACGGCTGCTGGGCCGTGAGGGCGTCATCGGCTTCAATACCTACGGGGAGCAGCACCATGGCCGACACGTCAACCAGACCTTCACCGGCGTCGCCATTGGATCTCGCCCGCGAGACTGAATGGCCTGCCGATCCAACGGCTCGCGAAAATGCGCTGCGTGAGGAGAACGCCCGTCTGCGGCGCATCTGCCAGGCGCTGATGGAACGGGTCGAGGCCGGCGGCATGGGCGGTGGTGCGCCCTACGCTGCCTTCGAGCACTCCGTGCTGCTGGCCGAGCAGGTGCGCGAGCGCACCGAACAGCTGCAGCATACTCTGGATGCGCTGCATCGGGCCAAGTCCGAAGCGGAGGCGGCCAACCTGTCCAAGACCAAGTTCCTCGCGGCGGTGAGCCATGACTTGCTGCAACCGCTCAATGCGGCACGCCTGTTCGCCAGCGCGCTCGACGATCAGCGCTTGCCCGAGTCGTCACGGCGCTTGGTCGGTCAGATCGGTCGTTCGCTCAAGGATGTCGAAGCGCTGCTCGGTACCCTGGTGGATATCTCCCGGCTCGATGCCGGCGTGCTCGCGCCCGACGTGGCCACCTTTCGGGTGGGCGAGCTGCTGGATGCGCTGGCCGAAGAGTACCGGCAGATGGCGGCGGCGCGCGGGCTCGCATTGCACTACGTGGCCAGCAGCGTGGTGGTCGAGTCGGATCTGGCGCTGCTGGCCCGGGTGGTGCGCAATTTTCTCAGCAATTCCATCCGCTATACCGAACGGGGGCGGGTGCTGCTCGGTTGTCGGCGCCGTCCCGACGGGCTGGAGATCGTGGTGGGCGACACCGGCCCCGGCATCGAGCCGGCCCAGCGCGAAGCGATCTTCCAGGAGTTTCGGCGTGTCGGTCCGCGCCGAGAACAGGATCGCGGCCTGGGGCTGGGGCTGGCCATCGTCGATCGCATCAGCGGCATGCTCGGCCATCCGCTGGCGCTGGCCTCACGGCCGGGGCACGGTGCCTGCTTCTCGGTGCGGGTGCCCTACGGCTCGCCCGCGGCACTGACGGCTCGCCGCCAGGCCGACGAGGGCGGCCCGGCGTCTCACGCCTTGGCCGGTGCGCGCATCTGGGTGATCGACGATGACCCAGACGTAGGCGACGGCATGCGGGCGCTGCTCGAGGGGTGGGGGTGCCGCGTGGTCACCGCTCGCTCGCTTTCCGAACTCGAGGCGGAGGGCGGTGCAGCACCGGCGGATGTGTTGCTGGTCGACTACCATCTCGGTTCGGCCACGGGCGACGGCCTGGCCGTTGCCGCCGAATTGCAGCGCCGCCAGTCTCACCTGGCTGTGGTGGTGGTGACCGCCAATCACGATGCCGGGGTCACGGCCGAGGCGCGGCGGCGCGGCTACGATTGCCTGCTCAAGCCGGTCAAGCCGCTGCGTTTGCGCATGCTGCTGACCAGCCTGCTCACTCAGCGCTGACGGCGGGCAGCGATCTGCTCGGCCAGGTCGATCTCGCCGGCCACCAGAATGGCCTGTACGCGGCTCGCCACCTCCAGCTTGCGCAGGATGGCGGATACGTGCGTCTTCACGGTGGTTTCGGCGATGTCCAGGGCCAGGGCGATGCGCTTGTTGGATTCGCCGCGGGTCATGCGTTCGAGCACTTCGAGCTGCTTGTCGGTGAGACGGCCGAGGCGGGCATTCAGCGTCGCATCCGGCGTGGAGCTCGGTGTCGGTGTGGCGGCCTCCCGGGGGCGGCGCATGATGTCCGGCGGCAGGTAGACCTGGCCTTCCAGAATGCGCTGCAAGGCGGCCAGCAGGGCCTCGCGCGGCGTGGACTTGGGGATGTAGCCCACCGCGCCCAGATCGATGGCTTCGAGTACCACGCGGCGATCCTGCTCGGCCGAGACGATGGCCACCGGCAGACGCGGCAGAGCCTGCCGCAGGCGGGCGAGCCCCGCCAGCCCGTCGGCATCGGGGAGCCCCAGGTCGAGCAGCAGCAGATCCAGCTCTTCGGCATGCCGCTCGGCCTGGTGCAGGGTGCTTTCCAGGCTGTCGGTTTCCAGCATTCGGCTGCCGGGAAGCCCCGCATCGATCACGGCTGCAATGGCCTCGCGGAACAGCGGATGGTCATCGGCGACCATCAAGGTAGGCATGGTGAATCTCCCTGTCGTCTCCTACCAAGGAACGAGCCGCTCTCCTGCCACGGCAGGATGGCGCTGCCCCTCCGGTTCGCCAAGACTGGGTAGTGCACCAATACAACCACAACAGCTGGAGACACGCCATGATCTATGCCAACCCCGGCCAGTCCGGTGCCGTTGCGCGCTTCGATGAACGTTACGGCAACTACATCGGCGGTGAGTTCGTCGCGCCGGTCAAGGGCCAGTATTTCGACAACGTCAGTCCGGTCAACGGCGAAGTGTTCTGTCAGATTCCGCGCTCCACCGCGGAGGACATCGACAAGGCACTCGATGCCGCCCACGCCGCCGCCCCGGCCTGGGGCAAGACCTCGGCCGCCGAACGCTCGAACATCCTGCTCAAGATCGCCGAGCGCATCGAGCAGAACCTGGAAATGCTCGCCGTGGCCGAAACCTGGGACAACGGCAAGGCGGTGCGCGAGACGCTCAACGCCGACCTCCCGCTCGCCGTGGACCACTTCCGCTACTTCGCCGGCTGCATCCGCGCCCAGGAGGGCACGGCGGCCGACATCGACGCCAACACCGTGGCCTATCACTTCCACGAACCGCTGGGCGTGGTGGGGCAGATCATTCCCTGGAACTTCCCGCTGCTGATGGCCACCTGGAAGCTCGCCCCGGCGTTGGCCGCCGGCAACTGCGTGGTGCTCAAGCCCGCCGAGCAGACCCCAGCCTCGATCCTGGAGCTGATGAAACTGGTCGGCGACTTGCTGCCCCCAGGGGTGGTCAACGTGGTCAACGGCTATGGTGCCGAGGCCGGCCAGGCGCTGGCCACCAGCCAGCGCATCGCCAAGATCGCCTTCACCGGTTCCACCCCAGTGGGCGCCCACATCCTCAAATGCGCTGCCGATAACATCATCCCGTCCACCGTGGAGCTGGGCGGCAAGTCGCCCAACATCTATTTCGCCGACATCATGAATGCCGAACCGGCGTTCATCGACAAGGCGGCCGAAGGTCTGGTGCTGGCCTTCTTCAACCAGGGCGAGGTGTGCACCTGCCCGTCTCGGGCATTGATCCAAGAATCCATGTACGACGCCTTCATGGCCAAGGTCATGGAGAAAGTGGGGCAGATCAAGCGCGGCAACCCGCTGGACACCGATGTCCAGGTGGGCGCCCAGGCCTCCCAGGAGCAGTTCGACAAGATCATGTCCTACATGGAGATCGCCAGGGAGGAAGGTGCCGAGTTCCTCACCGGCGGCGACAAGGCGAGCTTCGATCCGGCCTATGACAAGGGCTACTACATCGAGCCGACCCTGCTCAAGGGCAACAATCAGATGCGCGTCTTCCAGGAAGAGATCTTCGGCCCGGTGGTGGCAGTGACCACCTTCAAGGACGAAGCCGAGGCGCTGGCCATCGCCAACGACACCGAGTTCGGTCTCGGCGCCGGTGTCTGGAGTCGCGACATCAACGTCGCCTTCCGCATGGGCCGTGGCATCCAGGCCGGCCGGGTGTGGACCAACTGCTACCACCAGTATCCGGCGCATGCCGCCTTCGGCGGCTACAAGAAGTCCGGCGTCGGCCGCGAGACCCACAAGGTGGCGCTCGAGCACTATCAGCAGACCAAGAACCTGCTGGTGAGCTACGACACCAACCCGATGGGCTTCTTCTGAGCCTCGGCCGTTCGGGGCCGTGCCCCGAACGGCGTTCCTGCTTTCACGAAGAGCGGAGTCACCGCTCCATCACTACCCCGGCGAGCCTGAGGGCACGCGGGCGCATACGACTGCCCGCCAACCGAGGAGATGCAATATGGACAAGACGATGAAAGCCGCCGTGGTACGCCAGTTCGGCGAACCGCTGGCGATCGAGGAGGTCGCGACCCCGCGGCCGCAGCAGGGTGAAATCCTGGTCCAGGTCGCGGCCTCCGGGGTCTGCCACACGGACCTGCATGCCGCCCATGGCGACTGGCCGGTCAAGCCCAGCCCGCCCTTCATTCCCGGCCACGAGGGGGTCGGACATATCGTGGCGGTGGGCGAGGGCGTCAAGCATGTCAAGGAGGGCGACCGTGTCGGCGTACCCTGGCTCTACTCCGCCTGCGGCCACTGCGAGCACTGTCTGGGCGGCTGGGAAACGCTGTGCGAGTCGCAGCAGAATACCGGCTACTCCGTGAACGGCGGTTTCGCCGACTACACCCTGGCCGATGCCGGCTACGTGGGGCGGCTGCCCGACAACGTCGACTTCCTGGAGATCGCGCCGGTGCTGTGTGCCGGCGTGACGGTCTACAAGGGGCTCAAGATGACCGATGCCCGCCCCGGCCAGTGGGTGGTGATCTCGGGCATCGGCGGTCTCGGCCACATGGCGGTGCAATATGCCAAGGCCATGGGCTTCAACGTGGCCGCGGTGGATATCGACGACGGCAAACTGGCGCTGGCCGAGCGCCTGGGAGCCACCGTCGTCGTCAATGCCTTGAAGGCCGACCCGGCCGAGACCCTCAAACGCGAGATCGGCGGTGCCCATGGCGCGCTGGTCACCGCCGTGTCGCCCAAGGCTTTCGATCAGGCCCAGCGCATGCTGCGTCGCGGCGGAACCCTGGTGCTCAACGGCTTGCCGCCCGGCGACTTTCCGTTGCCGATCTTCGATACGGTGCTCAACGGCATCACCGTTCGCGGCTCCATCGTCGGCACTCGCCAGGATCTGCAGGAGGCGCTGGATTTCGCCGGTGAAGGCAAGGTCGAGGCCACCATTGCCACCGAGAAGCTGGAAAACATCAACGACGTTTTCCAGCGCATGATCGACGGCAAGATCGAAGGACGGATCGTGCTGGACATGATGGGCTGAACCGGGAGCGTTTGTTGAAACGCGGGGCGCGACGAGAGTCGCGCCCCGTCTTTCATCTACACCTGCGCCAGCTTTTGCGGCATCATCGTGGCCCCCATTCGATGAGAAGGACAGTGTGCGATGCACCGGGAGGCTCCCGACCTACATCAGCAGCGGCTGCATGAGGTGTCGTCGCTGCTCAAGGCGAGCGGTGCCTGCGGCGTTCTCGACCTGGGCTGTGGTACTGGGGGGCTGTTGCACTACCTGCTACGCGAGCCCCAGTTCGAGACCCTGGTGGGACTGGAGCAGTCCGGTGAGCTGCTGGCCCAGGCCAAGCTGCGACTCGAGCCCTCGGGAGTGGCTCAGCAGGGGCGCGTGGAGCTGGTGTGTGGCTCCTATGCCGAATCCCAGCCCCGGCTGGCCGGTTTCGATGCCGCCGCGATGGTCGAAACCATCGAGCATGTGCCGCCAGCTTCCCTGTCGCGGGTCGAGAAGGTGGTCTTCGCCGAGCTGCGCCCCCGCCTGCTGGTCATGACCACGCCCAACCACGAGTACAACCCGCTGTTCGACATGGCACCGGGCGAGTTTCGCGATCCTGACCACCAGTTCGAATGGGACCGGGCACGCTTTCGCCACTGGGTCCAGGGCGTGGCGAAGCGCAACGGCTACCGCGTTACCGTGTCCGGCATCGGTGAGTGGCATTCGGAGCTGGGCCAGCCGACCCAACTGGCACGCTTCGTTCGCCGCGATGAGGCCGCTTGCGGCTGAGCGGGCTCAGGCGACCCCCAGCAGCCGCGCTTCCTCTCGGCGTCGGCGTCGTAGGTTCCACAGTACACCACCGGCCAGCACCACGAATCCGGCCAGCTCTGTCAGGGCGTGATAGTCGACGAAGAGCGCATAGAGCACCGTGGCGGCGCCTGCCGCGGCCACCAGGGGTGGTCCGGTGGCGCGGTGGCGGCGGAAGCCAGCCACCTGCACGGCGAGCGTGAGCAGCACGAAGGCAGCGATGGCGGTAGCCCAAGCGCCTTCGTCGAGGGCCATGCCGATACCCAGCAGCGGCAGCAGGCCGACCAGCGCCAGGGTGCCGTAGCAGCTCGTCAGCGCCAGCCCCAGTGCCGCCACGCCGAGCAGGCCGCGGCGCGTGAGCTGGCGCCAGGCGCGACGCGGGTCGAGCCGCTGGCGCCAGTGACTGAACGGGGAGGGCGCCTTGGCGGCGCGGCGCATGCCGATTTCGAGGGTGTGGGCGCCGAAGCCGGCGGCGATCTCGCGGGTCTGGGCGCTAGGACTCAAGGCAAAATAGTCGTGACTGCCTACCGGATCGATCTGCTCGAAGCCCGCCTCGGCGAACAGCGCCAGCAGGTCCTCCTTCACCGTGGCACCTACCACGCACTCCACCCAGAGGCGCGGGTCCTCGTGGCAGTCCACGCTGACCGGGCGGTGGATCACCACGTCGGCGAGCTGCACCCGGCCGCCGGGCCGCAGCACTCGGAACATCTCGGCGATGGCGAGGCGCTTGTCCGGAACCAGGTTGAGCGCACCGTTGCTGGTAATGTCGTCGAGACTGGCATCGGGTAGCGGTAGCCGCTCCGCCGAGGCCTGGATGACGTCGAGGTTGGCGATGCCCTGCGCTTCAGCGGTTCTCTTGAGCTTGCGGGTCATGGCGGCGGTAAGGTCTAGGGCGATGACCCGTCCTTCGGGACCGACCAGGCGGCTGGCGATCAGCGAGTCGACGCCGGCGCCGGCACCCAGGTCGAGGACCCGGTCGCCCGGCTCGATGGCCCCGGTTCGGAAGGGGTAGCCGACCCCCGCGAAAGAGTCCAGCAGTGCCGGAGGCAGGCCCTGCGTCAGAGCCGCGGGGTAGCCGAGCTGATGGCAGGTCTCGCCGCCGACGGGAAAGTGGAAGGGGGCGCTGGGCCTTTCCGCCACGTCGGTGTACATGGCCTGTACCGCGGCGACGATCTGCTCGCGGGAATAACCGAGAATGGCCACCATGAGGGCGCTCCTTGGCGGTCAGTGGAGTTCGTCGCTACCGCCCTTGTCGAAACGGTCGAGAAGCCGCCGGACTCGACGGCGCAGTCGTGGCGGCGCCGACACCGTGCCCGATGCCGCGACCCTCTCCCGCAGTCGTTTTTCGAATTCGGCGCGCGTGAAGCAGTCGCGGCACCGGGCCAGGTGATGCTCGATATCCTCGGCCTGCTGGGCGTCCAGTTCACGGTCGAGGTAGTCGAAGAGCCGTTCGATCACGTCCTCGCAGCTCAGCTCTCGGGGAATCATGGCGACGTACCTCCGTGTCCTGGCAGTGTGATACCCGCTTCCCTGGCCTGTCGCCATAGCCGCTTCTGCAGCTGGCCGCGCGCCCGGCTCAGGCGCGAGCGCACCGTGCCCAGCGGGACTCCCAGCAGCCGGGAAACTTCCTCATACGTATAGCCTTGCACTTCGACCAGCACAATCACCACCCGGAAAGCGTCGGGAAGAGAATCCACGGCACGCTCCAGATCTCTCTGCAGCAGCCGGTTGAAGAACTGCTCCTCGAGGTTGCCCCACCATAGCAGGAAGGGCTGATGCAGCTGCTGGAAGAGGGTGAAGTCGCTCTCCTCCAGGCGCTCCACGGCGTCGGGATCGTTGGCGGGCTGGGGCCGGCACCGACGGCGGCGCCACTCGCTGATGAAGGTATTGGAGAGGATATGGAACAGCCAGGCGTCGAAGCGAGCCGGATCGCGCAGCTCATCGAGCCGCTGCCACGCCTTGGCCACCGCTTCGGCGACGATGTCCTCGGCGTCATCGGGGTGGCGGGTGAGGCGCAGGGCAGTGCCGTAGAGCCGGTCCAGCAGCGGTTCCAGGCGTGCCTCGAACCACTGACGCCGATCGGAGGGGCAATCGCTCATGACTGGCCTCTTCGTCTCCGCGACGCGGCTCTTATGCTGCGAAGGCGGGGACAGGGGAAGTGACTGGGCAAGGGGCATGAGAAGCTCCTTCGAGAATGGGCCGTCCGGCGATCATGAGCAAGCGGTTGCTATCGAGGACGCGGCCGACTCCTATCCGGTTCCCAGAAAAAACGGGAACACGGGTCGGCTTGCCTGCGTCATGGGCGAACACGGCCGACGAGCCGTGTTACCGACGACAGCACGACCGATAGAGGGAGGAGCGTCATGAACAAGCACAACATCCTGGCCACAGCTTTGCTGCTGGGCCTGACGCTGACGGTGGGCACCCTGCAGGCGGAGCCCTACCGCGGCGATGGCCACTTGATCGGCAGCGCCGACGAACTGGAGTGGGGGCCGGTGGGCTCCATGGGCGAGGGCGCGGAGATCGCCGTCATCGAAGGGCCCATGAGCGAAGCCGAGCCCTTCACCATCCGCCTGCGCCTGGCAGACGGCTACGAGATCCGCCCGCATATCCATCCCGCCTACGAGCGCGTCACGGTGCTTTCCGGCACGCTGCACTTCGCCCACGGCGAGGAGTACGAGGCGGGCGTCGCCCAGGCCCTGGAAGAACACGATTTCGCCATCATGGCGCCGGGCGACCCCATGTTCGGCTACGCCGAGGGCGAGACCGTCATCCAGCTTCACGGCACCGGGCCCTGGGGCATCGAGTATCTCGATCCGGCGGACGACCCGCGCAACTGACCCTCAACGGCCGCCCCCGAACGATAGGGCGGCCATTGAGCCGTGGAGAATGCGTCATCGAGGCGAACGTTGCCGTACGGTGACCACCCGCGGAATCCGCCAGACAGCGCCCGACCGGGCGCTGTCGTCATGGCAGGGCAGGTTCAGCGTTTGTTGCCGTCGCCGCATTTACCGTAATGGTGCTTGCCGTAGCCCAGCTTGCCGCGGGGAGCCATGGTCGCTTGCATCTCGGCGATCTGCTCGTCGGAGAGCAATTCGCCCAGGGCGGCACGGTGGTCTTCGCGCAGTGCCTGCCAGGCCTCACGGCGTTCCTCGCGGGAGTCGAACTCCTGATCGCGCAGGTCCTGCATATCGGCGTAGAGCGATTCGCGAAGCTCGGTGAGTTGGTCGCGTTCGGCGTCGCTGAGCCCCCAGCCGTCGACCCGTTCGGTCAGGCGCTGCTGCATGGTTTCGCGGCGCTCGCTGCGCCACTCGTCGCGCATTTCGCGGCGCGCATCCTGCAAGGCGTCACGCTGCTCGTCGCTGAGGATCTCGTCGAGACGTTCCTGGTGCTGCTCGCGAAGGTCGCGCATGGCCTGGCGATGCGTCTCGCGGGCTTCGGTCAGGGCTTCGCGGGTGGCCGCGTCGATTCCGGCGCGCTCGAACAGTGCCTGGCGACGCTCTTCGAACTGTTCCTGACGCTGTTCGGACCACTCACCGCCCTTGCCCGGGAAGGCGTGGGCGGAAAGGGCCAGCGGGGCGATCGCCACAGCGAGCAGGGAGGGCATCAGCAGGCGGCGCGAAAGTGAAGAGAGAGTCATGTCGTATCTCCTGGCGGTTGGGTTGACGTTCTCAGTCTCTCGCCGCGTTGTGCAACGCCCATGCAGGGAGTGTGCAAAGGTGGTGCATGCTCATCGGCAAGCGCCGGTGACGACGCTCGACGCCTTCTCATTCATCGGGCTGGTACTTGTAGCCGACGCCGTAGACCGAGCGGATCACTTCGCGTTCCGGCCACGCCTCGGCGATCTTGCGCCGCAGCTTCTTGACATGGCTGTCCACGGTGCGCTCGGAAACGATGCGATGGTCGCGGTACATGTGATCCATCAACTGCTCGCGGGAAAAGATGCGCCCCGGCGAGTGCATCATCACCTTGAGCAGTTGGAACTCCACGGCGGTCAGCCCCAGATCCCGACCGTCGGCCAGCGCCCGCCAGCCGGCGTCGTCGAGTTCCAGCCCGTCGGTGCTGGCGGGTTCCGCGCTGGCGTGGCTGCGGCGCAGAACGGCGCGGATCCGGGCCACCACCTCGCGGGGGCTGAACGGCTTGCAGATGTAGTCGTCGGCGCCCAGCTCCAGGCCGAGCAGGCGGTCGACCTCCTCGACGCGGGCGGTGAGCATGATGATGGCGATGCTCGGCCAGCGCTGGCGGATCTCGCGGCATAACGTCAGGCCGTCGCTGCCCGGCAGCATCAGGTCGAGCAGCACCAGGGCGGGCAGGTCATCGGCAGTGGCCTGCTGGTGCAGCCAGGGCAGTACGGCGTCGCCGTGATCCAGGTGCTCGCTGGGGTAGCCGCTGCCTTCCAGGTAGTCGGCAACCAGCCGGGCGATCTTGGGTTCGTCTTCGACGATGAGCACGCGGTCGTGGCGAGGGGCAACGTCTTGCATGGCGTTCTTCCTTGTCAGCCGGCGGCGTCGAGCCGCGGGAATTCCAGGGTCCAGCGTAGCCCACCCAGCGGCGAATTCGAGGGCGTCAAAGTGCCGCCGTGGGCCTTGATCAAGGCGCCGGCGATGGAAAGCCCCAGGCCGCTGCCGCCACTGGCGCGACTGCGCGAGTCCTCCACGCGGTAGAGACGTTCGGTGAGCTTGGGCAGTGACGCCTCGGGCACCCCGGGAGCGCTGTCTTCCCAGACGACACGTACCCGGTCCGCCAGGCCCTCGAGGCGCACCTCCAGCCGCCCCGGCGAGTGGGTATAGGCGCAACTGTTGTCGAGCAGGTTGGTCCACAGCTGGCGCAGGCGTCGAGCGTCACCGCGAATCCACGCCGGGCCGGGGATGTCGGTGGTGAGGGTAAGGCCGCTGTCGGCCAGCCAGCCACGCGCCTCATCCAGTCGGCTCGTCAGGCTGTCGGTAAGGTTCAAGGGCGCCAACTGAACTTCGAGGGCGCCGGCATCGCTCTGCGAGAGCAGGCGCAGGTCGGCCACCAGACGCTCGAGCTGACCTACCTCCTGGCCCAGCGAGTGCAGGCCGTTGGCATCGAGCGTACGAATGCCGTCCTGCATCGCTTCGATTTCGCCGCGCAGCACGGAGAGCGGCGTACGCAGTTCATGGGCGATGTCGGAAACCCAGCGGCTGCGTGCCTCGCGGCTCGCCTCGAGGGTGGCGGCCAACACGTTGAAATCGTGGGCGAGTCGGGCGAGCTCGTCGCGCCCGCGTTCAGGCAGACGCGTGCTGTAGTCGCCTTCGGTGAGGCGCTGCGTGGCGAGGGCCATGCCGTGGGTGCGGCGCCCCAGCCACCAGGCCAGGCCGCCGGCCAGTAGCAGCGAAGCCAGCCCCAGGGCAGCGACGACGATGCCGAGGTTGCGCTGCTGACGCCCCAGGAAGACATGCTCCATCCGCGCCAGCAACTGGCGAGGCGGGCGGTAGCCCAGCGTGCCGACCCGCTCGCCATCGTGGACGATGGGCAACCACTCGAGGTCGGGCGCATCGCCATGCTCGCGCTCGTCGGGTGGCAGCCCGATCACTGGTAGACCCTCGGCATCGTGGAGCACGAAGTCGCGGGCATCGCCCAGGCGCCGTTCGATGCCGTGGGGCGGGCGACGTTCACCGGGCCACAGTTGCTGACGCACCAGACGATGCCATGCCGGCGGTGAGTTGCGCAGCCACTGCCAGCCGCCGCGTCGCGCCCACTCCTCGCCCAGCCCTTCGGCGAGCCTCTCGGCGCGGTTCGCCTGGGTGGTTTCCAGGTATTCGATGAAGCCGCGGTCGAGACTGCGCGATACCGATAGGAACACCAGGCCGGCGATCACCACGTTGACCAGCAGGATGATCAGGAACAGCTTGATGCCCAGGCGCGAGACGGTAGGGCGGGGCAGGCGTGGGGCCATGGGCGGCTCTCGGCGGTGAGGTGGTCGGGACAGTGTCGCCGACGGCGATGCAGCCAATGGTCAGCAAAGATGCAAGCTTGGTGCAAGCCGGCCCTTCCCTTCTCACAGCGACAGGAAGAACAGAGTCAACGGCGGCGATAGCAGCGAGAGCAGAAAGCCCGAGACCACGGCGACGGGTACGCAAGCCACGCCGCCGTGCTGCTGGATCACCGGCAGGGTGAAATCCATGGCCGTGGCGCCGCCGTAGCCGATGGCCAGCGGGGTGTGACGGCGGATGGTCAAGGGAATCAGCACGAAGGCTGCCAGTTCGCGTAGCAGGTCGTTGAAGAAGGCCACACCGCCCATCTGGGCGCCCAGCCCGTCGCCGATCAGGATGCCGGAAAGCGAGTACCAGCCGAAGCCGGCAGCCAGCGCCAGCCCTTCGTTCCAGGCGAGGGAGAGCAGTGGCGCGGCAACCAGCCCGCCCGCCAGCGAACTGGCTGCCAGGGTGGCGGCTATGGCCAGGCCGCGGCGATTGAGCAGAATCTGGCGAAGCGGCATGCCGGAGTTGCGCAGCTGGCAGCCGATCAGTGCCAGCAGCAGGTAGAGCACCCCTTCGGCCAACGTTTCGGCACCGCTGAAAAACCCGTCACTCGCACTCAGGCCGCTGGCGACCAGCCCCGTCAGCACGCCGCCGATCACCACCCCCACCAGCGCCAGCGAGCCGGTCAGGGCCGCGAGCTTGCTGGTCGGTGCGTCGGCCACCGAGCGGCCGGGTTCGATGCGCATCCGCAGGCGCCGGGCGAGCCAGGCCAATGCCGCCAGGTTGCAGGCGGAGAGCAGCAAGAACAGCAGCAGTGCCTGGCTGCCCATGCGCGAGAGCTGGCTGGCCAGGTCGTCGAGGCCGGCGAGGCCCACGCCCATCAACAGCAGGATCACGTAGATGGCGGCGTTGACGCTGCGGTTGATGGCGTCCATCACGGCGGCGTGACGTACCGGTATCAGATATCCCACCAGCAACGGCAACAGGACGAGCAGCAGACCGCTCAGCATCGAGACTCCCTTCTCCAAAGCGTCATCGGGCTGCCGGCGGGCAGCCAGAACCGCCACACTCTAGCCGAACCGACGAGGCGGGCCAATGGCGAGGTGGTGTTAAGGCGAGCTGTGCTCGAGCGACGTCAGTGTCAGGCGGCTGCGGCGTTCGCCATCGCGATGGTAGTCGGCAGCCAGCAGCAGGCCCGGCAGCTCCGGATGGAAGCGCAGCATCAGGCGTCGGCCGGGTTCGTCGGGGTTGGTGGCCTCGATCGTCAGTGCCTCGAAGTCGCCGGCCGGCACGCTCAGGTGTTGACGAGGCAGCACCCGGAACCGGAGCCTTTCCCGATCGCCCCGGTGGTCCTGGTACGTGAGCCGGCAGGTAGCGGCGCACTGGTCGCCATGGGCTCGCTGCGAGAGAAGGAAGAGCGCCGTCTGGCGGTCGGGGAGCTCGCGCAGGGTGTCGGATGCGAGCGAGTAGCGGTCGCCGATGCCCAGCAGCGAATAGCCGCTGGAGTAATGCAGCGACTGCACGCCGGTGTCATCGACCATGAATCGGCTGCGCTCCTCGCCACTGGCCATGGCAATGGATGCCTGCATCTCGCTGAGCCAGTAGTGACCCTCTTGGGCCAGCCGGTGCTCGATGGTGACGTCGGGCCAGCCGCTCACCTGGAGGCGATAGCGGGCGGAAAAGGGCGTGGGCTCGCTGCTGGCGAGCGCCAGGTCCGCTGGCCAAGCTGCGAACAGCAGCAGGGCCGCCAGCGGGAGGCCCAGAAGGCGAGCGAATGGCATGGAGGGCTCCCAGCGTCGACGAACGGGGGTGTCGGAAGTGAGAGTCGGTTCGGCGGTTGACGGTTCCGTTCCGCGTGGAATTTGTTCGGTGGCGTGGCTAGGCTTGCGGTTGCAGACCGACGTCTCATACACGACGCGCTTTCGCGCAAGGAGAGAATCCCCATGGCTAGACTACTGCTCATCGCCGGTGACTATGTCGAGGACTACGAGATCATGGTGCCCTTCCAGGCCCTGCAGGCCATGGGGCACAGCGTGGATGCCGTGTGCCCCGACAAGCGCGAAGGCGACAAGGTGCGTACCGCCATCCACGACTTCGAGGGCGACCAGACCTACTCCGAGAAGCCGGGGCACGACTTCACCCTCAATGCCACCTTCGCCGAGGTGGAGCTGGCCGACTACGACGCCCTGGTGATTCCCGGCGGGCGGGCGCCGGAATACCTGCGCCTCGACGAGCGGGTGCTCGAGCAGGTGCGTCACTTCGTCGAACAGGACAAGCCGATTGCCGCCATCTGCCACGGTGCTCAACTTCTCGCGGCAGCGGTTTCGCTCGAGGGGCATCGTGTCTCGGCCTATCCGGCCTGTGCCCCCGAAGTGCGCCTGGCGGGCGGCGACTACGCGGAGATCGCCGTCGACCAGGCCGTCACCTCAGGACGCTTGGTGACGGCGCCGGCCTGGCCGGCCCATCCCGAGTGGCTGCGCCAGTTCCACGCTCTGCTGAGCTGAGGAACGGCCGTGACGACCGGCTGTCGTGGCCTGGCTTCAGTCAGGTGCGGGAGCGCAGCCGGTCGAGCGCCGGGCTGAGTTCGACCGGATAGTCGGCTTTGCCCGGCTCGATCCGCTTCAAGGTTTCCGGCATGGCGTCGAGCGCGCATTCGACGCGCTCCCGGGCGTCGTCGGCGAGTGCCATGGTGGCAGTGTCCAGCTGCC
The DNA here is from genome assembly GCF_010993975.1 of Halomonas faecis. Lineage (GTDB taxonomy): Bacteria > Pseudomonadota > Gammaproteobacteria > Pseudomonadales > Halomonadaceae > Halomonas > Halomonas faecis. The sequence goes on from NZ_JAACZO010000001.1 coordinate 172,771, forward strand.
CCTCCTTGACCGCTGGCACCAGCAACGGTTCGGCACCCTGGATGTCTTCGTCGCGCCGGGCGATGACGTCCCCGGTCATCCGGCCTGCGTCGTCGTGGTGCCGATAGAGCTGCTTGCGGCCGGGTAGGTTGATCTTGCCCGTGGAGTGTTTGACTCGCGGCTTGCCGGCATACTCGACGAGTTTGTAGGAGAGATCGATCACCGGGGCGTCGGCGGCAACGCCCATTTCGGTGCCCACGCCGAAGGCATCGATGGGTGCGTCGTCGTTCAGCAGGGCGGCGATCTCGTGTTCGTCGAGGCCGCTGCTGGCGATGATCTTCACGTCCGCATGGCCGGCTGCGTCGAGCCGTTGCCGCGAGCGGTGGGCGAGTTCGCCGAGATCGCCGGAATCGAGCCGAATGGCGGCGACGCGAAGCGAAGGGTCCTCAGCCATCAGCTCGATCACCTTGTCGACGCCTGCCAGGGTGTCGTGGGTATCCACCAGCAGAGTGGTGTCGGGGTAGTGGCGGGCGAAGGCACGAAACGCCTCGCGTTCGTCGTCGTGGGCGAGAATGTAGCTGTGTGCCATGGTGCCGCGCAGCGGCAGGTCGTGGCGCAGCCCACCCAGCACGTTGCTGGTGCCGGCGAGTCCGGCGGTGCGGTAGGCGCGCACCCCGCGCACCGCGGCATCGATGCCGTGCATGCGGCGCAGGCCGAAGTCGACCACCGGCCGACCGCGTGCCGCGCTCACGATGCGCACCGCCTTGGAGGCCAGCACGGTCTCCAGCTGCACCAGGTTCATGACCAGGCTCTCCAGCAGCTGTGCCTCGGCGATGGGCGCGTCCACCTCCATGAAGGGCTCGTTCTCGAACACCGGCGTTCCCTCGGGGAGCGTCCAGATATCGCCCGAGAAGCGAAAGTTGCCCAGCCAGTCGAGAAAGGCATCGTCGAAGGTGCCGGTTGCGGCCAGGCTGGCGAGGTGGGCATCGGTGAAGCGCAGTCGGGTGGCCAGCTCGGCGGCGTACTGCTGGCCGCAGGCGAGCATGAAGCGCCGCGTCGGCGGCAGCTTGCGGAAGTAGAGACTGAAGGTGGCGCTCGCCTCCATGCCCTCCTTCCAGTAGGCCTGCAGCATGGTCAACTGGTAGAGGTCGGTGAGCAGCGTCAGGTCAGCGTCGTCGACGGAAAAATTCGGGCACCGACTCATGCGCGGACCTCGACGCCCGCCTGCTCGAGCGCCTCTTGGCAGCGCTCCCGTCCCTGGGGATCGACTGGTTCGGTCAGCGAGCCGAGCAGCACGACCTCGAATCCCTCCTCGAGAGCGTCCTTGGCGGTGGCCTGCACGCAGACGTCCATGGCCAGGCCGCAAACCACCACGCGGCGGATGCCGCGGTCGCGCAGATAGCCGCCCAACCCCGTCGCGTCGAAGGCCGAGTAGGCATCGGCGTCGAAGGCGGTGGCCTTGCTGATGCGGATGGCATCGTCGGGCAGCACGAGGTCGGGGTGAAAGGCGGCGCCATGGGTGTCCTGCACGCAGTGCACCGGCCAGGGGCCGCCGCGGTGAGTGAAGCTGACGTGATCGACGGGGTGCCAGTCGCGCGAAGCGAGCACCAGGGCGTCGCCGTGGCGGGCGGTCTCGATCTGGGCGTTGATGCCGGGCACCAGCGCGCTGCCGCCGCTCACGGCCAGGGCGCCGCCCTCGCAGAAGTCGTTCTGCATGTCCACCACCAGCAGGGCATCCTGCGGGCCATAGTCGACGTGCGGTGTCATGGCGAACCTCCGTGCTGGGCGATGAGTGTCTTCCTATCAGCTTATCGGTAGATGTGCGGTTCGTGTAGCCGGAGCACAACCCCATCGGGCGGTCAGCACGAGAATTGACCGGGTGGACAGGAAAAGATGATGCCCGTCAATTTCCTGACGATTTCATGACAGTGGCGTTCAAGCCATGGCCATGCGCGCCGACATTGTTAACGTCAGCGCAGCCACCGCTGCCCTTAGACGGTTCCTACCTCGCAAGACAGCCGGCTGATAGCACAACAACAATCGCATCCACCCAGACTCACGACACCCGATATTGTTGTCACCACTCAGCTTCGGCAGGTAAAGGCTCCATGACCCACTTCCTTCATCGCATTCCCATGTCGCGCAAGTTCCTGCTTGCGCTGGCACTTCCCATTCTCGTCATCGCTTGGTTGGCCACCAGTGGCATACTCGAGCGCCAGCAGTTGGCCGCCGACATGGCCGAGGTCGAGCAGATGACCCGCTTTTCCAACCGCGCTGGCGATCTGGTGCATGAGCTCCAGGTGGAGCGCGGCCTCTCCTCGGGCTACTTGAGCAGCAAGGGCGAGGCGTTCGGCGAGCGCCTCGCCGAGCAGCGCCGTCAGGCCGACGGCCGGTTGAAGGCGTTCCGGACGGCCTGGACGGCGGTGGATACGGACGGCGATCCCCGGCTCGCAGAACTCGGCCAAACGATCGGCGCTGCTCTGGACGAGCTGCCCTCCATGCGTGAGGCGATCGATGCCCAGGAGATCAAGCCGGTGGAGTCGCTGGACTACTACAGCAGCCTCAACGGGGCTCTGCTGGAGATGGCCGGTCGACTCACCGCTCGCGTCGAAGCCGGAGAACTGTCACGCGATCTGGGCGCCTATGCGGCCCTCAAGGAGCTCAAGGAAACGGCGGGCATCGAACGTGCCATGCTGGCTGGCGCCTTTTCGGCCAACCGCATGGCACCGCAAGCCTACTATGCTTTCATGGAATTGCTCGGCGAGGCGTCGGCCTTCGAGGAGAGCTTTCGCATGCTGGCCTCGCCGGCGATGATCGAGCGCTACCGGAACGCCACGGCAGAGCATGAAGACGCCGGACGCCTGACCATGATGCGCCAGATCGCCGTCAACCAGGGCATCAACGGCGGCTACGGCATCGATGCGGCACGCTGGTTCGACGCCCAGACCGCCAAGATCGAGCGTCTCAAGGGCGTGGAGGAAGCCATGGCCAGCGGGGTGCTGGCCGATGCCGAAAGCCTGGCGGCCGGGGCGCGCAATGAGCTGTGGCGCTTCGTGGTGTTCGCCGTGCTGGCCGTCGTAGTCGCCCTGGTGCTGGCCATGCTGCTGGTGCGCAGCATCGTGGTGCCCCTGCGCCATGCGCTGCAGCAGATTGCCGAGCGCGATGGCGACCTGACCCAGCGCCTGCCGGTGCCGGGAACCGACGAACTCTCGCGCTTCTACGCCGCTTTCAATGCCTCGACCGAGAGCATGGAGGCGCTGGTGGCGAGCATTCAGCAAGGCGCCTCCGGCGTCACCTCGGCCAGCGGCGAGATCGCCCAGGGCAACGAAGACCTCGCCAGCCGCACCGAGGAGCAGTCCTCGTCGCTGGTGGAGACCGCCACCAGCATGGAGCAGATCACCTCCACGGTGCGTCAGTCGGCGGACAACGCTCGCGAGGCCCGCGGCAAGACCGAGCAGACGGCGAGCCGTGCCGACCGGGCCAGCCACGTGGCGGCCGAGGCGCGCGAGGCCATGCGCGAGATCCACGAGGCCAACCGCCAGATCAATGCCATCGTCGAAGCGATCGACGGCATCGCCTTCCAGACCAATCTGCTGGCGCTCAACGCTTCCGTGGAAGCGGCGCGAGCCGGGGAACATGGACGGGGGTTCGCCGTGGTGGCCGGAGAAGTGCGCAAACTCGCCAGTCGCAGCGCTGAAGAAGCCGAACGCATTCGCCACCTGATCGGCGACAATGCCCAGCGCGTGGCCAAAGGAGACGATCTGGTCAGCCAGACCCACGATGCCCTGGCGGAGATCACACGCGAGGTGCGCCAGGTCGCCGATCTGGTCAGCGACATGTCGGCCGCCACCGAGGAGCAGTCGGCGGGCATCGAGCAGGTCAACCAGGCGGTCTCGCAGCTCGAGCAGACCACCCAGGAGAATGCCGCCCTGGTCGAACAGGTGGCAGCCGCCAGCCGTTCGCTGGACGGCCAGGCAGGCGAGATGTCGGGGTTGATCGGGCGCTTCAAAGTCGCCACGGAGCTCTATGGGCGCAGCGTGACGAATCTGTTGCCGTCGGCTTGAGCTCTCGTCGCTAGCCAGTCATGAGCGGCCGGGCCCGGTGCCCGGCCGTTCGCTGCCATAGCGTTGCCCATCAGTAGCCGGCCTCGGGGTCGACGGTGTCGATGGGCTCGCCGGCCGCCAGCGCCCGCAGCGCCTCGGCGACCTGGTCCAGTGCCTCGCCCAGCGGGGTGGGGCCCGCCATGTGCGGAGTGACCCATACCCGTGGGTGCGACCAAAGCGGGCTGCTGACCGGCAGCGGCTCCTCTGGGAAGGCATCGAGAATGGTGCCGCGCAGTCGCCCTGCCGCCGCGCCCTCGCCCAGAGCATCGAGTAGGGCGGTCTCGTCGATCAGCGTGCCGCGGCCCGGGTTGATCAGGGAGGCGCCGTCGGGCAGCGCAGCCAGCGTCTCGGCGTTGACGATGTGATGCGTTTCCGCGGTGTCCGGCAGCAGCAAAACCAAAGTGCGCACCGTGCCGAGCAGTGTCGTCAGGCCATCGTCGCCATGGTGGCAGGTGATCCCCTCCAGCGACTTGGGTGAGCGACTCCAGCCATGTACCGGGAAACCGTCAGCGGCGATCATGGCGGCCACTTTGGCGCCGATGGCACCCAAGCCCAGCACGCCTACCGGCCAGTCCGACTTGTCGACCACGGCAAGCTCGCGCCACTCGGCGCGCGCCTGCTGACGGCGGTAGCGGTCGAAGTCGCGCTGGAAATGCAGGATGCCGTAGCGCACGTAGTCGCCGATCAGTTCCGCCATGCCGGCGTCGCGCAGCTTGACGATGGGCACGCCGTCGGGCAGCCCGGGATTGTTCAGCAGCGCATCGACGCCGGCGCCCAGGTTGACGATGCCCTTGGGGTCAATGGGCTCGCGCAGCAGCCACTCGGGAGGCTTCCACACGGCCAGGTAGTCGGCCTGGCGGCGCTGCTCGGCGGGTGCCGCACTGGTGAAGACCTCGGCTTCGGGAAGGCGCTCGGCGAGGGCCTTCCGCCACTGCTCGGCATCGTCGATGTGGACCAGGATCTTCATGTCGTCTCCTTCGCGTTAGAGAGCTCATCATGGCGCTGGACTGGGGTCGTGAACAAGTATGACCGGCATAGGCGTTACATGGCGTCACGAAATGCTTGACCGCCTACCGTGGGTTGGCAGTAACCTCCACTCAAAGGGAGCATTCTCCACTGCCTGGTGCGACTGTTCGGCCCGCGACCCGTTCAGGCATCTCGTCAGTGACCGTCACCCTGGCCCGGCCTTCTCCTCGTCGAGAGGGCCGATTTTCTTGATGTTGCTTTGGCGAGTGGCCCCATGACCCAGGTAAACCTGCCCTTCACGCGAGAGGAATACGCCAGCCGTTTGTGGAAAGTGCGCGCCGAGATGGCCAGTCGCGGGATCGACGTGCTGGTCATCAGCGACCCCTCCAACATGGCGTGGCTGACCGGCTACGATGGCTGGTCCTTCTACGTGCACCAGTGCGTGCTGGTCGGACTGGAGGGCGAACCGGTGTGGTACGGACGGCGCATGGATGCCAACGGGGCACTGCGCACCTGCTGGATAGACCCGGACAACATCACCTACTACCCGGACCACTACGTTCAGAATCCCGACATGCACCCCATGGACTACCTGGCGCAGTCGATCATGCCCGATCGCGGCTGGCATCAAGGGGTGGTGGGCCTGGAGATGGACAATTACTATTTTTCGGCCAAAGCCTACCAGTGCCTGCTGCGCGAGCTACCCCATGCGCGCTTCATGGACGCGAACTCCCTGGTCAACTGGTGCCGCGCCATCAAGTCGCCCCAGGAGATCGAATACATGCGCGTGGCGGCCAGGATCGTCGAAGGCATGCATTCGCGCATCCTCGAAGTGATCGAGCCGGGCCTGCCCAAGAGCAAGTTGGTCTCGGAGATCTACCGCGTGGGCATCGAGGGCTGGACGGATCCGACGGGCCGGGTCTTCGGCGGCGACTATCCGGCCATCGTGCCCATGCTGCCCACCGGCAAGGACGCCGCGGCGCCGCACCTGACCTGGGACGACACGCCCTTCCGTCGAGGAGAGGGCACCTTCTTCGAGATCGCCGGCGTCTTCAAGCGCTACCATGCGCCCATGTCGCGCACGGTCTACCTGGGCAAGCCGCCGCCCGAATTCGTGCGTGCCGAGTCGGCGCTGCTCGAGGGCATCGATAACGGCCTCGAAGTGGCCAAGCCCGGCAATCGCACTGCCGACATCGCCATGGCGCTGGGCGCGGCCATGGACAAGTACGGCTTCGACCGTGGCGGTGCCCGCTGCGGCTACCCCATCGGCATTAGCTACCCGCCGGACTGGGGCGAGCGCACCATGAGTCTGCGCCCCTCCGACGAGACCGTCCTGCAGCCCGGCATGACGTTTCACTTCATGCCCGGACTGTGGGAGGACGACTGGGGGCTGGAGATCACCGAGAGCATTCTGATCACCGAAACCGGCTGCGAGACCCTGGCCGACTTCCCGCGCCAGCTCTTCGTGCGCTGAGAGGGCAGGAAGCTTGACCTGCTTCGACACGTAACGAGGGGCGCTGAGGGCAGATCGTAGAGGGGGTCCGACGCCAGGGATGGCGTCGGTAGCGCCCAGGGACGGGTTCACAGCGCCCCCTCGCAGATCTGCCGCCAGATCAGCCCCGAGTGGCACCAAGACCACCATGCCCGTGCCATACGAGAACAAGGAGTTGTAAACAATGACCAAGCGTCCCAGCCCCATCTCCGCCACCGTCGACTTCGACGCCGACGGCGTGCAGCACGGCTTTCTCAAGCTGCCCATCTCCACCGACGAGTCGGCCTGGGGTGCGGTGATGATCCCCGTCACCGTGGTCAAGAATGGCGAGGGCCCCACGGCGCTGCTCACCGGCGGCAATCACGGTGACGAATACGAAGGCATCACCGCACTGCTGAAACTTTCCAGTGAGCTGCGCGCCGAGGACGTACGGGGCCGGGTGATCATCGTGCCGTGCATGAACCAGCCGGCGGTGATGGCCGGCAAGCGCACCTCCGGCCTCGACGGCGGCAACCTCAACCGTAGCTTTCCCGGCAATCCGGACGGCAATGTGACCGAGAAGATCGCCGACTACTTCACCCGGGTGATGGTGCCGGTGTGCGACGTGGTGCTCGACCTGCACTCCGGCGGGCGCACCCTGGACATCATCCCCTTCGGCGCCTCCCACGTGCTGGAGAACGCCGAGCAGCAGCGTCGCGCTCTCGAGGGAGCCAAGGCATTCGGCGCCCCCTATGCGATGATGATGTTCGAGCTCGACGCCGCGGCGCTATTCGACACCGCGGTGGAAAGCCAGGGCAAGATCTTCGTGGCCACCGAACTGGGTGGCGGTGGCACCTCGACGCCCGAGAGCCTCGCCATCACCGAGCGTGGCGTGCGCAACGTGCTGATCCACTATGGCCTGCTGGAAGGGGCGGTAGAGATGCCCGCCGAGCCTCAGGTCTACCTCGACATGCCCGATGCCAACTGCTACGTGCAGAGCGAGCACTCTGGCCTGCTGGAGCTCTGCTTCGCGTTGGGCGAGCGCGTGGAGAAAGGCGAGGTAATTGCCCGCGTCTATGACCTGACGCGAAGCGGCACTTCCCCCGTCGAGTATTGCGCCGGACGTAGCGGTGTGCTGGCAGCGCGCCGTCACCCCGCGCTGGTCAACATGGGCGATACCATTGCGGTGATCGCCGATATCGTCGACTCCCTGGGCTGAGAGGGACGCACCACCGATGAAGCTCGATCGTTACGACCTGAAGATTCTCGAGATCCTGTCGCAGGACGGCCGCATCACCAAGTCGAAGCTGGCCGAGGCGATCAACCTCTCGGTCAGCCCCTGCTGGGAGCGGGTTCGCCGCCTGGAGAAGGCCGGCATTATCGAGGGCTACAGTGCCAGGATCAATGCCGCTGCGCTGGTCAAGCACACCCCGGTGTGGGTGCAGATCGAGCTCCAGGCCCATAATGCCGCCAGTTTCGCCCGCTTCGAAGCGTTGGTTCACGATACGCCCGAGGTCACCGAGTGCGTGGCCGTGGGCGGTGGCGTGGACTACCTGATCAAGGTGGAGGCCGACTCCATCGACGCCTACCAGCGCCTGATCGATGCCTGGCTGACCAGCGATGCTGGCATCGAACGTTATTTCACCTACATCGTCACCAAGAGCGTCAAGCGACCCCCGATGGGGTTTTCCCCCGACGACTTCGTCGGGTGATGGCGCGGCACAGAAAAAATCGCGGCTTTGCTGCCGACGACGAAAAATCCTGCAGGTTGTACTGCGGCTTTCAAAAACTCCCCACCCCGGCAATCCCTTACCCTGTGGGCATGGAGCGGTGACAACCGCTCGGCCATTTTGCCAACGCCGGTCGAACGTTACGGCCGGCGTGCGAGGGAGGTGCCGCATGAATATGAAACTGTCCAAGACGCTGTCCACCCTGCTAGACGACCCGCGCCTGTTCCGCCAGTACGCCTACGTCGACGGCAAGTGGACTCACGGCGAGGGCGGCCGCGAAGAGGCCGTGTTCGATCCGGCCACGGGGGAAGCCCTGGGGCACATTCCCTGGCTCGAGCCCGAACAGATCCGCGGTGCCGTGGATGCCGCCGAGGCGGCCTTCGTGCACTGGCGCGCACTGCGCGCCGACGAGCGCTGCGAGCGGCTGCTGGCGTGGTACGACTTGCTGCAGGCCCACCGCGAGGATCTGGCCACCATCATGACCCTGGAACAGGGCAAGCCGCTGCCCGATGCCCGTGGCGAGGTGGAATACGGCGCCAGCTTCGTGCGCTGGTTCGCCGAGGAGGGCAAGCGCACCTACGGTGACACCATCCCCAGTCACATCCCCAACGCCGCGCTGGGTACCATCAAGGAGCCGGTAGGCATCGCCGCGCTGATCACGCCGTGGAACTTCCCGTTGGCGATGATCACTCGCAAGGCCGCTGCCGCCATGGCCGCCGGCTGCCCGGTGATCGTCAAGCCCGCCGGCGAGACCCCGTTCTCGGCGCTGGCGCTGGCCGAGCTCGCCGAGCGCGCCGGCATCCCCGCCGGGGTGTTCAACGTGGTGCTGGGCGAGCCCGCCGAAGTGTCGAAACTGCTGTGTGCCGAGGAGCGCGTCAAGGCGCTATCGTTCACCGGTTCCACCCGGGTCGGCCGGCTGCTGCTCGAGCAGTGCGCGAACACCGTCAAGCGGGTGTCGCTGGAGCTGGGGGGCAATGCGCCCTTCATCGTCGGCCCGGACATGGACCCCAAGGAGGCGGCCTACGCCGCCGTGGCGGCCAAGTTCCAGACCGCCGGCCAGGATTGCCTGGCGGCCAACCGCATTCTGGTTCACGAGTCGATCCACGACGCCTTCGTCGAGCAGTTCGCCGAGCGCATGGCGGCACTCACCGTGGGCAACGGGCTGGAGAGCGAGATCGATCTCGGTCCGCTGATCCATCGTCAGGCCGTGGAGAAGGCCGCCAGCATCGTCGACGATGCCATCTCCCGCGGGGCTACCCTGGTCGCCGGCGACCAGAGCGCGGCACCCGGGCCCAACTTCTTCATGCCGGTGCTGATGACCGGCGTGACCCCCGAGATGAAGGTGTGGCACGAGGAGAACTTTTCGCCGGTGGCCGGCATCACCGCCTATTCGGACGACGACCAGGTGATCGAGATGGCCAACGACACCGAATACGGCCTGGCCGCCTACGTCTACACCCACGACATCCGCCGCATCTGGAAACTGCTGCGGGCGCTGGAGTACGGCATGGTCAGCGTCAACTCGGTGAAGATGACCGGCCCCCCGGTGCCCTTCGGCGGCGTCAAGCAGTCGGGCCTGGGCCGCGAGGGCGGCATCACCGGTATCGATGAATACCTCGAAACGAAGTACTACTGCCTGGGGGCCCTGGGCTCGGTATCTGGTAGTTGAGCTTGCTGCGCTCGGCCATACGGCGTTGGATCTTGATTCGAACATGCTCATTTACAGAACGTAAACTCCGCTGTTCTCGTCAAGATCCGCCTTGTCTGGCCTTCGCTCGCAGAGCTCTCGTGCTTAGTGGTTTTGCTTTTTGAATTTGAACATCCTCCCCGGCGGAGCCGGGGAGCCCTGAGAGAAGAGAGAACGCCATGAGCTTGCATAAGGACTTGATCGATCGCGACCGGAAGGTCACCTTTCACGCCTCCACCCACCTGCGCGACTTCGCCCAGGGCGATGCGCCGGGCCGGGTCATCACCGGCGGCAAGGGCATCCACATTCGTGACAAGGACGGCCGTGAATTCATCGACGGCTTCGCCGGGCTGTATTGCGTCAACATTGGCTACGGTCGTACCGAGGTGGCCGAGGCGATCTATCAGCAGGCGCTCGAACTCTCCTACTACCACACCTACGTGGGGCACTCCAACGAGCCGCAGATCGCGCTCTCCGAGAAGATCCTCGAGCTCGCCGGGCCTGGCATGTCCAAGGTCTACTACGGCCTGGGCGGCTCTGACGCCAACGAGACGCAGCTCAAGATCGTGCGCTACTACAACAACGTGCTGGGGCGTCCGCAGAAGAAGAAGGTGATCGCGCGGAGCCGCGGCTACCACGGCTCCGGCATCGCCTCCGGCTCGCTGACCGGCCTGAAGGCGTTCCACGACCACTTCGACCTGCCCATCGAGACGATCCGTCACACCGAGGCGCCGTTCTACTACCAGCGTGCCGCCGAGCAGCAGGGCATGAGCGAGCGTGACTTCTCCGCCTACTGTGCCGAACGGCTCGAGGCGATGATCCTGGCCGAGGGCCCGGAGACCGTCGCCGCCTTCATCGGCGAGCCGGTGCTGGGAACCGGCGGTATCGTGCCGCCGCCCGAGGGCTACTGGGAGGCAATTCAGGCGGTGCTCGCCAAGTACGACGTGCTGTTGATCGCCGACGAGGTGGTATGCGGCTTCGGCCGGATCGGTGCCGACTTCGGCAGCCACTACTATGGCATCCAACCCGACCTGATCACCGTGGCCAAGGGCCTGACCAGCGCCTACCAGCCGCTCTCCGGCGTGATCGTCGGCGACCGCGTGTGGCAGGTGCTCGAGCAGGGCACCGGCGAGTACGGCCCCATCGGCCATGGCTGGACCTACTCCGGACACGCCCTGGGTTGCGCCGCGGCGCTGGCCAACCTGGCCATCATCGAGCGTGAGGGGCTCACCGCCAACGCCGCCGAAACCGGTGCCTACTTGCAGCAGCAGATGCAGGCCGCCTTCGGCGACCATCCACTCGTCGGCGACGTGCGCGGCGTTGGCATGTTGGCAGCGGTGGAGTTCGCCGCCGACCCGGCTCGGCGCCAAGCCTTCGACCCGGCGCTCAAGGTCGGTCCGCGCATCGCCGCGGCGGCGCTGGAGCAGAACCTGATCGCCCGCGCCATGCCCCAGGGTGACATTCTGGGCTTCGCCCCGCCCTTGGTAGCCACCCGGGCCGAGGTCGACGAGATCGTCGCCCGCACCCGGCGCGCCGTCGATCAGGTGGCCGACGAGCTGGTGCGCAGCGGCGAAGCCCAGCTCGCCTGAGCCGCCGCTATCCCGTCTCGACCTCGCCGCGGCTTGCCCGCGGCGAGGTTCGTCGTATGAGGGCAGGTGACATGACCGAACCCACTCATGGCGTGACGCTGGAAGCCATCTACCGGGCGCGCCAGCGCCTGGCCGGCCAGGCGGTGCGCACGCCACTGGTGCGCTCGGCAGCGCTCTCCGCGCGCTTCGATGCCGACATCCGCCTCAAGCTCGAGACCTGTCAGCCCACCGGCGCCTTCAAGCTGCGCGGCGCCACCAACATGATTGCCGCGCTGATCGAGCGCCATGGGCGCGACGCCCTGGCCGCCGGCGTGACCACGGCCTCGACCGGCAACCACGGCCGCGCCGTGGCCTATGCGGCGGCGCGGCTTGGCGTGCCGGCGGTGATCTGCCTTTCCAGTCTGGTACCGGCCAACAAGGTGGCCGCTATCGAGGCACTGGGTGCCGAGGTGAAACGCGTGGGCGAGAGCCAGGACGAGGCTTTCGCCGAGGTCGAACGGCTGGTGCGCGACCAGGGCATGACGCTGATCCCGCCCTTCGACGACCCGCTGATCGCCGCCGGGCAGGGCACCATCGGACTCGAACTCATGGAGGACGCGCCCGATCTCGACCGCGTCATCGTCGGTCTCTCCGGCGGGGGGCTGCTGGGCGGCATCGGCGCGGCCGTGAAGGCGATCCGCCCGGCGTGCCGGGTCACCGGGGTGAGCCTGTCGCAGGGTGCCGCCATGTGGGAGAGTCTCCAGGCCGGTCAGCCGGTGTCAGTGGAAGAGGCAGAGAGCCTGGCCGACTCGCTGGGCGGCGGCATCGGCCTCGCCAACCGCTGCACCTTCGAACTGGTGCGCGCGGTGATGGACGACCACTATCAAGTCTCCGAGACGGCCATTGCCTGCGCCATGGTCGACATTCTCGAGCACGAGAAACGCCTGGTGGAAGGCGCCGCCGCAGTGGGCCTGGCGGCGCTTGCCGAGCATGGCGTCGACGTGCGCGGCGAGGCGCTGGCACTGATCCTCTCCGGCAACGGCGTGGCGCTGGAAACCTTCGACCGGGCACGGTGTCTGACGGGGCGTTAGCAAGCTCTTGGCCCTTGGTGGTGACCCGCATGACCCTGCGTTCGGCGTTGTAGAATCCCTCCAGTGTTTTCTGGCCGCCCTGGAGCGCGGCGAGGTGGCCCTACTCGACGTGCGCCCCGCGGACGAATATCGGGCGGGCCACTTGCCGGAGGCAATGCTCGATGACCTGCCCCGCGACAAGGAGATCGTTGCCTACTGCCGAGGCCCTTACTGTGCCCTCTCGCACGAAGCCGTTCAGCGCCTTCGACAGCTGGGGTATCGAGTCAGGCGTTTCGAGGAGGGCTACCCCGAGTGGAAAGCCGCAGGCCTGCCCGTGATGTAGGGCGAGAGGGGCATCATGAATGACACACTGATGGCGCAGGAACCGTGGATCCGGATCGCCGCCTTCGGCAGTGTCTTGCTGCTGATGGCCGTTTGGGAAGTTCTTGCCGCACGGCGATCTCAGCAGGTTCGTCGCTGGCAGCGCTGGCCCAGCAATCTGCTGATCGTGGTCGTGGACACGCTCACCGTTCGCCTGGTCTTTCCCCTGGCCGCCGTCGGAGCGGCCCTGGTATCGGCCGACAAGGGCTGGGGCGTTTTCCATCTGATCGCCGCTCCAGGGTGGCTGGCCATCCTCGTCTCCGTGGTCGTGCTGGACATGGCGATCTATTTCCAGCACCGCCTCTTCCATGCCATCCCTTGGTTGTGGCGCCTGCATCGCATGCACCATGCGGACCTCGAGTTCGACGTGACCACGGGCCTGCGCTTCCACCCCTTGGAAATTCTGCTCTCGATGGGCATCAAGGTCGCCGTGGTTGCCCTGCTCGGCGCGCCGGCGCTCGCGGTGCTGATCTTCGAGGTCGTGCTCAACGCTACCTCGATGTTCAACCACGGCAATGTGCGCCTGCCCGCCAGGGTCGACCGCTGGCTGCGCTTCGTCGTGGTGACGCCGGAGATGCACCGCGTTCATCACTCCATCATCCGACACGAAACCGACAGCAACTTCGGTTTCAACCTGCCCTGGTGGGATCGCCTGTTCGGCACCTACCGCGACCAGCCCGCCGCCGGCCATCTCGGCATGACGATCGGCATCGAGGATTTCCGCAATGTCCGGGAACTGCGACTCGACCGGATGCTGTTGCAGCCCTTCCGGAACCCTGGCCGACCCGAGAAACGCGGGCGTTGAAGGGACGTTGCTCGGTTGCCGATAATGGGCTGTCGAACACGGCCCACCTTCCGATTGGAGGCGACCATGCAGCTCTACCAGCGCGATGCCATTGCCGAAATCGTGACTCTCGACCATGACGCCCTGACGGCGGTGGAGGCGGGCTTCGCCGCGCTGGGCCGCGGCGAAGCGGTGCAGCCGCCGATCCTCTCCATGGCCATGGAAGAGTTCGGCAGCGAGGTGGACGTCAAGACGGCGCACATTCGTGATGCCTCACGCTTCGCCATCAAGGTCAGCACCGGTGCCTTCGACAACCCCAAGCGCGGTCTGCCGAGCCTCAATGGCCTGATGATGGTGTTCGCGGCCGAGACGGGGCTCGTCGAGGCGGTGCTCTTCGACGAGGGGTATCTCACCATGGTGCGCACGGCGTTGGCCGGGGCCATCGCCGCCAAGCACCTGTCGCGGGAGAACAGCCGTCGGGTGGCGGTAATCGGTGCCGGCGAGCAGGCCGAGCAGCAGGTCAAGGCGCTGCGCCTGGTGCGCGACATCGACACTCTCGACGTCTGGGCGCGGCGCCGCGAAGCCGCCGAGGCCTACGCCGAGCGGATGCGCGCGGCGGGGCTTGCGGTGAACGTCCACGACAGTGTGCACCAGGCCTGCACCGAGGCCGATATCATCGTCACCACCACGCCGGCCCGCGAGCCCCTGCTGTTCGCCCAGGATCTGCCCGAGGGCGTGCACGTCACCGCCATGGGCTCCGACAGTCCCGACAAGCGCGAGCTCGACGACGAGGTGCTGGTCCGCGCCGATGCCTTCGTGGCCGACACTCGCGCCCAGAGCGAAACCAACGGCGAGCTGAAGGCCTTCGCCGGCAAGGAGACGCCCTTCAAGGTCCACGAGTTGGGCCGGGTAATCGCCGAGGGGCAGCGCCTGCGCCTGACGGACGCCACCATCACGGTGTGTGACCTGACCGGCACCGGCGTACAGGATACGGCGATTGCCGCCTTCGCCCTCGAGCGGCTTTCTGCGGGTTGACGTCGGGGTTCGCGTCGACTTGCCAGCGTATGGCCACGGACGCAAGCTGTTCACCATCCGGTCATGAACAGAGGGAGGATGACGATGTCCGCCAAAGTACTGGCCTTCGATGTCTACGGCACCCTGATCGACACCCAGGGCGTGGTCGCCGAGCTGGAAACGCGGCTGGCCGGCAATGCAGGACTCGCTGCCGACTTCTCGCGACGCTGGCGCGACAAGCAGCTCGAGTACAGCTTCCGACGTGGCCTGATGGGCGCCTACGTGCCCTTCTCGCAGTGCACCCGTGCAGCGCTGGACTTCACCGACCGCGCGCTGCAGACCCAGCTCTCCGACGTCGACCAGGACCACCTGATGAACGTCTATGCGCGGCTGCCGGCCTTTCCCGAAGCGGCCGGGGCGCTGGCTCGCCTGGATCGCGCCGGGGTGCGCTGCGTGGCCTTTTCCAACGGCACGGCCGAGGCGGTGGAAGGGTTGCTCGACCAGGCCGGGATTCTCGGTCACTTCGAGGCGGTGGTCAGCGTCGACGAGGTCAAGCGCTTCAAGCCCGACCCGGCGGTCTACGCCCACCTGCGCCAGCGTCTCGAGGTCGAGCCCGGCGACACCTGGCTGATTTCCAGCAACGCCTTCGACGTCATCGGAGCACGCCATGCCGGCCTGCACGCGGCCTGGGTGCGCCGCAGCCCCGAAGCGCCTTTCGATCCCTGGGGCATCGAACCCGACCTGACCGTGGGCAATCTCGAGACTCTGGCCGAACGCCTCGCTCCATGAAACGCCCCGCGCCCGGTAGAGGCCGCGGGGCATCCAGGTCGAGTCGGTCGTCGGTGGCGTTCACTCGACCAGGTCGCCGACGGTGAGGGTACCCCGCTCGGCCAGTTGGATGGGGCGATCGTCGGCGCGGGTCCAGGCGGCCATGGAGCCGTCGTACATGGTGGCGTTGTCGAGGCCGCCCACCTCGCTGAGCTGGAACCAGCCGCTGGCGGCCCAGTGACCGGTGTTGCAGAAGGCCACGGTGGGGGCTTCCCGGTCGAGCCCGAGTTCGTCGATGCGGGCCTTCAGCGAGTCCGGCTGCAGGTAGTAGGCGCCATCGCGCTCCTCGAGGCTGCCATCATGGGGCAGGTTCACCGAGCCCGGAATGGTGCCGGGAACGCGTGCCGCAGGCGATTGGGTCTCGCCGGCGAAGAAGGCCGGCGGCCGGGCGTCGACCAGCTGTTCGCCGGCCTCGCGGGCGGTTTCTACCTCCTCGGTGGTGGCCAGCAGCGAGTCGCGCAACTCGCCCTCGAAATCGGCGGCCATTGGGGGCTCCGCCGCCCCGCTGGCGATCTCGTGGCCCTGTGCCTCCCAGCCGGCGAAGCCGCCGTTGAGTACCGTCACCTCGTCGTGGCCCAGCGCCTTGAAGGTCCAGTAGACCCGGGCGGCACTGCCGAAGTCGGTGGGGCCGGTGCCGGCGGATACCACGACCACGGTGTCGTCGTTGTCGATGCCCAGCCCGCCGATCAGCGTTTCGAGATCGTCGAGGGCGGGCATCAGGCCAGCGACGCCGTCGCGCTCTTCGCGCCACCCGTCGTCGGTATAGCTGCTGTAGCGGCTGCCGGGAATGCGCGCTGTCTCGAAGGCGTCGCGGTCGCCGCCGTCGTCGATGCTGGAGCGCACGTCCAGCACCACCAGGTCGTCGTTGCCGAGCTGCTCCTCGAGCCAGTCGGCTTCGACCAGCGGGCTGGGGTGCATGGCCAGGGCCGGGCCGGCAAAGACCAGGCCGCCGGCCGCCAGTAGCAGGTGGTGTTTCATGAGGGGAACCTCCTTCGTCAGGGGTAACACGATGCTAGGCCTGCCCCTCTCGACAGGGCAATGCACCGGCAAGAACCCTTTCAGCCGCCATCATTCCACAAAAGAATAAAGAACCGGCATTGGTATGCCCGATGCCGGTGTTTCTGGCGACTCTCAGCCCTGCCAGGCGTGGCCGGCGAAGGCGTCGTCCAGCTCGGGATGGTTGAGATGGTTGGAGTAGTTGGAGAGCGTCTTGACCGCCAGGGCCAGCACGATCTGTAGCACTTGCCGTTCCTCGAAGCCGGCCGCCAGGAAGGCTTCCACGTCGGCCTGGCCGGGCTTGCCGCGAGTCTCGAACATCACCCGGGTGAATTCGCTGAGGGCGGCCAGGCGCGGATCCGGAATGGCCTTGCCTTCGCGGATGGCCTCGAGCACGTCGGCCGGCACCTGGGACATCTTGTCGGCCAGCATGCTGTGGGCGGACATGCAGTAGCCGCAGCCGTTGAGATAGCTGATGGTCAAGAACACCACTTCCTGCTCGGGGGACGTGAAGCCGGAGTCCTGGCGAAAGAGGTCGTAGCCGTGAAGGTAGGTGTCCAGCACGCCCGGAGCCTTGGCCATGCCTTGGTACATGTTGGGCACGAAACCGAGCTTGGCGTTGGCCTGCTCGAGCAGGGGTTTGGCCTTGGCATCGGCCGTTTCCAGGGTTTGCGGGGCGAGTTTCAGTTGATAGTCCGCTGACATGGTGTCGTCTCCTCGTTGATGGTTTTTGGCTTGCGCCCTTTATGGAACGAATGGTTCATAAAGGGTAAAAAAAAGGTTCTTCGCAGACTGGCGTGAAATGAGCAGGGCGCTGAGCGAGGTCAGGATAGAGAAACGGCGGTAAATCCGAGTAAGCTGATATTCGCCAAAACGTCAGCCTACGGACACCGCCGTTGC
>NZ_JAACZO010000002.1 GCF_010993975.1 Halomonas faecis
TTCGTGTTCGAGACTCTGCCGAGGCTTGGCGAAGATGACGACCTCGACACGCTGCTGCCGTGGCACTGGAAAGACACTCTACCGGGCTGACTCACATCGCAACAGGTGGGGTTACTGGATCGTTTACAGAGGTCGGCCTATACCTTCTGGCGCTCATCAAAGAGGCGCTTGGAAGCTTCGAACGGGTGCAGAGTGTCGTCAAGGTTTTTGGCATGGTGAATGCCGACCCAAACTTCACTTCTCACACGGAAGTCATCAACGGCTGTTCTGACCTGCTTGTTGCAGTTCTTGGTGAGCGCGGTGAGCATGCCCGTTCCGCCATTGGTGTCGGCTCTTTGCCCAAGGGGTTTGCTGTGGAAATCGAGGCCATCGTTGAGTTCTCGGAGAATAGTGACGGCTAACCATTCCACGGAGCGGACGCTTTTCAGCGTGCTGCGCCCGCTTCCGGTCGTCACTCATGAAAGACGTTAGGCGTGATCAACTCCCCTCACCATAGAAGAGCGAATGGAAATCAAGTGCATTGCGGAGTTTGCTTCGATAACCCAAGACCCAAAGGCCAGTACGTCTCTATATCAAGATGCATTAGGGCTGCCGCTGGAGAAGATGGACGATTATCGCTTCATTGATAAATTCCCTGGGGAAAACCATTTTGGTGTATGGCCTGTTTCAATGGCAGCCCAGTCTTGTTTTGGGAAAGACAAATGGCCAGCGATTGTTCCTGTGCCTACAGCCACGATTGAGTTTGAGCTGGCGGATGGAGCGGCTGTCGAGGCGGCAGTGCTAGAAATGAAAGAGAATGGATATGAGTTCATTCACGAAGCCCGTACCGAACCGTGGGGGCAGATAGTCGCAAGGTTCATGAGCCCCGAGGGTATATTGGTGGGGCTGAGTTATTCGCCATGGCTTCATGAATGAACGCTTGGCCGCAATCTTTGTGGCACCAGATGTACAGGGAGAGGAATCGGAACGGCCTTGCTTGATGATGCCAAGAGTAGGCGAGAGAACCTGAAGCTCACTGTTTACAGAGAAGATGATTTGAGCGTTAATTTCTATGAGAAGCATGGCTTCATTTTGTTTGGCGATCAGATCGACAAGCATACTGGCCACTACGAGATCATTATGCAGTGTTGCCCTTAGTAGATCGCAGGCGTTCGTGGTTTGCGGTTGGCGGTGACTCATGAAATCGATACGCAGCCTTGGAGTTATAAGGCTCGTGGTTATGTTGATATTTAGTACTTTTACGATTAAGGGGGTTCGTGTGGCCTTTAGGAAACCTATATCTACGTTGGGCGGTTTGATGTGGTGGAGCAACATCAAGCAGGATGATCACTTCATTATGCAGGAGCACAAGGTCGGTCTTCCGGTTTGGCCTTATAAATATAGAATTTCTCTTCGTGAGAACCGAATGGAAATCGCGAACTCAAATGACAGGGAAGAAATTTTGCGTGACTGGGATTATCTGCAGAGCCACGCTGTTCCCCAGATCAATGAGAGCATAGATGTCGGTAAAACGCTGAAGGATATTGACTACGTTGGTATTGTTAAAGAAGTCGTGTCGGTCTATCGTGGTATCGGCCAATGAGGGCACGCTAGCCACATTGGTTGAATCGCCCATTTGGGTTGCCTGTTGTTAGCGTTTTTTGAAGCAATGGTGTGAGCATGGAAAACATAATTTTGGGAGTCGTCAATATTTCAGTCTCCGCTTTAACCATATTGCTTTCTATCCCGCTCGTTAGACGAAAGATTCGCATGAATGGAATCTACGGAGTCAGAACCAAATACTCATACCATTGCGATGAAGCTTGGTACGAGATCAACGCGTATGGAGGAAAGCAGTTCATTTTTTGGTCGATGATTCTCGCTTTGGTTGGGGTGGTCGCCTTTTTTGTCGAGCTTGAGGATCATCCTGCGTTGACTATGCTATTTGCATTCGCGCCGCTGGTACTCATCGTACCTGCAGTCATGAGCTGGCACTATGGAAAGAAGCTCAATGTTGTAGAGAAAAGATGATGGTCAGTTGCGGCTGGGCAGATTGTGCATTTTATTTACGGCGGCAGGTGAATGGCTGTGGTGAGAGTGTTGGGAGAATGCCCGAGATAGCGTGGCGCTACTTATATTTTTTCTTCTCTATTATATAGGTATTTACCCTGCAATATTGATGCAGTGAGAAGCTTTAGTCTAGGAGAAAGAACGTGATCGCTTTTGGAAGGATGGTCATCCTCGTCAAAGGCTATGAGGAGGCTCTTGATTTTTATGCCGGAAAGCTTGGTCTTGACGTGAAAGCCGATATCGATGCAGGGGAACGCCGTTTCGTTCACCTGACGTTTCCGGGTCAGGAAAGTGCCGGATTCTGGCTATTGAAAGCGGAAACCGAGAGGGATTTGGCCGTCGTTGGTCGGCAGGCGGGTGACCAGCCTTTTGGGGTGATCTATACGGACGATTTCGACGCGGAATACGAGCGGCTTCAAGAGGCGGGTATCGAGTTTCTGGAGCGGCCGGTCAACGGTGAGGGGGCAATTTCCGTTCACTTTTCGGACTTGTATGGGAACAAATTTGTGCTCGTGCAGGTGACGAATGCATGATCGAGTCATGCCAGTCACTACCCACGGTCGCTGAACGCGGGTGATCTTGCACCGTTGATAGCGGCGTTGGGTCTCATAGGAGAGTCACCGTTCATGTTCTCTGCCGAATTCCTGCTTACGTCATTGGTCGTCGTGCTCATTCCTGGTACCGGTGTGGTATTTACCGTTTCCACCGGTCTGATGCAGGGTCGTCGGGCAAGCCTCTACGCGTCGCTCGGATGCACACTCGGTATCGTTCCGCACCTGTTGGCCACCGTTCTGGGGCTGGCGGCCATCCTGCATACGAGCGCGGTCGCCTTTCAGGTACTCAAGTATGCCGGTGTGGCGTATCTTCTCTACCTTGCTCTCGCCACATGGCGCGACCGGAGTGCTTTCTCCGTTCAGGAGGTGCAGGGGAAGGCGGGCGCTGTTTCGTTGGTGATCAAGGCATTTCTGCTGAACATCCTCAATCCCAAGCTCACCATTTTCTTTCTGGCGTTCTTGCCGCAGTTCGTGGCGGCCGAGGCGGTGTCGCCGATGGCTCAGTTGCTGGGCTTGAGCGCCATCTTCATGGTCATGACCTTCGTCGTCTTCGTCATCTATGGGCAACTCGCCCATGCGTTCCGAGCCGTCGTCATCGAGTCCCCAAGGGTGCAGGGTTGGTTGCGACGCAGCTTCGCCGCGGCGTTCGCCGGGCTCGGTGCGCAGCTCGCTCTGTCGGAGCGGTGAGGCCATGAAGTGACCCTCTCCAACGCCGCACAGGCAATGTAGGTACTACGGCCTGGTTCTCACCCTAATCTATCCGCTCGGTGCTTTTGGCGTCAGCTCGGGCGGAACTTCGTCAGCGTCGACGATTCGATTTCGGCCCGTTTGTTTGGCTTGATAGAGCGCAATGTCGGCCGCCTTGAGCAAGCTATACACGTCGTGGCCGTGCGTAGGGTAGAGGGCTGTGCCGGCGGAAACGGTGACTTTCTCGGCCAGCCCAGGCACTTCCAGCGTCTCGATGCGGTTGCGCACCAGCTCGGCCAGGGCGCGCAGGCCTTGTGTATCGGCCTCGGGGATGATCAGGGTGAATTCCTCGCCGCCGTAGCGGCAAGCGATGTCCTCGCGGCGAACGGTGCGCCCGAGCAGTTCACCGACTTTGCTTAGTACCTTATCGCCGATATCGTGGCCGTAGCAGTCGTTGAATCGTTTGAAGTGGTCTACGTCCAGCATGACGATGCCGATCTGGCCACCATGACGTTGAACTCGGGAAATCTCGTTAGCGAGGGCCTCCTCCAGCCGCCTGCGATTGAACAAGCCGGTCAGCGAGTCCTTGATGGACTGTTGGTGCAAGCGCTCGCGGAGCCGCAGGTTGGTGACGGTGAGAGCGGCATGTTCGACGACCGTCGTCATCAGCGGCTGACGGTTGCCGAGCACCCGAGTCATGTCTTCGCCGCGCTCGGTGGCCGGGATCAATTTGATGATTCCGATCATGGCGTCTTCCGTTCGCAGCGGTATGCACAGGCTCGTTACCCCTTCGTCTTGGCAATGGCGGCAGGGGGAGTCATCGGCGTTGGGAACGTGGCGTTGGGCCTTGCCGAGTCGAAACGCCGAGCACGACGGGTCGGGTCCATCATCTCGGGAGTGGTGACAGTTATCGCCCCATTGAGCTGACAGTTGCAACTGGCCGTTTGAGTCCGCCAGGTAGGCGCGGCCGGCGTCATGTGGAAAAAGCGCCTGGCTAGTTCGGGTCACGGCAGCGAAAACCTGCTTTTCGCTGGAGCAGGACAGGAGCCGTTCGCCCATGCTGGTGAGTTCGGCGTTCTCTCGGCTGCGGTCTTCTAGGCTCCGGACCGTTTGGGCCAGTGCGGTGGTACGCTCCGCCACGCGGTGCTCCAAGTTGTGAAACTGGTCCCGGAGGCGGGCGATCATGGTGTTGATGGCCTTGGCGAGAATGCCGATCTCATCGTTGCGGTCGATGTCCGAACTCGCTGAGAGCTCGCCGTCGCCGACTCGGGTTGCGGTTTCGGCGAGCCGGCTGATCGGCGTGATAATTCGGCACAGAAAGAAGTAGGCGCCGATGAAAGTAACGATCAGGATCAGGCCGGCGATGAACAGGATTCTCGCAGTCAGTTGGTCCCCGGTACGCTGTAGCTCGTCGCGGTAGACCGAGGAGGCGATGTACCAGTCGAATTCGGGCAGATAACGGACCCAGGAAACCTTATCGTAGATGTAGTTTCCCGGATCGCTTGGCTTGTCCCACTTGTAGACGACCCGACCATCCGGAGTGTCCGCTGCCGTCATCAGTTCGCTCGAGAGCGAGCGGTTGCTGATCGGGTTCAGCAAATCACGGACGTTGGTGCCCTCGATATTCGGGTTGGGGTGGATGACCATCTCATGGTCGCCATCGAATACGAACAGGTAACCGGAATCGGCGATGCGTGTTTCGTGCAAGTGGCGGCGTAGGCGTTCGGTGAAGATGGCCTTCCGGGCCGCAACCTCTTCCTCTAGGTTGTCAACATAGTCGTTGTCCTGCTCGTATCCAGTATGGCGTATGCTCTCCAGCAGCTGTGTCGTGGCCACCCCGGCGTTGAGGTTTGGGGCCGCGATTGGCGTTTCCAGGCGATCGATGCCTGTCTCGACGAGTTGGAGTAGGTTGCGCCGTTCGTGGCGGCGAGAGCGCAAGGCGGATTCTTGCCACGCTTGGATTTCTTGATGCGCGCTGGAGGCAAGTTCGTAAACGTTGTCGAGGACGACCCTGCCGATGCTTTCCTCCTGCCGCTCGAGAAGGTTCCGAAGCCAGGGTACCGACGACAGGTAGCTGACGCCGGTGAACGCCAGTACACAGACGATAATGCCAGCATACGTCTTGAGAAAGAGCTTGGATTTTAGCACGTCATATTCCAAGGCGGGCTCATGACGGGCTGCGTTCTCTTCTATATGTTCGCGGGGCAAGCCATCGCCGCCGCAAATACCCATGCAACCAAACCGCTTTATGCAAAAAGGATCGCAGCCTCAATGCCTCGAAAGGCAGAGGTTGCCGGAGCACGGTGGCACCGGGAACTTGGCCGCAGACCATACAATCGTTGCGTGGGCTTCGTTTTGATTGAGGTCAAATGCCTATGTTGTTCTTCCGTATAGCGCCGCCGTGAACCGTGCCACGTTGCCCGGAAAACCGACGAGCTGCCATGAAGCCCCCGAGCCAGTGTACTGACTCGGGGGCTTGTCGTTTTTGCTGCGTGACTATTTGGCGGCGAGCGCCACGCCCACCTTGGAGCGGTTGGGCCGCCCGATGTTCTGGGTGATCCAGGTGCCGGTGGCGGCGAGCGTGTCGAGGTCGATGCCGGTCTCGATACCCAGGCCGTCGAGCAGGTAGACCACGTCTTCGCTGGCCACGTTGCCGGAGGCGCCCTTGTGGCTATAGAGAGTGGGCAGCCGCCGATCAGCGGCTGGCCAAGGCTACCCCCACCTTCGACCGGTTGGGCCGGCCGATGGTCTGGGTGATCCAGGTGCCGGTGGCGGCGAGCGTGTCGAGGTCGATGCCGGTCTCGATACCCAGGCCGTCGAGCAGGTAGACCACGTCTTCGCTGGCCACGTTGCCGGAGGCGCCCTTGGCATAGGGGCAGCCGCCGAGGCCGGCGACGGAGCTGTCGACCACCGCGATGCCTTCTTCCAGCACGGCGTAGAGGTTGGCGAGGGCCTGGCCGTAGGTGTCGTGGAAGTGGGCGGCGAGCTTGTCCATGGGGATGTCGCGACTCACGGCCTCGAGCATGCGCTTGGCCTTGAGCGGGGTGCCCACGCCGATGGTGTCGCCAAGCGAAACCTCGTAGCAGCCCATGTCATAGAGCGCCTTGCTCACCTCGGCGACCTTGGCCGGGGCGATCTCGCCTTCGTAGGGGCAGCCGAGCACGCAGGAGACGTAGCCGCGCACGCGCACCTTGGCCTCTCGGGCACGCTCGAGCACCGGGGCGAAGCGTTCCAGGGATTCGGCCACGGAGCAGTTGATGTTCTTCTGCGAGAAGGCCTCAGAAGCCGCGCCGAATACCGCGACTTCCTCCACGCCGCACTCCAGTGCCGCTTCCAGCCCTTTGAGGTTGGGGGTCAGCGCGGCATAGGTGACGCCGTCGCGGCGGGTGAGGCCGGTCATCACCTCGCGGTGGTCGGCCATCTGGGGTACCCACTTGGGCGAGACGAAGCTGGCCGCTTCGATGTAGCCGATGCCGGCCGCACCTAGGCGGTCGATCAGTTCCAGCTTGGTTGGCGTCTCGATCGGTTCGGGTTCGTTCTGCAGCCCGTCGCGGGGGCCGACCTCGACCAGGCGCACGCGTTTGGGAAATGTCATTGGCTTACTCCTCCGGCGCGAACTCGAGCAGCACATCCCCCTGGCCCACGGTCTCGCCGGCCTGGAAGTGGAAGCTCGCCACGTGGCCGTCGGCGGGGGCGGTCATGGTGTGCTCCATCTTCATGGCTTCCATGACCATCAGCGGCATGCCTTTCTCCACCTTCTGGCCGGCTTCCACCAGCAGGGCGACCACAGTGCCGTGCATGGGGGCGGTGAGGGTCGATTCCGCCTCGTGGTGGCCGTGGTCGATGGCGTCGATGCGCCGCCAGAACAGGCGCGTCTCGCCGCTGGGGTCGACCATGACGACGACGTTGCCGTCACGACGCGCCTGCAGGCGGCGGCGGTGGCCGTCGAGGGTGACCGCCACGGCATCGCCTTCCAGCGGTTGCAGGCTGGCGGTGAGCGTTTCGCCACGGATGGTCAGCTGCCAGCCGGTGTCGGTGCCGCGCTCGCGCCGGCCTTCCACCACCACCACGTTGTCGGAGCTCTCGTCGTCCTGCACGTGGGCGGGGTCGCACAGGGCGATGCGGATGGTGTGCGGGGCGTTGAGCCGGAAGCCGTCGTGGCGGTCCCACGGGGAGTCGCTCTCGCATTCGCGGGCCAGCTGGTTGAGGCCGACCAGCGCTGCGCCGGCATACTCTTTGATGCGATACTGGCGCGGGGCGAACAGCGTCGCCTCGTTCTTCTCGATGAAGCGGGTGTCGAGCTCGGCGCCCTGGAACGCCGGGTGGGTGGCCAGGCGCTGCAGGAAGGCGCGGTTGGTGACCACGCCCTGCACGTCCAGCGCGGCCAGGGCGCGGTTGAGGGTGGCCAGCGCCTGTTCGCGGTCGTCGCCGTGGACGATCAGCTTGGCGAGCATGGGGTCGTAGTGCATGGAGACGGCATCACCGGTTGCCACGCCGCTGTCCAGGCGTACCCGCTCGGGGTCGAGCCCGGCGCCTGCGAGGTCCATGGCGAAGCGCGTGAGCGTGCCGGTGGCGGGCAGGAAGTCCTGTTCCGGATCCTCGGCATACAGGCGTGCCTCGAAGCTGTGACCGGTGATGGTGAGTGCTTCCTGGGCCAGCGGCAGTGCCTCGCCCATGGCCACGCGCAGCTGCCACTCGACCAGGTCCTGGCCGGTGATCATCTCGGTGACGGGGTGTTCCACCTGCAGGCGGGTGTTCATCTCCATGAAGTAGAACGAGCCGTCCTGACCTTGTGAAAAGTCGAGCAGGAACTCGACGGTGCCGGCGCCCACGTAGCCGATCTCCTTGGCGGCGCGCACGGCGGCTTCGCCCATCTCGCGGCGCAGCGCTGCGGTCATGCCGGGGGCGGGGGCTTCCTCGAGCACCTTCTGGTGGCGGCGCTGCACGGAGCAGTCGCGCTCGAACAGGTAGACGCCGTTGCCGTGGCGGTCGCAGAACACCTGCACCTCGACGTGGCGAGGCTGGGTCAGGTACTTCTCGATCAGCATGCGGGTGTCGCCGAAGGCGGCCTGGGATTCGCGGCGACAGCCATCCAGTGCGGCCTGGAACTGTTCACCGCTCTCCACCACGCGCATGCCCTTGCCGCCGCCGCCGGCACTGGCCTTGAGCAGCACCGGGTAGCCGATTTCGTCGGCCTCGGCCTTGAGCAGAGCGTCGTCCTGATCGTCGCCGTGGTAGCCCGGCACCAGGGGCACGCCGGCGTTGGCCATGCGCGCCTTGGCGGCGGACTTGTCGCCCATGGCGGCAATCGCCGAGGCGGGCGGACCGACGAAGGTGATGCCGGCAGCGTCCAGCGCTTCGACGAAGGCGCCGTTCTCGGAGAGGAAGCCGTAGCCGGGGTGGATGGCGCCGGCGCCGGTGCGCTGGGCGGCTTCCACCACCGCCTCGACATCGAGGTAGCTCTCGCGCGCCGCGGCCGGGCCCAGGCGCACGGCCTCGTCGGCCTCGCGCACGTGGCGGGCGGTGGCATCGGCGTCGGAGTAGACGGCCACGGTGCGCAGGCCCATTCGGCGGGCGGTGCGCATCACCCGGCAGGCGATCTCGCCGCGGTTGGCGACCAGCAGGGTGTCGAACGGGGTGGTGCGGGTAGCGGGGGAGTGGCTCATGAGCGGCGCTCCGTGGCGGAAGTCGTGTCGTCGTCGGGGTCGGGAGTCCAGGCCGGGCGGCGCTTCTCGAAGAAGCTGGCCAGGCCCTCCTGGCCTTCGGCGCTCACGCGCAGTTCCGCGATCACCCGGCAGGTGTGCTCGCGGGTAGCCTGGCTGTCGGGCTCGCGGGCGACCTCGGCGAGCAGTCCCTTGGTGGCGCGCTGGGCCTGGGGCGAGCCGGCCAGCAGGTTATGGAGCATGGCGATCACCGCGGCATCCAGCACCTCGTGCTCGACCACCTGGTGCACCAGTCCCAGGGTCCAGGCGGTGTTGGCATCCATGACCTCGGCGGTGAGCGCGTAGCGGCGGGTCTGGCGCGAGCCCAGGGCGCGCTGCACGTAGGGGCTGATCACCGCTGGCGAGAGGCCGATCTTCACCTCGGAGAGGCAGAACCTGGCCTTCTCGGAGGCGATCACGATGTCGCAGCAGGCGGCCAGGCCCACGGCGCCGCCGAACGCCGCGCCCTGCACGCGGCACACGGTGGGGCAGGGCAGGGTGTCCAGGCCGTGCATCAGCTGGGCGAGCTTGCGCGAATCGGCCAGGTTGCCGTCGACGTCGTACTCGACCATGCGCTTCATCCAGCCGAGATCGGCCCCGGCGGAGAAGCTCTTGCCCTCGGAGCTCAGCACAACGGCGCGCACCTCGCCATGGCCGGCGGCATCGTGCAAGCGCTCGAGGTGGGCATTGAGCTCGGCGATCAGGCTGTCGTCGAAGGCGTTGTGCACCTCGGGGCGATCCAGCGTCAGCCAGGCGATGCCGCGCGCGTCGATCTCGAGTCTTGAGTAGGCGGTGTTATCTGACATCTCGGACCTCTATCGAAAAGGTTGAAGAGGGAAGAGCGGCACTCCGTGCCTGGAAGAAGGAAGAGAACTCCTGGTAAGTCGCGCTGATTCTTCCTTCTTCCCTCTTACGCCTTCCTTCTCGCGCGTAGCGCGCCTACATCCGGAACACGCCGAACCGGGTCTCTTCCACCTCGGCGTTCATGGCCGCGGCGAGCGAGAGGCCGAGCACGTCGCGGGTCTGGGCCGGGTCGATCACGCCGTCGTCCCATAGCCGCGCGCTGGCGTAGTAGGGATGGCCCTGGTGCTCGTACTGCTCGCGAGTGGGCTGCTTGAAGGCTTCTTCCTCCTCCTGGCTCCACTCGCGGCCTTCGCGCTCGTACTGCTCGCGCTTGACCTGGGCCAGCACGCCGGCGGCCTGTTCGCCACCCATGACGGAAATTCGTGCATTCGGCCACATGAACAGCAGGTTGGGGTCGTAAGCGCGGCCGCACATGCCGTAGTTGCCGGCGCCGAAGCTGCCGCCGATCAGCACGGTGAACTTGGGCACCTTGGCGCAGGCTACCGCGGTGACGAGCTTGGCGCCGTGCTTGGCGATGCCTTCGTGCTCGTACTTGGAGCCGACCATGAAGCCGGTGATGTTCTGCAGGAACACCAGCGGGATCTTGCGCTGGGCGCACAACTCGATGAAATGCGCCCCTTTCACCGCGGATTCGGAGAACAGCACGCCGTTGTTGGCGACGATGCCTACCGGATAGCCGTGGATGTGCGCGAAGCCGGTAACCAGGGTGTCGCCGTAGTAGCGCTTGAATTCGTCGAAGGCGGAGTCGTCGACGATGCGGCTGATCACCTCACGCACGTCGAACGGCTTTTTGAGGTCGGTGCCGACGATGCCGTAGAGCTCGCTGGGATCGAGCCGCGGGGGCTTGGGCGCCTGCATCTTGAGCTCGCCGCGCTTCTGCCAGTTCAGCCGCGACACGCAGGCGCGCGCCAGCTGCAAGGCGTGGGCGTCGTTCTCGGCGTAGTGGTCGGCCACGCCGCTCTTCTTGGCGTGCACGTCGGCGCCGCCCAGGTCCTCGGCGCTGATGCTCTCGCCGGTGGCGGCCTTCACCAGCGGCGGGCCGCCCAGGAAGATGGTGCCCTGCTCCTTGACGATGATCGACTCGTCGGCCATGGCCGGCACGTAGGCGCCGCCGGCAGTGCACGAGCCCATCACCACAGCGATCTGCGGGATGCCCTCGGCGGAGAGGGTGGCCTGGTTGTAGAAGATGCGCCCGAAGTGGTCGCGGTCGGGGAAGACCTCGTCCTGGCGGGGCAGGAAGGCGCCGCCGGAGTCGACCAGATAGATGCACGGCAGGCGATGCTTGCGGGCGATCTCCTGGGCGCGGATGTGCTTCTTGACCGTGAGCGGGTAGTAGGTGCCGCCCTTGACGGTGGCGTCGTTGGCGACGATCACGCACTCCACGCCCGAGACGCGGCCGATGCCGGTGACCACGCCAGCGGCGGGTACCTCGCTTTCGTAGACCTCATGGGCGGCCAGCGCCGAGAACTCGAGGAACGGCGAGCCTTCGTCGATCAGGTGGTCGATGCGGTCGCGCACGAACAGCTTGCCGCGGCTCTCGTGACGGGCGCGGGCCTTCTCGCCGCCGCCCTGGCTGATGGCGGCGGTCAGCTCGCGCAGCTTCATCACCTCGTGGCGCATCGACGCCTCGTTGGCCTGGAAGCCCTCGCTGCGCGGGTTGATTTGGGTAGTTAGCACTGCCATGAAATATCCTCTGACGAGCTTCGAGCTTCGAGCTTCGAGCTTCGAGCTTCGAGCTTCGAGCTTCGAGCTTCGAGCGGCTCGTGGCCCGAAGCCCGGAGCTGGGGTTAAGCCGATTCGTTGAAGATCTCGCGGCCGATCAGCATGCGGCGGATTTCGCTGGTGCCGGCGCCGATCTCGTAGAGCTTGGCGTCGCGCAGCAGGCGCCCGGTGGGGTACTCGTTGATGTAGCCGTTGCCGCCGAGCAGCTGGATGGCGTCCAGCGCCACCTGGGTGGCCTTCTCGGCGCAGTAGAGTATCACGCCGGCGGCGTCCTTTCGGGAGGTCCGGCCGCGGTCGCAGGCGGCAGCGACGCTGTAGAGGTAGGCGCGGCAGGCGTTCAGGGTGGTGTACATGTCGGCGATCTTGCCCTGCACCAGCTGGAACTCGCCGATGGGCTGGTCGAACTGCTTGCGCTCGTGAACGTAGGGCACCACCACGTCCAGCGCCGCCTGCATGATGCCGATGGGGCCGGCGGCGAGCACGGTGCGCTCATAGTCGAGGCCGCTCATCAGCACCTTGACGCCGCGGTTCACTTCTCCCAGCACGTTCTCGACCGGCACTTCGCAGTCTTCGAACACCAGCTCGCAGGTGTTGGAGCCGCGCATGCCCAGCTTGTCGAGCTTCTGGGCGGTGGAAAAGCCGGCCATGCCCTTCTCGATGATGAAGGCGGTGATGCCCTTGGAGCCGGCGTCCGGGTCGGTCTTGGCATAGACCACCAGCACGTCGGCGTCGGGGCCGTTGGTGATCCACATCTTGTTGCCGTTGAGCACGTAGTGGTCGCCTTCCTTGCGCGCGCGCAACTTCATGGAGACCACGTCGGAGCCGGCGCCCGGCTCGGACATGGCCAGGGCACCGACGTGCTCGCCGCTGATCAGCTTGGGCAGGTACTTGGCCTTCTGTTCCGCGTTGGCGTTGATCTTGAGCTGGTTGACGCACAGGTTGGAGTGAGCGCCGTAGGAGAGGCCCACCGAGGCGCTGGCCCGGGAGATTTCTTCCATGGCGATGCAGTGGGCCAGGTAGCCCATGCCGCTGCCGCCATCCTCGTCCGACACGGTAATGCCGAGCAGGCCCATGTCGCCGAACTTGCGCCACAGATCGTTGGGGAATTCGTTCTTCTCGTCGATCTCGGCGGCGCGCGGGGCGATCTCGTCGCGAGCGAAGGCGTTCACCTGGTCGCGCAGCATGTCCAGGGTTTCGTCGAGGCCGAAATCGAGCGGCTTGTACGGCGTTTGCATGGCGGAACTCCGTGGTGTGTCACGTCAGTGGTCGATGCCACAAGATTAGGCGAGGTTGACGTTAACGTAAAGTGCAGGTCTTCAAGGGTGCGACGAATGTCGAAGGGAAAGAAGAAAGAGGGAAGCGAGAAGAGGGAAGAGTGCGAGAGAGGCCGGCCACCCTTTGGTGGCCGGTTTGGAGCGTCTAGCCGGTCAACCACTGAGCGAGTTGGTGGTAGAGCGGGATGCCCAGGATCACGTTGAGCGGGAAGGTGAAGCCCAGCGAGGCGAGCATCGCCAGGCCGATGTTGGCATCGGGGATGGCGGTGCGCATGGCCGCCGGGGCGGCGATGTAGGAGGCGCTGGCGGCGAGCGCCGTGAGGATCAGCAGCGACCCCGCGGGCAGGCCCAGGGCCAGGCCGACTGCCAGCCCCGTGACGGCCAGCAGCGGCGGAGCCACCAGGGCGAAGGTGAGCAGACGCCAGTGGTACCAGGGAATCGGGCGCAGTGTTTCGGCGGCGGTCAGGCCCATTTGCAGCAGGAACAGGGCCAGTACGGCATGGAAGGCGCCCATGAAGAGTTCGGTGACCTTGGCACCCTCGCCGGGGCCGTACATGGCGCCGATCACCGCGCCGCCGGCGAGCAGGATCACGCCGCGGTTGGTCAATGTCTCGTGCCAGATGCCCTGCAGCGCTTCGCCGGAGCCCTTGCCGGCATGGCGCCGGTACAGGGCGATGGCGACCATGATTGCCGGCAGCTCCATCATCACCAGGTAGAGCGTGACCTCGGCGCCGATGGGCAGGCCGCGCCCTTCGGCGAACGCCAGGGCCACGGCAAAGGTGCCGGCACTCACCGAGCCGTAGTGGGCGGCGAGGCTGGCGCTGTCGGCGGCGGAAAGGCGTACCAGTCGGCGCAGCACCGGCATCAGGGCCAGCGGAATCAGCCCGCCCAGCGCGGCCACGGCAGCGAGTTCCGGTACCAGCGACCAGCTCAGGTTGCCGTAGAGCGCCATGCCGCCCTTGAGGCCGATGGTCAGCATCAGCAGCAGGCTCAGGGTGTCGTAGGCGGCCTTGGGAATGGTCAGGTCGGATTTCACCAGCCCGGCCAGCAGACCGAGCAGGAAGAACATCACCACGATATCGGGCATAGCATCGACTCGTTGCAGCATTGAAGGTGCTGCGGATTGTGCGGATGGCCGTGCATTGATACCAATAACATTCGCTCCATGCTTGAATAGACGATCATCCATACTAAGCGTGATCGCGCATGAATATCCGCCATCTGACCTTTCGTCTGTTGCAGGTCTACGTGACCGTGGTGCAAGCAGGCTCCATGAGCGAGGCGGCGCGCCAGCTGCACCTGACCCAGCCTACCGTTTCCCAGCAGCTCAAGCGGCTGACCGAAGCGGTGGGCGAACCGCTGCTGGAGGGACGTCACGGTCGGTTGATTCCCAGCGAGGCCGGCACTGAGCTCTACCGCGCCAGCCGCGAGGTGCTGGGGCGCTTCGCCGACTTCGACGATTATCTCTCGGCGCTGCGCGGCGGCGAGCGAGGGCGCTTTTCCATCGCCCTGGTCAACACCGCCCAATACGTGTTGCCGCGCTTGCTCGGGCCGTTCAGCCAGGCCCACCCGGAGGTGGACGTCACGGTGCACATCGGCAATCGTCGCCAGATGCTGACGCGCTTCGAGCGCCAGGACGACGACCTCTACGTATTCAGCCATCCGCCGTCGCTGGCCCATGCCGTGGCCGGTCGCTTCCTGCGCAACCCGCTGGTGGCGGTGGCACCGCACGGGCACCCGCTCGCGAGCCGCGAGCGGGTGGCGATGAGCGAGCTGCTGGGCGAACGCTTCCTGCTGCGCGAGCCGGGCTCGGCGACGCGCATGCTCTTCGAGAGCTGGCTGCAGGAGCAGGGGATGTCGTTGGGGGCGACTCTGCAGATGGCCAGCAACGAGGCGATCCGTGTCGGCGTGGCGTCGGGACTGGGGCTGGCCGTGCTCTCCGAGCACGTGTTGCCGCCGGAACATCCCGACCTGGTGATCCTGCCGGTGACGGGCCTGCCCATCGAGAGCCACTGGCAGTTCATCGTGCGCCGTGACCGACGCCTCCCGCACGCCGCGCTGGGCTTTCTGCGCTTTGCCGAGGGGCATCTCGGCGAGTGCGTCGAGCCGCGCTTCCTGGCCAATGAGATCGGCGATCTGCTGGTGGGGTTGGCCGCAGAAGGCGTGGCAAGGGCTTGAACGGCCCTTGCCGGCCGGTCACTTAGCGTTGGGGAAGAACAGCTGCTGCCCTTTGAGTTCGAAGTCGGCAATGGCCTGCTGGCCGTCTTCGGAGAGCAGCCATTCGTGCCACTGTTGGGCCAGGTCGTGCTCGAGGTGAGGGTGGCGTTCTTCGCTTAGCAGCAGGCTGCCGTATTGGTTGAACAGTGCCTCGTCACCTTCGAAGAGGATTTCCAGGTTCTGGCGGTTGTCGAAGGCGACCCAGGTGGCGCGGTCGGCCATCACGTAGGCGTCCATGCCGGCGGCGGTGTTGAGCGTGGGGCCCATGCCGCTGCCCAGCTCGCGATACCACTCTCCGCCGGGCTCCACACCGGCCGCTTCCCATAGGCGCCGCTCGGCGCGATTGGTGCCGCTGTCGTCGCCGCGCGAAGCAAAGGGGGCTGCGGCCTCGGCGATACGCGAGAAGGCGTCTTCGACCGTTTCGGCATCGCCGATGCCGGCGGGGTCGTCACCGGGGCCGATGACCACGAAGTCGTTGTACATCACGTTGGCGCGTTCGGTGGCGTAGCCCTCGGCGACGAACCGTTCTTCGCCGGCCGTGTCGTGAACCAGCAGGCTGTCGGCATCGCCGCGCCGGGCGATCTCGAAGGCCTGGCCGGTGCCCACGGCGACGACGCGGACCTCGATGTCGGTGGCTTCGGTGAACTGGGGAAGAATGGCGTCGAAGAGCCCCGACTGTTCGGTGGAGGTGGTGGAGGCGAGGGTAATGAACCGCTCGTCGTCCTGAGCCACGGCGCTCAGTGACCACCCCATCAGGCTTAGCGTGGCAAGTGCGAGTCCTAGTTTATGCATGTCGTCTTCCTTCTGTCGTACTCAGTGTCGTGGGAGGCGTGCCGCTCGAACGGCAGGGGCGGCCGGTCTACCAGACCAGCTCGCCTTCGATGAACGCCCTTGCGGTGGGTGACGAAGGCGTCGTGAAGAAGGTGGCGGCCGCGCTGTGCTCCACGAGACAGCCCTCGTGGAGGAGCACCACGTCGTCGGCCAGGCGCCGTGCCTGGTGAAGATCGTGGGTGGTCATCACGATGCGGGTGCCGCGCCGGTGGAAGTCCCGAACGGCCTCCTCCACCGCTCGGATCGAGGCCGGGTCCAGGGCGGCAGTCGGCTCGTCGAGAAACAGGACCTCGGGATCGAGCAGCCAGGCCCGAGCCAGCGCCAGGCGCTGCTGCTCGCCGCCGGAGAGCACCCGTGCCGGGCGTTTTTCGAGGTGCGCCAGACCAAAGTGCTCAAGTGCTTTGCGTGCTAGATTCTTTCGCGACTGCCAAGGCGTGCCATTGACGGCCAGGGCGTAGGTGAGGTTGTCCAGGGCGGAGCGTTTGAGCAGCACGGGGCGCTGGAAGACCATCGCCTGGCGTGGCGCGCCTCCTTGCCAGTGAACGCGCCCGGCGCTGGGTGTCAGCAGGCCGTGGGCGAGGCGCAGCAGCAAGCTCTTGCCGGCTCCGTTGGGGCCCATGACCAGGGTGCAGCGCTCGTCGCTCAGCGACAGGGTCAAGGGGCGGAGCAGGACCTGGCCGCGGTGAACGACGCTGGCACCCTCGAAGTGCAGCGTGGCTACGGTTGGCACCTGGTGCGACATGTCGTTCATCCCAGCCGTCTCCGCGCCGTCTCGCCCACCAGGTAGGCGCCGGCGTTGATCAGGGTGACCAGGGCCAGCAGCACGAGACCGAGCCCCAGTGCCAGCGGCAGATTGCCCTTGCTGGTTTCCAGCACGATGGCGGTGGTCATCACCCGGGTGACGCCGTCGATGTTGCCACCCACGATCATCACCGCGCCCACCTCGGCGCTGGCGCGGCCGAAGCCGGCGAGGATCACCGTCAGCAGGCCGAAGCGGGCATCCCACAGCAGGGTCGGTATACGACGCAACCGCGAAACTCCCAGCGACTGCAGCTGCTCGCGGTATTCGCCATGGAGCTCCTCCACCTGCTGACGGGTCAGCGCGGCGATGATCGGCAGGATCAGCAGTACCTGGGCCACCACCATGGCGGACGGCGTGAACAGCAGGCCGAACTGCCCGAGTGGCCCGGCTCGGGAGAGCAGCAGGTAGACGGTGAGGCCGGCCACTACCGGCGGCAGGCCCATGAAAGCGTTGAGCACGACGATGATGGCGCTGCGCCCCGGGAAGCGCCACAGCGCCAGGGCGGCGCCCAGCGGCAGGGCGACCAGGGCGGCGAGCAGTACGGCGGTGAGCGAGACCTGCAGCGACAGGGAGACGATGCCCAAGAGGGTATCGTCCAGCCCCAGAATCAGGGCGAGGGCGGTGGAGAAGGCGTTGTCGCTGGCGGTCATGGTCACCGTTTTTTCGCGTTGTTTGAGCCGCGCTCGCCGACTTTACCGGGCAAAGCCGCACAGTCGGCTTCGTCGGGGTCGTGGATGATTGTCTGCAGCATGTGCGGAAAAAGCGTTGCCTGCACGCTATGCTGAAATCCGTGCAGTCATAGACAGGCTAATGCGGAGCCGCCGGCGCCATGACCCCATCCACGACTTATGCCTACCTGACCACGACGGAAGTGGCCGACTACCTGCGATTGAAGGAGCGCAAGGTCTACGACCTGGTTCGCCAGGGACAGATTCCCTGCACCAAGGTGACCGGCAAGCTGCTCTTCCCGCGTCACAGCGTCGACCTGTGGCTGATGAACCATCTGGAGGGAGACCAGCCGAGTCAGCGGCCGGTGCCCAGGGTGCTGGCCGGCAGCCAGGATCCGCTGCTCGAGTGGGCGGTGCGTGAAAGCGGCTCGGATCTGGCCCAACTCTGTCACGGCAGCGGCGACGGCGTGCAGCGCCTGTTGGGCGGCGAGGCGATGCTGGCCGGTCTGCACCTGCTGGACCCGGCGAGCGGTCGCTACAACGTGCCCCAGGCGCTGGGGCTCGGCGGCATGCGCGACCTGGTGATCGTGCACTGGGCGGTGCGTCGTCAGGGGCTGTTGCTGGCACCGGGCAACCCTGCCGGGGTGGGCTCGCTGGCCCAACTCGCCGGCAGCGGTCTGGTGGTGGCTCACCGTCAGGCGGGAGCCGGGGCCGAGCGATTGCTGCACCACCTGCTGGCGTCGGCGGGCGTGGCACCGGAGGCGCTGACGTGGGCTGCACATCCGGCGCTCTCCGAGGACGACCTGGCGCTGGCGATTCGTCACGGCACGGCGGATGCAGGGCTCGGCGTCGAGGCTGCCGCACGGCGCCAGGGTCTGGCATTCGTGCCCCTGCACCAGGAGCGCTTCGAACTGGCCCTGCGCCGGCGCAGCTACTTCGAACCGCCCGTGCAGCGGCTGCTCGCTTTCGCCCGCGAAGCGCGCTTCGCCGAGCGGGCCGAAGCGTTGGGCGGCTACGACATCCGCGAACTGGGCGCCGTGAGGTACAACGCCTGAACGCTCGGTAGAAGAGCGCGCGTGGCCGTACGATCCGGTTGTATCGCGTTTGCGATGCGCTGGATCAACAAAGGCATCGAGAGCATGGCTTGGGTGGCTGCTGGGCACTACGCTAAGAAGACATCGAGAATGCCGAGCGGGCCATGCTCCGTACGGAATCGGCACCAAGCGCATGAGCCTGCGCCCTGAAGATCCCTCCCCTCCCTGACTATCGTTGTCCCTGGCGTCCTGCCAGGTCGACCGCATCGCTGCGCGAATGTCGTGCGGCGAGTCTCGATAGGAGCCAACCCATGCAACCGACAACCGAACAGCGCCTCTGGATGTACTGCCACATGGTGCTCAGCCGCTACCTCGAAGAGCGCATCGAGGCACTCTACATGGAAGGCAAGACGCCAGTCTTCAATATGGCCAAGGGGCCGATTCCCGGCGAGATGCACCTCTCCAATGGCCAGGAACCCTGTGCAGTGGGCGTCTGCGCGCACCTCACGCCGGATGACATCGTCACTGCCACCCATCGGCCACACCATATCGCCGTGGCCAAGGGCGTCGATCTCGATGCCATGGTCGCGGAGATATTCGGCAAGGCCACCGGGCTCTCCGGTGGGCGCGGTGGGCACATGCATCTGTTCGATGCCGCCGTGAACTTCTCCTGTTCGGGAATCATCGGCGAGGGCCTCGGGCCGGCGGTCGGTGCGGCTCTGTCCAGGAAGATGCAGGGCAAGGCGGGCGTTGCCGTGGCCTTCCTGGGCGATGGTGCGGCCAACCAGGGCGCCTTCCACGAATCGCTCAATCTTGCCGCGGTGTGGCGGCTGCCGGTGGTGTTCGTGATCGAAGACAACGGCTGGGGCATCTCGGTGCCCAAACAGGTTTCCACTGCCGTGCCGCGCAATGACCGGCGCGCCAGCGGTTACGACATACCCGGCAGGCACGTGGCCGACAACGATGTGGAGGGCGTGTTCGCCATGGCGGGCGAGGCCATCGCCCGCGCCCGCGAAGGTCAAGGGCCGAGCCTGATCGAGATCGAGACGTCGCGGCTCGCCGGCCACTTCATGGGCGATGGCGAGGACTACCGGCCCAAGGGCGAGAAGGAAAGGCTCGAACAGCGTGACCCCATTCCCCGCTATCGCCAGCAGTTGCTCGATGTCGGCGCGCTAGACGAAGCCTCGGATGCCGAACTGGTCGAGCGGGCGCAGACACGTATCGAAGCCGCCATTCGCTTTGCCCAGCAGAGCGAATTCCTGCCGCCCGAAGCGGCGCTCGAGGAAGTCTTCGCCTAACGCCAGGAGAACCGTGATGACGACTACTAGCAAGAGCACCAGCCGCAAGCTGACCATCGCCCGGGCCATGGCCGAGGCCATGGCCCAGGAAATGCGCCTCGACCCGCGGGTCTTCGTGATGGGCGAGGACGTGGGCCCCCTGGGTGGGGTTTTCGGTAACACCCGTGGCCTGTTCGAGGAGTTCGGCGCTGAGCGCGTGCGCGACACGCCGATCTCCGAGACCGCCTTCATCGGCGCCGCCGTGGGGGCCGCCTCCGACGGCATGCGTCCCATCGTCGAGCTGATGTTCGTCGACTTCTTCGGCGTGTGCATGGACGCCATCTACAACCTGATGGCCAAGAACACCTACTTCTCCGGCGGCAAGGTCAAGGTACCGCTGGTGCTGATGACCTCCACCGGCGGCGGCTATTCCGACGCCGGCCAGCACTCCCAGTGCCTCTACGGCACCTTCGCCCACTTGCCGGGCATGAAGGTGGTGGCGCCCAGCAACGCCTATGACGCCAAAGGGCTGATGACGGCAGCGATCCGCGACGACAACCCGGTGGTGTTCATGTATCACAAGTCGCTTCAGGGAATGGGCTGGCTGGGCACCGAGAAGGGTGCCACCGTTCCGGTGCCCGAGGAGAGTTATACGGTAGAGATCGGCAAGGCCGCCGTGGTGCGTGAGGGCCACGACGTGACGTTGGCTAGCCTCGCCGCTGGGGTGCATCACTGCTTGCGTGCGGCCAAGATTCTGGAGGAAGGGGGCTTCTCCGCCGAGGTGGTCGACCTGCGCAGCCTGGTACCGCTCGACCGCGAGACGTTGCGTGAATCGGTGGCCAAGACCGGCCGCCTGATCGTGGTCGATGAGGACTACCACAGCTATGGCGTCAGCGGCGAGATCATCGCCAGCGTAGCCGAGTACTCCGGCTGCCGGCTCAAGGCCGCCCCCCAGCGTGTGGCCTATCCGGACATTCCGATCCCCTTCGCGCCGACGATGGAGCAGTGGGCGCTGCCCAATGCCGACAAGGTCGTTGCCGCCTTTCACGAGATGATGAAAGAGAACCGAGGAGAGAATTCATGACGTCCGATGTCCGTGTGCCGGAAGAGCTGTGGGAAGGCGACACGGAAGGCGTGATCACCGCCTGGCTGGTCGATGACGGCGCTACGGTGGCTCAGGGGGACCTGATCGCTGAAATGATGGTTGAGAAAGCGCAGTACGAGATCGAAGCGCCGGTCTCGGGGCGGCTCGTCATCGCCAAGGAAGAAGATGAGGTGGTCGCCAAGGGAGCCGTCATCGCTACGGTGGAGACCTGAAAGCCCATGAAGATCGAGATGACGACTCGCCCCGCTTGCCTCGCCCCTGGAGGGCCGGCGCCCCGATGAGGTGGTGATGAACGCTAGCTTGGAGACGTTCGAGCTACAGCGGCCCGCGGTCGAGGCTGGCTTGGCGCTCGAGGAGGCGCTGCTGGAGACGATCTGCCAGGGCGAAAGCCGCTTCGGCCTCGTTGCCTGGTCGCCCACCGATCGGGCGCTGGTAATGCCGCGCCGCCACGAGCGTGTGGCGGGCTTCCCCGAGGCGCGTCGCATCCTGCTCGACAGGGGTTGGCCGATTCGTTTTCGTGCCACCGGCGGCACGCCGGTGCCTCAGTCACCGGCGGTAGTCAACGTGGCGTTGGCGCTGCGCTGCCAGGTGGGCAGCTCAGCGGCCCACCTGGAATGGGGCTACCGGCGGCTCGGCGAACCCTGGTGCGCCTGGCTCGAAGCGCTGGGCATCCAGGACGTCGATCTGGGTTCGGTCCCGGGCGCCTACTGCGACGGGCGCTTCAACGTGCGCATCGGTGGACGCAAGCTGGCCGGCACCGCCCAACGCTGGCGTCGGGTGCGCGGCAGCCGCGACATGGCCATGCTCGCCCACGGCGCCATGCAGGTGGGCGACACCCCCGAGGCGCTGGTCGCGGTGGTCAACGCCTACCAGGCGGCCATCGGCGACCCCCAGCGCTTTGCGGCGGGTAGCCATGTGGCATTGGGCCAGGTACTGCCCGAGCTGGATGTCGATGTGGCGTTGCCGAAGTTGCTGCATGGGCTGGCGAGCCTGGTGTCATGCTGTGTATTTTGACGTTCCTTAGACTTCAATATGATGTAAGGTGTCAGACTATTAAGAAGGCTGACACGAGGGGCTTGTCATGGCGCTGCTGGAGAAAGACTGCAATAGC
Organism: Halomonas faecis; assembly: GCF_010993975.1. Taxonomy (GTDB): domain Bacteria; phylum Pseudomonadota; class Gammaproteobacteria; order Pseudomonadales; family Halomonadaceae; genus Halomonas; species Halomonas faecis. Next base: position 21,898 of record NZ_JAACZO010000002.1, read on the forward strand.
GAAGAGGGCATCCTGGGAGTGAGGGTGCCTCCCGCGGTGTATCGCGACAAGGTCGCCTTCATCCAGACGGTGCGCGAGGGAATCTCGGGTAGTGTCGTCAAGCAGGCCATCCATGCCCTGGGCGACAATCGGGAGCTGTTCGTCAGACTGTTGGAGACTACCCCCGGGAACCTGCACCGCTTCTATAAGCGCAAGGCGCTGAGCCGTACCGACAGCGAGGAAGTGTTGGACGTGCTGCGTGTCTACTACCAGACCAGCAAGGTATTCGGTGACCGGGACAAGGCGTTGCGTTGGCTGAACACCTCGATCCCTGCCCTGTCCGGCGAGAAGCCTCTCGATCTGTTCGACACCTTCGAGGGACGCCAGCTCGTACGGGAAGTGCTGCGCAAGGTCGAGTACGGGGAATTCAGTTGATGCGGCTGTTCAGAATCGGGCCTGACCAGCACATCGACAACATGAGTGGCCTGGGTAGCAGCTATCGGGATGGTGCCAGATGGAACTCGGCTGGCGTGGCCGTGCTCTATTTCGGCACGACGCCAAGCGTGGCGATGCTGGAGCTTGGGAACTACATCCCTTCCCCGCGAGACCTTCCCGATAGCTACCGGCTAGCGGTTTTCGAGGCACCTGATGACGAGGTGGAAACCTGGCCGGTCGACCGGCTACCCGCCGATTGGGCGGAGTTTCCCTACCCGTCCTCCACCCAGCAGCTGGGTACGCAGTGGCTGCGGCGACGGGAAAAATTGGTACTGCTGGTGCCCAGCTGCGCCGTGGCGGGCGGTATGGAAAATATCGCGGTCGTCAATCCTCTCCATCCTGGCGTCTCGAAGATCCGGCTGCTTGAAAAGTACGATGCGATCTATAACGAGCGGATGTTCAAAGGGATTTGACAGTATCGAGCGAGCCGGGGGCACCTGCCTGCTCGGCCATCCGCTCACAGCAGCAGGTCGCCCTCGAGGGGCACGAAGCGCGAGGCCGACCGGATCAGCGCCCCGGCGGTGAGCGCGGGCACACCGTAGACCTCGACCTCTACACCGTGCTCGAGACGCAGGGTGTCGGCCAGCAGCGCGAAGTCGCCATCGCCTGAGGCCAGTACCACCACGTCGGCTCGTCCGGCGTGTTTCACCGCATCCAGGGTGATGCCCACGTCCCAGTCGCCCTTGGCCGAGCCGTCGGCCCGTTGGATGAAGGGCTTTAGCTTCACCTCGAAGCCGATGGCCCGAAGGATGTTCTGGAACTGGCGCTGCTTCTCGTCGCCGCGGTCGATGGCGTAGGCGAACGCTCCGATCACCCGGCGCCCTTCGGTCGCCCGGGCCCAGAGGGTGTTGTAGTCGATATGCCGACCGTAGGCATGGCGAGCGGTGTAATACAGGTTCTGCACGTCCACCAATAGCAGTACGTTCTGCATGATGAGGAACCTTTGGGTGATGAGGTGCGTCGTCCTGGGTGGTCGCTAGTCGTCTAGCGACCATGAGTGCACGGTAACTGCTAGAACTGATAGTGACAGCGTCTCGGCCAGTGAGTTGGGTGGATGCTGTCTGCGGGCGCCGCGCTCACTGGCTGCGGCGCTTCCCCTGACATGGCACTGGGAGGTACCGCCATGAATACAACAACAGACCAGCCTGTCAGCGAATACGTGGCCTTCTGGAACGATACCCTGGCGGAGAAGTTCGAGCGTTTCCAGGAGATCCTGATGAATGGCCTTAGCTACCACAGTCGGGTTCCCTTGGAGAAACTCGACGTCCCGGCGGGTTCGCGCATCCTCGATGTGGGTTGCGGCTGGGGCGATACCGCCATCGAACTGGCGTGCAAGACCGGCCCCCAGGGGCAGGTGCTGGGGATGGACTGCGTCGAACCGTTTCTCGAGGAAGGCCGTTATCGGGCGGCGCAGCACGGCTTGGGCAACGTGCGGTTCGTGGCCGCCGACGTGGAGCGATACCCCTTCGAGCCACGCTATGACCTGTGTTTCTCGCGCTTCGGCATGATGTTCTTCGAGCACCCCGTGGTGGCCATGCGCAACATCAACAAGGCGTTGCGGCCGGGCGGCGAGCTGATGTTCATCGTGTGGCGCGACATCGAGGACAACCCCTGGCTGGGGCTGCCCAAACAGGTGGTGCTGGACTTTCTGCCCCCTCCTGGCGAAGACGCCCGCACCTGCGGCCCGGGGCCCTTCTCCATGGCCAACCCGGACGTGGTCGGCCAGCAGCTGGAGATCGCCGGCTTCGAGGCGATCGACTTCGAGCGCAACGACGGTCCCGTGGAGGTCGGCGACTCGGTGGAGAATGCCATGCGCTTCCAGCTCGCCCTGGGACCGGCGGGGGAGGTGTTCCGCGAGGCGGGCGAGGAAGCGGAACGCCAGCGTCCGCAGATCGAGGAGGCATTGCGTGATGCCCTGGCCCCCTATGAGCAGGAGGGCAAGATCGTGATGGGCTCGAGTTCGTGGACCATCACCGCTCGCAAGCCGGAGACTTGAGTGCGCTTGGAAGCATGGCACCCCGGCAGACGGCCCGCCAGCGACCTGGCGGGCCGATTCGACTCGTGCTGCTCCAGCGTGGGACTATGAATGCCATGCAATCGATGTCCGGTCTCGGCCCATCGGTCGTGTCGTGATTTCATTTGACGGAGTGCATGGCTGAGCCATGATGAGGAATAGACCAGTCGGTCTGCACGGAGTGCCCATGATACGAAATACCAAGGAGCGATTGCTGGAGGCGGGACTCGGCATGCTTCTACAGCACGGCTACAACGACCTGGGGATTCAGGCGCTGCTCGAGAAGACGCAGACACCGAAGGGCTCCTTCTACCACCATTTCAAGAGCAAGGAGGACTTCGCGCTGCAGGTCATCGATCTCTATATGGTCGATGTCCACAAGGGCCTGGACATGTCCCTGGGCAACCCGTCGCTGCCGCCCCTGGAGCGGGTGCGGCGATTCTTCGAGCTATCGCGGGACAAGTATCGGGACGAGGGATATCTGGGATGCTTGTTGGGGGGTGTCGGTCAGGAGCTGTCCGGGGTGAGTGAGGTGTTCCGGCGCAAGATCGAAACCTGCTTCAACGCCATTGCCGAACGTGTCGCCGAATGCTTGGAGGAGGCGCGCCAGCAAGGAGATTTGCCACCCGACCGCGAGCCTCGAAGGCTGGCCAACCTGTTGGTGGATTGCTGGGAAGGCGCCGCGCTGCGCAGCCGTCTGCGGGGGGCCCCAGAACCTCTGGATGCGATGCTCGATTTCTACTTTTCGGCCGCTTCTCGGAAGGGTTTTTCGTATGGGCCGCAACTGTACCGACTGGTCTATTCAAAGACCGGGCATTAGCCCGGCCGGAAACCAGTGACTAGGGCCGGGTCGATCCGGCCCGGGAGGTGCAAGATGAGCAGTGCAACCCTGTACGAGCGACTCGGCGGCGAGAGCGGTATCGCCGCGCTGGTCGATGATATCGTCGAGGCCCATATGCAGAACCCGACGATCCAAGCCCGTTACCTGCCGACTCAAGACGATCCGGTGCATTTCGAGGAATTGAAAGGTCATCTGCGTGATTTCCTTTCCGCCGGTAGCGGTGGGCCCGCGGAGTACCGGGGGAGGAGCATGCCCGAGGCACATCGTGGCATGAACATCGGCGAGGCCGAATACATGGCGGTCACGGACGACATTCTGGCGGTGCTCGATCGCCATGGGGTGGATCCCCAGACCCGTCAGGAGATGCTGGGCATCGCCTACTCGCTCAAGGACGAGATCATGCATCTGTGACGCCAGGACGACATTCCTTCCGGGTGAGGAGGAAACCGAAGCGCATGGATGAATGCGCTTGCCGCCGAATGGGTTGGCCAAGGATGGCCGCTCAAGGCCCGGCAATCGATGCCGGACAAGGGTTACAGCCACTCCCGCGTCATGTCGCCCAACCGCCCATCGACGCTACGCAGCAGTTTCTCCTCGATCTCGCTGCACAGCGACTCGACCTTCTGCGACTCGTTCGCCGCCACCACGAACGTCCATTCGCTGGCATCCAGCCGTTCCCGCTCGCCGCTCTCGCACACGGCGACGGCGGGGTTGCGTCCGAAGCGCTCGTGAATGCCACCCATGCGCTGACGCTTCTCCTTGAGTGAGCGGCAGCCGGGCAGGGAAATCGAGACGGTCAGGATGGCAATGTGCATCGGCGCACCTCTCCTTCGCTATTCCTCTTCCCTTCGACATGGCCGCTGGGCCAACAGCACGGCGCTGCGACGGTCAACGCTCGGGGCGCGTGAACGCCCGGCGGGCGTGGGCCACGTCGCTCCTGAGGAAGCAGTCCTCGGCATGATCGTTGATCAACCCCATCGACTGCATGAAGGCATATAGGGTGGTCGGACCCACGAATCGCCAGCCGCGGCGTTTCAGCTCCTTGGATAGTGCATGAGACTCCGCACAGGTAGTGAGCGTCTGCGGAGCTGGCAGGGCTTCGGGGTCGGGCTCGTAGCGCCACAGGAAGGCGGCCAGCGAACCTTCCCGCTCGATGAGTTCCCGAGCGCGCCGCGCGTTGTTGATCACCGCTTCGATCTTGCCGCGGTGACGGATGATGCCGGGGTCGGCCAGCAGGCGCTCGACGTCGTCCTCGCTGAAGCGGGCGATCTCGTCGATGTCGAAATCGCGGAAAACGGCACGAAAATTCTCGCGCTTGTTGAGAATGGTGCGCCAGTTGAGCCCGGCCTGAAAACCCTCAAGACACAGCTTCTCGAAAAGGCGGCGGTCATCGCTGACCGGAAAGCCCCATTCCCGATCGTGGTATTCGATCAGCTCCGGCACGCTACCGCACCAGAGGCAGCGCGGTCGGCCGTCGGGGCCGGTGATCGTGGTGGTCATGGTTGGCGTATCCTTGGCGTAGTGGCTGGCGATACCCACCAATCACTACCACAGATTCTGCCTGCTGTCCGGTTGATGCCGGATCCTCGGCCGATGATGGCGAAGCGTGCGGCAGTTGGAAAGGGGTGGAATAGGGGCCGCGCTGGGCGCGGCCCGGCAGGAGATTCAGCTCTCGGCGTTCATGCAGTTGTCGTAGAAGGTGACGGTGGCTGGCCAGTCGCTGAACAGGCCGATGATGCCGACGTCGCGGGCCAGCACGTCGAGGGTCAGCAGCTTGTCGCCGTCGTTGTCGATCACGTCGTCGGTGGTGCCGTGGTACCACTCGCCGTCTTCGGTGAGCGGGCCGGAGCGCTCGAAGGTCCAGGCGATGAGGTCGAGCCCTGCCGCTTTCGCCCGCTCGGCATAGACCGAGGGCACGATGCGGCTTTCTCCGTCACCGGCTTCGGGGTTGGAGGACAGCAGCATCCACATCGGCGGGGCGAGGATCTGCACGCCTTGCTCGGCCAGTTCTTCCATGCTCGGCGACCAGGTGGCCGGATCGCTGTGGTCGAAGTCGTCTAGTCCATAGCGGTCGTCGAGGTACACGGCTTGCTCGCCGAATTCGGGGTCGTTGTCGATCCAGTAGCGTACGTCGTCGAGCTCGAACGACTGGGCATAGACGTCGCTCGCCGGTACGTCGGCGGCCTTGTACTCGTCGATCATCTTCTGGGCGTAATCTTCCTGGCTCATGCCCTCGAACGGCATCTCGACGCTGGGCGCCTTGAGCTCCGGAGTCATCTTCACGCCCAGTGCCTTGAACAGTTCGATGCTCTCGGCGTGGGTCATCAGGGTGCCGCGGGTAGCGTAGAGGTCGGTGCGCCAGCCGGGCGTGCCGGCGAGGTACGCCTCGGTGCTGGTGGCCTCGGTGTTGGCGCCTTCCATCTTGCCCTGGAGCGTACGGAATTCCGCCAGGGTGATGTCGCTGGTGCAGCACTGGATGTCTGCGGCGTTGGTCAGCTCGCCCGCTTCATTGAAGGCCGGGGGGACGCTGCATTTCTGGGCCAGTTCGGTGTCGACGATGTTGGTGGTGGTGTGAAGATCGCACTGGGAGTGGCGGCAGACGAGCTCCTGGTCGGCGGTGAAAGTGACGTCGCACTCGAGGATGCCGGCACCCATCTGGGCACCGGCGAGGTAGGACTCGCGGGTGTGCTCGGGAAACTGCAGCGCCGCGCCGCGGTGGCCGATGCTGAAGTCGCTGCGCTGCCAATTGCCGGTGTTCGCCGCACAACTTTCCAGTTCGGCCTTGAGCTCGCGTGAGCGCTGGGTGTCTTCGTCCATGTCCTGGACCAGAAAGAGCGGGCGGGGCCCGAGGGTGACGTGGTCGGCAGCGGCGATGTCGTCCTGGGCGGCCATACTGGTAGGGGCGAGCAGCAGCATCGCCAGCCCGGCGAGCGTGAGCATCAAGGGTGGGGTTTTCATCGGAATCCTCGCTTTTTTTCTTTGCCGAAAGTGGAGAGCCAACGCGGTCAGCCTGAACGCTTGGCATGACCGCATGGTTACGACCGGATGTCAGGCCGGGCTCGATTCCAGCGTAGAAGGAATTGCGGGGCGCTACCCATGTTCCTCGGCGAGCGATGGCCATGGCCGAGCGTCTGCCACTACGCGATTACGGCCTTGCGCCTTGGCTTGATAGAGGTATTCGTCGGCGCGCACATACAGGGTGTTGAAATCTAGCGCCGAAGCCATGTCACTGGCCACCCCGATGCTGATCGTTACCGTGAGCGTCTGATCTTTGACGGTGATTGGCGTCTCGCCGATGGCGCGCCGGATGCCATCGGCCCGGGCTTGGGCGTCATCGCTACGGCAATTGACCAGGAGCACGCCAAACTCTTCCCCGCCCAGTCGGCCGACCAGGTCTTCGGCGCGCACGGCTGCAGCGATCCGTCGTGTGATGGCAATGATGACTTCGTCGCCAATGGCGTGGCCGTAGGTGTCGTTGATGCGCTTGAAGTGATCGATATCCAGCAACAGGAAGGCATAGGCCTGCTCTTGGGCGATCAGCCGATGGCGTGACCTGTCGAAAGCCTCGACGAAATGCCGTCGGTTGGCGATGCCCGTCAAGGGGTCTTTTTCTGCCAGTCGTTGGATACGGGCGTGGGCGGTTTCCCGGGCCCGCTCCTGGTAGAAGGCAAGGATGCCGAAGGCGAGCAGGGCGCCGAAGTGGTTGGCTAGCGAGGCGCTGTCCGCCAGTGCGGGCCACTCATGCCGCTTGAGAAGCACCGTCACGGTAACGATGGTCACGAAGAGCCCATACATGGGTGCGGCTCTCCGCGTGCCCAAGAGGACGAAGTTGATCATGGCGAACAGTGCCGCCCAAACGATGGCCGAGTATTCTGCCCGAACGTACCAGAAATAGAGAAGCACCATGCCGCCGGTGGCGATGACCGCGACCCAGGCGGCGCGCTGGGCGTTGTGGTTGCGGTAGAGATCTACCAGCGCGACCGCGCTGATGAGGCTCACTGCCAACTCGATGGCAGCCAGCCTGGGCTCATCGAAGTAGAGCCAGTTGAGCAGGCCGTACGTGAATGTAATGATCGCCACCACGGCCAGGCAGAACAGTGAAAGCGCGGTGTGGCGATAAGTAAAGGAGGACTTGGATACCCATGAGGCCGCGCCGTATCGCCTGAGCCATCTGGTGATCGTCGCTCTGAGCACGTGACAGATTCCTCGTCTGCTTGCCAGTGCCTGGCAAGGCATGCGTTCATCGTTTGGCGAGACGCCCAGCGAAGAGTGGCCGCTTCATGAGGAGCAGGCGTATAGTGACCGTGGCGTTTCTCTTACATACGATAGCGACATGCGCCGATATGAACCAATGAAAAAGAACTACAGTTCATGAGGCAGGTCAGTGTTGACTGCGAAACGAAAGACTCGGGGTTTTGTAGGCGGCTAGTACCGCATGGAGTGTCATCGTGACGCCGTAGCCGTTACCGGTTGGCCGTTCAACACAGCCGGCTGCCGAGCAGCAGCAGGCTGGCGTCGCTGGCCTGCCAGCCCCACCAGGCCAGCGCCAGGGCGCCGGCGATGGCGAGCGCGGCAGAAAGACGCAACACACGATGGCCGGTCATCATGCCCGCGCCTGGCTGGGAGAGGAGCGGTCGATGGGTCGCTCGCTGATGAACCAGTGCAGGGCGGCAGCCACCACCGCGAGCAGGATGGTGAGCTTCCATACCACCGCATAATCGCCGGTGATGTCGTAGAGGTAGCCACCCAGCCACACGCCCATGAACGAGCCCACCTGGTGAAAGAAGAAGACGATGCCACCGAGCATGGAGAGGTGGCGCACGCCAAACACCGAGGCCACGATACCGTTGGTCAGCGGTACCGTGGAAAGCCACAGCAGGCCGATGGCGATACCGAAGGCGTAGGCGCTGGCCGGGCTCAACGGCACCACCAGGAAGAGGGTGATCACCACGCCGCGGATCAGATAGAGCCAAGTGAGCAGGCGAGCCTTGGAGTGGTTCCCGCCCAGCCAGCCGGCGGTGTAGGTGCCGACGATGTTGAACAGCCCCACGAGAGCCAGCACGGTGCTGCCGACGTGAACCGCGATGCCGTTGTCGAACAGGTAGCCGGGCAGGTGTACGCCGATGAACACCACCTGAAAGCCGCACACGAAGAAGCCCAGGCAGAGCAGCCAGAAACCGCGATGGCCCGCGGCCTCGTCGAGTGCGGCACGCAGGGAGATGTCTCCACCGGCGGCCGGCGTTGGGCGGTCGCGCAGACAGGCGCCCAGCGGCAGCATTAGCGCGGCGATGGCGCCCATCACCAGCAGCGCCGATGACCAGCCCAGCCATTCCAGCAGCCCCAGGGTGCCGGGCAGCATGGCGAACTGGCCGAAAGAGCCGGCGGCGCTGACGATGCCCATGGCCAGGCTGCGCTTTTCGGGAGCTACGGCGCGTCCCACGGCACCCAGCACGACGGAGAAAGTGGTGCCGGACAGACCCAGGCCGATCAACAGGCCGGCGGAAAGCGTCATGCCTAGGGCCGACTCCGAGACGCTCATGAAGGCCAGACCCAACGCGTAGAGCGTGCCACCGAGGACGATGGCGCGAGCGGCGCCGAAGCGGTCGGCCAGGGCCCCCGCGAAGGGCTGGGCCAGCCCCCATGCCAGGTTCTGGACGGCCAGGGCAAAGGCGAAGACGCCTCGCCCCCAGCCCAGATCGCTGCTCATGGGCTCGAGGAAGAGCCCGAACCCGTGGCGCAGACCCATGGCCAGCGAGATGACGAGGCTGCCAAGCAGCGTCAATAACAGCGCGTGACGGCGGATGGCGTCCATGTTCGGCGAGACCCGTTTGCAGACTAAGGGTTCAGTACTATGGCGCGTGTTGCGACACTCTGCCACTGTCTCCATTAGGAGACGGTTGCGTCGCCGGTGTGCCACATGGGTAGAGGCAAGCGCCTTGGCTAGAATGGGCGTCGAACCTCACCACCCTGGAGCTTGGCATGTTGCGCACTCTTTCGTTCTCGTTCGTCGTCTTGTCGGCTACCTTGCTGATGGCCGGCTGCAGCTATCAGCCGGCGCGTATCCAGTCCGAACCGCTGGTGATCTTCGATGATGATCGGGGCCATCATGGCCATGGGCACCATCGTTCCGAACGTGGCTTCTGTCCGCCAGGGCTGCGCAAGCAGGGACGTTGCTGAGTGGACGGGATCCTTGGGGTGTTGCGTTCGCGGTAGGCGGCGCTAAAGTGGAACGGCTCCCCATGCCAGCCATGGTGCGACGCAACGGCGACAGAACCGGCGCCGTCGTCGCCGATCGGCGCGGTGATGACGAGACCGAACCACAAGGACCGAGACGATGCTGTTCTTCTACCACCCCGATCAGGAGCGCCATGCGCCGGGCAGCTTCCAGATTCGCGGCCGAACGACCGAGTCGCCGGAAGGGCCCGTGCGGGGGCGACTGCTGGCCGATGGCCTGGCCTCTGTCGGGCTGTCGCTGACCGCGCCCACGGAGGTGGACAGCCCTTTGCTGCGACAGCGTTTGTCGCGAATCCATACCGATCGCTACCTGACCTTTCTCGAGACCATCCATGCGCAATGGCGGGAATTGCCCGACGCCTCGGAGCTGGTGCTTCCCAACATTCACCCGTGCGGCGGCGGCCATCACTACCCGAGGCATCCCGTGGGGCGGGCCGGTTGGCATCTGCACGACATGGCCTGCCCGATCGGTGCCGACAGCTTCGCCGGCATCCTCGCCAGCGCGGCCAGCGCCCAGGCGGCGGCCGAGGCGGTGCTCGGCGGGCACGGCAGTGCCTATGCGCTGTGCCGCCCACCTGGGCACCATGCCGGACCGGACCGTGCCGGCGGTTTCTGCTTCTTGAACAATTCGGCGCTGGCCGCCACCGTGCTGCGCGAGCAGTTCCAGCGGGTGGCGATTCTGGATGTCGACCTCCACCATGGCAACGGCACCCAGGACATCTTCTACTATCGCGGCGATGTCTGGACCGGCTCGCTGCACGTCGACCCCAGCGACTTCTACCCCTTCTTCTGGGGCGGTGTCGACGAAGAGGGCATGGGCGAGGGACTGGGGGCCAACGTCAATCGACCTCTGCCTCTGGGCAGCGATATCGACGCCGTGCTGGCGACCCTGGATGAGCTGCTCGAGCGGCTGGCTGAGTTCAAGCCGCAGGCCGTGGTCATCGCCCTGGGCCTGGACACCCACAAGGACGACCCGCTGGCGGGCATGACGTTGACGACTCCGGATTTCACCGCCATCGGCGAACGCCTGGCTGGGCTTTCGTTACCCACCGTTCTGGTGCAGGAGGGAGGCTATCCCACCGACGCGCTGGGCGACAACCTGGCCGCCTTCCTGAGCGGCTATTACGCATTGTGACCACCCAGGTCCGGCGGGGCCGCTTGTCTACCCAAGGAGACGACCATGAGCGTGAGTTACCACGACAGCAATGCTCGCATGAGCCAGATCACCATCCACAACGGCACCGTCTATCTAGCCGGCCAGGTGCCCGGCGATGCCACGGCCGACATGCGCGGTCAGACCGAGCAAGTGCTGGCGCGTATCGATGAACTGTTGGCCAGAGCGGGCACCTCCAAGGAGCATCTGCTGGCCGCGCAGATCTGGGTGACCAGCATGGCCGAGTTCGATGCCATGAATGCCGTCTGGGATGCCTGGGTGGTACCCGGCCGGCCTCCGGTTCGTGCCGCCGTGGAAGCGAAGTTGGCCAAACCGGAGTGGAAGGTGGAAATCATGGTCACTGCCGCGCTACCGGAGGGCTGACATGCAGATCATCACCGGCGAACAGGTGGCGGCATCGCTGCCCTGGCCGGCGCTCATCGAGCGGTTGGCCACCACCTTCCGCGAAGGCGTGGAGTCGCCGCCGCGCCATCACCATGCCATGCATCGCCCGGATGGCGAGGCCACCATGCTGTTGATGCCGGCCTGGGAGCCGGCCGGCTACATCGGCGTGAAGATGGTCAATGTCTTTCCGCAGAACGCCGAGCATGGGGTGCCGGCCATTTCCGGCCTCTATGTGCTCAGCGAAGGTCAGCACGGCCAGCCGCTGGCCTGCCTGGACGGCAGCGAGCTGACCCGGCGCCGTACCGCGGCGGCCTCGGCGCTGGCGGCGCGCGAGCTGGCGCGCACCGATGCCGAGACTCTGCTGGTGGTGGGCACCGGCAAGCTAGCGCCCATGGTGATCGAGGCGCATGCCGCCGTGCGACGCATCCGTCGCGTCCTCGTCTGGGGGCGCAACCCGGAAAAGGCCGAGCGCCTGGCTGACGCTTACCGCGATCGCTTCGACAGCGTGGCGGTGACTGACTTGGCAGCGGCGAGCGCCGAAGCCGACGTGATCAGTTGCGTGACGCTCTCTACCGAGCCGCTGGTCCGTGGCGAATGGCTGCGTCCCGGCACGCATCTCGATCTGATCGGTGCCTTCCGCCCCTCCATGCGCGAGACCGACGGCGAATGCCTGGCCCGCAGCGAGGTGTTCGTCGACACCTATGCCGGCGCCCGGGGCGAGGCGGGAGACATTCACCAAGCCATCGACGAAGGGCTCTTCAGCTTCGAGGCAATCCGCGCCGATCTCGCTGAGCTGCTGAAGGAAGAGAAGCCCGGACGCTCCTCGGATGACGCGATCACGCTGTTCAAGTCGGTGGGGGCATCGCTGGAGGACCTGGCCGCCGCCATCGAGGTGTGGGAGCAGCGCGAGGCCCACGGATGAGCGAGGGGACCGGCTTCTACTGGCACGAGCGTTGCTTCTGGCACGATCCTGGCGCCATCGGCGTCTTTTCCGCACCGGGCGAGTTTCTTCAGCCCCAGCCCGCCTCGGAGAGCCCCGAGAGCAAGCGGCGGCTCAAGAACCTGCTGGAAGTGTCGGGACTGATCGACGAGCTGGCGGTACGCAAGGCGCCGCCGGCCAGCCGCGAGGATCTCGAGCGCTTCCATACCGCTCGCTACCTCGATGCCCTGGAAGCCGGCGAGCGTGAGCGTGGCGGTGACGGCGGCGACTGTGCGCCTTATACGCCTGGCAGCCTCGCTGCGGCGCGCCATTCGGCAGGGCTGGCCATGGCCGCCGTTGAGGCGGTGGCCACCGGTGAACTGGCCAATGCCTATGCCCTGTGCCGCCCGCCGGGGCACCATGCCGAGGCGGACCGCGGACGCGGCTTCTGCCTGCTCGGCAACGTGCCGCTGGCGGTGATGCGCGCCCGAGCGCTGGGCCAGGTAGGTCGCGTGGCGATTCTCGACTGGGACGTCCACCACGGCAACGGTCAGCAGGAAGCCTTCTTCGCAGACCCCGAGGTGCTGACGCTCTCCCTTCATCAGGCCGGCAACTTTCCTCTGGAGACCGGTGGCTTCGGGGAGCGTGGTGTTGGCGCGGGCGAGGGGGCCAACGTGAACCTCCCGCTGCCGCCGGGCTGTGGGCTCGGCGCCTACGAGTACGTCATGGGCGAGCTGGTGCTCCCGGTCATCGAGGCCTTCGCTCCCGAACTGATCGTAGTGGCCTGCGGCTACGACGCCTGCGCCAAGGATCCGCTGGGCAAGATGCTGCTCAACAGCCGCGCCTTCGGCGACATGACGCGACAGCTCAAGTCCCTGGCCGAACGCCTCTGCGATGGCCGCCTGGTCATGATCCACGAGGGCGGCTACTCCGAGGGCTATGCCCCGCTGTGCGGGCATGCCGTCGTCCAGGCCCTGGCCGGCAGCGCCATCGGAGTCCCCGACCCGCAGAACGACGAAATCGCCGCCTGGGCCTATCAGGCGCTTCAGCCGCATCAGCGCGAGCTGATCGACGGCTGGCGCCATGTACTTTTCGGGAAGCATGCATGACACCACTCTACGACCGCGACGGCTGGCTGTGGCACGACGGCGAATGGTTGCCGTGGCGCGAGGCGCGCACTCACCTGGTAACCCATACCCTGCACTACGGCATGGGCTGCTTCGAAGGCGTGCGCGCTTATGAAGGCCCTGACGGTAGCCACCTCTTCAGAGTGGCCGAGCACACCCGACGCTTGCTGGATAGCGCCCACGCTTTGGATATACCGTTATCTTTCAGTGCCGAGGCGCTGATTCAGGCGCAGAGGGAGTGTCTGGCACGCAACCGTCTGAGCAACGCCTATCTCAAGCCCACGGTATTCCTGGGCGCCGAAGGGCTGGGATTGCGGGCGAAGGGCCTCACCACTCACGTGATGATCGCTGCCTGGGATCTGGGCGACTACCTGTCGCCGGAGGCCGCTTCCGTGGGCATTCGGGCACTCACCTCTTCTTGGGCGCGCCACCATGTCAACATCAGTCTGTGCCGCGCCAAGACCAATGGCCACTACGTCAATTCCATGCTGGCGCTCAACACCGCTGTCAAGGCCGGCTTCGACGAGGCGCTGATGCTCGATCCCGAGGGCTACGTTGCCGAAGCCTCGGCGGCCAACGTCTTTCTGGTGCGCGATGGCGTGCTGCATACCCCCGAGGTGACCTCCTGCCTGCAGGGCATCACTCGCGACAGCGTCATCCAACTGGCCCACCATGTGCTGGGCCTGGAGGTGTGCGAGCGGCGCATCACCCGCGACGAGCTCTACACGGCCGATGAGGCCTTCGTCACCGGTACGGCGGCGGAGATCCTGCCCCTGCGCGAGCTCGACGGCCGCCATGTCGGTGCGCGGGCGAGGGCACCAGCCGTGGGCGAGCCCATCGCCGACGATTCCGTGACTGCCAGCCTGCAGCGTCTCTACCGACGCGTGACTCGCGGCGAGCTGGGCGACGAGTTAGCCGGGTTCCGCTCCTGGCTGACGCCTGCCTGAAAGGATGACGGGCGTCATCAGGGTGAGCCGAGCCGTCATCAAACGTGCTAGCCTGCCGGCAGTTTTGGGCAGGCATGAGTGACGATGGTACTGGCAATTGCATGGAGCACGTTTTTCACGTTGCTGACCCTGAGCATGACCTGGGGAGCGGCGGCGCTGTGGTTTCGGCTATCTTTGCCGACTCCTTGGCGTCAACTGACCCTGGTGCTGTGGGCCGTGATGGCGCTTGGACTGGTGACGCTGGGGTTCCAGGGACATCGCGGCTCGGCGCTGGGCGGGCAGATCGCGCTGCTGGCGGTCCTGTCGCTGTGGTGGTTTCGGCTGCGCCCTACCCATGACCGCCCCTGGGCGGATGATGTGCTGCACCTGGCCACCGGACGTGTCACCGAGGGACAACTGACGCTCGATCGTGTGCGCCATTTCGAGTGGCAAACCCGGGACCGGGCACGGGTCCACTGGGAGCCGCGCCACTATGATTTGGCCCGTCTCGATTCGGCGGACTTGATCGTATCGAGCTGGGGGCGGCCGGGTATCGCTCATGTGATGGTGTCCTTCGGTTTCGGCGGTGAGACGTTCGTGGTCTTTTCGGTGGAGGTGCGGCGCCAGAAGGGAGAGCGATTCTCCGAGATCGGCGGGTTCTTCCGTCAGTACGAACTGGCCATCGTCGCCGCCGACGAGCGCGATGCGGTACGCTTGCGCAGCAACGTGCGCGGTGAAACGGTGTGGCTCTATCGCCTCGACATGTCCCGCCATGCGATCCGCTCGCTGTTGCTGGCCTACGTGGATGAGGCCAATCGTCTGGCGCGCGAGCCACGTTTCTACAACACCATTACCGCTAACTGCACGACCCTGGTGTTCGCCATGGCGCGGCGGCTGGGTGCCGTTTTGCCGATCGACCATCGCCTGCTGCTCACCGCCAAGCTACCCGAGTATGCCTATCGGGTAGGCGGGCTGTGGCCGGGGTACAATCTGAAGGCCTTGCAGTATCGGGGCAATATCGTCGAGCGAGCACGGGCTGCGGATGGCGATCCGGCATTCTCGCAGCGCATTCGCGAGGGGGTGCCGGGCTGGGGGACCCCGTCTGGAGAGGAGGATTCCACCTCCGAACCGCTCGGCCGTTAGCGCCATACAAGAACGCCACGGGGCTGGCCCGTGGCGTGAGCGCTCCATCGGCATCGTCCCGATGCCATCTCTTCCTTGTCGGACTCCTTGCCCGGCTGCATCCGTGTCACTTGGTGCGGCAGTGTCCCTTGCACGAGGACCGTTATCGCCGATGTGAGTGACGATGGGGTGACGAGGGAATGACGTTTCGGAGACAACGGTCTTTTTCAGACTAGGCGTCTTTGGCGGTGGGTTCCAGTGCCTTGAGCAGGCCGCGCAGCAGAGAAAGCTCTTTGCGGCTCGGTTGGGCTCGGGCGAACAGCGCTTCGAGCTGTGCCTCGGTGCGGGCGTGGGGCTGGGTGAGAAAGCCGCTGTCGGCCAGCACGCGCGACAGGTGGGCATGAAAATGATCGAGCTGCTCGCGCGTGGGAGCGCGCTCGCTACGCGGGCGTGCGGGACGGTAGCTACTCGCCGGGCGCTGACGCCATGCCTTGAAGGTTTCGTAGGCGAGCACCTGCACGGCCTGGGCAAGGTTGAGGATGCCGTAGTCGGGATTGGCCGGAATGCTCACCTGATGCGTGCAGCGGCGGATCTCGTCGTTGGTGAGCCCGAACCGTTCGCGGCCGAACACCAGCGCCACCGGGTCGTTTTCGGCGCGTTCGATCAGGGTTTGCGCCATCGCTTCGGGTTCGTCGTAGTGGGGCAGGGGAAGGCTTCGCAGACGGGCGCTGGCGCCCACCACCTGGACGCAGTCGTCGACGGCAGCGTCGAGCGAGGCCACCACGCGAGCGGCATCGACGATGTCCTCGGCGCCGGCGGCAAGCCGTGAGGCTTCCGAGTCGGGAAACTGGCGCGGATTGACCAGCACCAGGTCGGAAAGGCCCATGGTCTTCATGGCCCGGGCGGCCTGGCCGATATTGCCGGGGTGATAGGTCTGGACGAGGACGATGCGGATGTTCGAGAGCATCTCGTAGCCGTGCGTTACCGAAAATCAGGCCGGTAGTGTACTTGGGCTACGGGCTACGGGCTACGGGCTACGGGCTACGGGCTACGGGCCGAAACCAAGAACGCTCGCGACTCGCTGCCCGCAGCCCGCGGCGGCACGAAAAAACCCCGCCGGCTGTCGCCGGCGGGGCTCGTCTCAGGCAAAGCCTGGGGCAGTGGGGGCTGGCTTACATCATGCCGCCCATTCCACCCATGCCGCCCATGCCGCCCATGTCCGGAGCGGCTTCCTTCTCGTCCGGATCGTCGGCGATCATGGCTTCGGTGGTGATCATCAGGCCTGCCACGGAGCCGGCGGCCTGCAGGGCAGTACGGGTCACCTTGGCCGGGTCCAGCACGCCCATCTCGAACAGGTCGCCGAACTCGCCGGTCTGGGCGTTGTAGCCGTAGTTGCCTTGGCCTTCCTTGACCTTGTTGATGATCACGGAGGCTTCGTCACCGGCGTTGGTCACGATCTGGCGCAGCGGGGCCTCGAGGGCACGCACGGCCAGCGCAATGCCATGGTTTTGGTCTTCGTTATCGCCCTTGGTTGCGGCGACCTTGCCCAGGATGCGTACCAGGGCGGTACCGCCGCCGGGCACCACGCCTTCCTCGACCGCGGCACGAGTGGAGTGCAGGGCGTCCTCGACGCGAGCCTTCTTCTCCTTCATCTCCACTTCGGTGGCGGCACCGACGCGGATGACGGCCACGCCGCCGGCCAGCTTGGCCACGCGCTCTTGGAGCTTCTCGCGGTCGTAGTCGGAGGAAGTCTCCTCGATCTGGGCGCGGATCTGGCTGACGCGGGCCTCGATGTCGGCCTCGGCACCGCTGCCGTCGATGATGGTGGTGTTTTCCTTGGACATGGTCACGCGCTTGGCGGTGCCCAGGTGGTCCAGGGTGGCCTGCTCGAGAGTCAGACCGACCTCTTCGGAGATCACGGTGCCGCTGGTCAGGATGGCGATGTCTTGCAGCATGGCCTTGCGGCGATCACCGAAGCCGGGCGCCTTGGCGGCGGCGACCTTGACGATGCCACGCATGGTGTTCACCACCAGAGTGGCCAGGGCTTCGCCTTCGATGTCCTCGGCGATGATCGCCAGCGGCTTGCCGGCCTTGGCGACGGCTTCCAGGGTCGGCAGCAGTTCGCGAATGTTGGAGATCTTCTTGTCGACCAGCAGGATGTACGGGTCTTCCAGCTCGACCTGCATGGTGTCCTGATTGGTCACGAAGTAGGGCGACAGGTAGCCGCGGTCGAACTGCATGCCTTCGACGACTTCCAGCTCGTCTTCCAGACCGCGACCCTCGTCGACGGTGATCACGCCTTCCTTGCCGACCTTCTGCATGGCGTCGGCGATGATCTCGCCGATATTGGCATCGCCGTTGGCGGAGATGGTGCCGACCTGCGCAATGGCCTTGGAGTCGGTGCAGGGCACGGAGAGCTCGCGGATTTCCTTGACGGCCGTGGTGACGGCCTTGTCGATGCCGCGCTTGAGATCCATCGGGTTCATGCCCGCGGTCACGCCCTTCATGCCTTCGGTGACGATGGCCTGGGCCAGCACGGTGGCGGTGGTGGTGCCGTCACCGGCGTCATCGGAAGTGCGCGAGGCGACTTCCTTGACCATCTGCGCGCCCATGTTCTCGAACTTGTCCTTCAGTTCGATTTCCTTGGCGACGGAGACGCCGTCCTTGGTGACGGTCGGCGCACCGAAGGACTTCTCGAGCACGACGTTGCGACCTTTCGGGCCCAGGGTGGCCTTGACGGCATTGGCCAGGAGGTCGACCCCGCGGGCCATGCGCTTGCGTGCATCATCGGAGAACTTGACTTGTTTCGCTGCCATTTTTCGTGTCTTCCTGTGAGTTCGTGAACGTCTTGGGAATCGGATTGGGAGCCGTGGCGGCTTAGCCTTCGACGACGGCGAGAATGTCGGATTCGCTCATGATCAGGACTTCTTCGCCATCGATCTTTTGCTTCTCGACGCCGAAGCCTTCCTTGAAGATCACGGTGTCACCGACCTTGACGTCCAGCGGACGGACGTCGCCGCTGTCGAGAATCCGGCCGTTACCGACGGCGAGGACTTCACCACGTGTCGGCTTTTCCTGGGCATTGCCCGGGAGCACGATGCCGCCAGCGGTCTTCTGTTCTTCCTCAACGCGACGGACGACGACGCGATCGTGCAAGGGACGGATGTTCATTGCTCACGTTCTCCTGATGGTTTGCTGTGCCGGGAAGGCTCCCGGCGGTTCATCATCAACCCTTCCAGATCCCCTGGAAGGGGGAGGCGAAGATCGCCTTCCCTGTCGAAAGTGTCGAGCGGTGTCGACACCAAAATCGCTTGCTGACCGTGAAATGGGGACGGGGCGATGCCTTTCAAGGGGGCGACGTGAAAAAAATTGCGCCCTTTTGCCGGCAGAGAACCGTGGTCAGCGACGTGGCTCGTCGCGGCCGATGAAATCTCCCTCCAGCGGGCTTTCGTGGTCGCCATCTCGGGCCTGGGAGTCCCGTCCTCCGTCGCCCGGCCGAGAGTCGGCCTGCCAGTCGCTTTCGCCACCGGCGCGGGTCGAGCGGTGTGCGTAGGCCATGCCGCGTACGCTGAGGTTGAGGCGAGCCAGGATGCGCCCTGTCAGGCGTCGTGCCCCGGGAATGACGCATAGGAAGCCGAGGGCATCGGAGACGAATCCCGGCGCCATCAGCAGCGCCCCGCCGAAGATCAGGGCGGCACCAGTCAGCAGTTCGCTCGAAGGGACTTCGCCCAGCTCCAGCCGCTGGCGGGCGCGCGCGAAGGTGGCGGCGCCTTCACGGCGGACCAGGTGCAGGCCGAGAAAGCCGGTTGCCAGTATCAGTCCGAGTGTCGTCAGCAGGCCGATCTGGCCGCCGACGGAAAAGAGGATGACGAAATCGAGCAGGGCAAACAGAGTGAAGAAAAGCAGGAAAGGCATGTCGTCTCCTGGCGGTCGGTTCCCCTGAAAGTGGGGGTGACCGCGGGAAATTCAAGGGACGGGAGAGCCGTCATGATCACCGGCAAGGCAGGTGGGGCGATAGCCGTTGGTGACTGCGACAGTGATGGCGAGGCGTGACGAGGTAATGATGCGGTGCACAATAAGTGCTAGTCTGTCGTTCAAGTTCGCCACCTCGTCTGCCGAAGAACAACGCTGATGGCAGCAGTGTTTCGTGCTCATCGTGTCCAGCACTTCATCTCGCAGGGTGTCGGCAATCCATTTTCGTAGCGAATTTCAAGGTCTGGGGGAAACATGCAACTCGACAAGCGCGTGGTAGCGATCACCGGAGGGGCCCGTGGCCTCGGTTTTGCCATGGCCGAGCGCCTGGGCCGTGAGGGCGCCCGGCCGGCACTGCTGGACGTCGATCGTGAGGCACTCGACGAAGCCGTGACGCGGCTTCACCAGGCAGGCATCGACGCGAGCGCCTTCGTGGTGGACGTCGCTGACGAGGCGTCGGTGCAGCAAGCGTTCGCCGACGTTGCCGAGAATCTGGGACCGGTCAGCGGCTTGGTCAACAACGCTGGCATCCTGCGTGATGCGCTGCTGATCAAGGCGCGAGACGGCAAGGTCGAGAAACGCATGTCGCTCTCGCACTGGCAGCAGGTGATCGACGTGAACCTGACCGGCGTCTTCCTGTGCGGGCGCGAGGCGGCAACGCAGATGATCGAGGCGGGCCACGCGGGGGTGATCGTCAACATTTCGAGCATATCGCGAGCCGGCAACATGGGGCAGAGCAACTATGCCGCCGCCAAGGCGGCCGTGGTGTCGCTGACCTCCACCTGGGCCAAGGAACTGGCGCGCTACGGCATTCGTGCGGGGGCGGTGGCACCGGGTTTCATCGAAACCGACATGACCGCCTCGATGCGCCAGGACATGCTCGACAAGCTAACCGCCGGGGTGCCGTTGAAGCGGTTGGGGCAGCCGGAGGACATCGCCGAGAGCGTGGCCTTCATCTTCGCCAACGACTACTTCACCGGGCGTGTGATCGAGTGCGACGGCGGCCTGCGACTGTAAGCCGACTTCGGACGCAGCGACGCCGTCAGCCCTGGCTGACGGCGTCGTGGTTTTGACCTGCACACGAATTGTCAGAACTCGATCTGGTCGGTGATTCCCTCCACGGTAGCTGAGCCGATTCCACTGACCCGGGTCAGGTCTTCGGCGTTCTCGAAGTTGCCGTTGGCATTGCGCTCTTCGATGATCGCCGCCGCACGGGTGGGGCCAATGCCTGGCAGCTCGGCTAGTAGCTCGGCGTCGGCGGTATTGACGTTGATCGGCGCCAGATCCTGAGCGATGCCCAGTGGTGCAAAGGCCAGCAGCGTACCGAGCAACAGGCCCCGTACCAGCGCTTGCCCTTTGCCTTTCAAGTTCGATGATCCTTGCATGTTCCCTCCCTGTGATGCCTGTGATGACGGCGGCGAAAGCGACACCGAAACGGTGTCCTGGTTCAACCTAGCTGAGGCAGGGCTGGCCGGGTCGAGTCCTCGAACCATGTCTTATGTAATATATTTCTTATCCTTGCGTTGGCTTTCGTCCGTTGGTGGTGTCCAACGACACGCCCCGACCTTGATGAAACCAGGGTCGGGGCGGAGTGGGCGTGTCGGGACAGGGGCTCGGGGCGGTCAGTCGGCAGCCTCGTCGGTGCGGGCGGCCATGACGAAGTCGTTCTTGTGCAGGCCCTTGATCTTGTGCGACCACCAGGTGACCGTGACCTTGCCCCATTCGGTGAGCAATGCCGGATGGTGGCCCGCCTCCTCGGCCAGGGCGCCCACGCGATTGGTGAAGTCGAGTGCCTGCTGGAAGTTGCGGAAGCTGAAGGCGCGCTCTAGCTGCGGGATACCGTCCCGTTCTACGACCTCCCAGTCGGGAATGTCGCGGCGATAGGTGGCGATCTCCTCCTCGCTCGCTTGCGGTGCCTCGGGGGTGCAGGCTTCGCACTGCTGCTGGGAAAGTTGGCTCATGGTGTCTCCTTGTCGTCGGGGATGCTGAAGTCATGAGGCGCGTGTTCGGGCATTGGCCCGGGCGTTGCTCGGCGGACGCAGCGTGGGGCGTGGAGGCCCCGTTCCGTGGCCCGGTTCACCCGCTCCATGATGTCCTGTCAGGAAAGGTCGTGCAGGGTTGCGTGATCGTCAAGCACGCAGCTGAGTGGCTACCGGATGTCGATGCGGCCGGTGGCGCAATGTTTCGACGGCGGCACCAACACGGCATCGGTGGGGAGGATGGGTAACGCCTCTACTGCACTGCCAGGCGGGCTCTCACCTCAGCGTAGGGATACACTTCGAGTGCCCCGAAACCGGGTAACTGCCGCGCCTTCAGGCGGGTGAGCAGAGGGCTCGTCAGGCCACACAGGAAGCGTGCGAGGCGGTCGGGCGTGGCCGGGTTATCGTCGCCATTCTCGGCCAGGCACTCTCGGAAGGGGGCGCAGAGTGCCGTGAGATCATGGTGCTCCAGCGGCTTGCCGGGTGCCGGGGTGGGTAGTGCCGCCACCTGGCCGCGACAGGCCGAGCAGTGGCCGCAGCGCAGTGGGGCGCGGTCGTCGCCGAACCAGTCGGCCAGCCGCCGGCTGAGACAGGTGTCGGCTTCGAAGAGCGCCAGCATGGCGTTGAGCCTCTCGATCTCGGCGCGCTCCTTGTCGCGGAAGTCGGCGTGCAGTTCGTCGGTCAGTGCCGCCGGGTCGAGGTCGCCGCGCAGCACCTCGTAGACTTCGGTCATCTGCTTGCTTTCGAGCGTCATCCAACCCTGGTCGACGAAGTAGTCCAGAGCGGTGAGCACCCGGGGGCGGGCGGTGTCCAGGCCGCGTTCGACGCCGAGACGGTCGAGGGCATCGAAGTCGAGGTCGTACCAGCTGCGCGCCTTGCCGGCCGCGTCGAGAATCGTCTGCACGAAGGCACGCCGCTCACCCTGGAAGCGTGCCACTAGTGCTTCCGGCTCGCCTTCGAGCTTGAACCGGTAGTCGGCGAAATAGCTGTAGCGAGGGGCGACGATGCCGCGCAGCTCGAGTTGGACGAGCAGGGTCTTGAGCGGCAGCGGGCGGATATCGCTAGCCCGGGAGAGGGCGTTGAGCATGATCTCCCATTGGGCCCCGGCATCCTGCAACTCGTCGATCACGCGGCGAATGCCATGGGGCTCTGGGGTGTCGCCATAGACGAAGTTTTCCAACACGTGCAGATGATCGCGACCGGCCAGCATCAGGCAGTCGGAAGCCTGGCCGTCGCGCCCGGCCCGGCCGACCTCCTGGCTGTAGTTCTCGATGGATTTGGGCAGGTCGAAGTGCACGACATTGCGGATGTCGCTCTTGTCGATGCCCATGCCGAAAGCGATGGTGGCGACGATGCAGGGCGTTTCACCCGTCATGAACGCGTGTTGGATGGCGTCGCGACGTTCGCCGTCGAGCCCGGCGTGGTAGGCGGTGGCGGGCAAGCCCGCCTTGCCGAGGTAGGCGGCCAGACGCTCGGCAGTCTGCTGCAGGGTAACGTAGACGACGGTGGGCTGGGGCGGGTTGGCCGCCAGCCGCGGGCGTAGCCACTCCACCAGGGCACGCGGGCGCGTCTCGGCCGGCACCGGGGCTACCGTCAGGTCGAGGTTGTCGCGGTAGAAGCCGGTGGCGGTCACGTCGCTTTCGGCAATGGCGAAGCGCTCGCGCATGTCGGCGATCACTTTCGGGGTGGCCGTGGCGGTGAGCAGCAGTACCTGGGGAATGGCGAACTCGCGGCGGTAGTCGGGCAGCTTGAGGTAGTCGGGGCGGAAGTTGTGGCCCCACTCGGAGATGCAGTGGGCTTCGTCCACCACCATCAGCGAGATGGGGACGCGGCGGATGAAGGCGCGGAAGCGCTCGTTCTTGAGGCGCTCCACCGAGACCATCAGGATGCGGAGCTCGCCGCGGGTCACGCCGGCCATCACCGCTGCGGCCTCCTCGCGACTCTGGCTCGAGTCGAGGCTGGCGGCGGCGATGCCGTGACGGCGGAGAAACGCCAGTTGATCCTGCATCAGCGCCAGCAGCGGCGAGATCACCAGCGTCAGGTGGGGCAGGTGCAGCGCCGGCAACTGGTAGCACAGCGACTTGCCCGAGCCGGTGGGAAAGATCGCCGCCGCCGAACGGCCTTCCATCAACGCCTCGATCACCGGGCGCTGGCCGGGGCGAAAATCGGGGTAACCGAAGACCTGCTGTAGTGTCTGCTGAATCATGAAATGCCACTCCCTTTCTCGCACATTCTTGCATATCGTCGACGTCGATGAGGGCCATTGGCATAATGCGCCTTTTGCCCTCAGGAAAGCCCCATGACTGCCTGGAGCAAGCTGCTCGTCGCTACCACGCGGCTGATCGACCTGCACGACAGCGGCCACGAGCCGGGGTCGCCGTTCGTGCAGGTCAGCCAGGAGCAGCGGCGAGGCTGGCGCGACGGCTACTGGCTGGACCTCGGCTGCCTGCTGCTCGACTATCTGCTCGACGTCGATTTTGCCACCAACAGCGCTTTCGTCTCCCAGACGCGCTGCCTGGCGCACTTGCGTGAGAGCTATCCCGAGTCCTATGCCGCATTGCCCCATGACGATCTCGTCTATGTCATCAATTTGCTGGCCACGCCCAGCGAGATCCACTTTCGCCAGCCGCAGGATGCCCGGGATGGCGATGTGGCGGGTCGCACGGCACGCAGCACCAAGCGTACGGCGCTGATCGAGAAGCAGGGCCAGACCGGCCAGGTGCGCCTCACCGCCAGCGGCCGCCAGGCAGTGACGCTCGCGGGTCAGGTGGAGGATCTGCTCTATTCCGAATATGACGCTGCCAAGGTACTGGCGGCTCTGGCACGGGGCGACTTCTCGCGCATTCCCGACATCACCAACCAGATCCTGCTGGCGATCCGTGCCCTGACCCAGGAGCTGCGTCGCGTGCGCGAGAATCCCACGCGGGAAGGCAAGCTCTCGGCGCTGCTCGACAACGAGCGCCACTACCACAATGCCTTGACCAGCATTCAGCAGACGCTGCTCGATGCCCGGGCACAGCTCTCCACGCCGCGGCTGATGGAGCGCTTCGATAAGTGGTGCGAGGAGCAAGCCGAAGAGTGGGATCTGCGCATGCTCTCCAGTGCCATTGGCCGTGTGCTCACCGCTATAGAGAACCTCTCGCGGCGTCTTTCCGAGCTGCTGGCCGACATCGCCGAGGGGCGTATTCAGTCCATGGGCGTGATCGACTTCCAGGCTCTGGCCCGTCGCCTCCTCGAGGCCCCTGGCGAATCGAGCCTTCAGCAGGCCCTGGTGGCGCGCCTGATGCCGCTGCACGCCCAGCCGGCTTTCCCGCGAGCGGTGCCGCTGATCCCGCTGCTGGAAAGCCGCCGTGCCGAGGCCAGTCACGCCGCTCTGGTGTTCGACGAGTCTCAAGATGCCGACCCCGAGGATCCGCTACTGGCCCGTTTCCTGGAAGCGCGCGGCCCGGCGCTGCGCGAGCGCCTGCGTGGCGGTCCGCTGCCGTTGCCCGAAGCGCTCGCCGAGGGCTGGCACCGTTTCGAGGGCGGTGACTGCCTGGCCCAGCTGCTCAACACCTTCGTGGATACCGAGTTGCTCGCTCCGGGGTTGACCGTGGGCATCGAGCCCCAGCCGTTCGAGCTGCGGCTGGACGATGGGCGACGCATCGAAGGGGCCGTGACCCCGTCACTCGGCTTCTTTAAGGAAGAACACGCATGAACATGACTGAAATGGGCGAGGTCGTCGCCTACCTGCTGCGCTACCGCAGTGCCGAACGAGCCCCAGGCAGCGGGCGCAAGCGCCGCGCCGCTCGCGAGGGACAACTGGCCGAACGCGATGTCTGCGCACTGATCGACGATGCCAGCGATCTCGAGCGCGAGGCGCTGCGCGATTTCCTGGCCGGTCAGGGGCTGCGCCTCAAGGTCTTCGAGGCCGGGGATTATCCAGGCATCGCTCCCGGCTCGCGCTATTACGCCCTGCTGCCCGACCCCGAACTCGAACAACCGCCGCTCTACACCCGCGACCCGGTGTTCGAGGCGCTGAAGCTGCGCCAGGAGAGCCGTGCAGAGCTGGCCCAGTGGTACCTGCAGTTGTGGCTGTTGATGCACACCCTGCTCTATACCCGCTACAACCGGGCGCTATCCGACGTCAGTCGCTACCAGGAAGCAACGTTCACCACGGCGGAGCTCGCCGAGCTGCTGCGCGAGCAACTCGAGGCGCTACGCGCGCTGGGTGAGGCGGCGCCGGAAACCAGTCGCCCCTTGCGGGAGGAGCGCGGCGAGGACGTCAGCCGTCGGGTGCGGGCCTTCATCGAGCTGCAGGCGCGGGCCGGCCTGCTCGAAGCCGTGCGCGGCGACGACCGCGAGGCCGAGGGCGAGATCTGGCAACAGACGCTGCTGGGTGCCCTGGAGAGCGAGCAGGTTGGCGTGCACCAGCTTGCCCATCTCCAGGCCTTGGCCCAGGGCGCTGCCGCGGAGACGGGCGGTGAAGCGGGCGGGGCAACGCCCGAGAACGAACGGGACCAGGAGGTCGCACCATGAGCGTGATCAACCGCATCGAGGTCGCCAACCTACTCAACAAGCATGGCGACGTGGCCTCGCCCTGGGATGCCAAGATGCGCCACCTGCTTCTCGATCTGCGCGGCCAGTCGAGTGCCATCAGCATGGAAAACGGTTTCGGCAAGACCACCCTGGCCGAAGCGCTGATCGGCCTGCTTTCGCGGGACCGCAGCCTGCTCTCGCGCACGCGGCGCAAGTGTTCCCCCGCTACGGTATCGGGGGAAGGGCGTAGCTGGAGTCACCTGCGCGTGGAGTTTCGCTCGCGCAGTGCCGCGCCCGGGCAGGACGACATGCTGGCCGCCGCCGGCGAGGAGGTGGCCGGCGAGACCTTCGTGTTCGGTTTCTACGGCTACAGTGACGGTAGCGGACTCTCCTTCTACCACTATCCCGGCCGGCTCGAGGACATTCCGGTCCATCACCTGACACGGGACGGCAAGCTGGCGCTGTATGCCAACAGCGACGTCAAGGCGATGATGGCCGAACGCGGGGTGCGACTGACCCACAACCGCGACGAGTGGCTGGAGGCGGTGGGGGCCCACGTATCACGGCGCGAACTCGTTCAACTTGCCGCCTTTCAGAAGGAAGGCGGTGCCGACAAGAGCCAGATATTCAATGCCATCAAGCCGCGCCCCGGCGAGAAGGCCGACCAGGCGTTCTTCTTCGAGGTGCTGGCTCCCGAGATTCTCTCCGGCGCGACCCGCGGCGAGACCGACGAAAGCGAGGAGCTGATCGAGGAGGTGATCCTCAACTCGGGCACCAACATCACCGAGCTGCGTCATCGACTCGAAGAGGCCGAGCACGACCAGCGCCGCGCCGGGGACAAGGTCGAACGTCTGGCGGCGCTCGAGGGGGAGGGCGAGGCGCTGCTCGCCGCTCGCCGGGAACTCGCCGACAGCGACCGCGAACTGGCCGAGAGCGAAGCCCTGCTGGGCGGGTGGGCCCTGGACGGGCTGGCCGGCGTGCCTCGCACGCCTGACCGGGACGCGTCTGCTGGTAGCGCCGGCTGCGCTGCGGGCCTGGCCTGGGCAGTGGGCGACACCGGACGGCCGCGGGTCTCCACCTGGCTGCTGGCACGGCTGGCGGGACTGAAGGAGCGTGCCGTCCGCGATGCCCTGGCCGAGCGCGGCGACCGGGTGGAGAGCCATCGGCGGCTCGTGCACCTGCCCGCAGCCGATTGGCCGGCGGCGCGCGAGGTGGGCCACGTGGGCTTTGCCGCGGCCCGCGAATGGCTCGCCGAGAGTCTGGCATTCGATGACGATGCGGCGCGCTATCGCGCTCTGGCGGAACTGGACGAAGGAGCCGAGACATTCGAAGGGTTGGATGGTAACCGCTTTCGTGAGGAAGTCATCGGCGATGCGGTCTACTTGGATGAGCTGAAGCGCGAGCTGAGCGACCAGGAGGTGCGTCTGGAAACGCTCGACCAGGAGCGTGAACGCCTCGAATCCCAGCAGCGCGACTTCGTCGACAACCAGAGCTTCTACACCCAGGCCCTCGCCGATGGCCTGTTCAGCGAGGCGGAGTTGGAGGCACCGGAGGCCACGGCGGAGGTCGCCCGTGATGAGGCCGCCGCGGCGCGAGCGGCCCTCAACGAACACCTGGGACGTATCGGTGAGCTCAAGCAGATGGCCGGCTGGCACGCGGCATTCCGACGCGAGCACCCAGACGAGACGCCGGCCGAACGACTGGCCGAGAAGCAGGCAACCGAAGCCGAGCTCGCTGAGATCCGCGATCGCCTGGGCGGCGAGCGCGACGACAGCATCGCTGCCTACGAGCAGGCCCGCGCCGAGCGCGAGCGCCTCAACGCCGAGCGTGAGCGCCTGAGCGGGGAACGCGGCCCCCTGGCCCACGGCCAGGCACCATGGCGCGCCTTCCAGGAAGGCTGGCCCGGCGAATCGGTGCAGGGCTTCTGGGGGCGGCGCAAGACGGCGCTGGCCGAGCTCGAGAGCCGTTGTCGCGATGCCGAACAGCGCCGCCAGGAGGCCGAGCGAACCCACGCGCGCCTCGCTCCGCTGGCCGAAGCGGCGGTCCGTTTCGCCGAATTGCATGGTGACGATGACCCGGTGCATTTGCGGGTGCGCCTGCGTGAGCGCGAGCGCGAGTTGGCCGATGAAGCACATCGGCTGGAGGCCGAGGAGGCCCACTTGCGCCAGCTGCATGCGGCCCGGCTCTCCTTTGCGGAACGCAATGATGCGAGAGAACTCTCCCCCGCGGCGTGGTTGGCCGATGCGCGGCGTCGTTATCCGCGATTGCTGCGCGAGGCCGAGACGCTGGCGGCGGACATCGCCGGCCGTGAGGCTTACCTCGAGCGACTGGCCGGCGATCCCCTGGAGCGCCGTGCTGCGGAAGCCGAGGCGCATCGCCACCTCGACGAGGCGGGCATCGCCTGGCAGCCGCTGCATGGCGTGCTCAACGCCGACGACGCGGCCGAGGCCCAGCGCCGCGAGCGGTTGGCTCAGGCGGCCGGTCTGCTCTTCGCGCCGGTGGTTTCGGGAGGCGAAGCGGCACAGCGTGCCGCCGAGGTACTGATCGAGGCGGGGCTGCCCGTGCCGGTGTTCGAGGCGCAGCGGCTGGCGGCACTGCTGGAGCGTGGCGAGCCGCCGCTGGGGGCCGTACGGGGGGTCGAAACGCTGGCGGTGAAGGCAGCTCTGGATCCCAGCTATCTGGAGGCCTTGCGCGAAGCCACCGAGACGCGGCTTGCCGCGGATCGCCAGCGACAGGAGGCGCTGACTGCCGAGTGCGAGCGTCTCGATCCCCACGGCGATACCTTTGCCTTGGCGATGCAAGCGCGCGAAGCCGACGACAGCGATGTGGAGAGTGCGCTGGAGCGGTTGGCCGAGGCGCAGTCGCTGCTGGCAGAGCGGCAGGCCAGCCTGGCGCCGCGGCTGAGCGAAGCGGCGCTGGCTTGCATCGACGACTACCAGCGCTACCTGCAGGAGGGTGGCGATCTGGCCCTGGAGCAGGCGGCCGAGGCTCGGGTCGAGGCTGACGAGGCCCTGGCCGAGCTGACGCCACAGCGCGAGCGAGCGGCGCGGGAGCTGGAGGCCCATGGCAGCACTTGGCTCGCTGCCGAGCAGTTCAACGATGCCGGCGGCGTGGAGCGCCTGGAAGCGCTGGATGAGCGCCTCGCCGAGCTGGAGGCGTGGCTGGCCGAGGCGGATGAGCGGTTGGCCGAGGCGGATGAACGGCGCGAGGCCTTGACCCATCGGCATGCCGAGGTCGAATCGCAGTTGCGCCAGCTCTTCGCCGATGGGGAGCGTGAACGCCTGCGTGCCCTTTGCGACTTCGAGGCCCAGGGCGGCGAGGCGTTCATGGCCACGGCCGAGGAGGTCCAGGAAAAACGAGAAACCGAGCTGGCGTTGGCCACCAGGCGTGCGGACTTCGACTTCTCGCGCATTCGCGCCTTCCTCGACGTTCGCGATGCCAGCGGCGGCAGCCAGCAACTCGAGCGCGAGATCTCACGGGTCAAGCGCGAGCTCAAGACCGTGCGCGAGGCTCGCAAGGCCAAGCAGCACGAACGTGACGCGGTGGCACAGCGACTCGCCGATCAGCGCCGCGCTCTGGAGTGGGTGGACCAACTGGCCGTGGACTGGCTGCGTACGCTGCGCGAGTTGCCGGCCGGCTGGGAGCAGCGGGTGGTGGAGCCCGCTCCGGAAACCTGGCCCGGAGACAATGACGACGAAGAGGAGACGCCGCGCAGCCGTGCTCTGGTCGACTGGCAACGGCTGGCCGGGGAAGCGATGGCCGACGAGGCGCTCGATCTGGGAGCCCTGGAGGCCTGTCAGCAGACCCTGCTGGATGCGCTGGCCGAGCTCAACCTCGGCGAGCGGGCCCGCCATCGCGAACGCCTGGCGAAGCGCGTGACGGAGGCCGAGCGGCAGCTGACGGCATCGCTGGGGGAGGCCGCTCACAGCCGCCTGTTCAGCGATACCGAACGGGCCCGTCTGGCTGCGCTGGCGGGCGCTAGCCAGGCGGGGCTCGACGATCTCGCCGCTCTGCATGCCCAACTGGCCGGTCAGCTCGATGCGCACCGCGAGCGGGTCGGTCGGCTGCAGGCGACCCGCGAGCAGATCGAAGGCACTCTGGTGGAGCGTTTGAGCTCGATCATCTCTGACGCCGCCGGCAATCTCGACATTCTCAAGCAGGTGGCGAAGAGCCATGGCTCCGGCGGTGCCTTCTTCGAGGTCAAGGCCGCCTTGATCGGCACCGAGCAACTGCGCGAACTCATCGCCACCCTGCTTGCCGACATCGACGAGCATCAGGCGGCGATGCGCCGGCGTGCCGAGCGTGATGGCGGCGTGGCCGACGGCGAGGCGCGGCGGCGCGACGACGACCTGCTGCGCCAGATCCGCCGGCGCATCTATCGCGGTCTCTTCCACGACGTCTCGATTCGCCTCAAGCACGATGCCATCCGTCCCCATGGCCGGCTTTTCTCGCTCAACGAGGAGATGTCGGAGGGGCAGCGCGAGGCAGTGTCGCTGATGTGGTTGGTCAAGCTTTCGGAGTTCGCCATCGAACGCGAGCTCCGCGAGCTGCCGGGGCATCACAAGCGTCGTGCCCGGGCGAGCCGCGAGAGTGTGATTCTGCTCGACGGGCTCTTCTCCAAGCTTTCCCACCGCCGCCTGATCCAGGACTCTCTGGAGTCGCTGCGCAACACCCGTGGGCGCTTTCAGATGATTGGCCTGATCCACAATCCGAACTACGAGAACGACGCCGAGATCTTCCCCACCTACCTGGTGGGCAGCGTAATCGGTGGCATGCAGGGGCAGGGCGGCCATGTCATGGTGCGCGATGGGCGTGCCGCACCGCCGGAGAGCCTCGGCCGCAGCCAGGGCGAGGCCAGCCTGTTCGGCATTCATGTCAGCGAACCGGCACCCCAGGAATAATCCATGAGCGATCCGGCTCTCATGCTGAGTGAGGCGGCCAGGCAAGCCTTGGCCTGGCTAGAGGGTGAGTGGCAACGCGCCTACTCGCGAGCCGGAAAGGGCAAAGGGTGGCGCTCATTGGCTTTGGTCAAGACTCTCCAGCAGAAGGGGGTGTGTCAGACCGAGCTGAACGCCTGGCAGGTGCTCGAAGAGTTAGGCCGTGCTCAGCTAATCCAGCTTCCGCCGGGGGTTGTGCTTTCGCCGCATGCAAAGCTGTCGGTGAAAGTGGAACTGGCTGCCACTCGCAGGGACGCTCTGGTAACGGCTGCCCCTTCCCTGGATCCACGGCTGGCTTTGACGACGTCGCAGCTGTCGGCCTGGCGTCGGGCACAGGAGGGGCCTCTCGGTAGCTGGAGCAGCGAGGATCAGCTAGCACTGGCCGAAGGGCTCAGGCGCCTGGCCAATGACTTACCGGGGGCGTATGCGCTGAGCCCCTTCGTGGCCAGCGCGCGTTACCTGCTGGGAAGCAGCAAGCTGCTCGAGGCGCTGCCGGTCGAGCTGGTGCGCGCGTTCGGTATCGAGCGGGCCAGCTTCCAGCCGGCCGAGACCTGGCTGCTGGCCAGCATCCCCGAGCAGCCCGAAGGACTTCTGCTGATCGAAAATGCCCAGAGCTTCACCCAGGCATGCCGCGTGGGATGCGATGAGCGCCTGGCATTGGTCTGCACGTTCGGTTACGGCCTCTCCCTTGCCAACGCCTTGGCGGGGGGAGATCGGGTGCGCTTGGTGGGGCAGGGCACAGCCAGTGTCACTTTGTTCGATCTACTGACTCTGCCCGGTCCCACCTACTGGGGCGACCTCGATCCCGAGGGCTTGCGCATCTTCCAGCGCCTGCGTTACTGCCTGCCAGAGCTGGCGCTTTCCGCCTTGTTCGGTCCCATGCAGACTGGCTTCGAGAGGGGGGCCCGACACCCGCTCGATGCATTGACGGGCAAGGCAGGTCAGCGCCCCTCCGCGGATTGGCAACATGGGCTCGACCAGGAGTGGCTCGAGGACGGCCAACTCATGTGTCTGGCAGGAAAACCGCTCGAGCCCGCCATGCAGGAGGTTCTGCTGTCCCGCCTGCGGGAATGATGCAGCCAAGTCGGATGCAATCAAGTCGAGAGTCATGTCCAACCGGGAGGGAAAGTATGCGCGTCATCATCGATCTCTGCGTAGTGCCACTGGGTGTCGGCGTGTCGGTCTCCGAGGAGATCGCCGCCTGTCAGCGGGTAATCGAGGATTCCGGTCTCGAACACCGGATGCATGCCTACGGAACCAACATCGAGGGGCCGTGGGACGAGGTGATGGCGGTGGTCAAGCGCTGCCACGAGGTGGTGCACGAGATGGGCGCACCGCGCATCACCACGACCATCAAGCTGGGGACGCGGACCGATCGCACGCAGTCCATGGCCGACAAGGTGGAGAGTGTCGAGGCGAAACTGCGCGACTCGCAGTGAACGCCGGGCATGTCGTGCTGCTGCCATTCGACGGAGGAATCCGGCACACTACGCACTCTTTTTTGGTCGGATCGCATGCCTTTTGGCTATTCAACAGCATTTTTACGGTGATACATGATGACTCCCCATTCCCCGCGCACCCAGTGGCTCGGTCGCTGGGGCTTCGTGCTGGCGGCTACCGGCTCCGCGGTCGGCCTGGGCAACATCTGGAAATTCCCCTACATGACCGGCGAATACGGGGGCGGCGCTTTCGTGCTGGTCTATCTGGCCTGCATTTTGGCCGTGGGGGTGCCGGTGATGATGACCGAGATCGCCTTCGGTCGACGTGGCCGCGGCAGCCCCATCGACGCGGTGCGCCGGGTGGTGAGCGAGTCGGGACGCAGCGGCGCCTGGTCGCTGCTGGGCTGGATGGCGATGCTCGCCGGCTTCATGATCCTGTCGTTCTACGTGGTGGTGGCCGGCTGGTCCTTCGCCTACCTGTGGAAGGCTGTGAGTGGTGGCTTGGCTGGAGCCAGCGTCGACGACATGGCGGCGACCTTCAAGGCCAACAACGCCAACCCGCTCAACCTGGGTTCATGGAGCACTCTGGTGACGCTCGCCACCATGCTGATCGTCGGCAAGGGGGTACAGGCCGGCATCGAGAAGAGCGTGAGCTGGATGATGCCGGGCCTGGTGATCATGCTGGTGATCCTGATCGGCTACGGGGTATTCTCTGGCGGTTTCATGGACGCGCTGCGTTTCCTGTTCGTGTTCGATGCCGGAAGTCTCTCCAGCGAGGGCATGCTGGCGGCACTGGGCCATGCTTTCTTCACCCTTTCCCTGGCTTCCGGCGCCATTCTCACCTATGGAAGCTACCTGCCGGCGCGGACGTCGATCGCCCGTACCACCGTCACGGTGGCCATCGCCGATACGCTGGTGGCGCTGATGGCGGGGCTGGCCCTCTTCCCGGTGATCTTCGCCAACGGCATGAGCCCCGCAGGGGGGCCGGGGCTGCTTTTCATGAGCCTGCCGCTGGCCTTCCAGGCGATGCCGCTGGGCGGGCTTTTCGCCATCCTGTTCTTCGTCATGCTCTCCATGGCGGCGCTCACCTCGGCAATCTCCATGGTCGAGGCCACGGTTTCCTGGCTTTGTGACAACAAGGGCATTGCGCGTCGCGACGCGGCTTGGGGCACCGGTATCGTGCTATGGCTGGTCAGTACCCTGGCGATGCTCTCCTTCAACGTCGGTGCCGACTGGACGCTGGCCGGTCGTCACTTCTTCGACTGGCTCGACTATCTCACCTCACGCTGGATGATGCCGCTAGGGGGGCTGGGCATGGCGCTGCTGGCCGGTTTCGTGCTGAACAGCGAGACCTTTCGCGACGAGCTGAATCTCGGCCCGCGCTGGTATGCCCTGTGGCTGTTCATGGTGCGCTACGTGAGCCCGCTCGGCATCCTGTTGGTCTTCGTCGATGCCCTGGGCATCGCGCGTATCGAGTTCGGTGCCCATTGGCCGTGGCTGTTGGCGCTCCTGGTAGCGACCACCGTGATTGGAGAGTGGGTCAGCCCGCGTTTGAGACGCCAACTGGCTGGTTGAGCATCGCTGCGTGTGCTTGCCGATACGCCAGGCCTTGGTGACAGCACCAACCGCTCCGCCATCCGGCCAGTAACGCCAGGGATGCCGTTGAGCGGCAGTGGGGTCAGGGATGAGGCTCGGGGCGGCGGGACCAGCGGCGATATTCTCGGGTCCAGCGGGACAGCAGGGCCTCGCGCTTGAGCTCGTCGAGGGTGGCGAGCAGCCCCGGGCCAAGAGCGATGGGGCGCAGGGCATCGCCCAGCCGTTCGCGCAGCGCGGTGGCAGTGCCGGGGCCGTCGAGTGCTGGATGCAGGGCGCCGAGCTGGGTGCGTTCGGCGATCGTGCGCTGGCCGGTCTCGCCGATCAGGTAGTCGAGAAACCGCTGGGCCGTTTCCGGGTGAGGTGCCTGGCGGGGGATGAATGCCAGGCGTTGGGTCACCAGGGTGTAGTCCTCGGGCATCACGATGGAGAGGTCGGGATGGTCCGCCACCTCGTCGCGCACATAGCTGCCCAGCAGGTTGTAGCCTACCAGATAGCGACCGGATTCGAGCCCATCGAGCATCTCGCCGGTGGTGTCGGCGAGCGCCGTGCGCGCCTGGCCCAGAGCGGCCACCAGATCCCAGTAGCGCGGTGAAAGACGCGATTCCTCGATGGCGTAGGTGTAGCCCGCCCCGCTGCGCTCGGGGTCGTAGGTGATCACGCGGCCGGCCAGCTCGCGCGGGTGATCGGCGAGGAGTTCGAGTAGATCGCCGTGGCTTTCGAGCTCGCCGAAGCGTTCTCTGAAGTCGCGGTGCACCACCATGACGATGGGTTCGAAGGTGAAGGCGAAGAGCTCGTATCGCCAGCGTGCCCAGCCAGGCCAGGTACGGGCTGCTCGGCTGTCGAGCGGCTGGGCGTGGCCGTCGTTGGCCAGACGATACTGCCAGGGCATGGCCGAGGAGAGAATCACGTCGGCGGCGTCAGGCGCGTCGAGGAAACGCTGGTGAAGTTCGAGCGTGGTCAGGTTGCGATAGGTGAGTTCGACGTGTGGATGGCGACGGTGAAAATCCTCGAGCAGCGGGCGTGCCTGGGGCAAATCCAGGGCCGCATGGATGACCAGCGGTCGTGCCTGTCCCGCATCGGGTTCGGCGGGCAAGTGCAGGGTTTCTTCGCCGCTCGCTGTGAGGCTCCACCAGGTGAGTAGCAGGGCGCTCGTCAAATGCCGCAGGGCCGTGGCGGTCATGGGGCCTCCCGGGGAAAGATCAGCGATACGATCAAGCCATGCCCTCCTTGTCCGTCGGTCAAGCGTAGCCGGGCGCCATGGGTGCGGGCGATGCCGTCGACGATGGCCAGGCCCAGGCCGGAGCCCTCGCTGTCATGCTGACCGCGGTGAAAAGGGCGTAGCACCAGCAGGCGGCGCGATTCGGGGATGCCGGGGCCGTCGTCCTCGACTTCCAGTGTGGGCGGCTGGGCCCGGGTGCGTACGGTGACGTGCCGGGCGCCGTAGCGCCGGGCGTTGTCGATCAGATTGCCCAGCGCTTCGTCGAGCTGCCACGTGACACCGTGAACCGGTATCGGCCCGCTGTCGCCTTCAAGGCCCAGGTCGATGCCGTCCCGGTGGCAGTGTGCCCAGTGGTCGCGCACCGCCTGGCGAGCCATGGCGGCGAGGTCGAGTTCGCTGAGTTCGGGCGTGTACTCGGGATTGTCCAGCCGGGTCAACGATAGCAGCTGCATGGCGAGCCGCGCGGTACGTGCGCTGGTGGCCTGCATGGTGACGAGTGCCTCCCGCCAGCGTCGTGGATCGTCGTGGCGTAGCGCCAGCTCGGCATGAGCCGAGAGCCCGGCCAGTGGCGTGCGCAATTGGTGGGAGGCATCGCCGATGAAGCGTTCCTGGTTGGCGCGCACCCGGCGCATGCGGGCCAAGAGGTCGTTGAGGGTTTCGCGCAATTCGGCGAGCTCGCGGGGCAGCGTCAGGTCGAGTGGTGCCAGCGTGCGCGGATCGCGGGTGCGGATGGCGCGCCGCAGTCGCGTCAGAGGCGTCAGCGCGGCGCGAATGGCTAGCAGCAGTACGACCACGGCGAGTGCCGCCATGGCCAGGATATAGGCGAGATTGCCACGTAACAGTTCGTGAGCCAGGGCATTGCGTCCTTCGCGGCTGTGCGCCACGCGAACTTCGAAAGGTTCGCTCTGCCGCCAGTCCTCCAGCTGCGAGCGGCGTATGCCCTGACGTAACGTCAGCCCTTGCCACTCCAGGTTTCGAAAGAGCAGGGTATCGTCGCTCTCGCGGTTGCTTCGAGGGTCGTCGGGCAGTTCGGCGTTGCCGGTGATGAAACGCCCTTTGCGATCCACCAGACTGTAGAACACTCGTTCTTCGGCATCGGTGGCGAGCATTTCCAGGGCGGCCGGGGGCAGGTCGAGCCACAGGCGCTCGTCCTGCCACTGCACCTGCTCGGCAATGGCCAGACTGGCAGCTTCGAGCAGCCGGTCGAAGGCTCGGTCGGCGGTACGCCGTGCTTCCAGCCAGGCCTGTGCCACCATCAGGCCTCCCAGAATGAGTACGGGCACCAGCAGCCAGGTGAGCAGCCGGCGATAGAGGCTGTCAGCGGGCTTCACATGCCCTCCAGCAGATAACCCAGGCCGCGCACCGTGCGCAGCGCTACCCCGCTGTCGGCGAGACGCTTGCGCAGGCGGTGCACGTAGACCTCGATGGCATTGTCGCCCATGGGTTCGCCCTGAAAGGCCTCTTCGGCCAGACGGGTCTTGTCCACCGGTTCGCTGGCGTGGCGCATCAGGCAGGCCAGCAGGCGCTGTTCGCGGGGAGGCAGGGAGAGCGAGTCGCCGTCGAGGGTGAAGCGCTGGGCCAGGCCGTCGAAGGTCAGCGGCCCGACCTGCAATATCTGGCCCCGCTCGCGGCGGCGTAGCAGGGCGCGCACCCGCGCCTCGAGTTCGTCGAGCGCGAAGGGTTTGGCCAGGTAGTCGTCGGCGCCCAGGTCGAGGCCTTGCACGCGGTCTTCTATGGCCCCTCGTGCGGTGAGAATCAGCACCGGAGTGTCGCGGTCGTGGCCACGCAGTGCGGCCAGGACTTCCAGGCCACCGACGCCGGGCAGGTTGAGGTCGAGCAGTATCAGCTCATGGCCGTGCTCGCGCCGCAGGAGCCGCCGATGGGCGGTGTGGCCGTCGGCCCAGTGCGTGACGGTATAACCGGCCAGCGTCAGGGCATCCACCAGCGTCTCGGCCAGCAGCGGATCGTCTTCCACCAGCAGCAGGTTCATGTCGTGGCCTCGGCGACGGGCGTCTCGCCAGGATGGGCGATCAGTGCCCGCTCGGCAGCCGTCAGAGCGATGGTGGCTTGTTCGGCCACCAGACGCCCGGCCGGGCCGGAGAGCGCCAGCCAGCGCGATGGTTCGCCGGGCGGCATGGCCAGCCTTTGCACGATCATGGTGCCGCCGGGTAGGTCGGGGCAGGGGGTTGACTCGTCGAGCAGCGGCCAGCGGCTGCCGGGGCGCAGGTCATGGCGCAAGGGGGTGTCGGGCAGTGCGGCGAGACGGACTTCGACGTGCCCACCCAGGGCTTCGAGCAGGGCGGCAGTCTCGCCCGTCGTGGCGGCCAGACGGTCGAGCAGTGGTTGCACTCGTGCCGCGAGATGACGGCTGGGCGGATGGCGGCGTGCCAGGCGCAACGGCGTGGGGCCGAGTTGCCAGCGGCCGTCGGCCGCACGCTGCACGTAGTCGAAGCGGGCGAGCGAGCCGAGCAGTCGCAGCAGGGTGCTCTTGTAGAAGCCGGTAGTCTGGGCCAGCTCGGCCAGGCTGAAGGTTTCCTGGGGAGAGTCGAAGGTGTCGAGCACCGTGAGTGCCCGTTCCACGGCTTCCACGCGATCCTGTGCCATGGCGTGTCGTGTCTCCTGCGGGTGAAGAAGCAGCGTTGAACTTTCGTCGCAATTTACGGCAGGGGCGTTGACGCTGGTGAGCCCGGCGCCTAGCTTTCCATCCTGAAGAACGTTGTTCTGCCTTACAGAATTGTAAGGTAGGTGACAGCGACCCGCAAGTCGAATCTTGCATTTCATCACGACCGACCAAGAGGACGACAACAATGTCCATGAGAACGCCGCTCAA
This sequence comes from Halomonas faecis, assembly GCF_010993975.1. GTDB lineage: Bacteria > Pseudomonadota > Gammaproteobacteria > Pseudomonadales > Halomonadaceae > Halomonas > Halomonas faecis. The sequence continues at coordinate 59,603 of NZ_JAACZO010000002.1, forward strand.
ACTGATCGCCATTGCGACCCTCACCGTGAGTGCCGGCACGGCCGTGGCTTTCGAGCCCCAGGGCAAAGTGGAGTGTCTGGCACCCGCCGATCCGGGCGGTGGCTGGGACTTCACCTGCCGTAGCGTGGGCAAGGTGATGGAAGACCTCGACATCGTGCCGCGCAGCGTGCAGACCGTGAACATGGCCGGTGCGGGTGGCGGCGTGGCCTACGGCCATACCGTCAGCAAGCGAGCTGGCGACGAGCAACTGCTGGTGGCGGCATCCACGGCCACCACCACGCGTCTGGCCCAGGGGCAGTTTCCGGACATGACCGCCGACATGGTCAACTGGATCGGTGCTCTGGGAGCGGACTACGGCGTGATCGCCGTGGCCGCCGATTCCGAGTACGACGATCTGCCCGAACTGATGGAGGCGCTGCAGGACGATCCGCGTAGCGTCAAGTTCGCCGGTGGCAGTGCCAAGGGCGGCTGGGATCACCTCAAGGTGCTGATCGCGGCGGATGCCGCCGGGGTCGAGAACCTGCCACGCATTCCCTATCTCTCCTACAACAACGGTGGCGAAGCCATGACCCAGGTGGTCGGTGGCCACGTGGATGCCTTTACCGGCGATATCAGCGAGGCCCAGGGTTTCATGGACTCCGGCGACTTGCGCGTGCTGGCCGTGCTTTCCGAGGAGCGTCTGCCGGGTGAGTTCAACGAGATTCCCACCGCCATGGAACAGGGCATCGAGGCGCTGGGCCCCAACTGGCGCGGCTTCTACATGCCGGCGGAGATCTCCGACGAGGCCAAGCAGTACTGGATCGACGCCATGGACACCATCTACCAGAGCGAAGAGTGGCAGGAGGTGATGACCAACAACGGCTTGATGCCGTTCCACATGAGTGCCGGTGAGTTCGAGACCTTCGTGACCGAGCAGATCGAAGACATCGAAACCCTCTCCAAGGACATCGGGCTGATCCAGTGATGACCTTCAACGACCGCATCTTCGGGGTGCTGATGCTCGTCCTGGCCGTCGCGTACGGCTGGGGCGCCAGCCAGTTTCCCGAGCCGTTCGGCGGGGCCGAGAGCATTGGCCCCGAAACCTTTCCCTATCTGCTGGCTGTGGTATTGGGCCTATCCAGCCTCTATATGATGGTGCGTCCCGACCCGGATAACGCCTGGCCGTGGAGCCGTACCGGCCTGGAGTTGGTCGTCGCCGTGGTGGTGCTGCTGCTCTATGCGGGGCTGCTTCAGCCGCTGGGCTTCATCGTCAGTACGGCGCTGGCCGTGGGTACCCTGTGCTGGCGCATGGGGGCGGCTCCGCTCAAGGCCTATGCCACGGGCTTGGTGTCCGGCGTGGTGGTGTTCCTGTTGTTCAGCTTCGCCCTCGACCTCTCGTTGCCGCTGGGTGTGCTCTCGTTCTTGGAGGTGAGCTGATGGAAACCCTGGGCTTTCTGATCGACGGCTTTGGCGTGGCGCTCGCTCCGCACAACCTGATGTTCGCTCTGATGGGCGCTTTTCTCGGCACTCTTATCGGGGCACTGCCAGGGCTCGGGCCGGCCAACGGCGTGGCCATACTGATCCCGCTGGCCTTCACCCTGGGGCTTGCTCCGGAAACCGCGCTGATCATGCTTACCGCGGTCTACGCCGGGGCCATGTACGGCGGACGCATCTCATCGATTTTGTTGAACATCCCCGGTGATGAACCGGCGATGATGACCTGTCTCGACGGCTATCCCATGGCGCAGCAGGGCAAGGCCTCCGAAGCGCTGGCCATCTCTGCCGTGGCTTCCTTCATCGGCAGCTTGGTCGCCACCATCGGGTTGATTCTGCTGGCGCCGCTGCTGGCAGATTTCGCCCTGACCTTCGGCCCGGCCGAGTATTTCGCGCTCTTCCTGCTGGCCTTCGCCACCCTGGGCGGCATCACCGGCAAGAATCCCATGAAGACCGTGGTGGCGGCCGCCATCGGCCTGATGATTTCCACCGTGGGCATCGACTCCACGGGTGTGCAGCGCTATACCTTTGGCACCATGGAGCTCTACGAGGGCATCGACTTCATCATCGCCATCGTTGGGCTCTTCGCCATTTCCGAGCTGCTGTTCTTCATCGAGGAGAAGGCCGGGGGCGGGAAGGAGAAGATGGCCGTCAACAAGCTTTCGCTCACCTGGAGGGACATTCGCAACATCCTGCCGTCCAGCTTCCGGGGTGGCGTGCTGGGCTTCATCGCGGGGGTACTCCCTGGCGCTGGGGCTTCGCTGGGGAGCTTCATCGGCTATACCCTGGAGAAGAAGGTGGTCGGCAATAAGGGATACTTCGGCAAGGGCGATCCGCGCGGCGTGGCCGGCCCCGAGGCGGGCAACAACGGTGCTTCGAGTGGGGCGCTGGTACCCATGCTGACGCTGGGCGTGCCGGGCAGCGGCACCACCGCGGTGCTGCTGGCGCTGCTGATCTCGCTGAACATCACGCCCGGGCCGCTGATGTTCACTCAGAACGCCGACATCGTCTGGGGCGTGATCGCGGCACTGCTGATCGGCAACTTCCTGCTACTGGTCCTCAACATTCCGCTGGTGGGCATCTTCGTCAAGCTGCTGTCGGTGCCGCCGATGTACCTGCTGCCGATCGTCACCATGATCGCCTTCGTGGGCATCTATTCGATCAGCAACACCGTGTTCGATCTGTACTTCATGGTGGCATTCGGCGTTGCCGGGTACATCTTCCGCAAGTTGGAGATTCCGCTGGTGCCGATCATTCTCGGGCTGCTGCTGGGGCCGGAGATGGAGAAGAATCTGCGCCATGCCATGGACATCTCCGACGGTGACTGGACCATTCTGTGGAACAGCGGCCTGGCCATCGGGTTGTGGGTCTTCGCGGGGCTGGGGCTGATCCTGCCCTATATCGTGGGGCCCATCCTGCGTCGGCGTATGCGCGTCGCCACGGGCGCGGGCAGTTCCGGAAGCGATTGACCTCACGGCATGGCGACCCACTTGGGGAGCGTCGAGGCGATCGACGCTCCCCACTTTTTTTGCAGGCGTCAGGGCGGTGCATCCGGAACGGCATGGTGCGATGCCATGGTGCGAGTCGCGTCGGGTAGGGCGTTTTTTTGCACTGTGGGCGTGCGTCGGGCGGCGGGCCGACGATCGTGCGATTTTCCAGTACGTTGATGAAAAATGACTTTTACCTCCTCGTTGGAGCTGGTGGCGCAAACCTTGCAGTTGCCTGGGTGCAGTTCTGCGTTCGGTTCGTCGCGTCGACGTTTAGGACGCCATCACCACAACGAGCCCCTTCTTCGAGGAGGGAGCAAGGAGGTCCAAGTGATCACTTCCCATCGCAAGACACACCCTTCTCTCTGGTTTGCTGCTTCCCTGCTGAGCCTCGGCGTCGCTTCTCCTGCGCTGGCGCAGGAGGACGACCCGATCAAGGTCGGCGTTCTGCACTCCCTATCCGGGACCATGGCGATCAGCGAAACGGTCTTGAAGGACACCGTGGAGATGTTGATCGAACAGCAGAATGCCGAAGGCGGTCTGCTGGGCCGGCAGTTGGAGGCAGTGGTGGTCGACCCGGCTTCGGACTGGCCGCTGTTCGCCGAGCGGGCCCGCGAGCTGCTGGCCCAGGAGGAGGTCGACGTCATCTTCGGCAACTGGACCTCGGTGTCGCGCAAGTCGGTGCTACCGGTCGTCGAGGAGCTCAACGGCCTGCTGTTCTACCCGGTGCAGTACGAGGGCGAGGAGTCCTCCGAGAACGTCTTCTACACCGGCGCCGCACCCAACCAGCAGTCGATTCCCGCCATCAACTATCTCCACGATCAGGTGGGCGTGGAGCGTTGGGTGCTGGCCGGCACCGACTATGTGTTCCCGCGGACCACCAATCGCATTCTCTCCGCCTATCTCCAGGATGAGTTCGGCGTGGCGGAAGCGGACATCATGGTCAACTACACGCCCTTCGGTCACTCCGACTGGCAGAACATCGTCTCCGACATTCGCCGCTTCGGCAGCGAAGGCAAGAAGACCGCGGTGGTTTCCACCATCAACGGCGATGCCAACGTGCCGTTCTACACCGAACTGGCCAACCAGGGCGTGGATGCCGCCGATATCCCGGTGGTCGCCTTCTCGGTGGGCGAACAGGAGCTCACCGGAATCGATACCGGCCCGCTGGTGGGGCACCTAGCGGCGTGGAACTACTTCATGAGCGTCGACACCGATGCCAACTATGACTTCATCGACGCTTGGATCGAATACACCGACGATGAGATGGCGGTGACCAACGATCCCATGGAAGCCCACTACATCGGCTTCAACATGTGGACCGAGGCGGTCCGCAAGGCCGGCACGACCGATGTCGATGCGGTCAAGGATGCCATCATCGGCGTGACGGTGCCCAACCTCTCCGGCGGTTCTGCCGCGATGATGCCCAATCATCACATCACCAAGCCGGTGCTGATCGGCGAGATCCAGGATAACGGCCAGTTCGATATCGTCTGGCAGACTCCCTCTACGGTGGCTGGCGATGCCTGGTCCGACTACCTTCCCGGCTCGCGGGACCTCATCGCCGATTGGCGTGCACCGATGCGCTGCGGCAACTTCAACGTGGCCAACGGTTCTTGCGGTGGCAGCACAGCGGCCGAAGAAGCCGAAGCGGCCCTGGCGGAGTGATTGCCACCCCCTCGCTGCCCGGCCGGGCAGCGAGGGAGCACGCCTTCCCGACGATTTCAGAGGAAAGCCCGATGAGGAATTTCCCCTTGCCATGGGCGCCATCGACCCGAGCCGGTGGGGTGGTTGGCTGGCCCTGGCTGTTGCTCATGGGCCTGTTGTTGAGCGTTGTCCACTTCCCCGCAGCGCTGGCCCAGGAGACCGATGACCAGGCAGTGGCATTGCTCGAGGCGCTGGATGTGGATAGCTACGTTGCCAAGAGCGAGGCCGTCGAGGCCATCGTACGCAGCGATGACGAACGCGCCCGCGACTGGCTGCAAGCCCTGCTCGATGGACGCCTGCAGCGCTCCGATGGCGGACGCTTCGTGGTGGTGCTCGACAACCGCGGCCGTGACTGGCCAGTTGCGGATGCCCTGACCGGTGAAACGCTGGGCGAGATGTCGCGTCGCGAGCTGGATCGTATCGGTATCAACAATGCCCTGCGCAACCAACTGCGCAGTGCGCTGGCCGTGGTGGATCTCTACTCGCCGGATCTCGAGCGGCGCCGCGCTTCCGCCGAGCGCCTGCTGGGCGAGGTGGATGACGACCTGGCGGGGCCGTTGGCCGAGGTGATCGAGGAGGCCAGTGACGACCGGGTGCGTGAGCGCCTGAGCCTGGCGTTGGCGATCCATCGCCTCGAGCAGGGTGAGCTGGAAGCCGTCGCCGAACTCGAGGGTAGCCTGCATCCGCGGGTGCGGGTGGCACTCAATCGGGCTGCCACCGGCGACGATCCGCAAGTGGCCATAGCAGCCCGGGACGCGCTGGGCAGCATCGAGCAACAGCTCAAGCTCAACCGCGCGGCCGAAACCCTCTACTTCGGCCTCTCCATGGGCTCGGTGCTGGTGCTCGCCGCCATCGGCCTGGCCATCACGTTCGGGGTCATGGGCGTGATCAACATGGCCCACGGTGAGCTGATCATGCTGGGCGCCTATACCACCTGGGCGGTGCAGCAGCTGCTGCCCGGCCAGCCCGGGCTGGCGTTGATCCTCTCGATCCCCGCCGGTTTCCTGGTGTCGGCGTTGGCCGGCGTGGCCATCGAACGGGGGGTGATCCAGTTCCTCAAGGGGCGCCCACTCGAAACGCTGCTGGCTACCTTCGGCGTCAGCCTGATTCTTCAGCAACTGGTGCGCACGGTCATCTCGCCGCAGAACCGTACCGTGGTGACGCCGGAGTGGATGAGCGGTTCGCTGGCAGTCAACGATGCCCTGTCGCTGACCCTCAACCGGATGGTGGTGCTGGGCTTCGCGCTGCTGGTGTTCGTCGGCCTGATGCTGGTGATGCGCCGCACCCGGCTCGGCCTCGAGGTGCGCGCGGTGACTCAGAATCGTGCCATGGCTCGTTCCATGGGAATCCGCGCCACCCGTGTCGACATCCTGACCTTTGCGCTGGGGTCCGGGGTCGCGGGTCTGGCCGGCGTTGCGCTCTCCCAGCTCACCAACGTGGGGCCCAATCTCGGCCAGAACTACATCATCGACTCCTTCATGGTGGTGGTCTTCGGGGGCGTCGGTAACCTGTGGGGCACCCTGGTGGCGGGTCTGTCGCTGGGCGTGATCAACCAGATACTCGAACCCTGGGCGGGTGCCATGCTCGCCAAGATCATCGTGCTGGTCTTCATCATCCTGTTCATCCAGAAACGCCCCCGCGGACTCTTTCCGCAGAAGGGCCGTGCGGCGGAGGGCTGATCATGCAAGCGCGATCCTGGTTGCTGAGGCCCTTCAGCGAGCGCTCGACACAGCTGTTCTTCGGGGTACTCCTGGCGGCTCTGGTGTTGGTCACCGTGCTGCACTTGGCCGTACCGGCCGATCATCCCCTGCACGTCACGGCCTATACCGTCAATCTGTTCGGCAAGTATCTGAGCTATGCGCTGCTGGCCGTGGCGGTGGATCTGGTGTGGGGCTATCTGGGGATACTCAGCCTCGGGCACGGCGCCTTCTTCGCCCTGGGTGGGTATGCCATGGGCATGTACCTGATGCGTCAGATCGGCGATCGGGGCACCTACGGCGATCCGGTCCTGCCGGATTTCATGGTGTTCTTGAACTGGGAGAGCTTGCCCTGGTACTGGCAGGGCTTCGACATGGCCTGGTTCGCGTTCGTCATGGTGCTGCTGGCCCCGGGGGCGTTGGCACTGGTATTCGGTTGGCTGGCCTTCCGCTCGCGAGTCACCGGGGTGTATCTCTCCATCATCACCCAGGCGATGACCTTCGCCCTGATGCTGGCTTTCTTTCGCAACGAGATGGGCTTCGGCGGCAACAACGGCCTGACCGACTTCCGCGATATCCTGGGCTTCAGTCTGCGCAGCGATGCCACGCGCCTGGGACTGTTCATCGCCACCGGCGTGGCTCTGGCGCTGGGCTACTTGCTCTGCCGAGCCATCGTCGTCAGCAAGCTCGGCCGAGTGTGCGTGGCCACCCGTGATGCCGAGGCGCGCACGCGCTTTCTCGGCTACCGGGTCGAGCGCTTCCAGCTCTTCGTCTTCGTGGTCTCGGCGATGCTTGCCGGGGTGGCCGGGGCGCTGTATGTGCCTCAGGTGGGCATCATCAACCCGAGCGAGTTCGAGCCGATCTTCTCCATCGAGATCGTACTGTGGGTGGCGCTGGGCGGTCGGGCGACCCTCTATGGCGCCGTGATCGGGGCGATTCTGGTCAACTATGCCAAGACGGTGTTCACCGGGGTCATGCCCGATGCCTGGCTGTTCGCTCTGGGGGGCATGTTCGTGCTGGTCACCGTGTTTCTACCCCAGGGTGTGGCGGGATTGCTCGCCTATCGAATCAGGCGTCAGCGCCGCTCATCCGACGAGACCGCGACTCCCCAGGAGGCAAGCGCATGAGTCTTCTACGCTCTCTGGCCGACCGGGACCGGGTCTTTGACTTCCTGGTGCCGGTGGCCTCACCCGTGGACGTGCGCCATGGGCCGATCCTCTATCTGGAGGACGTGACCGTCAGCTTCGATGGTTTCAAGGCCATCGATAATCTCAATCTGACCATCGACGATGGCGAACTGCGCTGCATCATCGGCCCCAATGGCGCCGGCAAGACCACCATGATGGACATCATCACCGGCAAGACGCGTCCCGATACCGGCAAGGTGTGGTTCGGCAGCCGTCACGATCTACTTGCCATGAACGAGCCGGAAATCGCCAGCCTGGGGATCGGTCGCAAGTTCCAGAAACCGACGGTGTTCGAGGCGCTCAACGTGTTCGAGAACCTCGAGCTGGCCATGGCCGCCGACAAGCGCATCCTGCCGACGTTGACCGCACGCATGACCGGCGAGGTTCGCGATCGCATCGATGAAGTGCTCGCCACCATCGGACTGGCCGGCTTGCGATACCGCCCGGCGGGAATTCTCTCCCACGGGCAGAAGCAGTGGCTGGAGATAGGCATGCTGCTGATGCAGCGGCCGCGCCTGCTGCTGGTCGACGAACCGGTGGCCGGCATGACCGAGCAGGAGATGGAGCGCACCGCCGAGCTTCTCACCGGCCTGGCCGGCGAGGGCAAGCAGTCGGTGGTGGTGGTCGAGCATGACATGGGCTTCGTGCGCTCCATCGCCCGTCAGGTGACGGTGCTGCACCAGGGCAGCGTGCTGGCCGAGGGCAGCATGGAGCGGGTATCGAGCGACCCCGATGTCATCGAGGTCTACCTGGGCGTCGAAGAGGAGGCCGCCTGATGCTCAGCGTCGATGCCCTCAACCAGTTTTACGGCGAGAGCCACACCCTCTGGGATCTCGATCTCGAGGTGCCAGAGGGCCAGTGCACCTGCGTGATGGGGCGCAACGGGGTGGGCAAGACCACCCTGATGAAGGCGATCATGGGCGAAGTCGCTGTGAGCTCTGGCAGGATCCGCTATGCCGGCGATGTCGAATTGACCCAACGGCCCGTGGAGGCGCGCTCGCGGCTGGGCATCGGCTACGTGCCCCAGGGAAGACAGGTTTTTCCGCTGCTCACCGTAGAAGAGAACCTGCGTACGGGGCTTGCCGCCCGTGGTGACGGCTGTGGCGGCATTCCCGAGCGGGTCTTCGAGCTCTTCCCGGTGCTCGCGGAAATGCGCCACCGCCGCGGGGGCGATCTCTCCGGCGGACAGCAGCAGCAACTGGCCATCGGCCGGGCCCTGGTGCTCGAGCCGCGTCTGCTGATTCTCGACGAACCGGGAGAAGGCATACAGCCCAATATCGTTACCCAGATCGGCGAGGTGATTCGCAAGCTCATCGTCGAGGATGGCCTTACCGTGCTGTTGGTGGAACAGAAGCTGCCTTTTGCTCGCAAGTACGCCGACCGTTTCGTGATCATGGATCGTGGCCGCCCGGTGGCCAGGGGAACCATCGGCGAGCTTTCCGACGTGCTGATCAAGGAGCATCTGACGGTCTAGCCTCTGGGGCTGCGGGCCAAGGACTTCGAGACATGAGCCGTGGGTCAGAAGCACACGTCTCGGTGTCCGCCGCGTTCCATGGCGGTGCGCACGCTGCTGTAGCGCACCCCAATGGTGCGTATACCTGCCCTTCAATGGCGCCGTTGGTGCGAACGGGATGTCGCACAGCACCTTGTGTACAAAATAGGTCACTGATAAATCGACTGTTTGTTGCTTTTTCACCAGATTGGTACACGGCTTGCTGAGGGAGGGTTAACACCCTCGAATGCACAGGTTTCTCGTCAATGACGGCCATTCCGCGCGCCATCCCCTCCGGTTTCGATTCGGGTCACCGCTTCGATGTCGGTCGACACTGGGCGGCCTCCCTCGAACTCGGTTTTGCCGCCCGCCAGGGCGTCACGCGGATGGTCGCCGCGCGTCACCGAGGCCCGCTGCGGGTACAGCGCCCCTTTCATCCCGAGGGCCGCGTGGGCACTTGTCATGTCTACCTGCTGCATCCGCCCGGTGGACTGGTCAGCGGCGATGCCCTGGCCATCTCGGCGCGAGTCGAGGCGGGGGCGCAGGCGTTGTTGACCACGCCGGCCGCCAGCAAGCTCTATCGCGCCGACAGCCATGGCGTGTCCTGGTCCCAGCACACGCGACTCAGCGTCGCCGATGGGGGGCAGCTGGAGTGGCTGCCGCAGGAGACGATCGCCTTCGACGGCTCCCGCGGCGAGCAGGTCACCACTATTGCTCTCGAAGGTGACGCCCGTTGTCTGGGCTGGGAGATGCTGGCGCTGGGGCGGCCGGCCAGCCAGCTGCCTTACGCGTCCGGGCGCATCGAGCAGCGCTTTCGCTTGATGCGCGACGGGGCGCCGCTGTGGCTGGAGCGTCAGCCTCTGGACCCGGCCCACCCGCGTTTCCTCGGGCGCTGGGGTCAGGGTGGGGCCAGCGTCCAGGCCACCCTCTGGGCGGTGGGACTCATCGACGAGACCGAAGCCATCGAGGCCCTGCGCGAAGCACTGCCCGCCAGCCCGTGCTGGGCGGTCACGATACGCCACGGTGTGATGCTGTTGCGCTATCTGGGTCTGGAGCGTAACGAGGCTTGGGACCTCTGTGAGAGCGCTTGGCAGGTGCTGCGACCGCGGCTGATCGGTCGCGAGGCCTGTGTGCCACGGATCTGGAGAACATGACGGCACTCGTGCCGGCTACGGGCGACGAGCCGCGGGCTTCGAGCATCATGCCGAAGCCCGAAGTGCCGTTCTTACATCTTGAGGAGACCGCTGTGGAACTGACCCCTAGAGACAAGGACAAGCTGCTGCTCTTCTCGGCGGCCCAGCTGGCCGAGCGTCGCTTGGCGCGCGGCCTCAAGCTCAACTATCCGGAGGCGGTGGCACTGATCAGCTTCGAGATTCTGGAAGGCGCCCGCGACGGCCAGAGCGTGGCCGAGCTAATGAGCCACGGGCGCGAGATCTTGACCCGCGATGACGTCATGGAGGGAGTGGCGGAAATGGTCGACGAGGTGCAAGTGGAGGCCACGTTTCCGGACGGCACGAAGCTGGTCACCGTTCACGAACCGATCGTCTAAAACAGCCATGAGCGAAGGGGGAAAGAGCTCGATGATTCCCGGTGAATATCAGTTGAAGGACGGCGAGATCGAACTCTGCGAAGGGCGCGAGCGGATCGCCGTCGAGGTCGCCAACACCGGCGACCGGCCGATCCAGGTGGGCTCCCACTACCACTTTGCCGAGACCAACCCGGCGCTGCGCTTCGACCGCGACGCGGCGCGTGGTTACCGCCTCGACGTAGCTGCCGGTACGGCGATTCGCTTCGAGCCCGGCCAGACGCGTCAGGTGACGCTGATTCCCTACGTCGGGCGACGCCATGTCTACGGCTTTCGCGGCGAGGTGATGGGGGCGCTCGACGCCCAGGGAGGCCAGTCATGAAGATCTCTCGTCAGGCCTATGCCGATATGTACGGTCCCACCGTGGGCGACCGGGTGCGCCTTGGCGACACCGAGCTGTGGATCGAGGTCGAACGCGATGCCACTCACTACGGCGACGAGGTGAAGTTCGGCGGCGGTAAGGTGATTCGCGACGGGATGGGACAGAGCCAGCGCCATAACGACAGCGTGATGGATACCGTGATCACCAACGCGCTGATCCTCGACTGGTGGGGCGTCGTCAAGGCCGACGTGGGCATCCGGGGCGGGCGGATCGAAGCCATCGGCAAGGCCGGTAACCCGGATACCCAACCGGACGTGGAGATCGTCATCGGCCCCGGCACCGAGGTGATCGCCGGGGAAGGCAAGATCCTCACCGCCGGGGGCCTGGACGCCCACATCCACTTCGTCTGCCCGCAACTGGTGGAAGAGGCACTGATGAGCGGGATCACTACCATGCTGGGTGGTGGCACCGGGCCGGCCACCGGCACCAACGCCACGACCTGCACGCCTGGCGAGTGGCACATCGGCAAGATGCTGCAGGCCGTCGATGACCTGCCGATGAACATCGGCTTCCTCGGCAAGGGCAACGCGAGCCTGCCCGAACCGCTGGAAGCGCAGCTCGAGGCCGGGGCCATGGGGCTCAAGTTGCACGAGGACTGGGGCACGACACCGGCGGCCATCGATAACTGCCTCGCCGTGGCCGAGCGCTACGATGTCCAGATCGCCATTCATACCGATACGCTGAACGAGTCGGGTTTCGTGGAGGATACGCTTGCCGCTTTCAAGGAGCGCGGCATTCATACCTACCACACCGAAGGAGCGGGCGGCGGCCATGCGCCGGACATCATCACCGCCTGTGCCAAGGCCTACGTGCTGCCGTCGTCCACCAACCCGACTCGGCCCTATACGGTCAACACCATCGACGAGCATCTCGACATGCTGATGGTGTGCCACCACCTGGACCCCAAGATTCCCGAGGATGTGGCCTTCGCCGACTCGCGCATCCGCCGCGAGACCATCGCCGCCGAGGACATTCTTCACGACCTGGGCGTGATCTCGATGATCGCTTCCGACTCCCAGGCCATGGGCCGCGTGGGGGAGGTGGTGTGCCGGACCTGGCAGACCGCTCACAAGATGAAGGTGCAGCGGGGACTGCTGCCCGAGGATGAAGCCCTCGGCGCTGACAACTTCCGCGCCAGGCGTTATATCGCCAAGTACACCATCAACCCGGCGATCACGCATGGCATCGCCCACGAGGTGGGCTCGGTGGAGGTGGGCAAGCTCGCCGATCTGGTGCTATGGAAGCCCGCTTTCTTCGGTACCAAGCCGGCCATGATCCTCAAGGGCGGCATGATCGCTGCCGCGCCCATGGGCGACCCTAACGCCTCGATTCCCACGCCCCAGCCGGTGCACTACCGACCCATGTTCGGCGCCTTCGGGCGTGCGGCGAGCCAGACGCGGCTGACCTTCGTCAGTCAGGCGGCGCTGGATGCCGACATCAAGGAGCGGTTGGGCCTGCAGAGCGGGCTGGCGGCATGCAAGAACGTGCGCGGCGTGCGCAAGGGCGACATGAAGCTCAACGACGCCTGCCCCGATCTCAGCGTCGATCCACAGACCTACGAGGTGCGCTGCGACGGCGAGCTGCTGACCTGTGAGCCGGCCACTGAGCTGCCATTGGCGCAGCGCTACCACTTGTTCTGAGCTACGGGCTACGGGCTACGGGCTACGAGCCCGAAGCTCGCGGCTCGAAGCCCGCGACTGAGGTTGAACCATGCTGAAACTGACCGAACGCCTGGGGCCCATCGAAGCGAGCCAGGAGGCCGACACCCTGACGCTGCCCTATGAGCGGCGTGTGCTGGGTCGTCTCAAGGCAGTGAGCGACGCCGGGCGCGAGCTAGGGCTGTTCCTCGACCGTGGCCCGGTGCTGCGCCACGGCGAGGGTCTACGTGCCGCGAGCGGCGAGGTAGTGGTCGTCAGGGCGGCCGACGAGCCTGTGGTCACCGCCCGCATCGCTACCGGCCTGCCACTGGCGCGGCTCGCCTACCACCTGGGCAATCGCCATGTGCAGCTGGCATTGGGCGAGGACGAGAAGGGTGGCTTCGTACGCTTTCCACCGGACCACGTGCTGGAAGCGCTGGCCGAGATGCTGGGAGCGAGTCTGGAACGGCACGAGGCTCCCTTCGATCCCGAGCCGGGCGCTTATAACCAGCTTGGCCATTCGCATTCACACGCCCATGGCCACGAGCATGACCATGACCACGGCCATGGACATCACCATGCCCACTGAGGCGCTCCCATCGGGCATGGCGCAAGGCGACGACCTGGCACTGCTGGGGCTGCTGCAACTGGTCAGCCCGGCGTTGCCCATCGGCGCTTTCGCCTTCTCCCAGGGCCTGGAGAGCGCTTTCGAGCTGGGCTGGGTCAGCGACGAAGCCAGCCTCGGCGAGTGGCTCGAAGGTGTGCTGGACGACGGCCTGACCCGTTGCGAGCTGCCGGTGCTGGCGCGGCTGCAGGCGGCCTGGGCGAGCGGCGATGGGCTGGCCGTGGCCGAGTGGGACGCCTGGCTTGCCGCCAACCGCGAGACCGCCGAGCTCACTGCCGAGGATGCCCGGCTCGGCGCATCGCTCGTGCGTTTGCTGGGCAGTCTGGCGCTGTTGCCCGAGGACCTTGCAGAGGGGGCGCCGGCGTTGCCCGACAGGACCGGTTACGTGACGGCTTTCGCCTGGGCCGCTCATCGTCGCGGCATTCCGGTTCGCCAGGCGCTGCTCGGCTTCGCCTGGACCTGGCTGGAGAACCAGTTGGCGGTGGCCTGCAAGGCGCTGCCATTGGGCCATACCGCCGCCCAGCGGCTCGTCGAACGGCTACGGCCGACTCTGGTGGTTGCGGTGGACGAGGCCCTGGCCCTGGGCGATCACGAGCTCGGACCGGCACTGCCTGGCCTGGCCTTGGCCAGTGCCCTGCACGAGACCCAGTATTCGCGGCTATTCAGGAGTTAGCGGGAAGAACGGCGCTACGCGCCTGAAGAGGGAAGACGTCGCTTCGCGACTTGAAGAAGGAAGGTCGAGAAGAAAGACGTCGTTCCGCGGCTTCGAGAATGAGGATATGAGCTCCCTTCTTACATCTTCCTTCTTCTTTTTTCTTCTCTCATTCATTTTTTGGATTTTGAGTTCGTGCAAGGAGAAAGAATATGACGCATTGCCTACGCGTCGGCGTCGGTGGCCCGGTGGGCTCCGGCAAGACGGCGCTGCTCAAGCAACTCTGCCTGGCCCTGCGCGACCACTACGACATTGCCGTGGTCACCAACGATATCTATACCCGCGAGGACGCCGATTTCCTGCTGCGCCACGAGGCGCTGCCTGCGGAACGCATTCTCGGTGTGGAGACCGGTGGCTGCCCGCACACGGCGATCCGCGAGGACGCCTCCATGAACCTGGCAGCCATCGACGAGCTCCAGGAGCGTCACCCGGGCCTCGAGCTGGTGCTGGTGGAGTCCGGCGGCGACAACCTCTCGGCCACCTTCAGTCCCGAACTCTCCGACCTGACCCTCTACGTGATCGACGTTTCCGCCGGCGACAAGATCCCGCGCAAGGGCGGGCCGGGCATCACCAAGTCCGACCTCTTGCTCATCAACAAGATCGACATCGCCGAGCAGGTGCACGCCTCGCTCGAGGTGATGGAACGCGACGCCAAGACGATGCGCGGCGAGCGCCCTTTCGTCTTCACCAACCTCTATGACGGCGTCGGGCTGGAAACCGTCATCCAGTTCATCCTCGACCGCGGCATGCTGCCGGAGCGCCGGCCTCAGAGTACCGGCACGGCCGGTGCCGGCGTCTGACCTTTTTGGCATTCGACAAGGAGTTCACCACCATGAGACTGCGTTATTCCACCACGACTCGTGCTGCCCTTGCGGCGGCTCCAGCCCTGCTGCTGGTCGCCGGCCTGAGCGTTGCCCATCCCGGTCACGATGCCGCCCACGGCGGCGGTTTCGCCGCGGGGCTGACCCATCCGTTGCTGGGACTCGACCACCTACTGGCCATGTTCGCCGTGGGACTGTGGAGCCTGCGCCAGGCCCGGTCTCTGAGGCTGATGGCACCCGTGCTCGCCATCGGCGGCATGCTGCTGGGAGCCACCTTCTCCTGGGCAGGCCTGCAGCTGCCCGGCGTGGAGTTCGGCATTGCCATGAGCGTACTGCTGGCCGGCGTGCTGGTCGCTGCCTTGGCGCGCGTACCGGCGGTGCTGGGAGGTGCCGCCGTGATGCTGTTCATGATCTTCCATGGCCATGCCCATGGCGGTGAAATGCCGCATGGCGTCAGTGCGTTGGCCTATTTGGTGGGGTTCAGCTTGGCGACCCTGGCCATTACCTTGACCGGCCGTCTCGTCGGCGACTGGCTGATGGCCCGTGAGCATCGCGTGTTGCGCGGCCTGGGTGCTGCGATCGCCGCCATGGGGGCGTTATTCGCCTTCGGCTGAATTTAGGACAGTCAGTCCTGAAGCAGTGCGCCCGGCTCCGACCGGGCGCACTACGTTAGGGCCCGCCTTCGGAGTATGCTGGCGATGGGAGGTAGGATGCGCGCGCAGGGAGTAGGGCGGTTGGCCAAGGCGAGGAGGCAAGGAATGTGGCTATGGATCGTGGCAGCGGTACTGGCGGCCTGGTGTGCCATGGGGGTCTGGCAGCGTTTCAAGCCGCTGCCGGAAAGCGTTGGCCGTGCCTGGCCTGAGCGTGCCGCCGAGCGGGTGCGTTTCCTGGCCGACGTGACCTGGTATGACGCTGAGGGCGAGCGCCACATCGATCAGACCATCTTCGACGAGATCCTCGCGCTGATCGGTCAGGCCCGGCGCCTGGTGCTGGTCGATATGTTCCTGTTCAACGATTTTGCCGGCAGCGCCGACGGCGCCGAGTTCCGCCCGCTCTCTCGGGAGCTGACCGGGGCCTTGGTAGCGGCGCGGCGGCGCCATCCCGACCTTGAGGTCGTGGTGATCAGCGACCCGCTGAACACCCTCTACGGGGGGCTCGAACTACCCCATTTCGAGCGGCTGCGCGAGGCTGGCGTGCGGGTGGTGGAAACGGACCTGAACCGGCTTCGGGCCTCCAACCCGCTGTGGTCGGGGCTGTGGCATCTGGGGCCGCGCTGGCTGGGCAATCGTGCCGATGCGGGCTGGCTGCCCAACCTCCTGGGGCCCGGCCGGGTGACGCTGCGGAGCTATCTCGCCATGCTCAATTTCAACGCCAATCATCGCAAGACGCTGGTGGTGGATCGGGGCGATGACTGGGTCGGGCTGGTCACTTCAGCCAATCCGCACGATGCCAGCAGCTTGCACGGTAACGTGGGGCTGAGGTTTTCGGGGCCAGCAGCCCATGACTTGCTGGCTTCCGAGTGGGCGGTGGCGGCCTGGTCGGGAGTTGATCCGTCCGAGTTTTCGCCCCCCGTGGCCGAAGGCGGCGAAGTGGCCGAAGCGCGTATTCAACTGCTCACCGAGGGGGCAATCCGCGATGCCACGATCGCGGCCATCCAGGCCGCCGGTACAGGCGACCGGCTCGACGTAGCGGTGTTCTATTTGGCCCATCGCGGGGTGATCCGGGCGCTCGAACGAGCGCAGGTCAGGGGCGTGGCGGTGCGCGTGCTGCTCGACTCCAACCAGGATGCCTTCGGGCTGGTGAAGGGCGGCATTCCCAATCGTCCGGTGGCCCATGAGCTTCACGAGGCCGGCATTCCCGTACGCTGGTGCGTCAGTCGTGGCGAACAGTGCCACTCCAAGCTGCTGCTGCGCTGGCCTGCCGATGACGATGCCGAGGCGGAGATGATCCTGGGCTCGGCGAACTTCACCCGGCGCAATCTGGACGACCTGAACCTGGAGACCAGCGTGCGCCTGGCGGGTGCAGTGGATACGCCGGCGCTGGCCGAGGCGGCGGCCTTCTTCGAGTCGCGCTGGGCCAGCACGCCGGAGCATACGACCAGCGAGCCCATCGCTGCGCATGACGACGTCAGCCGCTGGCAGCACCTACGCTACCGGATCATGGAGTCGAGCGGATTGTCGACCTTCTGAGGCGCTCAGTCGACGCGGGTCACGGCCTGGTGCCGAGGGTCGACGTACCAGGGCAGGCCGAGTCGGGCGTTACGCTCCAGTTCGGCGATCACCTGGGCGCCGAGCAACAGGATGATGGCGCCGACCTCCAGACTCAGCAGTACCACGATCAGGGTGGCCAGCGAGCCGTAGACGGCGTTGACGAAAGAGAGGTTGGCGAAATAGTAGACCAGCAGCAGTCGCACGCCTTCCCATAGCAGCGCTGCCACGAATCCTCCCACGATGGCTCGGCGAAGGGCGATGCGCACCACGGGCAGCACCTTGTAGATGGCGCTGAACAGCGCGAACACCCCGCCGAAGCTGAACAGGTTGAGCGCTGTCTCCGAGAGCCCGGCCAGGGGGAGTTCGCGGTCGAACAGGGCGAGCCACAGACTGTTCACGGCTCCCGCCAGGGTGACCAGTAGCGTCAGGGCCAGCAGGCCGGCACCGAGCAGCAGCATGAACAGATCAGGCAGCAATACCGAGACCCAGACGCTACGCCCGCTGTGAACGTCGGTTGCATGGAAGATGAGTGCCAGGGCGTCCTCCAGCATGCGAAAGGCGAAGGAACTGAAAATCAGCAGTACCAGGGTGCCGAACAGTCCGATGACCTCCGGTGAATCCAGCAGTGTACGTACGGCATCCAGCAGAACCTCGGCGTGCGCCGGTGCCAGGTGACGCGCCTGCACGGAGAGCACGTCGAACAGAGCCCGCTCGTCCACGATCTGTGTGAGCAGGACTACCAGTAGGGCGAATAGCGGCACGATGGAAAGCAGAATGTTGTAGCCGACCCCGCCAGCCAGAAGGATGCCGCGGTTGCGCAGGAATGCCGTCAGCACTCGCCACAGGAAGCTGGCCACCCTTGGCAGCAGGACGAAGGCCAGGCGACTGGAAAGGTTCGACGGACGAAAGGCCATGCGCTATCCCTGTCGGGGCTCTATACGGCATGATACGTGCAGTTCGACCTCGGCGGTCAAACGAAGCCGGCATTGTCGTCGGCCATCGTCATCCCTATCCCTACGAGGAGCCCGGCATGAGCGAGGCGCCGCTACCCGAAAAGTCCCAACCCGGTACTCCACGTAGTCGTCTCGAGCGGCGTTTCGAGCAGTTTCTCTGGCAGTCGCGGCTGCTGGTACTGCTGGCGGTGATTCCTGCTCTGCTTGGCGCTTTGATGCTTTTCGTGATCGCTAGCCTCGATATCCTTGGCGTGGTGGTCGATACTTGGCGGCACTACCTGGCGGGCGGACCCGACATCCATAAGAGCGTGGTCACCGATATCATCGTCGCCGTCGACATCTACCTCATCGCGCTGGTATTGATGATTTTCGGGCTCGGGGTCTATAAGCTCTTCGTGTCGCGGATCGAGCCTGCCGAGGGACGAGACCCTGCCCATCCTTTCAACGTCCAGTCGCTGGATCAACTCAAGGACAAGATCGCTCGCGTGGTGATCCTGGCGGTGATCATCGAGTTCTTCCGTGCCGTCGTGGACATCCAGTTCGATTCGCCGCTGGATGCGATCTACCTGGCGCTTTCGGTACTCGCCCTCGCGCTGGCGCTGTACCTCATGGCGCTGGCACACAAGGCGGAGTGAGCCGAGCCGGCAGGGGCCGCTCATCGACCATACTGCTTCGCATCGACGATGGCGGGGCCGCGCATGTTGCCGATCCGATCAAGGTGGAGAGTCCATTGCCGCTGCGTGATCTGGACGGCGTCGTTGGCGCTGCTGGCTGGTTGCACCGGTCGGCTGGTGCCGCCCGCCGAGGTGGCCGATCCGGTGGACGTCTACCTGCTCGACCATGGCCGTCATGCCAGCCTGGTGATGCCTCATCACGAGGGGGGCGTGGTGCGCTACAGCTACGGCGACTGGCAATGGTACGTGGAAGGACGGCGGCACCTGCTGTCAGGGGCGGCGGCGATGCTGTGGCCGACCGCCGGGGCATTGGGGCGGCGTATCGACGAGGGACTGGAGCTTCCCGCCCAGCTCTCGCGCCTGTCCCCCGAAGGGGTGGCGGCGAGCCATCCGCTGGTGGTCGAACGCTCGCGCGCCGGGGCATTGAGCCGACGGCTGGATGCGCGCTTTGCCGCTGCGGGACCTGGCGTCGAGAGCCCTGAGTTCAACCTCGTCTTCGTGCGCGATCCGCGTGACTACTGGCTGGCGCATCAGTCCAACCTGGTCGTGTCCGGCTGGCTAGATGAGCTGGGGGTGGAGGTGAGTGGACTTCCCTGGCTGTCCTGTTGGCGCATGATCCATTGAGCGTTGAAAGCCTGATGCGAGTCATCTCTCGGGCGTGCAAGACTGTGTAAACGTATCAGTGTGTGTATGCTGAAAGATCGACGGCACGTGCTTGTCGCCATGTCGCGGCAAGCGTCATCGATCAACTGGAGGGTACAGCGCATGTCGGATAACTCCAACAGTCCCTTGTTCAAGGACAATCGCGTCAGGGCACTGGCGGCCGTGGCCGTGGTGGCCATCATCTGGGCGATCTTTGCCCACACCAGCGGCAGTTCCTATCGCGAACACAGCGAGGCGCTCGAGTCACAACTCTCGAGCATGGAAGCCGAGAATCAGGAGCTAAGTAGCCAACTCGAGGAGCATGAGTCGCAGCTTGCCGAGCAGCAAGAGGCGGGTGAGGAGCTGGCTGCCCTCGAGTCGCAGATCGCCGAACTCGAGGAAGAGCGCGAGGCCATGCAGTCGTCCATGACCCAGGAGCGGGAAGCTACCGAGGGCGAGCTCGAGGCGCTTCAGGCCGAGGTCGAGGACACCGAGGCTGAACTGGCCGATCTACGCGAGCAGCAGGAGTCGTTGCAGGCCGATATCGAGGCTCGCCATGACGAGCTTGCCGAGGCCGAAGAGAGCCTGGCGACGCTGCGCCAAGAGCGGCAGTCCGCCGAGGAGGCGCTCGACGAGGCCGTGTCGGAACGTGCAGCGGCCGTGCAGGAGCGCGAAGCGGCGGAAGTGGCGCGCGATGACGCCATCGAGGCGCAAGAGAGCGCCGAGGCGGCGCGTCAGGAAGCCGAGGTCGCTCGGGATCTGGCCGACAATGAGCTGGCCGCCATCGAGGACGAGATCACCGCTGCTGAAGAACGACTGAACGCCCTCGAGGCAGAAATTGCCGAGCGCGAGACCATGCGCGAAGCGCTCGACAACGACATCGCTGCATTGGAGACCTGGCGTGATGAGGTGGCCAATGAGGTCGCCTCCGTTCGCGAGGAGCGTGACGCCCTCCAGTCCGAGGTGGAGCAGGCACGCATCGATCTCGACGATACTCTGGCTGCCATGGAGATCGGCCGTGAGGAGCTGGCCGATCTCGACGCCCAGGTGGAGCAGCGGGAATCGCAGCTCGAACGTCTCGAGTCGCAGCTGGACAGCTGGCGTGACGAACTGGAGCAGCTTCAGCAGCGTACGGCGTCGGCCGAGGAGGAAACCGAGGCACAATGAAGTGATCCTCCATCGATAACGACAAACGGCGAGCCTCGCTCGCCGTTCGTCGTTTCGGGCCACTGGAAGGGCACGTTATACTGCCTACGACGCTTACCGTTGCGGCGTTCGCCGCTTCGCCATCAGCACGAGGAGTCAATCGTGATCGAAGGGGTCAAGCATATCGTCGCCGTGGCATCCGGCAAGGGCGGCGTCGGCAAGTCGACCGTCACCGTCAACCTGGCGCTGGCGGCAGCCGCCGAAGGGTATCGCGTGGGCATTCTGGATGCCGACATTCACGGCCCCAGCCAGGCGCAGATGCTGGGCGTCGGCGAAGGCGTGCGCCCTCAAGCTGCCGGCGAGAACCGCATGCGTCCGCTCGAAGCTCACGGCATCCAGGCCATGTCCATGGCCTTCATGGTCGACATTCGCGAGCCCATGGTGTGGCGCGGGCCCATGGTGGCGGGTGCTTTCCAGCAGCTGCTCACCCAGACGGTCTGGGACGACGTGGATGTGCTGTTCATCGACATGCCGCCGGGAACCGGGGACATCCAGCTCACCCTGGCGCAGAAGGTGCCGGTGGACGGCGCAGTGATCGTGACCACGCCCCAGGACATCGCTCTGCTGGATGCCCGCAAGGGCATCGAGATGTTCCGCAAGGTGAACGTGCCGGTGCTCGGCGTGGTGGAGAACATGAGCCTGCACGTCTGCTCGCAGTGCGGCCACAGCGAGCCGATCTTCGGCGAGGGAGGCGGCGAACGCATCGCTGGCGAGTACGACACCCGGGTGCTGGGGCAGTTACCGCTGACCCTTGCGATTCGTGAGCAGGCCGACGGCGGCCGGCCCACCGTGGTGGCCGAACCGCAAAGCGACGTCACCGCTACCTTTCGCGACATGGCCCGCCAGGTCGTTGAGCAGTTGGCCGAGCAAGGCTCCGAGGGTCCTTCCATCTCCTTCAGCGATGACTGAGGCTCGGCCGTGACGCCCGGCGCCGGGGTCGCTATCATATCGGGCCAGTGCCGTGAGGCATGTCGCCAACTCAGCAGGAACCGTCCCGATGAGCATCAAGTCCGACAAGTGGATTCGTCGCATGGCCGATCAGCAGGGAATGATCGAGCCTTTCGAAGCCGATCAGGTGCGTTACGTGAACGATCAGCGGGTGATCTCCTACGGGACGTCCAGCTACGGCTACGACGTACGCTGTGCCGACGAGTTCAAGGTGTTCACCAACATCCATTCGGCGGTGGTCGACCCTAAGGGTTTCGACGAGAAGAGCTTCGTCGACATCAAGGGCGATGTGTGCGTGATTCCACCCAATTCGTTCGCCCTGGCGCGCACCGTGGAGTACTTCCGCATCCCGCGCAGCGTTCTGACCATCTGTCTGGGCAAGTCGACCTATGCGCGCTGCGGCATCATCGTCAACGTGACGCCGCTGGAGCCCGAGTGGGAAGGGCACGTGACTCTGGAGTTCTCCAACACCACCAATCTCCCGGCCAAGATCTACGCCCACGAGGGCGTGGCGCAGATGCTGTTCCTGGAGTCGGACGAAGTGTGCGAGACCTCCTACAAGGACCGCGGCGGTAAGTATATGGGGCAGCGAGGGGTGACCTTGCCAAGAACCTGACCCCGGGCTGCGCCCGGGAGCTTCCAGCTTACCGCTCCTGATCCTCGTCGAGTTCTTCGGCGGCGTCGGCGTGGGACATGCGCAGCCCGTGAGGCGGCAGTGCGACGCCGTCGAAGGTGGCGCCACCGTTGGCGAATTTCAGTCGGCCTTCCAGGCACCACTTAACGGCAATGGGGTAGATGAGGTGCTCGCGGGCATGCACCTTGGCCTTGAGGCTCTCTTCGGTCTCGTCCTCGGCCACCTCGACCACGGCCTGGAGCACTACGGGGCCGCCATCCAGCTCTTCGGTGACGAAGTGCACGCTGCAGCCGTGCTCGGACACGCCGTCGGCGAGTGCCCGGGCATGGGTGTTCAGCCCCTGGTAGGCGGGCAGCAGCGAGGGGTGGACGTTGAGCATCCGCCCCAGAAAGCGTTGCACGAAACGTGGCGTGAGGATGCGCATGAAACCGGCCAGCACGATCAGATCGGGCTCGTGACGTTCGATCACCTTGATCAGGGCGCCATCGTAGGCATCGCGGCTGTCGTACTCGCGATGCGGGAGGACCACTGCCTCGATGCCGGCTTGGTGGGCACGGTGAAGGCCGTAGGCGTCGGGCTCGTTGGCAATCACGGCGACGATGTCACCGCCCAGGCGGTCGTGGGCCTGTTCGTCGATCAGCGCCTGCAGGTTGCTGCCGTTGCCGGAGATCAGCACCACGACCCGGCGAGCTTCGGCGGGCTGGGGTGCCATGTCGTTGAGGGTGTCGCTGGCGTAGTCGGTGTCGCTCATGCCGTGAGGTTCTCCAGCCGGACGGCTTCCCCGTCGCCGCGAGTGACGATCTCACCGATACGCTGGACGCTCTCGCCCTGCGCCTGCAGGTGGGCGCGCGCCTGGTTGGCCTTGTCGGCCGGCACGACCACCACCATGCCGATACCGCAGTTGAGCACGCGGTGCAGCTCGTGCTCGGCGACGTTGCCTTCGCGCTTGAGCCAGTCGAAGATAGCCGGGCGCTCCCAACTGGTGACGTCGATGCGTGCTGCAAGCCCGTCCGGCAGCACCCGTGGCAGGTTCTCGGTGAGCCCCCCGCCGGTGATGTGCGATAGCGCATTGACGGTCACGCCGCTATCGCGGATCAGGGACAGCAGCGGTTTGACGTAGATCCGAGTGGGGGCGAGCAGGGCGTCGGCCAATGGCTGGCCGTCGACGGCGGTATTGAGGTCGGCGCCGCTGACCTCGAGGATCTTGCGGATCAATGAGTAGCCGTTGGAGTGCGGGCCGGAGGAGGCGATGCCCAGTAGGACATCGCCCTCGGCGACCCGGCTGCCGTCCAGGATCTCGCTCTTCTCCACCACGCCGACGCAGAAGCCGGCCAGGTCGTAGTCGCTGTCCTGGTACATGCCGGGCATCTCGGCGGTCTCGCCGCCCACCAGGGCACAGCCGGCCTGCTCGCAGCCCTCACCGATGCCGGTGACCACGTCGGCGGCGATGTCCACGTCGAGTCGGCCCGTGGCATAGTAGTCGAGAAAGAACAGTGGCTCGGCGCCGGCCACTATCAGGTCGTTGACGCACATGGCCACCAGGTCGATGCCGATGCTGTCATGGCGGCCAAGGTCCATCGCCAGGCGCAGCTTGGTGCCCACGCCGTCGGTGCCCGCAACCAGCACCGGCTCGCGGTAGCCGGAAGGCAATTGACACAAGGCGCCGAAGCCACCCAGGCCGCCCATCACTTCGGGGCGGGTGGTGCGCTTGACCACGCCCTTGATGCGGTCGACCAGGGCGTTGCCGGCGTCGATGTCGACACCGGCGTCCTTGTAGCTGAGCGAGGGGCGGGAAGAGGAATCGGTCATCTCGGGTCCTGTCGTGAGTCGTCGGCGTGCTGCGCCGTTCGCTGGGCGAGCCGATGCAGTGGGCAAGATCGGGGTCGAAATTGTAGCATCATGGCACGCGACTGGCAGCCGCTGGTGGTGCTTCGACACAGGGAGAGCGGGATGCGCAGAGAGTGGTGGATAGTCGTTGGCGTAGCCGGCCTGGCGCTGTGGTTTCTCGTTAGCATCGAGCCGGTGCTGATGCCCTTCTTCGCCAGCATGATCCTGGCGTACCTGGGCGATCCGCTGGCCGACCGACTGGAGGGATACGGGCTGTCGCGGCGCCTGGCCGTCACCGTGGTGTTCCTGCTGCTGACCCTGGTAATCGCTCTCACGTTGCTGCTTGTGGTTCCCATTCTTGGCCGACAGCTCGGCCAACTGGTCGATGCCTTGCCGACAATGCTCAACTGGGCCGAGGCGAGCCTGGTGCCACGAATCCAGGCGCTCACCGGCATGGACCTCTCCACCGATGTCGGTCAACTCCGTCAGACGGTGGTCGATAACTGGAGGGAAACCGGTTCCTTTGCCGCCACGCTGCTGGCCCAGGTATCGCGCTCCGGCCTGGCCCTGGTGGGGTGGATCGGTAGCCTGTCACTGATCCCGGTGGTCACCTTCTACCTGCTGCTGGACTGGGACGTTCTCGTCGAGAAGGTGCGTGGCACTCTGCCGCGCCGCTGGGAGCCCGACGCCGTCCGGTTGGCCAAGTCATGCGATGAAGTTCTTGCCTCTTTCTTACGGGGCCAACTGATCGTGATGCTGTGTCTGGGCGTCATCTATGCCATCGGCCTGACTCTGCTGGGCGTGCGTTTCGGCCTGCTGATCGGCCTGCTCTCGGGCCTGGCAAGCATCGTTCCTTACCTGGGTGTGATCGTGGGGATCAGCGTCGCCGGGCTGGTGGCGTTCTTCCAGTTCGGTGACTGGCTGATGCTGCTCGGCGTGGCGGCGGTATTCGCCTTCGGCCAGGTGGTGGAGAGCGTGGTATTGCAGCCCAAACTGCTTGGCGACCAGATCGGTCTGCATCCGGTGGCGGTGATCTTTGCCGTTCTGGCCGGCGGCAACCTCTTCGGTTTCACCGGCGTATTGCTGGCGCTGCCGGCGGCAGCAGTGATCATGGTACTCTTGCGGGAACTCAACGACCGTTACAAGCGCAGCCGCCTGTACGATGCCAGACGGTCGGAGCCCCCCCACGACGAGGAGTCGACATGAGTCGAGCACCCGCGCAGCTGCCGCTGGGCGTGGGGCTGCGCGATGATGCCACCTTCGCCAGCTTCCATGCCGGGCCCAATGCGAGCCTGGTCGATCGCCTCGTGCGCCAGCTCGATGACGGGGGAGAACCGTTTCTCTACCTGTGGGGGGCGGCGGGCACGGGGCGCAGTCACCTGCTGCAGGCGGCCTGCCATGCGGCCTCGGACCGGGACCGGCGCGCGCTTTACCTTCCGCTGCGCGAGCTGGGCCATTTTCCACCGCTCATGCTGGAGGAGATTGAGCGCTTGGATCTGGTAGCCATTGACGATCTGGAAACCGTGGTGGGCCGCCGGCGTTGGGAGGAGGGGCTGTTTCACGCCTTCAACCGGCTGCGCGATGCGGGTCGGCGTCTGGTGATAGCGGCCGATGCATCGCCACGTCAGCTGCCGGTCGAGCTGCCGGATCTCGCTTCTCGGCTCACCTGGGGAATGACCTTCCACGTCAAGTCGCTTGACGACGAGGAGCGACTGGCCGCCTTGCAGCTGCGTGCGCGGGTGCGCGGTATGCAGCTGTCCGGTGAGGTGGCACGCTATATCCTGCATCGTGGCCCGCGCGAGCTGGGTGACCTGTGCGAAGCGCTGGCGGTTCTCGACCGGGCTTCGCTTTCCGCTCAGCGCAAGCTGACGATTCCCTTCGTCAAGCAGGCGCTGGGGTGGTAGATCAGCGGCTCAACTCGACCTGAAGGTGCTGGCTCCGGCCGAGCGATACCTGGCGAATCACGATGCCGGGCTCTCCGCTGCGAGGGTTCTCGACGTTGCCCGAAACATAGAATTCGCCGGATGGCAGGCCGGAGAGTTCGAAGCGTCCGCTACCATCGGTGCGCGTGGTGTGAGTGTATTCACGGGCCCGTGGATCGGCCGGTTCCACGGCGATGCCGGCCAGCGCCTTTTCGGCCGCTTCGGCTGAGTAGGTGGTGACGGGGGCGACGGCAATGGCGGCCTGGGAAGCGGCCCTGCCGCCAACGGTCAGACGACCGCTGATCGATGCCGTTCCGCGCTTTTCCAGCCGGGCGTACTCGGACTCGGGAAAAGCGATCTCGCGGGCTACCCGGCCGGATGGGGGAGAGGGCCGGGGCTCGGCTTCGCGCGGGGCCGGCTCGCTGCGGTCGATCACCTCGATGCGTTCGGGAGAGGGGGTGGAGCGCGGCTCCATCATCTGGCAGCCGGCCAGCGTCAGACCCAGCAGCGTGGCGATGATCCAGGCTTTCATGGTGTGCGGTCCTCGTGATCGTTGGCCCCGTGCGTGCATCTCGAGGATAGCCGATGCACCTCCCTGGCCGACAGGCCTGGCGACCTTGAAAGCCACGAGAGAGGGCACGATGCTGCAGAGAGGACTTACCAATCCCTGCAAGGAGACGGTCATGAGTGAGCAGCGAATCGAACGTGACAGCATGGGCGAGCTGGCAGTGCCGCGTGACGCGCTCTATGGCGCCCAGACGCAGCGTGCCATCGACAACTTTCCCGTTTCCGGCCAGTCGATGCCGGCGTCGTTCATCCACGCCATCGCTCGCATCAAGCTCGCTGCGGCGCAGGTCAACGCCGAGCTCGGGCTGTTGGATGCCGAGCGTGCCGAGGCCATCGTCGCGGCGGCCCAGGCCATCGTCGATGGGCGGCACGACGATCAGTTTCCGGTCGACGTGTTTCAGACCGGCTCGGGGACCTCGAGCAACATGAACGTCAACGAGGTGATCGCCAATCTGGCCAGCCGCGACGGTCATCCGGTCGGGGCCAACGATCATGTCAACATGGGGCAGTCGAGCAACGACGTCATTCCCACGGCGCTTCACCTTTCCACGGCATTGGCGGTCACCGTGGCGCTGCGTCCAGCACTGGATCAGCTACGCCAGACCATCGATGCCCGTGCCGCCGAGCTCGACGGGGTGGTGAAAACGGGACGCACCCACCTGATGGATGCCATGCCACTGCGCATGAGCCAGGAACTGGGCGCCTGGTCGAGCCAGGTGGGGCAGGCGATCGAGCGCTTCGACGGCGCCATGCTGCGTCTGACACGCCTGGCACAGGGGGGCACGGCCGTGGGCACCGGCATCAATGCCCATCCCGAATTTGCCACGCGCATGGCGCAGAGGTTGAGCGACCAGACCGGCCTGGCCCTGCGCCCCAACGACAGCTTGTTTGCCAGCCTGGGCTCCCAGGATGCGGCGGTGGAGCTGTCGGGGCAGCTGCGGGGCCTGGCCTGCGCGATCATGAAGATAGCCAATGATCTGCGGTGGATGAATTCCGGGCCGCTGGCGGGGCTCGGCGAGATCGAGCTCGAGGCGCTGCAACCCGGCAGTTCGATCATGCCGGGCAAGGTCAACCCGGTGATTCCCGAGTCTGCCGCCCAGGCGGCAGCCCAGGTCATCGGTCTGGATACGGCCATTACCGTGGCCGGCCAGAGCGGCAACTTTCAGCTCAATGTGATGTTGCCGTTGATTGCCAATAACCTGCTCACCCAGATTACCCTGATGACCAATGCGTCGCGATTGCTCGCCGACCGAGCCATTGCCACCTTCCAGGTGCGCGAGGCGAATCTGGCGGAGCCTCTGTCGCGCAACCCCATCCTGGTGACGGCGCTCAACTCGGTGATTGGCTACGACGCGGCTGCCGCCATTGCCAAGTCGGCCTATCAGGCTGGGCGACCGATCATCGACGTCGCCGAAGAGCAGACGGACCTGTCGCGTCAGGAGCTCGAACGGCTGCTCGATCCCGCCGCTCTGACACGGGGCGGAATCCCGGAGTAGCCCTTGTCGGCCTCTCAGGCGGCGCGTTCGTGGCGCCGCCGCGCAAGGTAGGCGTCGACGCGCTCGCACTGAACCGGGGTCAGGCGCAGGCCGAGTTTGGTGCGACGCCACAGGATGTCGCTGGCTTCACGTGCCCATTCCCGGTCGATGAGATAGTCCACTTCGGCCCTTGTCAGGCCGGCTCCCAGAGATTCTCCGAGATCGTTCTGACAACGGGCATCGCCCAGGAAATGCAGGCACAGCGAGCCATAGGTGCGCGAAAAACGGCGAATCTGGTCTTCGCTCAAGAAAGGGTATTCGTGTCGCAGCCGCTGCTGGAAGGCCGCCTGGCTTTCGATGTCGCCTCCCGGCAAGGGGGTAGCGCTCGTCCAGGGGGCGCCCATGGCCGGCAAGTGCGGGGCCAGGCGCTCGAGCGCCGACTCGGCGAGCTTGCGGTAGGTGGTGATCTTGCCGCCGAATACCGACAGCAGCGGGGCGCCCTCGTCATCGAGATCCAGAGTGTAGTCGCGAGTCATGGCGGTGGGTTCGGCCGACTCGTCGTCGCACAGGGGGCGCACACCGGAGAACGTACGCAACACGTCGTCGCGCGTGAGCGGTATTCGGAAGTGATCGTTGACCACCGACAGCAGGTAATCGATCTCCACATCGCTGGCTGCGACACGCGCGGGATCGTCGTCATGGCGGCAGTCGGTCGTGCCGATGAGGCTGAAGTCGTCCTCGTAGGGCAGTACGAAGACGATACGCTTGTCGGTGTGCTGCAGGATGTAGGCGCGGGAGTCGGTGTTGCGGCGAGGCACGATGAGATGGCTGCCACGGATCATGCGTACCGTGTAGCGCGAGGGGCGGTGGGCCCGCTCGCGTACGACTCGGTCCACCCAGGGGCCGGCTGCATTGATCAGCACGCGGGCGTATCGGTGGGTCAGTTGGCCGCTGGCGACGTCTTCCAGCGCGATTTCCCAGCCCCCCTCGACCTCGCGAGCGTTCACGCAGCGGGTGCGCACCATGATATCGGCACCGTGCTGGCGGGCCTGTAGCGCATTGAGGACCACCAAGCGTGCATCATCCACCCAGCAGTCCGAGTATTCGAAGCCGCGGGTGATGTCCGTGGCCAGCCCTCGTTCATGACCCAGGCGGATCCCCCGGGAACCTGGAAGTCGCCGGCGCTTGCCCAGGTGGTCGTAGAGGAAGAGGCCGGCTCGCAGCATCCATGCCGGCCTCAGGTGGGGACGATGGGGCAGTATGAAGCGCAGCGGCCAGATGATATGCGGTGCCTTGGCCAGCAGCACCTCGCGTTCGCGCAGCGCTTCGCGTACCAGACGATATTCATGGTGCTCCAGGTAGCGCAGTCCGCCGTGGATCAGCTTGCTGCTGGCCGAAGAGGTTGCACCAGCCAGGTCGCCCTGCTCGCAGAGTGCCACTGCGAGGCCGCGCCCGGCAGCATCGTTGGCGATACCGGTGCCGTTGATGCCGCCGCCGATCACGAAGAGATCGAGCGGGCTGCTGGGGGTGTCGTTCATGTGCGCTCCCGAAACGGGCAGGCAGTGGATCGGAATCGATATGTTTGAAAACGAAAGTAGACGATAAAAAAGCGAACATCAAGCGGCAAAGCTACGCCCTGGCTAGATGCCTGGGGCGTGAACCGGGGGGTAGTCGGGCGTGTCGGAGAGGGTCAGGCGAGGTGCAAGGCGACGTCGTGCTGCTGCAGCAGGCGAAAGATGGCTTCGGGTGGCTCGCGGTCGGTGAACAGGGCATCCAACTGGGCGAGATTGCCTTGACGTACCACCGGGTTGCGCTGGAACTTGGAGTGGTCCGTGGCCAGGAAAACCTGTCGGGAGTTGCGGATGATGGCCTGTGCAACGCGCACTTCCTGATAGTCGAACTCGAGCAGCGAGCCATCCTCGTCGATGCCGCTGATGCCGATGATACCGAAATCCACTTTGAACTGGTTGATGAAGTCGATGGTGGCTTCCCCGATGATGCCGCCGTCCCGGGTGCGCACCTGGCCGCCGGCGACGATGACGTTGAAGTCCTCCTTGTGCTGGAGGATGGCCGCCACGTTCAGGTTGTTGGTGATGATCTCCAGTCCCTGATGATCGAGCAGGGCTTCGGCGATCACTTCGTTGCTGGTACCGATGTTGATAAACAGTGAAGCCTGGTCGGGGATGTGCCGGGCCACCAGGGCGGCGATGCGTTGCTTGGCATCCAAGTTGAGCGTCTTGCGCGTGGAATAGGCGGTGTTGACGGTGCTCGACTCAAGGCCGGCACCGCCGTGGACACGGCGAATCAGTCCTTCGGCGGACAACGCGTTGAGGTCGCGGCGGATGGTCTGCGGCGTGACCGTGAAGTGTTCGGTGAGCTGTTCGATGCTGGCATAGCCTTGACGACGCACCAACGCGATGATGGCGTCCTGGCGTTGTTGCTGATTCATGACGTCTCCCTGTGATTGGCGCCAGTGTAGGTGATACGCGAGGGGCAAGCAGCTCTCGAGCGATCGCTGCGACCATCGTCGTAGAGAATTCCGAACATTTTGCCGTACCCTGAATGATTATAAACGAACATGACGACAGGATCCCCATGGCCGACTATCTGCTAGCCATCGATCAGGGCACCACCAGCTCCCGCGCCATCCTGTTCGATAGGTACGGGAACGGCGTGGCTACCGCTCAGCGCGAGTTCAGCCAACACTATCCGCAAGACGGCTGGGTGGAGCACGATCCCGAGGCGATCTGGGAGAGCGTGGTGGCGACCTGCCGCGAGGTTCTCGAGCTTGCCGATGTCGATGCGGCCGCCGTGGCGGGTATCGGCATCACCAATCAACGCGAAACCACGCTGTTGTGGGACCGCACTACCGGCAAGCCGCTCTACAACGCCATCGTCTGGCAGGACCGGCGGACCGCGGAGAACTGTCGGGCGATGCGCGAGGCAGGCCATCTGGAAGACGTGCAGTCCCGCACCGGGCTGCTGATCGATCCCTATTTCTCGGCCACCAAGCTGGTCTGGTTGCTCGACAACGTGGCAGGGGCCCGTGAGCGTGCCGAACGTGGTGAGCTCGCCTTCGGTACGGTCGATACCTTCCTCATCTGGCGGCTTACCGGAGGGCGTGTGCATGCTACCGATGCCACCAATGCCTCGCGTACTGCCCTGTTCAACATCCATGAGCAGCATTGGGACCCGCAACTGCTGGCACTGTTCGACATTCCGGAGTCGCTGCTGCCCGATGTCAAGGATTCCAGTGACGACTTCGGCACCGTTGAGCCGCACTGGCTGGGAGGAGAGTTGCCCATTGCCGGCGTGGCGGGCGATCAGCAGGCGGCGCTGTTCGGTCAGGCCTGCTTTACTCCCGGCATGGGCAAGAGTACCTATGGCACCGGCTGTTTCATGATCGTCAATACGGGTGACAAGGCCGAACGCTCGCGCAACCGGTTGTTGACCACCGTCGCCTATCGCCTGAATGGCAAGCCCACCTACGCCATCGAAGGCAGCATCTTCGTTGCCGGGGCCACGGTACAGTGGCTGCGAGACGGGCTGCAGCTGTTCCGCGATGCCGCCGAGACGGAGGCCTTGGCGCGACAGACGCGCAGCGGCCACAGCGTCTATCTGGTGCCGGCTTTCACCGGCTTGGGCGCGCCACATTGGGATCCTCAGGCGCGAGGTGCCATCTTCGGCCTGACGCGGGATACCGGCATCGCCGAGATCGTTGCTGCCGGCTTGCAGGCGGTTTGCTACCAGACCCGCGACCTACAGGCGTGCATGAGCGACGACATGGACGCGAGGCCCGCTACCCTGCGTGTGGATGGTGGCATGGTGGCCAACAACTGGGTGATGCAGTTCCTGTCCGACATGCTCGGTGTGGGCGTGGATCGCCCGACGGTGTTGGAAACCACGGCACTGGGGGCGGCCTACCTGGCCGGTTTGCGTCTGGGGTGGTACCGCGATCTCGATGAGATCGCCGCGCTCTGGCAGTGCGAGAGGCGCTTCACGCCGCAGATGGAGGAGGGTGAGCGTGAACGGCTCTATGCTGGCTGGCAGGAGGCGGTGGAGCGGGTCAAAAGCGAGCGCTAGAGGCTTGCAAAATCCAGCGCAATCGGTAGTATGTGCATCCGTTGCCGCGGCGGTGAAGCCGTCGGGGCAGATTCGAGCGAATCGAGATGGCACTAGACAGGACCATAGCTCAGTTGGTTAGAGCGCCACGTTGACATCGTGGAGGTCGGCGGTTCAAATCCGCCTGGTCCTACCAGACTTGCGATATCGCTACCGACATTCAGGACCATAGCTCAGTTGGTTAGAGCGCCACGTTGACATCGTGGAGGTCGGCGGTTCAAATCCGCCTGGTCCTACCAGATTTCCGAAACGCCCCGCAGCCTCGAACTGACTGACAGTTCGCCGGCTATGGGGCGTTTCGCTATGTGAGATCGCTGCTTGCGACGAACACGGCCGTCAGGCGCTCGATGCCGGTCTGGTCTGCCTCGTTGAAGCGGTGTTTTAGGGGGCTATCCAGGTCGAGTACGCCCCACAGGCGGTTGGCGGTGACGATCGGAACCACCAGTTCGGCACTGGAGGCCGCATCGCAGGCGATATGATCGGCTACGGCGTGGACGTCGTCGATGCGCTGCGTTTGTCGCGAGCGTGCCGCTGCGCCGCATACCCCCTTGTCGAAGGGAATGGGATGGCAGGCCGGCTTGCCCTGGAAAGGGCCGAGCGAGAGCAGTTCGGGTTGGCGCTGCAGGTAGAAACCGACCCAGTTGAGGTCGGGAACTGCCTGCATGAGGAAGGCGCTGGTCTGGGCGCTGTTGGTGAGCCAGTCGCGCGTGTCGAGCAGCGCCTCGAGCTGGCGGGCGAGCAGGTCGTAGTCAGGTGTCATCTCGGCTCCTCGAACGCGCAGGGCCGGCACTGTGGCCGGCCCAAAGATTACACGCATCGTTGTGTCTCTCGGGGCTGATCCGTTGGCAAGCCTGCGAGGAGGCGCTGTCAATACTTCCCTGTACGCGACCGATTCCTTCCCTGGAATCGGACCTCCTCTGCGGCTTGCCTCCGGCGCCCCTCGTGGCGAGCAATCGGGCTGCAGTTACTTCCAGCCGGGAACTGCCTGTGCTCCAAACAGCTCCTCGGCCTTGGCCTCGACCGCTTCGGTCTGATAGGCATCGACCAGCTGCTGGATGGCTTCGCGATCCTCATCGCCGCCGCGCACGGCGATCAGGTTGACGTAGGGCGATTCCGGACCTTCCTTGATCAGGGCGTCGTCCAGGGTCAGGCCGGCGGGTTGGGCGAAGGTGTTGTTGATGAAGGCCATGTCCACGTCGGGCAGGACGCGCGGCAGCTGGGCGGCCTCGATCTCACGGAATTCGTAGTCGTTGGGGTTGGCCACGATATCCAGGGGCGTGGCTTCCAGGTTCTCCGGGTCGTCCAGCTCGATGAGCCCCTGGTTGTGCATCAGGATCAGCGCACGACCTTCGTTGGAGGGGTCGTTGGGTAGCGCGATGGTGGCACCGTTCGGCAGTGCGTCGATGCTGTCATGCTTCTCGGAGTAGGCGCCGATGGGGTAGACGAAGGTGTAGCCGGCCACTGCGAAGTCGTAGCCGCGATCCTCGACCATGGAGCGCATGTAGGGCTCGTGCTGGTAGGCGTTGGCATCGAGGCTGCCGTCGGCCAGGGCCGCGTTGGGGGTGACGTAGTCGGTGAACTCGATGATTTCCACCGTTAGACCGTATTCGCGTTCGGCGATCTCGGCAGCGACTTCCATCACCTCGGTCTCGGGACCGGCCACGGTGCCGACTTTGATGCCGTGCTCGTCGGCCAGGGCGGCACCGGCGCCCAGTGCCAGACTGGAAGCCAGCAGGGAATTCAGCAGTGTCTTGCGCATGTGTCGTAACCTCCTGTGATGATGATCCGATAATAACGGAATAAAAAGCACAAATTAAATAGCCAAAAGCTATTAATCAAGAGATTCCCTCTTCATTTGTGGTCGCTCTTGCGGACCAGATAATCCCCCAGGCTCTGGAAACCCTGCACCATCACCACCAGGATCGCTACGGTGATGAGCATGATGGTGGGGTTGAAGCGGTTGTAGCCGTAGCGGATGCCCAAGTCGCCCAGACCGCCGCCACCCACGGCGCCTGCCATGGCCGAGTAGCTCACCAGCGTCACCACCGTCACGGTCAATGCCGTGAAGATGCCGCCGCGTGCTTCGGGCAGCAGCACCTTGAAGATGATCTGCCAGGGGGTTGCCCCCATGGATTGTGCCGCTTCGACCAGGCCGGGGTTGATCTCGTTGAGCGCCCCCTCCACCAGACGGGCGATGAACGGAATGGCGGCGATGGTCAGCGGGACGGCGGCGGCATTGGTGCCGATGGAGGTGCCGACCAGCATCCGCGTGAAGGGAATGATCGCCACCATCAGAATGATGAAGGGGATCGAGCGACCGATGTTGGTGATCACGCCGAGCACGACATTGCTCACCGGCTGTGCCAGCACCTGGCCGGGGCGCGTCACATAGAGCAGCACTCCCAGCGGGATGCCGACCAGGGCGGCGATCACCCCGGAAATGGCCACCATGTACAGGGTGTCTAGGGTGGCCTGGAAGATCAGGTCAATCATTGCGCTGGACATGGCCGAGCACCTCCACGTGCAGATCATGGGATTCGAGGTAGTCGAGGGCCTCGCGGGTCTTGTCCGGTGTGCCCATCAGTTCGGCGATCATCAGCCCCAGGGTGCGTTCCTGTATGGATTCCACCTTGGCCTGGAGAATGCTGACATCGACGCTGCACTCCCTTGCCAGTCGAGAAATCAGGGGGGTGGAGACGGCATCGCCGGAGAAGGCCAGGCGCACCACCGGGTGGTTGTTCCGGCTGGGGGTGTCTTCGAGGCGGTCGATCAGGGCGCGCGGCGGTTCGAGCTTGAGGAAATCGTTGAGGAAATCGCGACCTAACCGGGTTTGCGGCGCCGTGAAGAAATCCCCCACCTCGGCTTCTTCCACCAGTTCGCCGTCGGAGATCAGGCTCACCCGGTGACAGATCGACTTGACCACTTCCATCTCGTGAGTGATCAGCAGGATGGTCAGTCCCAGCTTGTGATTGATGTCGCGCAGCAGTGCCAGTATCGAAGCGGTGGTCTGTGGGTCCAGGGCGGACGTCGCCTCGTCGCACAGCAGCACCTTGGGGCGGCTGGCCAGTGCCCGGGCGATGGCCACTCGCTGTTTCTGACCGCCCGAGAGCTGGGCCGGGTATTGAGAAGCCTTGTCGTCGAGGCCCACCAGCTCCAGCAGGGGAGTGACGCGCTCGCGGATCGCGCTGCGCGGCATGCCCATCAGTTCCAGGGGCAGCGCCACGTTGGCGAACACGGTGCGATTGGTCAGCAGATTGAAGTGCTGAAAGATCATGCCGATGCCGTGGCGCGCCTCGTTGAGCGCTGGTCCCGACAGGGCGGTGAGCTCCTGGCCATTGACGGTCACGGTGCCGGTGGTGGGACGCTCGAGCAGGTTGACGCAGCGGATCAGGGTGGACTTACCGGCGCCGGAGAGGCCGATGACGCCATGGATCCGTCCCGCTGGAACATGGAAGTCGATGTGCTTCAGGGCCTGGATCGTTCGCGGAGAGCCGTTATCATCGCGACGCCCCTTGAGCGTATAGGTCTTGGAAACGTTGTGGAGTCGAATCATGAGTGCCACCGCAGGTGGGCGCCGGGCGGGCGAGTGCGGCGGGCGAAAAAAGGCCACCCTGTCGGGTGGCCATCAACGCTGGACACACCCTTTTAGCTGCACTTCACACCGAGGCGAACCTCGGCGCAGGCGCCCGCAATCCGGGTACAAATCGGCGCCAAAATGTAGCGAAAAATGCTAAGACAAAAGGCTGAAGCTGTCAACGACCGCTGGGTTAGATTGGTGGCGGTCTGCATCACGGCAGGAAAAAAAACCATTGATTGGTGTTAAAACGACGAAATGCTCCATGGCTGTGAGGATGGGATGTCCTGGTGGATGGACGCCGGAGCCACGACTTTCTACACTGCGCCTCTCGTTTTCATCTTCCCGTACCCGGGAGCAGCGTGAGGATTGCCCATGTTCACAGGCATCGTGCAGGGAATGGCGGAAGTGGTTGCCGTCCAGGAGGCCGAGGCGTTTCGCACGCATGTGGTGGTGTTGCCGCAAGCGCTGCGCGAAGGGCTCGAGACCGGCGCGTCGGTGGCTCACAATGGCGTCTGCCTGACGGTGACCGCCATCGAGGGTGAGCGGGTCAGTTTCGATCTGATGCGCGAGACGCTGGCGGTGACCAACCTTGGTGCGCTGGCGGTGGGCGATCGCGTCAATGTCGAGCGTGCGGCGAGGTTCGGCGACGAGATCGGCGGTCATGCGATGTCGGGCCACGTCATGGCAATGGCAGACGTGGTGGAGCTCGACGAGGCGCCCAACAATCGCCGGCTGTGGTTCGAGCTTCCGGAGGCGTTGGCGCGGTTCGTGTTCGTCAAGGGCTACATCGGGGTCGACGGGATCAGCTTGACCGTCGGGGCGGTACGTCCGGGGCAGGGCGGACAGGGCGCGCGCTTTGCCGTCGACCTGATTCCCGAGACGCTGTCCCGTACTACGCTGGGCGAGCGCGTGCCCGGTGCGCGCGTCAACGTCGAGATCGATCCGCAGACTCAGGCCATCGTCGAGACG
Organism: Halomonas faecis; assembly: GCF_010993975.1. Taxonomy (GTDB): domain Bacteria; phylum Pseudomonadota; class Gammaproteobacteria; order Pseudomonadales; family Halomonadaceae; genus Halomonas; species Halomonas faecis. The sequence goes on from NZ_JAACZO010000002.1 coordinate 96,134, forward strand.
GTGGAGCGCGTACTGGCGTCGCGGTCGTCTGACTGAAACATCCGTCGCGCCTGCGTTGGTTGCCGAGCTGGCGTATGGCCCACACTTTGCTTATACAGAGCGAACCGTGCCGCCACGGGTGACCCTGATCCAGTCGCCTCGCATCGCGAGGCCCCTTTGGGTACCATGAGCGGCTTTTCTCGCACCCTGGTCGATGACCAGCCTTAGCGCGCAGGAATGCCACCATGCTGAATCGCCTGATCGACAACCAGTTCAAGCTCACCGAGCACAATACCAGTGTGAAGACCGAGGTCATCGCCGGGATCACCACGTTCCTGACCATGGCCTACATCATCTTCGTCAACCCGAGCATCCTGTCCCAGACCGGCATGGATTCGGGGGCCGTCTTCGTCGCCACCTGTCTGGCAGCGGCCTTCGGCTGTTTGATCATGGGGCTGTGGGCCAATTACCCGATCGCCCAGGCGCCGGGCATGGGGCTCAATGCTTTCTTCACCTATGGTGTGGTGATGGGCATGGGTTACAGCTGGGAGGCGGCGCTGGGCGCCGTGTTCTTTTCCGGTTTCATCTTCTTTCTGCTCAGCGTGTTCAAGGTGCGTGAGTGGATCATTCATTCCATTCCGCTCTCCCTGCGGCTGGGCATCGCCGCCGGCATCGGCCTTTTCCTGGCGATGATCGCACTGCAGAACGCCGGGATCGTGGTGGCCAACGATGCCACTTTCGTGGCGCTGGGCGACCTCTCGGAGCCGGCCGCCATCTATGCGCTTCTGGGCTTCTTCGCCATCACGGCCATGGCCTACCTCAAGGTCACCGGCGCGGTGATGATCGGCATATTGGCCATCAGCGTGCTGGGGATGCTGCTGGGCCACAACGAGTTCGGTGGCCTGATGTCCATGCCGCCTTCCATCGCTCCCACCTTCATGGCGCTGGATCTCACCGGGGCACTGGACGTCGCCATGCTCAGCGTCATCTTCGCCTTTCTGTTCGTCGATCTCTTCGATACGTCAGGCACCCTGGTGGGCGTCGCCCAGCGTGGCGGTCTGCTCGACAAGGACGGCAAGCTGCCGCGACTCAATCGTGCCATGATGTCCGATAGCAGTGCCTCCATGGCTGGCGCACTGCTGGGCACCTCGACCACGACCAGCTACATCGAGTCGGCGTCGGGCATCGCCTCCGGCGGGCGTACCGGTCTGACTGCCGTGGTGGTGGCGATCCTCTTCCTGGTGAGCTTGTTCTTCGCGCCGCTGGCCGGATCCATACCTGCCTATGCCACCGCCGGAGCCTTGCTTTACGTGGCGGTGCTGATGGCCGGCAGCCTGGCCCACGCCAACTGGGAAGATCCTACCGACGCGGCTCCGGTACTGATTGCCGCCCTGGCCATGCCGCTGACCTTTTCCATTGCCGAGGGCATTGCCCTGGGCTTCATCAGTTATGCAGCGATCAAGGCACTCTCCGGGCGCTTCCGCGACCTCAATCCCGCCGTGGTCGTGCTGGCGGTGCTGTTCGTGCTGAAATTCCTGTTCCTTGATTGATCACCCATCACCGAGACCTGCGATGAGCATCTACGGCGACTACATCAAGTCCGTGATTCGAACCGTCCCCGACTGGCCTCAGCCGGGGGTCAATTTTCGCGACATCACGCCACTGCTTCAGAACAGTGCGGCGTTTCGCAAGCTGATCGACAGCTTCGTGCACCGTTACCAGGAAATGGAGATCGATGCCGTTGCCGCCATCGACGCCCGCGGCTTCATCATCGGGGCGCCGCTGGCCTACGAGCTGGGCTGCAGCTTCGTGCCGGTGCGCAAGAAGGGCAAGCTGCCGTTTCGCACCATCAGCGAAACCTATACCCTGGAATACGGCGAGGCCGAGGTGGAACTGCATTCCGACGCCTTTCGCGAAGGGGATCGAATCCTGGTCGTCGATGATCTCATCGCTACTGGAGGAACCATGATGGCAGCGGCCAAGCTGATCAGCCGGAGCGGCGGTCAGGTGGTGGAAACCGCCACCATCATCGACCTGCCCGATATCGGTGGGTCGCAGAAGATTCGCGAGGCCGGTTTCGGCGTCTTCGCCGTCTGTTCCTTCACCGAGGATGAGTGACGCCGCCATGAGTACCCACCGCTATCACCAGCACTTCACCGTCTCCTGGGATCAGCTGCACCGCGACGTGCGTGAGCTGTGTCACCGGCTGATCGAACGCGATTTCGACGGCATCGTGGCGATCACCCGCGGGGGGCTGATTCCAGCGGCGCTCATTGCCCGCGAGCTCAATGTGCGTCTGATCGATACCGTGTGCATCAAGAGCTACGATCACATGGATCAGGGCGGCCTGCAGGTGCTCAAGGGCATCGATCATGACGGCGAGGGCTGGCTGCTTGTCGACGACCTGGTGGACACCGGCAAGACGGCGCGCAAGGTGCGCGAGATGCTGCCCAAGGCGCATTTCGTCACCGTCTACGCCAAGCCCGAAGGCAAACCCCTGGTGGACCAGTACCTCACCGAAGTGGCTCAGGACTGCTGGATCCAGTTTCCCTGGGACATGGGGGTGGCCTACGTGGAGCCCCTGGCCGACCAAGTCAAGCGCTGAACGATGAGCATGCCGCTTCCCGACAGCTGGCAGCAGTGGCTGGGGGCCGAGTTCCAGACTCCCTACATGCAGTCGCTGCGCGATTTCCTGGCCGCCGAGAAGGCGGCCAGGAAGGTGATCTATCCTCACTCCTCCCACTGGTTTCGCGCTTTCGAGCTCACGCCCCTCGATCGGGTCAAGGTCGTGATCCTCGGCCAGGATCCCTATCACGGCCCCGGCCAGGCCCATGGCCTGTGCTTTTCGGTGCGCCCGGGCGTGGCGATCCCTCCGTCGCTGGTCAACATCTACAAGGAGCTGGCCGCCGATGTCGGCTTCAAGCCGGTGGGCCACGGTTGCCTGGAGCACTGGGCGCGCCAGGGCGTGCTGCTGCTCAACACCTCGCTGACCGTGGAGCGGGGCAACGCCGGCGCGCATCGCGGCAAGGGCTGGGAGACCTTCACTGACCGGGCCATCGAGACCGTCAACGCTCATGCCGAGCCGTCGGTGTTCCTGTTGTGGGGCAGCCATGCCCGCCAGAAGAAGGCGCTGGTGGATACGTCCCGCCATCTGGTGTTGGAGTCGCCGCATCCCTCGCCGTTATCCGCTCATCGCGGCTTCTTCGGCAATCATCACTTTTCGCGAGCCAATGCATTCCTCGAGCAGCACGGTCGCGAACCCGTCGACTGGCAGCTGCCGGAAGATCCCGGCTACGCGCCTTAACCTCAACGGGGGATGCGGGTAGAATGGCGCGCAATTTGTCGGTGCCGTCCATCCGACGAAGGTCGTTCCTGCCCACTCCGTCGTAATGAGGTCACCCATGAGCGTACACGCCATCCAGCACCCCTTGGTCCAGCACAAGTTGGGACTGATGCGCGAAGCCGGCATCAGCACCAAGAGCTTTCGCGAGTTGGCCGGCGAGGTGGCCAAGCTGTTGACCTACGAGGCGACCCAGGATCTGGAACTCCAGACCCAGGATATCGATGGCTGGAGCGGTGAGAAAATTCCCGTGCAGCTGCTCAAAGGCAAGAAGGTCACCATCGTGCCGATTCTACGCGCCGGTCTCGGCATGCTCGACGGGGTTACCGACCTGATACCCAGTGCGCGCATCAGCGTGGTGGGGCTCTATCGCGACGAAGAGACGCTGGAGCCGGTTCCCTACTTCGCCAAGTTCGCCAACGATCTCGACGAGCGCCTGGCCATCGTCATCGATCCCATGCTGGCTACCGGTGGCACCATGGTCGCGACCCTCGACATGCTGCGCGAGCGCGGCTGCCAGCACATGAAGGTGATCGTGCTGGTAGCGGCGCCCGAGGGCATCAAGCGCGTTCAGGATGCCTACCCCGATATCGAGATCTATACGGCCGGGGTGGACGATCATCTCGATGAGAACGGCTACATCGTGCCGGGGCTGGGCGATGCGGGGGACAAGATCTTCGGCACTCGCTGACGGCTCTATGCCTGACGGCTCTCTCGGCGGCTCGTGTTCATCCGTGAATACGAGCCGCCGTTTTTTTACGGCATTGAGCGGTTTCGATACTGCGCTGCGATCTGCAGCTAAAGTATAATCGATATTTTATTGCTTTTTATTCAGTGGATTACCGCTCATTAGGCGGATCTGGATAGCCGATCTCGTATTTTCGTTAAGCAACATGCGTGTCAAGGAATCGCGCCTGATCTATGCTGGCTGGACGTCGATTCTGATCGTCGCATCACCATAACGAACAATCGAGATCCGTCATGTCACTCACTCTGGAAGACATCGACCTCAGCGTCGGAGGCGAGCCCTATATCTCGGGCGTCAGCCTGGAACTGCAGCCCGGTTCTTTCAACGTTCTGCTCGGGCGCACCCTGGCCGGCAAGACCACACTGATGCGGCTGATGGCGGGCCTAGACAGCCCGAGCGGCGGGCGGGTGCTAATGAACGGCCAAGACGTCACCGGCGTATCGGTGCGCCACCGCAACGTTTCCATGGTCTACCAGCAGTTCATCAACTACCCCTCCTTGAGCGTCTACGACAACATCGCTTCGCCGCTGAAGCTGGCCGGCGTCGCACGGCGCGAGATCGACCGTCGCGTTCGTGAAACCGCCGAAATGTTGCATATCGAACATTTGCTGGAGCGTCTGCCTCTGGAGCTCTCCGGTGGACAGCAGCAGCGCACCGCCATGGGCCGGGCGCTGGTCAAGGACGCCGACATCGTGCTCTTCGACGAGCCGCTGGTGAACCTCGACTACAAGCTGCGCGAGGAGTTTCGCGAGGAACTGCGGGCGCTGTTCAACGAGCGCCACTGCATCGCCGTCTACGCCACCACCGAGCCATCCGAGGCACTGGCCCTCGGCGGTCATACGGCGGTGCTCCACGAAGGCCGGTTACTGCAGTATGGCCGCAGCGAGGACGTTTACCATCGGCCGCTCACGCTGCAGACCGCAGAGCTGTTTTCCGAGCCGCCGATCAACGTGCTGCACGGCATCGTGTCCGGCAACGAGGTGACTTTCGACCGTCAGGTGCACTTCCCCTTGAGCGACGAGCTGAGCCGGCTGATGCCGGGAGAGTACCGTTTCGGCGTGCGTCCGGCCCATGTTTCGCTGACGCGCCGTGCCGACGACGACATCGAGGTGACCATGGCGGTCGACATGGCTGAGATCAGCGGCTCGGAAACCTTTCTTCACGTGGCTGACGAGCGCTTCCATCTCACCGTGCATCTCGAGGGGGTGCACGAGTTCGAGCCTGGCCAGACGGTGACGCTCTACATCCCCGCTCACAAGGTCTATGCCTTCGATCGGCAGGGTGCCGTGGTGCATATCCCGGTTCATGCGGGGAGGGCTTGACATGGCGGAGATCACCTTGAAGGGGCTGGCTCATTCCTACCTGCCCGACCCCCAAAGCCCGGAAGACTACGCGATTCGCGAGATGGATCACGTCTGGCACCAGGGTGGCGCCTTCGCACTTCTGGGTCCCTCGGGGTGCGGCAAGTCGACCCTGCTCAACATCATTTCCGGCCTGCTCGAGCCCTCCGGTGGTGAGGTTCTGTTCGATGGCGAGAAGGTGAACTCGCTGTCGCCCGAGGCCCGCAACATCGCGCAGGTGTTCCAGTTCCCGGTGGTGTACGACACCATGACGGTCTACGACAATCTGGCCTTTCCGCTGCGCAACGTCGGTACCGCGGCCGGCAGGGTCCATGAGCGGGTGATGGAGGTGGCCGAAGTGCTGGAGCTGACTCCCCAGCTCAAGCGCAAGGCCAAGAACCTCACCGCCGATGAGAAGCAGAAAGTCTCCATGGGTCGCGGTCTGGTGCGTGAAGATGTCTCGGCGATTCTTTTCGATGAGCCGCTCACCGTCATCGACCCTCAACTGAAATGGAAGCTGCGCCGCAAGCTCAAGGAGATCCATCGGCGCTTCAACATCACCATGGTCTACGTGACCCATGATCAGCTCGAGGCATCCACCTTCGCTGACAAGATTGCGGTGATGTATGAGGGGCAGGTGGTCCAGTTCGGTACCCCACGCGAGCTCTTCGAGGCTCCCAACCATACTTTCGTCGGCTATTTCATCGGCAGTCCCGGCATGAACTTCCTGCCGGTGGCCATGGAAGGCGGCCGAGTGATGTGCGGCGAGGCTCCGCTGGTGGTCGGTGAAGCGTTCGAGAAAGCGCTGCAAGCGACGAGCTCTGAAAACGTCAAGCTGGGGATTCGCCCCGAGTTCGTCGAGGCCCATGCCACCGAGGTGAAAGGAGCCACGGAGGCCGAGGTGGTCGATATCCAGGATCTTGGCACCTACGCCATCCTCTCTCTGCGCCTGGGCGGGATCCTCCTCAAGGCACGCCTCGACGAGGACGAGCCGAGGCCCCGAGTTCGGGCCTGGCTGCGTTTCCCGGTCGGGCGGCTGGGGCTCTATGTCGACGAATTCCGTGTAGAGGTGCCTCATGAATAACAAGGTTTACAACAATCGGGCATGGTGGCTGATTCTGCCCATGCTGCTGCTGGTGGCATTCTCCGCCATCATCCCCCTGATGACGGTGGTCAACTACTCCGTCCAGGATGTCTTCGATGCGCATACGCGTTTCTTCACCGGCACCGAGTGGTTCCGCGAGACTCTCAACGACCCGACCTTGCAGATGGCGTTGCTGCGTCAGTTCGCTTTCTCCTTCACGGTGTTGGCCATCGAGGTACCGCTCGGCATTGGCATCGCCCTGTTGATGCCCAAACGCGGTTGGCAGGCCTCGGCGGTGCTGATACTGGTGACCATGCCGCTGCTGATTCCCTGGAACGTGGTCGGTAGCATCTGGCAGATCTTCACCCGAGGCGATATCGGCTTGATGGGCTGGAGCCTGCGGGAGCTGGGCTATGGTTACAACATCACCCGCAGCGCCACCGACGCTTGGGGCACCATCGTTCTGATGGATGTCTGGCACTGGACGCCTCTGATCGCACTGCTCAGCTACAGCGGGCTGCGCTCGATACCTGACGCGTATTACCAGGCAGCGCGCATCGATCGTGCCTCGCAGTGGGCGGTGTTTCGCTACATCCAGTTGCCGAAGCTCACCAACGTGCTGGTCATCGGCGTGCTGCTGCGGTTCATGCACTCCTTCATGATCTATGCCGAGCCCTTCGTGCTTACCGGTGGCGGGCCGGGCAGTTCCACCACCTTCCTAAGCCAGTCTCTCACCACCATGGCCATCGGCCAGCAGGATCTGGGCCCCTCGGCGGCGTTCTCGATCATCTACTTCCTGATCATCCTGCTGGTCTGCTGGGTGTTCTACACCGCGATCATGAATCTTCAGAAAGACAAGCAGGAAAGGGGGGTGTGACATGAACAGGGAACTGCCCACCACCCCGGAAGCCGTTCGCGAGCGTGCCGCCCGGGCCAACGATCGGCGCCGCCGTCGCGCACGGCCCGCCTCGCGTCAGTGGCGTCGGCGCGGTCTGATGACCGCCTATCTCGTCTTCGTGCTTCTGCCGATCTATTGGCTGCTCAACATGTCGTTCCAGGCCAACAGCGAGATCCTCGGGGCCCTGACGCTATGGCCCCAGGATTTCACCCTGGAGCACTATGCCAGGATCCTCACCCAGTCGAGCTGGTACATGGGCTACGTCAACTCCATTGCCTATGTGCTGATGAACATGCTGATCAGCATCAGTGTGGCATTGCCGGCAGCCTATGCGTTCAGCCGCTACCGGTTCATCGGCGACAAGCATCTGTTCTTCTGGCTGTTGACCAACCTGATGGCGCCGCCGGCAGTCTTCCTGCTGCCCTATTTCCAGCTCTACTACACCGTGGGCCTGTTCGATACTCATGTGGCCGTGGCGCTGGCCCACTGTCTGTTCAACATCCCCCTGGCCGTATGGATCCTCGAAGGCTTCATGAGCAGCGTGCCCAAGGAGATCGACGAGACCGCGTTCATCGACGGCTACGGCTTTCCGCGCTTCTTCGTCAGGATCTTCATTCCGATGATCAGCTCCGGCATCGGCGTGACCCTGTTCTTCCTGTTCATGTTCTCCTGGGTCGAGTTGCTGCTGGCCAGCACTCTGACCTCGACCGGTGCCCAGCCCATCGGTTCGGTGATGACCCAGACCAAGGGTGCCTCGGGCATCGACTGGGGAGCGCTCTCGGCAGCGGGAGTGCTGACCATCCTGCCCGGCATCCTGGTCGTCTACTTCGTGCGCAATCATATCGCCAAGGGCTTCGCCCTGGGCCGGACCTGAGGAGGACGCGGCATGGAATGGATGGTCTGGACGACTCCTACGGCGATCTTCTTCGCGGCCATCGCCGCCATCCTGCTGGGGATGACTGCCTGGGAGATCGCCTCGCCCACGGTGGAGCGCAAGGGGTTCCTGCCGATCGCCACCACTCGCGGCGATCGGCTCTTCATCGGCCTGCTCAGCGCGGCCTACATTCACCTGGCGGTGGTGGGCTTCACCCCGCTCAGCCTCTGGCTGGCCCTGGGCATCTCGATCCTGTGGCTCATGATCCTGATGCGCTGGGGCTGACAGACCCTCTGGACCGACCGTCCAGGGAACAACCACAACAACTCGAGAGGTCAACATGAAACCGATCACCACGCGTCTCTCACTGATCGCCGCCGGCGTGCTGCTGGCCAGCGGCCCGCTGCACGCCGACGACCACGATGCCCGGGCCATTGCCGAGCGGCTGGTGGACGAACACTTCCAGGATTCCACGCTCTCGCGAGAGGAGCAGATCGAGGAACTACTGTGGTTCGCCAAGGCCGCCGAGCCGTTCCGGGACATGGAGATCAACACCGTCGCCGAAGGCCTGACCACGCACATCTACGAGCGTGACGTCCTGGCGGAGGCCTTCACCGAGCTCACCGGCATCGAGGTGACGCACAACATCATCGGCGAGGGCGACGTCGTCAACAACATGCAGACCCAGATGCAGTCGGGGCGCAACATCTATGACGGCTACGTCAACGATTCCGATGCCATCGGCACCCATATCCGCTATGGCACCACCATCAACCTCAGCGAGGCAATGGACAACGAGTGGGCCGACTATACGCTGCCGACCCTGGACCTCGACGACTTCATCGGTCTGCAGTACGGCACCGGGCCGGATGGCAGCCTCTACCAGTTGCCCGACCAGCAGTTCGCCAACCTCTACTGGTTCCGCTACGACTGGTTCCAGCGTGAAGATTTCCAGGAGCAGTTCCGCGAGACCTACGGCTACGATCTCGGAGTGCCGACCAACTGGACCGCCTACGAGGACATCGCCGAGTTCTTCACCGAACACGTTGGCGAGATCGATGGCGAGACGGTCTACGGACACATGGACTATGGCCGTCGCGATCCGTCGCTGGGCTGGCGCTTTCACGACTCCTGGCTCTCCATGGCGGGCATGGGCAGCCCCGGGGTGCCCTTCGGCAATCCGGTGGACGACTGGGGCATTCGCGTCAACGAGGAGAGCGAGCCGGTGGGCGCCAGCGTCAGCCGCGGCGGCGCTACCAACTCCCCGGCCTCGGTGTATGCCGTCACCAAGATGGTGGATTGGCTCGGCAAGTATGCGCCGCCCGAGGCCCAGGGCATGACCTTCGGCGAAGCCGGGCCGGTGCCGGCCCAGGGCAACATCGCTCAGCAGATATTCTGGTATACCGCCTTCACCGCCGACATGACCGACCCGGACCTGCCGGTCACCGATGACGAGGGCAACCCCAAATGGCGCATGGCGCCGTCGCCCACCGGTCCCTACTGGGAGGAAGGCATGAAGGTGGGATACCAGGACGTGGGCTCCTGGACCTTCTTCGACTCCACCCCGGAGGATCGTCGCACCGCGGCTTGGTTGTTCGCCCAGTTCACCGTGTCCAAGACGGTGTCCCTGGAGAAGCTGATGGCCGGTCTCACCCCGATCCGCGAATCGGACGTCTTCTCCGACCAGATGTCCGAGATGGCACCCAAGCTCGGCGGCCTGGTGGAGTTCTACCGCAGCCCCAATGAGTCCAACTGGACGCCGTCTTCCACCAACGTGCCGGACTATCCGCGCATGGCACCGCTGTGGTGGCAGAATCTGGCGCCGGCAGTGAGCGGAGAGATTTCGCCACAGGAGGCGCTCGACAACCTGGCTGGCGACCTCGACAGCGTCATGGCAAGGCTGTCCCGTGCCGGTGTGTTTACGGTCTATGCGCCCAACCTCAATGACGAGCGTGACCCTCAAGAGTGGCTCGACGAGCCGGGTGCGCCCAAGGCCAAACTCGATGACGAGCGGCCCCAAGGCGAAACCGTGCCCTACGACGATATGATGGAGGCCTGGATGGCCGCCGGTACTCGCTGAGTCGTCAGGGTGGACGGTGGGTCGTTCACCCGGGTCGACCTCGGTCTCAGGCATACCAAGCCGAGTCACTTTCCACTGACGGCCGGGCCCCGTACGGTTGGCGCCGTGCGGGGCCCTTTGCATTCCAGGGGCAAGAGATGCAACTCAGAGAGATCCATCTACGCAAGCTGCCCGACGGCTGCCACGATGTACTGGTGGTCGGCGGTGGTATCAATGGTGCGTCGGCGGCCGCGGCCCTGAGTGGCAAGGGTGTCAAAGTGGCCCTCATCGACAAGGGCGACTTTGCCGGCAGCACCAGCATGCATTCGTCCAATCTGGTGTGGGGCGGCATCAAGTACATGGAGAGCGGCGAGTTCTCCCTGGTGCGCAAGCTTTGCCGAAGCCGCAATCACCTGATCAGGAGCTACCCCTCTTCGGTGCAGGAGATTCGTTTTCTCACCACCATACACCATGGGTTCCGCCATCATCCGTTGGTGCCCTGGGCCGGCACCTGGCTCTACTGGCTGATGGGCAATGCCTTCACGCGGCGTCCTCACTACATGCGGCCTTCCGCTCTCAAGGCGAGGGAGCCGATCATCGATACCTCGAACGCGATGGGCGGCTTCGAATACTCCGACGCTTACCTGCATGACAACGACGCCCGTTTCGTTTTCAACTTCGTCCGCCGAGCGCTGGACTTCGGTGCCTTGGCCGCCAACTACGTGGAGTATCTCTCTTCCCGCCGCGAGGAGGGCGTTTGGATCACCCAGGCCCGCGATGTGATGACTGGCGACACCTTCGAAATTCGCTCACGCGTGTTGATCAACGCCGCCGGCCCCTGGGTCGACGATCTCAACCGCCGTGCCGGACAGCGTACCGAGCACCATCATGTCTTCTCCAAGGGGATACATCTGATCGTGCCGCGGCTCACCGAAGCACGGCGGGTACTGGCATTCTTCGCCGACGACGGCCGCCTCTTCTTCGTCATTCCCATGGGGCCCCGCACCTGCATCGGCACCACCGACACCCGGGTCGAGAGTCCGGCGGTGACGGTCACATCGCAGGACGTAGCCTTCGTGCTCGACAACATCAACAAGCGCCTGACCCTGGAGCGCCCCCTCGTCGAGGCCGACATCATCGCCACTCGCTGCGGCGTGCGGCCGCTGGCGATCAAGCCCACCGGCGGAGGGGAGCGGGATTTCCTCAATCTGTCACGCAAGCACGCCATCGACCTCGACCGCGAGCGGGCGCACCTCAGCATCTTCGGTGGCAAGCTCACCGACTGCATCAACGTCGGTGAGGAGGTCGTCGAGACGGTGAAGGGGCTCGGCATTGCCGTCCCCGACGAGGACTGCCGCTGGTATGGAGAGCCCGATGGCTCGGTGCGCGATGCCTTCCTGCAGGAGGCGCGACGGATGAAGCTCGATGACCTGACCGCGGCGCACGCCTCGGAGCCGATCAGCCAACGCCTGTGGCGTCGTTACGCCGATAAAGCCTTCGGCATGTTGGAAGAACTGCGGCGGGACGAACGTCAGGCCGAGGTGTTGATCGAGGACACGGAGTACCTGCGGGTCGAGCTCGTGCAGGCGCGGGATCGCGAGATGGTCACGCGTCTCGAGGATTTGCTGCGGCGACGTTCGAAGATCTCGCTGGTGGTTCCCGAAGCGTCGATTGGCCGATCCGCGGGGCTGAGGGAAGCGTGCGATGTGCTGTTCGGTGATGCGGCGGAGCGGCGTCTCGCCGAGTACCTGGAAGCGCTGTCGGTGGAGCAGCGTGAGCGAAGAGTGGAGGAGGGCGATGATGGCGGCGTCGTGCCGGGAGCGTGAGGCTGCTAGAATGCCGCGCGATTCCCGCCCACTCAGCCCAGGAGCCCTGTCATGACCGATACCGCGGCCGTTCAGCGACCCGCCGACTCCCTGCCACGCACTCTGCTCACCGGGGCCCAGATGCTGTTCGTGGCTTTCGGGGCGCTGGTGCTGGTGCCTCTGCTGACCGGCCTCGATCCCAGTGTCGCCTTGTTCACTGCCGGCATTGGCACCCTCATCTTTCACGGGGTGACTCGCGCCAGCGTACCGGTCTTTCTCGCCTCTTCCTTTGCGTTCATCGCCCCCATTCAGGGCTCGGTGGCGAACTTCGGCGTTTCCGCCACCCTAGGAGGTCTGCTGGCAGCGGGGCTCGTCTACGTGGTGATCGCTCAGTTCGTGCGCCTCAAGGGCACCACTTGGTTGCATCGGCTGCTGCCGCCGGTGGTGGTGGGGCCGGTGATCATGGTGATCGGCCTCGCCCTGGCGCCGGTGGCCGTGGAGATGGCCACCGGCGAGACCAGTGAACACATCGGTTACGGGCGGGCAATCGTGCTCTCCATGGCGAGCCTGCTGGTGACGCTGGTACTGGCGGTATTCGGGCGAGGCCTGCTGCGCCTGGTGCCCATCATGGGGGGCATCGTCACCGGCTATGCGCTGGCCCTGATCATGGGTGCGGTCGACTTTACGCCGGTTCGCGACTCGGCCTGGCTGTCGCTGCCGAGTTTTACGGCGCCAAGCTTTCATTGGGCGGCGATCCTGTTCATGATTCCAGTGGCCATCGCCCCGGCGGTGGAACACATCGGCGACATGATTGCCATCGGTTCCGTGACCCGCAAGAACTACCTGGACAAGCCCGGTCTGCATCGCACACTACTCGGTGACGGTCTGGCCACTTCCGCAGCGGCACTGTTCGGTGGCCCACCCAACACCACCTATTCCGAAGTGACCGGTGCCGTGACCCTGACTCGCGCCTTCAATCCCAAGTTCATGATCGTGGCCGCCTGCCTGGCGGTGTTCCTGGCCTTCGTCGCCAAGCTCGGCGCCTTGCTGCAGACCATCCCCGGGCCGGTCATGGGCGGCATCATGACGTTGTTGTTCGGCTCCATCGCCGTGGTGGGCATGAATACCCTGGTACGTGCCGGCCACTCGCTCACCGCGCCGCGCAATCTGGTGGTGGTCTCGCTGATCCTGGTGTTCGGTATCGGCGGCATGCAGTTCGGTGGTGGTCAGTTCACCCTGCAGGGGGTGAGTCTCGCCGCCGTGGTTGGCATCGTGCTCAACTGGGTGCTGCCCGGAGCCGAAGAGGATGTCCCGCGCGCTCAGGCGTGATGCTGCTCTCGACCGCCCTCGGCGAAGGAGGGCGGCGAGTTGGCGCTGACGATCACGCACTCTTCGCTGCCCCGGTTGCGAAAGCGATGGGGCAGCCGTGAGTCGAAATAGTAGGCGTCGCCGGGCCCGAGCTCCTCGACTTCATCCCCGACGGTGAGCTCTATCCGCCCGGCGATCACCACGCCGCCTTCCTCGCCTTCGTGTTCGAGCATCTCTTCGCCGCTGTCGGCGCCGGGCGGGTAGCGCTCGTGGATGATCGACATGCGACGGTCCGGGCGGCGTGCCGCCACGAGCCGCCACGAAAGGTGGCCGTCGCCGATTTCGGTCAATTCGCCGGCCGCGTAGAAGTGGTGCGGGGGCGCGGGTTCATCGCCGGCGAAGAAAGTGCTGATCGACACCGGCAGGGCATCGAGAATCTTCTTGAGCGAACTCACCGAAGGGCTCACGCTGTTCTGCTCGATCAACGATATGGTGCTGTTGGTGACGCCGGCGCGTTTGGCCAGCTCACGCTGAGAGAGTCGGCGTGCCTGGCGCAGCTCGCGCAGGCGGCTGCCCACGTTGAATCCTTCCATTGCTCGGTCTGCCGTCAAACGTTCGATTGGGTCGACGGATGATACCCCTTAGCGGTGCCTCGTCTCCACGTTCGATGACCGAGGTCATGCGGTATCTTGGCAGGCGTGGCACGCCGAGGCTCCCTCAGGCATCATGATCGCAACGCCAGACGGTCGAGCGAGAGCGCTGATGGATCCGCGACATGAGGTGACCGGCCTGATCCTTGCCGGTGGACAGGGCCGCCGAATGGGGGGGTGTGACAAGGGGCTCGAGCCCTTTGCCGGACGACCGCTGGTGGGCCATGTCCATGAGCGGCTGGAAGGGAAGGTGGCGGCGGTATGGATCAATGCCAATCGGCACCTCGCGGAGTACGAAGCGTTGGCCGAGCGCGTCGTGAGCGACCGCGAGTCGGGTTTCCAGGGACCCTTGATGGGCATCCACAGTGGCCTGTGCGCCGTCGCCACACCTTGGGTGCTCGTGGTGCCCTGCGATACCCCGGCCTTGCCGCATGACCTGGTGTCGCGTCTGGTGACGGGCCTCGGTGAGGGGGACATCGCCGTTGCCCACGACGGCGAGCGGCTGCATCCCGTGGTCGCATTGATTCGCACGTCACTGGCCGCTGATCTCGCCGCCGCCCTGAGCGATGGCGAGCGCAAGATCGACCGCTGGTATGCTCGCCATGCCTGGCGTGCAGTGGATTTCAGCGACTGTCCGGAGGCCTTTGCCAATCTCAATACCCGGGATGAGAAACAGCGCCTCGAGGCGCGCCTGAGCGAGGAGTGACGCCTGCCATGAGTGCCGTGATCGATGCTTCCCTGTCGTTCGATGACTCCCTGCCGTTGCTGGGCATCGCCGCCTGGAGCGGCACCGGCAAGACGACCCTGCTGGAGCAGCTGTTGCCACGGCTGACCGAACGTGGCCTGCGGGCGGCGGTGATCAAGCATGCCCATCACGCCTTCGACATCGATCAGCCAGGCAAGGACAGTCATCGTCTGCGCCAGGCCGGTGCCTCGCCGATGCTCATTGCCTCGCGGGCCCGTGTGGCGCTGATGATGGAGACGCCGAACCAGCCCGAGGCGGATCTGGCACAGCTGATCGAGATGATCCGCCCCCAGCGTCCCGATCTGGTACTGATCGAGGGGTTCAAGGCGTGGCCGCTACCCAAGCTGGCGCTGCATCGGGAGGCGCTGGGCAAGCCACTGCTCGTGGACGATGACCCCTGGGTCAGGGCCGTCGCCAGTGCCGCGCCTGTGTCGTTGCCGGCGGGAGTGGAGGCGCTGGACCTCGACGACCTCGAGGCGATTGCCGACTGGGTGGCTGCCTGGCCGGCCCGTTGGCCGCGCGAGCAGGCGCCTCGCGAGGACGTGGAGGCGGGAGCATGAGCCTGTCCTGTTTCGACCTCGGCGAACGCATGCTCGGTGTTGCGGAGGCTCGGGCGGCAACGGCCCGCTTGGTCGCGGCTCCCTTGCCGTCGGAATGGCTGCCGCTGGCGGCCCTTCACGGTCGCGTGCTGGCCGAGTCGCAGGTGTCGCCCATCGACGTGCCACAGAACACCAATGCGGCCATGGATGGCATCGCCCTGTCCTGGCCGGAAGAGGGCGTGCCCACGGCACCCTGGCCGCTGGTCGGCGAGGTTCTGGCAGGCCATCGCTACGCGACGGTACTGGCAGGCGGCGAATGCGTACGCATCACTACTGGAGCGCCGCTGCCTGCCGGGGCGAATACCGTGATCATGCGCGAACAGCTCGACGAGCGGGATGGCTGCGTGCAGGTTCATCGACCGGAGGACGTGCGGCGTGGCCAGAACGTCCGCCTGACCGGGGAGGACATTGCCCGGGGCGCCACGGCACTGCCTGCCGGAACCCGTCTCGGGGCTGCTGAGCTTGGCTTGCTCGCCTCCCTGGGCATGGCCGGGGCCAGTGTCCATCGGCGTCCGCGTGTGGCGCTCTTCTCCACCGGCGACGAAGTGACGGCGCCCGGCGACGAGCTACCCCCTGCCGGTATCTTCGACGCCAACCGCTTTGCGTTGCGGGGGCTGGTCACCGAGCATGGCGGCGAGATTCTCGACCTGGGCATCCTCCCCGACGACCAACCGAGGATCGTTGCGGCCCTGGAGGAGGCGGCTCGCCAGGCGGACCTCGTGATCACCAGCGGCGGCGTGTCGGTCGGTGAAGCGGATCGGGTGCGCGGCGCCCTGCAGGAAGTCGGCGAGCTGGGCTTCTGGAAGATCGCCATGCGTCCCGGCCGGCCGTTGGCTTGTGGCCAGTTGGGAGCCGTGGCCACCCCCTTCTTCGGGCTACCCGGCAATCCGGTAGCCGCCATGGTCACTTTCCTGCAGTTCGTCGCGCCGTTGCTGCGGCGTTTGCAGGGGTATCGCGATCCGCAGCCGCGGCGTCTCATTGCCCTGGCCGACGCACCACTGGCCAGTCGCGCGGGGCGCGTGGATTTCCTACGCGGCCGCTTGCGTAGCGATACCGAAGGGCGACTCTGGGTGTGCAGCACGGGGCGGCAAGGTTCCGGCATACTCTCTTCCATGGTGGCCGCGGATTGTCTGATCGAGATCGACCCCGAACGAGCCGAAGTCGCTGCTGGCGATCCCGTCACCGTACAACCGTTATCCGATGACCTTTGTTGAGGCGTTGCTGACATGACCCTGACCCATCTCAATCGACGCGGCGAAGCCCACATGGTGGACGTTGCTGACAAGCCGGAGAGCCGCCGCGAAGCGACCGCCTCGGGGCATATCACCATGCAACCGGCCACCCTGTCGCTGCTTGCCGAGGGAGGCCTGCCCAAGGGTGACGTGCTCGCGACCGCACGCATTGCCGGCATTCAGGCCGCCAAGCGCACCCATGAACTGATTCCGCTCTGTCATGCCTTGCCGCTCTCCAAGGTGAGCGTCGATTTTCGGCTCGACGAGGCGGGCTCGCGGGTCGAGGTGAGCGCCACCTGCCGTCTCAATGGACGTACCGGCGTGGAAATGGAGGCGCTGACCGCCGTTTCCGTGGCCTGCCTGACGCTCTACGACATGTGCAAGGCGGTGGACAAGGGCATGGAGATCGGTGCCATTCATCTGGATGCCAAGAGCGGTGGCCGCTCCGGTGACTATCACCGCGAATCGGCCGGAACCGTTGCGCCGCCCGAAGCACCGATCGTTACTGGAGAGGGTGTGGCGGGCGAAGTCTCCGTGGGCCTGCGCTGCGGTCTGGAAACGCCTTGCGTGCGCGTCAAGTGCCTGGCCGAGCTGCGCGAGAGCCTCGGCATCAGCGAGCTCAGCGTCGCGCTCGATGACTTGCCCACGGCTGACGTCGGTGGCCTCAAGGCCGCGCTGATCGAGCTCGACGAGCGGTTTTCGCGGCTTTCGGAAGGCCGCGTACTGTGTGCCGTCAACCAGGTGATGGCGGTGGATGCGACGCCGATCACCGATGACGATGAGGTGGCCTTCTTCCCACCGGTCACGGGAGGCTGAGCATGATCCGGGTACAGCAGGCGCCCTTCGATGCCGGTCAGGAGCAGCGTGTCTTGCTCGGGGACCGTACGGACATCGGCGCCGTGGTGAGCTTCATCGGGTTGGTACGTGATTTCAATGAGCGCCCGGAAGTGAACGCTCTCACTCTGGAGCACTATCCGGGGATGACCGAGGCCGCCCTCGGCGAGATCGTGACCGAAGCCGAACGGCGTTGGTCGCTACGAGGCGTCAGCGTGATCCACCGGGTTGGACGGCTGGCCCCCGGTGATCCTATCGTACTGGTAGTCGTGGCCAGCGAGCACCGACGCCAGGCCTTCGAGGCCTGCGATTTCATCATGGACTATCTCAAGACTCGGGCGCCATTCTGGAAGAAGGAACACAGCGCCAGCGGTGATTATTGGGTCGCCGAGCGCGAGTCCGATCGACGGGATGCCAGTCGCTGGGAGAAATGAGGATGGAGTCAGAGCTGATCGATGACTTCGGACGACGCGTCCGCTATGTACGACTGTCGGTCACGGACCGCTGCGATTTTCGCTGTGTCTACTGCATGAGCGAAGAGATGACCTTTCTGCCGCGGGCCCAGGTACTCACGCTCGAGGAGCTCGCCACGGTGGCGCGGGCCTTCGTCGAGCTGGGCGTGGAAAAGGTGCGTCTCACGGGAGGCGAGCCTCTGGTTCGACGCAATATCGGCAAGCTCGTCACGGAGATCGGCGCTCTTCCCGGGCTCAAGGACTTCGCCATGACCACCAATGGCGCCGGGCTCGAGAAACAGGCCGAGGCACTGCGCGAGGCCGGACTTCAACGGCTCAACATCAGCCTCGACTCGCTCGATCCGGAACGTTTTCGACGCTTGACCCGTACCGGGGAACTCTCCCGGGTACTGGCCGGCATCCGGGCGGCACGCAATGCCGGTTTCGAACGAATCAAGCTCAATGCCGTCATCCTCAGGGGACGCAATGATGACGAGGTCTTGAACTTGGTAGACTTCGCGCGCGACGAGGATCTGGACATCAGTTTCATCGAGGAGATGCCGCTGGGTGACGTCTCCGACCATTCGCGTGCGGAAACCTTCTGTTCCAGCGATGACGTTCAGGCAATGATAGAACGTCGCTATTCGCTATTGCCCACGACGGAAAGTTCGCTGGGCCCGTCGCGCTATTTCCGCATGCCCGACAGCGCATCGCGTATCGGTTTCATCTCGCCGCACAGTCACAATTTCTGTGCCAGCTGCAATCGCGTTCGCGTTACCGTGGAGGGGCGGTTGCTGTTGTGTCTCGGCAATGAGCATTCCGTGGATCTGCGGGCGGTACTGCGCCGTCATCCAGGCGATCTCGATGCCCTCAAGGAAGCCATCATCGGCGCCATGCCGCTCAAGCCGGAGCGGCACCATTTTACGACGGATGGCGACGTCCAGGTCGTGCGCTTCATGAACATGACTGGGGGGTGAAGCTCCCGGGTCTTTTCGCTCCTTTGGCAGACATCGCAGAAACCTGCGGTGTCTTTTTTGCCGCTCTTTTCTTGCCAAGATGGTATCAACGCATATACTTTTGACGAGAAAGTCGTCAGATTCTCACGTCGTTTCCTGCATGGAGGAGACCAATGTCCAGCGAAACTCTGGAGCGAATCGCCCGCAACAAGAACGTGGCTCGAGCGGCCGCTCGCCAATTGAGCATGGAGCAGTTGTACAAACTCTCCGATGTCATTGGCGAAGTCATCGAACAAAAGAAGGAAGAAGAGAAGCGCCGTGAGCAGGAAGAGGCGGACAAGGAAAAGAAACTGGCCGAGATACGTGAGGCTATGCAGGATGCCGGTCTCTCCGTGGAGGATCTCGTGGGAGAGCCACCGCGCCGTCGGCGTGGTCGGCCTCCCAAGAATGCCAACGGGAGCTGACCCCGAGGCTGCTGGCGTGGCTCGGTCTTACGGTCGATTCACGCCGCCTGCGTGGGCCGTCGGATGGGCTGCGCACTGTCGACGGGGGCCAATCCATGGGTTGGCCCCCGTCGTGTTGGGTCAGGATGAAGTGCCGAAAACGGGGGATTCCATCGCCATCAGTTGCAGGTGAACGTCGGGAAGCTGACGCAAGCGCTCGCTCAGCCAGGCGGTGATGAGGGGCTGCAACTGCTGGCGGAGTTCGGCGAGGGTTTCGGCGGGCAGTGCGTCGAGCCGTTCGTCCAGCCAGTCGCTGAAGTCGTCTTCGTCGAGAGGGCGCATATGGTGGGCATCGAGGATCAGGCGGCCTAGCCGGGTCCAGCCCGTGCCGGTGGCGGCGACCGGAATCGCCAGGTACAGAATGCCGTGGCGCGAAGAGCCTCGCTCGGCGGCCAGGCCAGGGAGAGGAGCGATGTTGTTCTGGCTGACGATGCAGGGGCGTTGAGGGTGGCGTGAAACCCGACTCAAGCCATCGCCATCGAGGCGGATCAAGTCGCCATTCACCGGACTGAGCGGTGCTCGAATGCCCAGGCTTTCGGCGAGCTGGCAGTGGGCTCGCTGGTGGCGTGCTTCGCCATGGACGGGGAGCAGGTGGCGTGGCTTGATCCACTCGTACAGCGTGCGCAGCTCATCCTGAGCCGGATGGCCAGAGGCATGCAGCTCGGGGTGATTGAACTCGTCCCAGATGGTCACGCCGAGCTGGCGCAAACGGTGCTTGAGGCGGTCGATGAGCGGCTCGTTGCCGGGAATCGCCTTGGCGGAGAAGATCACGGTATCGTCGGGCAGCAGTTCGAAGCTGGCGTGGCGGCCATTGGCCAGTCGATTCAGGGCAGCGCGCGGTTCGCCCTGGCTGCCGGTGGCGATTACCAGTACCTCATGCGGCGGCAGATAGCCGAGATCCCGAACCGGCACCAGCGGAGGCAGGTCGTCGAGATAGCCCAGTCCCCGGGCCACGCTCACCATGCGCTCCATGGCCCGGCCCATCAGGCTGACACGGCGGCCACAGCGTTCGGCCGCCCGGGCTACGGCAAGCAGCCGTGCCAGGTTGCTGGCAAAACAGCTCACTACGACGCGGCCGGTACAACCGGTGAGGGTACGTTCCAGGGCACGAGCGACATCGCCTTCACTGCGCGAATGGCCAGACAGGGGGGCGTTGGTGGAATCGCCCACCACCAAGTCGACGGGTGCCAAAGCGCGCAGCCGGCTGCCGTTCACGGGCGAGCCGATGAGCGGCTCGGGGTCGAGTTTCCAGTCTCCGGTATGCAGTACGCGATAATCGCCTGCAGCGATCAGCAACGCACAGCTCTCGGGAATCGAGTGGGTGAGCGGTACGAAGCGGATCGTGAAGGCCCCGCAAGTCAGGGCCTCGCCGGGTTCGATCACCCGGATGGCGTCGGTGGACAGCCCCCGCTCGATGAATTTGGCGCGCAACAGCCCTGCGGCCAGGGGTGTGGCATGAATGGGACAGCCCCATTGCGGCCACAGCCATGCGGCGGCGCCGATGTGGTCCTCGTGGCCGTGGGTGATGAGCAGGGCATCGGGGGAGATCTCGAGCTCTTCCAGCGTTTCGACGCTGGGCACCTGGAGAGGGGTATCGGGCAGGTCCTGGCGCAGCATCATGCCGCAGTCGACGGCTATCCAGGCGTTTTCGTAGCCATATAGCCCAAGGTTCATGCCGATCTCTCCGCAGCCGCCCAAGGGGAGGTAATGAAGCGGTGGGCGGCGGCGGGGACGAATCGTCACGCGGGGTGGTCGCATCGGCATGTCAGCGGTCGAATCATGAGCCTTTCACTATACGGGATGGCCCCGAGCCTCCACAATCGGGGCGGCTGCCATTGGCCGCATTCAACGGCGAATTCCTTTGTTAGGTCGCTGCCATGACCATGGCAATTTCGCTACAATGCCTGACCGATTTCTCGAGCTGCTCAACGTTGACCGACATGTCCCACTACTATCGCCTGGTCGTTTCCTGTCCCGATCGTCGCGGCATCGTCGCACGTGTGTCCGGCTTCATTGCCGGCCATGGCGGCTCCATCACCGAGGCGAGTCAGCATTCGGATCTGGAAGCCGGGCGCTTTTTCATGCGCTACGAGATTCTTGCCGATTCCATCGGCATGACGGCCGGGGAGCTGCGTGACGCCTTCGCCTCGGTGGCGCGGGAGTTCGATATGCAGTGGGCGTTACGCGATACCCGCCAGCGTCCTCGCGTGGTGGTGATGGTGTCGCGGGAACGCCACTGTCTAGTGGATCTGCTCTATCGTTGGACGGCGGATGAGCTCGAAGGCGACATCGTGGGGGTGATTTCCAACCACGACGACATGCGCAGTCTCGTGGAGTGGCATGGCCTGCCCTATCATCACATCCCCGTCCCCAGCGACGACAAGGAGGCCGCCTTCGCCGAGGTGGAACGTCGTATC
The DNA here is from genome assembly GCF_010993975.1 of Halomonas faecis. Classification (GTDB taxonomy): domain Bacteria; phylum Pseudomonadota; class Gammaproteobacteria; order Pseudomonadales; family Halomonadaceae; genus Halomonas; species Halomonas faecis. The sequence goes on from NZ_JAACZO010000002.1 coordinate 117,957, forward strand.
CAGGCATTGGGTGCCGACTCGGTCGTGCTCGCCCGCTACATGCAGATCCTGCCGCCAGCGGTGTGCCAACGTTACGCGGGTCGTGTAATCAACATCCACCATAGTTTTCTGCCGTCTTTTGCCGGCGCTCGCCCGTACCATCAGGCGCATGCCCGCGGCGTGAAGCTGATCGGCGCGACCTGCCACTACGTGACTGAAGAGTTGGATGCCGGCCCCATCATCGAGCAGGACATCCACCGGGTCAGCCATTGCCATACGGCAGGTGACCTGGTTCGCTTCGGACGGGACGTGGAGCGAGCGGTGCTCGCCCGTGGGCTGCGCTGGCACCTGGAAGATCGCGTTCTGATCCATGGCAACAAGACGGTGGTGTTTGCCTGACATCGCCGCTGGAGGAGGGCCGTGACATTCTCCGAAAGCCTGCTCGAACCCTGGTTGCTCATCGTGGCCGGCCTGGTGTCGGCCGGCATGGTAGGGTTGGCCCTGGCACAGCGCCCCTGGCAAGCCCTGTTGGATGACCTTGGTCTGCAGCACCGCTGGTTGGCGGCAACGGTCGCCGTGCTGTTGCTCTGGCAGCTGCGTGCCCAGGCCGTAGACTGGCTGACCTTGCACCTGATGTTCACGGCCCTGTTGACGCTGGTCTTCAAGGCGCCGCTGGCGTTGATCACCAATCTCATCGTCAACCTCGGCCTGGTGGCGCTCGGCAACGCGGCCTGGCCGTTGCTGGGCGTCAACGTCCTGATCACCGGTGTCGTGCCGGCACTGATCACGATCATGATATGGCGTCTGGTGGATCGCTTTCTGCCGGATAACCTGATGGTCTTTCTCTTCGTGTGCGGCTTCTTCGGGGCCGCCCTGGCAACCCTGGGTACCGGTCTCACCGGATTAGGGCTGGTAATGCTCGGTGCCACGGACCCCGAGGCGATCCATCTGGCGCGGGAGTACGCGCTATTCCTGCCGCTGCTGATGCCCTCGGAAGCGTTCATCACCGGCATGCTGCTGAGCATTCTGATGGTCTACCATCCGGGCTGGGTGGCGACGTTCAATGACCATCGCTATATCGACACCCAATGAGCGCCCGATTGACGACCGCCCCGTCCATCTTCGCTCGCGACGTCACTCGTTGCTTTGCTGCGATTCGATCTACAGGGGCAGGGTAAGCTGGCGGCGGGCATCGTCGGACACCAGGCGTACGCCGACGCCAAGCAGGCGCACGGGGCGCTGGCGGCGTGCCCAGGCCTGGTCGAGCAGGTTGAGGAAGCCGGGCAGGGTGGGGGCACCGCTGCGTTCCTCGAGAGTGGTGAGGCGGAAATCGTCGCAGCGCAGCTTGACGAAGCGGCCGGCCACCGGCGGGTGTCCGTGGCGAGCCAGGCGTGCTTCGAGACGTTCGCATAGCGGTGCCAGGGCTTCACGGCAGTGGGGCAGATCGGGCAGGTCACGGGCGAAAGTGCTCTCGACGCTCACCGACTTGCGCTCGCGTTCGACTCGCACCGGCCGGTCGTCGATGCCGCGGGCGAGTTCGAAGAGCCGGCGACCGAACTTGCCGAACTCCTTTATCAGGCGCTCCAGTGGCTGTCGCTCGAGATCGGCACAGGTCTCGATGGCCAGCGCCTCGAGTCGCGCGGCCGTGGCGGGGCCAACGCCATGCAGCTTGGTCACCGGCAGTTCGCGTACGAAGGCACTCACCCGTTCGGGGGGAATCACCGTGAGCCCGTCGGGCTTCTCCCAGTCACTGGCGATCTTGGCCAAAAACTTGCTCGGTGCCACGCCCACGGAGACGGTGATGCCGGTGCGCGACAGGCACTCCTGCTTGAGCCACTGGGCCATCCAGGTGGCGCTGCCGGCAAAACGCGTGACGTCGCTGACATCCAGAAAGGCTTCATCGAGCGACAGCGGCTCCACCAGGGGAGTGAGTTCGTGGAATACGGACTGGATTCGCCGGGAAACCTGCCGGTACTTGTCGAAGTCGCCGGGTAGTAGTGTCAGGTGGGGGCAGAGCCGCAGTGCCCGAGCGGTGGGCATGGCAGAGTGGATGCCGTATTCGCGCGCGGGATAGTTGCAGGTGGCGATCACCCCGCGCTGCTCGCTATGTCCGCCGATCGCCAGCGGCACCTCGCGCAGCCGCGGGTCGTCACGCATCTCCACCGCGGCGTAGAAGCAGTCGCAGTCGGCGTGAAGTATCTTCCTCAATGCGCTTGCCCCTGTTGCCAGAGCGCTTTCCGGGCGCAGTCCTGACAAGCTCCGAATGGCTAGCCCAGGGCCGTTCCACTGCCGCCGCGAATGACCCCCACACCGATGCCTTCGATCTCCACAGCCTGGTGGCGCAGGTCCACTTCGATGGGTGAAAAATCCGGGTTTTCGGCAGCCAGGGTCACCCGGTGCCCATGGCGGTGGAAGCGCTTGACGGTCACTTCGTCATCGAGTCGAGCGACGACGATCTGCCCGTCGCGCACTTGCTCGGTACGGTGTACGGCCAGCAGGTCGCCCTCCAGGATGCCGACCTCCTTCATGGAAAGGCCGCGCACCTTGAGCAGATAGTCGGCACGCGGTGTGAAAAAATCGGGGGGAAGTGGGCAATAGCGGTCGATGTGCTCGGCGGCGAGTACCGGACTCCCGGCGGCCACCTCGCCGATGATCGGCAATCCTTCGGTGGGCGTTTCATGGGCGGGCTCGGGCTCGGCCAAGGGCAGTCGGATGCCCCGTGAGGTGCCGCGCATCACGCGTATGACCCCCTTGCGCTCCAGGGCGCGAAGGTGCTCTTCGGCAGCATTGGGCGAGCGGAAACCCAGTGCGCGGGCAATTTCGGCCCGCGTGGGCGGATAGCCCAATTCGTTCATCGTCTTGACGATGAAATCGAAGACGTGTTGCTGACGTGGGGTGAGAGAGCGAGTCATGCGACCTCCGGCTGACGCTGCTTCATTGGTCAAGTATACAGCATGGAAGTTCATCCAGTAAGTCCGGAAACGCTCCCCGAAGGGAAAAGCGTTTCAAACGCGTCACTACGAGCTTGCGTTGGTCCAGCTCCTGTGTTTTCGTGGGATTTCCTGACGTTTCAAACAATCGTTTCCATCGAGGCACGGATCATGGCTCAGACCGACACCGTCACGCGCATTCTCGATACGGCCGAGGTGCTGTTCGCCGAAAGAGGCTTCGCCGAGACCTCGTTGCGTACCATTACCAGCAAAGCACGGGTCAACCTGGCAGCGGTGAACTACCATTTCGGCTCCAAGAAAGCACTGATCCAGGCAGTTTTCTCCCGCTACCTCGATCCTTTCACCGAGCGTTTCCATGGTGTGCTGGACGAGCTCGAGGCGCGCCATGCCGGCGGTGTCATTCCCCTCGAGGAGTTGCTCGAGTCCATGGCCCGCACCGTGCTCGAGGTTCCCGCCGAGCGTCATAGCCTCAAGGTGTTCATGAAGCTGCTGGGGTTGGCCTACAGCCAGGCCCAGGGGCATCTGCGCCGCTACATTCAGGAGGAGTACGGTGGCGTCTTCATGCGCTTTACCGACCTGGTACGCCGCGCCACGCCGGAACTGCCCGACTCAGAGCGGTTCTGGCGTCTGCATTTCGTGCTCGGCACGGTGATCTTCACGCTCTCGGGCCTCGATGCGCTGCGCGACATCGCCGAGAAGGACTATGGCGAACACGTCACGGTGCGCGACCTCATTCGGCGACTGCGTCCGGTAGTGGTGGCAGCGTTGAATGCGCCGCTGCCCGAGGCGCCGGTGGCCAGCCACGCCGAGGCGAGCTGATGCATACCCCGACGCTCGAGGCTCTGCCGCCGGCTGGTGGGGTTTGGCTGGAGATCGATATTCCGTCCCAGCGTCTGGTGGTGTGGCATGGCGACGTGGCGGGTGCCGTGTACGCGGTGTCCACCGGCGAGGCGGGTGTCGGCCAGCGCGAAGGCAGCGGCCAGACCCCGCTCGGCTGGCACTACGTGCGTGCCGCCATCGGCGACGGGGAGCCATCCGGCGCCGTCTTTCGCGGTCGCCATCCCACCGGTGAGGTGTACAGCGAGGCTCTGGCCGGTGCTCAGCCGGGGCGCGACTGGATCCTTACGCGGATTCTCTGGCTGTGCGGGTTGGAGCGAGGCGTCAACCGTGGGGGCGACGTCGACAGCCAGCGGCGCTACATCTATTTGCATGGTGCGCCACCCAGCGAGCCCATGGGCGAGCCCCGCTCGCACGGCTGCGTGCGCCTGCGCGACGAAGATCTGCTGGCACTGTTTGCCATCGCCGTGCCGGGAACTCCGGTGTGGCTTCACGACTGAGGCTTGTCGCTGACAGCGGCGTCTCGCTGGGCTAGAATCGTCCTCCTTCCGGCGAAGGTACCCCCACCATGACTCATTCCCTAGGCCCGGTGATTCTCGATCTGGAGGGCACGCGGCTGACGACGGATGAGCGTCAGCTGCTGATGCGTCCCGAAGTGGGCGGTGTGATCCTGTTCGGGCGCAACGTCGAGACGGCTCGGCAAGTGCGGGAGCTGTGCGATGCCATTCGCCGCCTGCGCCCTGAGTTGCTGCTGGCCATCGACCAGGAGGGCGGGCGCGTGCAGCGCCTGCGCCAGGGCGTCACCCGTTTGCCGGCTATGGGGCGTATCGGCCGCGAGTTCGCCGTGGCGCCGGAGGTTACCTTACGCCTGTGCCGTGATGCAGGATGGCTGCTCGGGATGGAGATGGCCGCCTGCGGCCTGGACGTCACCTTCGCGCCGGTGCTCGACGTGGACGTGGGGCTGTCCAGCGTGATCAGCGATCGCAGTTTCGGAACCGATCCCGATGCCGTGGCCGCCATGGGGCATGCCTTCGTCACCGGCCTTCATGAGGCGGGCATGGCTGCCGTCGGCAAGCACTTTCCCGGTCATGGCGGCGTGGCTGCCGATTCTCATCACGAAATACCCGTGGACGACCGTCCGTTCAGCGAACTCAAGCGCTGGGACCTGGTGCCGTTCGCCACCTTGGCCAGCCAACTCGACGCCATCATGCCGGCGCACGTGGTCTATTCGGACTTCGACGTCCGCCCCGCCGGTTTCTCTGCCGTCTGGCTGGGCATGCTGCGCGAGTCCCTGGGCTTCAAGGGCACGCTGTTTTCGGACGATCTGGGCATGGCCGGCGCCGGGGTGGCTGGCGGACCGCGCGAACGCGCCCGGGCGGCGCTAGAGGCGGGCTGCGATGCCGTGCTGGTGTGCAACGACCGCCAAGCGGCGCTCGAGGTGCTGGATGCCTGTGCAGGACGCCGTTTCAAGCCGGCTTCCCGCCTTCGCTATGGCCGTGCCCGCCCTGAACTCGACACCCTCGAAGCCCTCAGCCGCTGGCGCCGAGTGCATGCCCGTCTCGAGGCCATGGCGGGCCACTGAGCCTGCGATGGCACCATCGTATCGCCATTCGACAGATCAACACGAGTCCACTGCATGTTTCAGCTCGACACCGAACTTCCCGATTCCCTGGCTACCATGCGCGAGGTCATGGAGACCGCCGACTGCCTGATTACCCATGATGAGGTCGAGCGCGCCCTCGACCGCATGGCCGATGAGATCAGCCAGGATCTGGGCGACCGGCTTCCGGTCTTCTATTGCGTGATGAACGGGGGGCTGATCACCACCGGCCACTTGCTCACCCGGCTGGGTTTTCCGCTGGAGGTCGACTACCTGCATGCCACACGCTATCGCGGTGGCATCCGCGGTGGCGAGCTGTTCTGGCGCGTCTCTCCGGAAATTCCCATGGCCGGCCGACACGTGGTGATCGTCGACGACATCCTCGATGAGGGGGCGACACTGGCCGCCATTCTCGATTACTGTCGCGAGGCCGGCGCGGCGAGCATCTCCACTGCGGTGCTGGTCGACAAGCGGCACGATCGCAAGGCAGTGCCCGGGCTCGAAGCCGACTACTGCAGCCTGGAAGTCGCTGACCGCTACGTGTTCGGCTTCGGCATGGATTACAAGGGCTATTGGCGTAACGCGCCGGGGATCTTTGCGCCCAAAGGACTCTGACCGGCTTCGCCGGGCCAGGAGCTTGAAGCTGGAAGAGCGTCGCTTCGCTCCTGGAAGCGGGAAGAAAAGGCTCGTTGACACTTTGGGCGGCGAATATACGCTGCTTTCCAGCTTCCAGCTTCCAGCTTCCAGCTTCCAGCTTCCAGCTCAGGCCAGTCCCAGCTCGTGGGTGGCTTCTTCGCGCATCTTGAACTTCTGGATCTTGCCGGTGACGGTCATCGGGAATTCGTCGACGAACTTCACGTAGCGTGGGATCTTGTAGTGGGCGATCTGGCCCTTGCAGAATTCCTCGAGCTCGTCGGCGGTGAGTTGCTGGCCGTCGCTGAGCTTGACCCAGGCCATCACTTCCTCGCCGTACTTCTCGTCGGGCACGCCGATCACCTGGACGTCGGAGATGGCGGGGTGGGTATAGAGGAAGTCTTCGATCTCGCGCGGGTAGATGTTCTCGCCGCCGCGAATGATCATGTCCTTGATGCGTCCGACGATCGCCACGTATCCCTCGTCATCCATGGTGGCCAGATCGCCGGTGTGCATCCAGCGGGCTTCGTCGATGGCCTTGTTGGTGGCCTCTTGGTTGTTCCAGTAGCCCAGCATCACGCTGTAGCCCCGCGTGCACAGTTCTCCGGTCTCGCCACGCGGCACCACGGCGCCGGTCTCGGGGCTGACCAGTTTCACCTCCAGGTGCGGATGGATGGTGCCCACGGTGGTGACGCGCTTCTCCAGCGGGGCATCGGTCTGGGTCTGGAAGCTCACCGGGCTGGTCTCGGTCATGCCGTAGCAGATGGTGACGTCTTCCATGTGCATCTTGTCGATCACCTGGCGCATCACCTCGATGGGGCAGATCGACCCGGCCATGATGCCGGTGCGCAGATGGGAGAGATCGAAGCGGGAGAAGTCCGGATGCTCCAGCTCGGCGATGAACATGGTGGGCACGCCATACAGAGCGGTGGCCTTCTCTTCCGACACGGCGCGCAGCGTGGCCTCGGGCTCGAAACCGTCACCGGGGTAGATCATGGTGGCACCGTGGGTCACGCAGCCCAGGTTGCCCATCACCATGCCGAAGCAGTGGTAGAGCGGAACCGGGATCACCAGGCGGTCCTTCTCCGTGAAGCCCATGGTGCGCGCCACGAAGAAGCCGTTGTTGAGGATGTTGTGATGCGACAGGGTGGCGCCCTTGGGCGCCCCGGTGGTGCCGGAGGTGTACTGGATGTTGATCGGTTCGTCGAACTGCAGCGTGGCTTGCACCTCGGCCAGGTGCTCGGCGGAGACTTCGTCGGCATGTGCCAGCATGCTCTCCCAACTGAACATGCCGGTGAGCGCGCGGTCGCCGTCCAGGCAGATCACGCGCTCGAGTTCGGGTAGCTTGGCACTGGAGAAAGTGCTCGGGGCACCATCGCGCAGCTCTGGAGCCAGCTCGGCAAGCGTCGCCACGTAGTCGGAGCTCTTGAACGCGCCCTGCAGGATCAGCGTCGAGGTGCCGGACTGTCGCAGTGCGTACTCCAGCTCATGGGTGCGATAGCTGGGGTTGATGTTGACCAGGATGGCGCCGATCTTGGCGGTGGCGAACTGGGTGATGGTCCACTCGGCGCAGTTGGGCGACCAGATGCCCACGCGGTCTCCCTTCTTCACGCCCAGCGCGATCAGGGAGCGAGCGGCGGTATCCACGGCATCGCGAAGTTCACGCCAGGTGTAGCGCAGGCCCTGATGGAGGCTCAGCAGGGCGTCGCCGTCGGGAAAGCGGGCCACCGTCTCATCGAAGCAGTCACCGATGGTCTGCCCTTTGAGGGGGGTGTCGCTGATACCGCTGACGTAGCTGTTGTGGTCCTTGTGAGCGTCTTGGCGTGTCATTGCTGTTACCCGTCTCGTTGTGGCGAATGTTATGACGTAATGAGGGTGACGCCATGGGCCGATCCGGCGATGATGCGGCGTCAGGCGTCCTGGCGAGCCAGTCGGTCGAGCACATCGCGGGCCCGGCTCTCCACGTCGTCGAGTTCACGCTGCATCAGGCGAATGTCCTCCAGCTGGCGCTCCATGTTGGCGCGCTTCTCGCCCAGGATTTCCAGCAGCCGCTTGAGCTGCCGGGCGTTGCCGTCCGGCATGGCGTCGTACATCTCGATGACCTCGCGAATCTCGGCTAGCGAGAAGCCCAGGCGCTTGCCGCGCAGGGTGAGCTTGAGCCGAACCCGATCCTTCTCGTGATAGATCCGGGTCTGGCCACGACGCTCGGGGGCCAGCAGCCCCTCCTGTTCATAGAATCGGATGGTGCGTGGGGTCACCTCGAACATCCGCGCCAGTTCGCCGATGGAATAGGTGCGGCGCTGACGGGGGAGGCTGGCATTGACCGAAGTCGTGACGTCGGGGCTGGAGGTGCTCATCGCTGCTGTCCTGTAGCCGGGTGGTGCGCCGTATGGCTGTCCACCATCGTATTCGCAACACTAGACGACGTTGACGTTAACGTAAAGTAGTTGTCGACTAAGGGTGGTATGCGCTAAAACCTAGCAAGTGCTAGGTTGGCCTGCATTGAGCCAACGCTGCGGTGGTGACCCCTGTCGCCGACCATGACGTTTCCGTCTCCACGTCGTAACCAAGAGGATGCCCCGATGGATTTTTCCCTGACCGATGACCAGAAGGCGCTCGTCCAGGCCGCTGCCGATTTTTCCCGCGCCGAGTTGGCGGAGCACGCCGCCGAGTGGGATGCGACGTCGCACTTTCCGGTCGATGTCATCCGCCGTGCCGGCGAGACGGGCTTGCTGGGCATTTACATTCCCGAGGACCGCGGTGGTCTGGGGCTGTCGCGCCTGGACGCCTCACTGATCTTCGAGCAGCTTTCTCAAGGGTGCATCGCCACGACCGCCTATCTTACCATCCACAACATGGTGGCATGGATGGTGGCGAGCTGGGGCAGCGAGGCGCTTCGCGAGACCTGGGTGGAGCGTCTGGTGAGCGGTGAGTGCCTGGGCTGTTACTGCCTCACCGAGCCCGGCTCTGGCTCGGATGCCGCCAGCCTGCGTACCAAGGCGGAGCGCGACGGCGACGACTACGTCATCAGCGGCTCCAAGATGTTCATTTCCGGTGCCGGGGCCAACGACGCGCTGGTGGTGATGGCACGCACCGGCGAACCCGACAGCGGTGCTGCCGGCGTGTCGGCGATTCTCGTTCCCGCCGATGCCGCCGGCATCGAATACGGCAAGAACGAAGACAAGATGGGCTGGAAGAGCCAACCCACGCGCTTGATCAGCTTCGACGGCGTGCGCGTGCCGGTAGGCAATCGCCTCGGTGCGGAGGGCGAGGGTTTCAAGCTCGCCATGAAAGGGCTCGACGGCGGCCGTCTGAACATCGCCAGTTGTTCGCTGGGTGCCGCCCAGCATGCCCTGACGCTGGCGCGCGACTACATGATCGAGCGCAAGCAGTTCGGTCGCGAACTGGCCGGTTTCCAGGCCCTGCAGTTCAAGCTGGCCGACATGGCCACCGAGCTGACCGCGGCACGCCTGATGGTGCGCCACGCCGCCTGGCGGCTCGACCAGGGAGACCCAGATGCGACGGCCCATTGCGCCATGGCCAAGCGATTTGCCACCGACATGGGCTTCGACGTGTGCAACGAGGCGTTGCAGATCCATGGCGGTTACGGTTACCTCAGGGAGTTTCCGCTGGAGCGCATGGTGCGCGACACTCGGGTGCATCAGATCCTCGAGGGCACCAACGAGATCATGCGTGTGATCGTGGCCCGCCGCCTGCTGGCGGATGGCGTGATCGAAGCGCTGCAATGACAATCAGGAGAGAACGAGCATGACGGATCTTGCGGTCATCTTCGATGAACTGCCCACTCGCGACGGCGGCCGAATCGGCGTGGCCACGCTCAACGCGCCCAAGTCGCTCAATGCCCTGTCGCTGGAGATGGCACGGCAGCTCGATGCCAAGCTGGATGCCTGGGCGGTGGATCGCAGTGTCGTGGCGGTGTGGCTGGAAGGAGCGGGCGACAAGGCCTTCTGCGCCGGCGGCGACATCGTGGCGCTCTACCGCTCCATGACCGAGGAGGGCGAGAACCGCGGCGCCGGTCGCGACAGCGTCTTTGCCGAGACGTATTTCACCACGGAGTACCGGCTCGATTACCGCATTCACTCCTACCCCAAGCCGCTGCTGGTGTGGGGTGACGGCATCGTGATGGGCGGCGGTCTCGGGTTGATGTCCGGCGCGTCCCAGCGCCTGGTCACCGAGACCACACGCATTGCCATGCCGGAAATCTCCATTGGCCTGTATCCCGACATCGGTGCCAGTTGGTTCCTCAATCGCATGCCGCCGGGAGTGGGGGCCTATCTCGGCCTCACCGGGGCGCAGCTCAATGCACGCGACGCCCTGGACCTGGGCATGGCGGACCGCTTCGTGCCCCGCGAGCGACGCGAGGCGCTGCTCGCGGCGCTGGTCGCAGCTGATTACGGTTCGCGGTCTCCCGGGGCGCTACGTGCCGCGGTTCAGGAAGCCCTCGACGAGCACGAGTCTCGCGATGCGGCGCCGGACGGACGGGTGTGGCCGCATCTCGATCACATCCAGCGGCTGGTCGGGCAGGTCGGTGCTTCCAGCGCCGTACGGCGGATTCTCGACGACGACAGCGATGCCGAGTGGCTTGCCGCCAACCGGGAGCGTCTTGCCGTGGGCAGTCCGCTTTCGGCGCATCTCGTGTGGCGCATGCTCGAGCGCCATCGACATACCAGCCTGGCCGAGGCTTTCCGCGACGAGCTCTCGCTCTCCGTGCAGTGCTGCCGTCAGGGCGACATCGCCGAGGGGGTGAGGGCGCTGCTGATCGACAAGGACAAGAGCCCCCGGTGGCGACATGCGGATGCCGCCAGCGTACCGGAGGAGGACGTCCAGGCGATGATGACGCCATTATGGTCGGACGAGGAGAACCCGCTGCGCGACCTGGGCAGCGGTCATCGCGTCGGCTGATGGCGGCGACGCGACGCCACACGAATTTGCCACGACAAGACAGGAGCTACATCAATGAAAATCGCCTTCATCGGACTGGGCAACATGGGGGCCCCCATGGCCACCAACCTGGTCAAGGCCGGGCATGACGTCCATGTCTTCGACCTGGTCGAGGGAGCCGTCAAGGCACTGGAAGCCGAGGGTGCGACGCGCGGCGAAAGCGCCCAGGCCGTGGCGCGTGGAGCCGAGGTGGTCATTTCCATGCTGCCGGCGGGCGCCCATGTGCGCGGTCTCTACCTGGGCCGCGACGGCCAGTCGGGCCTGTTCGATGCGCTCGATGGCAAGCCGCTGATCGTCGACGCCTCGACCATCTCGCCGGAGGATGCCCGCTTCGTTGGCGCAGCGGCGGCCGAACGCGGCCTCACCTATCTCGATGCGCCGGTTTCCGGTGGCGTGGGGGGCGCCAAGGCGGGCACCCTGACATTCATCGTCGGTGGCCCCGAGGCAGGCTTCGAAAAGGCCAGGCCGGTACTCGAGGGCATGGGCAAGAACATCTTCCATGCCGGTGAGGTGGGTGCCGGCCAGGTCGCCAAGATCTGCAACAACATGCTGCTGGGCATCCTCATGAGCGGTACCGCCGAGGCCCTGGCTCTGGGCGTGAAGAACGGCATGGATCCGGCGGTGCTCTCCGAGATCATGAAGCAGAGCAGCGGCGGCAACTGGGCGCTCAACGTCTACAATCCCTGGCCTGGCGTCATGGAAGGCTCGGCGGCCTCACGCGACTATCAGGGCGGCTTCCTCACCGATCTCATGGCCAAGGATCTGGGGCTGGCTTGGGAGCTTGCGCTGGGCAGCAAGAGCTCGGTGCCGATGGGCTCCCAGGCGCGCAACCTGTTCGCCCTGCACAGCGCCCAGGGCCATGGCCAACTGGATTTCTCCAGCATCCAGGAGCTGTATCGAGCTGGGGAAGAGGGCTGACCCTGTCTTTGGCAGCTCATCGCGAAACGGGCACAATCGGGTGCCCGTTTTGTCGTCGAGAGTCCGAATGAGCGCCCGCACGCCTGCTTCCCCTGCCGCTTCCCGCCGTCCTGCCCGCCGCGAGCTGCTCGACGGCCCCATCGCCGCCACCCTGCTGCGCAAGAGCCTGCCGGTCGTCGGCGGCATGATCGCCATGATGAGCTTCAACCTCGTGGATGCCTGGTTCATCGCCCGGCTGGGTACCCAGCCGCTGGCGGCGGTGTCTTTCACCTTTCCGGTGGTGTTCTCGGTGATCAGCCTGGCGATCGGTCTGGGCATCGGCACCTCGGCGGTGGTGGCCCGTCGCCTGGGGCAGGATGACGTGGCGACGGTGCGCCGTCGGGCCACCGATGCCGCCTTGCTCGCACTGGTCGTGGGCGTGGCGCTGAGCCTGGTCGGGCTGGCAACGCTAGAGCCGCTGTTCCGCCTGTTGGGCGCCGATGCGGCATTGCTGCCCCACATCCGTGACTACATGGGCATCTGGTACCTGGGGGCGGCGGTGGTGATCGTGCCACGGGTGCTCAACAGCGTGCTGCGCGCCCAGGGCAACACCCTGGTTCCAGGGCTGATGATGGCGTTGGCCGCCGTGCTCAACGGGCTGCTCGACTGGCTGTTGATCTTCGGTGTGGGTCCCTTGCCCGCACTGGGCGTCTCCGGTGCGGCACTGGCTAGCGTATCGAGCTGGGGGCTGATGAGTGTCGCCCTATGCTTCCAGCGCTCACTGCGTGAGCTCAGCGATCTCGCCGGCCTGACCCTGCAGGGGCTGGTCGAATCCTGGCGGGAGCTGTCGCGAATCGCCGTGCCGGCTGCCATCACCAGTGTCTTCACGCCGCTCGCCATGGCGTTGATCACTCGCATCATGGCCGATCACGGTCACGCAGCCGTGGCGGCTTTCGGGGTCGGCACGCGTCTCGACGCCATCGCCCAGATCGCCGTGCTGGCACTCTCCATGACGTTACCGCCGCTGGTTAGTCAGAACAGCGGCGCCGGGCAGATCGCTCGAGTGCGGCGTGCCGTGCTCGGCTGTTTCGCTTTCGTACTGGCTTGGCAGCTGGCCGTGTGGCTGCTGCTGCAGCTGCTCGCCCCCTGGCTGGTGGCGAGCTACGCCGATGGGATCGCGATGGGCGAGGTGCTGCGTACCTTCTTGCTGTGGGTGCCTTTGGGACTGGGGGCCCAGGGCGTGGTGATTCTGTCGGTTTCCGCCCTCAATGCCTTGCACGAGCCGGCGCGCGCCATGCGGCTGTCGGTGATCCGGCTGTTCGTGCTCAGCGTGCCATTGGCGTGGCTGGGCGGTTGGCTTGCCGGACCCACTGGCGTTTTCCTCGGCATGCTGGTCGCCAATGGGCTGGTCGCGCTGGTGGCCTGGTGGCAGATCCGAGCGCGGCTGGCGGCGGCCGACCGGGCGGCAGTGTCGCCTTGAAACGTGATGCTGAGTAGCAGTTGGGTACGTCGTCGACAGGTCTGACCTCCTATTCGACCTGTCTTCGGCATCCGTGCATGCCCGGCTCCGATAGCTCGCATCGTCGCCGGATCGGGTTGGCAGCGAGGCGGTTTTGCTCTACATTTACAAAAAATGTAGAAATTATTGTCTCTGCCACCGAGGAGCCCGCCATGAGTTCGATCACCCCAGTCACCTGGGACGACCCCTTCCGCCTCGTCGACCAGCTCAGTGAAGAAGAGCGCATGGTCCACCAGACCGCTCAGGACTACTGCCAGGAGAAGCTCCTGCCCCGCGTGCTGGAGGCCAACCGCCACGAGATATTCCATCGCGAGATCATGAACGAGATGGGCGAGCTCGGTTTGCTCGGTGCCACCATCGACGGCTACGGCTGCGCCGGCCTCAACTACGTCAGCTATGGCCTGATCGCCCGTGAGGTAGAGCGCGTCGATTCCGGCTATCGCAGCGCCATGAGTGTGCAGTCGAGCCTGGTGATGTATCCCATCCACGCCTTCGGCAGCGAGGCGCAGCGCGAGAAGTACCTGCCCAAGCTGGCCAGCGGCGAGTGGGTGGGGGCGTTCGGTCTTACCGAGCCCGACCACGGTTCGGACCCGGGCGGCATGTCCACTCGCGCCATGCGCACCGACAGCGGCTGGCGTCTCAATGGCACCAAGACCTGGATCACCAATTCGCCCATCGCCGATGTCTTCGTGGTGTGGGCGCGGGATGACGAGGGCGTGATTCGCGGTTTCATTCTCGAGAAAGGCATGAAGGGCCTCTCAGCGCCCAAGATCGAGGGCAAGTTCAGTCTGCGGGCTTCCGTTACCGGCCAGATCGCCATGCAGGACGTGGAGGTCTCCGACGAGGCGCGTTTGCCGGGCGTGACCGGGCTCAAGGGGCCGTTCTCGTGTCTCAACCGCGCCCGTTACGGCATCGCCTGGGGCAGCATGGGTGCCGCCGAGGCGTGTTGGCACGCTGCCCGCGAATACACCTTGGAACGCAAGCAGTTCGGCCGGCCGCTGGCCGCCAATCAGCTCATCCAGAAGAAGCTCGCCGACATGCAGACGGAGATCGCCCTGGGTTTGCAGGCGGCGCTGCGGGTGGGACGCATGATCGACGATGGTCAACTGGTGCCCGAGGCGATTTCGCTGATCAAGCGCAACAACTGCGGCAAGTCGCTGGACATCGCCCGGGTGGCGCGCGACATGCACGGCGGCAACGGCATCGCCGACGAGTACCACGTGATCCGTCACGTGATGAACCTGGAGGCGGTGAACACCTACGAGGGTACCCACGACGTCCACGCCCTGATCCTGGGACGGGCTCAGACCGGCATCCAGGCCTTTACCGGGTAATGGAGAGCTCAAGATGAGCGGACCGCTGTCAGGCATCACGGTGCTCGATATGTCGCGGGTGCTGGCGGGCCCTTGGGCCGGCCAGTTGCTCGCCGACCTGGGCGCCCGGGTGATCAAGGTCGAACATCCCCAGCGCGGCGACGACACGCGTGGCTGGGGGCCGCCATGGCTGGCCGAAGACGACGACCTCGACAGGGTCGCCGCCTATTACTTGTGCGCCAACCGTGGCAAGCGGTCGCTGGCCGTGGATATCGCCACCCACGAAGGGCAGGCGCTGGTGCGCCGGCTGGCCGCAGGGGCCGATGTGATGCTCGAGAACTTCAAGGTCGGCGGCTTGGCCAAGTACGGCCTCGACTACGCCAGCCTGAGAGCGGAGAACCCGCGGCTGATCGGCTGTTCGATCACCGGTTTCGGCCAGCAGGGCCCCTACGCTCACCGTGCCGGTTACGACTTCATGATCCAGGCCATGGGTGGGCTGATGAGCATCAGCGGCGAGCCGGACGGCATGCCGATGAAGACCGGCGTGGCGATCACCGACGTGATGACCGGGCTCTATGCCACCGTCGGCGTGCTATCGGCACTGCATGAGCGCAGCCGCACCGGTCAAGGCCGCTATATCGACGTGGCCCTGCTCGACGTCCAGGTGGCAGCGCTCGCCAACCAGGCACTCAATGCCCTGGTCAGCGGTGCGTCGCCCGAGCGTCACGGCAATGCGCATCCCAATATCGTGCCCTATCAGGCCTTCGCCTGTGCCGACGGTCACCTGGTGCTGACGGTGGGCAATGACAGCCAGTTCGCGCGCCTGTCCGAACTGCTCGGCCACCCGGAATGGGCGACGGACCCGGCCTATGCCACCAATGCCGCCCGGGTGGGTAACCGCGAGAGGCTGGTGTCGCAACTGCAGGCGATCCTGTCGACTCGCGGCCGCGATGCCTGGCTGGCGGATCTCGAGGCATGCGGCATTCCCGCCGGGCCGATCAATACCGTGACCGAAGTCTTCGACGATCCCCAGGTGAAGCACCGCGGTATGCAGCGTACGCTCTCGCGCGGCGATCTGGAGGTACCCCAGGTGGCCAACCCGCTGCGCTTCGACGGCGAGTCCGCCACCAGCGAGGTGGCTCCGCCGCGGCTCGGGCAGGACAGCGATGCGATACTGGCCGAGATGGGGCTGAGCGTCGAGGACATCGCCCGACTTCGCCGTGAGGGCGTGGTACGGTAATGGCGCCGGCGCCCGAGGGCTGGCGGGCGTGTCGGGGCTCGGTGCTCATCTCGGCGAGAAGCGACGGTGCAGGCCCGTCTCGGCGATCATGCGGGTGGAGATCTCCTCCACCGAGAAGCGCGTGGTGTCGATGAACGGAATGTGCATCTGGCGGTACATCGCCTCAGCCTGCTGAACCTCCTGCATGCATTGGTCCATCGAGCTGTAGCGACTGTTGGGGCGTCGCTCGTGACGAATGGCGGCCAGTCGGCGCGGGTCGATGGTCAGGCCGAACAGCTTGTGGCGCTGGCTGGCCAGTACCCGCGGCAGTTTCAGTGTGCCGTCCTCGTCCTGGTCGTCCTCGGTGAGCGGGTAGTTGGCGGCGCGGATACCGAACTGCAATGCCAGGTAGAGCGAGGTGGGCGTCTTGCCGCAGCGTGAGACGCCGATGAGGATGACGTCGGCCTTGTCGTACTGATGGGTGCGAGCGCCGTCGTCGTTGTCCAGGGCGAAATGCACCGAGTGGATGCGGTCCATGTAGACGTCATCGCGGCCGATGGAGTGGGTGCGTCCCACGCTGTAGCTGGAATGCGTGCCCAGTTCCTCCTCCAGCGGCTTGAGGAAGGTGGAAAAGATGTCGACCTTGAAACCGATCGCTTCGCGAATCACCTTGCGCACGGATTCATCGACGATGGTGTCGATGATGATCGGCTGCTCGCCATCGCGCACCGCCGTGGCCTCGATGACCGCCACCAGCGAGTGCGCCTTGTCGAGCGTGTCGATGTAGGGTTTGGTGAGCATGCGGATCTCGACGTCCTCGAACTGGGCGAGCAGGCTGCGACCCAGGCTCTCGGCGGTGATACCGGTGCCGTCGGAAATGAAGAAGGCGGTACGGGGCATGGCGAGGTAGGCTTTCGTAACGGGGCGACTCGCCCATTGTCCGGCCTGGCGCTTGCGTCGGCAAGCCGGCTTCGCACCGCCACTACACGAACCCGGCCAGACCGCCAGCTGTTGTAAAAATCCTCCACTGCCTTCGATGTTAGACCAATGGCGAATATGGCGCCGAGCGGGTAAGGTGGCGACCATCGCATTGGAGCCTGCCGCCAGGGCGGGCGTCGCAGATCAAGGGGGTCTCGTGGAAGCTAACATCCTGTGGTTCGATCAGCTCGGCATGGACGATGTGGAGCGCGTGGGGGGCAAGAACGCCTCGCTCGGCGAGATGATCTCCAATCTCTCGGGAGCGGGCGTGACCGTTCCCGGTGGGTTTGCCACCACGGCTCACGCCTACCGCGAGTTCCTCTCCCACGAAGGGCTCAACGAGCGCATCAACCAGGCGCTGGCGCGGCTGGACGTGGATGACGTCGGCGAACTCGCCCGTGTGGGCGCCGAGATCCGCCAGTGGGTGATCGACACGCCGCTGCCCCCGCGTTTCGAAGCGGAGCTGCGCGAAGCCTACGAGGCACTGGCCGCCAGACATCCCAACCTCAAGGTGGCGGTCAGAAGCTCCGCCACCGCCGAGGATCTGCCGGATGCCTCCTTCGCCGGCCAGCAGGAAACCTTTCTCAACATCCAGGGCTTCGACAACGTCAAGCGCGCCGTTCACGAAGTGTTCGCCTCGCTGTTCAACGACCGCGCCATCTCCTATCGCGTGCATCGCGGCTATGCTCACGAGAACGTAGCGCTCTCCGCCGGCATCCAGAAGATGGTGCGCTCGGAGACCGGCGCCTCCGGGGTGATGTTCACGCTGGATACCGAATCCGGTTTCCGTGATGCAGTGTTCGTCACCGCCTCCTGGGGGCTCGGCGAGACGGTGGTGCAGGGCGCAGTGAACCCCGACGAGTTCTACGTCCACAAGCCCACGCTGGCCGCAGGCCGTCCCGCCGTGCTGCGCCGCAACCTGGGTTCCAAGCTGATCAAGATGGTCTATGCCGACGACGCCAGCGCTGGCAAGTCGGTCGACACCGTGGACGTGCCGCTGAAGGATCGCGGCCGTTTCTGCATCAGCGACGACCAGGTCATGGCCCTGGCCCACCAGGCGGTGACCATCGAACAGCACTATGGCCGCCCCATGGACATCGAGTGGGCGCTGGACGGCGACGACGGCGCCCTCTACATCGTCCAGGCGCGTCCCGAGACGGTGGTTTCCCAGCAGGAGGGCGGCAAGCTCGAACGTTTCCACCTCAAGGAGAAGGGCCGCACCCTGGTGACCGGTCGCGCCATCGGTCAGCGCATCGGTCGCGGCGCCGTCAAGGTGGTTTTTACCCCCAACGACATGGACAAGGTGAACGCCGGCGACGTTCTGGTCACCGACATGACCGACCCGGACTGGGAGCCGATCATGAAGCGTGCCTCGGCGATCGTCACCAACCGCGGCGGGCGCACCTGCCACGCCGCGATCATCGCCCGCGAGCTGGGCATTCCCGCCGTGGTGGGCTGTGGCGATGCCACCGAGTCCCTGGCCGACGGCCGTGACGTCACCGTTTCCTGCGCCGAAGGCGATACCGGTCACGTCTACGATGGCTTGCTGGAGTTCGACCGCCGCGTCTCCAGCGTCGATGCCATGCCCGAGATCCCCTTCAAGATCATGATGAACGTGGGCAATCCGGACCGAGCCTTCGGTTTCGCCGGCCTGCCCAATGCCGGCGTGGGCCTGGCGCGTCTCGAGTTCATCATCAATCGCATGATCGGCGTGCATCCCAAGGCGCTGCTCGAATACGATACCCTGCCGCTAGACCTGCAGCAGACCATCGATCTGCGTACCGCCGGTTACAGCGACCCGGTAAGCTTCTACGTCGACAAGCTGGTGGAGGGCATCTCGACGCTGGCCGCCGCCTTTTATCCGCAGCGGGTCATCGTGCGCCTCTCGGACTTCAAGTCCAACGAGTACGAGAACCTGATCGGCGGCAAGCTCTACGAGCCGGGCGAAGAGAACCCCATGCTCGGTTTCCGCGGCGCCTCGCGCTATGTCTCCGATGCCTTCCGTCCCTGCTTCGAGCTGGAGTGCCGGGCACTCAAGCGAGTGCGCGACGAGATGGGGCTCGACAACGTCGAGATCATGGTGCCCTTCGTGCGCACCACCGACGAGGCGCGGGAGGTGGTCGATCTGCTGGCCGCCAACGGGCTGGCCCGTGGCGAGGGCGGTCTCAAGGTGATCATGATGTGCGAACTGCCGGCCAACGCACTGCTCGCGGACGACTTCCTCGAGCACTTCGACGGTTTCTCCATCGGCTCCAACGACCTGACCCAACTGACCCTGGGCCTGGACCGCGACTCCGGCATCGTCGCCCACCTCTTCGACGAGCGCAATCCGGCGGTCAAGAAGCTGCTCTCCATGGCGATTCAGGCGTGTCGTGCCAAGGGCAAGTACGTGGGCATCTGCGGCCAGGGGCCTTCGGATCATCCGGAGCTCGCCAAGTGGCTGATGGATCAGGGCATCGATTCGGTGTCGCTCAATCCGGATGCGGTGCTGGAGACCTGGTTCATGCTGGCGGGCGAAACCCTGGCCTGAGCCGCCAAGTCTCTCCGCCCGACGCCCTGCGCCCGGCCGACGCGAGTCTGCCGGGCGCAGTGCGTCGGGGAATCGCCTATGCTGTGTGTCTCCCCCTGCCAAACGACAACAACGAGGAGAGTCGCGCATGCGTGTCCCCCCAGTTTTCGTGTCTCGCCGTTGGCCGCGCGTCTGCCTGGCGGCAGTGCTGCTGTCGCTATCCGGCGGTCTCCAGGCCGAAGCGGATTTCCAGTATCGGATGCCGGCCATCGCCCCGGAAACCGCCTCCGGCCGCGAGGAAAAGCCGGGCTGGAACGCCCAGCACTTCGCCGTGGCGGCTGCCAACCCGCTGGCCACCGATGCCGGCTACCAGATGCTCGAAGCGGGTGGCAGCGCGATCGACGCTGCCGTGGCCGTGCAGATGGTGCTGACCCTGGTCGAGCCTCAGTCCAGTGGCATCGGTGGCGGTGCCTTCCTGATGCACCATGACGGGGAAGACGTCGTGGCTTACGGCGGGCGAGAGACAGCCCCCGGCGGCGTGGATGAGACACTGTTCCTCGACGAGGAGGGCGAACCGCTCGACTTCATGACGGCCGTTGCCAGCGGCCTGTCGGTCGGGGTGCCCGGTACCGTGCGCATGCTGGAGCGTGCCCATCGAGAGCATGGCCGATTGCCCTGGGCAGAGCTCTTCACGCCGGCCATCCGTCTGGCCGAGGAGGGATTCGCGGTGAGTCCGCGCCTGCATGCTAGCCTGGACGGCGATGAGCAGCTGCGCGCCGACCCGCTGGCTGGCGTCTTCTACTATACGCAAGCGGGTGAGGCGCTGCCGGCCGGCCACGAGCTCAAGAATCCGGCGCTGGGAGCCATTCTGCGTGAGATTGCCGCAGAGGGAAGCAGTGGTCTGCACACCGGCCGCATTGCCGAAGACCTGGTGTTCCGCGTGCAGAATCACCCCGAACGTCCCGGATCGCTGTCACTGGAGGATCTCGCCAGCTATGCCGCCAAGACCCGCGAGCCGCTTTGCACGCCATGGCGGGCCTATCGTGTGTGCGGTTTTCCGCCGCCTTCGTCCGGGCATCTGACCATCATGCAGATTCTCGGCCTGCTCGATCGACTACCGGCCCTCGAGTCGCCGCTGGTCGAGGGACGCCCCAGCGACGATTGGCTGCATCGCTTCCTGGAATCTGCGCGGCTGGCCTTCGCCGACCGCGGCAAGTATATCGCCGACCCGGACTTCGTCGAAGCGCCGGGCGGTGACTGGGAAACCATGCTCGATCCCGACTATCTGGCCTTGCGTGCCGAGCGCATCGGCGAACGGAGCCTGGGCAGCGGTGGGGCTGAACCGGGCAATCCCGGTGCGCTGGCTACCGCCTGGGCCGTACAGCCCCATCAGCCCGAATCGGGTACCAGCCATATCAGCATCATCGACGAGCACGGCAATGCCCTGGCCATGACCACCACCATCGAGCAGGCGTTCGGCTCACGGATCATGGCGGATGGCGGTACCGGCATGCCGGGTGGCTATATGCTCAACAACGAGCTCACCGACTTCTCCTTCCTGCCCGTGGGCGAGGACGGAAAACCCATTGCCAACCGGGTCGAGGCGGGCAAGCGACCGCGCTCCAGCATGAGTCCCACGCTGGTGTTCGACCGCGACAGCGGTGAACTGGTGGCCAGCCTCGGTTCGCCCGGCGGGGCGGCGATCATCCACTACACGGCCAAGGCGCTGGTGGCCATGCTCGACTGGGGGCTCGATGCCCAGCAGGCCCTGAACCTGCCCCATGCGGTCACCCTGGGCGGGCCGGTGTTTCTCGAGGAAGGCGGCTTTCCCGCTGTCACGCACCAGAGCCTAGAAGCCCTCGGTCATGACGTCAGCGAGCGTGAGTTGGTCAGCGGCCTGCAGGCGCTTCGAGTGACCGACGACGGCCTCTTCGGTGGCGCCGACCCGCGTCGCGAAGGCGTGGTGATGGGCAAGTAGGCGCTCAGTTGGCGAGCCAGTTGCGGAGTTTCACCAGCAGTAGAGCACCATCGCTGAGTTCGCTACGTACGGCGATCAGCTCGGCCAGGCGTGCGGGATGGTCGGTGATGATGGCATCCACTCCCAGGTCGATCATTCGTGACATCTCTCGGGAGTCGTTCACCGTCCAGGCGTGCACTTCATAGCCGAAGTGGCTGGCCAGCCGTATTTCCTGCTCGCTGATCCGGTTGTGGCGCAGCCCCAGGGCATCGAAGCCGCGCCGCTCCAGCGTGCCGGGGAGAATCAGCTGGGCTAGCAGCGTAATGCGCAGAGTCGGCTCGCGCAGCTTGATCGCCTCGATCAGCCACGGCTGGGCGACGGCCAGGCGCGTTTCGCCGATGACGTCGGGATCGCCGCAGTGAGCGGCGCTGAGCGGCACGCTGAGCATGGCCCGACACGCATGACGCAGTGCAGCTTCCTCCTGCATGGCTTCGATCACCGCTTCGGCCAGGGCCACCTCGCGTCCGGCGTCCGGCTTCATGTCGATCATCAGCGTGGCGCGCCCGCGAGTGACGGCGAAGGCATCGGCCAGGGTGGGAATCGTCTCGCCGATGAAGGCATCGCCAAACCATTGGCCAACGTCGAATTCGCGGAGTTCCGGCAACGTCAGGTCGCCAACCTGACGAGGGTCGCCGGTGAGGCGCTGCAAGCTGCGATCGTGGTAGAGCACGACTTCGTCGTCGGCGGTCAGGCGAACGTCGATTTCCACGCTATCGGCTTCATCGTCGATCGCCCGGTTCATGGCGGCCAGCGTGTTCTCCGGTGCCGCCTTGGAGCTGCCGCGGTGTGCGATGATGGTCACGTCGTCGTGCAGCTCGAAGCTGTTGACGATCCACCAGGCCTGGCTGAGCGCGAACAGCACGACCGATAGCTCCACCGCCCAGGCGAGCCGACCGGGGTGGGCATCCGCCGGGGGCGATTCGGGATGGGGTTCGCGATGCACGAGACGCAAGTATAGGCAGGCCGACAGCAGGGCGTTGGCGGCGACGCCCAGGAAGGTGATGGCCAGCGTGACCAGTACGTAGGTCGCAACATAGACGAGCGTGACAGGCACCAGCACCGCGTTGCGTTCCGGCAGCCACCACAGCATGGGGGCAAAGAGCCGCTCGAACAGGCTGCTGGAGAGCAGTGGCAGGGCAATGATCACCAGCAACAGAGTGATGACGGCGATGGTCAGCGACCAGGATCGGCCGTGCGTGAGCCGATAGCTACGCTGAAGTGCCGCCAGAGGACGCTGCTTTTCCAACGTGACGATGGGCAATGCGAGGATCCAGCGAACGTAGAGGTGGCCGGCAACGACGGCCCATAGCAGCGTGAGCGGTAGCGCCACGCCCAGGTACTGCCAGAACGCCGGAGGCCGCACGTTCTGGACGTAGTAGGGGTCGAAGCCGCTGAGGAAAACCCCGTAAAGCCAACCCAGGCCGAATGCCAGCGGGAGCAGCAGGAGCAGGTGGGCGCCGACCTGCACTACCACGAGGCCGACCAGCGCCGGTAGCCGATGCAGGGTCTGCCACAGAGCGATGAAGGCGAGCTGGAAGTGATTGTCGCGACGGCGCACCGCGACCAGAATCATGCCCGCTTGCTGCAGGTAGAGAACGAGGAAGGCAAGGCCGGTCGCGAGCAGCAGCCATAACGCTCCGCCAGGGCTCAACAGCAGGCCGAGCAGTTCGTCGGTGCTGAGGATCGCCCGGTCGAACCGTCCCAGCAGATGGGTCAGCGTCCAGGCAACGCCGGGTAGCAGCAGGCTCGAGGCCAGCAACGTGAAGAAGAGGTGGTAGGCGATCAGCGGTCGCATGTGTTCACGCAAAGAGCGCGACACGCTGCGAACGAGCGACCCGAGTGTCAGCATAGGGCGTGGCGGGGCAACGACATGGCATCGAGCTTGGCACTGCTTGACGGTTCCCGGCAAGACCTGGCGCATCGCCCAACGAGAAGATCGAGCGGTCCCGCCCGGGCTTTCCGTGGTGTCATCCGTCCAAGGGCAGCCGTTCCTCGGCCACGACGATGCCGTTGTTATCGGCGTATAGCCATTGTCCGGGGCGTAGCGTCACGCCGGCAAAGGTCACGGCGATGTCTCGGCTTCCCTCTCCGCGCTTCTCGCTCTTGCGCGGATGGCAGCCTAGCGCCTGTACGCCCAGGTCGGTTTCGGCCAGCACGTCGATGTCGCGCACGCAGCCGTACATCACGACTCCGGACCAGCCGTTCTGGGCAGCCTGCTCGGCCAGCATGTCACCGAGCATGGCGCAGCGCTGGGAGCCGCCGGCATCCACCACCAGCACTGCGCCCTCACCGGGCTCGGCCACGGCCTCCTTGACGCGTGAATTGTCCTCGAAGCACTTCACGGTGCGCACTGGACCGCAGAAGGCCTCGCGGCCACCGACGTTGATGAAGATCGGGTCCAGTACCTGCACGTCAGGATGGGCATCGCAAATGTCGGGGGTGACAATGGCGTTCATGTCAGTCTCCTCGTCGTGGGAAAAGGGTGAGGCGTTTCGCCACTTTCGATGATGCCACGCTTTGTGGGGGAGGAAAGGCGTCTTTGGTGTGGCGTCGACACCCTCCGCAAGGGGAGTGAGCGTCAGTCGACGCTGTGTACGCAGTTGCGCCCGGTCTGCTTGGCCTTGTACATCGCCTGATCGGCACGTGCGAGCAGTGTCTTGAGCGTATCTTCCGGTCGGCAGGCGGCGATGCCGACGCTCACCGTCACCCGTCCCACCTCCTCGAAGGAGGTCTCCATGATGCGCTCTCGCAGCCGCTCGGCCAGTTCCTCCGCTCCCCTGGCGTGGGTACCCGTGGCCAACACCACGAACTCCTCGCCGCCCCAGCGCCCCAACCGGTCCGTTTCACGCAGCGTGTCCTCCACGACATCGACCAGGGTCTTCAGCACCTTGTCGCCGATCTCGTGGCCGTAGTCATCGTTGACCGCCTTGAAGTGATCGACATCGAACAGTAGCAGGGCGCAATCCCGCGAGTAGCGAGCGGCGGCGGCAAGCTCCTCTTCAATGGCCTGCTCGATGCGATAGCGGTTCCATACCCCGGTGAGACTGTCATGGGAGGCGAGCCGTTCCAGTCGGTCGTTGACCTGACGCAGACGAGCGTTGAGCAGATGAATTTCGTGACTGGCGATGATCGCCGCGAGGTTCTCGGCCAGGTCGCTGGCGGCGCGGCGTTCGCTGCGGCGCCAGACCCGGCTGTGATCGCTGACCTTCTCCTGCCATTCGGTGAACGAGCGGCGCGGCGACAGCACCACGCGGTCGCCGTGAGTCTTGACCCGTTTTTCCGGTACTCCAGCCCAACGGCGTGTCACTACCTGTTCGTTGCGAAACAGCAGCAGCCAACTGGGCTGGTCGGTGTCGATGGGAAGCGCAACGGCCAGGAGTCCACAGCAGTCGCCGCGCCAGGCGGCCAGCGGCGTCTCTTTCAGGTGGTGGCTGTACCAAGCGTCGGCGCGGTCGGTGTGCTCTTTCAGCCAGGCCTCGATCCGCTCGAGATTGGCGGCGTCGGGCACCGTGCCATGCACCCCGCGGTGAGCGCGATGCTGCAGGACGAGGCCATCGGCGCGGAACAGTGTCAGCCATTCGTCGCCACGCTGGCCCACGATCAGCTCGGGATCGATCCAGCGTTCGTGGGCCTTGTTCAGCAGTTCGCGACCGACCTGTACCCGTTGAAGGAGTTCGTTCTCGTGTCTGCTGCGCAGCAGCATGAGCTGAGGGACAGCAATCTGCACCAGAGCGTGCACGGTATCGCGCACGCTGGGCGACACAGACAACGGGGCACCCAGGGCATGACAGCTGAGCAGGCCGCTCAGGCGCTCTTCATCGTCGTGCAGGGCCACCGAAAGCGCGCTGGAAACGCCCATGTTGGCCAGGTATTCCTGGTGGATCGGCGAAACGGCCCGCAACACGCCCAGCGAGAGGTCGAGGGGCGTGTCGTCGTCGCTCCGCGGGGCGCGCAGTAGCGGCACGGCCGCAGCTGCGGCCTCGGGAATGCTGCGCAGCCGGTTCCGGTCGTAAAGGTGGCGTACCTGGGGGGGAATGTCGCTGGCCGGAAAGTGATGGCCGAGCAGGCTGTCGACGCCCTCGGCGAGGCTTTCGGCGACCACGCTGCCGTTCCAGCGCTCATCGAATCGATAGATCATCACGCGGTCGAAACCGGTGATCTCGCGCACCTCTGCCACCAGGCGATTCCACAGTTCATCCAGGCGGGTGGTGTCGCCAATGGTCAGCAGCCAGCGGTTGAGCACGCCGAGCAGTCGATGGTCGTCCTGGAGCGGCAGTGGCTCCAGTTCGACGACCAGGCGTGCGCCGCTGCGATAGGCGGTAACCTGAAATCGGCGTTGCCCCGGCCCCAGAACGGCGCTGAGCGACTCGGGTACGCGCTGCGTCGTGGCCAGTGCCTGGACCAGTCGTTCGATCAGCGAATCGCCGAGCAGGCGTCGGGGCGATTCGCCCAGCGCCTGCTCGGGAGAAATGCCCAGTACGGACTCGAGATTGGCGCTTGCCTGGTGCACTGTTTCTGCCCTGTCGTCCAGACAGAGAAGGCAGCCGTGTGGCTGTATCGCCCCGGGAATGTGCACGGGCTCCTCGGCACAGCCGCGCAGGGCATCGGCGAGCTGCCCCTGGCTGAGAAAGGGTTGTGATGAGTCGTTCACGTTGTCTGGAGCCTCGCGTCGGGAGCGGGTAGAGTCCGGTGGAGGGAGCGTTTTTATCGGCACACCCTACCAGTTCCGTACCGCATTGGCATGCTGATACAGGTCAAGTGATGTGCGGGACGCGGTTCCACTGGGCGGCGTGAGGCCGGCTCACCGTAGACGAAAAAAGCGCCCCGCAAGGGGCGCTTCGTTCATCGGCTCCGGCCGCCGCGGACGGCGGCCTTCGATGTGCGAGCATCGGAGTCGAAGGATAGGGTATCAGGCTTCCTGGGTGACGGGAATCACGTTGGAAGCGGCGTTCTGATACTCCTCGATCTCGTGGAAGTTCATGTAACGATAGATCTCGCCGGCCATGGCGTCGAACTCGCCCATGTAGCGGCGATACTCCTCGACGGTGGGCAGGCGGCCTTCTACCGCGGCCACCGCAGCCAGCTCGGCGGACGCCAGGTAGACATTGGCGCCGTCGCCCAGACGGTTGGGGAAGTTGCGGGTGGAGGTGGACACCACGGTGCTCTTGGCGGCCACGCGGGCCTGATTGCCCATGCACAGCGAGCAGCCCGGCATCTCCATGCGCGCCCCGGCACGACCGTAGATGCCGTAGTAACCCTCTTCGGTGAGCTGGTGCTGGTCCATCTTGGTGGGCGGCGCCAGCCACAGGCGGGTCTTCAGGCTACCGGCGGGCTGTTTCTCGAGCAGCTTGCCGGCGGCGCGGAAGTGGCCGATGTTGGTCATGCACGAGCCGATGAACACCTCGTCGATCTTTTCGCCGGCCACGTCGGAGAGCAGGCGGGCGTCGTCCGGATCGTTGGGCGCGCAGAGCACCGGCTCCTTGAGTTCGTCGAGGTCGATCTCGATCACCTCGGCGTACTCGGCATCCTTGTCGGCGCGCATCAGGCTGGGGTTGGCCAGCCACTCCTCCATGCCCTGGATGCGACGCTCGATGGTACGGCGGTCGCCGTAGCCGCTGTCGATCATCCATTTCAGCAGGGTGATGTTCGACTTCAGGTATTCGGCGACGCTCTCTTCGCTCAGCGTGATGGTGCAACCCGCGGCACTGCGCTCGGCGGAGGCGTCGGAGAGTTCGAAGGCCTGCTCGACGGTGAGGTCGTCGAGACCTTCGATCTCCAGTACGCGGCCGGAGAAGGCGTTCTTCTTGCCGGACTTCTCGACGGTCAGCAGCCCCTGCTTGATGCCGTACAGCGGGATCGCATGGACCAGGTCACGCAAGGTGACGCCTGGCTGGCGCTTGCCCTTGAAGCGCACCAGTACCGACTCCGGCATGTCCAGCGGCATCACGCCGGTGGCCGCGGCGAAGGCCACCAGGCCCGAGCCCGCCGGGAAGGAGATACCCATCGGGAAGCGGGTATGGGAGTCGCCGCCGGTGCCTACGGTGTCGGGCAGCAGCATGCGATTGAGCCAGCTGTGGATGATGCCGTCGCCCGGGCGCAGCGAGACGCCGCCGCGGTTCATGATGAAGTCGGGCAGGGTGTGGTGGGTGTCCACGTCGACCGGCTTCGGGTAGGCGGCGGTGTGGCAGAAGGACTGCATCACCAGGTCGGCCTGGAAGCCCAGGCAGGCGAGGTCCTTGAGCTCGTCGCGGGTCATGGGCCCGGTGGTGTCCTGGGAGCCCACGGTGGTCATCTTCGGCTCGCAGTACATGCCGGGGCGCACCCCCTCCATGCCGCAGGCCTTGCCGACCATCTTCTGGGCCAGGGTGTAGCCCTTGCCGGTGTCGGCGGGCTGCTCGGGCAGGCGGAACACGTCGGAGGGCGCCAGGCCCAGGGACTCGCGTGCCTTGCCGGTCAGGCCGCGGCCGATGATCAGCGGGATGCGGCCACCGGCACGCACCTCGTCGAGGATCAACTGAGTCTTCAGCTCGAAGGTGGTCAGCACCTCATCGGTGCCGTGCTTGCACACCTTACCTGCATAGGGGTAGACGTCGATCACGTCGCCCATCTCGAGCTTGGAGACGTCCATCTCGACGGGCAGGGCGCCGGAATCTTCCATGGTGTTGAAGAAGATCGGAGCGATCTTGCCGCCGAAGCAGAAGCCGCCGGCGCGTTTGTTGGGCACGTTGGGGATGTCGTCGCCGAAGAACCACAGCACGGAGTTGGTGGCGGACTTGCGCGAGGAACCGGTGCCGACGACGTCACCGACGTAGGCGACCGGGAAGCCCTTGGCCTTCACGGCTTCGATCTGCTTGAGCGGGCCGACGCTGCCCGGCTGTTCCGGCTCGATGCCTTCACGCTCGTTCTTCAGCATGGCACGGGCATGCAGCGGAATGTCGGGACGCGACCAGGCGTCCGGGGCGGGGGAGAGATCGTCGGTGTTGGTCTCGCCGGGCACCTTGAACACGGTGAGGGTGATCTTCTCTTCCAGCGCGGGCTTGGAGAGGAACCATTCGGCGTCGGCCCAGGACTGGATGACCTCCTTGGCCACGGCGTTGCCCGCCTTGGCACGCTCCTCCACGTCATGGAAAGCGTCGAACATCAGCAGGGTGTGCTTGAGCTGCTCGCCCACTTCCTTGGCCAGTTCGGCGTCGTCGAGGAGTTCCACCAGCGAGACGATGTTGTAGCCGCCCTGCATGGTACCCAGCAGCTTCACGGCATGGATTCTGTCGACCAGCGGGGACTCGGCCTCGCCCTTGGCGATGGCGGTCAGGAAGCCGGCCTTGACGTAGGCGGCTTCGTCGACGCCCGGCGGCACCCGGTTGGTCAGCAGGTCGAGGACGAACTCCTCTTCGCCGGCGGGCGGGTTCTTCAGCAGTTCGACCAGCTCGGCCGCCTGTTCCGCATTCAGGGGCTTGGGCGGGACGCCCTCGGCGGCGCGTTCCTCGACATGTTGGCGATAGGCTTCAAGCACGTTGGGGCCCTCATCTGTGTTGTGGTCGCCGGGTGGGGGAGTGGCGCAACGCTGCCGGTGCCCCGCCCCGGCCGTGAAACGGTCTTGACAGTCGGTCTTGACAAACCGCGGGTCACTGGGTGGCGAGAGTCTACGGCAAACTGTCGACAATGTTAAGGCGAGGCCATCGTCTGGCCCCTAGAACTTTCGGCAAACGAGACCTTGGGAGAACGCCGCGTCGTGCACCGCACTGGCCAGGTATCATCGGCGGGATGTCGTTTTTCAGGTCGCACTTTGGCCACGGCCGGGAGCGGGTTACCATGTGCGTCGATTGTGACGAGGATCGTTATGGCTGCTGCCGATATTCCCCCAGTGTCTTCCGATGATGATGCCGAGGCGCTGCTGCCGGCCGGCCTGGTCGAGTTTCTGGGCGGCGCTACGCCGGATGCCTGGGTCGACTGGGCGCTCGCCAACCCCGAATTGCTGCTCATCGACCACGCCCAGTGCGAAAAGAAGGCGGCGTCCACCGCCATGAGCCTGCTCTATCGCTATGTCAGCGAGCCGCTGCTGCTGACCAAGATGTCGCAGCTCGCCCGTGAGGAGCTGCTGCATTTCGAGCAGGTGGTCAATTTGATGGCGGCGCGCGGCATCGCTTATCGCCACTTGAGCGCTTCGCGCTACGCCGAAGGTCTACGTCGTCATGTGCGCGCTCAAGAACCCGACCGGCTAGTCGATATTCTCATCATCGGTGCTTTCATCGAGGCGCGCAGCTGTGAACGCTTCGCACGGCTCATCCCCCATCTGGATGAGGTGCTTGCCAAGTTCTATCGCAGTCTGGTTAAGTCGGAAGGTCGCCACTACGAAGATTACTTGATGCTGGCGCAGCATCTGGCGCCGTCACCCATCGAGGATCGGGTGGCCTTCTTCGCCGAGCGTGAACGCGAACTGATCGTGACGCCGGATACCGAATTTCGATTCCATAGCGGTGTGCCGGCCTGAGACGGCCGCACCGCCACGCAGGGTGCCAACATGCAGGACGCTTCAGACGTTCACGAGACCGACCGGGACCGGCTGGCGCTGTTTGGCCACTTCTCGCTGTCGTTGGGTGACGATGTCCTGACCCAGTTCAGCTACGACAAGGTCAAGGCATTGCTGATCTACCTGCTGCTGCACCAGCAGCCGGTCAATCGCGCCAGCCTGGCCGAGCTGCTGTGGCCGGATCAGGGGTTGTCGTCGGGGCGTACCAATCTGCGCCATGCCTTGCACTGCCTGCGCCAGTCGCTTGGCGAAGAGGCCGAGCGTGTACTGGCGGTTTCGCGTCAGACCATCGCCTTTCGCCTGCCGGAGTCGTGGCGCTTCGATCTCCACGTGCTCGACCGGCTGCTGGAGGGCCCGCAGGACGTTACCAACCTCGAAGCGGTACTGCAGCACTACCGCGGCGATCTGGTCGAAGAGCTTCAGCTGCCGGCGTGCACGGAGTTCCAGCGCTGGCTCGTGCAACTGCGCAACGAGTGGCGCCAACGGGTGATCCGCTTTGCCGAAGCGGTTCTCGAGGCGCACGACGACGTACCCGACCGGCTGCTCGAAGCGCTGGTCAGTCGCTTCTCCGGCTACGGGCCCTTCCATGAGCGGCTGGTGCGGCAGTTGGCCGAGCAGGACCAGCTCGCCGCCGCGCATGAACAGTACAACGCCTACCTGCAGCTGCTGGCTCTGTCCGGGCAGCAGCCCGAGCCCGGCTTCCTGCAGCTCGCCCGCTACTGGTCCGACGGTCAGCCCGACCTGCCGGGCATGTCCCCGCAAGGTGCCTTCTCGCGCACGCTGGCCGCCGACAGCACGCCACTGCGCGACGACGAGATCGAGCAGCGTCAACTGTCGGTGATGGCCATTCGCCTGCGGATCATGGGGGAGCTCTCCGCACGCGATGAAGCTCGCGCCTGCCTGACCCTGCAGATCGAGCTGATGCGTTGGCTCGAGCAGCAGTGCCGCCACCTGGGCGGATTCTGGCTACCCGGCGCCACCGGCGGGCTGGGGCTCGCCTGCTTCGGAACCCACGGCCCGGCCCACCAGCTGGCCGAGCTGGTAGCGCTTTACGAGCATTGCCGTCGGGTGTTGCCCGAGGAGGTCGCCCGTCACTGGAGCGGCGAGGGCGAGCCGCCGCGTATCGAATTGGCTGCCGGCCTCAACAGCGGACGCGTGGTCTACCTTCCGGAGCGCCACCTGGTCGATCCTCTGGGTCAGGTGACTCAAGGGTCGGTGGAGCTGATGGATGCCGCCGAGGGCAGTGAGCTGGTGATCTCTCAGGAAGCCAGCCAGCACATGCCGCCGGCACTCGACCTGCAGCCGCGGCTCGCCTCGCGGCTGGTCGCCAGTGATGGCCGCGTGCGCCTGCGCGCGCTGGTTCTGGGCGCCAACGAAGGGGGCCGCGATGCCATGCCGCCCAGCCTGGTAGGTCGAGAAGGCGCACTGCGCGTGCTGCGCGACGCCTTGGCTCGCGCCGGTATCGGTCTGCGTCAGAGCGTGCTGGTGCGCGGCGCATCGGGCATGGGCAAGTCGGCGCTCATGGTGGGCTTTCGCCAGTTGGAGCTGAGCCGCGATGCTGCCATTTGCTGGCAGCCCACCACGCGGCTCTCGGTACTCGAGCCGTTTGGCGTGGCGCGCACCCTGTTGCGCTGGCATCTCGGCGGTGAGCTGACTGCCGAAGGGCTCGGCGAGCTGCTCGAAGCCCACTTCGAGGGCAGCCTCGGCGACGAGCAGCGCGAACGGCTGGAAGCCGCGCTGGGAGTGCGGCAGTCGTCGGAAGAGACGCAGCTCGCCAAGAGCGGCGAGACGGCGGAGCGTGTGGTGGCGCTGCTGTGCCGGATCATCGAACGGCAAACTGCCGAGCGGCCACTGGTGTTGATGATCGACGATCTGCAGTGGCTCGATGAACCCTCCTTCCGGGTACTCACCGGCCTGCAGGCACGTCTGCCCATCAACTGTGCCTTCCTGCTGGTGGCCAGCCACCACGGGCGAGAGGCGCTGCCCACTCGGCTGCACTGGGATCAGCAGGTCACCCTGGGGCGCCTCGATGCCATGCAGTCGTCGCGGCTACTGTCGCAGCTGGCGCGCCGCTATCGTCTACACCTGAGCCCCCGCCTGCGCGGCCAGATCATCGAGCGCTGCGACGGCGTGCCGCTCTACATGCAGGAGATCTGCCGGCGCCTGGAGATGGATCGCCGCGAAGGGCGCAGCGTGAATCTCGAAGAGTTGCCCCGCGGCTTGCTGGGGTTGCTCGCCAGCCGTATCGACCAGCTCGATGGCGACCGCGAGGTCGCCCATGTGGCGGCGGTGCTGGGGCGGCGCTTTCGCCTGGATTTCCTGGCCGAATGCAGTGGCTGGGAGATGTCGCGGCTCAACCGGGCGCTGGAGCAGATGCGCCGCCTGGAGATCATCGAGCCGGCCAGTGGCGAGGAGGGGCGTGAATTCCAGTTCAGCCACCAGTTGCTGCAGGAAGCCGCCTACCTGTCGTGTCCGCGTGACGTGCGGGTGCGGATTCACCGCCAGGTAGTGAGCCTCATCGAGGAGCACTTCCCCATGTGGATCAGTCGCCATCCCGGCGACTTCGCCACCCATCTGCGACGCAGCGGTCACTATGCCCGAGGCGCCCGTTACTTCGAACTCGCCGCCCGCGAGGCGCTGAAGGTGAGCGCCAACCGAACGGCGCTACGCATGGCCGACTTCGGGTTGGCCAGCCTGCGCCATGTCGAGGAACAGGAAGAGCGCGAGATCAGCCTGTTGACGGTACGCGGTCAGGCCGCCTTTGCCCTCGAGGGGCACGGCTCGCCCACCGCTCACGAGAGCTTCGTGCGCGCCCGTGAGCTGCTGGTCGGGCAGGAGGCCGGTGTGGGTGACGATCCTGAGGATCTGGAGCAGGCGTTCTTGGTCAAATGGGGGCTGTGGGTCGGCTGCAGCCAGCGCCATGCCCATGCGGATGCCTTCTCACTGGCCTCCAAGCTGGCCGATCTGGCCGCGCAGTTGGAAGATCCGCGCTACCGGCGTTTGGCGGATTACGCGCGGGCCAACTGCGAGTACTGGGCCGGACGAATCCGTCAGGCCTACGAGCATCTCGACGAAATCGATCCCCTCGAGCAACCCATGCTGATCGAGTGGTTGCCGTTCTCCGACCATCCGCAGGTTGCTGCCGCCTGTTTTCAGGGGTGGGCCATGTGCCTGTGCGGGGACTATCGCCGGGCGGAGCAGCAGGTCGAATCGGCGACCCGCCTGGCCGAGCGCATCGGCCATCCCGGTTCGCTGGCCATGGCGCTGCTGTTCGCGGCGTCCCTCTATCGTCAGATGGGGCACGTCCACCTGGCTGCTCGCCGCGCCGAGCAGGCCGTGGAACTCACCGAAACGCCGGATCTGCACCTGTGGCAGGTGACCGGGCAGGCCGTGCTTGGCTGGCGTCGCGCGCTGTCCGGCGATCGCGACGGTTTGGCGCTGGTCGATGAATCCCTCGAAGAGCTCAGCGAGATCACCGGTCGCGACCGCTTTCACCGACCCACGCTGTGGTACAGCGATGCCTGCATTGCCTTGGGCGAATACGCCCGTGCCGAGGACTACCTCGACCAGTGCTTGATGATCGCCCGCGAACGCAGCACGCTCTTCGTTCCCGAACTGGCGGTTCAACTCGCCAAGGTGCGTCAGCGGCTGGGGCATCCTCAGGGGGAGGTGCGCCGTCTGGTGGAGGAGGGCCTCGAGGTGGCGCGCCGCCACGAAAATCGCCACCTCCAGCTGTGCGCGCTGGAAGCCTGGCTGACTCTGGTCGACAGCCGTGACGCCGCTGCCCGTGAAGCCTGTCGTACGCTGCTGGGCGAAGTGAGTCACAGCGATGCACCGGTGCTGGTACGTTGGCGCACCCTGCTCGATCGGCGCCAGGCCGAGGCGATTCAGGTTCAGGTGGAGGAGTGAGCCTTCAGCGGGCTTGAAGGTGGAAAGCCCTCAGCGGTACTCACGGAAGCGCTCTCAAGTGGCGATTTCCAGCGCTGCGATGCGCGTCAGCGCCTGGTCGCGATTCGCGCCGCAGAGGTCGGCGTCGTAGTCGAAACGGCGGCAGACCTCGGGGCGGCGCGGGTCGCCGAACAGCCGGCACAGGTTGGCGTCGTCCAACTGCACGCAGCGCACCCCTGCAGGTTTGCCGTCCGGCATGCCGGGAATCGGCGAGCTGATCGACGGTGCGATGCAGCAGGCCCCGCAGCCGGGGCGGCACTTTCCGATTGCGTCGAACATGGCCGGCTCTCCTCGTCATGAACGGCGGGGCGCGCCAGTCTACGCAACCGGTCATGATCTGGCCAGGATCGGCGGCAATTGCTAGACTCTCGCCCCCTTTTCATCGTCCTGACAACGGTGACCCCTGATGCCAGCTCCCGAACTGCTCTCCCCGGCGGGGACGTTCAAGAACATGCGCTACGCCTTCGCCTACGGCGCGGATGCCGTCTATGCCGGCCAGCCGCGTTATTCCCTGCGCGTACGCAACAACGACTTCAAACTCGACAACCTCCACAAGGGCATCGCCTACGCCCGCGAGCGCGGCAAGCAGTTCTACGTCGCGTCGAATATCGCCCCGCACAACAGCAAGCTGAAGACCTACCTGCGCGACATGGAACCGGTGATCGAGGCCGGGCCGGATGCGCTGATCATGTCCGACCCGGGGCTGATCATGATGATCCGCGAGCGCTGGCCCGAGCAGCCGATTCATCTGTCGGTGCAGTCCAATGTGGTCAACTGGGCGGCAGCCAAATTCTGGCAACAGCAGGGCATCAGTCGCATCATCCTCTCGCGGGAACTGTCGCTGGAGGAGATCGCCGAGATCCGTGCCGAGTGCCCGGATCTGGAGATCGAGACCTTCGTCCACGGCGCGCTGTGCATTGCCTATTCCGGCCGCTGCCTGCTCTCCGGCTACTTCAACCACCGTGACCCCAACCAGGGTACCTGCACCAATGCCTGCCGCTGGCAGTACAACACCGTGGCCGCCGCTCACGACGAGACTGGCGATCTGGTGCCGGGCAACTCCGCGGCGGCCCATGCCGGCAGCGGCGTGTGGACGCCGGAGGGGCAGGGCGGCCTGATCGCCTCCGGCGGCGGCAGCACCCGTCACGGCACGGCCACTGCCGGTGGCGTGGAAGGCCAGGACGAGCTTTCGGCGCTGATCGAGGACGCCAGTCGCCCCGGCGAGCTGATGCCGATCTTCGAGGACGAGCATGGCACCTACATCATGAACTCCAAGGACCTGCGTGCCGTACAGCACGTCCCGCGGCTCGCCGAGATGGGAGTCACCTCGCTGAAGATCGAGGGGCGCACCAAGTCTCACTACTACGTGGCGCGCACCGCTCAGGTCTACCGCCGTGCCATCGACGATGCCGTGGCCGGCCGGCCCTTCGACATGCGCCTGATGGACGAGCTCGACAATCTGGCCAACCGCGGTTACACGGAAGGCTTCTACCGTCGGCACGTTCACGACGAATACCAGAACTACGAGCGTGGCCACTCGGTGGGCGTTCATCAGCAGTTCGTCGGTGAGGTGATCGGCTACGATCCGGATCGCGGCATGCTGGAGATCGACGTCAAGAACCGCTTCGAGGTGGGCGACGGCGTCGAGCTGATGCTGCCCGGCGGCAATCGTCGCTTCACGCTGGAGCATATCGAGAACCGTCGTGGCGAGTCGGTACGGGCGGCTCCCGGCTCCGGCCATCGGGTGCGTATCCCGGTGCCCGGCGAGGCCATCGCACCCGAGCGCATCGAGTTTGCGCTGCTCATGCGCGACCTGCCGGGCTAGACACTCCCCGGCCCGGCGCTACGCTTGCGCGGATCGCCTCAGTCGACGACCACCACCGGCAAAGGGATGCGTGCCAGCATGTCCGGGTCTTCGTCCAGCAGCCGGGTGAGCTGAGCTCGATGCAGCAGCAGGCCACCGGCCTCGCTGCGTGCCAGCAGGCGTTCCAGTTCGCCGGCACGGTGGGCGGGCAGGGGCGTTACCCCGTCGAACAGGGCGGCCAGCCAGCCCGGTAACGTCCCGCCCTCGAGTGGGCTACGGGCGTGGTCCACCAGGCGCAGCGGTCCGCGTCGGAAGGCGCGGCGTTCGTCCCACACCAACACCGTGCAGGGCGCGTGGAGCAGCACGCGTCGGCTGGTGGAGCCGAGCCGCGGGCCGAAGCGCTCCGACATGCCTGCCTTGCCCATCACCAGCACGTCGCCGGGGGTAGCCTGGGCCAGGGTTTCCGCCACCACCTGCCCACGGCTCACTTCCAGTCGATGACGCAGTTCGCGGCCGGCGACGGCACGCTCCACCGCCTGGTGGATGCGGCTCCGCTGGCGGGCGATGGCGGCTTCGAGGCTGCTGTCGGTGAGCGGCCGGGCCAGCCCCGATTGAGCGCCGATCTCGCGGGCAAAGGGGAAGCCCGCGCAGCTCAGCAGGTCGGTGTCTTCCACGTAGAGTGCCACCAGCTCGGCTTGGCGCCGCGCAGCCAGATCCACGGCCGCCGCCAGAGCCACCAGGCTGTGCCGCGATGCGTCGAGCAGGGCCAGGACACGGGCGAGTTCCGACGAGGTAGGCCTCTCGCCGGAGCGACGCTCGGGCAGATGGGAAGTTCCCTGCCCGTTGCCGGGGCGTTCAGCCATCATGATCGTCCTCCTCCCCGGCGTGGGTGTCTTCGCCGCTATCATCCGACTCACTCGAATTCTTGTGCTTCACTGCCGCATGGAAGGCGGTGAGCCGTTCCATCACCCGGCCATTGAGCGATTCACCCGGGTAGCGGCCTTCGCCATCGGCTTCGCCCAACGGCAGGCCCGTGAGCAAGGTCAGGGCCTCGTCAAGATCATGGATGGCATACAGGCGGAACTGGTCGGCGGCCATGGCCTCGCGCACCTCCTGGGCCAGCATCAGGTGCTCCACATTGGTAGCGGGCAACAGCACGCCATGGCCAGCCAGTTCGCCGCTCGCCTGGCAGATGGCGAAGAAGCCCTCGATCTTCTCGTTCACCCCGCCCACGGCCTGCACGCGGCCGTACTGGTCGATAGAGCCGGTGACGGCCAGGCGCTGGTCGATGCCCACCCGTGCGATGGCCGAGATCAGCGCACAGGCTTCGGCCACCGAGGCGCTGTCGCCTTCGATCCCGCCGTAGGACTGCTCGAAGGCGAGGCTGGCGGAAAGCGACAATGGCGTGTCCGGCGCGTAGCGGTTGGCCAAGCAGCGCGTCAGGATCATCACTGCCTTGGAATGAATTCGCCCGCCCAGGCGTGCTTCGCGCTCGATGTCGATCACCTGGCCGGCACCGGGGCGAGCCGTGGCGGTGATGCGCGTTGGCTGACCGAAGGCGAAGTCGCCCAGCGAGAGCACGGAGAGCCCGTTGACCTGGCCTACCATCTGCCCCGTGGTACGAATCGCCAGAGTACCGCGGGTGATCGGCTCGTAGCTGCGTTCGCGTAGGCGGCCGGCTCGCCACAGCTGCTGAGAAACGGCTTTTTCCACGTGTTCCCGGGCGATGACCGTGGCATCGGCGCGCCCTGCCCAGTGGTCGGCCTCCTGCAACAGGTCGCTCATGGCCCGGTGGCGGGCGGTGAGCTTGCGTTGATCGCCAGCCAGGCGACTGGCACGCTCGATCATCGCCGCGACGCCGCTGCGGTCCAGCGGACGCAGGGCGGCTTCGCGGGCCTGGGTGGCCAGCATGCGTGCGAACAACGGGAGGTTTTCGTCACTCCACGGCAGGTCGTCCTCGAGGTCCGCCTGTACCTTGAAGAGTTCCAGGAAGTCGGGATCGTGTTCGCACAGCAGGTAGTAGAGCAGCCGCTCGCCGAGCAGTACGATCTTGAGGTCGAGCGGTACCGGCTCGGGTTCCAGCGTGGTGGTACTGATCAGCCCGTAGGCCTGCTCCAGCGATTCGGTGCGGATCTCGCCGGCGCGCAGCACGCGCTTGAGCGTTTCCCAGGCGCCGGGCTGAGTGAGTAGGGTGCGGGCATCGAGCACCAGGTAGCCGCCGTTGGCGCGATGCAGGCCGCCGGCACGAATCAGCGAAAAGTCGGTGAGCAGGGTGCCATTGTGCACGTGATGCTCGATGCGCCCCACCAGATGCTGGTGGCTGGGCAGGTCGAGATAGATGACCGGGGCGCCGTCGGTTCCCCGGTTGTCGACGATCAAGTTCAGGTGACAGCGGCTGAACACGGCCTCTGGCGGGATGTCCGGCTCGTCTTCGATGAAAGAGTTCACGTGGGCGAGAATCGCTTCGCGAATCGCCGTCAGGTGGGCGAGTATGCCGTTATCGTCGGCATAGCGGGCTTCCAGTTCCTCCAGCGGTGCGCCGATGGCGGATTGCAGCATCTCCTCGTTGAGCGCATCGACCTGCTCGCGCAACTGTTTGGCCAGGCGTGGCATCCGACGAATGGCCGCGGTGAGCTTTTTCTGCAGGATCGCGACAGTGCCTTCGATACGCTCGCGCTCATCGTCGGGAAGTTTCTGGAAGTCCTCCGGCGGCATCATCCGATCGTCGTCGGCAGCGGGAGCGAAGGTGAAGCCGTTGGGGGTGGAGAACAGCAGAATGTCGTGTTTGCGGGCCTCGCGGCGCACCGCCTCGATGGCATCGCGTTGGCGCTCGCCCATGGCTTGCTTCAATTCGTGCAGGCGGTTCTGGTACTCGTCGCTCTCGAATACCGCGGGGATTGCCGTGCGCAGTTCATCGATCAGATTGTCGAGATCGGCACTCAGCACGTGTCCGGTGCCGGTGGGCAACGATAGGTAACAGGGGCGAGCCGGGTCATCGAAGTTGTAGCGATAGGCGATATCGGGCGGAGCGGGCTGGTGATGAGAGCGTTCGGCCAAAAAGCGCCCTGTCATGTCGTGCATGCCGTGGCTGGGGTGGCCGAGCACGAAGAGATTGAATCCTTCGCTGCGCATCGCAGTGCCGAAGTCCAGGGCATCGCGGGCGCGGCGGTGGCCGCTGAGCAGATCCAGCGAGCCGAGCTCGCTGGTGACTTCGAAGTCGAAACCGTCTTCCGGGCAGGCGCGATAGGCCTGCGCGACGGATAGCGGGCTCATGCTGTCCTGCGCATCCACGTCCTGGGTCTCCTTGCCGAATGGCCGTCACCGAATGTCGTTCAGTATGGCTGAGCCAGTCCTTCGGCGCATGACTCGGATCAAGCCATGCCGTGGCGGTAGCGATGGATGCGCAGGCTGGGCAGGAAAGGTTCCGATTCCAGGCGTTCGTCGCGGCGTCGGGCCCGGGTTCGTGTTTCGGGCGGGGTGGCGGGGGGCTCATTGCGGTCGGGCAGCCGGCCGCGGGGTGCCGGGATGAACACCGGCAGGGCGACGTTCAGCGCGCGTCGCGTACGGCCGTCGTCCAACGGCTCGGTAAAGAAGAGGTTGGCGCGCATCAGAGGTGCCTGGCCCTGAACCTGGGCGAGCGGTTCGCTACTGGGCAGTCCGGCGAGCTTGTGCAGCTGGATGCGTACGTGGGGGGCGTCGGTATCCAGAGCGAGCAGCTTCTGCTCGGCCTCGCGCACGGTGAGGCGCTTGATCGAACGTCCGCTGGTGTACCAGGCCAGGCGCACCCGCGCTACCGGTGCCTCGGCCACGGGAATCGCCCGCCAGCACTGCTTGAGATGCAGGCGGGCCAGGCCGCTGCCGCGCAAGTGCTGGTGCAGCTCGGGGTGGCGGAAGGGCAGTACCGCCTTGATCTCGGCGATGAGCGGTGGGTGCGCCTCGCGGATGCGGGCGAGCAGGGCGGCGAACTCGGCCTTGGCCGCGTTCACCGTGGCGACGCGTTCCAGCAGGGTATCGTCGGCAGCCACCAGCCCTACGTGGCTGCGAGTGGCACGGCCGTCCTGGCCGTCCTGATACCAGAAGTCGAGCAGGGCATGGCGCAGCCACTCGGTGGTCGCTTCGTCCTGAAAGGCCCAGGCTTCGCCCGGCGAGCGGGCGTAGTCGGCCAGCAGCGCCTCGGTGCGCTCGATCAGCGTATCGAAGGTCGCTTCCAGTTCGGCCAGGAGGCGATATGCCGGGGCGTGGGCCTGGCTCATGTCAGTCGCCCCGATCGGCGCGAGCCAGCCACTCGTCGATGTTGGTTTCGTCGAGGGCCGGTTCGCCGGCGATACGGTGCGACTCCTCGGCCCAGGCGCCCAGGTCGAGCAGCTTGCAGCGCTCGCAGCAGAAAGGGCGATGCGGGTTGTCAGTCCGCCATTCGACCTTGCGGTGGCACTGGGGGCAGGCGACGGTCAGGGGTGTCTGCGCTGGGTTCATGGGTTCGGTCATGTCGGGAATGTATCGCTCATTCTAGCGAGTCGGCCCCGGTCGAGGACAGTCGTCGATACGTTTCGTCCAGCCGCTGGACCTGAGCGGTGAGTGCGGCTTCGTCACTACCGTTGTCGATCACGTCGTCGGCGTGGGCCAGGCGTTCCTGGCGTGGCATCTGGGCGGCGACGATGGCGCGAGCCTGGGCTTCGTCGACGTCGTCGCGGGCGGCGGTGCGGGCAACCTGCACGGCCTCCGGCACGTCGATCACCAGGCAGCGCTCGACCATCTCGTGCTGGCCGGATTCGAAGAGCAGCGGCGAGACCAGCAGCACGTAGGGGGCGCCGCCGGCCTGCAATCGCTCGAGCTTCGCGGCCAGGCGGTGGCGGATGCGCGGGTGGGTGACGGACTCCAGCCAGCGCCGTTCGTCGGGGTCGGCAAAGACGATTTCGCGCAGTGCGCGGCGATTCAAGCTGCCGTCGGCATTCAATACACGCTGGCCGAAGCGTGCGGCGATTTCGGTCAGGGCCGGCTCGCCGGGTTCGACCACCTCCCGGGCCACGTCGTCGGCATCCACCCAGGGAATGCCCAGCCGTTCGAAGGCGCGTGCCACCGTGGACTTTCCCGAGGCGATTCCGCCGGTCAGGCCGATGATCATGCGTGACTCCCGTTGCACGGCGGCATTACAGCGTCCAGGCCAGATAGACTGCCATCAGCGGCTCGCCGATGAGCAGGGCGATCCAGCCGGCTACGGCGAGAAAAGGACCGAACGGCATGGGTGCGCCGCGCAGGCGGGGCAGCACGAGCTGCATGGCAATGCCGATGATGGCGCCGGTGCCGGCGGCGAGGATCAGCACCAGCGGCAGGGTCTGCCAGCCGAGCCAGGCGCCAAGGGCGGCCAGCAGCTTGAAGTCGCCGTAGCCCATGCCTTCCTTGCCGGTGACGAGCTTGAACAGCCAGTAGACGCTCCACAGCACCAGGTACCCGGCCATGGCCCCGATCACCGCGTCGGCGAGCATCAACGGCTGGAACAGCAGCTGGTAGGCAAGCCCTGACCACAGCAGCGGTAGTGTCAGTACGTCGGGCAGCAGTTGGGTGCGAAAGTCGATCACCGTGAGGGCGAGCAGCGTCAGGCAGGCGCCGAGTACGAAGAGTGCTGGCCAGGTGGGGCCATGCAGCGCCAGCACGGCCAGCGTCAGCACGCCGCCGGCCAGCTCCACCAGGGGATATTGCAGGCTGATGCGGCTGCCGCAATGGGCGCATTGCCCGCGGCGTTTGAACCAGCCGAGCAGCGGCAGATTGTCGTGCCAGGCAATGGGCTGCTCGCAGCGCGGACAGATCGAACGCGGCACCAGCAGGTTGAAACACGGGCGCTCCTCATGGGGAAGCTCCAGCGCCTCGCGCGCTTCGGCGCGCCAGCCGTGCATCAGCATCACCGGCAGGCGCACGATCACTACGTTGAGAAAACTGCCCAGACACAGGCCCAGGCAGGCGGCCAGCGGCCAGAGTAGGGCGGGGGGAAAGTCGACCAGCAAGAGCGCACCTCGTGGCGTTGAAAACTCACTTAAAGTACTGTACCCAGCTCGAAGATCGGCAGGTACATGGAGACCACCAGACCGCCGACCAGTACGCCGAGCACCACGATGATGAAGGGTTCGAGCAGCGACGTGAGAGCGTCGACCTTGTTGTCGACTTCCTCTTCGTAGTAGTCGGCCACGCGGTTGAGCATGGCATCCAGCGCCCCGGATTCCTCGCCGATGCCGACCATCTGCACGGCCAGCGGCGGGAAGCGGTCGGTCAGGCGCATGGCGAAGTGCAGCTGCTGGCCGGTGGCCACGTCCTCGCGCACTTGCTCGATGGCGCGCTGGTAGACGAGGTTGCCCGCGGCTCCGGCGGAGATGTCGAGCGATTCGACCATTGGCACCCCGGCGCCGTAGGTGGTGGCCAGAGTGCGTGCATAGCGCGCCACGGCGGACTTATCGAGAATGTCGCCGATCACCGGGATCCTCAGTGCCAGGCGATGCATGCGGTAGGCGAAGCTCGCGGAGCGCTTGATGCCCTGGCGCAGCAGGAAGATCGCCGCCACCGTTGCGCCCAGCCCGTGCAGCCAGTAGGTCTGGGCGAACTCGGAGAGGGCGATGGTCATCTGCGTCATCGCCGGCAACTCGGCGCCGAAGCCCTGAAACAGGCTCTCGAACTGCGGCACCACCTTGATCAGCAGCAGCGCGGTGACGCCGATGCCCACGGCGATCACCGCGGCAGGGTACCACATGGCCTTCTTGACGCGGCCCTTGAGCGACTCGACCTTCTCCTTGTAACTGGCGATGCGCTCCAGCATGCCGTCCAGCGAGCCGGAGGTCTCGCCGGCTTCCACCAAGTTGCAGAACAGCGAGTCGAAGTGCTCGGGATGACGGCGCAGGGTCTGGGAGAAGCTGGAGCCTGCCGCCACCTCGTTCATCATCTGCTGAACGATGGCGCTCATGGCCGGCTTGCGGATGCTTTCCGCCACCACCTGGAAAGCCTGCAGCACCGGCACGCCGGCGCGGATCATGGTGGCCATCTGGCGGGCGAAGAGCATCACGTCACGCGGCTTGACTCGGCCCATGCCGCCACCCAGTCCGCTCTTGCGGCGAATGCTCTTGACGATGATGTTCTGGCCGGCCAGTTCCTTTTCTACCTCGAACTTCTGGCCGGCAACCACCTCGCCCTTGACCGGCCGGCCGCCGGGGCCCTTGCCGGTCCATTTCCAGCGGTAGAGCCTGGGTTTCTTGCGGGGTTGCTGTGCGGTTCGAGTTGCCATCGCGGGTTCCTGCCAAGTGGGTAGAGCGGCTGGGTGAGGATCAATCCTTGGTCACGCGGTTGATCTCGGTCAGGCTGGTCACTCCCTGCATCACCTTGAGCAGGCCGCTGCGGCGCAGGTCCGGGTGGCCTTCCTGGCGGGCCAACCGGTCGAAGTCGAGCGAATTGCCCTGGCGCATGATCAACTGGCTCATGTCGCTGGAGATGGGTACCACCTCGTAGATGCCCACTCGCCCCTTGTAGCCCTGGGTGCAGTGCTGACAGCCCACCGCCTCGAATACCGTCGAGTTCTCCACATCTTCTTCGGTGAAGCCCTCGCGAAGCAGTGCCTCGCGGGGTATCTCCGCGGGTTGGCGGCACTGCTTGCACAGCCGCCGCGCCAGCCGCTGGGCGATGATCAAGCTCACCGAACTGGCGATGTTGAACGGTGCCACGCCCATGTTGGCCAGGCGAGTCAGCGTTTCCGAGGCCGAGTTGGTGTGCACCGTGGAGAGCACCAGGTGGCCGGTCTGCGAGGCCTTCACGGCGATCTCCGCGGTTTCCAGATCGCGGATCTCGCCCACCATCACCACGTCGGGGTCCTGGCGCAGAAAGGCGCGCAGGGCACTGGCGAAGTCCAACCCGATCTTGGGCAACACGTTGACCTGATTGACCCCCGGCACCTTGATCTCCACCGGATCTTCCGCGGTGCAGATGTTGCGCTGAATCTGGTTGAGGATGTTGAGCCCGGTGTAGAGAGTGACCGTCTTGCCGCTGCCGGTGGGGCCGGTCACCAGGATCATGCCCTGTGGGTGTTCGAGCACGCCCTCGTAGAGCGCGCGCTGCTCGGGGGTGAAGCCCAGCGCATCGATGCCCAACTGCGCCGAGGCGGGGTCGAGTATGCGCAACACGATCTTCTCGCCGTAGACCGTGGGTAGCGAGTTGACGCGAAAGTCGATGGTGCGGCTCTTGGAGACCTTGAGCTTGATGGCGCCATCCTGGGGCAGGCGGCGTTCGGAGATGTCGAGCCGTGCCATCACCTTGAGGCGTGCGGCGATTCGCGTGCGCATGGCGAAGGGAGGGCGGGCCGCCTCGATCAGCATGCCGTCGATGCGCATGCGCACTCGG
Organism: Halomonas faecis; assembly: GCF_010993975.1. GTDB lineage: Bacteria > Pseudomonadota > Gammaproteobacteria > Pseudomonadales > Halomonadaceae > Halomonas > Halomonas faecis. The sequence goes on from NZ_JAACZO010000002.1 coordinate 162,023, forward strand.
TAGCTGGTCTCGTAGGGCTCGAAGTGGATGTCCGAGGCGCCGCGGCGAATGGCGTCGAGCAGTACCTTGTTGACGAACTTGACGATGGGCGCATCGTTGGCCGCGCTCTGGGCGGCATCGGTAGTGCCCTGGTCGCTGATGTCCTCGCCGTCGTCATATTCCAGCTCGCCGATGGCATCGTCGACCCCGGCCAGCTCGTCCATCATGCTTGCCTCGCCCTCGGCCAGGTAGGCTTCGAGGAAGGGCATGAGCTGGTCCACCGGGCAGAGTACCGCCTCGATGCTCAGCCCGGTGGCGAACTGCAGGTCATCGAGCTGAGCCAGCGTGGAGGGGTAGGGCACCGCCACGGTGAGCCGGTGCCCGCGCCGTGTCAGGGGCACCACACCGAGCTTGCGCAGCAGCTTTTCCGGGTACTCGCTCGCCGGTGGCAAGCTGGAGAGGCGCACGGCGTCCAGGTCGATGATCGGCAGGCCGTACTCCCAGGCGGCGCTCAGGGTGGCGCGCCGGGCGGTCACCAGGCCGGCGTCGACCACGTGGCGCAGCAGGGTCACCTCGGCTTCGCGGGCTTCCTGCTCGGCGCGCTCCGCAGCGGCCAGCGACAGCTGCTCGTCTTCCACCAGGCGTCGCGCCAGGCCGCGCAGCGAGCCCGGCTGGGCGGCGCGTTTCAGCGGGGCGGCGGCTGCGGCGTTGGGCGGTGTCGGGTAATCGGTCATGGCAACCCCCTGGTACCTCGCGCACCGGTGTGGCGAGCCCGGCGAGCTGGAAACGTTGAAGAAACACTGTTTTCATTGTAACCCGCCGGTGGCGACAGCGGCAGCATCGATGCCATCATGCCAAAGACGGGCGATCAACGAACTCGTACCTTACGCTGAGTTTGACATCAGGCAAAGGAGCGGGACAAAGCCCTTGCCGGCCCATCGAAGATGCCATACTGTCAGCGTAACGTCGGATTCGGCGGTCGTTTTTGATTCACGCATCGGTGAACGCGCGGTGCGAAATCAGGAAGAGGGAAGAAGAAGGCGAGGCCAATGCCCGCCGGACGAGAGTCGAGGCAACCAAGGGGAACTCAGGGCGATGAAAGAGACCATGGAAATGAATCAAATGAAGAAAGCGCCGGCCGGCAAGCAGGGCGGCTTCACGCTGATCGAACTGCTGATCGTGGTGGCGATCATTGGTATCTTGGCGGCGATTGCGATTCCGCAGTATAATGACTATTTGGATACTGCCGCAGAGAACGCCTGCCGGCAAGAGCTGGCAAGTTTCAGAAACCTGTTGATGGCTGAGGATGCGGCGGGTGATTTGTTTGATGATGATGGGGATATTACTTCTACTGATTTTGAATTTCAGTCATGCAATGAAACTGCCGATGACATAGCTGACGATGTGTTTGATCAAAACCAAGCCAGATATACAGATTCCCGCGGTAATGACGTGGATTTTCCTGATCCTGATGGTGGCGATGGCAGCTAATTTTTTCTAATGGTTTTTAAAAGGCCGGGACATCCGGCCTTTTTGCTATGTGCGTCAGGTATAGTGTGCAGCGCCTGATCGGTGTTGTTCCCAATGGTGATGCCTCGGATGACTCGGGGGTGAAAGTCTCCCGCACGTCCGGCAAGGGGACGTGCTAGCCAACGGAATGGGTGATAAAGAGCATGGCATGGAAAAGCGGAAAAGTGAGTCAGCGGGGCTTTAGTCTCCTCGAAGTGCTCGTGGTGGTGGCGGTCATTGGCGTGTTGGCCGCCATCGCCATTCCGGTATACATGGGGTTTCGGGAGCGTGCCGCCAACGCTGCCTGCCTGGCGGACGTGCGCGCCTATGCCTCGGCGGTTTATGCCACGCACTATGACGAGGACGTGGAGAGCACGCCTTCCGTGGCGAGCGTGCTTTCCACCTATCCCGATAATGGTGCCTGCACTAAGATTACGTTAAACGGTGAAATCCTCGAAGGCACACCCAGAGCGCCGGGCGATGCCGCTGCGTTGCAGGTCGTCGAACTGGGCTTCGCGCCAGAAGGGGGTTGAGATAGGAATGGCCGACCCACGATGGCTTTCCAAGTACGGTCGTACTGCTCAATGTACGTGCTATATTCTCCTTTGATGGTTAAAGGTAGAGTCTTGTAGCGTTGCTTGCTGAGATTGATGCCCTTCTTTGCGGTCTTCTGAGCCTTTCATCCTGAAAATAGTGGAGTGCATGGTCTGTCTCTGCTTTGTTGGCTGCATAGAATATCCAAAAGTGCCGGTACTTCCTCGAATCCGGTTCTCGAGAAACTATGGTCAACAATGGGTACTGGTTGATAGTCATCTGGTACACGACTGGCCTGGATTCAGTCGATCTAGTAACCAGCGAAACGTATGGCGTCTGGTGGGAAGTGCCGCGGCCGACTCTCGGTGTCTTCAATGAATGTGATGATCTTCATTCTGATGGCGTTTACCACGGCACTTAGTATATATCGAATCTTCCACAATTCAGCTTCGTTTCTGGCCGGTCAAGGGATGGCATGGGGCGTGCTGCCAATGCTGCCTGCCTGGCGGACGTGCGCGCCTATGCCTCGGCGGTTTATGCCACGCACTATGACGAGGACGTGGAGAGCACGCCTTCCGTGGCGAGCGTGCTGTCCAGCTACCCGGACGATGGCGCCTGCACCGAAATAGCGGTGAACGGTGAAGCCCTCGAAGGCACGCCCAGAGCACCGGGCGATGCCGCTGCGCTGCAGGTCGTCGAACTGGGGTTCGAGCCGGAAGCCGATTGATGCGAGCATGTTGACGGATTATATTCAACGTGGCTCGCCGATTGACTCCGCCGTTGTGTCGATCATTCGCCACGTTTCTTGAAGTCGTGCACTACGCCCTGGCACCGTGCGTGCGTTCACGCTATTGTCATTCAGACAGAGTTGCGGTACTAATTGGCGCCCGCATTCCATTTATTCATGCATAGCAAGGAAACCGTTGATGTCTCTTCTCAGTCAATACGTCCAGAAAGAGCAGCAGCTCAAGCAGATTCAGGAAGAGCTCGAGAAGCTGGAGAACGATGAGCGCCTCAAGGCAGAGCTGGCGTTCAAGGACAAGCTCGAGGCGTTGATGCGCGAGTTCGGCAAGAGCGCTGCGGATGTCATCAATCTGCTCGATCCGCAAGGTGGCACCAAGCCTGCCGCCAAGCCGCCGGCCGGCGGCGGGCGTCGCAAGCGCAAGCTCAAGATCTACAAGAACCCCAATACCGGGGAAGTGGTGGAAACCCGCGGCGGCAACCAGAAGACGCTGAAGGCATGGAAAGACCAGTACGGCCAGGATACCGTCGAAAGCTGGCTGGTTCGCGTCGAGGAGTGATGCCCGTCGCTCGTTTGCACGGTTGACGTATGCAGTGCCGGGCCTCGGGCCCGGCACGCTACGTTGTTGCCAGTAGCGGCAGGCGTAGTTCCAGCCCGCGCGGATGCCAGTGCACCTGCACGGGTTCGCCATTGGCATGGCGTTGGTTGTTCGGCAGGCAATTGACGACCAATTGTTGAACGGCCGTCGCAACCTCGTCGAACGCTTCGACGACCACGCAGGCGTGCTGTCGGGGCGGCAGTTCGATCAGCCGGAAGGTAGGCGGTATGGCCAGGCTGGCGACCGCCTTGGGAGGAACCATCAATCCCAGGTCGACGCGCTCCAGCGCGCAGGGTAGCGGCAGATTGTGCACCACGGCCAGGCCGGGCGCACGGTTCAGCTTGCCGGTCAGACTCTCGCCGCCGTGGGTTTGTCTGGCCAGGCGGGTGATGTCGCCGATGCGCTTCAAGGGCTTGTAGACGCGAGTAACCAGCGCCTGGCGCTCGGAGTGCTGACGAACTTCGAACGGTGGCGGTACACTGCCCGGGCATTGTGAGCTCAACCGGGCACGTTGCCGCTGTCGGTAGAGTCGCGGGCTCAACTCGTAATGGCGTTGAAAGGCCCGGCTGAAGGACGAATGGTTGCGATAGCCGCATTCGCTGACGATGTCGCTGATGCTCAAAGGAGTCAGTGTCAGCAGGCGCGCGGCCTTTTCCAGACGCAGCACGTCGCGATAGGCACTCGGAGTAATGCCGAACCTCTGCTTGAACCGGCGCCGGACTTGTGAGGTCGAATAACCAAGACGGCTTGCCAGATCGTCTATTCCTTTCTGACTTTCCAGGTGGTCCTGCAGCCAGATTTCCGCTCGCATCATCTCATTGAACATTATCTGGCCCTTAGCGGTATTCCTGGTGGCAAGTCAAGACCTGCCATCGTTGTGGTATCGTCGTGGCCGGGTAGCGGCAATGAATGGGAGGTCTCCTGGCGGTCGTCTCGAGGGTTAGTAACGTTTGCTTTTGTCTTTATGCGACGTTGGCGGTTTCGAAGGCAAGTTTGGAGACGCTCGTTGAGCGTTTGTGCATACTTTGCCGTTGTGTTGGCAATGGCTGTGAATTGCAAAGTGGAATCGGTGTCGGCACGCCTTGAGCTTCGTTGACGTCGACCAGAACGATAGACTGTTGCCACGGGATGCCGCTGGGCCCCTTGCTAGACAATCAATGGATGCCAATGAAGAAACAGAGAACCCACCGTCATTTGGATGAGCGCGAGAAACTGCGCCAGTTTCGCGAACTCGACGATGCCTTTGCGCAGGCTCTGCGCGAGATGGAGGTCGATACCTTCGAGCAGCGTCTGGAGGCGCTGATGGCGGAATATGCCCAAACCAGCGAGAACGTGACCCGCCTGCTGCATACGCTGCAGGCGCTCGGCCGCATTGCCTGAGGGCGGCATGACTTACTTTCTGATCATGGGCGGCCTGGTGGCTTCGGCCTCCTTCACCTTGGGCTGGGTGCTTTGGCGTGGCACGCTTTGGGGGCTGTCTCGGCTATCGGGCGGTAAGAGCCGGGGTGCCGCGCGCGGCGGACGTCGACCCGCTTCACGACGCGCCCGTCCGGCGTCGTCGCGGGCGCGCTCGCCCAAGCCTTCCCAGCGTGCGTCGGCATCACGCTCTCCCGGTCGCTTCATCGGCTGGCTGGCGGCCCGTCGAGCTACCCTGCCGCTGGCGGTCGTCGCCAGCCTGACCTATCTCGTTACCCGCCTGGCCGAATATGGCCTGCAATTTCGACCACCCCACGAGCCACCTTCCGGCTACCAGTCGATCCTCTTCTGGCTTGGCTGGCTGGCGGCCGGGCTGATGGTGGCTGCTCTGCTGCAGCGACTCGCTGCCTGGCGCTGTCGCTGAGGGCTCGCTGGCGGTCGGTGCTCAAGGTCGAGGTGTTCAATATACTTGACTTGTGTCAATGATTGCTTCATCTATGTCTGAATGTCTGCTGGCTACATTTCGTGACGATTCTCGTACGCTACGCTGAGGATGAATGTAGTGATAACGACATAACTGAAAATGCTAGGGTATGGAAGGCTCATGCGAGCGAGTGGCGGTGATGTCTGCCGGATCCGGCAGCGAGTGGATGCGATGGCGAGCGGGAGGGGAGATGCGTGATCAAGAGGGTGACCAGCGTCGCGATCGCTGGTCGGCGCTGTATGCCAATCGCTCTTCAGCCGATCTGAGCCAGGAGCTCAAGCATTTCTATACCGCCGTGGAACAGAGTCCGCTGGCAACGGCGATCACCGATCCCAGCGGCCGTTTGCTGTATGTGAATCGTCGCTTCGTCGAGGTCACCGGCTATCGGCGCGATGAGTTGATCGGGCGTACTTCGGCGGTCATCCAGTCAGGGAAGACATCGGAGCGAACCTATCAGGAGTTGTGGCAGACCCTGCGTGAGGGGAGGGTGTGGAGCGGTGAGCTGCTCAACCGGCGCAAGAACGGCGAGGAGTATTGGGAATACGAGCTGATCACGCCGATCTTCGACGATGCGGGGCATATCACGAGTTTCGTCACGGTCAAGCAGGACATCTCCGCGCGCAAGGAGCAGGAGGACCAGCTGCGACTGATGGCGACGGCCTTCGAAACCGGTCAGGCGACGCTGATCACCGATGCGCGGATGCGCATCGAACGCGTCAATTGCGCTTTCACGCAGATCACCGGCTATCGCGCCGATGAGGTGGTTGGCGAAACGCCGCGGCTGTTCAAGTCGGGCCGCCATGGTCCTGAATTCTACGCCGCGCTGTGGAGCTCGTTGAAAGAGCAAGGGCACTGGCAGGGAGAGATATGGAACCGCAACAAACGCGGTGACATCTATCCGGTATGGCAGTCGATCACCGCCGTGAAGGGAGATCATGGCGAGGTGCGCCATTTCGTCTCGGTGTTTCACGATATCGCCGAACGCAAACGCCTGGAGAAGACATTGACCCAGGAGGCGAGCCGTGACCACCTCACCGGTGCCGCCAACCGGCGCGCCTTCGATCGCGCCCTGGTCAAGGCCATCCGCGCCGCTCGGCAGAATGGCAGTGAGCTGGCTTTGATGCTCTTCGATATCGATCACTTCAAGGCGGTCAATGACAACCACGGCCATGATGTCGGCGATGCCATCCTGCATGCCTTGAGCGAACTGGTTCAGGAGCGCCTGCGCAAGAGCGACCTGCTGGCGCGCTGGGGCGGCGAGGAATTCACGATGCTGTTGCCAGAAACTCCCGCTGAGGGGGCTCTGCGACTGGCTGAACGGCTGCGCGCCGATGTGGCGGCGGCAACCATGCCGGGGCCAGGCGTGACGATCAGCATCGGCCTGGCCAACCTGCAAGTCGATGACAGTGCGCGCGATCTGTTGCAGCGCGCAGACCGGGCGCTGTATCAGGCCAAGCACAAGGGGCGCAATCGGGTGGAGTGGCTGGGCGGCAGCGTGGCTGCCGGGGAGGCACCCGTCGATCTTCCGCAGCTGTCGCCGCCGGTGGACATGGCGGCGCGTTACATCGACGAGTATCGCGGGGCGGCGCAGCGGGCCAGGCTGATCCAGCGCTTGGAACTGGCCATGGCCGCAGCAAACGAGCGCAATGGCAGCGTGCTGGTCTGTGTCCTTGATATCGACCATTTCAAGCGCATCAATCAGCAGTTGGGCCTCGCCCTGGCAGATCGGCTGATGCTGTTGTTGGTGCGGCGCCTCAACCTCCAGCTGGGTCGCGATGATCTCATCGTACGAACCGGGGGCGATGAGTTCGTGTTGCTCATTCAGGATCAGGACGTTGCCGCGGTGACATCGTTGCTGGCCGGCATTCGTCGTCCCTTCATGCTCAACGAGCATCGCGTGACGATGACCGCGAGCTTGGGCCTGGCGGTCTTTCCCGGTGATGGGTTGGAAGCGGATACGCTGATGCGTCATGCCCAGCAGGCCATGTATCGCGCCAAGCAGAGCGGTCGCAACAATGTGAGCCGCTTCGATGCGGGGCAGGATCGCCGCCTGCAGCGTTGCTTGAGTCAGCGACGGCGCATCGAGCAGGCCATCGACGATGGTGAGCTCTGCATGCACTACCAGCCGCAGATCGACATGACGACCTCGGCGGTGGTTGGCTTCGAGGCGTTGGTGCGCTGGCAACATCCCGAGAGGGGGCTTCTGCCGCCTGCTGAGTTCCTGCCATCGATCGAGGGGTCGGGGTTGGAGCAGGCGCTGGGCGAATGGGTGCTCCAGTCTGTGCTCGACCAGCTCGCTTGTTGGCGGGGGCAGGTCGGTTTGCTACCAGTGAGCGTCAACATCAGCCCGACGCATCTGCTGGCACCGGATTTCGCCGAGCGACTCGAGGGGCTCCTGGCCACCAGGCCGGGGGTTTCGCCGTCACGCCTCAAGCTGGAAGTCGTGGAAACCGCGGCAATGCACGACATCAGTGCTGCCTGGAATGCGATAGCGCGCTGCCAGGCGCTGGGGGTGCAGGTCGCAATCGACGACTTCGGTACCGGTTTCTCCTCGCTGACCTATCTGCGCCAGCTGCCCGTGGATCTCATCAAGGTGGACAAGAGCTTCGTGCGTGACATGCTTTGCGACGACGATGATCGAGCCATCGTCGAAAGCGTGATCTACATGGCCCAGCGCTTCGACAGGGAGCTGCTGGCCGAGGGTGTGGAGAGCATCGGGCATGCCACGGCGTTGCTGGGGCTGGGCTGTCGACTGGCACAGGGCTACGGCATTGCTCGGCCCATGCCGGCCGAGTTTCTGGACGATTGGCTGGAAGCATGGCCCGCTCGGTACGAATGGCAAGGGCTGGAGCCGACGGCTTGTTGCTAGAGGTTATTGGCTCAGGGCTCCGCCGGTGGGTATTGCCAAAGTGAGGTGATTCCAGGTTCGGCGATGGCGCTGGAGACCAGTCAAGCCTTCAGCGAGTCACTGCCGCTGGCCTGGGCGGCTCGTGCGACGATATCGAAGCGGCTCAGCGAAGGTGTTTCGCTGGACTCGATGTCGACGGGCTCCGCACGCGTCTGACCGGCTTGGCGGGCGCCGTTCATGGCACTCTGTTGCTGGGCGAGTTCCAACTGAGCGGTGAGGAGGTACTGGCGGGCGGTGGCGGCGACCTGACGATCCTTGGGTGACGGGTCGGCCGGGGCCAGGGCGGCGCTGATCACCTGCTGCATCTTGTCGATGGTGGCGCGGGGGTCGCCGCGTACGGGGCCATAGTCGATCGGTACTTCGCCGGCCACGGCGTAGCGCTGGCCGTCCGGGCCGCGTTCGAATTCGTATGTGGCGGTGCCGGTATAAGCGCCGCCGGCGACCTGGTGAGCCATCTCATGGCGGCGTATTTCCTGGTCGGTTTGCTTGAGTCGTTCCAGCTCGCGCAGTTCCGCCTCGCTCAGGGTTTCGCCATTGGGCTTTTCGATGGCCTCGCCCTGGCTGACGTTGCCGTGGCGGGCTTCTTCCGCTGCGTCGCTGTCCGTCGCGGCTCCGGCACCTGGTTCGCCCACGCGACGCGTCTCGGTGCGGCCGATGGCCGTGTCGTTGACGGAGGGGCTGGCCGCATTGGCAGAGAAGGCGAGGTTGACGGTACCGGTGACAGGGCTGGCTTGCATGGTGAATGTCCGCGAAAATGGGCCGATTGGAGTAGAGTATTGGTCAATGAGTCGTTAACGACAAGGTCTGCTGGCTGATGCTTGCCATGTCCAGTATCGATGTGGTGATCGAGCTCTCTCATGAGACCTGCCTGGCGCACTACGAAGGGCGTGCGGGGCTGGTGTACACGCGCAGTCTCGATGGCCGTTCGGTGGTGTTTCCGGCGGAGGCGTTGAGGCGCGTGGTCACGCGTGATGGCGTGCATGGGGTGTTTCGACTGCACTTCACGCCGGATGGACGCTTTTCCGCCATTCAGCGGCTTTAGTGATCCGGCCGTTTTTGACCGACTCTTGGCCCAGGTCAAAGGGAGGCTGCTTTTCAACGTGTCCGCTCTGCTACCATCGGCCTCCATGATCGAACACCGTTTACGGGTCAGGCCGGCAGGAGCGCTGACCGCCCATCTCGCCGATAGGTTTCGCCATGTCGTCAAGGAAGTCAGAGGAAGAGGATAGCGCAGCAAGCCCGAAGAAGCGCCACATGGATGCCCTGGTGGAGCCTCCGGAGGTGAATCATGAGCTCTTCGTGGGCCTGAGTTCGCTACGCGATACCCTCAGCAGCAGCCATCACTCCCGCGATTTCGCCTTCGCGCATGCGCACTACCTGCGCAGTCGCGTGCTGGCGCTGGGCATCATCTTCACGCTGTTGTCGCCGCTCTGGATCGTCGTCGACTCTCTGGTGCTGCCGGCAGAGCTGCTGCGCTATACCCTGTTGGGGCGCGTGGTGCTGATGCTAGGGCTGGTCGGCGTGTTGGTGCTGGCGCTGTTCAGCGTGGAACGCATTCGACGCATTCGCTTCTGCGCCGGGATGCTGCTGGCGCTGCCGGCGGGCTTCTACGTGCTGGTATTGGCGATGCTGCCCGACACGGCGGTGCAGGATCTGGTGGGCTACGGGTTCATCCCCTTTCTGCTGGTGGCTTCGCTCAGCGTATTTCCCTTCACGCTGGTGGAGTCGTTTTTCGCTGGCCTGGCCATGCTGGCGCTGCTGGGCTTTGCCCAGACGGTCGACGGCACCTGGATGACGGGGCGTGGCGTCGAATCCTTTTGGCTGCTGTCGAGTCTGTTGGTGGTCAGCATGGCGGCCAACCACTTTCAGCTCAGCCTGCTGCTCCGGCTCTATCGCCAGGCGACCCATGATCCGCTCACCGGCCTGTTCAATCGCGGTGCCCTGGAAGTGCACCTGGAAAAGATCCAGGCATGGCAGCGCGAGATCGAGGGAGGCGAGCAACAGGGCCGCGCGCCCTGCTCGGTGCTGATGCTCGACCTGGACCATTTCAAGCGTATCAACGACAACCACGGCCACTCCGTGGGCGACAACGTGCTTTGTCAGTTCGCCCGGATTCTCAGTGGGCAGACGCGCAAGCATGACTGCGTGGCGCGTTACGGGGGCGAGGAGTTCGTGGTCATCCTGCTCGGCAGTGACGAAGTGCGAGCCCTCGAAGTGGCCGATCGCATTCGCTATGCCGTAGAAGTGTACGAGTTCACCGATCGCAACCAGCAGCGGATTCCCGTCACCACCAGTATCGGCGTGACGCAACTGCGCCAGGATGAGCCGGCCCAAGAGGCGCTCAAGCGAGCCGACGATGCGCTCTATCGAGCCAAGGAGGCGGGTCGCAACCGGGCACTGGTGGCCGAGTCGGCCGGTGATGTGCTGCCGGTCGAGTGAGCCGTGACAGCCTTGCCGACGTGCGGGCATGACTCGGCGTCATCTGGCCGGGCTGCCTAAAGTCGTTCGGGATTTTGCCGATAGCTATCACTAGCGATACGGACAATGATTCCTACGGGGGCGGCATGCCCAATAGCACGCAGCAGGTGGCAATCCATACCTGGCTGGCCATGGTGGCTACGCTGCTGCTCGTCATGGGCCTCATCAATGGATTGATGGCCTGGCAACTGCCGGCGCAGTGGCGTCCGCCTCTGGCCAGTCTGCCGATCATGCTGCTGGCCGGTGGCGGGCTCCTGGCGACGCTGTTGGCACGAGCTCACGAGAGACGGCTGTGTGGCGGCGTGCTGGCGATGCTGGGCGTGGTGCCGCTGTTGGCGTGGCTACCGGCACCGCTGGATGTCGTCGTGCAGGGCTGGCCATTTCCGGTAATGCCGCTCACCAGTATGGCGGTGGCTGCCTTGGCGGTGTGTTTCATGGTCGGAACGCGCTCTGACAGGGCGCGTCTGCTCTGGATCGGCGCGGGCGTTCTGTTGGTGGTGGTCAGCGGCGGGAATCTCGCGGTCGAGCTGTGGCCGGTCGTGGAGCTTCCGCCATTTTGGTCGCAGGCGTTCTCGTCGGCATTCACTGCCCTCCCTACGCTGTTTCTGGGGACGGCGTTGGTGCTGGTGGGGCGCAACCTGACCGAATTTCCTGCCGTGTTGCCTCGGTCGGTGATGCTGCCGCTGGCGGTTAGCCTTTCCGCGACGGCACTGGTCTGGTTTGCGTTGACCTGGCAGCACTACGATGCTCGCCTGACCAAGGCCCGAGAGTTGCTGAGCAGCTTCAAAGTGTCGGCCGAGCGTGAGATCGACCAGCATCAGCTGCTGCTGCAGCGCATGGCCGAGCGTTGGGGGAAGCTTGGCGGGTTACCGCAAGCCGGCTTTCGAGAGCTCGAGTTCGCCAGCTATTTTCGCGACACCTCCAGCCTGGTTTCGCTGCATTGGCAGAATGAGAATGAGCGCATCGTCTGGGGGCACGACCGTGATCCTGCCTTTGGCGTCAGGTACTGGCTAAGCCGGGAGGATGGCTGGCTATTCGACTGGCTGGCAGTCGGCGGCCCCTATCCGCGCTGGATTCTGCCCGACGCCGAGCGCCCGGAGTTGGCCATGGTGGCGGTGCCCTTGCCTTGGCAAGAAGCGCCGCGGGGGCAACTGGTGGCCGTGATCGACCTCGAACGGCTGTTGAGTCGCGAGGTGCGTTCGTACGTCAGCCCGCTGGTGATCACCGTGCACCGTGAGGGCGCTCGGCTGCCGCTCAATGCCGGCTCCCATGGCGAACCCGGCATCGAACTCAGCCGCGGCCTGCTCATGCTGCCGGGGGGAACCCCGATAGAGGCCCGCGGCTATGCGCCGAAGGCCGAGTCGTCGACTCTGGCTGGGGCGTTGCCCGTGGGCGTGGGCATCGGCGGCTTCGTTCTCAGCTACCTGATGGCCTTCAGTCTGGGCGTGGCGAATCTCAGTGCCCGTCGTTCGGTGACTCTGGCCAACACCCAGCGCCATCTGCGGGCTCAGCAGCGCGTGCAGACCATGGTGGCGCGCGACAAGCCGCTGGCGTCGACGCTTCAGGCGATTTGTCGCATGGTGGAAGCTCAGTCGCCGGGCGCGCTGTCGTCGATCATGCTCAGTGACCGTGAAGGGCAGCGTCTGGATGAGGTCTACAGCGTCAGCCTGCCCAGTGCCTTTCTCACGGCCGTACGGGGTGTGCCTATCGCCCCGAATGTGGGTGCCTGCGGTTCCGCGGCCTTTCAGCGCGATTTCGTGATCTGCGACGACATCGCCAACGACGCCCGCTGGCGAGGGTTCCATGACCTCACGGCCCAGTGCGGTTTGCGGGCTTGCTGGTCCTATCCGGTCGTCGGCAGCGACGGTCGGGTTCTGGGCACCTTCGCGACCTATTATCGCCAGCCTGCCGTACCCTGCGAAGATGACCGGCGCCGTATCATCGAGGCGGCCGATCTGGTGTCGCTGGCTGTGGAGCGCGAGCGCAATCGGGAGTCGCTGCTCATCCTCAAGCGCAGCGTTGAGGCCAGCGTCAATGGGATCACCATTGCCGACATGCGCCAGCCGGATATGCCGCTCATCTATGTCAACGAGGCCTTCGAGCGCATTACCGGCTATTCCCGCGACGAAGTGCTGGGGCGCAACTGTCGCTTCCTGCAGGGCAGCGATACCGACGAGCAGGCGCTCGCCGAGCTGCGTCAGGCGCTGGCCGAGTGTCGTGAGGCGAGCGTGACCTTGCTCAACTACCGCAGGGACGGCACGCCGTTCTGGAACAACCTCTTCATGGCGCCGGTACGCGATGGCGCCGGCTCTGTAACGCATTTCGTCGGCGTTCAGCACGACATTTCCCAGCACAAGGCCTATGAGGCCAAGCTGGCGTACCACTCGAGCCACGATGCGCTCACCGGCCTGGCCAACCGTTCGCTGTTCGAGGATCACCTCGCGCATGACGTGATGCTCGCGAGGCGGCAGGGGACCCGGCTGGCGGTGCTGTTCATCGACCTCGACGACTTCAAGCCGATCAACGACAGCCTCGGTCATGAGGTGGGCGACCAAGTGCTGGTGCAGGTGGCCAAGCGCCTGAGCGACGAACTCGCCCCCGGCGATACGCTGGCGCGCTTCGGCAGCGATGAGTTCGTCATCCTGCTGCCGGGCATCAAGCAGGATGACGACGCCCTGAACCTGGCCGAGCGGGTGCTGGCTCGCGTGGGGCGCGCCTATCGCGTCGGCGAGCATGAGCTCTATCTCGGCGCCAGCGTGGGCGTGGCCTTCCTCACCGACGACCTCAACAGTCCCGTGGAGCTGATTCAGCAGGCCGACATGGCGATGTATCGCGCCAAGCAGAAGGGGCGCAACGTCTGGCAATGCTTCACGGGGGAGATCAACGATGAAGTGAGCACGCGCATGGCACTGCGTAACGAACTGCAGGAGGCCATCGAGTGCGGCAACTTCGAGCTGCACTATCAGCCGTTGATCGGTGCCCGCGATGACAGCGTGGTAGGGTTCGAGGCGCTGGTGCGTTGGAAGCATCCGGTGCGCGGCTACCTGTCGCCGGGGCTGTTCATCCCCCTGGCCGAAGAGACGGGGCAGATCGTGCCGATCAGCGAGTGGGTGCTGCGTCAGGCGTGCCGCGACATGTGCGAGCTGGCTCGCGATGGGTTGGGGCACTTCCGTGTCTCGGTGAACCTTTCGCCGCTGCAGTTCCACCGCCCCAATTTCCTCGGCAACCTCAAACAAGCCCTGCTGGAAACCGGACTGGGAGCGGAGTACCTGGAGCTGGAACTGACCGAAGGCATTCTCATGAACGATACGGCCACCGTCATCGAGACGCTGCGGTTGCTGCGCGAGATGGGGGTGGAGGTGTCCATCGACGACTTCGGCACCGGTTTCTCCAGCCTGAGTTATCTCAAGGTGCTGCCCATCGGCAAGATCAAGATCGACCGCAGCTTCGTGCGCGACGTGACACGCAGTGCCCATGACAGCGCCATCGTGCAGGGTGTGATCTCCATGGCCCACCATTTGGGCCTGGCGGTGGTGGCCGAGGGCATCGAGGAGGCGGCCCAGGCTACCTACCTCAAGAATCACGGCTGCGATATCTTCCAGGGCTTTCATTTCGCCCGACCGATGCCGCTGACTCAGTTGCGGGGCTATCTCGTCGAGCGTGACATGGCGTCCGGTGCTAAAGATCGCCCGGTTTCGGCCGATAAGTGACCTCTGGCGACTGAACGCCTCTTGGTGACGGCTGCGTTGAGGTGGCCGTCGACGGTTTGTGGTTTCGGGTCGCGCATGGCGGCCCGCTGGGGATGAGGCAAGGATGGCGCAGGCGCAAGACGATTTCGTACGCATCACCAGCCCGGCGGAGGTCGAGTCGCTGCTCGATCAAATGATCGAGCCAGGCGGGGCGTCGCTGCTTCTCGACAAGCCGGCGAGCAGCCCGCAGCCGGTGCTGCTCACCGAGCAGGTGGTGGGCGAGTCGCTGCTGCTCGATGTCACCGCCATCCGCGAGGTGTCCAGTCAACTCAAGCGTGGGCTGGGCTTCCGCCTGCTGGGGCAGATCGCCGGCAAGATGGTGCGCACGCCGATGCTCAAGGCGGAGAGCTGCAGCGTCAGCGGCGATCGTGTCGTTTGCACGAGCGACTATCCGCTCTACCTCGAGGAATTGCAGCGCCGCGAGTCGTTCCGTGCGCGCTTGCGTCTGGGCATGGAGGTGGGTGCCATTCTGCGTGGTGACGACGACGCCTCGGCCCAGGGAGACCTCAAGGATCTTTCCCTGGAGGGCTGTCAACTGGAGCTGCCGGCATCGGTGGCTTCGCTGCTGGGGTCTTCCGCCCACCCTCTGGAAATCGAACTCTGTTTTCCCGACGGTACCCACTTCACGATGAAGGGGTCGCCCCGTCACCAGGCGTCCGACCCCGAGCGCCAGGCACTGCGGGTGGGCTTTCGTTTCGAAGCGGTCACCGGCGAGCAGGAGCGCAAGCTGTGGTATTTCGTCCGCGAGATCGAGCGGGAAGCAACGCGCAGCGCCGGTGACGGGGACAGCGGGCGGCTGCCATCACTGCTGTTTCAGGCTCAGTCTGCCGCGCCGCCGGCAGTGGGGCGTCGCAACCTACTCGACTATCCCACACCCATGGCGCGTCGCCTGGCGCGGGTGGCGGGCTACCTGGATGCCCAATTGCTGGAGCTCCAGCAGGATGGAAGCATCGATTCCGTGCAGCTCTCGCGGCATGCCGATCGTCTGCTGTTGCTGGCCGACGAAGATGCCGAGGCGCTGCTGTTCGCCACTCGCTGCCTGTATCGCGAGCCGTTGCTGGTGCGTCATGGCCTGGCCGTTGCGGTGCATCTTTTGGTGCTGGCCGGTGGCAACAGCGTGCCGCGCGATGTGCGCAAGGCGATGGCTGCCAGCGCCATGGTGCACGACCTGGGCAAAGGCCTGCTGTCCAGGGCGTTGATGGAGGCAAAAACCTTCGGTGTCGATGAGCGTGCCCAGCTCGAACCCCATGTGGCGACGGTCCTGGAGGGGCTCAGCACGTGCCATTGGCTTTCGGCGAGCGTGGCACGTTCCGTGGTGGGCGGCATCAACGAGCGGCTGGATGGCAGCGGCTACCCGGGCGGGCTGGCCAGCGACCAGTTGCATGAGCTGGCGCGAATGAGCGCCGTCGTCGATGTGGTGGATGCCATGCGCCGCGACAGGGCCGACCGTCCGGCCTGGGCCATCGATAGCGTCTACCGCCATCTGCTCAAGGAGCCGGGCCTCTTCGACCCGCGCTGGGTCAAACGTTACATCCAGTGCTTCGGGCTGCGCCCGGTGGGCTCGCTGGTGCGATTCAAGGGCGGAGAACTGGGCTGGATACAGCGCTTGGACGCTCAGAAACGCCCTTTCCAGGTACAGCTCACCGAGCGCATCGAGCCACCCGGCGATGCGCTGGGGCGGGTGATTCGCGGCGACGTCGTCGGCCAGCTTGGCGAGCCCGTTGAGGAAGTGCCCGTTTCCACTTGAAGCGAGTGTGAAACGCCTGCCAAGCGCTAAAGTTGTGGCGTGCTGGGCCGATCATAGGAAATGAGCGCAGGCGATGGCCTTTTTCCCGGCACATGGCCAGCGAGAGTTTGTCAAACTGATTGCCTGTTTTCCCTGCCCATGACGATTGGGTCGCGGTGGGGGCGAATCGATAGAGGAGTCCACCATGAGTTCCACGCGAGGAGCTACCGCCTACGGGCGTGGTGCCGGTGCCTATGCCAGAGTGGGAGTCGAGAGCGCCACGATGTCGGCCAATCCGCATCGGCTGATCGTGATGCTGTTCGACGGTGCGCTTGGCGCGATCCGAGCGGCACGCATCCACATCGAAGCCGGCAACACGAGCGAGAAGGGCAAGTCCATTTCCAAGGCCCTCGAGATCGTCAACAGTGGGTTGGCGGCTGCGCTGGATATCGAGAAAGGCGGCGAGATCGCCGAGCGGCTCGCCTCGCTTTACGATTACATCGCGCGTTTGCTGCTCTCGGCCAACCTCCACAACGACGTGGAGAGCCTCAATCAGGCAGAGCGGCTGCTGGACGATATCGCGTCGGCATGGCGCGAGATCGGCACGGCCGAAGCACAGGGCTGAGATGACCATGAGCGAAGCGAGTGGCCCCGATGCGGTGATTGGCGCCTATCGGCGGCTTCGCTCCCTGGTGGCCGAGATGCTGGTCCTGGCTGGAAATGCTGAGTGGGACGAGCTCATCGAGCGTCAGCAGCGTTATCTGGAGCAGGTGGATCGCATCAAGGCGCTGGATGCCGAAAGCGAGCTCCCCGCGGGACATGCCGCGCACAAGGCCGAGCTGCTGGAGGCGATTCTCGCCGATGACCTGGCGATTCGTCGGCATCTGGTGGCGCGCCGGGACGAGCTGGGTCAGCTCATCGATAGCTCGCGACGCCAGCGTGATCTGCAGCGTGCCTACGGCCGGCAGGGCGCACCTTTGGGTGACGGTTTCGATCAGGGGTCGACGTGAGCGGCATCAATCCGCTTCTCGATACCCTGCTGCACCAGGTGCTCGGCAAGCGTGTCGACGTTCAGCCGCCGCGAGATCTCAACGAGCCGGTGCGCTCGGTCGATCCGGGGGAAGGGCCGCGTGCCCTGCACAGCGATTCTCGTCTCGATGGTCGACGTCCGAGCGGTGCTCCCCTCACCGGTCTCTCGCCCACACCGCAACGCGGTGAAGCGCCCAGCCAACGCCTGCCCCTTGCCGAGGCCACTCGGCAGGCCTCCTTCCAGACCCATTTCAGCGCATCGGCGCGCACCATTGCCGATGTTCTGCTGCGCTTTCCTGCGCCGCCTTCCGTGCTGAGTACCCAGGTACCGCTGATGGGCGCCGATGATCCCCCGAATGCCACGGAGTTGGCGCAACGCTTGCAAAGCGGCGTGCGCGATAGCGGGCTCTTCTATGAATCGCACCTGTCTCGCTGGTACCGCGGCGAGATGAGCCGCCAGCAGTTGCAACGCGAACCGCAGATGATGCGGACTCTGCAGTTCACTCCGGCAGCGGCGACGGCGGGTCAGTCTCTGGCCCCCGCTCCGCTGGCCAGCGCCGCAGGCCAGGGAGGCGCTCAGCCGGGGGTAGCGAACCAGTCGGTTCAGGCGGGAGCGGCCAATCAGGCGGCGAGTGCGGCTCAGGCAGCGGCCAGTGCCGTACGCCAAGCGGGGCAGGCTGCCGCATTGGGCAGCGTGACCGGTGCGCAGGGCGGCGAAACGCCAGCGCCGCGCGGCACGCAGGCACCCCAGCCGACGCCCGATGCGACCGGCATGCTGGGGACGTCGCAGACGGCCAACAAGGGGGCGGCCCAGGCGGCGGGTTCCTATGCCGCTACCGGGGCGCTACTGCCGGGCCGCGAGGCGGCCGCCGGAGCGGCGGCGTCCCGCAGCGCCCCCCAACCTCAGCCGGCCATGCCGGGAGCCGAGGTGGCGAGCGTTCGCGACACCACCGAGCCGGCGGCCCTGCAGGCACGTGGCGGCGTTGCTGAGCAGCCGGTTCATGAAAGCCTGCAAGGTCTGGTGCGCCATCAGCTCGAGATGCTGGTGTCTCCCGTGCTGCGCTGGGAGGGGGATGTCTGGTCGGGCATCTTCATGGCATTGATGGTGCAGATTCCCGCTTCCGCCCAGCGCGAGGGGCAGGGCGAGGACCCGGATCGCAACGACGATGGCGAGGAAGAACGGACCTGGCATTCCGAGCTGCGTCTCGAGGTGCCGCGGCTGGGTGAGATAAAAGTCGTGCTGTGGTTGCGGGAAGCCCAGGTACGCGTCGAGCTTCGTTCCGCCGATGAGGCGGCACTGTCGAGCCTTCGTTCCGGGGCGTCTCGGCTTCAGGAACGGCTGCTGGTAGCCGGTCTGGAAGAGGCGCTGATCGATACCCGGCTCGTGAGCGGGGAGGGCGACGATGGCTGATTCGCGACGATCTCCGCGCCGTCAGGCCGTGGCGCTGGCCTACCGAGACGGCGATGATGCACCGCGGGTACTGGCCAAGGGCTATGGCGACATGGCCGAGCGCATCCTGAGCGAAGCTCAGCGTCAGGGGGTCTACGTGCACGATGCCCCCGAGCTGGTTTCGCTGCTGATGGGACTCGACCTGGATGAGCGTATCCCGCCGGCGCTTTATCAAGTCATTGCCGAAATCCTGGTGTGGGTGTACGAGCTGTCGGATGCGGTTCCCCCGGAATCGTCATGAAGTGTTTTTTTTTGTAATTTAATGCATTGATTTTTGCTCGTATTAGCCATGTCAACCCTCGTGCCGTTTCGTATAGTGCTTTTGGACCAAACGGTTATCCCGATATTACGAAAATTTGATCCGTGTCATGGCATGATCGACGCCGACTCGCCTTTTGGCGAGTAGCCAACCCCCTTGGCAAGACGGCACAATCCCCATACGCTGAATAGGCCATGCTGCATGGCAGTTATTCCGGCTTTTGCCGGGATGCGTCATGCTTGCTGGGCTTCGAATCAAAAAAAAGGTTCATCGCACTTTGCCGGGAAACGCGGCACGGATCTTCAGAAAGAAGTACTCCATGTCGCGGTACCCATAGGCCATCCGCTTGATGACCTTGATCCGATTGTTCATGCCCTCCAGCACGCTGGTG
>NZ_JAACZO010000003.1 GCF_010993975.1 Halomonas faecis
GGGTGGGGACCGCGTACTTACCCAATTACCTGGCATGGCGGCGGCTGTTTGAAACCGCGAAGCCAGCAGAGGAGGCGTGGTTTCGCGCAGCGATAGGCGCAGACCAACAACAGATACCAACATAGCCGTTTATGTACAGTGTAGTGGCGCTTCGGAAAGACGCCAAGACATGCCGACGACGACGGCGTCGATATCGCTGCGGTTCTGCTGGAGCGGATCAGGGCTGCTATGATGATCGCCTTCGATGTCACCCATGCCACCGCAGGACGCTCGCATGCTCGCCGATACCCTCGCGCGTCTCGAACCCGCCGACAGCGCCATGGAAGACCGGGTCGCCGCTCATCTTGACAACCTCACCAAGCCGCCGGGCAGCCTAGGCCGGCTGGAAGCGCTGGCCGTGACGCTGGCTGCCATCACCGGCGAGGCCTTCCCCCGGGTCGCGCCGCCCGGGGTGCTGGTGTTCGCCGCCGACCACGGGGTGGCCGCCGAGGGCGTGTCGGCCTTTCCCCAGGAAGTCACCGCACAAATGGTGGCCAACTTCGTCGCCGGCGGTGCGGCGATCAACGTCTTTGCCCGCCAGATCGGCGCCCGTCTCGAAGTGATCGACGTGGGCGTGGCCGGTACGGTGGCAGGCGAGGGCGTGGTGGATGCGAAGGTGCGGCCCGGCACCGCCAACATGGTGGAGTCGGATGCCATGACTCGCGGTGAGGCCGTAGTGGCGGTCGAGGCGGGCGTTGACGCTGCCGAACGCGCCATCGAGGCGGGTTGTCGCTGCCTGATCGTCGGTGAGATGGGCATCGCCAATACCACTGCCAGCAGTGCGCTGTTGGCGGTGCTAACCGACAGCCCAGTAGCCGGTCTGATCGGGCACGGCACCGGGATTTCCGCCGAGCGGCTCGCTCACAAGCAGGCGGTCATCGAGCGTGCCATCGCCGCCCGCGCGCCGGCTTGCGATGACCCGCTCGACGTGCTGGCCAAGCTCGGGGGCCTGGAGATTGCCGCCATGGCCGGCGCCTATCTGGGCGGCGCGGCGCGACGGGTGCCGCTGTTGGTCGACGGCTTTATCGCCACGGTGGCGGCGCTCGTCGCCTGCCGGCTGGGCGCGGCCACGCGGGACTACCTGATCTTCGGCCATCGCTCCAGGGAGCCGGGGCATGCCCATGCGCTGAGCGCTCTCGATGCTCATCCTCTGCTGGATCTGGAGCTGCACCTGGGCGAGGGCACCGGAGCGGCGCTCGCCTTCCCGCTGCTGGAAGCGGCAACGCGCATGCTGGCCGAGATGGCGACCTTCGAGGATGCCGGGGTCGCCGCCAGTCAGACGCCATGACCCAGGAGCCCCTGACGCTGGCGCTGCTGGGGTGGGTGGCGGCTGCCGTGGCCATCGACCTGCTGGTTGGCGACCCTCGCCGGCTACCGCATCCGGTGGTGGGCATGGGCCGCGCGGTTACGGCCCTGGAGCGTGCCTGGAACCAGGGTTCCGCACGAGCGCGGCGCTGGCGCGGTGCCGCGATGACGATGACCGTGGTGGCAGGTACTCTCATGCTCACCTGGGGAGCGCTGGTGCTGCTTGCGCGGGTGCATCCGTGGCTGGCGCTTGCCGCCGAGCTGTGGCTATTGGTCTCGGCGCTGTCCATCAAGGGGTTGGCCGATGCCGCTCGGGCCGTGGCGGCACCGCTGGCGCGCGGTGACCTGCCGACCTCGCGGCGCGCTCTGGCGATGATCGTGGGGCGAGACACCGAGCGGCTCGACGAGGCCGGTCTGACCCGCGGTGCCGTGGAGACGGTGGCCGAGAACTGCGTCGACGGCATTACCGCGCCGCTGTTCTGGGCCCTGCTCGGCGGGGCGCCACTGGCTCTGGCTTACAAGGCGGTCAATACCCTGGATTCGATGGTCGGCTACCGCAACGTGCGCTATGCCGACTTCGGCTACGCGGCGGCGAAACTCGACGACCTGGCCAACTGGCTGCCGGCCAGGCTGACCGCGCTGGCCCTGTGGCTCGCTGCCTGGGCGATGCCGGGCGCCCACCGTACTGGGGCGCTGGCGGCCACCTGGCGTCAAGCGCCAAGCCACCCGAGCCCCAATGCCGGCTGGCCTGAAGCCATGGTGGCGCAGTTGCTGGGGGTTCAACTGGGCGGCACCAATCATTACGCTGGCGTGGCCTCGCAGCGTGCGGTGCTGGGCGTCCCGCCGAGCGAGGGCGGCGAACCGCTGGCCGTCGGGCACATCGAGCGTGCGATCTGCCATATGCACGGCGGCTGGTTGGCTTTCGCGTTGCTGATGGCGCTGGCGGTGTCGATCCGGGAGGGGCTGACATGACGACGCACGATGCCACCTGGCCATCGCATGGCGGCCAGGCCGGGCCGCTGCTGGCGCGCTTCGGCCTCCCGCCCGACCATCCGCTGCACGACTTCAGCACCAATCTGAATCCTCTGGGGCCGCCTGACTGGGTGCCGTCCCGCCTAGCCGCTGCGGCCGACGGCCTGGTGCACTACCCGGCTCCCGACTACCGCACGGCCCGGGAGGCGATTGCCTGCCAGGCCGGCGTTGCCATGGAGCAGGTGCTGCTGACCAACGGCGGCGCCGAGGCGATCTTCCTGGTGGCGGCGGCACATGCCGGTGGGCGGGCGGCCATCGTTCAGCCTACCTTCAATGAATATGCCCGGGCCTGTCGTGCCTTCGGCCTCGCCGTCGACGACATCCAGCTGCCCCCGCCCGACTTCTCGCTCGATCCGGAACGTCTCGGCGTGTCCCTGACCCCCGGCACGCTGCTGTGGTTGTGTCGCCCCAACAACCCCACCGCCACCCTGGTGCCGCGCGAGACGGTCGAGCGGTTGCTGACCCTAGCGGCGGCACGTGGCTGCCGGGTGGTGATCGACGAAGCCTTCATCGACTTCGTGACGCCGCCCCAGGAGGGCCTGGCGCCGCTGCTGGCACGCTTCGACAATCTCGTTCTGCTGCGTTCGCTGACCAAGCTCTATGCATTGCCGGGACTTCGGGTGGGATATCTATTGGCGAGCGAATCAATGGTGCGCAACATTAAAGCGTACCAGCCACCCTGGAGCGTCAATCACCTGGCGGCCGAACTCGTCGCCCCGTTACTGGCCGACACCGCCTTCCTGGCCCGTACCCGACAGTGGCTGACCGGCGAGCGGCCACGCCTGCAGGCCGGTCTCGCCGCCGCCGGTCTCGAGGTGATCCCGAGTCGTGCCAACTTCTTTTTGGTGCGGCCAGCGATCGAAGTCGAAGCGACGGCAGGTCAGGTCCAGCACCGAAGACCCGTTGACGGCTCGATTCAGGCGCTTATGACTGAGGCAATTGCCCTGACGACCGAGAGGCTGTTCGAACGGTTGCTGCGTGCCGGCATCCTGGCCCGCCATACCCACGGCTTTCCCGGGCTCGACGGTGGCTGGCTGCGCCTGGCACTGCGCGACCGGGACTCCAACACGCGTCTGCTCGGCGCGCTGGGTGAGGGTGAGGAGTCATGATCGCCTTCGTCAGCGGCGGGGCGCGCTCCGGCAAGAGCGCCGTTGCCGAGCGTTTGGCACTTGAATGTCGCCAGGCGCGTGGCGGGGCACTCTACTATCTGGCCACGGCAACCGCATCGGATGCGGAGATGGCCGAGCGCATCGCCCGGCACCGCCGCGACCGGGGAGATGCGTGGCGCACCCGTGAGGCGCCGCTGGCACTGGGGGAGGCACTCGACGGTATCGAGCCCGGCAGCTGCGTACTGCTCGACTGCCTGACGCTGTGGGCCAGCCGCGCGCGCTTCGAGGCCGGTTACGACAGTGCTGCCGGCCTCGCCCGGTTCGAGGCGCTGCTGGTTGCGGCTCGCACCCGGCCGCTCGACCTGGTGGTGGTCTCCAACGACCTGAACGAGGCCGCATTGCCGCAGGATGCCGCAACGCGAGACTATGTCGCTTTCCTGCAACGCCTGCACCGCACGCTCGCTCGGGAAGCCGAGCGCGTCGTCGAGGTGGTGGCCGGAGTGGCCATCGATTGGAAAATTTGAGCTCGTCGTCGTGATGTCAGCCATGGCTTGGCCGTCGGCAGCTTCAGGTTGCGCCAAAGGTGCATTTTGCCGGCGCCAGCGAGGTGGACAGTACTTAATGGTCGGGACCTCTGCGCGGTGTTGGCCGGCTGATGCCGGCGACGTTCGGTGGTACTGTTCTCTCACTCGATTGAACGCACCCCTGACGGCGCCAATGCCGTCGAGCAGACAGCGAATAGCAACGGAGCGAGCCTTGGCTCAACTGGAACATATCCAGGTGCTGGAGAAGCGCCTGTGGAGCGCGGCGGACAATCTGCGCGCCAACTCGAACTATGCCAGCAACGAATACTTCCTGCCGGTAATGGGCCTGGTTTTCCTGCGCCACGCCTACAGCCGCTACCTGGCGGTGAAGGACGACATCCAGGCCAGCCTGCCGTCGCGGGGTGGCAAGACCCGCGAGATCACCAAGGAGGACTTCTCCCAGCGCAGCGCCATCCACTTGCGTCCCGAGGCGCAGTTCGACCACCTGGTGAGCTTGCCGGACAGCGCCGACCGCGCCCGCGCCATCATCGAGGCCATGGAAGCCATCGAGAGTGACTATGCCTCGCTCAAGGGCGTGCTGCCCAAGAGCGAATACCAGGAGCTCGACAACGAGGTGCTAGGCCAGCTGCTGCGCACCCTCAATCCCGACGAGCTCAAGCGGGTGAAAGGCGATGTCTTCGGGCGTATCTACGAATACTTCCTGACCCAGTTCGCCGACCAGGGCGCACACGACGGCGGCGAGTTCTTCACCCCGGTGTCGCTGGTCTCGCTGATCGCCCATGTGCTCGACCCCGACCGTGGCACCGTGCTGGACCCGGCCTGCGGGTCCGGCGGCATGTTCGTGCAGAGTGCGCGCACCGTCGAGGAGCACGGCAACAACCCCAGCGAGCGGCTCACCTTTCGCGGCCTGGAGAAGAACGCCACCACCGTGCGCCTGGCCAAGATGAACCTGGCGGTGCACGGCCTGGAAGGCGATATCCAGCGCGCCATCACCTACTACGAGGATCCCCATGAGATGGTCGGCAAGGCCGACTACGTGATGGCCAACCCGCCGTTCAATGTCGACGAGATCGACGCCGAGAAGATCAAGGCCGACCCGCGCCTGCCCTTCGGCCTGCCCGGGGTGAACAAGAAGGGCAAGCTCTCCAACGGCAACTACGTCTGGATCAGCTACTTCTACAGCTACCTGAGCGAGCGGGGCAAGGCGGGCTTCGTGATGTCCTCACAGGCTTCCAGCGCCGGGCGCGACGAGGCCCGGCTCCGCCAGGCGCTGGTGGAGACCGGCGACGTCGATGCCCTGATCGGCATTCGCGGCAACTTCTTCTACACCCGCAGCGTGCCCTGCGAGCTGTGGTTCCTGAACCGCGCCAAGCCTGCCGAGCACCGCGACAAGGTGCTGATGATCGACGCCCGCCAGATCTATCGCCAGGTGACGCGCAAGATATATGACTTCAGCCCAGAGCAGCAGTTAAGCCTTCAGGCCATTGTCTGGCTCTACCGCGGCGAGACCCGTCGCTACCTGGCGCTGGTGGAAGACTATGGGCG
The DNA here is from genome assembly GCF_010993975.1 of Halomonas faecis. Classification (GTDB taxonomy): domain Bacteria; phylum Pseudomonadota; class Gammaproteobacteria; order Pseudomonadales; family Halomonadaceae; genus Halomonas; species Halomonas faecis. The sequence goes on from NZ_JAACZO010000003.1 coordinate 5,576, forward strand.
GCGTGCCCTGGCCGAAGCCGCTTGCTGCTTCGAGCGGCAAAACGGGGAGCGCAGTGCCGACGCTCCCTTGGCCAACTTCGACACCGCCCTGGATGCCCTGGGCGAGAGCGCTGCCCCCTTCCTCGACAGCCTCAACGACGCCTCGCCGTCGCTGGCGCCGCTTGTGGAGGCCCGCGAGGAGTTGGCCCAGGCCCGCCGCGCCTTTACCGCCGACATGGCGGCCTTCCGCGAGACCCTGGGCGCCGAGCAGGCGGCGTGGCGCGGACAGTCATTGACCCACGGTGCCCTCAAGCAAGCCGTCGACCGCCTGGCGCCCCTGGCCGAGGCCAGTCGCGATCTGGTCAAGCAGACCGACCTGCTCTACAAGCTCGCCTGCCGGGTGCTCGACACTTGCGAGCAGGAGTTCGCCGCCAAGAAGAGCCGCCTGTGGCCCAGCCGCGAGATCAATCGCGCCCGCAAGGCCGCCGATGCGGCGCGCCAGGAGGTGGTCGAGCAGCTCAAGGCCGTGCGCTACGTCTGGAAGCAGGCCCACTGGCTCACCGAGCGCTTCCCGGAAGCGGAGCTGCGCGACGTGGAGGGTCTGGTCAAGCTGGTGAGCATCGATGAAATCGCCGCCAACGACTGGAGCCTGACCCCCGGGCGCTATGTCGGCGTTGCTCCGGAAGAGGAGGATGAGGACTTCGACTTCGAGGAGGCCCTGCGCGAGATCCATGTGGAACTCACCGACCTCGATGCCGAAGCGAACAAACTGGCCGCCAAGATCCGCCGCAACTTCGAGGAGCTGGGGGTATGAAGCTGGCAAGACTTGGTGATATTTGTACTTTAAATTATGGCAGGTCGCTGCGTGGGTATTCGCCAGAGCCTGATAATGAGTTGCCAGTGAGGGTTTTTGGGACAAATGGCCCTATTGGCTGGGCTCGGGAAGCGCTTTCTGATGAGCCTACGATCATCATAGGAAGGAAAGGTGCGTATAGAGGAGTGCACTATTCTGAATTTCCATCTTGGACGATTGATACAGCCTATTACCTTGTGCTGAATGTCTCAAATGTGGAGCTGAAGTGGCTTTATTATAGGCTGATGCTGCTTGATATTAATTCCATGGATTCAGGGTCGGCGATACCATCAACGAAGAGAGAAGATTTCTATAGTTCCAGGGTTAGAGTGCCTGATATCGATAACCAGAGGAGGGTCGTGAACGCTCTTTCATCCTACGATGACCTTATCGATAATAACCATCGCCGTATCCAACTCCTCGAGGAATCTGCTCAGCTGCTCTACAAGGAGTGGTTTGTCCATCTGCGCTTTCCTGGTCATGAGCATGTCAAGATCACCAACGGCGTGCCAGAGGGGTGGGAGCCCTGCCTGCTTCCCCATGTCATCGAGGTCAACCCCAAGGAAAGGATCGAGAAGGGCAAGGAGGTCGCCTATGTTCCGATGGCGGCGCTCTCCGAGACCAATATGACGGTCGATGTCTCGAGATTCGAGAAGCGTAACAAGCACACCAACGTCAAGTTTCGCCAGCATGATGTGTTGCTGGCACGGATTACCCCCTGCCTGGAAAATGGCAAGACGGGCTATGTGCACTTCCTCAAGGAGGATGAACAGGCGTGTGGCTCGACGGAGTTCATCGTGTTGCGGGGAAAGCGAGTCAGCTCCGCCTTCGTCTACTGCCTGGCGCGCTCGGAGCATTTCCGCGAGACCGCCATCCAGAGCATGACCGGCTCATCGGGTCGCCAACGGGTTCAGGCCTCCTCCCTGGCGGACTACTCGGTGCCGTTGCCGCCCCAGCACTTGCTGGAGATGTTCGATGAGGTCGCCATGCAGGCCTTCGAACAGGTCGGCGTGCTGATGGCGCAGAACGAGCGCCTCGCCAAGGCCCGCGATTTACTGCTGCCCAAGCTGATGAGCGGAGAGCTGGCCGCATGAATCGCCAGGCGCTGAACGACCTGCTCGCGCTCGGGGAGGGCTTTACCACCGAGTTCAAGAAGGCCGGCACCTCCGGCCTGGGGCGGGAGATTTGCGCTTTCGCCAACGCCACCGGCGGTGTGATCGTGATCGGCGTCACCGATGCCGGCGAGGTGGTCGGCGTGGTCGACCACAACAAGCTGAAGTCGGACGTGCAGGCCACGGCGCGCTCCGCCGAGCCGCCCATCGCCGTGGAGGTGGAGAGCGCAGGCGAGGTGCTGTGCGTGACCGTGCCGGCCCAGCACAGCAAACCCTACTCCTTCGGCGGCAAGTTCTACCTGCGCGAGGGCGCCTCCTCCCAGCAGATGTCGCGCCAGGAGATCCGCGAGTTCTTCTACCGCGAGGGGTTGATCCACTTCGACGAGACCCCCTGCGAGCGCTTCTCCTTGGAGGAGGATCTGACCGACGAGGCTTGGGCCACCTTCCGCCGCCGGGCGCGCATCCCCGCCGACATGCCGCCGCTCACCGCGCTCAAGAACCTGCACCTGCTGACCGACGACGGCCAGATGACCCATGCCGGCGCCTGGCTGCTGGCACGCGACATCCAGAAGTTCTCCATCAGCGCCGATGTGGCCTGCGCGCTGTTCATGGGCACCGACAAGGTGCATATCCTCGATCGTCGCGGCTTCCACGGCGACGTCTACTCGATGATCGACGAGGTGATGGCCTGGCTGCTTTCCAAGCTCAACGTCGCCTACATCATCAAGCACGTGAAGCGCGAGGAGCGCCCTGAACTGCCCGAAGAGGCGCTGCGCGAGGCGGTGGTCAACGCGCTGGTGCACCGCGACTACCGCTCCACTGCCAACGTGCATGTCTATGTGTTCAGGGACCGGGTGGAGGTGGTCAGCCCCGGCGGCCTGCCCGCCGGCATGAGCGAGGCGGACCTGGGCATCAAGAGCATCCCCCGCAACCCGTTGCTGTTCGGCATGCTGCACCGCATGGAGGCCGTGGAGCATATCGGCTCCGGCATCCGGCGCATCCGCCGGTTGTGCGCCGAGTATGGCGTGGCCGAGCCCGAGATCGAGGTGTCGCCCCACTGGTTCGTGCTGCGTTTTCCCCGGTCGGAAGTGGTTGAGCAGGTGGGGCAGGCGCGACTTGGTCCCGATGCTGCGGCAGCCACCCCGGAAGCCACCCCGGAAGCCACCCCGGAAGCCACCCCGGAAGCCACCCCGGAAGTCACCCCGGAAGTCACCCCGGAAGTTCGCCTGTGTGGGGTCTTGGATGGGGAAATGTCGCGACAGGCGCTTCAAGAGAAGCTTTCCTTGAAGGATGCTGAGTATTTCCGTAAAGCTTATTTAGTGCCTGCCTTGGAAAAGGGTCTGATAGAGATGACCCTTCCCGACAAGCCTCGCAGCAGCAAGCAGCGATACCGACTGACCGAGCGTGGCCGGCGCAACCTTGAAAAGCGCGCCCCGGAGCAGAACGACAAGGATGCGTGATGAGTCCGAGCCCCTACAGTGAAGATACTCTGGTCCAGCAGACCACCGCCGACTATCTGGAACAGCGGCTTGGCTGGCGCTCGGTGCTGGCCTGGAACCAGGAGGACTTCGGGCCGGATAGCCTGCTGGGGCGAAGCTCCGAGCGCGAGGTAGTGCTCACCCGCGCGCTGCGTGAGCGGTTGACTTGGTTGAACCCCGGGCTGCCGGCCGAGGCCTACGACGATGCCGTGCGCCAGGTGGTGGCCTCGCCGGTGGCCCAGTCGCTGGCGGCCACCAACCGCGACAAGTATGCTCAACTGCGCGACGGCGTCTGGGTCACCTTCCACGACGCCAAGGGCGAGCGCTGCCGCGAACGGCTGCGGCTGGTCGATTTCGACGAGCCGGACAACAACGACTTCCTTTGCGTGCGAGAGCTGTGGGTGCAGGGTGACCTCTACCGCCGCCGGGCCGATATCATCGGCTTCGTCAACGGCCTGCCGCTACTGTTCATGGAGTGCAAGAACATCGGCAAGCACCTGCGTGCCGCCTTCGAGCAGAACTTCTCCAGCTACAAGGGGGAGGTGCCGCACCTCTTCCACCACAATGCCCTGGTGGTGTTCGGCAACGGCGAGAAGGCCAAGCTGGGATCGCTGACCAGCCGCTGGGAGCACTTCACCGACTGGAAGCGTCTGGCCGAGGAGGACCCCGGCTCGGTGGACATGGAGACCCTGCTCAAGGGTGTCTGCGAGCGGTGCAACTTCCTGGACATCGTCGAGAACTTCATCCTCTTCGACGACTCCACTGGCGAGCCCAAGAAGATCATCGCCCGCAACCACCAGTTCCTGGGCGTCAACCGGGCGGTACAGGCGGTGCGCGAACGCCGCCAGCGGCAGGGCAAGCTGGGCGTGTTCTGGCACACCCAGGGCTCCGGCAAGAGCTACTCCATGGTGATGTTCACCCGCAAGGTGCACCGCAAGCTGGGCGGCAACTTCTCCTTCGTGGTTCTTACCGACCGTGAGGACCTCGACACCCAGATCTACAAGACCTATGCTGGATGCGGCCTGGTGGACAACGATCGAGATCCTTGCCGTGCCGGCAGCGGCGACCACCTGGAGGCGCTGCTGGGGCAGCACAAGGCCTACCTGTTCTCGCTGATCCAGAAATTTCGCCCGGACATGCCGCCCAACCGGCGCGACGACATCATCGTCATCTCCGACGAGGCACACCGTACCCAGTACGGTAGCCTGGCGTTGAATATGCGCAATGCGCTGCCTCGGGCCAGCGTGATCGGCTTCACTGGCACGCCATTGTTCAAGGACGACGAGATCACCCGCCGCATGTTCGGCGACTACGTCTCCACCTACGACTTCCAGCGCGCCGTGGAGGACAGGGCCACGGTTCCGCTCTACTACGACGCTCGTGGCGACAAGCTGGGCGTGGCGATCGGCGATATCAACGAGCGCATCGCCGAGCACCTGGAGCAGTTCGAGACCGACGATGTGGACGTGGAGCAGCGCCTGGAGCGTGATCTCAAGCGGGACTATCACATCATCACCGCGGGCAAGCGGCTCGACCGGGTGGCGCAGGACTTCGTCGCGCACTACGCCAACGCCTGGGAGACCGGCAAGGCGATGCTGGTGTGCATCGACAAGATCACCTGCGTGCGCATGCACAAGCTGATCGGCTTCTACTGGGACGCGAAGATCCACGAGCTGGAAAGGTCGCTGGCCAAGAATACCGATGAGCAGGAGGAACTGTTCCGGGGTCGGCAGCTGATCTGGATGCGCGAGACACGCGCGGCGGTGGTGGTCAGCGAGGAGCAGGGCGAGGAGGAGAAGTTTCGCCGCTGGGACCTGGATATCACACCCCATCGGCGGTTGATGAAGGAGGGCATGGCGCTGCCTGAATCGATGCGCGAGCTGCCGCAGTTCCGCCATATGCAGCGCATGGCCCTGGATGATGCCTTCAAGGCCGAACAGCACCCTTTCCGCATCGCCATCGTCTGCGCCATGTGGCTGACTGGCTTCGACGTGCCGAGCCTCGCCACCCTCTACCTCGACAAGCCGCTCAAGGCCCACACGCTGATGCAGACCATCGCCCGCGCCAACCGGGTCAGCGAGGGCAAGAACAACGGCCTGATCGTCGATTACTGCGGCATCCTGCGCCATCTGCGCAAGGCGTTGGCCACCTTCGCCGGCACCACCGGGGAGGGCGACCCGGGGGATGGCCGCGACCCCGCCCGTCCGGAGGAGGAGCTGCTGGCCGACCTGGATGAGGCGGTGGCGATGGTCAAGACCTTCCTGGTCGAGCGTGACGCATCTCTGGAGCTTGTGCAGACGACCAGCGGCTTTGAGCGCAACGCGGCCATCGTCGCCTGCAAGGAGGCGGCCAACGAGAGTGACGAGAGCCGCAAGCGTTTCGAGGTGCTGTGCCGCGAGGTGTTCAAGAAGTTCAAGGCCTGTCTGAACGCCAAGGGTGTCAACGCTCGCCGTGCCGACCGCGATACCATTGATATCGTCTACAAGAGCCTGCAGCAGGACCGTGAGCAGGCCGATATTTCGCATATCATCCGCGAGCTTCACGGTGTGGTCGACGAGGCCATCGAGATCCGTGCGCCCAGTGACCGCATTCGTGAGATCGGGGTCTATGACATCAGCGCCATCGACTTCGAGCGTCTCAAGAAGGAGTTCGAGAAGAGCAAGCAGCAGCGCACCCTGGTGCAGAAGCTGAGCCAGGTGGTCGAGCAGAAGCTCCAGCGACTGCTGCTGCAGAATCCGCTGCGCACGGACTTCCAGAACCACTACGAGAAGCTGGTGGCTGACTACAACCGCGAGAAGGACCGCGCCACCGTCGAACAGACCTTTGATGGGCTGCTGGATGAATTCTCAAAGCTTGACGAAGAGGCCGCCCGGGCCAAGCGGGAAGGCCTGGATGAGGAGTCGCTAGCGATCTTCGATCTGCTGCGCAAGCCGGAGCTGAGCGGCGCCGAGATTCGTCGCATCAAACGGGTGTCGGTGGAACTGCTGGAGAACCTGAAGGCGAGGATCACCGAGATCGATCATTGGCAGGAGCGCGAGTCCAGCCGCGACGCAGTGCAGATCGTCATTCGTGACTTCCTGTGGGACGACCGCACCGGCTTGCCGGTGGACCACTATAGCGAGGAGGAGGTGCTGAAGAAGACAGGTGAGGTCTTTCGGCATGTGATCCGTGCTTATCCCACCGTCCCTTCACCGGTTTATACGTCGCAGGTCGGTCGCCACTTTGCGCATTGACGTTGACTCACAGGACTAAGTGGCCATGAAAGGCATGGGCTATGGGCTGCTGCTGGCCTGCCAGTTTCTGACACGGCTGCCGGTACCGGTGGCGTGCCCCTGGACGCCGGTCACCCGGCGCTGGGCGCTGCGCAGCTATCCGCTGGTGGGGCTGGCGATCGGCGTACTATTGGCGGCGTTTGCTGCACTGCTGGGCGACGTATTGCCGACACCGCTGCTGGCGCTCGTGCTGCTCAGCCTGTGGGTGGCGCTCTCCGGAGGGCTTCATCTGGACGGCGTCATGGACGTGGCCGACGCCCTGGGCAGCAATGCACCCCTGGCACGGCGCTGGGAGATCATGAAGGATCCCCAGGTGGGAAGCTTCGCCATCCTGGCTCTGGTCTTCCTGCTGGCCTGGAAGGGCATGCTGGTTTGGGCGCTGCTGAACGCCGGTGCCTCGCTGGGCGTGCTGGTGGCCGTACCGGCGCTGGCGCGCTTCGGTGCCGTGGCCTTGCTGTGCCTGGCGCCTTGTGCGCGTCGCGAAGGGCTGGCCTGGACCTGGCGGCAGGATCTCGAACGGCGTGACCTGCTGCTGGCCCTCGTGCCGCTGGCGGTGCTGTTTGCGTTGCTGCCGGGATGGCCGCTGCTGCTGGGGGCGCTGCTGGCCTTCCTGCTGGTGTACGGTGGGGGAATGACACGAGCTTTTACCGGCATCAACGGCGATATCGTGGGTGCCGCCATCGAGGGAGGAGAGCTATGGCTGTTGCTGATCGCCTGGAGTTGGTGGTCGTTCGTCACGGCCTGACGGCCTGGAACCGTGAGCGCCGCTACCAGGGTCAGCGTGACATTCCGCTGTTGCTGCCCGAGGCGCGCACCGGCCTGGATCGCCTGCGTGGGGCGCTGGCCGGAGACGAGTTCGATGCCGTGCACGCCAGCGATCTGATGCGCTGTCGTCAGACCTTGGCACATCTATTGGTGGGTCGACGGCTCGGCGTCGAGCCGCATTTCGACGCGCGCCTGCGCGAACTCGACTTCGGCGAGTACGAGGGCAAGTGCTACGAGGAACTCCAGGCGCTGCCTGCCTATCGGGCGTGGGTCGACAACCAGGGTGAACAGGCTCCGCCGGGCGGTGAGTCCACCCGAGCGCTGCGTCAGCGCCTCGGAGAGTGGTTCGGGGATCTGCTCGCCGACGTGGAGGCCCATGGGCTGCAGCGCGTGCTGGTCATCACCCATGGGGGGGTGATCCGCGAGTTGCGCCGGCACTTCGAAGAGATCGACTTCTGGGAAGGCAGCGTAGGCCAGGCCGAAGGTCGCCGGCTGATCTTCGTGCAACGAGAGGGGGAGTGGCAATGCAGCTCTTCATCGGCGGAGCCTGTGCCGGCAAGTGCGACGCCGTAAGCGAGCGCTTTCCGGCCGCTCGCTGGCATCGCCTGGAGGCCGGTACGCGACTGCCTGACTGGCGGGAGACGGTCGTTGCCGAGGTGCCGCTGGTGGTGACCGGCTGGGCAGACTGGATCGAAATGGCCCTGAGCGATGAGCCCGACGACGATCGCCTGCGCGAACAACTGGTTGCTGCCCTCGAGGCGCTGGTCGCCGTCGAGCGAGAGCGCGGTACTACCGTCATCGTGATCCTGCCCGAAATGGGCCGCGGCATCGTGCCGATGGCGGCTCGGCTACGCCGCTTGCGCGACCTGGCCGGTTGGCTGGCCCAGGACACCGCCGAACGCGCCGAAGCGGTTTGGTACGTCCGTCATGGGCTCGTCAAGTCCCTGAAATGACGAGGCGTGTCGTAGATCGGCACGTCACTGTCGTTGACCCCGTAGCGCGGGGTTGCTAGCTTAGCGCCACTCTCAGGTGCTCCAGGCGTGCGTAGACACGCTGGGGTGAAACGGGAAGTCGGTGCGCTGATCAGCCATTCCGACGCTGCCCCCGCAACGGTGATCGAGTTTAGGAACGCCCTATACCACTGTGCCGCTCGGCACGGGAAGGTGGCCTTCCAGGACGCTTCGCGTCCACTCGTCAGCCCGGAGACCGGCCTGTGAGTCCAGGAAACGCCGTACAACGGCGCTTCCCTCATGCCGGGTTGCGGTGGGCGACCACGAGGCAGGGTTCTCGTCGCAGCCGTCGTCTCCCTCTCTCGTCCCTTGCCGCCCCGGTGAATGCAACACCATTGCCGTGCGGGCAGGCACGGCGAGCAAGGGACCTCCATGAACACCACACGCAACGCACACCGTGGCCTGGCCGCCTTTGGTCTGGCTCTCCTTCCGCTGGCCGTCCAGGCCCAGCCCGAGAGCGACGGCAACGACGCCGTTGACCTCAACCCTCTGGTGGTGACCGCCACCCTGGCGCCGCGCACCGCCGACGAGTCGCTTTCCTCCGTCACGCTGCTCGACGAAGCGACACTGCGCCGTCAGGATCCCGTCAGCCTGACCGATCTCTTCCGCGGACAGCCGGGTGTGGATGTCACCACCAACGGCAGTTTCGGCAAGACCAGCAGCGTTTACGTTCGTGGTACTTCCAGTGATCAGAGTGTGCTGATGATCGATGGCATTCGCCTGCGTTCGGCTACCTCGGGTGGTGCCGCCTGGCAGTATCTCGACCCGCGGATGTTCGAGCGCGCCGAGGTCGTGCGCGGCCCACGCGGCAGCCTCTACGGTGCCGACGCCGTTGGCGGTGTGGTGCAGCTATTCACCCACGATGCGGAGAAAGGAGGCCCGCATCCCCGCGTTTCCGTCGGCGGCGGTAGCTTCGATTCACGCCGTTTGAGCGCCGGGCTCTCCGGCAGTGAGGGCGGTACCCGTTACAGCTTCGCCGCGAGCCGTTTCGATACCGACGGCGCGCCGGTTCGTCGCGATGGCGAGGACAAGGGCTACGACAATACCTCCGGCCTCGTACGCCTTTCGCACACCTTCGATGGTGGTGCAGAGGTCGGTGTCCTGGCGTTGCGGGCGCGAGGTAGCACCGAATATGACGGTGGCAGTATGGACTTCGTTCAGCAGGTTGCCGGTATTCATGCTGAGCTCCCAGTGACGGAACAGTGGCGTAGTCGACTGAGCCTGAGTGAATCCCGTGATGAACTCGAGAATTTCTCCGAGGCTTCGATGTGGGGACCGGCCAGCACATCGATCTTCGACACCCGTACGCGTACCGTCCGCTGGGAAAATGCCCTGTCATATGGCGTGCATGAAGTGATAGCAGGTCTCGAATTCGAAGAAGACAAGGTTGCCGGTACGTCGAACTACACTCCGGGCAGTCGGGAAAATCTGGCATTCTTCTCTCAAGCTCTGCTGGATATGTCCCCTTTTTCGGTGCAGGCGGCCCTTCGCTTTGACGACAATGAGCATTTTGGCGAAGAGGTTACCGGCAGCATGGCCATAGGCCTGGAGCTGGATGCGCATCATACCCTGCGTACGAGTTACGGAACGGCCTTTCGCGCACCCACTTTCAATGATCTCTACTATCCACAGGATTCCTGGGGCTATGTCGGTAACCCCGATGTGAAAGCTGAAACTTCCGGCACTCTTGAGGTCGGCATTCGAGGGCAGTACGAGGCGTACTTCTGGGACTTGGCCGCTTATCAGACGGATGTCGATGATCTTATCGACTGGGGGGAGTCTCCCAGCGATCCTTCGTTGACTACACCGCAAAATATCAGTGAAGCGCGAATCCGTGGTGTTGAGCTTTCTGCCGGTGCTGAGTTCGACAAATGGACTTTGCAGGCTGCTCTAACCTGGATGGACCCTGAGAACCGCGGCGAGGGCGACAGCAACGAAAATCGTGGCAACGATCTTAGGCGCCGTGCCACGCAAAGCCTGCGTTTCGACGTCGATCGCGAACTGGGCGACTGGTCGCTGGGCGGCTCCTGGGTCGTCCAGAATCACCGCTACGACGACGCCGAGAACGATGAGCGTTTGCCCGGCTTCGGTCTGCTCAACCTGCGCGCCGGCTGGGAGTTCGCACCGATGTGGTCGGCGCGGCTGACGCTGGATAACGTGCTCGACAAGGAGTACGAGACCGCCGGAGGCTACATCAACGCCGGCCGTGCCGCCTTCCTCAGCGTGCATTTCGGCGGATGATGATGTCGCGTCGTTTCCTGAGCGGCCTTGCCCTGGCGCTGCTGTCACTGGCGGTGACGCCGGCCTACGCCGAGGTGTGCGCCATCGACGATGCCGAGCGCGAGGTGTGCCTGCCGGCGCCGGCCGAGCGCATCGCGGCACTCTCGCCCGGGGCCACCGAGCTCGTCTATGCCGCCGGGGCCGGCGACAAGGTGGTGGCGGTGGTCGACTACAGCGACTATCCCCCCGAGGCGCGCGAAGTGCCCAAGGTGGGGAGTCATACTCGCCTCGACATGGAGCGCCTGGCGGCGTTGCGTCCGGCTCTGGTGATCGGTTGGGTGACCGGCAATCCGCCCGAACAGCTGGAGACCGTCGAGTCGCTGGGTGTGCCGGTATTCTATCTGGAGCCGCGCAGCTTCGAGGACGTGGCCAGCGCCATCGAGCGCCTCGGGACGCTGGCCGGCACAGTCGGGCCGGCGCGTCGCGAATCGAACCGCTTCCGCGAGGGCATGACCGAAATTCGCAAGCGCTACGCCGACCGGGAGCCGGTGCGAGTCTTCTACCAGGTGTGGGACGAGCCGTTGATGACCATCAACGATGCGCACCTGATCGGCAAGGTGCTGTCAGCCTGCGGAGGGGTCAACGTCTTCGGGGGGCTGGAGCGCCTGGTACCGCGCATCGACGACGAATCGGTGCTGGATGCCGATCCGGAGGCGATACTGGCCGGCGGCATGGGCGAGGAGAACCGCGAGTGGCTCACCCACTGGGAGCAATACCCGCATCTGACGGCGGTGACCGAGGGCAACCTCTTCTTCGTGCCGCCGTCACTGATTCAGCGCCCCACGCCGCGCCTGCTGGAGGGCAGCCGACTGTTCTGCGAGAAACTGGAGGAAGCGCGTGCACGCCGCTAGGCCCACGCTGGGTGTGATCGGCGGCCGCCGCGGGCTGATTCGTCCGCTGGGCCTGTTGACGCTGGCAGCGCTAGCGGCCCTGGCGCTGGGCGTCGGCGTCGGCAGCGTGGCGGTCTCTCCGGGGGAGCTGTGGGCGGTGATCACGGGGCAGGGCGAGCCGCTTTCGCGCACCCTGGTGCTGGAGCTGCGCCTGCCGCGGTCGCTCTCGGCTTTCGCCACCGGCGGCTTGCTGGCGCTGGCCGGAGCGCTGATGCAGGTGCTGCTGCGCAACCCTCTGGCCGACCCCTATGTACTGGGGCTCTCCGGCGGCGCCGCGGTAGGGGCGTTGGCGGCCATGCTGGCGGGGCTCGGCAGCGCACTGATCACCGGTTCGGCCTTCGCTGGCGCACTGCTCTCCACCTTGCTGGTGTTCGGCCTGGCTCATGGCACCGGAAGCTGGACGCCGGCACGACTGCTGCTCACCGGGGTGGTGGTGGCGGCCGGCTGGGGTGCGGTGGTGACCCTGATGCTGGCGGTGAGTCCCGTCGAGCGACTGCCCGGCATGCTTTACTGGTTGATGGGCGATCTCGCTTATGCGCGCTCGCCGGTGCCGCCGCTGTTACTGCTGGTGGTCGTATGCCTGTTGGCCATTCCCCTGGGGCGCAGTCTCAACGTGCTGGCCCGCGGGGCGCTTCAGGCCGCAGCCCTGGGCGTGGCGGTGAGGCCCCTGGAATGGACGATCTACCTGACGGCGAGCGGGCTCACCGCCATGGCGGTGACCACAGCCGGAAGCATCGGCTTCGTGGGCCTGGTGGTGCCGCACATGCTGCGCCTGGCGCTGGGCAACGACCAGCGCTTGATTCTGCCCGCCTGTGCCTTGGCCGGCGGTACCCTACTGGTGCTCGCCGATACTCTGGCGCGCACCATCATCGCGCCCGAGCAGTTGCCGGTCGGCGTGATCACGGCGCTGCTCGGCGTGCCGACTTTCCTCTATCTGCTCTACCGGAGCCGCTGATGAGCCGACTCGAGGCCTGCGAGCTGGTGATCGACGTGCCGGGGCGTGGCGACGGCCGGGCGATGACCCTGAGCCTGGAGCCGGGGCAAGTGTGGGGCGTGCTGGGTCCCAACGGGGCGGGCAAGACCACGCTCCTGCATACTCTGGCGGGGTTGCGTGCGCCGCGGCACGGTACAGTGCGCCTCGATGGCGAGCCGCTGGCCGGGCTGTCGCGCCGCCGGGTCGCCCGTGCGCTGGGTCTGGTCTTCCAGGAGCGTCACGATGGTTTCCCTGCCACGGTGCAGGAGACGGCGCTGATCGGTCGTCATCCCTGGCTTTCGCCCTGGCAGATGGAGGGCGGGGAGGATCTGCAGCTGGCCGAGGCGGCCCTGGCACGCCTCGACGTGGCTCACCTGGGGGAACGCCTGGTGAGCACGCTCTCCGGAGGCGAACGCCAGCGTCTGGTTCTCGCCACGGTACTCACCCAGGGGCCAGCCATCTGGCTGGCCGACGAGCCCACCAACCATCTCGATCTGCACCATCAGACCGCGGTCATGGCGTTGCTCGCCGAGCAGGCTGCCGAAGGGCGCGCCGTACTGATGTGCCTGCACGACCTCAACCTGGCTGCGCGCTGGTGCGATCGGGTACTGCTGCTCTATCCCGACGGCGAGGCGTGCTGGGGACCGCGCGACACCATGCTGGTGCCGGACGTCCTGGAGCGACTCTATGGCCAGCGTCTGGCCACCGCAGAGGTCGACGGCGCTCCCGTTTTCGTACCCGTGAGGTGACATGTGACGACGCACCCGATTCGCGGCGAGGCTCATGCCGCTCTGATTACCGCGCCCGGCTCCGGCCAGGGCAAGTCAATGGTTACGGCCGCACTGGCGCGGTTGCATCGCAATGCAGGGCGTCGGGTGCGCGTGTTCAAGCACGGCCCCGACTACCTGGATCCCATGGTGCAGGAAGTCGCCTCCGGCGCTCCGGTCTACCAGCTGCACCCCTGGATGACCGGCGAAGCCGAGTGCCGCTGGCGATTGGCCGAGGCCGCCAGGGAGGCGGACCTGATCCTCGTTGAAGGCTCCATGGGGCTGTTCGATGGCGAGCCGTCCAGCGCCGATCTGGCGATACTGGCCAGCCTGCCGGCGCTGCCGGTGATCGATGCCTGGGGCATGGCCCAGACCTTCGGCGCCGTGGCCCAGGGGCTGGCCAATTTCCATCCGCGGCTCGCCATCCACGAGGTGATCGCCAACCGCGTGGGCAGCCCCGGCCACGGTCGGCTACTCGCCGATAGCATGCCGGAGGGGCTCTCACTACTCGGCGCCATTCCGCGTAGCGAGGCCATGGCGATTCCCGATCGTCACTTGGGGTTGGTGCAGGCCGGCGAGCTCGATGGGCTCGATGCCCAGCTCGATGATGCCGCGGCGGTGCTCGCCGAGGCGGGGCTCGACCGGCTGCCGGCCCGTGTGACGCTGGAGGCGGCAGAGCCCGGTGCGGCGTTGCGCCGACTCGTCGGGGTGCGCATCGCCGTGGCACGTGATGCGGCCTTCGCCTTCATCTATCGCGCCAATCTCGATCTGCTCGAGGCCATGGGGGCCGAGTTGGCGTTCTTCTCGCCATTGGAGGACGCTCGGCTGCCTGTCTGCGATGCTCTATGGCTGCCCGGTGGCTACCCGGAGCTGCACGCCGCCAGGATGGCTGCCAACGCGTCGATGCGCACGTCGATCCGCGCCCACCATGAGGCCGGCAAACCGATCCTGGCCGAATGCGGCGGGCTGATGGCCTGCATGGAAAGTCTCGTCGATGGCGACGGCATCGAGCACGTCGCATACGGCCTGCTGTCCGGCACCGCACGCATGACCGGCAAGCTCAGTGCCCTGGGCCTGCAGAGTCTGGACACGGCGCTGGGTGAGCTGCGTGGCCATACCTATCACCACTCGTCGCTGGAGACCCCGCTACGGCCGGTTGCCCATGCCCGGCGCCTGGCGGGCAGTTCCGCCGAGGCGGTCTATCGTGAGGGGAGCCTCACGGCCAGCTACTTCCATGGCTATTTTCCTTCCGCACCGGCGCTTGTCGCCGCCACCTTCACTGGCGAGGGCTTGAATGCCGCCCTTTCCGCTACTTCAGGAGACTGACATGAAGAACGTCGACCCTCAGCGTCATGCCGAGCGCATGGCCATCAAACAGCGGATCATGAACGAGCGTATTTCCCAGGCCGACAAGGAGCAGGGGCTGTTGCTGGTGCATACCGGCTCGGGAAAGGGCAAGAGCAGTTCGGGTTTCGGCATGCTGGCCCGAGCGTTGGGCCACGGCATGAAGGTGGGCGTGGTGCAGTTCATCAAGGGTGCCTTCAGCACCGGCGAGGAGGCTTTCTTCCGCGATCTGCCGAACGTGGAGTACCACGTGATGGGTGAGGGCTATACCTGGGACACCCAGAACCGCGAGCGCGACATCGAGAAGGCCGAGGCAGCCTGGGAAGTCGCTCGCCGCATGCTCGCCGATCCCAGCTTCGACCTGGTGCTGCTCGATGAGCTCAACATCGCCCTGCATTTCGAGTATCTGAATCTCGACCGGGTGCTCGACGACTTGCAGGCGCGCCCGGCGATGCAGCACGCCATCGTCACCGGTCGCTATGCACCCAAGGCGCTGATCGAGCTGGCCGACACCGTCACCGAGATGAAGTCGGTCAAGCACGCCTTCAAGGATCAGGGGGTCAAGGCCCAGAAAGGCATCGAACTCTAGGAAGCGCTGATTTCTTGCTGCGCTCCGGCTCTGGCCAGCCTATCTTCGCCCGCGACGGAAATCGGCGGCTTCCCAGTCTGAGCATGAAATCAAAATGGGATTTCTGTAATTCGAGGGCTGCATGGCGACGTTGATGATCCAGGGCACCACCTCGGATGCCGGCAAGAGCACGGTGGTGGCGGCGCTGTGCCGGGCGCTGACGCGCCGGGGCGTGTCGGTGGCGCCGTTCAAGCCGCAGAACATGGCGCTCAACAGCGCCGTGACGGTGGACGGCGGCGAGATCGGCCGCTCCACGGCGCTGCAGGCGCTGGCGGCGGGTGTCGAGCCTCACAGCGACATGAATCCGGTGCTGCTCAAGCCGGAGAGCGACCGCGGCGCCCAGGTGATCCTGCGCGGTCGGGTGCACGGCCATATGGACGCACTGGACTACCACGCCTACAAGCGCCAGGCGCGCGACAGCGTGCTGGCCGCTTGGGAGGCGCTGTCGACGCGCTTCGACGTGATCATCGCCGAGGGGGCGGGCAGCCCGGCGGAGATCAACCTGCGCGAGAACGATATCGCCAACATGGGCTTCGCCGAGATGGTCGACTGCCCGGTGCTGCTGGTGGGTGACATCGATCGCGGCGGGGTCTTCGCCCAGTTGGTCGGTACTCTGGCGCTGCTCAGCGAGAGCGAGAGGGCCCGTACCAGAGGCTTCGTCATCAACCGCTTCCGTGGCGACTTGGCGTTGCTCGAGCCGGGTCTCGTGTGGCTCGCCGAACGCACCGGCAAGCCGGTGCTCGGCACGCTGCCCTACCTGCACGGCCTGCTGCTAGACGCCGAGGACAGCATCGGCCGCACGGGGCGCGAAGAGGGCGAGCCGGCGCTGCGGGTCGTGGTGCCGGCGCTGCCGCGCATCAGCAACCATAACGACTTCGATCCATTGCGGCTTCACCCGCGGGTGGCGCTCACCTTCGTGGGGCCCAACCAACCCATTCCGCCGGCCGACCTGATCGTCCTGCCCGGCAGCAAGAGCACGCGCAGCGATCTTCAATGGCTGCGTGCCCAGGGCTGGGAGACCGTCATTGCGCGCCACCTGCGCTACGGCGGCCAGGTGCTGGGCATCTGCGGCGGCTTCCAGATGCTCGGCAGCGCAGTCCATGATCCCGATGGCCTCGAGGGGGCGGCCGGTTCCATGCCGGGGCTTGGTCTGCTCGACCTCGAGACGCGAATGGTGGCGGGCAAGCAACTGCGTAACGTGATGGGCCGGCTGCTGCCGGAGGATGTGCCCCTCACCGGCTACGAGATCCACAATGGCGTGAGCGAAGGGGCTGCGCTCGCGCAACCGTTGGTCGCGCTCGATGGCCGCGAGGGAGAACGCATGGATGGCGCGGTGAGTGCCGACGGTCAGGTGATGGGCACCTACCTGCATGGCCTGTTCGACAGGCCCGAGACCTGCACGGCGCTGCTGGCGCGCTGTGGGTTAGCTGCTGCGGACGCGGCAGTGGATTACCGTGAGCATCGCCAGCGAGAGCTCGACCGCCTGGCTGACACCCTCGAGGCCCATCTGGATATGGCGGTCATCGAAGAGCTGCTGTCGAGCGGGAGCTCGGCAGCAGCGCCTCTCCGGTAGCGAGCTTCGTTGGGGTCAGGGGGGCGGCAAGCGTCCGTCGAACACTGCCGGGTCGTCGGTGATGGCGCTCTGCACCCCCCAGCTCCACTGGGGGGCGAAGGCGGCAGGATCGTTGACGGTATAGGCGAGCAAGCGATAGCCCGCTTCGCGGACTGCGCGGGCGCCGCGTTGGTTAAGCCGCTTCCAGTCGGTGTGCACACTGAAGGCGTCGACCGCTTCGCAGCGTGCCTGCCAGTGGCGTGGCAACCCTTCGAAGAGAACGCCGAGTGCCAGTCGTTCGGGGCCGGCGAAGCGTCGTGCATGGTCCAGGGCAGCGTCGTTGAACGAAGAGAGAATCAGCCGTTCGGACGGCAGGGCATCGAGCAGGGTGGGAAGCGCACCGTCGACCAGTGCCGGTGCGCTGCGTCCGCGGTTGACCTTGAGTTCCAGGTTGAGCCCCATGTCGAGAGCGTCGACGAGTTCGAGCATCTCGCGGAGGGTGGCCATGCGCTCGCCGACGAAGTCATCGGCGAACCAGGCGCCGACGTCCAGTCGCCGGGCCCTGGGCAGTTCCAGGTCGGCCAGGGCGTCGCGCCCATCCGAGCAGCGCCTCACGCTGGCGTCGTGCCAGATCACCGGTGTGCCGTCACCGAGCAGTTGCACGTCGAGCTCCACCCAGGTACAGCCGGCGCGGTGGGCGGCACGCACGGCTGCCAGGGTGTTCTCCGGGGCGCGAGCCGAGAGCCCGCGGTGGGCAATCAGCGGCGGCAGGTCGATGCTGGGGTGACGATCTGGCATGCGCTCGCTCCGGCTGGACAGGACATCGGCGACAGTGTCGCGGTCAGAAGTGACAGGATAACGACTTGGGGGCCGCCTGGCATAGGCGAAGTGCGCCGTGAGTGTTCCAGCAGGCTGTCGGGCGTGACGCCGGCTCACTGAAAATCCGGAATTACGGCGATTTTCATTCGATATGCTTCGTTAAATAGCTCGCTATTCACCTCACCAGATCGATAAACTTGTCTCAAAATCCGACTTTCTCGCAACGATCGGTCGAGTCAGGCAGCCTGCCAGGCTTGCGCGTTTTTCACAGAACAGGTGTAGAGGCAAGACATGAAGGTGATGACCCCGGAACGCCGCGAACAGCGCGATGCCTGGCTGGCCCGGCTATGCGCCGATCACTACGGCCGCGAAGCAGGGCTGGCACCGCTGGTCACCTTTACCGGGATGCGCCAGGTGCTGTTCGCCCATGAGGCGGCACGCCTGTGGGCACTGGTGGACGACCGACAGCGGCCAGGGGCCCTGGCGCTGCTGGTGCTGGACGAGGCAGGTGGGGGGATGCGCCTGTGGCTCTCCGCGGCGCCGGGTGGGGACCGCGAGAGTGAGCGGCGGTTGATCCGCGAACTGGCCAAGAAGGCGCCGCTGCGCCTCGACGCCGCCGACCAGGAAGCCGAGGCCTTCTACCAGCGTTGCGGCATTTCGCGCTGGTTTGCCTTGCCCGGCGGCCGTCGGGTGGGGCTGGCCGAGCATCATCCGGCTCGCAGCGTCGACGAGCTGGCTCCGCCAGTGGATTTCGACGAAACTGCGATCCTGCGCCGCTTCAAGCACGACGCACGTTTCTTCGAGGCGGAGAAGCGGCTCTTCGTCGAGGCGCTGGACGCCTTTCCGGTCGGCGTGACTTGACCGAAGCGATGATCGGCGCTTGGATGGCTCGACGATATCCCAAGAAACAAGGATCTGACGACATGGCCAAGCGCATCCAATTCGCTCGTACCGGTGGCTCCGAGGTTCTCGAACTCGTCGATGTCGCCCCCGCCGAGCCTGGTCCCGGCGAGGTCCGGGTCGCCAACCGGGCGGTGGGTCTCAACTTCATCGACATCTACTTTCGCACCGGCCTTTATCCTGCGCCGGGTCTGCCCTCGGGACTGGGTACCGAGGCGGCCGGGGTGGTCGACGCCGTGGGCGAGGGCGTCAGCCACTTGAAGCGTGGCGATCGTGTCGCTTATGCCCAGGGCCCCTTGGGTGCCTATGGCGAGTCCCACACGCTGCCGGCGGCCAAGGTGGTCAAGTTGCCCGACGCCATCGACTTCGAAACGGCGGCGGCCTCGATGCTCAAGGGGCTGACGGTGCAGTACCTGCTACGCCAGACGCGTGAGCTTCAGGGTGGTGAAACCGTCCTGTGGCATGCCGCAGCCGGTGGGGTCGGCTCCATCGCCTGCCAGTGGGCCAGGGCGCTGGGTGTGAAGTTGATCGGCACCGTGAGCTCGTCGGAGAAAGCGGCGCTGGCCGAGAAGAACGGTGCCTGGGCGACCATCGACTATACCCGGGAAGACGTCGTCGAGCGCGTCCGCGAACTGACCGGCGGCGAGATGTGCGACGTGGTCTACGATTCGGTGGGCAAGGATACCTGGGAGACTTCGCTTGACTGCCTCAAGCCGCGCTCGCTGATGGTCAGCTTCGGCAACGCCTCGGGGCCGGTGGAGGGGGTGAATCTTGCCATCCTCAACCAGAAGGGTTCGCTCTTCGCCACCCGGCCGAGTCTCAACGGCTACGCCGACACCCGCGAGCGGTTGGAGTGGATGGCCGGCGAGCTGTTCGAAATGCTCGAAAGCGGCCAAGTCCAGGTCGATGTTTCCCACCGCTACCCGCTGGCCGAGGCCGGCCGGGCGCAGGATGCGCTGCAGAATCGTCAAACCACCGGCTCGACCATTCTGCTCCCCTGAACTCGGGCTGCGGGCTGCGGGCTGCGGGCTGCGGGTGCTCGTAGCCCGCCGCTCGTGGCCCTCAGCCGCTCTCCACGTACGCGCCCATCTGGCGCATCCGCGACTCGAAGTTCGCCACGTTGTCGACCAGGTCGTCGGGGCCGAAGGCGACGCACTCCGCCAGCAGGACCTCGATCAGAGTGATGGCCGAGAGAATCGAGGGAAAGAAGTGCGGCGTGGCGTTGGCCACGGTAAAGGTGATCGCGGAACCCGGCACCAGCGGTGAGCGCAGAGTGTCGGTGATCACGATGGGGCTGAGCCCTTGCTGCCGGGCGATGGTCAGGGCGCGCATGGTTTCGTTGCAGTAGGGTTCGAACCCGAAGGCGACCACCACGTCACCAGCGCCATAAGCGGAGAGTTCGGTGAGCAGCCCCCCCTCCTGGCCGCGTATCAGTTGGACGTTGGGCATGGCGATGCGGCCCACGTAGGCGAAGTGGTAGGCGCAGGCGAAGGTGTCGCGAAACCCCACCACGGCCACACGGCGGGCGTCGAGCAAGCGCTTGGCGGCCTCTCGCACCTTGGTCTGGTTATTGGCAGTGAACAAGCGTCCGATGTTGTCGAAGGCGGCGTCCCCCACGTCGAGGAACACCTGATCGTCGGTCTGGCTGGCCAGACTGCGCAGCTGGTTGGCGCGTCCGGAAAGCTCCACCGGGCCGGCCTGCACTGCCGACTGGAATATCTCCCGGAACTGCTCGTAACTCTCGAACCCCAAGCGCTTGGCCAGCCGCACCAGCGTGGAAGCAGTGACTGCGGCGGAAGTGGCCGACTTGCGAATCGATTGAAAGGCGATTTCCACCGGGTGCTCCAGCACGTAGCCGGCGGCCAGTTTCAACTGCGGGCTGAGTTCCGGGTAGGCGTCGGCCAACTGCTGTTTCACCGTTTCCAGGTCTGCCGGCGGCGTCTTGCCAGCCGATGATTCGCTGTTGTCAGGCATGTGTTCCTGCACGGCGATCTCCTGCTTTCCGAAGTGGCGCCATTGTAACTCATGCGTGGCGTCAATCGATGAAACAATCGTTTCTCATAGATTTATATGATGGTACGTACGTGTTGACGTTGTCTATGGCCGTGGTCTAGGATGCGCGGCATAACACGTGTGCCGAATGCATTTCTATAACGGTACGTTTGTTTCTAGCCAGGAAAGCCTGCGTGATTCGTCATCCGTGCTGCTCCTGCCGATTCGAACCCTGGAGAGTATTCACGTAACGCCATGAGCCACACTTCCCCTGAAACACTGATCGTCGACCGTCACGGCCCGGTGACCACGATCCGCTTCAACCGCCCTCACCGCCTCAATGCGGTGGTCGAGCCTCTTTACACCGAGCTGCTAGCAGCCCTGGCCGATGCCGAGGCGGACAGCGAGGTGCGCGTCGTCATTCTCACCGGCGAAGGGCGTGCCTTCTGCGTGGGTGCCGACATGAAGGAGCATGGCAGCGCCAGTCGCTCGCTCTACCAGCGGCGCCAATACCTGCAGCTCGGCAATGACGTCTGCGAGACGATCCTGCGCTTGAAGAAGCCGGTGGTCGCGGCGGTGAACGGCTACGCGCTGGGCGCGGGAGCGGAAATGGCCGTGGCCTGTGACTTCATCCTGATGGCCGACGACGCCCAGATCGGCTTCCCCGAGGTGAGCATCGGCACCTGCGTGGGTGGCGGCGTTTCCAAGCTGCTGCCGCAGCTGGTGGGGCTTTCCCGGGCACGTCAACTGCTCTATACGGGCCGGCGTGTCGATGGCGAGGAGGCCGTGCGTCTCGGACTGGCCACGTCGAGCTGGCCGACGGAAGCGCTGATGACCGAGGCTCGTCAACTGGCAGAGACATTGGCGCAGCAGGCGCCGGTTTCCATGGCCATGCTCAAGCGCTTGGTCAATCAGGGCGGCCACACCGATCTGGAAGGGCAGCTGCAGCAGGAGCTGGATGCCGTCTTCACCTGCTCGACCACCGCGGATTGGCAGGAGGGGGTGGACGCTTTCGCCGAGAAGCGCCCGCCCCGTTTCAAGGGACACTGAACAGGAGCCAGGTAAGCACACCATGAATCCCATCGAAGGACACCTACCCACTCGCAGCCCCCTGCACGACATTCTGGCACCCCGCGGCATCGCCGTGATCGGCGCTTCCGCCGACCCCACCAAACGCGGCTACAAGGCCATGGTGGGCCTGGTGAAGGATGGCTACCGGGGCGATATCTATCCGGTCAATCCCAAGGCCGACATGATCCTCGGCATCGAGGCGTGGCCCTCGGTCACGGCCATTCCCGGCAACCCGGAGCTGGCGCTGATCTGCACCCCGGCGGCCACGGTGCCCGGGCTGATCGCCGAGTGCGGCCGGCGCGGGATCAAGGGGGCGGTGATACTTGCCAGCGGCTTCGCCGAGATCGGCGGCGAGGGCGCCGATCTCGAGCGCGAGATGATGGCCAAGGCGCGTGCCCATGGGGTGCGTATCATCGGTCCCAACACCTCGGGCATCTTCAACCTGCATCACCAGATCAACCTGCTGGCACTGGACAACGTCAAGCCGGGAGATGTGGGGATCATCTCCCAGTCGGGCAACATGCTGCTGTCGTTGGCGCTGGAGGCGCAGCACAATGGTCACGTGGGCTTTTCCACCTACGTGGGGCCGGGCAATCAGAGCGACATCGGCTTCAACGACTACCTGCGCTACCTGGGCGAAGACGAGCACACCCGGGTGGCGACGCTCTACGTCGAGGGCTTTCGCGACGGACGCAGGTTCCTCGACGTGGCCCGCGAGGTGACCGCCATGAAGCCGGTGGTGGTCTACAAGTCAGGGGCAACCGAAGCCGGCCAGAAGTCGGCCAGCTCGCATACCGGGGCGTTGGCCGGCAGCTATGGCATGACCGTCGACCTGCTCAAGCAGGCTGGGGTCAGCGTGGTGCACCAGTCCGATGAGATTCTGCCGGTCGCCGAAGGGCTGGGCCTGTTGCAGAAGGCGCGCGGCAAGCGCGTGGCGGTCATCTCCGACGGTGGCGGCCAGGCCACCATCGCTTCCGACCGCCTCACCGAGGCAGGGCTCGAACTCGCCGAACTCAGCGATACTACACGCGCCAAGCTGCGCGAGGTGCTCTTCCCGCAGGCCTCCACCGTCAATCCGGTGGACGTGGCCGGCTCTACCGATGCCAACCCCTCGCGGCTGGCCACCTGCATGGAGATCGTCGCCGCCGATGACAACGTCGACAGCGTGTTCCTGGTGGGCATGTTCGGCGGCTACAGCATCCGTTTCGCCGAATCGCTGCTCGGCGACGAGATGCGCGGTGCCGAGTCAATGGTCGACCTCTCCCATGCCACCGATAAGCCGCTGGTGATCTACAGCCTGTATGCTCCGATCAAGCCGCCGGCTCTGCGCCGTCTGCACGAGGCGGGGCTTCCGGTCTACGATTCCATCGAGCACTCCGTACGGGTGCTGGCAGCACTGGGGGAGCGCGGCCTCTACCTGGCGCAGAACCACCGCCAGGAGCGCGAGATGGCGGTATCGGCCAAGCCCGAGTTGGCCGAACTCTTCCACCGTGCTCAGGGAGAGGGGCGCGACCTCTTCGAGTACGAGGCCAAGCAGTTGCTGCGCGGGCACGGCGTGGCGGTGCCGGAAGAGCGGGTCGTGGGTAGCGAGAGCGAACTGGTCGAAGCCGCCAAGGCGTTCGGCCAGACCCCCTTGGCCATGAAGGTGGTTTCCCGGGATATCCTGCACAAGTCCGATGCCGGCGGCGTTCGGCTCGATCTGGTCGGCGAGGCGGCGCTGCGCGAGGCACGCGAGGCGATCCTGGCCTCGTGTCGTGAGTACGATCCCCAAGCCGAGATCGAGGGCGTGCTGGTCACTCCCATGGCCAAGAAGGGCGTCGAGGTGATTCTCGGCGTGATTCGCGACCCGATCTTCGGCCCGGTATTGATGTTCGGTCTGGGTGGTATCTTCGTGGAGATTCTCGAGGACGTGGCATTCCGCTCGATCCCGCTGTCCCGTCATGATGCCGAGTCGATGGTGGAGCAGATCAAGGCCAAGAAGATTCTCGGCGGTGTGCGCGGTGAAGCACCGGTGGACAGGTCGGCGCTGGTCGATCTGCTGCTTACGGTATCGCGCATCGTCGAGGCCTATCCCCAGCTCGTGGAGCTCGACCTCAATCCGGTGATCGCGGGTGCCGACGGCTATGCGGTGGTCGACGCCCGGGTTATCGTGGCACGCGATCTGCCGCCGGCAGACAGCGATCTGGAGGCTGCCAACGCATGAGTCAAACGTACACCACGTCTCAGCCCGAGCTGAGCGATGCCCGCCTCGAACTCGAGGGGCGCATCGCCACCCTGACACTGGACCGCCACGACGTGCGTAATGCCTTGACCGGCACGGCGCTGGTCGACGACATCGTCGCCGTGGCCGAATGGGTCAACCGTTGCGACGAGGTTTCGGTGCTGGTGATCACCGGCGCCGGCTCGGCGTTCTCCGCCGGCGGTAACGTCAAGGACATGGCCAGCCGCGGCGGCGACTTCGCCGGCGCCCCGGCCGAGGTGGCCGAGCGCTATCGCCGCGGCATCCAGCGCATGCCGCTGGCCCTCGACGCCGTGGAGGTGCCGATCATCGCCGCCGTCAACGGCCCGGCCATCGGTGCCGGCTTCGATCTGGCCAACATGGCCGACCTGCGCATCGCCTCGAGGAAAGCCAAGTTCGGCGAGACCTTCCTCAATCTGGGCATCATTCCCGGTGACGGCGGCGCCTGGTACCTGCAGCGTCTGATCGGCTACCAGCGCGCCTTCGAGCTGACCCTCTCCGGACGGGTGATCGACGCCGAGGAAGCCAGGGAGACCGGCATCCTGCTGGAGGTCACCGAGCCCGAGGCGCTGATGGGGCGCGCCATGGAGCTGGCCGAGCGCATCGCCGCCCAGCCGCCCAAGGCCACGCGGCTCACCAAGCGGCTGATGAAGAAGGGCAGCCGCATGGCGCTGCCCGACTTCCTCGACCTCTGTGCGGTATTCCAGGGGCTGTGCCACAACGAGCTGGAGCACCTCGAGGCGGTCAACGCCATGCTGGAGAATATGGCGAAGTAACCCGCCTTCTCTGCGTTCTCTACCCGGCTGCGGCCGGGTTTTTTGCTTCCTAGGCCATGAAAGGGCTTGTCCAGCAAGGGCAAAGCTGGCGATGCTGAGGCCATCCGATCTCACAGGGAGGTGAACGCATGGCCGACAGCACACTGGTCTTCATCGTGCTCGGGCTGACTCTGGCCGCCTTCGTCTGGGGGCGCTTTCGCTACGATCTGGTGGCGCTTGCGGCGCTGCTCGGTTCGGTTCTGCTGGGTCTGGTGCCGTCGGAGGAAGCCTTCCTGGGTTTTGGCCATCCGGCGGTGATCACCGTGGCCGCGGTGCTGGTGCTCAGTCGCGGCTTCGAACGCTCCGGGGTGGTGGACGTGATCGCCGAGCAGGTGCTCAAGGTGGGCGAACGGCTCTTCCTGCAGCTGTTGGTGCTCACCGGTACCGTGGTGGTGCTCTCCGGCATCATGAACAACGTGGGCGCGCTGGCACTGCTGCTGCCGGTGGCCATGCGCATGGCCCGCGAGCACGATGCCTCCCCCTCCATTCTGCTGATGCCGCTGGCTTTCGGTTCGCTGCTCGGCGGGCTGACCACGCTGATCGGCACCCCACCCAACATCATCATCTCGGCTTACCGGAGTGGCGTTACCGGCGAGAGTTTCGGGATGTTTTCCTTCTCGCCGGTGGGAGCGGCGGTGGCGCTGGTCGGACTAGCCTTCATTCTTCTGGTGGGCTGGCGGCTGGTACCCCAGCGCGCCGGCAAGGCCTCCACCGAGGCAATGTTCGACACCGCCCACTACCTGGTGGAGCTGCGAGTCGGCGAGGAGTCGGAGGCCAACGGCCTGACCCTGCGCGAACTGCAGGAGGAACTGGAAGAGACTATCCCGGTGCTGGCAGTGGTGCGCGGCGAACGGCGCCGGGCCGGCCATGCCTTCTTCGGCGCATTGAAAGAGGGCGACATCCTGCTGGTGGAGGCGGGGCCCGAGGAGATGAAGCTGCTGGAAGGCAAGGCGGGGCTTCGCCTTGGCAAGGAGGCTGAAGATGATGAGAAGGAGGAGGAGGCCGAAGAAGACTCCGAGTCCACCGACGATTCCCAGACGCAGGAGAGTGTGGGCCAGGCGGACAAGAGCGACGCCGACAAGCCCCAGAAGGGGGGCGTGGATACCGAGGGACTGCAACTGGTCGAGGCGGTGGTACGCAACGACTCCATGATGGTCAACCGCACCGTCACCCAGCTGCGCCTGCACAACCAGTTCGGGCTGCATCTGGTGGCGGTGGCCCGGGACGGCGGCCGCCTCAAGCAGCGGCTGCACGAGATCCGCTTCCGCCCCGGTGACGTGCTGCTGCTCCAGGGGGGTGAGAGCGAACTCTCCGAGAGCCTGGCGACGCTCGGGTGCCTGCCGCTGGCCAGCCGCAACTTGACTCTGGGGCAGCCGCGAATGCTGCTTGCCTCGCTCGCCATATTCGCCGCCGCCATCCTGGCCATGATTTTCGACTTGTTGCCGGCGGCGGTGGCGCTGTCGCTGGCTGCCCTGGTGACGCTGATGGTCGGAGTGCTGCCGTTGCGCGAGGGCTACCAGGCCATCGACGGTCCGGTGATCGTACTGCTCGGCGCCATGATCCCGGTCGGCCAGGCGCTGGAGACCAGCGGCGGCGCGAACCTGATCGCCGAAGGCATGCTGGCGTTGGGCAGCGACTGGCCGGTGGTGGTCTCGCTGGTAGCCCTCTTCTTGCTGTCGATGGTGCTCTCCAACGTCATCAACAATGCCGCAGCGGCGGTGTTGATGGCGCCCATTGCAGCGAGTCTGGCCAGCGGCTTCGATGTCTCGGTGGACCCGTTTCTGATGGTGGTGGCGGTGAGCGCTTCCTGTGCCTTCCTTACGCCCATCGGGCACCAGTCCAACACCTTGGTGATGGGCCCTGGCGGCTACCGCTTCGGCGATTACTGGAAACTGGGAATGCCGCTCTCGATGGTGGTGCTGGCGGTGGCGATGCCGATGATCCTGATCGTCTGGCCGCTGTAGCCCTTGACCGAGAGCGCACCCCGCCGCACAGGCTCCAGCCTTGTCGGCGTTTGGGAGCGGCAAGGGAATGACAGGACGCCCCGGCGGCTGGCCGGGGCGTCTTGATCGCTGAGGGCGAAGGTGGGGGTCAGGCGGGGGTGTGGCGCAGCACCTTGTCCTTGTCGATGACGAAGGCGTCGTATTCGAAATCGTCCACAGTCAGCAGTTCCAATACCTGGGCTTCGCGCTCGCGCATGAAGGCGGCGTCATCTTCGCTGATGAGGCCGGTCTTGGCTGCTTCCTCCACCCGCTGCTCTGGATGCAGCGCCTCGGGGGGCAGTTCACCCTTGGCGTAGGCCTTGTTGACCGTGCGGTAGAGCGTCTCGGCGCGTTCCTGGGTCGCCAGCAGAGCGTTGTAGCGTGCCAGCGGATTTTCCCGTGTGCCGTCGTCGGTGCCCCAGGTATTGCGCAGCAGCTTGTCGCGCAGGGCGGTGTTGCGGGAGACGGCCTGGGCGATACGACGTGTCAGGTCGTCGTGGGGGCGCTTGCAGCGCTTGCCCCGTGGCATCACCAGCACGCGCAGGGTGCGTGCCAGGGCGCGGTTGGGCAGGTTGTCGAACAGCTCGTCAAGGGCTTGCTCGGCGCGGCTCAGCAGCAGCTGGCAGCTGTAGTGGAAGAGCGTCGCCTCGTCTTCGACCTTGTCGCCCTCGTGCCACTGCTTGATCACCATGGAGGCCAGGTAGAGATTGGAGAGCACGTCGCCCAGGCGTGCCGAAAGCATCTCGCGCTGCTTGAGGCTCGAGCCGAGGCTGGCCATGGCGGCATCGGCGCACAGGCCGAAGCCGGCGGAAAGCCGGGCGATCTCCTGGGCGTAACGCTTGGCCACCCCGTCGAAGGGCGCGGCGGGCCTGCCGATGCCCAGCCCCTGGGTGAAGGCGCGGGCGGCGTTGCCGAAGATCAGCCCGGCATGGCCGAAGAACGCCTTGTCGAAGGCCTGGACGTCGTCGGCTTCCTTGGCGGCCAGCTCTTCCAGCACGTAGGGGTGGCAGCGGATGGCGCCCTGACCGAAGATCATCAGGTTGCGCGTCATGATGTTGGCGCCTTCCACGGTGATGGCCACCGGGTTGGCGCTGTAGCCGATGCCCAGATAGTTGCGCGGCCCCAGGGTCACCGCCTTGCCGCCGTGGATGTCCATGGCATCGCTGAGGATCACGCGCTGGAATTCGGTGAGCTGGCTCTTGAGAATTGCCGAGGGCACCGCGGGCTTCTCGCCGCGGTCGATGGTGTTGGCGGTCTGGTAGACCGCCGCCTGGGCGATGTAGCCCAGGGCCGTCATGCGCGCCAGCGGCTCCTGGACGCCTTCCATCTCGGCCACCGGCACGTTGAACTGGCGACGGATGCGGGCGAAGCCGCCGCTCCAGCCGATGGCGTAGCGGGCGGTGCCGGTGGCGCCGGAAGGCAGGGTGATGCAGCGGCCCACGGAGAGACACTCCACCAGCATGCGCCAGCCCTGGCCGATCATCGTCTCGCCGCCGATGATGGTATCAAGTGGTACGAAGACGTCCTTGCCCTTGATGGGGCCGTTGAGGAAAGGGCTGCCGATGGGGTGGTGGCGGCGGCCGATCTCCATGCCTTCGGTATCGCGGGGAATCAGCGCCAGAGTGATGCCGCGGTCCTCTTCCTCGCCCAGCAGGTGATCCGGGTCGAACAGGCGGAAGGCCAGGCCCACTACGGTGGCGATGGGCGCCAGGGTGATCCAGCGTTTCTCGAAGTCGAGGCGTACGCCGAGGACTTCCTCGCCGTCGACGGTCTGCTTGCAGACCACTCCGGTGTCGGGCAACGAGGTGGCATCGCTACCGGCGCGCGGGCCGGTGAGACCGAAGCAGGGAATCTCGCGGCCGTCGGCCAGGCGTGGCAGGTAATGGTTCTTCTGCTCGTCGGTGCCGTACTTGAGCAGCAGCTCGCCAGGCCCCAGGGAGTTGGGCACGCCCACGGTGACCATCAGCGTCTCGTTGACCGAGAGCTTCTGCAGTACCAGGGACTGGGCCTTGGCGGAAAAGCCCAGACCGCCGTACTCCTTGGGAATGATCATGCCGAAGTAGCGCTCCTGCTTGAGATGATCCCAGAGCTCCTGGGGCAGGTCGGCGCGCTCCTTGGCGATCTCCCAGGCGTTGCACATGCCGGCGGCCACGCCACACTGGTTGTCGATGAAGGCACGCTCCTCCTCGCTCAGGCCGTCGTCCCGATAGCCCAGTAGCGTTTGCCAGTTCGGCTTGCCGGTGAACAGCTCGCCATCCCAGGCCACGCTGCCGGCCTCCAGCGCGGTACGCTCGGTGTCCGAGACTTTGGGCGAGACCTTCTTGAACATGGCGAACAGCCGTGGGGTCAGCCATTTGCCGCGCAGCGCCGGCAGGCCGGCGGCGGCCACACCCGCGGCACAGAGCAGCAGCAGGATGCCCAGCAGCGTGGAAGCGAAGAGCAGGCTGGCCAGGCCGGTGGCGGCGAGCACCGTCAGCGCGGGCAATGCGCCGGCCTCGCGGCGCATCACCGTCAGCAGGCCGACGATGGCCACGATCAGCAGGATCAGGGTGAGCATGGAGAGACTCCAGTGGTTGGCAGTGCAAGAATTCGAACGAATGTTTGAATTCTTGCAGACTAGCCCACTTTACTGCAACCGGCCAGTATCCACGATCACGCCAAGGTCCAACACGTCGAGCTCTCTCGCTCGAGGTTTCCCGGCGGCAGGCTGGTTCGGGGGCGCTGTGCCCCCCTCCCTGGGCGCTACCGATGCCCTGCTGCGCTTGCAGGGCCGACGCTATCCGTCGAGCCGGCGCTGGGTTCGCCGCGGGCCGGGGCGTCGCCCGCCACATAGTAGGGGGCGTCGCTTTTCGGCAGCGGTTCGCGGCCGCGGATGCGATCGGCGATCTTCTCGGCGAGCATGATCGTCGGCGCGTTGAGGTTGCCGGTGGGGATCAGCGGGAAGAGCGAGGCATCCACCACCCGCAGGCCCTCTACGCCGTGTACCCGGCCCTGGCCGTCGACCACGGCATCGTCGCCCTCGCCCATGCGGCAGCTGCCGCAGGGGTGGTAGGCAGTCTCGGCGTGGGCACGCACGAAGGCGTCCAGCTCGGCGTCGGAGGCCACGTCCGGCCCCGGCGAGATCTCCCGGCCGCGGTAGGGGTCGAAGGCGGGCTGGGCGATGATCTCCCGGGTCAGGCGGATGGCGTCGCGGAACTCCTGCCAGTCCTTGTCGGTGGACATGTAGTTGAACAGGATGCTCGGCGCCGCCTCGGGGTCCCGGGAGGTCAGGCGGATGCGCCCGCGGCTCTCCGAGCGCATGGAGCCGACGTGGGCCTGGAAGCCGTGGGCCTGCACCGCGCTCTTGCCGTTGTAGCTGATGGCGATGGGCAGGAAGTGGTACTGCAGGTTGGGCCACTCTTCCTGGTCGTTGGAGCGGATGAAGCCACACGCCTCGAACTGGTTGCTGGCGCCGATGCCGGTGCCGAGAAACAGCCATTCCGCGCCGATCTTCGGCTGGTTGTACCACTTCAGCGCCGGGTAGAGGGAGATCGGCTGCTGGCACTCGTACTGGATGTACATCTCCAGGTGATCCTGGAGATGGGCGCCGACGTTGTCGTTGACGTGCACCGCCTGGATGCCGAACTCGTCGAGCAGGTCCTTGGGGCCCACGCCTGAGCGCTGCAGGATCTGCGGCGAGGCGATGGCGCCGGCGCACAGCAGCACTTCGCGGCGAGCACGGGCCTGCCGTGGCTGGCCCTTGTGCGTATAGTGCACGCCTGTGGCGCGCTTGCCTTCGAATTCGATGACGTCGGTGGTGGCGCGGGTCTCGATAGTCAGGTTCTCGCGCCCCTTGGCCTGGTCCAGGTAGCCGCGGGCGGTGGAGGCGCGCCGGCCCCTGGGGGTGACGAAACGGTCCATGGGGCCGAAGCCCTCCTGTCGGTAACCGTTGACGTCTTCGGTCTCCGGGTAGCCGGCCTGCTTGCCCGCCTCGATGAAGGTGCGGTAGAGGGGGTTGTTGTCGTCTTTCGGCGTGGTGACGTCGATCGGCCCGCTATCGCCATGGTAGGCGTTGCCGCCGATGTCGCGTCGCTCGGACTTCTTGAAGTAGGGCAGACAGTCGGCGTAGGTCCAGTCTTCGAGGCCCGTTGCCTTGGCCCAGTTGTCGTAGTCCAGGGCGTTGCCGCGTATGTAGCACATGCCGTTGATCAGCGAGGAGCCGCCCAGGCCCTTGCCCCGGCCGCACTCCATGCGCCGGCCGTCCATGTGGGGCTCCGGGTCGGTCTCGAAGGCCCAGTTGTAGCGCTTGCCCTGCAGGGGGTAGGCGAGCGCCGCCGGCATCTGGGTGCGGAAGTCGAAGCGGTGGTCGGGGCCGCCGGCTTCCAGCAGCAGCACCTGTACGTCCGGGTCTTCGGTGAGCCGGGCGGCGAGCACGTTGCCGGCGGAGCCGGCGCCGATGATGACGTAATCGAATTCGCGAAGCTGGGACATGGCGGTTTCCCAAAAAATTGAAACGGAGGTGGCGTCGGGCGTCAGAAACCTAGTCCGGGGCTGATTCGTGGACAGGTCGCCCCTTCCTCTCTACGACCTGTCCCCGGCGCCGCTCATCTTGGTGGCCGCAACACGACTCGCGGCTCGTAGCTCGAGGCCCGTGACTTAGAACACCGACTCGAAGGGGCCCATCTCGATCTGCACCGACTTGGTCTGGGTGTAGTGGGCAAGCGTCTCGAGGCCGTTCTCGCGGCCCACGCCGGACTGCTTGTAACCGCCCACCGGCATCTCGGCGGGGGATTCGCCCCAGGTGTTGATCCAGCAGATGCCAGCCTGCAGGCGATGGATCACCCGGTGGGCGCGGTTGAGACTTTCGGTGAACAGGCCGGCGGCAAGCCCGTAGTGGGTGGCGTTGGCGCGGCGAATCACTTCCTCTTCGTCATCGAAGGCGAGGACTGCCATTACCGGGCCGAAGATTTCCTCGCGTACGATGCGCATCTCGTCGGTGCAGTCGGTGAACGCCGTGGGCGCCGCCCAGGCGCCTTTTGCCCGCTCGCCCTGGTTCCAAGCGTCTCCGCCAGCCAGCAGCGTGGCACCCTCCTGCTTGCCAAGCTCGATATAGGAGAGCACCTTGGCCTGGTGCTCGAAGCTCACCAGTGGGCCGAAATTGACGCTCGGGTCCAGCGGGTCGCCGGCTTTGATGCGTGCCACGCGCTCGGCGATCTTCGCTTCGAAGTCCGCCTTGACGGCACCCTCGACGAAGACTCGGGTGCCGTTGGTGCAGATCTGCCCGCTGGAGTAGAAGTTGGCCATCATGGCGGCGTCGGCGGCGCGGTCGAGGTCGGCATCGGCGAACACGATCAGCGGCGACTTGCCGCCCAGCTCCATGGTCACTTCTTTGAGGGTGGAGCCTCCGGCGGCGGCCATCACCTTCTTGCCGGTGTTCACCTCGCCGGTGAAGGAAACCTTGTCGATGCCGTCGTGTTCGGTGAGCATCGCACCGACCGCGCCGTCGCCGTGAACGACGTTGAAGACGCCGTCGGGAAGGCCCGCCGCGGTGAAGATCTCGGCCAGCTTTATGGTAGTGAGCGGGGTGACCTCGCTGGGCTTGAAGACCACGGCGTTGCCTGCAGCCAGCGCTGGGGCAGCCTTCCAGCAGGCGATCTGTATGGGATAGTTCCAGGCGCCGATGGCACCGATCACGCCCAGCGGCTCGCGACGGGTGTAGACGAATGAGTCCTCGCGCAGGGGGATCTGGGTGCCCTCGATGGCCGCTGCCAGGCCGGCGTAGTACTCCAGGGCATCGGCACCGGTGACGATGTCCACCGCGGCGGTCTCGCTGATCGGCTTGCCGGTGTTGCGCGTTTCGAGTTCGGCGAGTTCATCGTTGCGTTCTCTCAAGAGCGCCACGGCGCGCTGCAGGATGCGGCCGCGCTGCATGCCGCTCATGGCGGCCCAGGCGCGCTGGCCCTCGCGGGCTGCGGCCACGGCGGCGTCCACGTCGGCGGCGGAAGCCTGCTGTACGCGGGCCAGCACGCTGCCATCGAAGGGGTTGACGACCTCGAAGGTCGCGCTGGAAGTGGCGTCGACAGGGCGGCCGCCGATGTAGAGAGTTTGGATGTCGAGCTGTGCCATGAGGCCTCCTGTTCGGGCCAGATTGGTGTGCGGAAGGTGATGGCTCAAGCGCCGTCCGGGGCGTAAGCTGCCACCTCGTGGCCGGCGAGCAGCTGGTCCAGCGCCGCATGCGCCAGGTGGCTGGCTTTGTCGGCATCCAGCTTGCCGGGCGTGAGGGCGCCGCGCAGCCAGAGCCCGTCGATCACGGCGGCCAGGCCCGCTGCTGCACGGTGAGCATCGTCACGGGGCATGAGACGCCGGAACTGGTGGCACAGGTTGGAGTGCAACCGGCGATGGTTCACCTGCTGAAGCCGCGCCAAGCGCGGCTTGTGCATGCTGCTGGCCCAGAAGGCGAGCCAGGTCTTGGCCACGGCGCTGGTGACCTGGCTGCGGTCGAAGTTGCCATCGATGATGGCGCCGAGGTGGGCCCGGGCGCTGGTGTCCTCGAGCGACTGGCGACGTGCGGCCACCGCGTTTCCCAGGTCGTGGAGGATCTGGCGCATGGTCGCTTCCAGCAGGCCGTCCTTGCCGCCGAAATAGTGGCTGATGATCCCCGCCGAAACGCCGGCATGGCGGGCAATACGCATGACAGTGGTATCCGCCAGGCCGACCTCGTCGATAGCGACCATCGTGGCCTGGATCAACTGCTGTCGACGGATGGGTTCCATTCCGACCTTGGGCACCTGCGCACTCCTGTTAGCGGTTTCTGTCTTGCAACCACACCTGTA
Source organism: Halomonas faecis (assembly GCF_010993975.1). GTDB lineage: Bacteria > Pseudomonadota > Gammaproteobacteria > Pseudomonadales > Halomonadaceae > Halomonas > Halomonas faecis. Next base: position 39,109 of record NZ_JAACZO010000003.1, read on the forward strand.
GACGTGGTTACCATGTGCACAGCTTGCCATTTCTTTATTGAACGTTCAATCAAGAAAGGGCGGCCGTGAGCCTGACGCTACGGCTATACTCAAGTGGCCAACCGAAAAGGGGAACTCCGATGAACAAAACGAACCTGCCGACACTCACCGCTTTGGGCATGGGTGCCGTTGCCATGGGGCTGGCAGCCTCACCGCAGGCAGCCGACGAACCCGAGAGCTGCAGCGCCGTTCGCTTTGCTGAAGTGGGCTGGACCGATATCACCGCCACCACGGCGCTGACCACCGAAGTGCTGGAAGCGGTGGGCTACGATACCCGCATCGATACCGTCTCCGTGCCCATCGCCTATTCCGGCATGAAGAATGGCGATTTCGATGTCTTCCTGGGGAACTGGATGCCTTCCATGGCCTCGATCAGCGATCCTTACATCGAGGATGGCGACGTCGACCGCCTGAGTGCCAACCTCGAGGGTGCCAAGTACACCCTGGCCGTACCGCAGTACGTCTATGACGCCGGTGTCACCTCGGTGGAAGACTTGGCCGAGCACGCCGACGAGTTCGACAGCGCCATTCACGGCATCGAAGCCGGCAACGATGGCAACGAACTGATCCAGCAGATGATCGACGATGATGCCTTTGGCCTGGGCGATTGGCAGTTGGTCGACTCCAGCGAGGCGGGCATGCTGGCCGAGCTGCGCGCTCGGGTACCGGACGAAACATGGATGGTGTTCCTGGGTTGGGAACCGCATCCCATGAACACCAACTTCGACATGGCTTACCTGGAGGGCGCCGACGACTACTTCGGCCCCAATCTGGGCGGCGCCACCGTCTACACCAACACCCGTGGCGGTTACGTCGAGGAGTGTGGCAACGTCGGCACTCTGCTGGACAATCTCGAGTTCACCCTGGAGATGGAGAATCGGCTGATGGGTGAGATCATGGATGAGGGCGAAGACCCCCGTGATGCTGCCCGCGCCTATCTGCAGGCCAACCCCGAGGTGCTGGATGACTGGCTCGAGGGCGTGGAGACCCGTGACGGCGAGCCGGCGCTGCCGGCGGTGAAGGCCGAACTCGGACTCGAAGGCTGAGCCCGGTAGAGACTTGCCTTGGTGGTGGGGGGCGTGCATAATTCTCCCCCGTTGCCTGGCGAGCTCACCAGGCCAACGGAAAAGGCTACGTAGCTCAGTTGGTTAGAGCACATCACTCATAATGATGGGGTCCCCTGTTCGAGTCAGGGCGTAGCCACCAGACCTGTCCACGATGCCCGTTCGCCCCTGGCGAACGGGCATCGTCGTTGACGGAGTCACAGTGCCCAGATGGCAGTCGTAAAAGGGGAGGTGAGCGGCAGACGGGCCTTGACCTGATGAAAGCGATCCGTATACTACGCTCCGTGTTCGAGGCCATTCCCCGATAGCTCAGTTGGTAGAGCAAATGACTGTTAATCATTGGGTCGCAGGTTCGAGTCCTGCTCGGGGAGCCATCGATTCAGAACACGCCATGCTGATCCACGCAGCCGTTCCCCGATAGCTCAGTTGGTAGAGCAAGTGACTGTTAATCACTGGGTCGCAGGTTCGAGTCCTGCTCGGGGAGCCATCAGCGATCCTGCCGCATTCATGCCCATTCCCGAATAGCTCAGTTGGTAGAGCAAGTGACTGTTAATCACTGGGTCGCAGGTTCGAGTCCTGCTTCGGGAGCCATCACTCCCTCTTGGGCATTTCCTCCTCGCGTTTTCATTTTCGATTCCGGTCATACAGGACGTTTCTTGCGGGACGTCAAGAAACCGGCAGCGGTAAAGCCCGAGTCGCGGATCTAGTGCTTCCGGTCACTTGACGCCATCGGCCGGTCATGTTCACTTAACTCCGGTTCAGTTACGTCTCAAGCGAGCGTTTGGATATCCTTCTCACCCATGAGTCGCTGATCGATGTCACAGCAGGTTGACTCGTCTTCCCGTGCTTTCTTCCGCAGTTTGGTGGAGCGCATGGGCGATATCGTTTGGTCGGTCAGGGCCGATGACCTTTCGCTGGAATACCTGAGCCCATCTGCCGAGCGTATCTTCGGCATTCCGCTGCATGCCTTCAGTGACGATTCGGCCTTGTGGCTGGCTCGCGTGCATCCGGATGACCGCGATGCCGTGGCGGCGAGCCACGAAGCACTGTTGGCCCAGGGGAGAGTCGAGCGCTGCTATCGCGTGGTTCGCCCCAATGGCAGCCACGTGTGGCTGCAGGATTCGGCCTGGACGATGGTCGGCGACCACGGTCGCTTGATTCGGCTGTTCGGGGTTGCCAAGGACGTCACCGAACAGCGCAACGCCGAATGTCGGATGCGTGAGAGACTCCGGCTCCTCGAACAGCTCAAGGCGCGCACCAGCGATGCCGTTTTCATCGTCGATATCGATGCGGATGGCAGCTTTCGTTACCGCGAGAGCAATCCTGCCCATCAGCGCAATACCGGCCTGAGGTCGACGGATATCGTCGGCAAGACACCCCATGAGATCGTCGACGGGGCGCAAGCGGATCGGGTAGTGGCGCACTATCGCCAGTGCGTCGAGCAGGGGGAGCCCATCGAGTACGAAGAGCAGCTCCAATTGCCGGGCGGGCTTCGCGACTGGCACACTCTGCTCGTTCCCCTGCGTGACGCGACTGGGCGGATCGTCGAGATCGTCGGCCTGGGACGAGAAGTCACGACCGTGCGTGACAGCGAGCGCCGGCTCTGGGCATCGTGGCAGGAGCTGGACCGGCTGCTCGAGGCCACCCCGGCAGTGCTCTACTCGTGTCGTCCCTCGCGAGATCTCGAGCCGACCTACATCAGTCCCAACCTGTATCGAATGCTCGGCTATCAGCGCAGTGAGCATCTGGGCAAGGCCGTATGGCTGACCGAGCTGGTGCATCCGGAAGATCGTGACGATGCTAGGCGGCAGGTCGAGCGCCTGCTTCTCGAGGGTGGTGCCGTTCGGCTGCGTTATCGAATACGGCATGCCAAGGGGCACTACCTGTGGGTGCATGGCGAGAAGCGTCTGCTCCATGATGGCCAGGGCCGCCCCGAGCGGGTGGTCGGGGCAATGCTGGATCTCAGCGAGCAGCATGCCATGGAGCAGAGACTGGCCAAGCTGAGCGATCAACTGCCGGGCTTCATCTATCAATACCGCTTGAGCGCGAATGGCGAGGGAAGCTTCCCCTATGCCAGCCATCGCAGCCGCGAGATATACGGCGCGGATCCCGAAGCGTTGCGGGAAAGCGATGCCCGTGCGTTCCACGTCATTCATGACGATGATGTGCAGCGGGTCGTCGAGTCGATATGGGAGTCGGCGGAGACGCTGTCCCCCTGGCAATGCGAGTACCGTGTCAACCATCCCGATGGCCATCAGCTGTGGGTTCGGGGCATGGCAACGCCTGAGCGTCTCGATGACGACAGCGTGCTGTGGCATGGCTTCATCTGCGACATCACCCGGCAGAAGCAGACGCAGCTGGAGCTGCAGGCCAGCGAACAGCGCTTTCGGCGCATTGCCGAAACCATCAGCGACGTGCTCGGTCTGCACAACGCCGACGGCGACATGCAATACCGTTTCGCGAGTCCTTCCGCAAGGCGGATCCTTGGCTATGCTCCCAATGAACTGCTGGGACGTGCGCTGTTCGATTTCGTGCATCCCGGAGATGTCGCACGGCTGCTCGACAGGGTGCATCATCGCTACCTTGAGGGGGAAGCGGAGTCAGGCATCGAGTACCGTTTTCGCCATCGTGACGGCCACTACCTGTGGCTGCACACTCAGGTAATGCCCGTCTACGACCATGAGCGGCGCCTGATCGCACTGCAGACGCTGTCGCGCGACGTGACCGAGCAGCGCCAGGCCCTGCAAGCGCTGGAAAGCCTGGCCGAGCGCCAGCAAAGGATTCTCGAGGCGGCGGGAGAGGGCATCTACGGCGTCGACCGGGAGGGCCGCATCACGTTCATGAATACGGCGGCCAGCCGACTGCTGGGCTGGACGTTGCAACAGACGCAGGGCAAGAACTCCCACGAGCTCTTTCACCATACTCGCCGCGATGGAACCGACTATCCTCTCGCTGAATGCCCTATTTTCAAGGCCATGCGCCATGGGCGGCCGTGGCGCGTCACTCAGGATTGCTTCTGGCACCGTAGCGGAAAGATCTTTCCCGTGGAGCTGGTCGCCTCTCCGCTAATCGAGCATGGCGAGATCGCGGGCTGTGTCGTGGTGTTCAAGGACATTACCGAAAGACTGGAAGCTCAGCACCAGCTGGAGCGGCTTTCGACGATCGATGAGTTGACGGGCGCCCCCAATCGTCGCTATTTCCTGCGTCGCTTCCATGAAGAGCTGCAGAGGCTGAGGCGTAGCGGCACGACGGCCAGCCTGCTGATGTTTGACATCGACCACTTCAAGCGCATCAACGACCGGTGGGGGCATGCTGCCGGCGATGAGGTTCTCAAACGGCTGGTCGCGGTTTGCACGGACAAGCTGCGCTCCCAGGACCTGCTCGGCCGGCTCGGGGGCGAAGAGTTCGCCATTCTACTGCCGGAAACCGATCTCGAGGGAGCCAGGGCCTTTGCCGAGCGGCTGCGCCAGGCTTGCGAGTCGATGAAAGTGGCGATGAATCGAGAGGCTCTGCAGGTGACGGTGAGCCTGGGGATGACCCAACTGCAGCCGGAGGACACACCGGAAAGCGGGCTGGAGCGTGCCGACAAGGCGCTTTACAAGGCCAAGCGCGCCGGACGCAATCGCTCATGCGTTGCCGATGGAGACGAGCCCGATGTCAACATGGACAGCGAGCGAACCGGCGACTCCTGAGTGGTGCTGCCTTCGGTTGCGGTCGAAGGCAGCACCGCTGCTGCATCAATGAGCAACCCGCTCAGGGGGTGCCGGCCAGGCGGCGCTGGGAAAGTTCCGCGTAGTCGGCGAGGATCTCGGCCGCTTCAAGAACCTGGGCGCGATCCACGGGCTCGTCGTCCTGATCGTCCTCGTCGCCGTCCCGGGCGTCGGCCCACTCTTCCAGAGGTTCCAGTCCGAGCGCCTCCCGGCGCTGGTTTTCCAGGGCGAGCTGTTCGGCTTCCTGCTGTTCCACTTCGCGCTGACGCTGCTCACGGTCGAGGCTCACGCTGGTGCGCTCCTCACGCATGTGGTCGGCCAGCTCGGCACGCTGTTCCAGGTAGACGAAGTTGGGGTGGGTGTCGGCGCGGCGTTCATGCCGGTTGCGCAGGGTTTCGAGGTACTCCCAGGGTTCGCCGTAGGTGCGATACTGCACTTCGCGGACGGTGTCCCACTCCAGAGCGTTATCGAGGCTGCTTTCGCCGATCCGCTCCGGGTCGATGAGGTTGGGGAAGAGAATGTCCGGTTCCACTCCGCGGTGCTGGGTGCTCTCCCCGGAAATACGGTAGAACTTGGCGCGCGTGAGCTTGATTTGCCCGTGACTGAGGTCGCTCAAGGTCTGCACGGTACCCTTGCCGAAGGTGGCGTTGCCCAGCACCAGGCCACGGCCATAGTCCTGGACGGCGCCAGCGAAGATCTCCGAGGCGGAGGCCGACAGACGGTTGACCAGCACGGCCAGAGGGCCGTCGTAGAGCGCACCGCTCTCGGTGTCACCGTAGAGATTGATGCGCCCCCGAGCATCGCGGACCTGCACGGTGGGGCCGCGGTCGATGAACAGTCCGAGCAGCGAGTTGGCTTCCTGCAGCGCGCCACCGCCGTTGTTGCGCAGGTCGAGCATCAGGCTGTCGATGCCTTCTTCCTGCAGGCGTTCGACCTCTCGGGCGACGTCGCGGGTGGTGCTGCGGTAGTCTTCCTCGCCGGCCTGCCAGGCATCGAAATCGACGTAGAAGGTGGGAATGGTGATCACGCCAACGCGGCGTACGCTGTCCTCGCGCTCGACTTCGATGACTTCGCCTTTGGCGGCCTGCTCCTCGAGATCCACGGTATCGCGCGTGATTTCGACTTCGTGAGAACGGGTCATGTCAACGGCTTCGGCCGGCACCACGTCGAGGCGGACGACGCTGCCCTTGGGGCCGCGAATCAGGTCGACGACCTCATCGAGGCGCATGCCCACCACGTTGATCATTTCGCCATCCTCCTGGCCCACGCCGACGATGCGGTCGGCCGGCTCCAGGACGTCGGCGCGGTCGGCGGGGCCGCCTGGCACCAGGCTGGTGACCTTCACGTACTCACCGTCGGATTGCAGCATGGCACCGATGCCTTCCAGGGACAGGCGCATCTGAATGTCGAAGGACTCGCCCTGGTGAGGCGAAAGATATTGGGTATGCGGGTCGATGCTGCCGGTGACTGCGGCCATGAACAGACCGAAGACATCCCCGCCATTGGTCTGTTCCAGACGCGTGAGCTGTCCTTCGTATCGCTGGCGCAAGTTGGCTTCGATTTCGTCGCGGGACTGACCACTGATGTCCAGCGTGAGCGCGGCATTCTTCAAGCGCTTGCGCCACAGCTCGTCCAGCTCGGCCTCGTTGGTGGCCCAGGGGGCATCGCTACGGTCCGTCTCGAGCCGGTCGTCGCTGTCGAAGGTGAGCGTCAACCCTTCGTCAATGCGTGCCAACAGCCACTCGTAACGAGTTTCGGCACGCTCGTGGTAGCGCCGATAGAGGGCGTAGGCTTCTGCCAGTTCGCCATCAAGGAGCATGTCGTCGAAGCGGGTCTCGAGATGCTCGAAGTCCTCAATGTCGCTCTCGAGCAGAAAGGCGCGCTGGCCGTCGAGAATGTCCAGGTAGCGGTCGAAGGTGGTCTGCGACCATTCGTCGTCGAATTCGATATCGGCGTAGTGGCCATAGCGCAGGGACTCGGCGACTTCCACGGCAACCTGGCGATGGGCATCGTCGGGTTCGATCCGCGCCAGCGCCGTGGCGCTGACCAGCAGCAGCACCACCAGCAGGGTGGTTCTCCGCCGAAGGGCGACAAGCTGGCTCATCAATGAAGCACTCCTGGTTTCGTGTACACTTCCTTCCCTAGACACGCACAAGGCGGACGAGTTGCGAAAGGCCGGTTCGGCATTGTAGCAGTTGTCCTGCCAAGCACAGCCCCTGAAAGAGGATTCTCATGTCTCGGGAAGCCCGACTGGACCGCTTGTTCGACTTTTTGAAGCGCTCGCCCACTCCCTGGCATGCCGTGGCGGCCATGGCCGAGCGATTGGAGGACGCGGGCTATCGTCGTTTGTCGGAGTCCCAGCCCTGGCAGCTCTCCCCGGGCGAGCGGGTCTACGTGACCCGCAACGACTCATCGATCATTGCCGTGCAGCTGCCCCACGAGGAGCTCGAATCACTGCGCATGATCGGTGCACATACCGACAGCCCCGGGCTTCGCCTCAAGCCTCAGGCTGCGCAGCAGAGTGCCGGCTGGCTGCAACTGGGCGTGGAGGTCTACGGCGGAGCCCTGCTGACACCCTGGTTCGACCGCGACCTGGGGCTGGCCGGGCGGTTGCACCTGCGCCATGCCGACGGTCACCTGGAAGGCGTGCTGCTCGACGTCGATCGGCCGGTGGCGATCATCCCCAGCCTGGCCATTCATCTCGATCGCGAGGCCAACAACGGCCGCTCGCTCAATGCTCAAACGCAGATGGCGCCGGTCTTCCTGCAGGGCGGGGAGGGCGCCGATCTCGAGCGCCTGCTGCGAGAGTGGCTCGATGCCCAGCATGGCATTCGCGATGCCGAGATTCTCGACTTCGAACTGGGATTCTACGACCTTCAGCCTCCGGCCCGGGTTGGGGTAAACGGCGAGCTGATCGCCAGCGCTCGCCTCGACAACCTGCTCTCCTGCTTCATCGGCCTCGAGGCACTGCTGGAGAGTGACGGTAGCCAGGGTGCCCTGCTGGTGGCCAACGATCACGAGGAGGTGGGCAGTGCCAGCGCTTGCGGTGCCCAAGGCCCTTTCCTGGGCGATGTGCTGCGCCGCATCAACGCCCAGTTGGGCGAGGTCGGCGACGAGGGCTATATACGCCTGGTCCAGGCATCGCGGCTGATCTCCTGCGACAATGCCCACGCCCTGCATCCCAACTTTCTCGACAAGCACGATGCCGCTCACGGGCCGTCACTCAATGGCGGGCCGGTGATCAAGGTCAATGCCAGCCAGCGCTACGCCACCAACAGTGCGACCGGTGCGCTGTTCCGCGACCTGTGCCGTGAGGCCGGCGTGCCGGTGCAGACCTTCGTGACCCGCGCCGACATGGCCTGCGGCAGCACCATCGGCCCCATCACTGCCACGGAGATCGGTGTGCCGACCCTGGACGTGGGCGTGCCGCAGTGGGCCATGCACTCGATCCGCGAGACGGCGGGCAGTGCCGACGTGGAGCATCTGACCCGGGCGCTGACGGCCTTCGTCAATCGCTCGGTGCTGCCCTGATGCCAGGCGGCGAACCACGGGCGTTGGGCCTCGAGTTTCGCGCCACGAGATACGAGATACGAGCCACGGGTTTCGAGGGGCGAGTTAGACTATGGCCCGCAGCCCGCAGCCCGCAGCCCGCAGCCCGCAGCCCGCAGCCCGCAGCCCGCAGCCCGCAGCCCGCAGCCCGAGCCAAAAAAGCCCGCCTGTTCCCAGGCGGGCTTTTCGGCATTCTATCTGGTGGCTACGCCCTGACTCGAACAGGGGACCCCATCATTATGAGTGATGTGCTCTAACCAACTGAGCTACGTAGCCGCACAACGGGGGCGAAGTCTACGGATTTATCCGGCGCTGGTCAAGCACTTGGCGAGGCCGTGCTCAGACGTTGAAGCGGAAGTGGATGACGTCGCCGTCCTGGACGATGTACTCCTTGCCCTCCAGGCGCCACTTGCCGGCGTCCTTGGCGCCCTGTTCGCCACCGAGCGAGACGAAGTCGTCGTAGGCCACCACCTCGGCGCGAATGAAACCCTTCTGGAAGTCGGTGTGGATCACGCCGGCGGCCTCCGGGGCGGTGGCACCGACCTTGACCGTCCAGGCGCGCACTTCTTTCTCGCCGGCGGTGAAGTAGGTCTGCAGGCCGAGCAGCGCATAGCCGGCACGGATCACCCGGTCGAGACCGGGCTCCTCCATGCCCATCTCGTCGAGGAACATGGCACGCTCATCAAAGTCGAGCTCGGCGATTTCGGCCTCGATCTGGTTGCACACCGGCACCACCACGGCGCCTTCCTCGGCGGCCATCTCGCGGACCACGTCGAGGTAGGGATTGTTCTCGAAGCCGTCTTCGTTGACGTTGGCGATGTACATGGTGGGCTTGAGGGTCAGGAAGCCGAAGCTCTTGAGCTGTTTCTTCGCGTCGTCATCGAGGCCGAAACTGCGCAGCGGTTGCCCTTCGGCCAGGTGCGGCTGGACGCGGTCGAGGATCGCCTTGGTGGCAATGGCCTCCTTGTCGCCGCTCTTGACCACGCGGGTCAGTCGCTGGATGGCCCGCTCCACGGTGTCGAGGTCGGCCAGAGCGAGTTCCAGGTTGATGGTCTCGATGTCGGCCCGCGGATCGATCTGGTTGGCCACGTGGATGACGTTGTCGTTGTCGAAGCAGCGCACAACGTGGGCGATGGCTTGGGTTTCGCGGATGTTGGCCAGGAACTGGTTGCCCAGCCCCTCGCCCTTGGAAGCGCCCGCCACCAGGCCGGCGATGTCGACGAACTCCATGGTGGTGGGGATCACCTTCTGCGGCTTCACGATCTCGGCGAGTCGGTCGAGACGCGGGTCGGGCATGGGTACGATGCCCACGTTGGGCTCGATGGTGCAGAAGGGAAAGTTCTCGGCGTCGATACCGGACTTGGTCAAGGCGTTGAAGAGGGTCGACTTGCCGACGTTGGGCAGGCCGACGATACCGCAGTTGAAACCCATAAGACGTTCCTGAGAGTAATGGGGCGAGGCGCGAAAATGCGTAGGCGCCATTGTACGAGACGGTGCGGTGACGAGCTATAAGCTGTAAGAGCGGCGCTTCGCGCCTGGAAGCTGGAAGAAAAACCCTTGCCGCCAGTTTCTGGTGGCAAGAAGCTGGGCTCCAGCTTCCAGCTTCCAGCTTCCAGCTTCCAGCTTCCAGCTTCCAGCTTACGGCTTGAAACTGTGCAGCCGATTCATGGCGCGGGCCCAGTCGTCGGCGATGGCTAGGGGCAGGGTGGCCTGGCACTCGTCGATGGCCGCGTCGATGGCGGCACGCTCGGCCTTGCCGGGACGGCCCAGTACGTAGTTCGTCACCTGACGGGCGTCGCCCGGGTGGCCGATACCGATGCGCAGGCGGTGAAACGAGTTGTCATTGCCCAGCGCACGGATGATGTCGCGCAGGCCGTTGTGCCCGCCGTGGCCGCCGCCTCGTTTGTAGCGCGCCGCACCCGGAGGCAGGTCCAGTTCGTCGTGAGCGACCAGCAGCTCGTCCGGCGCGATCTTGAAGAACTGGGTCAGCGCCGCAACGGCGCCGCCGCTGCGATTCATGAAGGTCGTGGGTTCGAGCAGGTGCAGCTCATGGCCATCGAGACGCACCTTGGCATGCAACCCGAGGAACTTGCGTTCCGCACGGAGCTCGGTGCCGGCTGTGCGTGCCATGGCCTCGACCAGCCATGCGCCGGCATTGTGCCGAGTGGTGGCGTAGTCGGGGCCCGGATTGCCCAATCCGATGATCGCTTTGACCTGACTCATCGCTCAGACTCCCAACAAAAAAACAAGCGCCGAGGCGCTTGAGGTAAAGAGTGGGGGCCACGCCATGCGTGGCCCCTGAGCGGCGGGCTTACTCGCCGCTCTCTTCGCCTTCCTCGCCCTCGGCGGCTTCGCCGTCCTCGGGTTCGTCGGCAGCGCGGGTCTTGGGCTTGGTGATGCTCAGCACGGCGTTGTCATGATCTTCGCCGTGGGAGAGCTCGACCAAGGTGACGCCGGCCGGCAGCTTGAGGTCGGAAAGGTGCAGGGTGCTGCCCAGCTCGACGTCGGCAATGTCGACCTCGAGGTAGTCGGGGAGATCCTTGGGCAGGCAGCTCACCTCGATGTCGTTGGAGAGCACGTGCAGTTCGCCGCCCTGATCCTTGATGCCGACGCACGTCTCTTCACCGATGACGTGCAGCGGAATGCGCAGGTTGATCGCGTGGGTGGCGTCCACGCGCAGGAAGTCGGCGTGAGTGACCAACGGCTTGTAGGGATGGCGCTGAAGGTCGCGCACCACGACCTGCTGAGGCTTGCCGTCCACCTGCAGTGTGATCACCGAGGAGAAGAAGGCTTCTTCCTCGAGTGCCTTGTAGAAGCTGGTCTTGTCGACGGCGATGGGTTGGGGTGCCTGCTCGCCACCATAGACGATGGCCGGCACTTGTTCGTTCGCACGACGCAGGCGGCGGCTCGCACCTTTCCCCAGGTCGTTACGAACGCTGGCGTTGAGTGTGTAATCGGACATGGAATTGCCTCTTTCTGGAGAATAAGGAAACGCTCGGACCCGCGACCAGATCCCAGCGCTTCCGGTTGCCCGGGCGACATCGCCCGGGACCTACGTCACGCCGTTCGACCGAATGGGATTCAGTGGAACATGGCGCTGACGGATTCTTCGTTGCTGACCCGACGGATCGCCTCGGCGATCAGGCCGGCCACGCTGAGCTGACGGATCTTGCCGCTGCGGCGAGCCGTGTCGGAGAGCGGAATGGTATCGGTGACGACGACCTCGTCGAGCACCGAGCCGGTGATGTTGTCCACGGCCGGGCCGGAGAGAATCGGGTGGGTGGCATAGGCGACCACGCGGCGAGCTCCGTGATCCTTCAGAGCGTCGCCGGCCTTGCACAGGGTGCCGGCGGTATCGATCATATCGTCCACCACCACGCAGGTACGGTTCTCGACTTCGCCGATGATATGCATCACCTGGGCCTGGTTGGCCTGGGGGCGGCGCTTGTCGATGATGGCGAGGTCGGCATTGAGCTGCTTGGCGATGGCTCGGGCCCTTACCACGCCGCCCACGTCCGGCGACACGACCACGAGGTCGTCGTAGTTCTGGCGCTCGATGTCGTCGAGCAGAATCGGCGAGCCGTAGACGTTGTCCACCGGTACGTCGAAGAATCCCTGGATCTGATCGGCATGCAGATCCATGGTCATGACGCGGTCGATACCGGACTTGACCATCATGTCGGCGACCACCTTGGCGGAAATCGGAACGCGGGCGGAGCGCACGCGGCGATCCTGACGGGCATAACCGAAGTAGGGCACCACGGCCGTGACCCGGGTGGCGGAGGCCCGGCGAAGGGCATCCGTCATCAGGATCAGTTCCATCAGATTGTCGTTGGTCGGCGCACAGGTGGACTGCAGAATGAAGATGTCCTTGCCGCGCACGTTCTCGTTGATTTCGACCGCGATTTCGCCGTCGCTGAATTGCCCGACCGTGGCATTGCCGAGACGAGTGTCCAGGCTCTCGGCAACCTTCTGGGCGAGTTCGGGATTGGCGTTCCCGGCGAAAACCATCAATTTTGACACGCGCAGCCACCTTTGCTGTGTTGGGTCTTCAGGGATCGGGTCGACGGTCGTCCGGGACGGAATGGCTGGGGTAGGAGGATTCGAACCTCCGCATGGCGATACCAAAAACCGCTGCCTTACCGCTTGGCTATACCCCAGCAATCGGCTCCGCACCGGGTCGGTTCAGCGCGCTGCCGCCATGGCGCTTTGCAACGGCGGTCATCGACCCAGCGCAGCATGAAGGGGTGAGCGATTCAGGCCTCGTGCCGCGAAGGCCATCCAGCGCTCCGGCATGTCGGCCAGCAGCCGCTGGGCCTCGACGTCGCTCGTCAGAGTGGCGAAGACGCAGGCACCTGTGCCGGTCAGCATGGCCGGTGCGCGCTCGCCAAGCCAGTTCAGCGCGTCAGCGACGGCCGGATAGAGTGCCTTGACGGTAGGCTCGCAGTCGTTGCGCCAGCCGGACGCTCCCCCCTGCAGTGCGCGCGCCATGGTAATCGGGGGGGTGTCGCGTGTCAATTGCGAGGCCCCGAACACGGCCGGCGTGGCCACCGTGACGCCGGGGTGGACGACCACGAACCAGGGGGTATCGAGTTCGACCGGCGTGAGTCGTTCGCCGATGCCTTCTCCCCAGGCAGCATGACCGCGCACGAAGACCGGCACGTCGGCACCCAGGGCGAGCCCCAGGTCGGCCAGTTCGTCCAGCTCGAGATCGAGACTCCACAGGCGGTCGAGGCCGAGCAGCGCCGTCGCGGCGTTGGAGCTCCCACCGCCCAGGCCTCCGCCGATGGGAAGGCGTTTGTCGAGGTGGATGTCGGCACCGAGCCGCACGCTGCCGGCGGCCTGAAGCGCGCGAGCGGCACGTACGATGAGGTTGTCGTCCATGGCAAGGCCCGGCAGCGGTGGCGTGAGCCGGATCTCGTCATCGCTTCGCCGGCGCAGGTGGAGCGTGTCGCCATGGTCGAGGAACTGAAAGAGTGTCTGCAGTTCGTGGTAGCCGTCGGCGCGGCGACCGACGATGTGCAGCAGGCGATTGAGCTTGGCCGGCGCGGGTAGGGAGAGCGTCGTCTCTTGCGGCATTGGCTCAGGCATCGCCCAGCTCTGGCCGCCACTCGTTGATCACCAGGGTCACGCGAAGCTCGTCGTAGGTCATCACCAGTCGGCGCGGTAGCCAGAGCGTTTCCACCTGGACCCAGTCGCGGTAATCGATCGTCCAGCCGTCCTGTTGCAGGTGGCGCGGGAAGCCCAGCGCATCGGTCTCGAGCCGATGAGAGCGCTCGGGCGCAGGCAGGCCGCGAATCCACTCGGCGAGCGCTTCGACGGGCAGCGACCAGCCGAGCTGTTCCTGCATCAGCGCTTGCGGTGTCTCGGCTTCGAAGCGGCCCTCGGCGGTGGTCATCGAAAAGCGACCTTCGCGTCCTTCCAGGGTGTTGCGCCCGCTACCGAACGGACCGCTGATGAGCAGGCGGTAGTAGTGGGGGTACTGGCTCCAGTCGAGGTTGGCGCTGGTCGACTCCTTGGGGGTGCGAAGTCCGGCCTTGCCGATCAGCGTCCAGGTGTCGAGCGCTTCGATGCGGGTCCGTTGTGCCTCCCAGTCACCGGGTTGGCGTTCGCCTTCCGGGGCATCCGGGCGACCTGCACATCCAGCCAGCAGGGCCAGGGCGAGGGCGAGCATGAGACGTCGCGGAGCAGGCAGGAAAAAGGTCATGATCATGTCTCGTCTGTCTGAGAGGCATCGGGAACGAGCTCGGGGATGCGTTCGAGCAACTCGTCCAGCAGCGGGTGTTCATCGAAGCGTTCGAGGGCTTCGCGGAGCTTGCCGCGGGCTTCGTCGCGGCGGTCGAGGGCCCACAGCACTTCGACCAAGTGGGCGGCGACTTCTTGGTCCGGCATGGCGGCATAGGCACGCTCCAGCCACGGGAGGGCGCGCTCGGCATCGCCGAGGCGATAGTAGACCCAGCCGAGGCTGTCGAGAATGGCGGCATTGCCGGGATCGAGTTCGTAGGCGCGCTCAATCAGCGCGCGAGCTTCCTCGAGACGGCCCTTGATGTCGAGGTCGGCCAGGGTATAGCCCAGAGCGTTGAGGGCCATGGCATGCTCGGGATCGTTCTCGATGATGCGCCCGAGGTCGCGCTCCATGGCTTCGAGATCGCCTGCTTGCCAGGTGCGCATGGCACGCAGGTAAAGAAGCTGTTCGTCGTTGGGAGTGCGTTCGAGCTCGCTGTCGAGCAGGGTGTCTGCGGCGTCCTGGCGGTCCTGCTCGTCGAGAAGTTCCACTTCGAGTGCGACCAGGTCGCTGTAGTGTTGCTCGTGGCGCAGGCGTTCGATACGCAGGAAGGCGCGGGCGTCCTGCAGACGTCCATCGTCGATGAGCATGCGTGCCGCACGTAGACGGGCGTTCAGGAATTCATCGCCGGGCGGTACCTGACGGTAATAGAGAAGGGCGTTGTCGACTTCGCCCTCGGCCTCGGCGATGGCGCCCAGCAGCGCGAATGTCGCCGCCGGTGTTTCGTCGCCGTCGGTGAGAGGCAGCAGCAGGCGGCGCGCCGGCTCGAGGTGGCCCTTCTCCAAGTAGAGCTGGGCCAAGGCGAAACGCAGCTCGTGTCCGCCGGCATGACTGTCGAGCAGGGCATCGGTACGAGCTTCGGCGGCGGCTACGTTGCCCAGCGCCAGTTCGGCCTGGGCGAGTTGCAGCACGAAGCGAGGATCGTCCGGAGAAATGTCGAGCCCGCGCCGGGCGGCGTTGCGGGCGCGTTCGGGATCGTCGGCGTTCAGGGCCAGTTGGGCGCGGGCGAACCATATCGCCGGCAACTCAGGGTGCTGCTGAGCGAGTCTGGCGAGACGGGCATCGGCGCGGTGCGTCAGGCCAGTGGCGGCCTCCAGCATGGCCAGTGCCAGTTCGGCATCGTGCAGTCGGGGCAGCTCGTCATCGACATGTTCGAGGAAGGTGGCGAGTCGCCGTCGAAGCGGCACCAGGTCGGTATCGGACTCCAGCGCCAGCTCTACCAGTCCGGAAAGGTCGGCCTGGCTGCCTCGCTCGGCAAGGGCCAGGCGCTGTTCGAGGGCCTCGAGCCAGTTGCCGCGCTGGATGGCGAGACCAGCCAGCAAGCGCATGGGGGCGTCTGCCTGGGGAGCCAGGCGCTGCCAGCGCTCGACGGATTCCTCGAGTAGCAGCGGGTCGCTGCTGAAGCGTGCCGCCAGGGTGGCGCGCTCGGCCAGCGAGGGGATGCCGAGGCGCTCGGCCATCTTCAGGTATTCCTGGGTGGCGCGGCGGTAGTCGCCACGCTGGCCGGCGAACTCGGCCAGCAGCAGCGACGAAAGACTGTCGGCATCGAGTCCCTCCTCGATGGCTGGTGCATTGGCCAGTGGATCCTCATGGGCGTTGTCGGGGGCGGATGTCGGCAGCGCCTGGCATGCGGCCAGCAGCAGCGGAGCGACGAGGCCGGGTGCGGCCAGCCAGAGGCGCCAGCGCCGACCCGGATGATGAAGGCGAGAGCGTGTCGCCGCGCGGTAGGTGGAGGGCATGCGAATCCTGTCCAGTAGACCGAGCCGTCAGCATACCGGCTCATGGCGCATGGGCAAAGCGACGGCCACGCGCTTGGCGGGCAATTGCCGCCGGGCATGACGATGTCCCCGGTGTTGATCGCAGAGGAGACCGCCGGGGGTTCTTGCGGCAGGTCAAGGTTGCATCACGGCCGCCTGGCGCCCGAACGGTCAGGCTGTGATAGAATCTTGCGCCGCAGAGGTGGGCTTTTGCGGCACCACCGAACGACACAACGCGAAGACGCCTAACGCATGACGCTTCTTGCCCTTGGTATCAATCACAAGACGGCTACCGTCGCCGTACGCGAACGGGTCGCCTTCACGCCCCCGCAGTTGACATCGGCACTCGGTCAGCTTCGCGGCATGCCCGAGGTGCGGGAAGCTGCCGTGCTGTCGACCTGCAATCGTACGGAACTGTACTGCGTTACCGAATCCAGCGGTGAACGGCCGATTCTCGACTGGCTGAGCGATTTCCACGGCTTGCCGGTGGATGACCTGTCTCGCTGCGCTTATCACTACCTGGATAACGAGGCAGCACGTCACCTGATGCGGGTGGCCGTGGGTCTCGATTCCATGGTGCTCGGCGAGCCGCAGATCCTCGGTCAGCTGAAGGAAGCCTACCAGTCGGCGCGCGATGCGCAGGGGTTGGGCGGTGAACTCGAGCTGCTTTTTCAGCACACGTTTTCCGTGGCCAAACAGGTGCGCACACGGACCGGCATTGGCCAGAACCCGGTATCGGTGGCCTACGCGGCGGTCAGCTTGGCCAGCCGGATCTTCGATGACTTCGCCCGTTCACGGGCAATGCTGATCGGTGCCGGCGAGACCATCGAACTGGTGGCTCGCCATTTGCGCGAGGCGGGGGTGCGCGAGATGATCGTCGCCAACCGCACCCGTGAGCGGGCCGATGAGTTGGCCAGCCAGTTCAACGCCGAGGCGATTTCGCTCAACGAAATTCCCGATGCCTTGCCGCGCGCCGATATCGTCATCTCCTCCACGGCGGCGCCGCTACCCATCCTCGGCAAGGGCATGGCCGAGCGGGCCTTGAAGAAGCGCCGCCACCGGCCGATCTTCATGGTCGACATCGCCGTGCCGCGGGATATCGAGCCGGAGGTGGGCGAACTCGATGACGTCTTCCTGTATACCGTGGACGATCTGAACGAGGTGATTCAGGAGAATCGCCGGCATCGCCAGGTGGCCGCGGATCAGGCCGAGTCGCTGATCGAGCACGGCGTCAGCATGTGGCTACATGAGCGGCGCATCCGCAGCAGCGGCGAGCTGATCCGGCGCTACCGCGACCAGGCCATCGATCTGCGGGAGCTCTCCGAGCAGCAGGCGCTGGCGCGTCTGGCGCGCGGCGAGGATCCGGAGAGCGTGGTGCGCCTGCTGGCGCATCAGCTCACCAATCGCCTGCTGCACCGTCCCACCGTGGCCATGCGCGAGGCGTCGGGCAGCGAGCGCCGCGACCTGCTGGCCGCCGCGGAGTCTCTGCTGCTCGACCCCCCTTCCCCGAAACCCTGACAGGACACGCCATGAAAGCGACCCTGCGCCAGCGTCTCGATGCCTTCGTCGAGCGCTTCGAGGAGCTTGCCGCCTTGCTGGCGGAGCCCGACGTGATCAGCGACCAGCCGCGCTTTCGCAACTATTCGCGCGAATATGCCGAGCTCGAGCCGCTGGTCGAGGCCTGGCGGGACTACTGCGCCATCGAGACCGATCTGGAAGCCGCCGGCGAACTGACCGACGACAGCGACGCCGAGCTGCGCGAGCTGGCCGAGCTGGAGCTCGCCGAAGGTCGCGACAAGCTGGAGGCACTGGAAACTCGCCTCAAGCAGTTGCTGGTGCCCAAGGATCCCGATGACCGACGCAACGTCTTCCTCGAGGTCCGTGCCGGTACCGGCGGCGACGAGGCGGCACTGTTCGCTGGGGACCTGTTTCGCATGTATTCGCGCTACGCCGAGAAGCAGGGCTGGAAGGTCGAGGTGATCAGTGCCAGCCATGGCGAGCAGGGCGGCTACAAGGAGATCATCTCGCGCATCAAGGGCGAGGGCGTCTATGCGCGGCTCAAGTTCGAGTCCGGCGCGCACCGCGTGCAGCGCGTGCCGGCCACCGAGTCCCAGGGACGCATCCATACTTCGGCGTGCACCGTGGCGGTGATGCCCGAAGCCGACGAGGTGGGCGACATCGACATCGACTCAGGCGACCTGCGGGTGGACACCTTCCGCTCCAGCGGCGCCGGTGGCCAGCACGTCAACACTACCGACTCGGCCATTCGCCTGACTCATCTGCCCACCGGTGTGGTGGTGGAGTGCCAGGAGGAGCGCAGCCAGCACAAGAACCGCGCCAAGGCGATGTCGCTGCTCGCTGCCCGGCTCAAGCAGACGGCCGTGGACAGCCAGCGCCAGGAGCAGGCTGATACGCGCCGTTCGCTGGTGGGCTCCGGTGACCGCAGCGAACGCATTCGCACCTACAACTTCCCCCAGGGGCGCGTCACCGACCACCGCATCAACCTCACCCTCTACAAGCTGGGCGAGGTGGTCAGCGGCGAGCAACTCGACGAGGTGATCGCTCCGCTGATCCACGAATACCAGGCAGAGCAGCTCGCCGCCCTGCAGCAGGAGGCGTGATGTGCAGGGCAAAATAGTGCCGCTCGACAGGCTGCTGTCCCGCGCGGCCGTTCGTCTTCGGGCCGCCGGATCGCCAAGCCCTCGTCTCGACGCCGAGGTGCTGCTGTGCCATGCGCTGGGGTGCGACCGCACCTGGCTCTACACTTGGGGCGACCGTGAGGCGACGACTCTGGTTCGGGCGCGCTACGAGGCGTTGGTGGCCGCGCGCGCCGAGGGTCATCCGGTGGCCTACCTCACGGGTGAGCGGGAGTTCTGGGGGCTCGCCCTGGAGACCCACTCCAGTACCCTGATTCCACGGCCGGAAAGTGAGACGCTGGTCGACGTGGCGCTGGCACTGGCACCGGTGGCGGTGGGCAGGCTGCTCGATCTGGGCACTGGCACTGGCGCCATTGCTCTGGCCTTTGCCAGCGAACGGCCGGGTTGGTCGGTGGTCGGTATCGATCATCAGACCGAGGCAGTGGCTCTGGCACGCCGCAACGCCGAACGGCTGGCCATCGGCAATGCCGCCTTCCTCGTAAGCGACTGGTTCACGGCACTCGTCGGTGAGCGTTTCGACGTGATCGTCGCCAATCCTCCCTACGTTGCTGCGGACGATCCCCATCTGGTGAACGGCGACGTGCGCTTCGAGCCGGTGAGCGCTCTGGTGGCCGGCTCCGATGGTCTGGATGATCTGCGCCATATCGTCGCGGCGGCGTGCGACCATCTGGTGCCGGGGGGGTGGCTCGCGCTGGAGCACGGCCACGCCCAGGGAGCGGCCGTGCGCGAGCAGTTGTCGGTGGCCGGCTACGTCGAGGTGGCGAGTTGCCACGACCTAGCGGGTCACGAGCGGGTCAGCCTGGGGAGAGTGCCCGGCCTGCGTTGAGGGGGCGTTACTGGAGGGGTGGCATCCACTGTGATACATGTGTTCAGGAAAAAATACCGATAGTCGGCCCGATCCCGAGAACGAACGCTGGCGGTTTTCTCCGTCGCTGGGAAATTTCAGGTGAATCGCCTGCCGCGTCGACAGCCTCCATCCATTTCGACCGGTGTGTCCATCCAACAATGAAAGCCAAGACCCGCTCGCTCGATCGCATCGACCTGAAGATTCTGCGTTGCTTGCAGGAGAATGCCCGCATCTCCTATGTCGACCTCGCCGCTCAGGTGGGGCTCTCCACCACGCCCTGCCTGGAGCGCGTCAAGCGCCTCGAGCGGGCCGGCGTCATCCGCGGCTACCGCGCCGTACTCGACCCCCGTGCGCTGAAGGCCAACCTGCTGGTGTTCGTGGAGATTAGCCTGGAGACTCAGTCGCCAGCGGTATTCGACGAGTTTCGTCGCGCCGTGGCGCGGCTTCCGCAGATTCAGGAGTGTCACCTGGTTTCAGGGCAGTTCGACTACATCCTCAAGTGTCGCATCCCCGAGATGTCGGCCTATCGCCAGTTGCTGGGCGACGTGGTGCTGACCCTGCCGGGCGTCAAGGAGTCCAAGAGCTATGTGGTGATGGAGGAGGTCAAGGAGGAGTTTTCCCTCTACGTACCCGATATCGAGGAGCTCGAAGAAAAATGAGTGCCATGAGCGACGAGGCACTGCTGCGCTACAGCCGCCAGATCATGCTGGAGGCGATCGATATCGAAGGGCAGGAGCGCCTGCTCGCGTCCCACGCGTTGGTGGTGGGTGCCGGTGGGTTGGGCTCGCCGGTGGCGCTCTATCTGGCCGCGGCTGGCGTGGGGCGGCTGAGCATCGCTGATGCCGATACGGTGGAGCTTTCCAACTTGCAGCGCCAGATCGCCCATGGCATGGCCGACCTCGGCCACAGCAAGGCTGCCTCGGCCCGCGAGGCGGCGCAGGAGCTAAACCCCGGGTGCCGGATCGAGGCGTTGACGCAGCATCTAGACGGCGAGGCCATGGAGGCGGCCGTGGCAGACGCCGACCTGGTCCTCGACTGCACCGACCGCTTCTCCAGCCGCTATGCCATCAACGCCGCCTGTCGGCGTGCTGGCGTGCCGCTGGTTTCCGGGGCAGCGATTCGCTTCTCCGGCCAGTTGGCGGTCTTCGACCCGCGCGATCCCGACTGCCCCTGCTATGCCTGTCTCTACCCGCCTGATGACCTGGGCGACGAGGCGCTCTCCTGTGCCGAGAGTGGGGTGGTGGCGCCGCTGGTGGGGCTCATCGGCTGTTTCCAGGCGCTGGAGGCGGTCAAGCTGCTCAGCGGTGCCGGCACGCCGCATCGCGGGCTCTCCACCTTTGACGGTTTGCACGGCCAGTGGCGTCATTTCCAGGTGCCGCGGGATCCGGCGTGTGTCGTGTGCGGGAATGCCGGGAAGGCGGATGGCTGAGCCTCGGCCGGGCCGCTCGCGGCTCGACTCGGCGGATAGTGTTGGCATTTTTTAATTGACAGTAAGGTGGCGAAGCATTGCAAGAGGCGTCCTGATATTCGCATTATTCATGCTTTTTTTTCGGGGCCATAGAAATGCTGAAGGTAGGATTGTTGTTGAATACTTGACAATCGTACACCGCCTGGTGTCAAACTGATGTCGCGGTGGACGCAGGGTGTCTGGGCATTCGCCCGAGCGTCCACGGACCGATGCCAACAACAATGAGCGCAGTGCGCATGAATACACAGACGTTTCCTTCCGCTTCTCCCGTGCGACGCCTCGAGCCTGCCGCCTCCTGGTATCGTGACTCCATTGCCGTCGATCTGCACGCCTGCCCTCCGCTGGCCGGTGAGGTGCGGGCCGACGTCTGCGTCATCGGTGGGGGCATCACCGGACTGTCGACAGCGCTGCATCTGGCCGAGCGTGGCCACGCGGTGACATTGCTGGAAGCCGGCGAGATCGGTCATGGGGCGTCCGGGCGCAGTGGCGGACAGATTCTGCCCGGGTTGGGTACCGACATGGCGACCGTCGAAAAGGCACTGGGGCGAGAAGCGGCGCGCGACGTGTGGGAGATGAGCCGCGAGGCCGTGCGTTTGACGGCAGACCTTGTCGAGCGGCATGCGATCCCGTGCGAACTGTCATGGGGCTATCTGCACGCCGCGGTGAAATCGCGTCATGTCAGAGAGCTGAAGGCCTTTCGTGACCGCATGGCCAGAGATTACGGCTATGAAGCCCTGGAGTGGCTCGAGGGCGATGCGCTGCGCGAGCGCGTGGTCACCGATGTCTATCCCGGTGCGCTCTACGAGCGCGAGGCGGGCCACCTGCATCCCCTCAACTATACCTTGGGGCTGGCTAGGGCGGCGCAGGCCGCCGGGGGGCAGCTTCATGAGCACAGCCCCGCGTTGGCCATTCAGCGAGGACCAAAGCCGGCCGTGACGACCCAGGCCGGGCGGGTCAGGGCCGATTACGTGGTGCTGGCCACCAACGCCTATCAGAGCGGCCTGGTGCCCGAGCTCAGCGGTCGGGTGATGCGTGCCGCCAACTACATGATCGCCACCGAGCCGCTCACCGCGGATCAGGCGGCGCGGGTGTTGCCGCACAACGATGCCCTGTCGGATGCCAATTTCGTTCTCGACTACTATCGCCTCTCGGCCTCCCGGCGGCTGATCTACGGCGGCGAAGTGAGCTACGACGGCCGTGAACCGCGCAACCTGTCGGCGCGCATGGATGCCAAGATCGCCCGTCTGTTTCCGTCTCTCCAGGGCGTGAGCATCGACTATCGCTGGGGAGGGGACGTGGCGATCACCCTCAATCGTGCGCCGGACTTCGGCCGCCTGGGTGCCAATCTCTTCTATGCACAGGGGTATTCCGGCCACGGCATGGCGCTGGCGGGCCTGGCGGGCAAACTGCTGGCAGAAGCCATCGGCGGACAGAGCGAGCGCTTCGATGTCTTCGCGGCCATGCCGCATCGTCGCTTTCCGGGTGGGCGCCGCTTGCGTCTGCCACTGCTGTTGCTCGCTACCCATTTCTACAAACTGCGTGATCGGTTGTAACCCGACGGTCGCCATTTCGAGGGCCCTACCATGAGCGACTCCATGACGGCGGATGCTAGCGGCAAGACCCCACCGACCTCGGCCGCGCGGGTTGCCCCGACCCGTGAAGCCTCGGCCATCGAGCTACAGGGGCTGCACAAGCGTTTCGGCCGCGATACCGTGGCCCTGGCCGGTGTCGATCTGGATATCGAGCCCGGGGAGTTCTTTACGTTGCTGGGGCCATCCGGCTGTGGCAAGACGACGTTGCTGCGCATCCTCGCCGGCCTCGAAGAAGCCGATGAGGGGCGCTTGCAGATCGGTGGGCGCGACGTCACCGACGTGCCTCCCCACCGGCGCAGCGTGAATACCGTGTTCCAGTCCTATGCGCTCTTTCCGCATCTGTCGGTGCGCGACAACCTCGCTTTCGGGCTCAAGATGCAGGGGCTTGCGGCGGCCGAGTGCGATGCCCGTGTCGCGAAGATCGCCGAGTTCATCCAACTTGGGGATCTCATCGACCGCCGTGTCGATCAGCTCTCCGGTGGTCAGCGCCAGCGCATAGCCCTGGCGCGGGCCTTGGTCTGCGAGCCCGACGTGCTGCTGCTCGACGAGCCGCTCTCGGCGCTGGATGCAGGCCTGCGCAGTCAGCTTCAGGTGGAACTGCTGCGAGTGCAGAAACGGCTCGGCATGACCTTCGTGTTCGTCACCCACGACCAGCAGGAAGCGATGGTGATGTCGGATCGCATCGCCGTGCTCAATGGAGGGTTGATCCAACAGGTCGGACCGCCGCGAGACGTCTATGAGCGGCCCGTCAATGCCTTCGTGGCTCGTTTCATGGGCCATGACAACCTCTACCCGATCACCGCTCGGGATGGCGACAGAGTGACCACGTCGCTGGGTCAGCTGCGCGTGGAGCAGGCCGGCGACGGCGAGCTGCTGCTGATTCGCCCCGAGACGCTGGACCTGCTGCCTGGAGACGTCGAAGGGCCCAATCATTTGCCGGCTCGCGTGGTCGAGTGCCTCTACCGCGGCAGCCATGCCGAGTATCGTCTCGCCGTCGCCGACACCACCTTGCAGGCCACGGTCAACAACCGCGGTCGCCACCTTCCCGAGGTCGATGAGCGGGTCACCGTCGTGGTGGCGTCCGACGACCTCGTCACCCTGGCCGAGTGAGGAGGAGACATGGCTTATTCCGGCACGCTCCCCACCGCTCGCAGCCGAGCCATGGTTCGCGAGGCCCGCCACCTGCTGATGACCGTGGCGCCCGGCGCATCGTGGATCGTCTTCTTCCTGGTATTGCCCAGCGCCTACCTGATGAGCGTGGCCTTCATGTCCAGCGGCACCTATGGGTTGCCAGAGATGCCGCTCTCCCTGGAGTCGTTCCGTCAGTTGGCTGGATTCGGCTTCCTTGGCTGGAGTCCGGGCAACCTGTACACGCTACTGCGTTCGCTGTGGCAGACGCTGGTCTCCACGGCGCTGGTGGTGATCATCGCCTACCCCATTGCCTATTACATCTCGACCTGCCGTGCCCGGTGGCGCCCGATCATGTTGCTTGCCGTGGTGGTGCCTTCCTGGACCAATCAGGTGATCCGCACGTTCGGCTGGATGAATCTGCTGGCACCGGGAACGCCCCTGTCCGGCGTGGCCGAGAGCCTGGGACTGATTGCGCCCAACATGGGGCTCTATCCATCGAACTTTGCGGTGACGTTGGGTCTGGTCTACAACTTCCTGCCGTTCATGGTTCTGCCGTTGTATGCCGCCTTCGAGAAGCTCGACATAGCCCAGGTGGAGGCCGCACAGGATCTCTACGCCTCGCCGCTGCGCGCTTTCTGGCATGCCGTTTTTCCTCAGACGCTGCCGGGTCTGCTGGCCGGTGTCGTGCTGGTGGCCATTCCCGCCTTCGGCATGTACGTGATTCCCGAACTGCTCGGCGGTGGCAAGGGCATGATGCTGGGCAACCTGGTGGCCAATCAGTTCGCGGGATCCGCCAACTGGCCGCTGGGCGCCGCCGGCGCCATCCTGATGCTGATCGCCACCTTCATCGGTCTGTTCGCCATGCGTCGCATCGGCAAACGCCTGGGTGGCGGCGAGGAGGTGGTGATATGAACAAGCGGTCCTTCCGGCGTGCACTGGCCGGCATCTGGTGGCTGACGCTGCTGTTCCTCTACCTGCCGCTGGCAGTGGTGGCGCTGTTCTCCTTCAATGCGGCCAATAGTGCGGCCAGCTTCACCGGCTTCTCCTTGCGCTGGTACCAGCGCCTGCTGGGCAATGAAGAGATTCTCTCGGCCTTTGCCAACAGCATGATCCTGGCCATCGTCTCCTCGGTGGTGGCACTCGCTATCGGCTGCCTCATCGGTTATGGCATGTATCGTCATCGCCATCGCAAGCTCGGCTGGCTGATCGTGCTGATCTACCTGCCCATCGTGCTGCCGGATATCGTCTTCGGCATTTCCGAGATGGCCTTTTTCGTGCAGATCCACCGGCTGACCGGGTTCCTGCAACCGGGGCTTCCCACCATGATCATTGCCCACGTCACCTTCCAGATCCCCTTCGTGGCGCTGATCGTGTATTCACGCTTCGTCGGGCTCGACCCGGCGCTGTTCGAGGCGGCCAAGGATCTCTACGCCTCGCCGGTCAAGCGAGCGGTGCACTTCATGTTGCCGACCATCAAGCCAGCGTTGATCTCGGCGTTCTTCCTCTCCTTTACCTTGTCGGTGGATGACTTCGTCATCAGTTTCTTCACCGCCGGACCGGAGAGCGCCACCCTGCCCATCTATATCTGGGGGGCGATCAAGAAGGGGGTCTCTCCCGAGATCAATGCCGTTGCCACCCTGATGCTCGGAGCGGTGGCGATCGCCGCCATCGCGAGCCTGCTGTTCAGCCGTCGCCGGCCGGCCTGAGCCGGCACTCAATGACCCAAGGGGAAACGAGGAGAGCACTATGACAATCCACAAGACGACTCTGGCCCTGTCCCTCGGTGGGCTGCTGCTCGCCGGCAGCGTCCACGCCCAGGAGAACAAGCTGTACCTGTTCAACTGGACCGAATACATGGATCCCGACATCATCGCGGACTTCGAAGCGCAATACGACGTCGAAGTGGTGCAGAACTACTTCAACTCGCTGCCCGAGATGTTCGCCAAGCTCAATGCCGGCGGGGTGTCGCAGTACGACATCATCGTTCCCTCGAACTACTACGTGCCGCGGCTGATCGAGACCGGCCTGGTGCAGAAGCTCGACAAGTCGAAGCTCGACAATCTCGACAATGTCATGGAGCAGTTCCGCGACCCGAGCTACGATCCGGGTGCCGAATACTCCGCTCCCTACCAGTGGGGTACCACGGCCATGGTCTACAACACCGAGACCTTTCCCGACGCGCCCAAGAGCTGGTCGTTGATGTTCGATCCCGAAGTCAACCCCGAGCACCCCTTCGCCTTGATGGGCGACGGTCAGGTGAGCATGGGGGCCGCGTGCGCCTACCTGGGGCACGGCTACGACTGCACCGATCCCGAGGCCTGGAAGGAGGCCGCCCGGCTGATCATCGACACCAAGCGGCGCGATACCTTCAGCGGCTTCACCGACGGTACTCCGGCGCTGCAGCAGTTGGCCCGCGGGGTGACTCACGTGGGCATGAGCTACAACGGCGACTATCTGTTCTTCAAGGACGAGGATCCGGAGACCTTCGAGACGCTGGACTTCATGATTCCCGATGAAGGCGCCGAGATGTGGGTGGATGCCATGCTGATTCCGTCCGAGGCGCCCAATCCCGACATGGCGCACCAGTTCATCGACTTCATCCTCGATGCCGAGGTCGGAGCACGGCTCTCCAACTACAACTACTACGCCAGCCCCAACGCGGCGGCAGAGCCTCATCTCGACGAAGTGCTCACCCAGCCGCCGGTGCAGCCCAGCGACGCTGACATGGCGCGGCTGCGTTTCACGCCCAGCCTCGAGGGTGAGGCACTGCAGACCTTTCAGCAGTTGTGGTCAGAGGTCCAGTCTCGCTGAGCGAGCGGCTCCCGATCTCGGTCGGGAGCCCGCCAATTTCCGCAAGGACAACCCCATGAGTGACTCTCAGGATCGGCCGGTCCTCAACGACTGGTTTCAGTCGCACGGCATCACCGAAGTCGAATGCCTGGTCAGCGACCTGACCGGGATTCTCAAGGGCAAGATCATGCCTGCCGGTAAGTACCTCAACGGCGGGCGTCCGCGTCTGCCCGACTCGATCTTCATCCAGACCGTCACCGGTGGCTATCCGGACGACGAGGACATTCGCTTCTGGAATCCCGCCGAGCGGGACATGGAGTTGGTGCCCGATCTCAACGCCATCTATCTCGTGCCCTGGGCCGATGACCCGACGGCACAGATCATTCACGATTGCCACTATCTCACCGGCGAACCGGTGGAGTTGGCGCCGCGTCACGTGCTCAAGCGCGTGCTGGAGTTCTATGCCGCGCGTGGCTGGAAGCCGGTGGTCGCTCCCGAGGTGGAGTTCTACTTGGTCAAGACCAATACCGACTCCGACTATCCGCTGGAACCGCCCATCGGACGCACCGGACGCCAGGAGAGCAGCCGACAGTCTTTCTCAATTGATGCGGTCAACGAATTCGACCCGCTGTTCGAGGAGATGTACGACTACTGCGAGGCCATGGATCTCGATCTCGACACCCTGATCCACGAAGAGGGTGCCGGGCAGATGGAGGTCAACTTCCAGCACGGCGACCCCCTGCAGCTGGCCGACCAGGTGGTGATGTTCAAGCGTATCCTACGTGAAACGGCGCTGCGTCATGGCATGTATGCCACCTTCATGGCCAAGCCCATGGCCAATGAGCCGGGCAGTTCGCTGCATATCCATCAGAGCCTGGTGGACAAGCAGACGGGCAACAACCTCTTCGCCGGCGAGGGCGATCAGCCCAGTTCGCTTTTTCATCATTACCTCGGTGGCTTGCAGCGCTATCTGCCGGCGGCAATGCCGCTGCTGGCGCCCAACGTCAACTCCTACCGGCGCCTGATGCGTGGCGAAACCAGCGGGTCGGCGCCGATCAACGTCGAATGGGGGCTCGACAACCGCACCGTCGGTCTGCGTGTGCCCGTATCGCCACCGGCAGCCACGCGCATCGAGAACCGCCTGGCCGGGGCCGACGCCAACCCTTACCTGGCCATTGCCGCTTCCCTGGCGTGCGGCTATCTGGGCATGCTCGGCCAGCTCGAGCCGCGCCCGCCCATGCTGGGGTCGGCCTGGTCCGGCGGCAACAAGCTACCCGACGACGTCGGCCCCGCGCTGGACGACCTGCGCGACTGCCAGGCGCTCGCCGACGTGCTGGGCGAGCGATTCGTCAACAGCTACCTGGCGGTCAAGCGCGCCGAGCACAGGGCGTACTTCCAGGTGATCAGTTCCTGGGAACGAGAGCATCTGCTGCTGCGGGTCTGAGCGATGCTGGACAGGGTCCAGGTGTCTCGAGGCGGGTGGGCAGCGCCTGCTCGTAGGCCTGTCGATCGAATACAGACGCAATCGAGGAAGTCGATATGACGGCAACGGCGGCCACCGATCACGTGGCGTCCTGGTATGCGGCCACGGCCAACCCCGCACCGGAGCGGCCTGCCCTGAGAGATGACATCGACTGCGACGTTTGCGTGGTCGGGGCGGGCTTTACCGGGATTTCGGCGGCGCTGCATCTTGCTGAGCAGGGCCTCTCGGTAGTGGTGCTCGAAGCGGCGCGCGTGGGGTTTGGCGCGTCCGGTCGCAATGGCGGGCAGATCGTCAATAGCTACAGTCGCGATATGGACGTGATCGAGGTGAAATACGGTGCCGAGACCGCTCGCGCCTTGGGCGACATGGCTTTCGAAGGCAACCGCATCATTCGCGACCGCGTCGCTCGTTATGGAATCGATTGCGATCTGCGTGACGGCAATCTCTTCGCTGCCTGCAATGCCAAGCAGCTGCACGGACTGCGCGAGCACAAGGCACTGTGGGAACGCTACGGCTACACCGAGCTGGAGCTGCTGGAAGGCGAGGCCGTCAAGCGCGAGGTCGACTCCGAGCGCTACAGCGGCGCCCTGGTCGATCATGGTGGCGGTCACCTGCATCCGCTCAACCTGGTGCTGGGCCAGGCCGCGGCATTGGAATCGCTGGGCGGTCGCATTTACGAACGGTCCCCGGTGACCGGCATCGACCATGGCGAGCCGGCGGTCGTGCGTACGCCATCGGGTCGGATCACGGCCGAGCGGGTGGTGATGGCCGGCAATGCCTATCTCAAGGGCGTGCTGCCCGAGATCGAGGGCCAATCGATGCCCTGCGGGACTCAGATCGTCACCACCGAACCGCTCGGCGAGGCTCGCGCCCGTGCGCTGATTCCCAATGGTCTGGCGGTAGAGGACTGCAACTACCTGCTGGACTATTATCGTCTGACCCGTGACAACCGCCTGCTCTACGGCGGCGGGGTCAACTACGGTGGCGACGACCCCAGCGACATCGAAAGCGTCATTCGGCCCAAGATGCTCGAGACCTTTCCGTCACTGGCGGACGTCAAGGTCGAATACGCCTGGAGCGGCACCTTCCTGATGACGCTCAACCGCCTGCCGCAGTTCGGCGTGATCAACGGCAACGTCTACTATGCCCAGGGCTATTCCGGCCACGGCGTGACCTGCACGCACCTCGCCGGCAAGCTGATAGCCGAGGTGATCGAGGGACGCAGCGAGCGCTTCGATGCCTTCGCCGGCTTGCCTCACCTGCCGTTCCCCGGTGGACGACTGCTGCGCGTTCCCCTGTCGGCGCTCGGGGCCTGGTATTACCAGGCCCGCGACCGCTTGGGTATGTGAATCAGAACAGCCCGACGATCTCGCCGTCGTCGTCGATGTCGATGCGTGAGGCAGCGGGTTCGGCGCTGAGACCCGGCATGGTGCGAATGTCGCCGCACAGGGCGTAGACGAAGCCGGCCCCGGCGGAGAGGCGCACCTCGCGCACCGGCAGCAACCAGCCGGTGGGCGCTCCCAGCAGCGTCGGGTCGGCGGAGAGCGACAGGTGACTCTTGGCGATGCACACCGGAAGGTGGCCGTGGCCCTGGGCCTGGAACGCCTCGAGTTGCTGACGAGCCTGGGGCGCGAGCTCGATGCCATCGGCACCGTAGATCCGCGTGGCGATGCGTTCGATCTTGTCGGCGAGCGGCAGCGCATCCGGGTAGAGGAAACCGAAGTCGCTACCGGCATCGGCAGCCTCGGCGACCGCCTCTGCCAGTTCCAGGGCTCCGGCGCCGCCATCTCGCACGTGGGTGGAGACTGCCGCGCGTACGCCCGCCGCCGCGGCGATGTCGCGGATGATGGCGTGTTCGCTGGGGTAGTCCGTCGGGAAAGCATTGATGGCCACCACCGGGGTGATGCCGTGGGCGCGGATGTTGTCGATCTGCTTGATCAGGTTGCTGGCGCCGGCCTGCACATCCTGCGGGCTTTCGTCCTGCAGCGCGGACGGCAGGGGGTGGCCGGGGCGCACCGTGTGCCGGCCCGAGTGGTACTTGAGCGCGCGTACCGTGACGACCAGCACGGCAGTGTCGGGTGTGAGCCCCGAGCTGCGGCATTTGATGTTGAAGAAGCGTTCCGCCCCCATGTCCGCACCGAAGCCTGCCTCGGTGACCAGGTAGTCGCTGCCGTGGATGCCGAAGCGGTCGGCGACGATCGACGAGTTGCCGTGGGCGATGTTGCCGAAGGGGCCGGCGTGGATCAGCGCTGGGGCGTGCTCTAGCGTCTGCAGCAGGTTGGGTTTGATCGCCTCCTTGAGCAGGACGGTCATGGCGCCGGCCGCACCGATGTCGTCGGCGGTGACCGACTCGCCGTCGCGGGTCTCGCCCACCACCATGCGGCCGAGCCGCTGGCGCAGGTCCGCCAGGGAGTCAGCCAGGGCGAGCACTGCCATGACCTCGGAGGCGGCGGTGATCTCGAAGCCGCTCTGGCGTGTCACGCCATCGCCGCGCCCGCCAAGACCGGTGACGATGTGGCGCAAGGCGCGGTCATTGAGATCCAGCACGCGCGACCAGCGCACCGAGAGAGGGTCGAGATCGACCCCGCGGCGCTGGTGGAGATGGTTGTCGATCATTGCAGCGAGCAGGTTGTGCGCTGCGGTGACGGCATGAATGTCGCCGGTCAGGTGCAGGTTGATGCGCTCCATGGGCACTACCTGGCTGAGCCCGCCGCCGGCGGCACCGCCCTTGAGCCCCAGGGTAGGGCCAAGGGAGGGTTGGCGGATGGCCACCGTGGCTCCATGGCCCAGTTGCTGCAGTCCCTGGACGAGACCGATGGCGGTAGTGGTCTTGCCCTCGCCCAGGGGGGTGGGGGTGATCGCCGAAACCACCACGTAGCGGCCACGTGGGCGGCACTCGAGATCGTTGAGTGCGCCCAGGTCGAGCTTGGCCACCCCGCGACCGTAGGGCTCCACGGCATCGCCGGGCACGCCCAGCCGATGGGCGATCTCCTCGATGGGCCACAGCCGCGCCTGTCGCGCGATGCTGAGATTGTCCTGCATGGGCGGTGTCGCTGTGGACAGTGCCTGGGTTTCGGGGGCCATGAGGCGTCTCCTGATGCCGGTTGCGGTAGGCGTGCGCTTCGTTTCAGTATTTTCGCCATGCGTCATCGCCGTTTGTGCGCAGGCGTCAACCGGCTTGGTCGCAGCGACACCGAGGCGCTGTCTCTGCCGGTGGGATGGTTGACGTGGCGGTGCAACTTGGGGCCATATTCATTGTCGTTTAACCAGAACGGCGAAATGGCTCCGGGAGGCGAGCATGGAACCCCACGAGTTGCCGGGCGATGGCCAATACGACATCGGGTTCCTGTTGATCCCGGGGTTTTCCCAGTTGGCGTTCTCCTCGGCACTGGAGCCGCTGAGGATGGCCAATCACCTCACCGAGCGGCGGCTCTATCGCTGGCATCTGCTGAGCCGTGACGGCAAACCGGTCACGGCCAGCAGCGACTTGGCGACCGGCGTCGACGCTGCCCTGCCGTCGGCTCCAAGCCTCGATCTGGTGGTGGTGTGTGCCGGCGTCGAGGTGCAAAGCCATTGCGATCGCGACACCCTGCAGTGGCTACGTCGCCAGGCCGGTCGGCACCTGCCGCTGGGCGCCGTGTGTACTGGAGGCTACGTGCTGGCCCAGGCGGGGCTGCTCGACGGCTATCGCTGCACCCTGCACTGGGAGCACATATCGAGCCTCCATGAAGCCCTGCAGTTCCCCCGTGTGACCTTCTGCTCGCAGCTCTTCGTACTCGACCGGGATCGCTACACCTCCTCGGGTGGCATCGCGCCGCTGGACATGATGTTGACCTTGATTGCCCGTCAGCAGGGGCTGGGGCTGGCCGAGGCCATCGCCGAGGAGTTCATCCACGAGCGCATTCGTGGCGTGGGCGATCGCCAGCGCAATCCGCTGCGCGTGCGCCTGGGGCATAGCCACCCCAAACTGGAGGAGGTGGCCACGCTGATGGAAGCCAATCTTCAGGAGCCGCTGACCCTCGACGAACTGGCCAGCCATGCCGATCTCTCGCGGCGCCAGCTGGAGCGGCTGTTTCAGCGCTACGTCGACTGCCCACCTCTGAAGTACTACATGGACCTGCGCTTGATGCGGGCTCGCCAGCTGCTGCGCCAGACCCACATGCCGATCACCGACGTGGCCATGGCGTGCGGCTTCGTTTCTCCGCCGCACTTCACCAAGAGCTATCGAGACCACTTCGGTCATTCGCCGAGCCGCGAACGGGAGCGTAGACGCGATCGCGAAGCGGCCGCGCAGGCCGCCAGCCCCCCGCTATCGCATTCTCCGGTCGATCCTACCGAGTGAGGCTCAACTGCGGGGGCGCCGGTTCTCGGGGTCGTAGAGCGGGCGATACCCCACGGCGGCCACCCGCAGCGGGTAGTGCTCGCCGAAGTACTCCATGAGCAGGCCATTGCCTTCCCGGGCGTGTTCCGCCGGCAGGTAGCCCAGAGCGATGACCGTTTCCACCGAGGGGCCATAGGCGATGCTGGTCACGTAGGAGCGGCGCCCCTCGCTGTCGATCAGCACGTCGCCGCTGGCCGGGTCGAGGATAGGGGCATGGCCGACCGGGAAGCGCGGCGTGCCCGAGGCGTCGCGGTGCTCTTCCATGACCAGGGTGCACAGATAGGCGGGCTGACGGTCGCGTTCGCGCTGCGCGAGATAGGCCGCCTTGCCGTGGAAATCCGCGGCCTTGACCTTGGGGCGGGCCAGTCCCGCCTCGTAGAGATTGTATTCGGTGAGCAGGTCGACATTCTGCAGCCGCAGGCTCTTTTCCAGACGCCGGCTGTTGGCGTAGGTCTCGATGCCCACCGGAGTCACGCCCCGTTCATGGAGAAGATCCCAGAGCGCGAGCCCGTAGCTGAAGGGGACGTAGAGTTCCCAGCCCTGTTCGCCCACGTAGGAGATGCGGAAGGCCCACACCGGCAGGCCGCGCACGCGAATCTCGCGCGCCGTGGCGAAGGGGAAACGTTCGTCGTCGAGTTCCTCGGGGGCGTCGGCGACGGCCTGCAGCGTGCGTCTGGCGTTGGGGCCCCACAGCCCCAGCGTGGCCAGGCTGTCGGTGCGGTCCTCGACGTGCAGCGCCTCGAGCCCGCGGGCCTCGGCCATGCGCGTCATCCACACGAGGTCACGATGGCCGGTGTCGCCGCCGCAGATCACCCGGTAGCGGTCGTTGCCCAGGCGGACGATGGTGAGATCGCCATGCACGCCGCCCCATTCGTCCAGGAAATGGGTGTAGACGCCCTTGCCGGTCGGGGTGTCGCCGCCGACCTTGGCGACCGAGAGGTATTCCAGCAGGGCCTCGGCGTCCGGGCCGGAGAGGTCGTAGATGGCGAAGTGGGAGAGGTTGATCATGCCCACGTCGTCGGAAAGCGCCAGGTGCTCGGCGTTGGAGACGCGCCAGAAATGGCGGCCGTCCCACTCGTCGGGTCGCTCGGGTATGCGTTCGGCGTAGCGCTCCAGCAGTGGCTCGTTGGCCGCGTAGCCGTGGGCGCGTTCCCAGCCGGCGGCTTCCATGAAGTGGCCGCCGAGCTCCCGCTCGCGGGGCCAGAAGGGGCTGCGCCGGAGGTTGCGGCCACTCTCGAAGGGTTCGCGAGGGTGCACCGGCGGGTCGTAGATCTTCTTGGCGATCTCCCGACAGCGCCCGTACACGTAGTCGGGCGTTTTCTGTACCGGATAGAAACGGGCGATGTCGATGCCGTGGGGGTCGAGCTCCGGCTTGCCTCGGGTGAGCCAGTCGGCGAGTACCTTGCCCATCCCCGGGCCGTCCTTGACCCACACCGCTTCGCAGAACCACAACCCGCGCGTCTCCGGCGATTCGCCGACCAGGGAGCCGCCGTCGTTGGTGACGGAGAGCAGGCCGTTGAAGGAGTGCTTTTCGTCCCAGCCCAATTCGCCGAGCGCGGGGGTCAGTTCGATGGCGCGCTCGAAGGCGTCCATGACCTGATCCAGCTCCAGATCGCGCATGGAGGGCGACAGCCGTGCCTGGTGCCGCTCGAGGATGTCCTGGGGAGAGACGAGTCTGGGCGAACGGGCCTCGTAGTAGCCCCACTCGAGCTGACCGCCTTCGGTGCTGGAGGGGTCGCCGGTATCGCGCAGGTAGGCGGAGTTGCCCTGGTCGCGCAATAGTGGATAGCCGATCTCCAGGCCGGTGCCGGCAAAGGTGTCGAAGGGACCGAAGAAGAGCAATGGATGCTCGACGGGCATCAGTGGCAGGGCGGCGCCGCCCATGGCGGCGGGAATCGGCCCCCAGATGCCGGAGGTGACGATGACCACCGAGGTGGCGATATAGCCCTTGGCCGTCTCCACGCCATGAATGCGACCGTTGCGTACGTCGATGCTCAGCGCTGGGGTGTCGGCGAAGGCCTTCAGGGCTCCCGATGCCACCGCCCGCTCCACCAGTTCGCCGGCGACCTGCTGCGAGCGCGGCACGACCAGGCCGGCATCGGGGTCCCACATCGCTCCCTGGATCCGGTTGCGGTCCAGCAGTGGAAAGCGTTCGGCGGCCTCGGCGGCACTGATCATGCGCACGTTGGTGCCGAAGGCCTTGCCCGAAGCCACCTTGCGCTCGAGCTCGGCCAGGCGGGCATCGTCGCCGACGCGCGCCACCTCCAGGCCGCCGACCTTCCGATAGTGGCCGAGGCGTTCGTAGAAGCGCTGGCTGTAGGTGGTGGTATAGCACGACATCTTGTCGTGGGAGGTCATGTAGCAGAAGTCGGAGGCGTGGGACGTCGAACCGATGTCCGAGGGGATCGACGACTTGTCGAGGCCGACCAGGTCGTCCCAGCCCTGCTCGATCAGGTGGTGGGCCACCGAAGCGCCGACGATGCCGCCCTGGCCGATGATGACCGCGCGTGCTTGCTGGGGGAATGCCGCCATGCTCCGCCTCCTGGGTTGTCCGTCGCTGTCACTGTTCAAGCTAATGCACCCAGCCTGCGATTGCTGTCCAGCGACGACTTGCATTTGCATCGTGACGACAGAGGGGCGTCACGACTGTCGTTGCGGCCAAAAACGCCGTCGTCGTCGGTGCCATGCCGGCGGTTATGCGCACTAGCCTGGAGACAAGGGTAGCCCCAGGCGGCGACCCGGGCACACACGACATCGCCCCGCCAGCGGTGCGGTCCGCCAGCCGGGCAAGGAGCAACGATCATGTCCCAGGCCATCGAGAATATTCCCCAAACCGATGGGGTGCCGGAGATATTGCTTTATCCGCGGATTCGCAAGTCGCCGTTCTTCTACGCCTCGCGCCGTCACGGGGTGCGCAAGTACAGCGTCTACAATCACCATTACCACCCGCGCCTCTACACCGATCCGGTGGACGAGTACTGGGCGCTGGTGGAGGGCGTCACCCTGTGGGACGTGGGAGTGGAGCGCCAGATCGAGATCAGCGGCCCGGATGCCTTCGCCTTCACCCAGCAGCTGGTGCCCCGCGACATGCGCCAGTGTCAGGTGGGGCAGTGCAAATACGTCTTCGTCACCGCCCCCGACGGCGGCATCATCAACGACCCGGTGCTGCTGCGCATCGAGGAGAACCGCTTCTGGCTGTCGCTGGCGGACAGCGACGTGCTGCTGTGGTGCCAGGGGTTGGCCTACCATTCCGACTTCGACGTCACCCTCCGGGAGGTCGATGTGGCCCCGGTGCAGGTTCAGGGACCCAAGGCCAAGGCGGTGATGGTCGATTTGTTCGGTGAGGCGGTGCTGGCGATGCCCTATTACCATCTGATGGAAGCCGAACTCGACGGCATGTCGGTGGTGATCTCGCGCACCGGTTACTCCGGCGAAATCGGCTACGAGATCTATCTGCGCGAGGCGAGCCGCCACGGGGAAGCGCTGTGGCAGCGGGTCTTCGAGGCGGGTCGACCCCATGGCATGCAGGTGATCGGCCCCTGCCACATCCGACGCATCGAAGGGGGGATCCTGGCGTTCGGCTGCGACATCTGGTACGACACCAACCCCTTCGAAGTGGGCATGGGTTATGACTGGATGGTCGACCTGCGTGGCGACGATGACTTCATCGGTCGCGCTGCGCTGGAGCGTATCAAGGCCGAAGGGGTTTCGCGCAAGCTGGTGGGAGTGGAAATCGACGGTCCTAGCGTCGGCTACTTCACCGACGGTGCCATGATCGACGCCTTCCCGGTCCTCGATAGTGCCGGCACGCGCATCGGCCAGGTGACCTCGGCCACCCGTTCACCGCGGCAGGAGCGCAATATCGGCTATGCCATGGTGCCGATCGAGCATGCCGAGCTGGACACGCCGCTACGCATCGAGGCCAATACCGGGCTGCAGGAAGCGCGGGTGGTTTCCAAGCCGTTCCACGACCCTAGCAAGGCGATTCCCAAGGGGTGAGGAAGATGACGGCGACCCGCTATGCGGTGCTGCCCATCGCGGGACTCATGCTGAGGGCGATTCTCGAGAGGCACAGGATGCGCCTTGCGATCATTCGATGATCGACGCGACGGCATCGTTCAGTCGTGCAAGGGCGGGCCGCACGATGCCCAGCGAGCGCTCGCGCCGCATCAGTGCCTCTTCGCCGGCATAGCTCAGGCTGATCAGTTGGACGCCTCCTCGGCGTGGCCGAGGGCATGGAGGTGCTCGAGATAAGCCCGCTGAATCGCTTCCTGGCCCGGATAGCGGGCCGCGGCATAGATGGCACCCCCCTTGTGGAACTCGGCCTCGATGCCCTCCCGGGCCAGCGTGGCACCGATCGCATCCACGTTGTCGGCCAGTAACCGGCAGCAGGCCCGTCGCTCATCTCGAGACAGCCCCTCGACGAGTCGTGACAGGCCGGCCAGGATGCCCGCCAGCGCCGCGTAGGGCAGCTGAGTGAAGGCATGCTGGAAGGGGGTGCAGCCGCTGGCCGACAGGGTGGCGCCGATCACCAGCGTCATGTCCGCGCCCAGGTTGTGCCCCAGGGTGGCGACGATGGGCAGGATGATCACGAACACCCCCCCAGTTCGAGCCGGTAGCGAAGGAGACGAAGCCCATGATGCTGAAGATGATGAAGGGCAACAGCTCGGCGGAGATCAACGGCTCCACCGTGGTGATGATGTACTCGTTGAGGCCCAGTGCGGTGTTGACCTCGTTGAACAGGAAGGCCGCCACCAGCACGGCCAGGGCATCGATCATCGATTTGAAGCCCTCGACGATATTGTCGAAGGTCGCGCTGGCGGACAGCTTCTTCAGGGCGATGAAGGTCACGATCATCCCGGCCAGGGTGACGAAGATGCCCATCAGGAAGTCCAGGTCGAACCACCAGGTGAAGAAGGCCAGGGAGGCCATGGGCAGCAGGAAGGACCAGTGGCGCCGACCACGGCGCTGACGACGGTGGCCAATGCGACAGCGAGCAATATCATGACCATCCAGCGGTGCCATGGGCGGGCACCCTGCTCGATCACCTTCTCGTTGGCTTCCATGGGTATCTCCTCGATCTTGTCATTGTGTGAGGGGGAGGGGGTGGATCAGCGCAGGCGTTCCAGCAACTGGTAGTACCACATGCCGGCGGCCAGCAGGGTGTTGCCGAGACGGTCGCTGAACGGGACTCGCCAGTGACGGACATTGGCGAAGGCATCGAACTCCCGACTGCTGCCGTCGACCGCCTCGGCGAGGATCTCGCCGACGAGGTGGGATGTGGCGATGCCGTGCCCGGAGTAGCCTTGGGCGTAGTAGACATGGGGCGAGAGCTTGCCGAGCATCGGCACGCGGTTGATCACGATCCCGGCGAGTCCCTGCCACTGGAAGTCGAGCGCCACGCCCTCGAGCTGTGGGAAGGTATGCTCCAGCCGCGGGCGGAGCTCGGCGGCGATGTCGTCTGACGTCCTGCCCGAGTAGTTGGCGCCGCCACCGAAGAGCAGCCGCCGGTCGGCGGTGAGGCGGTAATAGTCCAGCACGAAGCGGGTATCGTAGACGGCCAGGTCCTGGGGGTTGATCGCGTTGGCGGTGGCTTCGTCCAGTGGCGCGGTCGTGACGATACCGAGTGAGGCGGGGAAGAGCTTGCCGCCGAGCCGCCGGCGCTCGAGGTGGTGGTAGGCGTTGCCGGCGAGGATCACGCTATCCGCCTCGACGCGGCCATGCTCG
The DNA here is from genome assembly GCF_010993975.1 of Halomonas faecis. Lineage (GTDB taxonomy): Bacteria > Pseudomonadota > Gammaproteobacteria > Pseudomonadales > Halomonadaceae > Halomonas > Halomonas faecis. The sequence continues at coordinate 77,089 of NZ_JAACZO010000003.1, forward strand.
CCGATGACGGCCGGAGATTCGCTGTGCACCACCTCCACTACCGGTGACGCTTCGAAGATCCTGGCCCCCAGACTTGCCGCTGCCCGGGCCTCGCCCAGGCAGAGGTTCAGGGGGTGGAGGTGCATGTTGTAGTCGTTGCGCAGGGCGCCGTGGTAGAGCCGCGTGCCGAGCAGCTCCTCGACCCCTGCCTTGTCCAGCCAATGGACATGTTCGCCGATCCAGTGGGACTGGGAGGCCTCGTAGTCCCGCCGTAGTGCCTTCAGATGGCTCGGCTGGTAGGCCGCCTGGAGATGCCCGTGTTTGAGGTCGCAGGGAATGGCGTATTTCTCGACGCGATCGCGAATGATGCGCTGGCCACGCCAGCGGAGATCCCAGACGAAATGGGCGGCCTCATCGCCGAGGGTGCGCCGCATCTGGTGGCGCATGGCATCCTCGCCGGACAGGCTGCCGGTGACCTGGCCGCCGTTGCGTCCACTGGCCCCCCAGCCAATCTTGTTCGCTTCGATCACCGCCACCCGATAGCCCCGCTCGCTCAGCTCGACGGCCGTGGCCACGCCCGTGAAGCCGCCCCCCACGATGGCGACGTCGACCCGGTGATTGCCCTCGAGGACGGGGTAATCGGATTCGTTGATGATGGACGCAGAGTAGTAGGAAGGGGGGTGCGACTGGGCCATGAGAACGCTCGGCATGAAGTGTGATCACATATGTGTGATCACACTAGCAGGGGCTTGCGAACGTGGCAACCCGGGGCGGGGGGAGCCGCAGTGGTGTCTGTTTGGGGTATGCTGGCGGCGTATATGACGACGACATGGCACGCCGATGGACCAACAGACACAGGGCGAAGGGTTCTCGCCGGATACCGCCGCCACCCGGCTGCATCGGAAGCTGCGGACGAGGCTCTGCGAGGGGGATTTTGCGCCGGGAGACGTGATCTCGATACGCCGTATCGCCACCGAGTACGGTACCAGCGCGATGCCGGCGCGTGAGGCCGTGCGCTGGCTGGTGACGGAGGGGGCGCTGGTCTTCTCCGACAGCCGCAAGATCCGGGTCCCCGAACTGAGCCGCGAGCGCTTTCACGAGGTGCTGTTTGCGCGCCAGAGCCTCGAGACCGAAGTCTCCCGCCAGGCCTTTCCCCGGCTGAACGCCGAGGATCTGGCCGAGCTCGAGGGCATCGATGCCCGGATCAATGCGGCCATCGAAGCCGGCGATATGCAGGCGTACATGCGCGGCAACCATCGCTTCCACTTCCTGATCTATCGACGCAGCCACTCCCGGGTGCTGCTGCCCCTGGTCGAGCTGCTCTGGCTGCAGTACGGGCCCAGCATGCGTCAGATCGGCACTCGCTGGGGCGCATCGAGCATCGCCGATGACCATCATCGTGACGTGACCCAGGCCCTGTCCCGGGGAGACAGGGAGGGGTTCTGCAGCGCCATTGCCGCGGATATCGAACAGGGAATGCGCCTGCTCGAGTAGACCTTCCGCGTCGCGCGATCGGTGTCGAGACAGCGCAACAACGCTCTCCCGACGGGCATGGCGAGAGGTCACACGTGGCGCAGGTACCAGTCGTACTCGAGCTTGCTGACCGCCTGCATGGCCTGGTCCCGCTCGGCACGGCGGTTGGCCAGGAAGACCGCGAGGAAGTCCGCGCCTAGCGCCTCGGCCAAGGGGTCGCTCTGTTCCAACAGGTCCAGGGCCTGTCGCCAGCTGTTGGTAAGGCTGGGCGCAACCTGGTCGTAGGCGTTGCCGGTGATGGCGGACGGCGGTGTCAGTCGTCGTCGAAGCCCGTGGTCGATGGCGCCGAGCAGGGTTGCCAGCAGTAGGTAGGGATTGACATCGGCGCCGGCCACTCGGTGCTCGATGCGCCGCGCCGCGTTGGACCCCGAGGGGATGCGCAGCGCCACCGAACGGTTGTCGTAGCCCCAGGTCGGGGCCATGGGCACATAGAGCCCGGGCTGGAAGCGGCGAAAGGAGTTGAGGTTGGGGGCGAAGAGCGCCATCGAGGCCGGCATCAGCTCGAGCAGGCCGGCCACGGCGTGCTGCATCTGCGGCGAGCCGAGCGGGTCGCCGTCTTCGGCCGCGAAGACGTTGTTTCCCGCCTCGTCGAGCAGGCTGATGTGCACGTGAGTGCCGTTGCCGGCCTCCTGGCCATAGGGCTTGGCCATGAAGGTCGCCTCGAAGCCATGGTGCAGGGCCACGCCCTTGATCAGGCGCTTGAGCAGCACCGCGCTGTCGCAGGCCGCGAGCGCATCATCGCAGTGGATCAGGTTGATCTCGAACTGTCCTGGGGCACACTCCTTGAGGGCAGTGTCCAGCGGCAGCTGCTGGGTTCGGGCGGCGGCGTGGATCTCCTCGAGCAGCTCGGCATACTCGTCGAGCTCGTTGATCGAATAGAGCTGGCTCTGCGCGGCGCGCTCGCCGGTCGCCGGCGAGCAGGGCGGCTGGACCATGCCCAGGGCGTCTCGGCGTCGGTCGACGAGGCTGAACTCCATCTCCACGGCCACCACCGGGGTCAACCCGGCGCGATGCAACCGCTCCAGCACCCGGGCGAGCACCTGGCGAGGATCGGCGAAGAACGGGGTTCCGTCGGCCTCGGTCATGGTCATCAGCAGCTGCGCCTGGCGAGCGTCACGCAGCCAGGGGCTAGGCATCAGGCTGCCCGCCACGGGGCGGCAGACCCGGTCGCTATCGCCAATCGAGAGGCCCAGGCCCGTGGCTTCGATGGTATTGCCCAGGATATCCAAGGCGAACACCGAAGCCGGCAGGTTGACTCCGTCGCGGTAGGCCTTCTCGAGATTGTCGCGGGGGATGCGCTTGCCGCGCAGCACGCCGTTCAGGTCGCTGATCAGCAGGTCGACGCTGTCGATGTCAGGATGGCGGTCGAGGAAGTCGCGGGCTTCATCGGCAAGGGAGGACATGGGGCCACCTATCGGCTTTGGGTCGTTGTTCGAGGCTGTCATCTTTGAAGCACACACCAATGTTGTCAAATCTTTTACGCATGTCGCCAGACTTCGATGGCCTTTCGATTGCGTGATACTGTTTTTTAATCAATAAGTACAGCTGGTAAAGAGAACTTTTGGCCTAGAGGCCTCGGCAGGGGTTGGCAAGATTAATCAACGGCGATATGTTGAGAAAAGCATAACAATCATCATGCGTGTTCCGAGGAGACCGCCATGCGCACTCGACCCTTGGTAGGCGTGATCGCCTGTCGTCGCGAGGTGGAAGGCCACCCCGCGCACATGGTCACCGATAAGTACCTCTCCGCCTTGCGCGATTATGGCCTGGCGCCGGTGATCCTGCCCGTATGGGAGGACGCCGTGGAGAGCGAGCTGCTGGGATCGCTCGACGGCCTGCTGCTCACCGGCAGCTACACCAATGTGGAGCCGCAGCGTTACGGTGCCGAACGTGCCCCGGAGAACGCCCGGGATGACACCCATCGCGATGCCGCGGCGCTGGGCTGGATTCCCGCTGCCCTCGACCTGGAGCTGCCGCTGCTGGGCATCTGTCGCGGCTTACAGGAGCTCAACGTGGCCTTCGGCGGTACCCTTCACCAGGCGGTGCAGCGGGTGCCGGGCATGCTTGATCATCGTGAGCCGGAGGGCGATCGCGAGGCGAAGTATGCCCCGAGCCATGACATCACCCTGGTGCCCGGTGGACGGCTTGCCGCGCTCCATCCCGAGCCGGCGTCCCGGGTCAACTCCCTGCACCAGCAGAGCATCGCCGAGCTGGGGCCCGGCCTCGTCGCCGAAGCCTTGGCGCCGGACGGGCTCGTTGAGGCGATATCGGTCTCCGGCGCCCCGGGCTTCGCGATGGCGGTGCAGTGGCACCCCGAGTGGAAGCCCCGCGAGCACCCGCTCTACGACGCCCTTTTCCGGGCCTTCGCTGCAGCCTGTGACGTCCATCGCGGTGCCCGCATCCCGTTATCCGCCGTCGACGCCTGAGGCCGTCGTCCCGACCCGGAGGAGTATCATGTCGCATTCGCTTCAGGCACTGGATCGTGCTCACCACCTTCACCCCTTCACCGACTTCAAGGCTCTGGGAGAAGAGGGCAGTCGCATTATCACCCATGCCGAGGGTGTCTACATCCACGACAGTGAAGGCCATCGGATTCTCGACGGCATGGCCGGGCTGTGGTGCGTCAATCTGGGCTATGGCCGCGAAGAGCTCGTCGCTGCGGCCAGCGCGCAGATGCGCGAACTGCCTTACTACAACAATTTCTTCAAGACGACGCATCCGCCGGCCGTGAAGCTCGCTGAGACGCTGTGTCGTCTGGCGCCGCCCCACGTCAATCATGTCTTCTTTACCGGCTCCGGTTCCGAGGCCAACGATACCGTGCTGCGCATGGTGCGACGTTTCTGGGCGCTGCAGGGCAAGCCGCGCAAGCAGTGGGTGGTCGCTCGCGAGAACGCCTACCACGGTTCCACCGTTGCCGGCATGAGTCTGGGCGGCATGGCGCCGATGCACGCTCAGGGCGGTCCGCTGGTGCCGGGTATCGCCCACGTCCGCCAGCCCTACTGGTTTGACGAAGGGCGAGGCCGGGACCCTGTGGCCTTCGGCCGCGAGTGTGCTGCTGCCATCGAAGCGAAGATCCAGGAGTTGGGGGAAGATAACGTCGCTGCCTTCATTGCCGAGCCCGTGCAGGGTGCCGGCGGGGCCATCATTCCGCCGGAAAGCTACTGGCCGGCGGTGAAGACGGTACTGGCGAAGCACGACATTCTGCTGGTGGTCGACGAGGTGATCTGCGGTTTCGGACGTCTCGGTGAATGGTTCGGTAGCCAGCACTACGACCTCGAGCCCGATCTGATGCCGATTGCCAAGGGGCTCTCGTCCGGCTATCTGCCCATCGGGGGCGTGCTGGTGGGGGATCGGGTGGCCGATACGCTGATCGAAGCGGGCGGCGAGTTTTTCCACGGCTTCACCTATTCTGGCCATCCGGTCTGCGCCGCCGTGGCATTGAAGAATCTCGAACTGATGGAAACCGAGGACGTGGTGGAACGCGTTCGCGACGATATCGGCCCCTACCTCGCCAAGCGCTGGGGCGAACTGACCGATCACCCGCTGGTCGGCGAGGCGCGTTCGCTGGGGCTGATCGGCGCCCTGGAGCTGATCGATCCGGCCTGCGGCGAGCGTTTTCCCAAGACGTGGGGAGCGGGCAACCTGTGCCGGGACATCAGCTTTGCAGCCGGCCTGGTGATGCGCTCGGTGGGTGATACGATGATCATTTCGCCGCCTCTAGTCATCACCCGCGAGCAGGTCGACGAGCTGGTTGGCCTGGCCCGCCAGGCGCTGGACGAAACCGCTGAACGTCTGGCCCATCAACCCCATACAAAGGAGAAATCCGCATGAGCGCCCAGCAGCGTCCCGAGAGCCGTGCCGACTGGCAGGCCCTAGCCGACTCCTTGACCTTCGAGTCTCGCGCCTTCATCGACGACGACTTTGCGGCAGCGGCCAGCGGCGAGACCTTCGAATCGCGCAACCCGGCAACCGGCGAGCTCCTGGCCGAGGTGGCGAGCTGCGATGCCCCGGATGCCGAGCGCGCGGTGGCTGCCGGACGCGCCGCCTTCGCCGCTGGCGGCTGGTCGCGCCTGGCTCCCGGCAAGCGCAAGAAGATCCTGCTGCGGCTTGCCGAGCTGATGGAAGCCCACAAGGACGAGCTGGCACTGCTCGACACGCTCGACATGGGCAAGCCGATCGGCAGTTCCCTCGGCGACATGGCCGGTGCCATCGCTTGCTTGCGCTACAACGCCGAGGCCATCGACAAGGTCTTCGGCGAGGTGGCGCCCACCGGCGAGGAAAGCCTGGCGCTGGTGCTGCGTGAGCCGCTCGGTGTGGTGGCTTCCATCGTGCCGTGGAATTTCCCGCTGATGATGACCGCGTGGAAGATCGCGCCGGCACTGGCCGCCGGCAACAGCGTCATCCTCAAGCCCTCGGAGAAGTCGCCCCTCTCGGCGCTGCGGCTCGCCCAGCTGGCCCAGCAGGCGGGCCTGCCGCGCGGTGTCTTCCAGGTGCTGCCGGGTTTTGGCCATACCGTGGGCAAGGCATTGGCGCTCTCCATGGAGGTCGACTGCCTCTCCTTCACCGGCTCCACCGCCACCGGCAAGCAGCTGATGCAATATGCCGGGCAGTCCAACCTCAAGCGGGTCTACCTGGAGTGCGGCGGCAAGAGTCCCAACCTGATCTTTGCCGACTGCAAAAACCTCGACCGGGTAGCCAAGCATGCCGCGGCGGCCATCTTCCACAATCAGGGAGAGGTGTGCATCGCGGGTTCACGTCTGTTGGTCGAGAACAGCATCCGCGAAGCGTTCGTCGACAAGGTGCTGGCCGCTGCCGAGACCATGCAGCCGGGCGACCCTCTCGATCCCGACAGTTTCATGGGAGCCATCGTCGACGAGACTCAGCACCGCCGTATCCTCGACTACATTCGCCAGGGGGTGGAAGCGGGGGCCCGGTTGCGCACCGGTGGCCAGGCGCTGTCCGGGCCGGGCCTGTTCATTCCGCCAACGGTGTTCGACGGCGTGACGCCGGCGATGGCCATCGGCCGTGAGGAAGTCTTCGGCCCGGTGCTCTCGGTGTTCGGTTTCGACAGCGAGGAAGAGGCCATCGAACTGGCCAACGACAGCGTCTACGGCCTTGCGGCTGGCCTGTGGAGCCAGGACATCGACCGCATCATGCGCGTGACGCGCCGACTCCATTCGGGCCAGGTGTTCGTCAACAACTGGGCCGGCGGTGACCAGACCGTGCCTTTCGGTGGCGTCAAGCAGTCGGGTAACGGCCGCGACAAGTCGATGCACTCGCTGCAGGAGTACTCGGAACTCAAGACGGTATGGATGGCGTTGTCGACTTGAATTCAGGGTGAAGTCAGAATTGCGACGCCGGCCTCAGAGGCCGGCGTCGCCGTTGGTGCGATGCTTCACGGGGTCTGTCGTCGCTCCTCGATCTCGGCCAACAAGGCGTCGGCCTCTTCGCTGAACGTGGCATTGGCGCGCATGTCTCCGTTGCGGGCGGCTTCCATGGCTTGCTTCAGCTTCTGCTCATAGGCTTTCTGCAGCTGGCGGGTCGGGTTGCGCTTGAACCATCCGAACATTGTCTCTCTCCTGGTGCGTCGTGGCGCCATGTCGGGCTCAGAAACTGGCCCACTCCGGTTCCGGTCGAGTGCGTTCCGTTCTCGCTGCCGTGGATTGCGGGGTCGGATCCGCGCTTGCATTCAGGCTGGCCAGGGCGCGATTCACCGCCCGGCTGCTGTCCGGCAATTGGAAGGCCGACATGGCCGCCATCAACTGCTGAGCGTGTTGACGCAGGTTGCCCGAGGCCGTGGCGCTCTCCTGGACCAGCGCGGCGTTTTGCTGGGTGACCTGGTCCATCTGGGTGACCGCCGTGCCGGCTTCCTCGACGCCGGCACGCTGTTCGGCGCTGGCGTGGCTGATTTCCTGCATGATCTGGCTGACCCGGCCGATGGCGGCAACGATGTCTTCGGTGGCTTGGCTGGCCTCGGCCGCGCGTTCGTTGCCATGCTTGACGCGTTCCCCGTTGCGCTGGATCAGGTCGGTGATCTCCTGGGCGGCGTCGGCGCTGTTCTGGGCCAGCTTGCGCACTTCGGCGGCGACCACGGCAAAGCCGCGACCGTGTTCGCCGGCCCGCGCCGCTTCCACCGAGGCATTGAGTGCCAGGATGTTGGTCTGGAAGGCTATATCGTCGATGGTGGAGATGATGCTGGCGATCTCGCTGGAGCTCTCGTCGAGCTCGCGCATGGTTTCGGTGACCTGATGCACGGCCTGGCCGCCGCGCGTGGCCGTGCTGGAGGCGTCTTCGGCTTCACGGCTGGCCTGTTCGGCGTTATCGGAGTTCTGGGTCACGGTGCCGTTGAGTTCTTCCATGGCCGAGGCGGTCTGCGTCAGCGCACTGGCCTGTTGCTCGGTGCGCGAGGCGAGGTCGCTGTTGCCTTCGGCGATCTGTTCGCTGTTGCTGGCCACCGATTCGGCGGCGGCGCGCACCTGGGCGACGATGCCTTGCAGTTGGCGGGCCATGGAAACCTGAGCGGCCATGATGCTGTGCCGGTCGCCCTGGCGCAGCTGCCCTTCGGTGGCCAGATCGCCACGTCCGATGGCCTCGGCGAACGCTTTCACCTCATGCGGCTCGGCGCCCAGTTCACGCAGCAACTGGCGTGACAGGAAGTAGGCGATGAGGCCGCCGATCACCAGAGCGGTCAGGCACAGGCCCAGCATGAGCATCTGGAAGCCGGAGGCCGTGTTCCGTGCGCTGGCGGTGTCGGTGGCCGTTTCCGCTTCCTGGTGGTCGATGAAGGCGTTGATGTCGTCGAGCCACTGGAAGAAGGCCGGACCGGCCTGGCTGAGCAGGGCGTTGCGCGCCTCGTCGACGTTGCCGCTTTGGCGAGCGGCAATGATTTCGCCGGCCAGGGCATTGGTGCGTTCAGCCTGGTTCTCGATGGTATCCAGCAGCCGCTCCTCTTCCCGACTGGCGGCGTGGGCTGCCAGGGTGTCTGCCATGCCTTGGTCGGCGGCCCGGTAGTCGTCGGCCAGTTTCCGATAGTCGGCTTGCAGGCGTTCCAGTTCTTCCGGCTGTGCGACCAGCGTCATATCGCGCAGCAGGATGGCGCGGTCATGTACGCTGCCGCGCCAGTCGATGGCATGGCGGAGCTTGACGCCGTTGACGTCGTTGATGGTGGTCAGGTCACGATCGATGCGGTTGACCTGATCGATGCCGATGGCGGTGAGAACGACGATCAAAGCGAGGACGGCGGAAAACCCGCCGACGAGGCGGGTGCGGATACCGAGGCGTGCCACTCTGGCCGATAGCGTTTTCATTGTGGGCGTTCCTTCTGCGTAACGTCGGGGTGGGTGCATGACATCGTGCGACCCTGTGCGTTACCCAGCCTAATACTTATATTGTACTTGTACAAATAATTTGTTTTTGTATAGCAAATGACCCAGTAACCCTTCCTCCCCCGCTAACGGCGGATGAGCCATTCACCGACGAGCGATGCCATGGCACTGTTGGTGGAACGGGGGTTGGTGTAAAGGTGTTGTCAAGGAAGCGTGATCGGGAGGCGCCCCAGCCTCAGAAGGTACGGGCCGGGGTGGCGCAGCTGACCAGGCGGCAGGGAGCCTGGCCCGGATTGCGGAAGCGGTGGGGGACGTTGGTGTCGAAGTAGTAGGCCTCGCCGGGGCCGAGCACGCGGCTTTCGGCGCCGATGGTGATTTCGATCTGGCCTTCGAGGACCACGCCGGCTTCCTCCCCCTGGTGGGCGATCATCTCGCGGCCGGTGTCGGCGCCGGCTGGATAGGTTTCGATCATGAAGGCCAGCGCCCGGCTCTCGCGATTGGCTCCGACCAGCTTGTAGATCACCTGGCCCGAGCCCATGTCGGCCAGCTCGTCGGGCTTGTAGAAGACCTGGTTGCGACTCTCCAGATCCATGGTGAAGAAGTCGCCGACGCTGATGGGGATGGCGTCGAGAATCTTCTTGAGGGAACTCACCGAGGGGCTGACCTTGCCCTGCTCGATCAGCGACAGGCTGGAGTGGGTCACGCCGCAGCGCTTGGCGAGTTCCCGCTGAGATATCCCGCGCAGAGTGCGCAGGGCGCGCAATCGGGTGCCGACGTCATCGGACATCTGGGGTTCCTTGCTGGCGTGAAGTGTCGTTGTCGCCACGGGGCGTCGAGCCCCGTGACGACCCTCTGGCCGGTGGGGCTCAGCACAGGGCGTCGAGCTTTTCCTTCAACAGCTGGTTGACCTGTTGCGGGTTGGCGGTGCCGCGCGAAGCCTTCATCACCTGGCCGACGAAGTAGCCAATCATCTTGCCGCGCTTCTCCGGTTCGGCGTCGCGGTACTGGGCCACCTGAGCGGGGCTGTCGGCGATGACCTGGTCGATCATCGCGTCGATGGCCGCGGTGTCGGTGACCTGCTTGAGGCCTTTGGCTTCGATCACGGCGTCGGCGTTCTCGCCCTCGCCATGCCACAGGGCCTGGAAGACCTGCTTGGCCGCTTTGCCGTTGATGGTGTCGTCGATCACCCTGGCGATCAGTTCGCCGAGCTGGGGGGCCGAGACGGGGCTGTCCTGGATGGCGATTCCCTCGCGATTGAGCGCGCCCGAGAGCTCGCCCTGCACCCAGTTGGCCGCTTGCTTGGCGTCGCCACAGACGTCCTTGACGGCCTCGAAGTAGTCGGCCATGTCACGGGTGGCCGACAGCACGTTGGCATCGTAGGCGGAGAGCCCCAGCTCGTTCTGGAAGCGCGCCCGCTTTTCGTCGGGCAGTTCCGGCAGGATCTCGCGCAGGTGGTCGACGTAGGCCCCGTCGAGCACCACCGGCAGCAGGTCGGGGCAGGGGAAGTAGCGGTAGTCGTTGGCTTCCTCCTTGGTTCGCATGCTGCGAGTTTCGTCGCGCTCGGGGTCGAACAGTCGCGTCTCCTGGACCACCTCGCCGCCGTCTTCCAGCAGTTCGATCTGGCGTTCCACCTCGAAGGCGATGGCGCGCTCGACGAAACGGAAGGAATTGACGTTCTTGATCTCGGCACGGGTGCCGAAGGCTTCCTGGCCCTGCGGGCGTACCGAGACGTTGACGTCGCAGCGCATCGAGCCTTCGGCCATGTTGCCGTCGCTGATGCCGAGGTAGGTGACGATCGAGTGAATCGCCTTGAGGTAGGCGGCGGCCTCCTTGGCCGAGCGCATGTCGGGTTCGGAGACGATCTCCAGCAGCGGCGTGCCGGCGCGGTTGAGATCGACGCCGGTCATGCCGTGGAAGTCTTCGTGCAGCGACTTGCCGGCATCCTCCTCGAGGTGGGCATGATGGACCCGGACGCGCTTGGTGCTGCCGTCGTCGAGCGATATCTCCACCACGCCGGGACCGACGATGGGATGGTACATCTGGCTCGTTTGGTAGCCCTTGGGCAGGTCCGGATAGAAGTAGTTCTTGCGGTCGAACACCGAGACCTCGGGGATCTCGGCGTGGATCGCCAGGCCGAACTGCACGGCCATGGCCACGGCGGCCTCGTTGAGCACCGGCAGCACGCCGGGCAGGCCCAGGTCGACGGCGCAGGCCTGGGTGTTGGGCTCGGCGCCGAAGGCGGTGGAGGCGCCGGAGAAGATCTTGGACTGGGTGGCGAGCTGGACGTGCACCTCCAGCCCGATCACGGTTTCCCATTGCATCAGGCGTTCTCCTCGGCGAAGGCGGGACGGCGCAGGTGCCAGTCGGTGGCCTGCTGGAACCGATGGGCGACGTTGAGCAGCCGCTCCTCGGCGAAGTGGGTGCCCAGCACCTGAAGGCCGACGGGGCGGCCGTCGACGAACCCGGCCGGCACGCTGATGCCGGGAATGCCCGCCAGGTTGACGGCGATGGTGTAGATGTCCTGCAGGTACATGGAAACCGGGTCCGACTTGGCCCCCAGGTCGAAGGCCGGGGTGGGGGAGGCGGGCCCCATCAGCACGTCGACCTGCTCGAAAGCGTCGAGGAAATCCTGGCGGATGAGACGCCGTACCTGCTGGGCCTTCTTGTAGTAAGCGTCGAAGAAACCTTCGGAGAGCGTGTGAGTGCCGATCAGGATGCGTCGTTTGACTTCCTCGCCGAAACCCTCGGCGCGGGTACGCTCGTAGAGGTCGATGAGATCCTTGGGATCGTCGCAGCGGTGACCGAAGCGCACGCCGTCGAAACGCGACAGGTTGGAGGAGGCTTCGGCCGGGGCGATGACGTAGTAGGCCGGAATGGCGTAGTGCGTATGCGGCAGGCTCACCTCGCGTACGCTGGCGCCCAGCGTCTCGAAAACCTCGATCGCCTCGTGCACGGTGGCTGCCACGGTCGGATCGAGGCCTTCGCCGAAGTACTCCTTGGGTAGGCCGATCTTGAGGCCGGCCAGGGGTGCGTCGAGTTCGGCGGTGTAATCCGGCACGCCCCGCGCTACGCTGGTCGAGTCGCGCAGGTCGTGTCCGGCAATGGCGTTCAGCAGCAGGGCGCAGTCCTCGGCCGTGCGTGCCAAGGGGCCGGCCTGGTCGAGGCTCGATGCATAGGCGATCATGCCGTAGCGCGACACCCGCCCGTAGGTGGGTTTCAGCCCGGTGATGCCGCAGAAGGCGGCGGGCTGGCGAATCGAGCCGCCGGTGTCCGTGCCCATGGCGGCGGGCACCAGGCCGGCGGCCACGGCAGCGGCGCTGCCCCCCGAGGAGCCGCCGGACACGGCGGTGAGATCCCAAGGATTCTTCACCGGGCCGTAATGGCTGTTCTCGTTGGAGGAGCCCATGGCGAACTCGTCCATGTTGGTCTTGCCCAGGCTCACGGTGCCGGCGTCGGCGAGCTTCTCGACTACGGTGGCGTCGTAGGGCGACACGAAGTCGTCGAGCATGCGCGACCCGGCGCTGGTTTTCACCCCCTGGGTGCAGAAGATGTCCTTGAGTGCCAGAGGAAGGCCGGTGAGCGCGCCGGCCTGGCCTGCGGCACGAGCGGCATCGGCTCGCTCGGCCGCTTTCAGCGCAGTGTCAGGCGTAACGGTGATGAAACTGTTGAGCTCGCCATCGAGGCAGTCGATGCGGCTCAGCAGATGCTGGGTCAGCTCATGGCTGGTGAACTCGCCGGAGGCGAGGCCGGCGGCGAGTTCGCTCAGTGTCTTGTCATGCATGCGGCATGGCTCCATGAAGACGTGCCGAAAGGGTGGAGTGGAGGACGAAGCGACTCCGAAAATGGGTGCCGACGGCGATCATTCGACGACCCGCGGCACCAGATAGAGGCCATTCTCCACGGCCGGGGCGCAGCGCTGGAACTGGGTGCGCCGGTCGCTTTCGGTCACCTCGTCGGCACGCAGGCGCTGGGTGGCGTCGAGCGGGTGCGACAGGGGCGCAATGTCGTCGGTGTCCACCCGCTGCAACTGGTCGACCATTGCCAGGATGCGATTGAGGTCGTCGACATAGCGAGCGGCGTCGCCATCGTTCAGGCCGAGCCGGGCCAGGTGCGCTGCCCGCTGCACATCTGCTTGTTCAAGCGCCATGGGCTGGATGTCCTCGCACGGATTGAGAGTGGGAAACAGCCGCTGAATGTACCATATTCACTGCGTGACGGCAGCCGCGGGTCGGGTGCGCAGCGATGGCGTTGCTTGCTGCCAGGGGGCCGCGGTGATACCGTTTGCCTCCGCACAGGGTTCCCGGTCCGCACTAGGTAACGACTTCCATGTTCAAACGTTTGAGGGGGCTGTTTTCCAGCGATCTGTCGATCGACCTGGGCACGGCCAATACGCTGATATATGTCCGCGGTCGCGGCATCGTGCTCGACGAACCGTCGGTGGTGGCCATCCGTCAGTCAGGCAACATGCGCAGCGTGGCCGCGGTAGGCGCCGATGCCAAGCGCATGCTGGGACGCACGCCGGGCAACATCACTGCCATTCGTCCCATGAAGGACGGGGTGATTGCCGATTTCACCGTCACCGAGCAGATGCTGCAGCACTTCATTCGCAAGGTCCACCAGAGCACCTTCCTCACGCCGAGCCCGCGAGTGCTGGTCTGCGTGCCGTGCATGTCGACCCAGGTGGAGCGCCGCGCGATCAAGGAGTCTGCCGAGGGCGCCGGAGCGCGCGAGGTGTTCCTGATCGAGGAGCCGATGGCCGCGGCCATCGGTGCCGGCCTGCCGGTGGACGATGCCCAGGGCTCCATGGTCGTGGACATCGGCGGTGGCACCACCGAGATCGCCATCATCTCGCTCAACGGGGTGGTCTATTCCGAGTCGATCCGCGTCGGCGGCGACCGCTTCGACGAGGCGATCTCCGCGTACGTGCGTCGTCACTACGGCAGCCTGATCGGCGAGGCCACCGCCGAGCGCATCAAGGAGGAGATCGGTTGCGCCTATCCCGGCGGCGAGCTGCGCGAGATCGACGTGCGCGGCCGCAATCTGGCCGAAGGCATCCCGCGCAGTTTCACGCTCAACTCCCACGAAATTCTCGACGCTCTACAGGAGACGCTGGCCTCGATCGTCGCTGCGGTCAAGAGCGCTCTCGAGCAGTCGCCCCCGGAGCTGGCATCGGACATCGCCGAACGCGGACTGGTGCTGACCGGTGGGGGTGCACTGCTGCGCGATCTCGACAAGCTGATCGCCGAGGAGACCGGTCTGCCGGTGATCGTCGCCGAAGATCCGCTGACCTGCGTGGCCCGCGGCGGCGGCAAGGCGCTGGAGATGATCGACCGGCATACTTTCGAGCTGCTCTCCAGCGACTGACGCAGTGAGGCATATCGGGGGAAACGTCTATCAAGCCGTTGTTCTCGCACGGATCGGTGCCCGTCTACCGCATGCTGCTGTGTGCATTGCTGGCTGCTGCGTTGATGTTCGCCGACCATCGCCTCACGCGCATGGAGGCCGTGCGGGCCCAGCTCTCCACCGTGGTGGCGCCCATCCAGTGGCTGGTCAGCGTTCCCAGTGACGTTCTGACCTGGGGGTCGCTGGCACTTTCCGAACAGCGCGCACTGGTGGAGGAGAATCGTCGCCTGCGCGAGCAACTGCTGCACCTGTCTCATCGTGTCCAGCGCATGTCGAGTCTCGTGGCCGAAAACGTGCGTCTGCGCGAACTGCTCGATGCCGGCAGTCGGCATGACGTTCCGTACATTACCGCCGAGCTGCTCTCCCTGGATGCCGATCCGTTCACGTTCCAGATGGTGGTGGACCGCGGTCGCCGGGATGGCGTCTATGTCGGGCAGCCGGTCATGGATGCCTCGGGGCTGGTAGGGCAAGTCACGGCGGTGTCGGCCTTCTCCAGTCGCGTGCTGATGCTGGCGGATGCCAGCCATGCGTTGCCCGTTCAGGTCAACCGCAATGGCCAGCGTTTCATCGTTCAAGGCGCTGGTGAGTACGATAGGCTCGATGTGTTGCATGTGCCGGATACGGCCGATATCCGCGAGGGCGACCTGCTGGTCAGTTCGGGGCTGGCGGGGCGGTTTCCGCCGGGCTTTCCCGTCGCTCGGGTGAGCGAGGTCGTGCACGACCCGGGCCAACCCTTTGCCCAGGTGACTGCCGAACCGGCCGCACGACTGCAGCGTTCGCGCCACTTCCTGCTGCTCTTTCCTCCGGGGCCGGAGCCCGAAGCGCCGCCGAAATCGACGGACGGCTCGGGGACCGGCGATGAGCGAGCCGCTGCCGAGGAGGATGCCTGATGCCGAGCGCTCCGCTCACGGCGCTGCCGTGGATCTGGCTTTCCCTGCTGCTGGCGCTGTGCCTGCAGGTGATGCCGCTGGCCGAAGGGTGGCAGGTATGGCGCCCCGATTGGTTGGGTCTGATGCTCATCTACTGGTGCATGGCGGCGCCCGACCGCGTCGGGGTCTTGCACGGCTTCGTCTTGGGAATCCTGCTCGATCTCATCGAAGGCGCCACGCTGGGCCAGAATGCCCTGGCGTTGTCGCTGCTGGCATTTCTCAGTGCGCTCGTCTATCCGCGGTTTCGGGCCTACTCTCTATTGCAGCAGTCACTGTTGATCTTGGTGCTGCTGGGGCTTTCTCAGCTCACCGAGCAGTGGTTGCGCACGCTCTTCGGGCCTTTTTCCATGCACCTTTCCTTCCTGTTGCCATCGCTCATCGGCGCCGTGCTGTGGCCGTGGCTGGCCACCATGTTTCGCGCCATGGAGCGCCGTTTGGCCGGCGTGGATTGAGGGGTATTGCCTATGATGGTTGGTGCAGATCCCCCCGTTCTCCGGCTCGCCTCGGCCTCGCCACGCCGTCGCGAGCTGCTGGCCTCGATCGGCGTGGCCGTCGAGGTATGCCCAGTTGACCTCGACGAGTCGCCGCACCGCGATGAGGCGGCGGCCGACTACGTGCTGCGTCTGGCCGGCGAGAAGGCTCTGGCCGGTTCGCGCGATTCATCGTTGCCGACCCTGGGCTCCGATACGGCGGTGATCTGCGACGGTGCCATCCTCGGCAAGCCCCATGACCGTGCCCATGCGGCCGCCATGCTGCGTGGGCTGGCTGGGCGCACTCATGAGGTGCTGACGGCAGTGGCGGTGAGCGGGCCGGCTGGTTTGGTCGATGCCTGCGTGACCACTCGGGTGGTCATGCGGCCCATCGAAGACGCCGAAATCGATGCCTATTGGGCCACCGGCGAGCCGGTCGACAAGGCGGGAGGCTATGCCATTCAGGGCTATGCGGCGGTGTTCGTCGAGCGTATAGAGGGCAGTCATTCGGCGGTAGTGGGGCTGCCGCTGTTCGAGACCGCTGCGCTGTTGGAGCGGCAGGGCGTACCATACTGGAACCGCGCTGTATCACAATGACAGTGTGTCATAATGCGCGCAGATTCGTTTGGACAAGGACTTCCGCATGAGTGGTGAAGTACTGATCAACCTCACCCCTATGGAAACCCGAGTGGCGGTGGTGGAGAACGGGGTTCTGCAGGAGGCCCTGATCGAGCGGACGCGACGGCGCGGTATCGTCGGCAATATCTACAAGGGACGCGTGGTCCGCGTGCTGCCCGGCATGCAGGCGGCGTTCGTCGACATCGGCCTCGATCGTGCCGCTTTCATCCATGCCCACGAGGTCATGCCGCCGGGGACGCCGGCGGAAGAGCAGCAGGCGATCGGCTCGCTGCTGCATGAAGGACAGGCGCTGGTGGTGCAAGTCACCAAGGATCCCATCGGTTCCAAGGGCGCCCGGCTGACCACGCACCTGTCGGTGCCGTCGCGCTATCTGGTCTACATGCCCGACTCTCCCCACAGCGGCGTATCGCAGCGCATCGAGGACGAAGCGGAGCGCGAGCGGTTGCGTGAACTGCTCGATGCGGTGCAAGGCGACATGGAACTGGAGATCACCGGCGGCTTCATCGTCCGCACCGCTGCCGAGGGGGTGGGACGCGATGCGCTCTATACGGACATGCATTTCCTGCTTCGCCTGTGGCGCAAGGTCAGCGAGCGCAAGGTCACGGCCCCGGCGCCCAGCGTGATCTACGACGACCTGCCACTGTTCATCCGCACGTTGCGCGATCTGCGTAACGACGAGATCGAGAAGGTGCGCATCGACTCCCGCGAAAACTACCTCAAGCTGCTGGCGTTCGCCGAAGAGTTCATGCCCGAAGTCGTGATGCGCATCGAGTATTATCCGGGCGAGCGGCCGATCTTCGATCTCTACAGCGTCGAGGACGAGATTCACAAAGCGCTGGGGCGCAAGGTGCAGCTCAAGTCGGGCGGGTACCTGGTGATCGATCCCACCGAGGCGATGACCACCATCGACGTCAATACGGGGGGCTATGTGGGTCATCGCAACCTCGAGGAGACGATCTTCAAGACCAATCTCGAGGCGGCCAATGCCATTGCCCGCCAGCTGCGCCTGCGCAATCTGGGCGGCATCATCATCATCGATTTCATCGACATGGATGATCCGGAACACCAGCGTCAGGTGTTGCGCATGCTGGAGAAGGTGCTGGAGCGCGATCATGCCAAGACCAAGTGCACCGGGGTCACCGAGCTGGGGCTGGTGCAGCTGACCCGCAAGCGCACCCGAGAGAGCTTGGAGCAGACCCTCTGCGAGCCCTGCGCCACCTGTGGCGGGCGTGGCACTCTCAAGACGGCCGAATCGGTGTGCTACGAGATATTCCGCGAGATATTGCGCGAAGAGCGTGCCTACAGTGCCGAAACCTACATGGTGCTGGCGTCCCAGGCGGTGGTGGATCGCCTGCTGGACGAGGATTCTGCAGCCGTGGCCGATCTGGAGACCTTCATCGGCAAGACGATTCGTTTTCAGGTCGAAAGTCACTATTCCCAGGAGCAGTACGACATCGTGCTGATGTGAGCCGATGCACCCGATCCGCTGGCTGAGTCGCTGGGGTCTGACGCTCGTTGCCGTCATGCTGGGCGCGTTGGCCCTGCTGCTGTTGCTGTTGCGTCTGGCGCTGACCCAGGTGGACGACCTGGCGCCCCGCGTGGAGCGACTGATCGAGGCACGCTTCGGCGCCTGGGCCGAGCTGGAGCGTCTCGATGCGCGCTTGGCTGGCCTGGATCCGCGTGTCGAGGCGGGCGGGCTCGTCCTCCGCACTCGTCAAGGGGACGAAGGGCAGCCGCTGCTCGAGGTCGAGGGGGCGCGGTTGCGGCTCGATACACTGTCCAGCTTGCGTGACGGCGTGCCGGTGGTCGAAGAGGCTCGGCTCGACGGACTCACCCTGCATCTCTACCAGAACGATCAGGGGGGGTGGCATTGGCCCGAGCCGGCGCGGGTGCCCCCCGAGCTGATCCCCGATACGGCGTTCGATCTCGAGCGTCTGGATTTCTGGGTTGGGGTGCTGCTTCGCCAGCGCGCCTGGGTGGAAGAGCTGCGTGTGGTGCTGCATGGCCGCGAGGCACAGCTTGGCCTCACGGCGCCTCGTGTGCTGATGACCGGCGATGCACGGCGCACCCACCTCGAAGGCGAAGTGTTCCTGGACGGCGACCCCGAGGCTTCACTGCAGGCCGTGCTGGAAATTTTTCCCGGACCCGCGGGGTTCGGGGATTTCAGTGCGGCCCTGCAGGCCGACATGCAGCTCGATACCTTGATCGAACTGGCCGCCGTTTTCACCCGCACCGACGATCCGCTGCGCCTCGCCGAGTCGCGCGGTGAGGCGCGGCTGTGGGGGCGCTGGCACCGCGGCGCGCTGGCCGATGCACGGCTCGATCTCACGGCGCCGCGGTTGGCGTTGCGCCACGCCGAAGAGCTCATCGCCTTGGAGAACGTGGAGGCCCGCGGCCAATGGCTTCGGGACGAGGCCGGCGACGGTTGGCAGGCATGGGTAGAGGGCGATGCCGGAACCGTGGATTGGGCGGCACCCGAGGAGATGATGCAGGCCGGCGGGCCGGCGCTGCCGCACCGCTGGCATCTGCGCCGCGACGGTCGGGGCTGGTGGCTCAATACCAGTGAGTTCGAACTTGCGTCTCTGGCGGCCTGGCGGGATCGCGTTCCCCTGCCGGAGGGATTGAGCCGAACCATCGACAGCCTGGCACCGCGCGGCCGGGTCGCCGGCCTGGGCGTGGGGCAGCAGAGCGGTGAATGGCTGGCCCGCGCGGCATTGCATGACGTCGAGGTATCGCCCTGGGAGCAGGCCCCCGGTGGCGGTCCGCTGGATGCCTGGGTGGAGGTGCGCGACCTGGCCGGCAGCGTGCGTTTCGTGGATGCCGATGGCATGACGCTCGACTTCCCCGAGATTTTTTCGGCACCGCTGGCGCTCTCCCGCGCCAGCGGCGAGGTGAGCTGGGCCTACGACGGGCCGCGTAGCTTCGTCAGTGGGCGAGAACTTCGCGTCGGCTGGCAGGGCGCTGACGTCGAGGGCGGGTTCGGCCTGGCTGTGGGGGGGGAGGAGCGAGGCGCTTTGGGTCTGGATATCGACTTTCGCCATGCCGACGCCCGTCAACGTCCACTGGTTGACTGGCTGCCTACCCAAGTGCTTGATCCCGGACTGACCGAGTGGCTGGCCAGCGGTGCGGCTGGCTACGTGCCGCAGGGGCGTCTGCGGCTGCATGTGCCGATCGGGCGCGGCGAGACGCAGGTCGATCCCCGCGTGCGGCTGGACCTGGCGGTAGAAGAGGGGCGCTTGCCCTTTGCGCCCGACTGGCCGGCGCTGGAGGCAGTAGACGGACGGCTCAGCGTGGACGGCGAGGAACTGGAGGCGCAAGTGCATCATGCCGAGAGCCTCGGCGTGTCGGCGGCCAACGGCCTCGTCACTCTCAGCAACGACGACCTCAGGGTGCGTGGCGACCTGATCGCCGATAGCGAGTCGCTGCGCCGTTACCTGTTGGCCATGCCGCTGGAAGGCATCGATGCCGTGTCAGCTTGGCGCGGTGAGGGGGTCAATGAGGCCGACCTGGACTTGGCGTTGACGCTGGACGAGCCCGGATCCCTGGATTTGACCATTGAAACCCAGGCTGCCTTTACGCGCCTGACCCAGAACGCTCTGGGGCTCGCATTCCATGACGTGCAAGGGCCGCTGACCTGGCATCAGCGCGGCGAGGAAGGCGGGCTCAGCGGTGAGGTCGAAGCGCGATTTCTCGGTGGCCCGTTGACTGCGCAGTTCGACACGCGCCGCGGCAACATCGCGTTGACCGGTACGTCGCAGGCCGCGGCGCTGCTCGACTGGGGGGGTGCCAGTGCGCTGGGAGATCGGCTGACGGGGCGTGTCCCTTGGCAGGCTGAGTTCGAGCTGGATGAGGGACGCAACCGGCTTCGCCTGACCAGCGGTCTCGACGGGCTGGCCATCGATCTGCCGGCGCCGTTCGGCAAGGCGGCCAATGCCTCGCGCGCGCTGCGTCTCGATGCCGACCTGGACAGCGGTCGGATAGATGCCTCGTTGGGGGACATGGCTGCCTTGCGCTGGCGCTCTCTGACCTCGACGTCGATCGGCCAGGGACAGCTGTGGCTGGGGCGTGTGCCGTCCGAACCGCCCTGGCCCGATGCTGCTGGCTGGCACGTCGAGGCCTATCAACCGCGTCTGGTGCTGCCGGCCTGGCGTGGTGTCGTGTCGTCACTGGTCGGCCCGGCGAATGGCGGCCGGAGCAGCTGGCTGCAACGTGTCGCACTGGACTCCGACTGTCTGGATGGCGGCAGTGGCTGTGTGGGGAGTTTCGCCGCCGAGGCGGTCTCACTGGATGGCGGCGGTTGGCGTGTGGGGCTCGACGGCAGCTTGATGGAAGGGCGCCTCGACTACCGTCCTGCTCTGGAGGAGCCGGTGGACCTGGCCCTCGAGCGGCTGACCCTGAATGCGCTCTTGCCGACGGAAGACCCGGGCGGGACCGGCGAACTGATGAGCGAGCTCGACGTGGCTCCCGACCCCGTGGCGTTGCCCGAGTGGGTGGCCGACTTGCCGAATGGGCGCATGCGGGTTGACGAGGTCGAACATCGTGGCGGGACGGTTGGCCCCTTTACCGCGTACTGGCGGGCTCAGCCTGGACGGCTCAGCGTCGACCCACTGGGGTTGACGCTGGGTGAGGTCTCGGCGCGTGGCCAAGTGGTCTGGGAAGCGGCCGGCGAAGGGGCGAGCTTGACGCGATCGCGTTTCGATCTGGAGGGGCGTGACCTGGGGACGGCGCTGGAACGCTTGGGCCAGCCGGTAACCTTGCGCAACGCCATGACTCGAATGCGCAGCCAGCTGGCCTGGCCGGGAGCCCCCTGGCAGTTCGCCCTGGCGCGTTCGCGAGGCAGCGTGGAGGTCGAACTGAGCGAGGGACGATTCCTTAACGTCGAGTCGCCTTCGGCACGTCTGATCGGGTTGTTCAATCTCGATAACCTGGTGCGTCGGCTGCGCTTGGACTTTTCCGATGTGACCGGGCAAGGTACCGCCTTCGATTCCGTCGTGGGAGCCGCGACGTTGTATGAAGGCATTCTCGAGACCCGTGGACCGGTGGAAGTGAAAGGACCGGCGACAACTTTTACCCTGGAGGGCACCGTGGACCTGGCGCGGCGTGAACTCGACCAGCGTTTGGGCGTCACAGTTCCCATCAGCCGCAATCTACCGCTGGCCGCCGTGATGGCGGGCGCTCCGGTGGTCGGTGGCGCACTGTTCATCGCCGATAAACTGTTCGGCAGCGCCATCGACCGGGTCACTCGAATACACTACCGCGTGCGCGGTCCCTGGACGGCGCCGCAGATCACCTTGGAAGACGCCGAATGACGATGACACCGCATGCCCTGCTCGATACCGCCGCCGAGATTCTGTTGCATCCCGGCGGTCTGAACCTCGAAGCGCTGGATACCGGTCTTGGCCACGTGCTGACGCCTGGCATCGACTATGCCGATCTCTATTTTCAGCGCAGCTGGCACGAGAGCTGGGTGCTGGAAGACGGTGAGGTCAAGGAGGCCGGCTACAACATCGATGGCGGGGTGGGGGTGCGGGCCATGGCCGGCGAGAAGACCGGCTTTGCCTATTCCAACCAGATTACCGCCGACGCCCTGGCCGAGACCGGACGGACCGCTTCGGGCATCGTGCGCAGCGGTTCGCGACTCGGTGTCGCGCCGCGGGCGATCTGCCATGCGCCGGCGCGCTATGCCACCGTCGACCCCCTCACCGGGCTCTCCGCCGATGAGAAGATCGCCCTGCTAAAGCACGCCGACCGCGTGGCACGGGCTGCCGATCCTTCCGTCAGCCAGGTGAGCGCATCGCTTACCGGGGTGCACGAGGTCGTGCTGGTACGCGCCAGCGACGGCACTCTGGCCGCGGACATCCGGCCCCTGGTGCGCTTCAACGTCAGCGTCATCGCCGTGAAGAATGGCCGTCGTGAGCGCGGCAGCGCTGGCGGGGGCGGCCGCTACGCCATGGATCGGCTGCGTGATGACGATGTCGCCGAGCGTTTCGCCAAGGAGGCGGTGCGACAGGCGCTGGTCAACCTGGAGGCGGTGGATGCCCCGGCGGGACAATTGCCGGTGGTGCTCGGGTCGGGCTGGCCCGGCATCCTGCTGCACGAGGCGGTGGGCCATGGGCTCGAGGGCGACTTCAATCGCAAGGGCAGTTCCGCCTTTGCCGGCCGCATGGGGCAGCGTGTGGCGGCGAAGGGGGTCACCGTGGTCGACGATGCCACTCTGGGTGATTGCCGGGGTTCCCTGGCCGTCGATGACGAGGGCACCCCCGGGCAGTACACCCCGCTGATCGAGGACGGCATTCTGACCGGCTACATGCAGGACAAGCTCAATGCCCGACTGATGGGCATGACGACTACCGGCAATGCACGCCGCGAGTCCTTCGCCCACTTGCCCATGCCGCGCATGACCAACACTTACATGCTGGCCGGTCAGGACGACCCGGCGGACATCATCGGCAGCGTCAAGCGCGGCCTCTATGCGGTCAGCTTCGGCGGTGGTCAGGTGGACATCACCTCCGGCAAGTTCGTCTTCTCGGCCAGCGAAGCCTACCTGATCGAGGATGGTCGCATCACCGCGCCGGTGAAGGGTGCCACGCTGATCGGTAACGGTCCTGAGGCAATGGGGCGGGTGTCGATGATCGGCCACGACCTGGAGCTCGATACCGGTATCGGCGTGTGTGGCAAGGAGGGCCAGGGGGTACCGGTGGGGGTGGGGCAACCCACCCTCAAGATCGACGAGATCACCGTGGGGGGGACGCAGTCGTAAAGCTGGAAGCCGGAAGAGCGCCGCTCCGCGGCTGGAAGCTTGAAGACTGAAGCTGGAAGTCAAACCCTGTCGCTTCGGGCTTCGGGCTTCGGGCTTCGGGCTTCGAACTGCCAGCCTTGATCTTTGCTCGCAGCCCGAGGCCCGTCGCTCGCCGCTTTAAAGTCCGGCGGTGTCGCGAATCAGCCGGAACAGCCGGCGAGCGTTGGTGGGCGGCTTGTCCCGTTCCCGTTCCTGACGGGCGTTGCGCACCAGTTGGCGCAGCGCCTGACGATCGACGTCGTGATGGTCGGCGATGAAGGCCTCGACGGCGGCATCGCCTTCGTCGATCAGCCGGTCGCGCCACCGCTCGAGGCGGTGGAAGGCAAGGTCGCGACGCTGCGTTTCCTGCTCCATCTGCTCGAAGACGGCATGAATGGCGTCGAGATCCTCACGGCGCATCAGCTTGCCGACGTACTGCATGTGGCGTCGGCGCGCCTCGCGGGAGTGGATGCGGCCGGTTTCCTCGACGGCGGCCAACAAGTCGTCGGAGAGCGGCAGGCGGGCGCGTTCGGCGTCGCGCAGGGCGATGATCTTCTCGCCCAGGGCCTGCAACGCATGCATCTCGCGCTTGAGCTGGGATTTGCTCGGCCGTTCGTCGGCCGAAGAAGTGAATTCCTGGGTCATACCGCATCCAAGTGAGTGGGAGGGTAGAGAACGGCAGTCGACGCCGCTCATGGCAAAGTATACCAGTCCGCTGCTGGCAGCGGACCCGACAAGAATCCGATGCGGCTGATGGGTCGCATGGTCACGAACGCAGTACGGCCCGCGGGCCGGCATAGGAAGGAGAATCGCATGACACAGGCTTTCGACGCTGCCACCCAGCAGGGGCTGCTCGAGTCCCGTGCCGAGCAGGCACTTGCCTTGGCACGTCGGCTGGGTGCCGATGCCGCCGAGGTGGGGGCCAGCGTAGATCAGGGGATTGGCGTCAGCGTTCGCGAGGGCGAGGTGGAGACGGTCGAGCTGTCGCGCGATCAGGGGATCGCGGTGACCGTCTACGTCGGACTGCGCAAGGGCAGCGCGTCCTCCACCGATGCCAGCGAGGCCTCGATCCAGGCCGTGGTCGAGAAGGCGCTGAGCATTGCCCGGCACACGGGGGAGGATCCGGCTGCCGGGTTGGCCGATGCCGAGCTGATGGCGCGTGAACTGCCCGACCTCGACGTCCACCACCCCTGGGCACTGAGTACGGACCAGGCCATCGATCTGGCGCTGACGTGCGAGTCGGCGGGGCGGCGCGTGGCCGGCATTCGCCAGTCCGAGGGGGCATCGCTGTCCAGCGGTGAGGGAGTGCGGGTCTATGCGAATAGCCACGGATTTCTGGGTAGCCAGTGCGGCAGTCGGCATTCACTGTCCTGTCTGCTGATTGCCGAGGATGCCGGCGGCATGCAGCGCGACTACGATTACACGACCGCTCGCGACCCGCGCGACCTGGTAGCCGCCGAGACGGTCGGTCAGCGTGCTGCCGAAAGAACGCTGCAGCGCTTGGGCGCGCAGCGACCTGCCACCGGCCGCCTGCCGGTGATGTTCGATGCGACGGTGGCCAGTGGTCTGGTGGGACATTTGATGAGCGCCATCGCCGGCGGCGCGCTCTACCGTGAGGCGTCCTTTCTGTGCGAGCGACTGGGGGATACGCTCTTTCCCGAGTGGTTCACGCTCTTCGAGCGTCCCATGGAGCGCGGCGCCATGGCCAGCTCGCCGTTCGACAACGACGGTGTGCAGACCCGTGACAACGTCTTCATCGAGCAGGGCCGGCTGACCAGTTACATGCTCTCGGCTTACAGCGCCCGTCGCCTGGGAATGCAGACCACCGGTAACGCCGGCGGTGCCCGCAACCTGCGTATCGAGGCACCGCTACAGTCACGCGACGAACTCTTGGCGCGCATGGGGCGCGGGGTGCTGGTCACCGAACTGATGGGGCAAGGCGTCAACGGCGTGACCGGGGACTACTCGCGCGGTGCCGCCGGCTTCTGGGTGGAGAACGGCGAGATACAGTATCCGGTGGAAGAGTTCACCATTGCCGGCAACCTCGAGACCCTGTTCAAAGGGCTCGCCGGCGTGGGCGACGATCTCGACACCCGCGGCGGCATCCATACCGGCAGCTGGCTGATCGACGAGATGACCGTGGCGGGCGCGTGACCCGGGCTTCGCCTGGAGCTGGAAGAGCCCGGACTGCGTCCGGGAGCTCGAAGAGCGGCACTTCGTGCCTGGAAGCTGGAAGAAAAAACTTTGACACCGGATTGGGTGACAACAGACTGTCTTCCAGCTTTCAGCCATCCTCTTCGAAGCGGGCGTCGAACAGCGCCTCAATGGCGTCGAGGGCCGCTTCGGCATCCTCGCCCTCGGCGCTCACCGTGAGTTCGGTGCCGCAGGGGGCGGCGAGCATTAGCAGCGCCATGATGTTGGCGGCATCGGCACTCTTGCCGGTGTGTTTGACGGTGACGCTGGCTCGGAAGGGTTGGCAGCACTGTACGAGTTTGGTGGCAGCGCGGGCGTGCAGGCCTCGCTTGTTGGTCAGAGTGAGCTTGCGGCAGGCCACGCTCAGGTTTCCTCGTCGTCTGGAAATGTCGCAGGCGGCGTTTCCGGGGTGAGCGGTGTCTGGATGCCGAGCTCCCGGTGGCGCAGACGGATTCCCGTCTGCTGTTCGGCCAGATGGTGGGCGAGCTTTTCGGCGAGATAGACCGAGCGGTGCTGCCCGCCGGTGCAGCCGATGGCCACCGTCAGATAGCTGCGATGGCTATCGCGATAGGCGGGCAGCCAGCGCTCCACCCAGGCGACGATGTCATCGAGCATTTCACCCACCAGCGGGTATTGCTCGAGAAAGGCAGCGATGCTGGGGTCCCGGCCGGTGGCCGAGCGCAGCCGCGGATCCCAGTAGGGATTGGGCAGGCAGCGGGCGTCGAAGACGATGTCGGCATCCAGGGGAACGCCGCGCTTGAAGCCGAATGACTCCACGGTCAGCGTCAGTTCTTCCGCACAGTGCCCTGCCACTTGCTCGGCGATGCGTCCGCGTAGGTCGTGGACCGACAGGCGCGAGGTGTCGATGATCAGATCGGCGCGGTCACGGATCTCGCTGAGCGCATCCTCCTCCGATTCGATGGCTTCGGCCAGCGTCATGTCGCTGCCCCGGGTGAGCGGATGTCGTCGGCGCGTGGCCGAGTAGCGTTCGAGCAGGATGCGCGCGTCGGTGGTGAGATAGATCACTTGCCGATCGACCTCGCGACTGCGCAAATCCTCGAGCAGTTGCGGAAAGCGCTGCAGGGCATGGGGCAGGTTGCGCGCATCGATGCTGACGGCGATGGCTTCGGGACCGGTGGGGCTCTCGCTCAGCTCGTCCACCAGGGCGCCGAGGAGCATGGCCGGCAGGTTGTCGATGGCATAGAAGCCGAGATCCTCGAGGGCTTGCAGCGCGATGGACTTGCCCGATCCCGATCGTCCGCTGATGATCACGAGCTGCATACGGTCGGGCTCTCCCGGATAGGTCATCGGAATGGGCGTTAACTGCCCTGGCGGCGGATTGCCTCCAGGAGTGTCTCATGCAGCTCGTGCTGGGTGGTGCTGCGACGCAGACGCGTGCGCGTATCGGCATCGTTCATGACGGTGGCCACCTGGCTGAGCAGAGCCAGGTGGGTGTCGTCGGCCTCTTCGGGCACCAGCAGAACGAATATCAGGTCGACGGGCTCGCCATCGATGGCATCGAAGTCGATGGGTTCGGCGAGCTTGAGAAACGCGGCGACTGGCCCATTGCAGTGCGGGCTGCGGGCATGGGGAATGGCCACGCCGTTGCCGATGCCGGTGCTGCCCAGGCGTTCGCGACCGATCAGCCGGGCGAAGACCTCCTGGCTGTCCAGGCTGGGGGTATTCTGGGCGATGAAGGTGCTGAAGAACTCCAGCACCCTCTTCTTGCTGCCCCCGGGAACGGCAAACAGCGCGCGCTCGGGGGGCAGGATGGCTTCCAGTGACATGGGGAATCAGCGAGCGCCGGCGCCCTGGGCGCGGGCTTGGGCTTTTTCCTTGTGCTTGACCAACTGGCGGTCGAGCTTGTCGGTCAGGGCGTCGATGGCGGCGTACATGTCCACGTCCTGAGCCTCGGCGTGAAGATCGGCGCCAGCGGCATGCAAGGTACAGGCGGCCTGTTGTCGCTCCTTTTCCACGGAGAGCGTGACCTGGACGGTGGTGATGTTGTCGTAGTGACGCTCCACGCGTGCCAGCTTCTCGTTGACGTAGTCACGCAGTGCATCGGTCAGCTCTACATGGTGGCCGGTGATATTGACTTGCATGACAGGCTCCTTTGTCCTTCGGGTGGTGCCTCGATTGTAACCCTTTTTCCTGTCCTGCAAACCCCCCGTCACTTGACGGCCATCAGGGTGTCAGCGGAAGCGCTTGCGTTCGCTGGAGGAGGGTATGCCGAGGGCCTCGCGGTACTTGGCGACCGTGCGCCGGGCGACTTGAATGCCTTCTTCCCCAAGCAGGTCGACCAGCTTGCTGTCGGAGAGCGGCTTGCGCGGCGGTTCGTCCTGGATCAGTTTGCGGATACGGGCGCGAATCGCCGTGCTCGAATGGGCATCGCCGGCACCTTCGCCACCCCCGACGTGGCTGGAAAAGAAGTACTTGAGCTCGAAGACGCCGCGAGGAGTGTGAATGAACTTCTGGGTGGTGACCCGGGAGATGGTCGACTCGTGCATCTCCACCACCTGGGCGATGTCGGCTAGCACCAGGGGCTTCATGGCCTCTTCGCCATGTTCCAGGAAGTCGATCTGGCGTGCCATGATTTCACGCCCGACCCGGAGCAGAGTGTCGTTGCGGCTGACCAGGCTCTTCATCAGCCAGCGCGCCTCCTGCAGGTGGTCCTTGAGGAACTGGTTGTCCTGGCTCTTGTCGGCCCGGCGAATCAAGGCCGCATAGTCGGGCTGGATGCGCAGGCGGGGCAGGGCCTCGGCGTTGAGTTCGACACGCCATCCGTCGTTGTCGTGTCGGGCCACCAGATCGGGAATGACATAGTCGCTGGCGACATCGGCATAGGCGCTGCCGGGCCTGGGGTCGAGCGAGCGTACCAGAGCAATGACCGTATCGAGGGCGTCGTCGTCGAGACCCAGACGGCGTTTCAGCAGGCGGCGATCGTCGGTGGCCAGCGCCTCGAGAAACTGGCGGACCAGGCGCCGTGCCTGGGGCAGTAGCGGGGTGTCGTCGGGCAGCGCGGCGAGCTGCAGCATCAGGCATTCGCGCAGATCGCGGGCAAAGACACCGGTGGGTTCGAACTGTTGCAGCCGCAGGAGCACCTGTTCGACCTCGCGGGTGGGCAGGCCATCGAGCCCTTGCTGGCGGAGCCCGTCGCGGATCTCCTCGAGAGGGTGGGCCAGGTAGCCGGCGTTGTCCACGGCATCGATCAGACTTTCGGCGATCTGCTGCTGGCGGAGTGTGAGGTCGGTCATGGCGAGCTGCCAGGCCAGATGGCCGGTCAGGCTCTGGCCGCTGGCCTGGCGTTCGAAGTCAGGGCCTTCGCTACCGCTTGCGCTGCCGCCGTGATCGGGATAAGTGTCCGACCAATCACTGTCAACCGTGAGATCGCTGGGGATTTCGTTCGACCACTCCTCGTCGCGCGTGTCGTCGATGCGCTGTTCGCCGAAGTCGTCGTCGATCTCCAGCATGGGGTTGGTTTCCAGTGCCTGCTGGATCTCCTGGCGCAGGTCGAGCGTGGAGAGCTGCAGCAGAGCAATGGCCTGCTGCAGCTGAGGCGTCATGGTCAACTGGGTGCCGATGCGCAGTTGCAGTGAAGCTTTCATGGCCATGGGGCGGATGCTCGTGTCCCGAAAAGGCTCACCCTAGACCGCTGTCAGCTGGCATGCAAGCGGAGATCGCGTCGCTTAAAAGCAACAATCGTGCCATGCGCAATCTTCATGCCGCAGCACTCGGTGCGTCGATCTATCAGTGCGTTGCGATGTGGATCATAGCCGGAAGTCGTCGCCCAGGTAGACCTCGCGGACCCGGCGGTTGGCGAGGATGCTTGGTGCGTCGCCTTCGGCGATGATCTGGCCGTCGCCGACGATGTAGGCGGTGTCGCAGATGTCCAGCGTCTCGCGTACGTTGTGGTCGGTGATCAGCACGCCGATGTCGCGTGCCTTGAGCTGGCGGATGATGCCCTTGATTTCGTTGACGGAGATGGGGTCGACGCCGGCGAAAGGCTCGTCGAGCAGGATGAAAGCCGGCTCGGTGGCCAGGGCCCTGGCGATCTCGACGCGCCGTCGCTCGCCACCGGAGAGGCTCATGCCGAGGTTGTCGCGGATATGGGTGACGTGGAAGTCGTGGAGGAGCTCTTCCAGGCGGTGCCGACGACCCGGGCGATCCAGGTCGCGGCGCGTTTCGAGGATGGCCATGATGTTGTCGGCCACCGAGAGCTTGCGGAATATCGAGGCTTCCTGGGGAAGATAGCCGATGCCGGCGCGGGCCCGTTCGTGCATGGCTGCCCGCGACAGGTCATGCTCGTCGATGGCCACCGTGCCCGCATCGGTACGCACCAAGCCGATGATCATGTAGAAGGACGAGGTCTTGCCGGCGCCGTTGGGGCCGAGCAAGCCGACGATGCTGCCCTGGCCGATGTCCAGGCTGATGTCCTGTACTACGCGGCGGCGCTTGTAGCTCTTGGCCAGATGGCGGGCGTGTAGGGTCTTCATGGCGCTCACTGTTCCGGCTGCAGGGTCATGCGCACGCGCTGGCGCTCATCGACGCCCTCGGCTTCCGAACGGGCCTGGACTTCGCGACGGTCGAGGAAATACTCCAGATAGCCGCCGTCGAAGGTGTCGCCCCCCTGATGCAGCTCGGCGCGATCGATCAGCTCCACACGGCGTTCGCTCACGTGATAGCGGATGGTGCGTCCCCAGCCGCGCACCACGGGCTCTTCCGGAGAGGGCTGCTGTTCGATGTAGGCACGTTCGCCGGTGGCGATGGCGCGCGACAGCTCGCCGGTTTCGTTGCGCTGAATCTCGACGCGCTCGCCGGTGAGTTGAAGACTGCCCTGGCGGATGTCCACGTCGCCGGTGTAGATGGCGGTGCCGGCTCGGTCATTCAGGTCGAGCTGGTCGGCGGTCACTTCCACGGGGGCCTCGGCATCGCCTTCCAGGGCCAGAACGGGGAGGCTGGCCAGGGCCAGGGCGAGCAGGGGCAGGCGGGCGGTACGCATCATGGCTGGGGCTCCTCGCGGTCGGTGGGTGAGTTGCTGCGGGGCTCGGGGGGGTGGTGGCCGAGCACATTGTCGGTCAAGCGGGCGCGGTTGTCATGGATCCAGGCATCGAAGCGGTCGCCACGCATGCGCTGTGGCGGCTGCCGGAGGATGGCAGGCGTTTCACTCCATGCGTGACCGAGGTCGGCGTCGTAGTGCAAGACCTCGGTATCCAACTGCCAGCGTTCGGCGGGGGCAGTGAGGCGTGCATTGCCCGACAGGGTGAGAGGATTGCCGTCGGCGCCGAGGCGGCCGGCAGCGCCGCTGGCGAGCCAGCGTCGGCCGCTGTCATCGATGAGCTCGACACGGGGAGTTTCCAGGCGGGTGACGTCGTCATGCGGCGTATGCGACAGGCGGGGCGTCACCAGGCGTTGATGGGCGTCTCCCGTGGCGTCGAAGCGTGTCAGGCGGGCCTCTTCCAGATAATAGTCGGGCTCGCCGGCGGCATCGCTGGGCACTGGTCCCGGCGGCGCAGGTTCCCGGGGGTCGAGCCATAGGAGTATGCCTCCTAGGCCGATCACCAACAGCAGCAGCCAGAAGCGGAAGGCGGGGCGTGGCCAGCGCATCGTTCAGCGCGTGCCGTGCAGGTAGATGTCGAGCACGGCATCCCAGTGTCCCTGAGCCTGGAGCAGGGTGTCGCAGATCTCGCGCACCGCGCCATGTCCGCCGGGCGTTGCGGTGACCCAGTCGGCATGTCGGCGAATGTAGGAGGGGGCGCCAGGTACGCTGATGCCCACACCGGCGTGCCGTATGGCGGCGATGTCGGGCATGTCGTCACCGCAATAGGCGACGTGTTCAAGGCCGATATCGAGCCGCTGGCAAAGCTCGCTGAGTACGTCGAGCTTGTCGGCCACGCCCTGGTGAACGTGCCGGATGCCCAGGGCAGCGGCGCGCTGACTCACCATCGGCGAATCGCGTCCGGTGATCAGTGCCGTGACGATGCCGGCCCGCTGAAGCAGCTTGATGCCGTGGCCGTCATGGGTGTGGAAGGCCTTGATCTCGATTCCGTCGGCCTGAAAGTAGAGACGTCCGTCGGTGAGGACGCCATCCACGTCCAGGGCCAGCAGGCGTACCTGGCGCAGACGGCCGATCAGATGTGGGGCCGGAGTTGGGGTTGCCGGGGGCATGCGCTCTCCTCGGTGGTTCATATCACGCCGCTGGCGAGCAGGTCGTGCATGTGCAGGGCGCCGATGGGGTAGCCGGCTTCGTCGACCACGGCCAGAGCCGTAATGCGATTGTCTTCCATGACGCGCACCGCCTCGGCGGCCAGCACGTCGGGGGCTATGCGCTTGCCCGGGCGGGTCATGACGTCGTCGACCCGGAGTGCGCTGAGGTCGCCGTAATGGTCCAGAGTGCGGCGCAGGTCGCCATCGGTATAGACACCGGCAAGACGACCGTCGGCGTCGACCACGCAGGTGAAGCCTAACCCCTGCCGGGTGATCTCGAGCAGAGCGTCGCGCAGTGGGCTGCCGAGCGGCACTTGGGGCAGTCGCCGGCCTTCGTGCATGAGATCCCGGACTGTCAGCAGCAGTCGCTTGCCCAGGCTGCCACCGGGATGCGAACGGGCGAAGTCTTCCGCGGTAAAACCGCGTGCTTCCAACAAGGCCACGGCCAACGCATCGCCGAGCGCCAGCGCGGCGGTGGTGGAGGCAGTGGGAGCCAGGTCGAGCGGGCAGGCCTCACGGGCGACGCCCGAGTCGAGGTGGGCGTCGGCGTGGCGGCCAAGCGTCGAGCCGGGGCGGCCGGTCATGCTGATCAACGGCGTGCCCAGGCGCTTGAGCAGCGGCAGCAGGGCGGTAACCTCGCCCGTCTCGCCGGAATTGGATAGCGCCAGCACCACATCGCCGGGGGTGATCATGCCCAGGTCGCCGTGGCTCGCTTCGCCGGGGTGGACGAAGAAGGCCGGCGTGCCCGTGCTGGCCAAGGTCGCGGCGATCTTGCCGGCAATGTGGCCCGATTTGCCCATGCCGGTCACCACCACGCGCCCCTGACAGGCGAGAACCAGCTCGCAGGCGCGGTCGAAATGATGGTCGAGCCGCTGGGCAAGAGCGGCGATGGCCTGTTGCTCTACGGCCAGGGTGCGTCGAGCGCTGTCGCGCAGTGGCGAGGCGTCGGCATCGGGAGCGATCGAGGTATCGGTGGTCATGACAGCGATTGTTGCCCGTTGCAGGGTTTCACTCAAGTGGGCGTGGTGCCGGACATGCCGAGCCAGGCCAGGTAGATGAGGTAACTTGCCAACAGGGCGGCACCTGCCAGGCGGCCGACGTGGCCGCGACGCTGCCACAGCAGCAGTGCGCTGAGGCCCAGCGTCAGGGCCAGCATCACCGGATAATCGCGCCCCCCGGCGGCCGGGTCGCTGGCTCCAGGAGCCAGCAGGGCGGGGATCGGCACCACGGCCAGCATGTTGAACAGATTGGAGCCGATGACGTTGCCGATGACCAGGCCATGCTGGCGCTTCAGTGCGCTGACGATGCAGGCCGCCAGTTCCGGCAGACTGGTGCCGATGGCGACCACGGTCAGCCCGATCACCAGTTCGCTGATGCCCAGCCCGCGGGCCAGTTCGCTGGCACCCCAAACGAGGGCGCGAGAGCTGACCAGCATGATGGCCAGAGTGGCCGCCAGCCACATCAGAGCTTGACCCAACGGCATGCCGGGAATGGAGTCGTCGGAGTGCACGTCCGGGGTGTCGGCGCGGATCAGCCACCACAGGCTGAAGATCAGCAGCAGCACCAGCAAGGTGCCGTCGAGACGATCGAGGTGGCCGTTGGCCAGTGCGTAGCCGGCAAGCCCGGTGGCACCCAGCAGCAGCGGCAGTTCCCGGCGTACCATGGAAAAGGGGACGGGGACCGGTACCACCAAGGCCGTGATGCCGAGCACCAGGCCGATGTTGGCGATATTCGAGCCCAGGGCGTTGCCCACGGCGAGGTCGGGCGTACCGTCGGCGGCGGCCATGAAGGATACGGCGATCTCGGGGGCCGAGGTGCCGATGGAGACCACGGTCATGCCGACCAGCAGAGTGCTGACGCCGGCACGGCATGCCGTCGCGGCGGCGGCGCCGACGAAACGGTCGGCGCTCCACAGCAGGCCGACGAGGCCGGCAAGAACCAGAATCAGTGGCAAGAACATGGTATCGGGCGATGGCTGAGAAGGGGGCCATTAAACGTGTTGTGCAAGTGCGGTGCAAGAGTGCACTGGCGTCGTCGCAGTGAGTTAAGATACGATGTTCGATAATTTTTTCGGGAATCGGCCGATGAGTGACTCCCCCTTGGTAGTGGTCAAGAATTTGCACTTCTCGCGCGGCGATATGTCGATCTTTCGCGGCGTCGACCTGCAGATTCCGCGCGGCAAGATCACTGCCGTCATGGGGCCGAGCGGTACCGGCAAAACGACGCTGCTCAAGCTGATCGGCGGTCAACTGGAGCCGGATTCCGGGCAGGTGCTGATCGATGGGCACGATGTCCATGCGCTATCGCGCAAGGCGCTTTTCGCGATGCGTCGGCGTATGGGGATGTTGTTTCAGAGCGGTGCGCTGTTTTCGGACCTCGATGTCTACGAGAATGTGGCCTTTCCATTGCGCGTGCATACCGATTTGCCCGATGCCATGATTCGTGACGTGGCGTTGATGAAGCTCGAGGCCGTGGGGCTGCGCGGGGCACGTACGTTGACGCCCGCTGAGCTGTCCGGTGGCATGGCGAGACGAGTGGCGCTGGCCCGTGCGATTGCCCTGGACCCGGAGCTGGTTCTCTACGATGAGCCCTTCGTCGGTCAGGACCCGATCTCCATGGGAGTGCTGGTGCAGCTGATCAAGCGACTCAACCAGGCGTTGGGCCTCACTGCCATCGTGGTTTCCCACGACATCAAGGAAACCCTTTCCATCGCCGACTACGTTTACGTGATCGCCGATGGCGAAGTCATGGCTCATGGCTCTCCGGCCTCGCTCGACGTCGACGATGACCCGCGCGTCAGTCAGTTCGTGCACGGTGAGCCCGATGGACCGGTACCTTTTCATTATCCGGCGGTCGACTTCTTCACCGATATTCTGGCCACGGGGGTGCAGCGATGATGGCGCGCCTGCAGCAATTCGGTCGACGTGGCTGCGATAGCCTGGAGACGCTGGGCCGTGCCGGCTTTTTCCTGGTGCAGTCCTCGATCGGCGTACCCTCGCGGGAGGGCTGGCACCTGTGGCTGCGTCAGATGCACTTCGTGGGCGTGCTTTCGCTGGCCATCGTGTTGGTGTCGGGGCTGTTCATCGGCATGGTGCTGGCGTTGCAGGGCTACACCATCCTGGTCGATTTCGGTGCCGAGCAAGCGTTGGGGCAGATGGTGGCGCTATCGTTGCTGCGCGAGCTGTCGCCGGTGGTGGCGGCGCTGCTCTTCGCCGGTCGGGCCGGCTCGGCACTGACCGCCGAGATCGGACTGATGAAGGCCACCGAGCAGCTCACCAGCATGGAGATGATCGGCGTCGACCCGTTGCGTCGGGTCGTGGCGCCGCGCCTGTGGGCGGGGTTCGTGGCCTTGCCGTTGTTGACCGTGGGGTTCAGCGTGGTGGGCATCGGCGGCGGTTACCTGGTAGGAGTGGAATGGCTGGGCGTCTTCGAGGGGTCGTTCTGGGGCAACATGCAGTCCAGCGTGGACTTCTGGGCCGATATCGGTAATGGCATGGTCAAGAGCCTGGTCTTTGCGCTGGTGGTGACATGGATCGCGGTGTTCCAGGGCTACGACCTGATTCCCACCTCCGAGGGCATATCGCGGGCCACGACGCGCACCGTGGTCTACTCCTCGCTGGTGGTGCTCGGGTTGGATTTCGTGCTCACCGCCGTGATGTTCGGCGGCCTTTCCTGATACCTGGAGACATGGCATTGACGTTCGGAGAAGCGGGATGAAGCGCAGCAAGACGATGGAGCTTGGGGTCGGCATTTTCATGCTGGCCGGCATCCTGGGCCTGGTGTTCCTCGGGGTGCGCGTCAGCGGCCTGACCTTCACTGCGCCCGGTGATACCTTTCGCCTGGAGGCCAATTTCGCCAATATCGGCAGCCTCAAGCCGCGGGCCCGGGTGACCATGGCTGGCGTGACGGTAGGACGGGTCACCGAGATCGACCTGGACACCGAGTGGTACGATGCTCGGGTCGTTCTGGAACTCGATGGGGAGCTCGAGGGGCAGCTGTCGCGAGATACCACGGCCGCGATTCTCACGGCCGGCTTGCTGGGCGAGCAGTACATCGGTCTTTCCGTGGGTGGCGATCCGGAAACCCTCGCCGATGGTGATGCCATACGCGACACCCAGTCGGCGGTGGTGCTCGAGGAACTCATCCAGCAGTTCGTGTCCAACATGGCCACCAACTAGCGTGGCCCATCTGTTCTTTTTCCTGTGCCGAGGACGTCTGCCATGAGCCTGAAGCCTGCTGTTTTTGCCCTGTTCCGCCGGTTCTGGCCGGTTCTCGTCGTACTGCTGGCGTTGCCCGTCCAGGCCGAGCCCGAGCGTAGTCCCGAGCAGGTGATCCGCGGCAGCATCGATGAGTTGGTAAGCCAGATCGACGGTCGCCGTGACTACTTTGCCGACAACATGGATGAGCTGGAAGCGCTGGTCGACGACAGTCTCGACGACATCGCCGACTTTCGTTATATCGGTGCCAGCGTGATGGGGCGCTATTTCCGCAATGCCACGCCCCAGCAGCGTTCACGCTTCGTCGATACGTTTCGCCAGACTCTCATCGACACGTATGCCAAGGGGCTGGTGACTTTCGATTATGCAGAGCTGCGCGTACTCGACACCCAGCAGCCCCCTCGTCATGAGGATCAGGCCAGCGTGTCCATGGAAGTGGTCGCCACCGACGGTACGATCTATCCGGTGAGCTATACGCTGCGTCTCACGGATGGCCAGTGGAAAGTGGTCAACGTCATCGTCAATGGCATCAATCTGGGGCTGACGTTTCGCAATCAGTTCGACCAGGCCATGCGTGACCACGGTCGCGACTACGGTGCGGTGATCGACGCCTGGGCACCGGAGCTTGACGTCGACGAGCTCGAGGAGGGCGGCGGCGCATGAGTCGTCTCCTCCAGCAGGACGGCGTGTGCCTCGAGGCGGACGGCGGAGTGCTGTGCGTGAGCGGTGACGTAGACTTCGACGTTGCCGCCAGGCTTGCCCGGGCAGGCAGCGACTGGCTCGAGAAACAGTCGGCCGATGCTGGCGTGACTCTCGATCTCTCCGGGGTCGAGCGGGTCAGCAGTGCGGCGCTGAGCGTGCTTCTCGAGTGGACCCGCCGTGCCCGAGCGTCGGGTATCACCATCCAGCGCGTACGGCTCTCTTCGGCGCTGACGAGCCTGACCCGCGTGGCGGGGCTGGATGCCCTGTTGCCGTTGGATGCCGAAGCGTACTGAGCCGCTGGCATCGGCATCGCCAAGCGCGCCGCTTTTCATTACCATGTAGGTTTTCCCTGATCGCGACACGTCGGCTTCCTGGGCGACGGTCGTGTCCTCGTCGATGACAGGCCCAACCACAGGAGTTCCGGCTTCCATGCAACCCAGTGACGTCAAGGCGCTACTCGAGACTCGTATCGAAGAGTGTGACTTCCATATCCAGGGCGAAGGCTGCAATTTCCAGGTCATTGCCGTCGGCGAGGTCTTCGACGGGCTCTCGCCGGTCAAGCGCCAGCAACTGATCTATTCGGCGCTGGCCGACGAGATCGCTTCCGGGGCCGTGCATGCCGTGAGCATCAAGACCTACACCCCGACGCAGTGGCAGGGCGCTGCCGAGAACCCCGAATCCCGCAACCAGGACGCCTGACGGCCGAGTCGCCATGGACAAGTTGATCATTACCGGCAATGGTGCCGTCGAGGGAGAAGTCTGGGCCAGCGGCGCCAAGAACGCGGCCCTGCCCATCCTCTGCGCGACGCTGCTGGCCGACGAGCCGGTGACGGTGGGCAATTTGCCACACCTGCAGGACATTACCACGACCCTCGAGTTGCTCGGTCGCATGGGCGTGGAGCCGGTGATGGGTGAGAAGATGAGCATCCAGCTCGATGGCTCCCAGGTGCGCTATTGCCATGCTCCCTACGAGCTGGTGAAGAAGATGCGCGCTTCGATCCTGGTGCTCGGTCCGCTGCTCGCGCACTTCGGTCATGCCGACGTGTCGCTGCCGGGAGGCTGTGCCATCGGCTCGCGGCCGGTGGATCTGCACATCCGCGGCCTCGAGGCGATGGGGGCCGACATTCGTGTCGAGGGCGGTTACATCCGTGCTCGCGTCGATGGGCGGCTAAGAGGCGCGACGATTTTCTTCGATACCGTCACGGTGACCGGGACCGAGAATCTGTTGATGGCGGCGACGCTGGCTGCCGGAACCACCGTGCTGGAGAATGCCGCCCGCGAGCCGGAGGTGGTCGACCTGGCCGAATGCCTGATCAAGATGGGGGCCAAGATACGCGGCCATGGCACCGACACCATCGTCGTCGAAGGCGTCGAGCGCCTGCATGGTGCCGAGCACGATGTCATGCCCGATCGCATCGAGACCGGGACGTTTCTTGTGGCGGCGGCACTGTCGCGGGGTCGCGTACGGGTGCGCAATACCCGCGCGGACATCCTCGAAGCGGTGCTCGCCAAGCTCGAGGAGGCCGGCGCCGAGGTGACCAGCGGCGATGGGTGGATTGCGCTGGACATGCATGGGCGGCGTCCCCGGGCGGTCAATGTGCGTACGGCGCCCTATCCCGCCTTTCCCA
This sequence comes from Halomonas faecis, assembly GCF_010993975.1. Lineage (GTDB taxonomy): Bacteria > Pseudomonadota > Gammaproteobacteria > Pseudomonadales > Halomonadaceae > Halomonas > Halomonas faecis. The sequence goes on from NZ_JAACZO010000003.1 coordinate 115,089, forward strand.
CCGACATGCAGGCGCAGTTCGTGGCGCTCAATGCCGTGGCCGAGGGGACCGCTCGGGTGGTCGAGACGATCTTCGAGAATCGCTTCATGCACGTTCAGGAGCTCAATCGCATGGGAGCCAAGATCGCCCTGGAAGGCAATACCGCGGTGATCGAGGGGGTCGAGCGGTTGTCCGGGGCACCGGTCATGGCTACCGATCTGCGCGCCTCGGCATCGCTGGTGGTGGCAGCCATGAAGGCCGATGGCGAGACGCAGGTGGATCGCATCTATCACATCGACCGTGGCTACGAATGCATCGAAGAGAAGCTGCAACTGCTGGGGGCTCGCATACGGCGCGTGCCCGGCTGAGTTCCACCATCGCTATCCCGGCAAGGCGAAATCATGAGCAAGCAACTGATTCTGGCCCTCTCCAAGGGGCGCATTCTCGACGAAACCCTGCCCTTGCTGGCCGATGCCGGCATCGTGCCCGGCGAGGATCTCGGCAAGAGCCGCAAACTGCTCTTCGACACCAATCTTCCCGACGTCAAGCTGGTGGTGATCCGTGCCACCGACGTGCCGACTTACGTGCAGTTGGGCGCTGCCGACCTGGGGGTGGCGGGCAAGGACGTGTTGTTGGAGCACGGTGCCGAGGGACTCTACGAACCCCTCGATCTGGAGATCGCTCGCTGCAAGCTGATGACGGCGGGCATCGACGGTAGCCAGCCGGCCCGGGCTCGGCGTCGGGTGGCGACCAAGTTCGTCAACGTGGCACGCCGCTACTATGCCGAGCAGGGGATTCAGGCAGAGGTGATCAAACTGTACGGCGCCCTGGAGCTGGCGCCGCTGATGAACCTCGCCGATGAGATCGTCGACATCGTCGATACCGGCAACACCCTGCGTGCCAACGGCATGTCGCCGCGTGAGCTGATCGCGCCGATCAGCACTCGGCTAGTGGTCAATCAGGCCTCCATGACCATGAAGCACGTGCGCATCAAGCCGCTGCTCGCTCGTTTGGAGGCGGCGGTGCAGCAGCGTCATGCCGCCGACGTATCGGCTTGAGCCGACTGAGTGACCGGGCGCTTTTCGACTTTTTCTGAGTAGGAGGCTTGGCGACAGCATGAGCGAATCCCAAGATACGTTCTTCGGCATCAATCGGCTGGCCACGGACGACGACGACTTCGACACTCGCCTCGACGCGCTGCTGGCCTGGGAGGGCGTCTCCAATACCGACGTGCAGCAGCGCGTCGAGGCGATCCTGCGTGACGTGCAGGAGCGTGGCGATGCGGCCCTGATCGAGGCCACCAATCGCTTCGACCGAGTGTCGGTGTCGAACATGGCGGAGCTGACGATTCCTGCCCAGCGGCTGGCAGAGGCTTTTACAGGCCTGCCCGAGGCTCAGCGGGAAGCGCTGTCGCGGGCTGCCGAGCGTATCCGTACCTATCATGAACACCAGAAACCCGAGTCCTGGCATTATACGGAAGCTGACGGCACCGTGCTCGGCCAGCAGGTCGTTCCACTCGATCGTGCCGGCATCTACGTGCCGGGTGGCAAGGCGGCCTACCCCTCGTCGGTGCTGATGAACGCCATTCCCGCTCACGTTGCCGGGGTTGGAGAGATCATCATGGTGGTGCCCATGCCGGATGGCGTGCTCAACGAGCTGGTGCTGGCGGCAGCCCACCTCGCTGGCGTGGATCGGGTGTTCGCCCTGGGGGGTGCCCAGGCCGTGGCGGCGCTCGCCTACGGCACGCAGACGGTGCCGCGAGTCGACAAGATCGTGGGTCCGGGCAACATCTATGTGGCTACCGCCAAGCGTGCGGTGTTCGGTCAGGTCGGCATCGACATGATTGCCGGTCCTTCGGAAATCCTGGTGGTGTCCGATGGCGAGACCGCCGTGGATTGGCTGGCCATGGACCTCTTCTCCCAGGCCGAGCACGACGAGGATGCACAGGCGATTCTGGTGAGTTGGGACGGGGCGCACCTCGATGGCGTCGAGGAGGCCATCGGGCGGCTGTTGCCGACGCTGGAGCGGGCCGAGATCGTGCGACAGTCACTGTCGCGTCGTGGTGCACTGATTCGCTGTCGCGATCGGGAAGAGGCACTGGCACTGGTCAATCGCGTCGCCCCCGAGCATCTGGAACTCTCCGTGGCCGATCCCGAGACCTGGTTGCCCGGGGTCCGTCATGCCGGTGCCATATTCATGGGGCGTTATACTGCCGAGGCGCTTGGAGATTACTGCGCCGGACCTAACCATGTGCTGCCCACTTCCGGCACGGCACGGTTTTCGTCGCCGCTGGGTGTCCCCGATTTCCAGAAGCGTTCTTCGCTCATCCACTGTTCGGCAGCAGGTGCCTCTACCCTGGGAGAGACGGCATCGGTGCTGGCCCGCGGCGAAGCGCTGACCGCTCATGCGCGTTCGGCGGAGTATCGTATCCGCAAATAGTCAGGTGCAGCCGGTGCCTTGGCGTGTTCTCCGGCTCTGGGAAAGGATGAAGGTGCGCTCAGCGCAAGGGCTGGCGCCGTTGAGGAGTCGGGCGTTCACCGACCTCCAGGGTTACGGAGAGCGTTTCGCCGCCGCGTACCACGGTCAGCGGTAGTTCGGCACCGGGTTCGATGGCGGCGATATCGCTCATCGCGATGCGGGCATCGAGGATGGGGCGTCCATCCACCTCCAGCAGGACGTCCCCGGGCCGCAGATTGGCACGGTCGGCCGGACCATCGGGAACGACGCCGGCAATCACCACCCCCTCTGGCGCATTGAGGCCGAAGGACGCGGCGAGCTCCGGCGTCATCTCCTGCGCCTCGATGCCGAGCCAGCCGCGAATGACACGCCCCTTCGTCACCAAGTCATCGAGGATGCTGCTGGCCAGCCGGGTGGGAATGGCGAAGCCGACCCCCTGGGAGCCCCCCGAGCGGGAGAAGATCGCCGTATTGATCCCGACCAGGGCTCCATCGGCGTTGACCAGAGCCCCCCCTGAGTTGCCTGGATTGATGGCGGCGTCGGTCTGAATGAAGTCCTCGTAGGCATTGAGTCCCAGATGGCTGCGGCCGGTGGCGCTGATGATGCCCATGGTGACGGTCTGGCCGACTCCGAAAGGGTTGCCGATCGCCAACGCCACGTCGCCGACAGCAACGTCTTGGCTATTGGCCAGCGAGATCACGGGCAGGTCGTCGACGTCGATGCGCAGCACGGCAAGGTCGCTTTCCGGGTCGGTCCCGACCACCTCGGCCAGGGTCTCACGGCCGTCACGCAGCGCCACCTGTATCTCGTCGGCGCCGTCGATCACATGGTGGTTGGTGAGCACGTAGCCATCCTCGCTGACGATGACTCCGGAGCCGAGACTGGAGAGCAGGCGCTGTTGGCTCGGCAGTTCGTCACCGAAGAACTGCCGGAAGAACGGATCGGACATCAGGGGGTGTTCTTCGCGTTCGACCACGCGCGAGGAGTAGATGTTGACCACCGCGGGTGCGGCGTTTTCCACGGCAGTGGCGTAGCTGGCGGGGCCCTGTTCACGACTGAGCGGTGCCGCCTGACGCACTTCAGGGGTGGGGCGGGGAGCCGGCTCGCTCTCTGGTGCAGCGGTGGGGGCTTCCACGGGCGAGGACGATACGCGGGGTGTCGACGAGCGCTCTAGCAGTTGCGGAAAGGTGTTCAGCAACACGATGGCCAGCAATATTCCAGTGATGACGGGCCAGACATAGGCAGAGAAGGGTCGACGCATGCGGCGCTATCCTGATCGGTAGGGGGGCGATGAGTTCCGTGCAGTCGTGACAATCAAAATGGCGTGCAATAGTGTATCACTGCCACCCATTCGCTGTCCGGAGGCCCGAATGATTGCCCGAGACCAACTGGTCGCTGCCTGCGATACGCTGCTCGATGCATCGCACTTCAAGGACTATACGCTCAATGGTCTACAGGTCGCCGGCCGGGAAGACGTTGCCCGGGTGATGACTGGGGTGACTGCCTGCCAGGCGCTGCTCGATGCGGCCGTGGCGTGGCGCGCGGATCTGCTGCTGGTTCATCACGGCTATTTCTGGAAGAACGAGCCGGTGGCCGTCACCGGCATGAAGCGGCGTCGGCTGCGAACGCTGCTGGTCAATGACATCAATCTGCTGGCCTACCATCTGCCGCTCGACGCCCATGCCGAGCTCGGTAACAATGCGCAGTTGGCTCGCCGTCTCGGTGTCGTGGTCGAGGGATGTGCCGATGGCGAGCTGGGCGAAGGGCTGGTTTGGCTGGGCAGCCTACCGGAACCCTGTGGCGCTCGAGAGCTGGCCGGGCGCGTGGATAGCGCCTTGTCACGCGCCCCGTTGCTGATCGAAGCGCCGGAGCGCAGCGATATTCAGCGTCTTGCCTGGTGTACCGGGGGCGCCCAGGACATGATCGTTCAGGCCTGGGAGGCAGGAGCGGATGCCTTCCTGTCGGGGGAGATTTCCGAGCGCACGACGCACCTGGCACGCGAGCTGGGTATCCACTATCTGGCGGCCGGCCACCACGCTACCGAACGCTATGGCGTCAAGGCGCTGGGCGATTGGCTAGCGCGGGAATTCGGTGTCGAACATCGCTTCGTCGATATCGACAATCCCGCCTAGGTGACACCGGGCGCCGAGGTCAGTAGCGTGGGGGCTGCGGCTCCGCAGCAGACTCCGTGCTGGGCTTGAGGCCGAAGTCCTCGGAGAGGGTGCCGCCGCGGCCGTCGGCATAGTCACGCGGAGTGGGGACGGTAGGGGCCGCGGTATCGTCAGCGATCGCCTCCAGCCCTCGACGTTCAGCCGGTGCCTTCTCGCCAAGGGCGGCCGCGTCGTCCGCCAAACGTTGCTCCAGAGCCTGAGATTCCCGCTGCAACCGGTTGACCAGCGAGGTGACTTCAGTGAAGTGTTCGCTGAGTCGTTCGCGCAGCTGAGTCAGTTCCCGTTCACGCTCGGCCAGCTGTCGGCGAAGACGCTGACGCCGGTTGGCGCCGCCGCCGGCCAGGTGATACCCCATCGCGCCGAAGCCGCCGCCAGCCACCAGGCAGGCGAAGGCCAGAATCCAGTTGATGTTGCCGTATTCCACTTGCATCTCTCCGTTCGGTGCGCGTGACTGGGTGGTGGGCCGACGTGCGTGCCCATTATAGAGGTGCCGGTGGTCTCGGGGTCAACGCGCCAGAAGTCTTCCTGCGCCGGGTGGCTGGGATGCGTATAATGGCTGCCTTCATACCCAAGCGATCACGCCGAACCAGGAACCGTCATGCGCGATACCGAGACTGCTCAGGGCGTTGCGACACCGCTGGAGTGCTACCGAGCTGACCTCGAACGGGAAGATTTTCAGTACGATCCAGCCCAGGAGCGCGCCGTCGCACATTTGCAGCGGCTCTACGACGAACTCGTTGCCAGCCCGCGCCCGGGGCCACGCGACACGCCCAGTGGCAAGGGCCTCAAGTCGAAGGTGGCGGGGTTGTTCGGTCGTGGCGACAAGGTGCGGGAGGAGCCGGTTCTGCCATCGATTCGAGGCCTCTATTTCTGGGGGGGAGTGGGCCGTGGCAAGACCTATCTGGTTGACACCTTTTACGAGGCGCTGCCTTTTCCGGACAAGATGCGCACTCACTTCCATCGTTTCATGCAGCGCGTCCACAACGACCTCGATCACTACAAGGGAGAGAGGAATCCGCTCACCCTCGTTGCCGGCAAGTTCGCCGCCGAAGCCCGCGTGATCTGTTTCGATGAGTTCTTCGTCAAGGACATCACCGATGCCATGATCCTGGCCAACCTCCTCGAGGCCTTGTTCGAGAGAGGGGTGGTGCTGGTGGCGACATCCAACATCGTACCCGACGAACTCTACAAGGACGGCCTGCAACGGGCGCGCTTCCTGCCCGCCATCGATCTGCTCAAACGGCACTGCGAAGTGGTCAACGTCGATTCGGGTATCGACTATCGGCTGCGTGCGCTCGAGCGCGCCGAAATCTACCATGCGCCACTCGACGCCTCGGCCGAGACGGAGCTAGCGCGCAGCTTTCGCGAGATTGCCGGGCACGAAGGCGAGTCCGACGTGGCCATCGAGATCAACCACCGGGTGCTGCATGCGCGCCGCCTGCACGATGACGTCGTATGGTTCGAGTTCCACGAACTGTGCGATGGGCCCCGTAGTCAGAACGACTACATCGAGCTGGCCCGCGAGTATCACAGCGTGCTGGTCTCGAACGTGCCGGGCATGAGCGGGGCCACCGACGACCAGGCACGGCGCTTCATCAACTTGGTCGATGAGTTCTACGATCGCGGCGTGAAGCTGTTGATGTCGGCGGAGGTGCCCGTGGACCAGTTGTATGCCGAGGGGCGTCTTGCCTTCGAATTCAAGCGCACATTGTCACGTCTGCGGGAGATGCAGTCCCGGGAATACCTGGCCTTGCCGCACAAGCCCTGACCCGGCTTCGCCGGGAGCATGAAGCGGGAAGAGCGCCCGCTGCGCGGGCTTGAGCTGGAAGAAAACCTTGTGACGTCAGGGTTGGTGTCACCATGCTGCCTTCCAGCTTCCAGCATTGCCTTGGCGGTGGCCGCTCGTGTAGAATGCGCGCTCGCTCGACCGTTGTTTCGCCTGCGGGCGGACAACCAAGAAAAATAGGGACGATCCCATGCCGGCAGCGCCGGCGGCTGGATCCAATACATCCAATGTGGTGCTTTCATCCATGAAGACGTTCACTGCCAAACCGCAGTCCGTGCAGCGCGACTGGTACGTCGTTGATGCCACGGACAAGACGCTCGGCCGACTGGCCACCGAGATCGCTCGTCGCCTGCGTGGCAAGCACAAGCCCGAGTTCACCCCCCATGTCGATACCGGTGACTACATCGTCGTGGTCAATGCCGAAAAGGTTCAGGTGACCGGCAACAAGGCCCGGGCCAAGAACTATTACCGCCACACCGGCTATCCGGGTGGTCTGCGTTCCATGAGCTTCGAGCAGATGATCGCTCATGCGCCGGAGCGCGTCATCGAGTCTGCCGTCAAGGGCATGCTGCCGAAGGGCCCCCTGGGGCGCGCCATGTATTCCAAGCTGAAGGTTTACGCTGGTGCCGAGCACCCGCATGCCGCCCAGCAGCCGCAAGAATTGAACATCTGAGGGGGTCATCGCCATGACACAGCAGTATTACGGTACCGGGCGCCGCAAGACTTCCACTGCCCGCGTCTTTCTCAAGCCGGGCACCGGCAAGATCACCGTCAACAGCCGCGAGCTGGATCAGTACTTCGGTCGCGTGACCGGCCGCATGGTCGTTCGCCAGCCGCTGGAGCTGACCGACACTCTCGGACAGTTCGACGTCTACGTTACCGTCAAGGGCGGTGGCGGCAGCGCTCAGGCAGGAGCCATCCGTCACGGTATTACTCGGGCGTTGATGCAGTACAACGAGGAGTTCCGCCAGCCGTTGCGTGCGGCAGGCTATGTCACCCGCGATGCCCGCGAGGTCGAGCGCAAGAAGGTGGGGCTGCGCAAAGCACGCCGTCGCCCGCAGTTCTCCAAGCGCTGATACAGTCATTACTGCGACAAAAAAGCCCAGGCGGTTGCCTGGGCTTTTTCTTTTTCAGACAGGGGCTTGCAAGATAAATGCCACCTTCGTCAGGCCTCGTTCGTCTTGTGCATGACGGCGCGATTCCTTACTATGTGGCGGATTTGGTATCCGTGGTCGCGGGAAGAAAATCCCGTGATGGATCACCGGGTAAGCTGATGGGAGAAACCATAACATGGCAGATAACGGCGTGAACAAAGGGCGGCGCCGTCTCCTCTTGGGTGCGACCACCGTGGTGGGTGCGGTGGGTGCCGTAGGAGTGGCGGTTCCCTTTGTGGCTTCCTGGCAGCCGAGTGCCAGGGCAAGGGCAGCGGGCGCGCCCGTAAAAGCGGACGTCTCCAAGCTAGAGGAAGGGCAGCGCATGATCGTCGAGTGGCGCGGGCGTCCGGTATGGATCGTCAAGCGCACACCCGGAATGATCGAGCGTACGGAGAGTTTCGATACGTCACGGTTGGCCGACCCGGAGTCCAACGAGCCACAGCAGCCCGAGTACGTCTCCGGGCCGCTACGGTCGATTCGTCCCGAGATATCGGTGCTGATCGGGATCTGCACGCACCTCGGCTGCTCGCCGCTGTTCCGCCCCGAACCGGAAGACGTGGACATGGAAGCCTGGCCGGGCGGCTACTTCTGCCCCTGTCATGGCTCCTTCTTCGACCTGTCGGGGCGCGTGTTCCGTAACGTGCCGGCGCCGACGAACCTGGAGGTCCCGCCGTACCGCTTCGAAAGCGACGATGTGATCATCGTTGGCGAAGACGAGGAGACTGCCTGATGGGTAACCCGAACAAAGCCAAGGCGGAAAGCGGGATCATGCGCTGGGTCGATGATCGCTTCCCCGCCACGCAGATGTGGCAGGATCACCTGTCCAAGTACTATGCCCCGAAGAACTTCAACTTCTGGTACTTCTTCGGTTCGCTGGCCATGCTGGTGCTGGTCAACCAGATACTCACCGGCATCTGGCTGACCATGAGCTACAATCCCTCGGCCGAGGGGGCCTTCCGTTCGGTCGAGTACATCATGCGCGACGTCGAGTGGGGCTGGCTGTTGCGCTACCTGCACTCCACCGGCGCAACCGCGTTCTTCGTGGTCGTCTACCTGCACATGTTCCGTGGTCTGCTCTACGGTTCCTACAAGGCGCCTCGCGAGCTGGTCTGGATCTTCGGCATGGCCATCTACCTGGTGCTCATGGCCGAAGCCTTCATGGGCTACCTGCTGCCGTGGGGCCAGATGTCCTACTGGGGCGCCCAGGTCATCATCTCGCTGTTCTCGGCCATCCCGGTGATCGGTCCGGACCTGACTCAATGGATTCGTGGCGACTTCCTGATTTCCGGTATCACCTTGAATCGCTTCTTCGCCCTGCACGTGGTGGCGCTGCCCATCGTGATTCTCGCGCTGGTGGTGCTGCATATCATCGCCCTGCACGAGGTCGGTTCCAACAATCCGGACGGCATCGACATCAAGGCCAAGAAGGACGAGTCCGGAAAGCCGCTGGATGGCATTCCCTTCCACCCGTACTACACGGTGAAGGACATTTTCGGAGTGGCGGTGTTCCTGTTCGTCTTCATGGTGGTGGTCTTCTACTTCCCCGAAGGCGGCGGCTATTTCCTCGAGGCGCCCAACTTCCAGCCGGCCAACCCGATGGTGACGCCGGATCACATCGCTCCGGTGTGGTACTTCACGCCCTTCTACGCGATCCTGCGCGCCATTACCTTCTCGGTGTTCGGGCTGGATGCCAAGTTCTTGGGTGTGATTTTCATGGGCGGGGCCATTGCCGTGCTCTTCGTGCTGCCCTGGCTGGATCGCAGCCCGGTGCGCTCCATGCGCTACAAGGGGTGGATGTCCAAGGTCATGCTGGTGGTGTTCGCCGTGAGCTTCGTGATCTTGGGCATACTGGGCGCACTGCCCGCCACGCCACTGCGCACTGCCGTTGCCCAGCTGTGCACCGCGCTCTACTTCGCCTTCTTCCTGCTGATGCCGCTCTACACTCGGCTGGAGAAGACCAAACCCGTTCCGGAGAGGGTGACTGGCTAATGAAAAAGCAACTGTTCGCACTGCTCTTCGCGCTGGTGCCGCTCTCGGCATTGGGAGCCGGCGCTGCAGACGTGCCTCATTCGATGACCCCGGATCTCGATGACAAGGCATCACTGCAGCGGGGCATGCAGCTCTATACCAACTACTGCATGGGCTGCCACTCCCTGGAGCATCAGCGTTTTGCCAGGGCTGCCGAGGATCTGGGCATGCCCCAGGATTTGGTCGAGCAGAACCTGATCTTCTCTTCCGATCAGGCCTACAATGATCTGATGCACAACGCGATGGCCGAAGAGGACGCGGCCAACTGGTTCGGTGCCGCGGCACCTGACTTGACCCTGGAGTCGCGCGTGCGCGGTACCGACTGGATTTACTCCTATCTGCTCACCTTCTACCGCGATCCCGAGCGTCCCAATGGGGTCAACAATCAGGTGTTCGAGATGGTGTCGATGCCCAACGTGCTCGAACCGCTGCAGGGCGTGCAAGAGCAGGTCTGTGCGGAGAGCGACCGCCCGGTGGAGGGCGCCGAGCTCGATCCGTTGACCGGCAAGTACCAGTCGTGCGACGTGCTGCAGGTCACCCAGCCGGGCGCCATGGAGCCCGACGAGTTCGAGGCGGCGGTCTACGATCTGACCAACTTCCTGGCCTACGTTGGTGAGCCATCGAAGCTGCAGGCCCAGACCCTGGGTCCGAAGGTGTTGATCTTCATCTTCATCTTCGGCGTGCTGGCGTATCTTTTGAAACGCGAATACTGGCGCGACGTTCACTGATCTCACGGTCAGTGGTAGTTCAGGGGGCGTATGGCCGAGGCCGTGCGCCCCCTGTGCGTTGTCGCGAGGTCGAGGTAGGGTGTAACGTCGGCGCCCCTGCCAGGTGGCTCGCGTGTTATCATTCGAATTCGATTTGATGCGAGGAATGTTTCATGGGTGTAGTGGCCAAGCGGTCATCGATGACCTTCTACTCCGGTAGCGATGATCACTTCAGTCATCGTGTGCGCATCGTGCTGGCCGAGAAAGGCGTCGCGGTGGACATCGTGGAGGTCAGCGGCGATCAGCGTCCCGAGGAGCTCGCCGACCTCAACCCTTATAACAGCGTGCCCACGCTGCTGGACAGGGATCTGGTTCTCTATGAATCCAAGGTGATGATGGAGTACCTCGATGAGCGTTTTCCGCATCCGCCTTTGCTGCCGGTCTATCCGGTGGCGCGTGCTCAGAGCCGACTGTGGATGCATCGTATCGAGCGTGAATGGTGCCCCCTGGTCGAGCAAATCGAGCGAGGCGGAAAGAAAGACGTCGAGAAGTCGCGCAAGGAGCTGCGCGAGAGCCTGGTCGGCATTTCGCCCATCTTCGAGGATATGCCCTATTTCATGAGCGAGGAGTTTTCGCTGGTGGACTGCTGCATTGCCCCGATTCTGTGGCGGTTGCCGGAACTGGGTATCGAGCTGCCCGAAAAGCAGGTCAAGCCGCTGATCAGCTACATGGACAGGCTGTTCGAGCGCGATGCTTTCATTGCTTCGCTAAGTGAGCGCGAGCGCGAAATCCGCGCTTGAACGCCATGATGCTGGCGAGGCGAGTGTAACCAACTGGAGGAAGGCAACCGATGCTGTCGAGCCGTCCCTATCTCGCCAGGGGCCTCTATGAGTGGCTGCTGGATAATGAGCAAACGCCTTATGTCGTGGTGGATGCCGAGCAGTCGGGCGTCAAGGTGCCCCGTCAGTTCGTGCAGAACGGCCAGATCGTGCTGAACGTGGGGCCCACGGCGGTTCGGGATCTCGTCATCGACAATGCCTGCCTCTCCTTCCATGCCAGTTTCGGGGGGCAGGCGATGCAGGTGGTGGTGCCGACGAGTGCCTTGGTGGCGATCTATGCCCGTGAGACAGGAGTGGGCATGGTATTCGGCCACGAGCCGGTGATGCCCCAGCCCGAAGCCGAACGGACCGAGGACGTGTCTGCACCGGAGACGGAGCGGCCGGTGCAGGCCGACGAGGATCGTGAGCGCGAATCGGAAAGCGGCCGCGCTGCTGATGACGAGTCGCCGTCCCGCGGACGTCCTTCGCTGAGGGTCGTCAAGTAGCGCAATCCCCGTGCGGGGAAGAGGGAGTCACAACGGCAGGCCGGGAGGCCTGCCGTTGTCGTTTATCGACGTTCAGTCCAGGTAGTCGAAGACCTTGACGATACGTTGCACGCCACCGACTTCGGAGACGGCATCGACGATGCGGTCGGCCTCGGCACGGGTGACGATCCCCATGATATAGACGCTGGCGTTCTCGGTGATGAAGCGCAGGCGGCTGGTATCGATGGTTTCATCGGCGGCCAGGGTCGTACGGATGCGGGTATTGAGCCAGGTGTCCGCCAGGCGCTGGCTGGCGGGAAGGTTGCCGGCAATGGCCAGTTCATTGTGCACGTCGCGCACGTTGCGTACATCGCTGGCTATGTCGCTGGCCATTTGCCTGAGCTCTTCGCTGGGCACCTGGCCGGTGAGCAGCACCACTCCGTTGTAGGCATCGACGTTGATGCGCGCATCGTCCAGGCGCGAGTCGCTGCGACGCAGGTTGTGCGTGACCTTGGTTTCGATGCTTTCGTCCTCGACCTGCGTGCCCAGAGTGCGTGTGCCGTAGTTTTCCTCGATGGTGCCGGGATGAGTGACGCCCGTGATGGCCGTACAGCCGGTCAAGCCGAGCAGGGCGGTCAGGAGCAGAATCGGAATGAGACGATATCGGGTCATGGGGCTACTCGCTAGTACCGAAGAGCTGTTCGTCGATGAGGTCGCACAGGCAGTGAATGACAAGCAGGTGCACCTCCTGAATGCGTGCCGTGGAGGTGGCCGGCACGCGGATCTCGCAGTCGTCCTGGCCGAGCAGCGATGCCATGTCGCCGCCGTCGCGGCCGGTGAGCGCCACTACCGTCATGTCGCGGTCATGGGCTGCCTGGATTGCCTGAATCACGTTGGCGGAGTTGCCGCTGGTGGAGATGGCGAGCAGGATGTCGCCAGGCTGGCCCAGGGCGCGCACCTGCTTGGAGAAGACATCATTGTAGCTGTAGTCGTTGGCGATGGAGGTGAGCGTGGACGTGTCCGTGGTCAATGCCAGGGCCGGCAGGCTGGGCCTCTCGCGCTCGAAGCGGTTGAGCAGCTCCGAGGAGAAGTGCTGACTGTCGCCGGCGCTGCCGCCGTTGCCGCAAGCGAGAATCTTACCCTCGTTGACTAGGCACTGGACCATCATCTGGCTGGCGACCTCGATGAAGGGCGGTAGAACCTCGCTGGCGTAGGTCTTGGTGTCGATGCTGGCGTTGAAATGACCGAGTATTCGCTGCTGGAAATCCATTCTTGGGTCCTGGTCTCGGAGCTCAAAAAGCTTCGAAGGCGCCTTGAATCCACTCGAAATCGAGTTCGGGTGGCTTGCCGGTTACGGCCAGGGCATCGAAGCGGCAGGGACATGATAGCCGGTTGCGAGTGAGATAAAAACGCGCTGCCTTGATCAGCCGGCGCTGCTTGGCGGCGGTGATCGTCTCCAGCGGGTGGCCGTGGCGGGAATCGGTACGGTGACGCACTTCGACGAAGATCAAAGTGTCGCCGTCGCGCATGACCAGGTCGAGCTCGCCGCCCTTGGCGTGCTGGTTGCGGGCTACCAGCACGAGCCCCCGGGCGACCAACCATTCGGCCGCCCATTGCTCGACTTGCGAACCCCGCGCCCGGGCGTCACTGCCGTGCGCCATCGCCACTCTCCGGAGCTACCAGTGGCTCGCTGCCGAGCGGGGTGCCTTCGAGGCGCTGGGCATCGTCGGTCAGGCCGCCGTCATTCAGAAAGTCGGTAACCAGCACGGGACGGGGCAGGCCGTTCTCGAAACGGGCCCATGGCAGGCGACGGTGAAGGCGACCGTCGTTTCCCACGCTCAGCGTGCCGGTCGCACCGAACAATTCGCTGTCGGGGAGCAGGCGGAACTGGGGTAGCCGTAATGCCAGCTCGTAGGCGTCCACACCCATGGCCAGCAGGCGGAACAGCGATGGGTCGGCATCTTCGCGCAGTTGACGGTAGCTGGCCTGGAAGGGCAGGGCTTCCTCGCCGCCGACCGCGGCATCGGGGATCTGCCAGGGGATGTCGATGAAGTTGACACCGTCGAGATCGTGGTCCAGCAAGGGTTGGGGACGCCCCTCATGGAGGTGCGAGGTGGCGTAGATGGGCAGCTCGGCGGCATCGTAGTAGTCGAGCGTGGGGGGAACCTGCCGAGCAAAGCTGGGAACGGCGAGCAGGAAAAGCATGTCGGGGTTGCCGCCCAGGGCGCGCCGAGTGCTTTCGGTGGCTGAACCGGACGGAGCGTAGGCGACACGGCTGGTGATGGTGCCGTCGTTGCGTTGCCATGTCGCTTCGAAGGCCTGGCCTACCCGACGTCCCCAGTCGTTATCGGGAATCAACATGGCAGCACGGCGGTGGCCGTCCTCACGGGCACGGCGTGCGACCTGGCGCGCCTCGTCCTCGGCCGAAAGGCCGTACTGGTAGAGCTGATCAGCCCGGTTGCGGTCGTTTTCGCCATAGTTGAGGGCCAGGGTCGGCAGTGGTACGCGATCGCGTTCCTCGAGCCGAGAGACCTGCTCTTTGTCCAGAGGACCGATGGCCACCTGTGCTCCGGCATCGCGCGCCTCGGCGTAGAGGAGCTCTAGGTCGCCCAGGCTCGAGTCGAAAAAGCTCATGCGCAGCCCTCCGTTACGCTCCACGGCGTTGAGGTGGTGGGTGCGAAGCCCCTCGCGGATTGCCTCGGCGACGCTGGCCAGCGGGCCCGACTCGGGTAGAAAGACGGCAACGTGGCGGATCTCCCGGCCGCGCAGTTCGCGCAGGGCCAGCAGGTCGCTGGGGATTTCACGGCCAGCGGGATGGCGCGGGTTGCGGTCGCGCCAAGCGTCGATCTGCGAGAATAGACGTTCGATGTCACTGCCGGCATCGCGGGTCAACCGTGCCAGTTCGATCCAGCCCTCGGTGAGTCGTTCGGCGCCATCTGCCAGTGCGGCCAATTGCTGACCGTCGAGGCGTGACAGTGAATGCCAGATGCCTTCGTTGAGCGCGGTAGCGTCGGTGTCGCGCTGTACGGCGAGGAGAGCCTGGGCTGCAGCCAGGTGTTCGCCGATCTCGGCCAGGGCGCGCCCGCGGCGTTCGCGCAGGGTGTTCGCCGCCTCCCGGTCGATGTCGCGCGCGTCGATGTCCTGGGTGGCGCGGAGCACGGCTGTGGTGTCTTCTGCCTCGCTGCCGAGTCGTGACAGCAGCAGTCCCCAGCGCTGGTAGTCGGCGTCGTCGAGTGCCGCGTCGTCGAGCTCCAAGGCGACCTCGAGCGCCTGGGTGCGCTGATCCTGCTGTGCTAGGATGTCGGCCGCTTCAAGGCGGCTGACGGCCGCCTGCTCGCCTTCTTGCTGGCTGGCCTGCTCGAGCAGCGCTTGCGGATCGTCGGGGAGCCGCTCGGTCGGTCCTGGCTGATACGCACAGCCGCCGATCAGCAGAGCGAGCAGTACGGTGGCCAGCAGGCCGCGAAGCGTCTTGTCCATGATAACGTGTCCCTTGTCGTCGCTTGCCGGGAGCCCTCATGTCGGATTCGAGCTCTGGATCATTGTACGTGGTCGCCACACCGATTGGGAATCTGGACGATCTGACGCCGCGGGCGGCACGCGTCCTGTCCGAGGTCGCCCTCGTGGCGGCCGAGGACACACGGCACAGCGCTCGTCTGCTGCGCCACCTGGGACTTCACCGTCCGCTGCTGTCGCTGCACGAGCACAACGAGGCGGCGCGGGTCGCGCAGCTCGATGCACGGTTGGCGGAAGGCGAGGATATTGCCCTGATCAGCGATGCTGGTACGCCGCTGATCAGCGATCCCGGCTTCGTGCTGGTTCGGGAATTGCGGGCGAGGGGGCGGAGGGTGATACCCATACCCGGCGCCTGCGCCCTGGTGGCAGCGCTTTCGGCGGCTGGCTTACCCACCGACCGCTTCCTCTTCGAAGGCTTCCTGCCGGCGCGAAGTGCGGCACGCCGGACACGACTGGAAGCGCTGGCGGAGCGTGAGGAAACCCTGGTGTTCTACGAGTCGCCGCACCGGATTCGGGATACCCTGGCGGATATCGGCGTCGTGCTGGGCCAGCGACACCTAGTGCTGGCCCGTGAACTGACCAAGGCGTACGAGACATTCCTCGAGGGCAGCGCTGGGGCCTTGACGACGCGTATGGAGCAGGACCCCAACCAGGCCCGCGGGGAATTCGTGGTCATGCTGGCCGGTGCCGAGTCGCGTCAGGTTGCGGCGACGGTGATCGAAGGGGAGGCGTTGCTGGGGGCGTTGCTGGACGAAGGCATGGGCGTCAAGCAGGCCGCCGGCGTGGCGGCTCGGTTGCTGGGTGGGGCCAGGAAGGTCTGGTATGCCCGGGCTCAGGCGCTCAAGGAGGCGCGGCAAAGTCATTGAGAGGGTTACCTGGCGCTGGTATTCTTGCGCTCGGAGTTGGCCAGACAGTCGCCGCCGGTCCGTTCTCGAAGATCGGTATCGGGGGAGGAAAGTCCGGGCTCCACAGGGCAGGGTGCCAGGTAACGCCTGGGCGGCGCGAGCCGACGGAAAGTGCAGCAGAGAGTAGACCGCCTACGTCTCCTGCGGGAGGCCGGCAAGGGTGAAAGGGTGCGGTAAGAGCGCACCGCGCGCCTGGCAACAGTGCGTGGCACGGCAAACCCCACCCGGAGCAAGACCAAATAGGAACCCCATGGCGTGGCCCGCGTCGGGTTCGGGTAGGTCGCTTGAGCACTGCGGCGACGCAGTGATTAGAGGAATGACTGTCCACGACAGAACCCGGCTTATCGGCCGACTCCCTCCGTTTTACTGGTTGGCACGACGGTTGCGGCCGTCGTCCGCCTCACAATACCGAGAAGCGCATGTCGTCATCCGCCCCCGAATCGCCCTCCCGCGGCTTTCGCCATGCCAGCGTCCTGCTCGACGGAGCGGTCGATACCCTGGTTCACGACCCGGAAGGCGTCTATCTGGACGGTACCTTCGGTCGCGGCGGTCACAGTCGGGCCATCCTTGCGCGGTTGGCGCCGACGGGGCGGTTGCTGGCCATCGATCGCGACCCTCAGGCCGTGGCCGAGGCGGGAGGTATCGACGATCCGCGCTTCACCATCGAGAAGGGGGAGTTCGCCAGGCTCGACGAGATTGCTGCAGCCCATGGGGTGCAGGGTCGCCTGGCCGGCGTGCTGCTCGATGTGGGCGTCTCCTCGCCTCAACTGGACGACCCCGAGCGCGGATTCAGCTTCCTGCGCGATGGGCCCCTCGACATGCGCATGGACCCCACGCGCGGAAAGAGTGCTGCCGACTTTCTGGCCGATGCCGACGAAGCCGAACTGGTTCGGGTCTTCAAGGAGTATGGCGAGGAACGTTTTGCGCGTCGGCTGGCACGAGCCATCGTGAGCCGGCGTGTCGAGAGCCCCTTCGAGCGGACGGCGGACCTCGCCGAGGTGGTCAAGGCCGCGCATCCCGCCTGGGAGAAAGGCAAGCATCCCGCGACGCGCGTCTTTCAGGCGTTGCGTATCCACGTCAATGGCGAACTCGAGCAGCTCGATGCGGCGTTGGCTGCCGCCCTGGAAGCCCTGGCGCCGGGTGGGCATCTCGTGGTGATCAGTTTCCATTCTCTGGAGGACCGCCGCGTCAAGCGCTTCATCCGCGAGCACGTGCGAGGCGATAGCCACTTGCCGCGTGATGTGCCCATTCGCGACGCGCAGCTCGAGAGGAGGTTGGTCTCGCTGGGCAAGGCTCAGCGGCCATCACCGGCAGAGGTCGACGCCAACCCTCGCGCGCGCAGCGCAGTCATGCGCGCGGCTCGCAAGCTGGCCTGAGGGATCATGAGCGTAGCATCGCAGCATTCCGGTTCGTCGCGCTTCGGTTGGCCCTTGGGCCGGCTTGGCGGCGTGCGCTTGGTACTGGTGGTGTTGCTGGTGATGGCGTGCCTGGCTTCGGCCATGGCGTCGATCGCCGTCAGTCACCAGACCCGGGAGCAGTACGCCCGCTTGCAGCAACTCGAGCGCGAACGCGATCAGTTGCAGACCGAATGGGGTCGCCTGCTGCTCGAGGAAAGCACTTGGTCGTCGCCAGCGCGCATCGAGCGTCTGGCCGTGGAACGGCTCGACATGCGTCTGCCCGATGTCACCGACGTTGAGGTGATTCGCCCATGAGCGCCTCTTCGAGACAGGGAGGCACGCCGCGCCATCGCCCTGTGTCGCCCCCCATGGGGCGGGCGCGATACGTTCTGGTGCTGGTGTTGGTCGCCCTCGGCATGTTGCTGCTGGGCGCGCGTATCGTGACGCTCCACGTCTTCGATCAGCCCTTCCTCCAGGGGCAGGGCAATGCGCGGATTCTGCGCACCGAACCGTTGTCCGCTCATCGCGGCATGATCACCGACCGGCATGGTGAGCCACTGGCCATTTCCACGCCGGTGGTGACGCTGTGGGCCAACCCTCAGGAAATCGCCGACGATCGCATCCAGCGTCTGATGCTCGCTCAGGCGCTCGGCATGAGCCTGGACGAACTCGATGGTCGTCTGGAGCGCTATGCGGATCGAGAGTTCATGTATTTGCGGCGTCAACTGACACCCGAGGCCGCTCAGCGGGTACTCGATCTGCGCGTGGCGGGCGTCTATGCCCAGCATGAGTACAAGCGCTACTACCCGGCAGGAGAGGTGACGGCACAGCTGGTCGGTGTCACCAACGTCGACGATCGCGGTCAGGAGGGACTCGAGCTCGCCTATCAGCCCCACTTGGCTGGCACTCCCGGGAAGCGGCGCGTGATCAAGGACCGTCGTGGCCAACTGGTGCGTGACCTCGAAGTGCTGCGCGAAGCCGAGCCCGGCGGCGAGCTGACGCTGTCCATCGATCAACGGCTGCAATACGTGGCCTATCGCGAGCTCAAGAAGGCGGTTGCGGCGCACGAGGCAGACGGTGGCATCGTGGTGATGCTCGATGCGCGCACCGGCGAAGTGCTGGCCATGGCCAACCAGCCTTCTTACAACCCCAACAACCGGGCCGGGCTCGATCCGCAAGGTCTGCGCAACCAGGCGATCGTCGACGTGTTCGAGCCGGGTTCGGTGGTCAAGCCGCTGGCCATGGCGGCCATCCTCGAGAGCGGGGAGTTCTCTCTCGACACCGTCATCGACACGACCCCAGGATGGATGCGCATCGACCAGTTCACCATTCGCGACATTCGCAACTATGGCGAACTGGATCTGGCCGGTATCCTCGAGAAGTCATCGAACATCGGGATGTCCAAGCTCACTCTGGAACTCGACGAACCACGGGTGCCCGAACTCTATCGCAGCCTGGGCTTCGGCCAGAGTCCCGAAACCGGATTTCCCGGCGAAGCGGTGGGGAACCTCCCGGCGCCGGTGCGCTGGTCACACAGCCAGTGGGCGGCGCTTTCCTACGGGTATGGCCTGTCGGTTTCGGCATTGCAGCTGGCCAGCGCCTATACTGCGCTGGCCAACGGTGGGGTGCGCATGTCGCCGTCGCTGCTCAAGCGCGCTCAGCCAGCGAGCGGCGTCGAGGCCATCGAGCCGGAGGTGGCCCACGAGTTGTTGCGCATCATGGAAGCTTCCGTGCAGCCCGGCACCGGTGGTCGACGGGCCGCCGTGCCGGGCTACCGGGTGGCCGGCAAGACCGGAACGGTGCGCAAATCCTCGGCGGGAGGCTACGAAAAGGATGCTTATCGTAGCCTGTTCGCTGGCATCGCACCGGTTTCCGACCCGCGCATCGTTACCGTGGTGATGATCGATCGCCCGCGCGGCGGCGACTATTTCGGGGGCGCCGTGGCCGCCCCGGTTTTCTCACGCGTGGCCGGCAGTGCCTTGCGCTTGCTCGATGTGCCGCCCGACCAGCGTGAGCGTCAATGACCAGCGTACCGGAGAAGTGTCCATGCACGTGACAGCAGCCCGTTTTCAGGCGGCACTGCGCCGCTGTTGGCCCGATCTGGTAGCGGATGACGCCCCGTTGCCGGCTCGCCTGCGTGTGGTTGAGGACAGTCGCCACGTGGAACCGGGCGATGTCTTCGTGGCGGTTCCCGGTGAGACAGTCGATGGCCGGGATTTCGTCGAGGCGGCCCTGTCGGCCGGTGCCGAACGGGTGCTTTATCATCTGGGGCGGGACGAAAGGCTGCCCGAGGCGCTGGCCGATTGGCGCGTGGTGCCTTTGCCCTTTCTGCGCCAACGGCTGGGCGAACTGGGACAAGCGCTCTATGCCGTGCCCGATTCGCTCGAGCTGATCGGCGTCACCGGTACCAATGGCAAGAGCTCGGTGACCCACTTCATCGCCGAGCTGAGCCGGCAGTTGGGTTGCGAGGCCGGAGTGGTGGGTACCCTGGGGTACGGACGGCCGGGCGCCTTGACAGAAGGGCGGCTGACCACTCCTGGGCCTTTGGGACTGCAAGCGGCACTGGGCGAAATGGCCGCTGACGGCATGGCGCGGGTGGCCATGGAGGTGTCTTCGCACGCTCTGGAACAGGGGCGTTTGGAGGGCTGCCGGGTTTCGGCGGCGATATTCACCAACCTGAGCCGTGACCATCTCGACTACCACGGCAGCATGGCCGCCTACGCCGCGGCCAAGGCCCGTCTATTTCGCCGGCCGGAGCTTGCTCTGGCCGTGGTCAATGCCGACGACCGGCTGGCACGGCTGATGCTGGCCGGCGTGGCCGACGGAGTACGGGTGCTGGCCGTCGGCAGCGACCCGGCGGCCACGTTACGAGTGCTCGACTGGCAGGCCTCGCCGGAGGGTCAACTGGCGCTGGTCGCAACGCCGGAAGGGGAGTTTCCCCTGGCGCTTCCGCTGCTGGGCCGCTTCACTCTCGACAACCTGCTGCTGGCCATGGCCACGCTGTATGGCCTGGGTGCACCGCTGGAAGCGCTGTTCGAGTCGGCCGCGCGCATTTCGCCGGTGCCGGGGCGTCTACAGCCGCTGATTCGTCGCGGTTGCCCCCGGGTCATCGTTGACTATGCGCACACGCCGGATGCGCTGGAGAATGCCCTGGCGGCGTTGCGTGCCCACCTCCCCGGACCGGGTCGGCTGTGGTGTCTGTTCGGCTGCGGGGGGGGGCGCGACAGCGGCAAGCGATCGTTGATGGCTGCCGTCGCCGAGCGCCATGCCGACCGGCTGGTCGTTACCGATGACAACCCTCGCGGCGAGGAACCGGCAGCGATCCGCGAGCAGGTCATGGCCGGTCTCTCGTCGGCGGGGCGCCAGCGAGCCTGGAACCGGGAGGGGCGTGCTGCGGCCATTGCCTGGGTGCTGGCCGAGACAGGGCCCGACGACGTGGTGCTGGTGGCCGGCAAAGGGCACGAAACCTACCAGGAAATCGGCGGTGTTCGCCATCCGTTCAGCGACGTGGAAGCGGTGACGCTGGCGCTGGAGTGGCGGGAGGCCATGGCATGAGCCGATGCGGTCTCGACACTCTGTGCGCAGTGGCTGCTGAACTGGGCGTGCCGCCACTCGATGAGGACATGCCACTTGCGGGTATCGTCACCGACAGTCGCCAGCTCGTTGCGGGTGCGCTCTTCGTGGCGCTGCGTGGCGAGCGCTTCGATGCCCACGACTTCATTGCCCAGGCTCGTAAGGCTGGTGCCGCAGCGGCACTGGTGGAGCGTCCCCTGGACGACCCGCTGCCGCAGCTTCGGGTGCCGGATACCCGCCTCGCTCTCGGGTTGCTGGGGCGGGCTCGGCGGCGCGCCTGGGGAAGACCCCTGCTAGCCGTCACCGGCAACAGCGGCAAGACCAGCGTCAAGGAGCTGCTCAAGGGCGTTTTGAGTGCCGAGGGGATGACACTCGCGACGCATGCCAATCTCAACAATGACATTGGCGTACCGCTGACCCTGTTGGGGCTGACGCCGCATCACCGTCATGCGGTACTCGAACTGGGCGCGAACCACCTGGGGGAAATCGCCTGGACGGCGGCGCTGGCCGAGCCGCAGGTGGCGGTCATCACCAACGTTACCGGTGCTCACGTCGGTGAGTTCGGCGGGATGGGACGGATCGCCCAGGCCAAGGCGGAAATTCTCTCCGGCCTGCCGGCCGACGGCGTGGCGGTGATCAATCGCGACGACAGCTACTTTCCGCTGTGGTCGCGGCTGGCGTCACCCCGCGAGGTGCTCGACTTCGGCTTCAGCGAGACCGCGCGGGTGCGTGCCACTGAGCTGGCCTGCGATGCGTCGGGACGCTATGCTTTCACGCTTGTCGTGGATGGCCTTGCGGTGGGGCGCGTGCAATTGGCCCTGCTGGGGCGCCACAGCGTGGCCAATGCCCTGGCGGCGGCGGCGGCGGCGTTGGCGCTTGGTCTCTCGGCCGAGTGCGTCGTCGCGGGGCTGGCGGAGGCCACGCCGATGGCGGGGCGTCTTGCCGTGGTGGACGGCATTCGCGGTACGCGCGTGCTGGACGACACTTACAACGCCAATCCTGGCGCGGTCAAGGCGGCGCTGGCACTGCTGGCCGAGTTGCCGGGGCCGCGCTGGTGCCTGCTGGGCGCCATGGGCGAATTGGGTGCAGAGGCCGATCGTCTGCATGCCGAGGTCGGGCACTATGCAAGGGAACGGGGAATCGACATGCTCGGTACCTGCGGGGCGCAAGCGCGGCCTGCCTGTGACGCCTTCGGGGAAGGCGGGTACCATTTCAATGACCGCGAGGCGCTGACGCGCCACGTCCTGGACCACCTGCCTCCTGGCGCCAGCGTGCTGGTCAAGGGATCGCGCAGTGTCGGCATGGAAGAGGTCGTGGCCGCACTGCGCGCCGATGCATGAGGTGAGCGCAATACATGCTGCTTTTTCTGGCTGATTTTCTGGCGCAGTTCCAGAGCGCCTTCAATGTTTTCAACTACCTGACCCTACGCATGATCCTGGGCACCTTGACGGCGCTGCTGCTGTGCCTGTTTCTGGGGCCATGGATGATTCGTCGCCTGGTCGAGCGCCAGATCGGCCAGGCGGTACGCGACGACGGCCCCCAGTCGCATCTCTCCAAGGCCGGTACGCCGACCATGGGTGGCGCGATGATCCTGGTGTCGATGGCCGTCAGCACCCTGCTGTGGGGCGATCTCGCCAACCACTACGTCTGGATCGTACTGGCGGTGACGCTGGGCTTCGGTGCCATCGGCTGGGTCGACGACTACCGCAAGGTGGTGGAGAAGAATCCGCGCGGTCTGCCGGCACGCTGGAAGTATTTCTGGCAGTCGCTCATCGGTGGTCTGGCCGCCGTGCTGCTTTACGTCACCGCCGTCTCGCCGGTTGAAACCAGCCTGATCGTGCCGTTGTTCAAGGAGTTCGTGCTGCCACTCGGCGTTTTCTACGTGGTGCTCACCTATCTGGTGATCGTGGGCAGTTCCAATGCCGTCAACCTGACCGACGGCCTCGATGGCCTGGCCATCATGCCCACCGTGATGGTGGCCATGGGGCTTGCCGTGTTCGCCTACGCTAGCGGCAACGCCGTGTTCGCCGAGTATCTGCAGATTCCTTTCATTCCCGGTGCCGGTGAGCTGGCCGTGTTTTGTGCCACCATCGCCGGTGCCGGCCTGGGCTTTTTGTGGTTCAACACCTATCCGGCCCAGGTTTTCATGGGCGATGTCGGAGCGCTGGCGCTGGGGGCGGCTCTCGGCGTGGTGGCGGTCATCGTGCGCCAGGAGATCGTGCTCTTCGTGATGGGCGGCATCTTCGTCATGGAGACCATCTCGGTGATTTTGCAGGTGGGCTCCTACAAGCTCACCGGTCGGCGCATCTTCCGCATGGCCCCGCTGCACCACCACTACGAGCTGAAGGGCTGGCCGGAGCCGCGGGTCATCGTGCGCTTCTGGATCATCACCGTCGTGCTGGTACTGGTCGGCCTGGCCACCCTCAAGGTTCGCTGATGCATTTCGACGGCGTGGGCGAGGCAGGGGACCGGGTCAGGATACCCGAGAGCATTACTCTGGTGGTGGGCCTGGGGATTTCCGGTCGGGCGATCTGTCGCCACTTGGCGCGCCAGGGCATTCCCTTCATGGTTGCCGACACGCGGCAGGAGCCGCCGGGGCTGTCGGCCTTTCGAGAGGCCCATCCCGGGGTTGCAGTCCACTGCGGGCCATTGACGGCGCTCGATCTCGCCCCGGCGAAGGAGATCGTGCTGAGTCCCGGGGTCGACCCATCGACTCCGGGGCTCGAGGGACTGGTCGACCGGTGCCATCCCACCACCGGCGAGCCGCTGCTGGTGGGCGAAATCGCACTTTTCGTGCGTACCTGCCATGCGCCCATTGCCGCCATCACTGGCTCCAACGCCAAGTCCACCGTCACCACCCTGCTCGGCGAGATGGCCCGCGAGGCGGGGGTTCGCGTGGCGGTGGGAGGCAACCTGGGCACACCGGCACTCGATCTGTTGGTGGAGAAGCCCGATGCCGAACTTTTCGTGCTGGAGCTTTCCAGTTTCCAGCTCGAGACGACGCCCTGGTTAGGTGCCGAGGCGGCAGCCTTTCTCAACCTCTCCGAGGATCATCTGGATCGACACCGCGATATGGCGGGTTATCGTGCTGCCAAGCTCGGCATCTTCCGGGGGGCTCGTCATGGCGTGACCAATGCCGAGGATCCGATGACCTGGCCCGAGACTCCTCTGCCGGCGCAGGATCGTTTCACGACCCGTGCCCCCCAGGCCGGCGAGTGGGGCATCGCTCGACGTGACGGCGAAGACTGGCTGATGCATGACGAAGTGCCGTTGATGCCTGCGCAGGCACTGCGCCTGGCGGGGCGACACAATCAGGCCAACGCCCTGGCGGCACTCGCCATGGGCAAGCGGCTGGGGCTGCCACTCGACATCATGACCGCAGTGCTCGAACGCTTTCCCGGTCTGCCGCACCGCGGCGAGACGGTGGCAGTGCTTGATGGCGTGCGCTGGATCAACGACTCCAAAGGCACCAACGTGGGGGCGACGCTCGCCGCCATTGCCGGGCTAGGGCCCACCCTCGAAGGACGGCTGGTGCTGCTCGCCGGCGGTGTGGGGAAGGGAGCCGACTTCACTCCGCTTGCCGCTCCCCTGGCCCGCTATGCCCGGGAGGCGGTACTGTTCGGCGCGGATGCCGAGCGCTTGGAGGCGGCCTTCCACGGAGAGGTGGCGGTGACCCGTGTGACAGACCTCGAGGCGGCCATGTGGCGAGCACGGCAGGTGGCCCGCCCCGGCGATTGCGTGCTGCTCTCGCCGGCCTGTGCCAGTCTGGATCAGTTCGCTGACTACCGGGCCCGCGGCGAGGCGTTCCGCGACTGGGTGAAGCGGCAGCGGCGGGAGGTGATGCATGGCGGTTGAGCGTAACCATTCCGCAAGGCAAGGCGGTCAACGCTTGCGACGGCTGCGCCAGCGGCTCTCGTCCCAGAGCCAGCCCTGTGATGGCTGGCTGTTGCTGGCGGTACTGGCCCTGATGCTGGTCGGCTGGGTGATGGTCACCTCGGCTTCCACTGAAGTGGCGGCCGGGCTCACCGGCAACCCCTATCACATCAGTCTACGGCACGGCACCTTCGTGGTGGCGGCTCTGGTGGCCGGGGCCCTGGTGCTGCGCGTGCCACTGGCCTGGTGGCGGGCCAACGGGCCCCTACTGCTGCTGGTCGGCGTCGTGCTGTTGCTTGCGGTACTCGTCGTGGGGCGTGAAGTGAACGGCAGCCGCCGGTGGATCGCCATTCCCGGGGTGCCCCTGAACCTGCAGGCCTCGGAGGTCGCCAAGCTGTGCCTGATCGTCTATCTGGCCGGCTACCTGGAGCGCTTCTTGCCCGACGTGCGACGTCAGTGGGGAGCCTTCCTGCGCCCGTTGCTAGTGGTCGGTGTCTTCGCGGTGCTGCTCATCCTCGAGCCGGACTACGGTGCCACGGTGGTGATATCCGGTTGCGCGATGGGCATGCTGCTGATGGCTGGCGCACCTTGGGGGCGCTTTATTCTGATTCTCTGCGGGGCTGCCGTGCTGGGGTTCTACGCCGCCATTGCCGAGCCCTATCGGCTGGCGCGACTGACCAGCTTTGCCGATCCCTGGGCGGATCAGTTCGCCAGCGGCTATCAGCTGACCCAGGCGCTGATCGCCTTCGGGCGCGGGCACTGGCTGGGGACGGGTCTTGGCAATAGCGTACAGAAGCTGTATTACCTGCCCGAGGCTCACACCGACTTCGTTTTCGCCGTACTGGCCGAAGAGCTGGGGTTGGTCGGTGCCATCATCGTGCTGGGGCTCTTCGTTCTACTTATCGTGCGGGCCTTGGCCGTGGGGCGGCGTGCCGAAGTGGTGGGCCTGGCGTTTGCCGCCTACATGAGCTACGGCATTGCCTTCGTGATCGCCGCTCAAGCTTTCATCAACATCGCGGTGAGTACTGGTATGCTCCCCACCAAGGGCTTGACCTTGCCGCTGCTGAGCTACGGCGGCTCCAGCTTGCTGATCAGTGCCGTGATGATGGCGATGTTGCTGCGCGCGGATATCGAAACCCGCGCCTGCGTCAAGCGCTCTCGCCCCACTCCTTCCCGCCCTCTACCCGCTCGCAACCAAGGAGCCCGCTCATGACCTCGTCGCCGCCTCGCCGCATTCTGATCATGGCCGGGGGTACGGGGGGGCATGTGATCCCGGCCTTGTCGCTGGCCCGTGAGTTGGCTGAGCGCGACATTGAGGTGCACTGGCTGGGCAGTCCGCGCGGCATCGAGAATCGCCTGGTTCCCGAGGCGAAGATACCGCTGCATCGCATTGCGGTGAGTGGGCTTCGCGGCAATGGCCTGGCGGGTTGGCTGCTGGCCCCCTTCAATCTCACGCGAGCGGTCTGGCAGGCGGCCGGCATCATTCGCCGACTCGATCCGACACTGGTGGTGGGGCTGGGGGGCTTTGCCAGCGGCCCAGGTGGCTTGGCCGCCTGGTTGCTGCATCGCCCCCTGGTGATCCACGAGCAGAATGCCGTGGCGGGTCTCACCAACCGCGTGCTGGCGCGTTTGGCAAGGCGCGTGTTCGCCGCTTTCCCCCAGGCGTTCGCCGGACGTGGCGAGGTGATCGGCAATCCGGTGCGCGCAGAGATCGCTGCGCTGGGCGAGGCGCCGCGACCCGCCTCTGCCATGCGCGGTCGGCGACTGCGTTTGCTGGTGGTAGGCGGCTCGCTGGGTGCGCTGGCGCTCAACCAGCGGCTACCGGAGGCGCTGGCTCGGCTGTCCGAGGCAGCGCGACCCGACGTGCGCCACCAGGCCGGTCGGGATAAAGAAACGGCGACTTTCGAGCACTATCGTGCGCAGGGCGTCGACGCGGAAGTCACCGCCTTCATCGACGACATGGCGGCGGCCTACGACTGGGCGGACCTGGTGGTGTGCCGCGCCGGTGCGTTGACGGTGGCCGAACTCGCCGCCGCCGCCAAGCCGGCGCTGTTCGTGCCCTTCCCCCATGCCGTGGACGATCACCAGACGGCCAACGCACGGGCGCTGGTCGCAGCCGGCGGTGCGTCACTGATGGTGCAATCCGAACTGACGGCAGCGGCGCTGGCCGAGCGCCTGACGACGCTGCTCGCCCCCGACACTCTTGCCACCATGGCCGTGCATGCACGCGGTGGCGCCCACCTCGATGCGGTGGAGCGTCTGGTGGCCGGCTGCATGGAGACAGGTCTTGAGCAATAGTACCCTGGGACCGATTCCCGAACAGAGCATGCCGCCCCATCGTGGGCGCGGCATGGGCATGCGTCGCATCCGGCGGATTCATTTCGTGGGTATCGGCGGAGCCGGCATGTGTGGCATCGCCGAAGTGCTTGCCAACGAGGGCTACCGGGTCAGCGGCAGTGATATCAAGGCTTCGCCCGTGGTGGCTCGACTCGTCGGCCTGGGCATCCCCGTGGCCATCGGTCATGACGCCGACAACGTAGTGGATGCCGACGTGGTGGTGGTCTCAACGGCGGTGGACGAGACCAACCCCGAAATTCGCTGGGCCCATGAACACCGCGTGCCGGTAGTGCGTCGCGCCGAGATGCTCGCCGAGCTGATGCGTTTTCGCCACGGTATCGCCGTGGCCGGTACCCACGGCAAGACGACCACGACCAGTCTTACCGCGACCCTGCTGGGCGAAGGCGGTCTCGATCCGACCTTCGTGATCGGCGGCAAGCTGACCAGTGCCGGTGCCAATGCGCGCCTCGGCGAGGGTGACTACCTGGTGGCCGAGGCCGACGAATCCGATGCCTCCTTCCTGCACCTGCAACCCATGGTGGCAGTGGTCACCAATATCGACGCCGATCACATGAGCACTTATGGCGGCGATTTCGAGCGCCTCAAGGGTACCTTCATCGAGTTCCTGCACAACCTGCCGTTCTATGGGCTGGCGATCCTGTGCATCGACGATGACCAAGTGCGGGGGCTTCGCGAGCGGCTGCATCGGCAGTTCGTCACCTACGGCTTCAGCGAGGATGCCGACTACCGCATCAGCGACTTCGTCCAGCAGGGCGGCGAGATCCGCTTCACCGCCGAGCGCCCCGACGGTCTGGCGCCATTGCCGGTACGCTTGTCCATGCCGGGGCGGCACAACGCCCTCAACGCACTGGCGGCGATCGCCATCGCCAGCGATGCCGGCGTCGACGATTCCGCCATCCAGCGCGGCCTGGCGGGGTTTGCCGGGGTAGGGCGACGCTTCCAGGTGCATGGCCACTTCGCGCCACCGACAGGCGAGGGCGAGGTGATGCTGGTCGATGACTATGGCCACCATCCGAGGGAAGTGGCGATGGTCATTCGTGCCGTGCGTGCGGGGTGGCCTCAGCGGCGCCTGGTGATGTTATACCAGCCGCACCGCTTCACGCGCACGCGTGATCTGTACGAGGATTTCGTGCAGGTGCTTTCCGAGGTCGACACCCTGTTGCTGCTGGATGTCTACAGCGCTGGCGAGGCGCCGATCCCCGGTGCGGATGCCCGGGCGTTGGCAGGTTCGCTGCGACAGCGCGGTGAAGTCGATCCGATATTCGTGCAAGACAAGACGGAGCTGCCGGCACTGCTGGCGCGGGTGTTGCGCGATGGCGACATCCTGATCACCCAGGGCGCCGGCGATGTGGGCGGCATCGCCCAGGGGCTGGCGGAAAGCCGTCTGCAGTTCAGTGAGGTGACGCCATGACTGCACGAGCCTATGGGCGCGTCGCCGTCCTCTATGGGGGCCACTCCGCAGAGCGCGAGGTGTCACTGAAGAGCGGTGCGGCAGTATTGTCGGCGCTCGAGCGTCAGGGTGTCGATGCCGTGGGTTACGATCCGGCGAAAGGCGGACTCTCCGGTCTGGAAACCCTGGCTCCCGACCGGGTCTTTATCGCCCTCCACGGCCGCGGTGGTGAGGACGGCACCCTGCAAGGCGCCCTGGAACTGCTGGGCATTCCCTATACCGGTAGTGGGGTGCTGGCCTCGGCACTGGGCATGGACAAGCAGCGCACCAAGTTCGTTTGGCAGGCATTGGGTCTGCCCACGCCGGCTGCGCGGTTGCTCGAGGCCGACGCCGACTGGGATGCCGTGGTGGCCGAACTCGGCCTGCCGCTGATCGTCAAGCCGGTGCATGAGGGCTCGACGCTGGGCATCAGTATCGTCGATGGCCGCGATGCGTTGGAGGCCGCCTATCACGAGGCGGCGCGTTTCGATGCGAAGGTGATGGCCGAGCGATTCGTCGCCGGCAAGGAATACACGGTGTCGCTGCTCGGTGACACCATTCTGCCAGCCATTCGCGTCGAGGTTCCCGGCGGTTTCTACGATTACGAGGCCAAGTACGTCTCCAACGAGACTCTCTACCATCTGCCTTGTGGCTTGTCATCGGCCGATGAAGCCACCCTAGGCGAACTGTGCCGCGATGCCTTCGAAGCCATTGGCGGAGAGGGTTGGGGACGGATCGATGCAATGCGCGATGAACGCGGCGGCTTTTGGCTGTTGGAGGTCAATACCGTACCGGGCATGACCGACCATAGCCTGGTGCCCCAGTCGGCGGCGCATGCCGGCCTCGATTTCGATGCCCTGGTGCTGCGCATTCTGGATACTACGCTGGGCTTGCCGAAGCGATGAGATTGCGCGGCTCGCTGGTGGGTGCGGTGCTGTTGCTGCTGGTGCTGGTTGCCGGTGGGCGTGCGCTGTGGCTATGGCTCGATCGCCCCATCGAACGGGTTTCGATTCGCGGCGAATTGAACCACGTCACGGCCGATTACTTGCGCCGTCAGCTGGCCCCGCTGGTCGACGACCGGACGTGGCTGTCGATTTCCCTACCCGAACTACGGCGGCAGGCCCGCGAAATCGGCTGGCTCGCCGAAGTGCGGGTGTCGCGAGAGTGGCCTTATGGGCTGGCCTTCGAACTGGGCGAACAGCAGCCGGTGGCGCGATGGAACGACGATCTTCTGCTCAACCCTCAGGGCGAGCCGTTCGACCCCGAGCCGGTAGTGGCTGCAGCGGACCTGCCAGATCTCGCCGGGCCGAGCGGCAGCAGCGCCGAGGTGCTTGCCTACCATGAGCGTCTGGAGGGCCGCTTTGCCGAGTTGGGTCTGAGCATCAGCCAGCTGCGGCTCGAAGCACGCGGGGCCTGGCGCCTTCAGCTCGATGATAGTATCTGGGTGATGCTGGGGCGTAATGATCGCGATGCCAGGCTGGGACGACTCGCTGCGGCTTGGCGGCGACAGCTCGGAAGCGCGATGTCGCACATTCGCTACATCGACCTGCGCTATCCCAACGGGGTCGCAGTCGCCTGGCACGGTGAAACGGATAGCGATCAGGCAACGCTTTCTTCACGCGAAGAGGAGTGATTATTCCCGGATCGCCCCGCCAGACGGCGAGTTCGGGTGTTTCTTTTGGCAAGATTTCCCCGTATCGTGATGTCTCTTTTTGGCATTGGGCTGGTGATTTAACGTCTGTTGTTTCTATAATGGACCTAACAGTCATTTCAGCGATAATAGAAATCCCCTACGGGTCAAGTTCTAGGAGTGTCCCCGGCACATGGCAGTCACCTCCAACGCATCCAACATGGTAGTCGGGCTGGATATCGGAACATCCAAGGTGGTGGCTATCGTGGGCCAACCGACCGATGATGGCGGTATCGAGATTGCGGGTATCGGCTCCCACCCTTCACGCGGCATGAAGAAAGGCGTGGTGATCAACATCGAGTCGACCGTACAATCGATCCAGCGTGCCGTGGAAGAAGCCGAACTGATGGCAGGATGCGATATCCATTCCGTCTATGTTGGCGTGGCGGGCAGTCATATCAGTTCCATGAATTCCGATGGCGTCGTGGCCATCAAGGATCGCGAAGTCACTCCCTCCGACATCGAGCGCGTCATCGACTCGGCACGTGCTCGAGCCATTTCGGAAGGGCAGCGCGTATTGCACGT
Source organism: Halomonas faecis (assembly GCF_010993975.1). Classification (GTDB taxonomy): domain Bacteria; phylum Pseudomonadota; class Gammaproteobacteria; order Pseudomonadales; family Halomonadaceae; genus Halomonas; species Halomonas faecis. The sequence continues at coordinate 145,937 of NZ_JAACZO010000003.1, forward strand.
GCTGCCCCAGGAGTTTTCCATCGATACTCAGGGGGGGATCCGCGAGCCGCTGGGCATGTCGGGCGTGCGTCTCGAGGCGCGGGTCCATCTGGTGACTGCGGCTCTCAACGCCGTGCAAAACATCGACAAGTGCGTACGGCGCTGCGGTCTGGAAGTCGATGCGGTCATCCTGGAGCAGCTTGCTTCCAGCATGTCGGTGCTTACCGAGGATGAGCGCGAACTGGGCGTGTGCATGGTGGACATCGGTGGGGGGACCACCGACATCGCCGTCTTCACCGAAGGGGCCATCCGCCATACGGCCGTGATTCCCATCGCCGGCGACCAGGTCACCAATGACATTGCCATGGCGCTGCGCACGCCGACCCAGTACGCCGAAGAGATCAAGGTCAAGTATGCTTGCGCGCTGACTCAGCTGGCGGCCAGCGACGAAATGATCAAAGTGCCGAGCGTCGGCGACCGGCCGGCCCGCGATCTGTCTCGCCAGGCCCTGGCCGAGGTGGTCGAGCCGCGCTACGAGGAACTGTTCACGCTGATCCGCGATGAGCTTCGGCGCAGCGGCTTCGAGGATCTGGTCGCTGCCGGTGTCGTCCTGACCGGCGGCACTTCGCGGATGGAAGGAGTGGTGGAACTGGCGGAGGAGATTTTCCACATGCCCGTGCGCATCGCTTCACCGCACAATGTGCGTGGACTGGCCGACGTGGTGCGCAACCCGATTTATTCTACCGGCGTCGGTTTGCTACATTACGCCTTACAGCAAGAGGGTCGGCATGGGGCAGGCCGCCAGGGCAGGGTGGTGACGGCGCAACCCAGGCGTGAAGACGTCTCCCGGCGTGGCACGAAGGAAGGGATTCCGGCGCTGGCAAAGATCAAGGGCTGGTTGAAAGGAAATTTCTGACAGGGCCGCGGCGCGGTCCAGGAGACGGGGCTTATGTTCGAACTGGTAGATAGCGCACCCTCGAGCAGTGCGGTCATCAAGGTAGTCGGCGTGGGCGGTGGCGGTGGCAATGCCGTCAATCACATGGTCGAAAGTTGCATCGAAGGCGTCGAGTTCATCTGCGCCAACACCGATGCCCAGGCGCTCAAGCGCGTGGCGGCCAAAACCGTCCTCCAGCTCGGCAACGACATCACCAAAGGGCTCGGCGCTGGCGCCAATCCCGATGTGGGACGTCAGGCGGCCATGGAGGATCGCGAACGCATCGCCGAACTGATCAGCGGTGCCGACATGGTGTTCATCACCGCCGGCATGGGCGGCGGCACCGGCACAGGCGGCGCCCCGGTGGTGGCTCAAGTGGCCAAGGAGCTGGGGATTCTCACCGTCGCAGTGGTCACGCGACCGTTCCCGTTCGAAGGCCCCAAGCGCATGCGCGTGGCCGAAGAGGGCATGAAGGAGCTCTCCGAGCACGTCGACTCCCTGATCACCATTCCCAACGAGAAGCTGCTATCGGTACTGGGCAAGAACGCCAGTCTGCTCAATGCCTTCAGCGCTGCCAACGACGTGCTGCTCGGTGCCGTACAGGGCATCGCCGAACTGATCACCAGCCCCGGCATCATCAACGTCGACTTTGCCGACGTGCGTACCGTGATGTCCGAGATGGGCATGGCGATGATGGGAACCGGCGGTGCCACTGGCGAGAATCGTGCCCGGGAGGCGGCCGAGAAGGCCATCCGTAGCCCGCTTCTGGAAGATATCGACCTGCACGGCGCGCGCGGCATCCTGGTCAACATCACTGCCGGCCCGGATCTTTCCATCGGCGAGTTCAATGACGTGGGTGCCACCGTTCAGGAGTTTGCGTCACAGGATGCGACCATCGTGGTCGGCACTTCCATCGACATGGAGATGACCGACGAACTGCGGGTCACCGTCGTGGCGGCGGGCCTCGAGGGGCGTCAGCAAAAGTCGACCGGGCGTGAATCCACCCAGCGCGTCGAGGGGCGCGACTACCGCAAGCCCCAGCCGCAACCCGCGGCGATGCGCCAGCAGACGACAGCGGCCAAGGCCGAGCCTCAGGAGGCGCCCAAGCCGCAGGCCGAAAAGCGCCGCTCGCCACAGGAACTTGATGACTATCTCGACATCCCGGCCTTCCTGCGGCGGCAGGCCGATTGAGGGCTCTATCGTTCGATTGGGCGGGTCAGGCGATGTTTTTTTGTTGAAACGTGCGTTCGGTGTTATAGTGAACGGCGTTTGATAACTTACAACGGCCTGGCTTCTGCCCATGATCAGACAACGCACTCTGCAAAATACCATCCGTGCCACTGGCGTCGGTCTCCATTCCGGCAAGAAGGTCTACCTGGCTTTGCGCCCGGCACCGGTCAACACGGGCATCGTTTTCGTGCGTACCGACCTCGAACCCGAGGTGCAGTTGCCGGCGGATGCGGCCCTGGTGACCGACACGACGCTATGCACCGCGCTGTCCCGTGACGGCGTCAAGGTGGCGACGGTCGAGCACCTGATGTCGGCCCTCGCCGGGCTCGGCATCGACAATGCCTTCGTGGACGTCAGCGCTCCGGAAGTACCGATCATGGATGGCAGCGCAGCCCCTTTCGTCTTCCTCATCCAGTCGGCAGGCATTGCCGAGCAAGCCGCTCCGAAGCAGTTCATCCGCATCAAGCGTGAGGTAGTGGTGCGCGACGAGGACAAGGAGGCGCGTTTCCTGCCCCATCAGGGGTTCAAGGTCTCCTTCACGATCGACTTCGACCATCCCGTGTTCGAACAGCAGAAGCAGACGGCCGTGGTCGATTTCTCGACGACGTCTTTCGTCAAGGAAGTCGCCCGAGCGCGTACCTTCGGCTTCATGCGCGACCTCGAATATCTGCGCGCCAACGACCTGGCGCTGGGTGGCAGTCTCGACAATGCCATCGTGGTCGACGATTACCGCATCGTGAACGAAGGCGGCTTGCGCTACGACGATGAATTCGTCAAGCACAAGGTGCTCGATGCCATCGGCGATCTCTACCAGCTTGGCTATAGCCTGATCGGGGAATTCCGGGGCATCAAGTCGGGGCATTCCCTCAACAACCAGCTGTGCCGGGCCCTGCTCGATCAGCCGGATGCCTACGAGATCGTCACCTTCGAGAATGAGCGTCAGCTGGCTCCCATCTCTTATGCGGCGCCTGCCATGGCCTGACGCTCTGCCAGCGTGTCTTCAAGCTCCTCTCGACGCCCCGCTTGCGGGGCGTCGGTCGTGTAGGGGCTCAGCGAAACCAGGCTTTCATCGTGTCGGTAATGCTGCGCAGTTCTTCGGGCGAGGTGACATAGGCCGGCATGGTGTACAACCAGCGGCCGATGGGGCGAAGCCACACGCCCTGGCTGCGTGCCCAGTCGCCCACGCCGGTGAGTTCCTCGGCCGCTCGGGTCTCGATCACGGCGGTGGCGCCGAGCACTCGTACATCGACCACCGCCGGATGCGCGCGCAGGTCCGGGTCTTCCAGCAACTCATGGCTGAGCACGCGATTGAGCGCAGCGATCCTGCCCAGGTAATCCTCCTCCTCGAACACCGCCAGGCTCTCCAGGGCCACCCGGCAGGCCAGCGGGTTGCCCATGAAGGTCGGCCCGTGCATGAAGGCGTGATCGGGGCCGTCGCCGATGAAGGCATCGTGCACCCGGTCCGTGGCCAACGTGGCCGCATGGCCGAGATAGCCGCCGGTGAGCCCCTTTGAGAGCACCAGGATGTCCGGGGCGACTTGGGCATGATCGCTGGCGAACAGCTTGCCCGTACGCCCGAAGCCGGTGGCCACTTCGTCGAATACCAGCAATACGTCGAACTCGTCGCAGAGCGCCCTAGCGCCAGCCAGGTAGTGAGGCGAGGTCATGTTGAGCCCGCCGGCAGCCTGCAGAAGGGGCTCCATGAGCAGCGCGGCGATCTCTTGGTGGTGTGTCTCCAGTACCTTGCGCAGAGCGGCCAGGTCCGCCGCCACCGCTGCCGGCTCGGCATCGAAGGGAGCCGTGGGCGCCGGGGCGAAGCGGTGGCGTGGCAGGTAGCCGGCGAACAGCGCGTGCATGCCCTCTTCGGGGTCGCACACCGCCATGCAGCCGGCGGTGTCACCGTAAACGATCCAGTAACCCCACCTGTTGCGATGTGAGTCAGCCCGGTAGAGTGTCTTTCCAGTGCCACGGCAGCAGCGTGTCGAGGTCGTCATCTTCGCCAAGCCTCGGCAGAGTCTCGAACACG
>NZ_JAACZO010000004.1 GCF_010993975.1 Halomonas faecis
TAGAGATCATCATCGGCATCAGTGGCGTGATTCATGAATGATGGGCCGGACGCCGCTATGCCGGAAGATTTGAACCAATAGGAAGGGTGTAGGATGGCCGGAAAAGGGTTTTTCTACAGCCTCGTTAAGAGTAGAGAATAGCAAATGGTACGGATGGTTGATCCTGAGTATGAGTGGTCAACGCTCATTGGCCGGCTGCTCATTGCCTTGCTAAGTGGAGATAGTCACAAAATCAATGACTCTGATTTCATTGCTTTAATTTCCGTTCGTGATATTAACTGATTGTTCGATCTCCATTTTGAGACGATTTACCTTGTCGGTGGCCCATTCCTGTGCATCCTCACCAAAAACGAAACGGACGGGCGGCTCGTTCGACATGCCGAGGGTGACTATTCGTTCTGCTAGCGTGGTCGGGTCACCAGGCTGGTTATGATTGGCGGCGGCGATAAACGAGCGGAACTGCTTGGTCGCTTCTGCATAATCCAGAACTTCGATATCACCGTGCGCGGCTGATTTGTCGTCAAGGAAATCCGTGCGCAGCATCCCCGGCTCAACCACCATCGATTTGATATTGAGGGGCGCCAGCTCCTGCACAAATCCCTCGATCCAGCCCTCAATGGCAAATTTTGACGATGCGTAGACCGATCCTCCCGGGTTTGCGAGCAGCCCGTTAACGGAAGAAATGGTGATGATGAGGCCTGATTGACGCGCACGCATGTGTGGAGTCACAGCACGGGTTACGTTCATCGTGCCGAAGACATTCACCTCGAACTGGCGTCGCACTTGTTTGCTGCTGATCGTCTCGAACCAGCCGAGCTGTGCTTGGCCAGCATTGTTGACCAACACGTCGATCGTGCCAAGCAGATCCACTGCCTCCTGTGCCACGGCGATGGCAGCATCTTCGTCCGTAATATCGAGCGCCAGTGCGTGAAGTCTGCTGTTTGTTCCGAGTGCTTCCGTAATGTCATTGACAGACCGAGCCGTAGCGACGACGGTTTCACCAGCAGCCAGTGCCGCACGAGCGACCTCCACACCTAGTCCACGGCTTGCGCCCGTGATGAGCCAGTTTCTAACCATGAGTTGCTCCTTATCTGAAATGTTATTACATAGTACATTTACTAATGAGTTGTGATAATCTGCTTATTAATTATAGGGTTGATAAGGAGAGCTTACGAATGCGCCCAAACCTGCTCGGCGATCTGGAAATTTTCCGCATCATCGCTGCTGAAGGCAGTTTTACGCGCGCAGCTAAGCGGCTCGGCGTTACTCAGTCGGCGCTCAGCCAAACGCTTAAGCGATTGGAGGAAGACATTGGGATCAGGCTGCTGGCGCGCACAACGCGCAGCGTTTCCCCTACACATGCCGGTGCCCGTCTGCTGACAAAACTCTCGCCCGCGCTCGATGAACTGACCAACGAAATCGAGTTGCTCGCTAGCCTGCGCGATGAACCGATCGGTACTGTCAGGGTGAGTGCCGGAAAACACGCGGCCGACACGATTCTCTGGCCGGCGCTGAGTTCTTTAATTCGACAGCATCCGGGCATTGAAATCGAGGTCTCGATAGAAAACGATTTCGTTGACCTCATCGCGGGTAGGTTTGACGCTGGCATCCGACTGGGCGAAAGGCTTGAGAACGATATGGTGGCACTGCCAATCAGCCCTCGGATGCGGGTCGCTGTTGTCGCCGCGCCCTCTTATCTTTCGCGACACGGCGCGCCGAAAACACCTTCCGAACTTTCCCAGCATTCCTGCATCAGCTTCAGGAATCGTAGCGGCGAGCTATCACCTTGGGATTTCGAAAAGGATGGGCGCAAGCTCACAGTCAAGCCTGGTCGAGGTCCAATTTTCAACGACAGTGATTTGATGGTTGCCGCAGCAACTGAGGGGTACGGCTTTGCTTACATCCTTGAGGACATAGTTAGCCGTCAAATCGCGTCTGGTACGCTGGTGCGTGTGCTGGAAGAATGGTGTGAGCCGTTCACGGGTTACTACCTCTACTATCCGAGTCGCCGACAGCAAACATCCGCTTTCACACACTTCAAGAATGCACTGCGGGACGTGGTTTCGTTGAGTTAATAGGGGTAGAACCCCTCAGTAGGCCAAAAAGTAAAAGATGTATACACCTTCTACTGCTACGATTAACGAGCCAGCTAACAAAGCATTGCACCGGACATGCCGGTGCAATGCGGCGTTATGTGTAAATGCGGGCTGTTCTTCATTGGTCTCAATTGGGTTTCTAGGGCATGAAGATTTCGAAGTATAGCGAGTCTGATCGACAGGAAATCGAGGCCCTGTTTACCCGGACGTTCTCTGATTCAGAAGGTGAGTCTGAGGGAAAGCTGATTGGGCATTTGGTGCATGAGTTGGTGAACGGCACCGAAACTGATGACATGTTCGGGTTCATCGCTACCGGGCAAGGGCAGATAGTCGGCTGTATCTTTTTCACGAGATTGTCATTCGGCTCCTCCGTACAAGCTTTTATGTTGTCACCCGTAGCCGTTGATACAGACCATCAGGGCAAAGGCGTTGGCCAAAAACTGATTAATTTTGGCATTAAGCGCTTGCGCGAACTGGGTGTCGAACTCATTTTTACCTATGGTGATCCGAACTACTATTCGAAAGTGGGTTTCGAGCACGTACCTCAAGAGGTTGCGGAAGCGCCGTTTAATCTAGCCCATCCAGAGGGTTGGCTGGGGCAATCGTTGGATGGAAGCAGTCTTGAGCTCCCACTGGGACAGGCTTGTTGCGTTGAGGCATTCAATGATCCTCAGTATTGGTAACCCTATCTATCGGACCGGGAATTACATAACAATTCGCGTGAGGCGGACGTCCCTGACGGGCCGCCGCTTCGCTACGCATTAGAAGCCATTATGAATATCCTCGAACACAATCGTAACGCTTGGAACCGCGAGTCAGCTGAAGCTGGCGAGTGGTCTCGCCCAGTGGATTCATCGATTATCCAAAATGCTAAAGATGGCCGCTGGACGGTGATTCTTACGCCCAATAAACCTGTCCCCAGCCGTTGGTTGGGAGAACTTCGAGACAAGAGGATTTTGTGCCTTGCATCAGGCGGGGGCCAACAGGCCCCAATTTTGGCCGCTGCTGGCGCCGAGGTAGTAAGTTTTGATCTGTCAGAGGAGCAACTGGAGAAAGATCGGTTGGTTTCCGACCGCGATAGACTCGGAATTCAATGCATTCGCGGTGATATGGCGAACTTGTCGGTCTTTTCAGATGCGGAATTTGATTTGATATTTCATCCCGTCGCAAATGTATTTGTTCCGGATGTAGTTCCAGTTTGGCGTGAGTGCTATCGTGTACTGAAATCTGGTGGCAGTTTGCTCGCGGGGTTCATGAATCCATTATTTTTCCTTTTTGATCACGAGTCAAAATCCGACCCGCTCAAAGTAAAATTCAAACTTCCATATAGGGAGCCCGAGAGTTTTTCGGAGGCCGGACGGGTAGCAGTAGAAGAAGGCGGACGCGCCCTTGAGTTCGGTCACACCTTGGAGTCCCAGATTGGTGGACAGCTTTCGATTGGTTTCATTCTGCGTGATCTGTATGAGGACTACTGGAGCGATGAGGCAACACCTTTGAACGGGTACAGTCCAACATACATCGCCACATGGGCGGAGAAACGTGGCTTCTAACAATTCGTTCAAGTTCGCCTGCGACGGGACTGGCCTTTACAGGCCAGCCCCTTTACTCAGGCGTAAGCTTTTCAACTAGAAACAGTCAGTCATGAATAGATTAAATGCCTTGTTGTCTATTGCCGTCATTAACGGCATGTATGTACTAATGGTCTTGGGAGCTTACTGCACACACCAAAATATAGGTGATAATGGATTCTGGTTGACAGTGGTAATTGGAGTTTTCGGGGTCTTGTGTGGATGGATGCTCGGTGTTTTGTCGTCGCCTGCAGATGCTAGAGAGTCAAAATCTTTCAAAAAGTATGCTGGAGTTATATCGGCATTTTTGTCTGGCTACCTGCTCACAAAGATCGATGGGGTAATTGTTGAATTTAGCCAGGACCTCCTGTCCAACGTCGCCTATGGTTTGAGAGCGATAATTTTTGCATCATGCCTGATTTCTGGCGTGCTTATTATGTACATATTGCGTGCTTACCTGCATGGCGACGAATCAGCTAACAAGGAAGTTCAGCCGGCGCAAAATAGGCGCGACTGATTTCAGTATTACGTGATTGGAGAAACATGGAAAAAATAGCGCATGAAATATGGATATTCGATGGTGAACCTGTTCAGTTCTTAGGGTTGCCTTTTTCCACTCGGATGACGGTTGTTAGACTTTCTAGTGGCGAGCTATGGGTTCATAGTCCGATCAGGTTATCTGAGTCAATTATAGAGGAAATTGACAATCTAGGCTCTGTTAAATATTTAATTGCCCCCAATCATTTGCACCACTTGTTTTTATCCGAATGGATTGCTGTCTATCCAAACGCAGAAGCTTATGGCACAAACCAAGTTATAAAAAAGCGTAGCGATATCTCTTTTCACGCCTCGCTTAATAACTCACAAGGTTACGCTTGGGAGCCAGACATTGAGCATGAACTATTTTCTGGCTCTCCGTTAATGGAAGAGTGTGTTTTTTTTCATAACAGCTCAAGTACCTTAATTGTTACTGATCTGGTTGAAAACTTTTCAGGTCAAGACTTTAACTACTGGCAGCGTGTTGTGGCCAAAGGGGTTGGTATACTTGCCCCTAATGGAAAAACGCCTTTGGATTGGCGTTTAAGCTTCATGTTTGGTAGAGCGGACGCTAGGAAACACCTCAATAGGTTGTTGTCTTGGAACCCTCAAATACTGGTCATGGCTCACGGTAGAATCGTCAATGAAAATGCTGAAAGGTTCTTACAACAGTCTTTCAAATGGTTAGTATGAGAAACCCGTGAGAAAATCACATAACAATCGCAGACAATCCTGTGGCTTTTTCGTTGCGCTTTCGGATCCAGTACAATGCGGCGGTCGCTGCGAGCGTTAGCTTTCCTATCATACAATACCGGACATGAAAATAAAACAATACCAAGTAGATGCCTTTGCAACCCGAGCATTCGAGGGGAACCCGGCGGCAGTATGTCCATTGGAAAACTGGCTGAAAGATGACGTGTTGCAAACCATCGCAGAAGAAAACAGTTTGTCAGAAACAGCGTTCTTCAGTGCCCACTGAAAATGAATTTCGTCTGAGATGGTTTTCTCCTGCTAAAGAGGTTGGTATATGTGGGCATGCCACATTGGCAACGGTTCATGTCATCTTCGAAATTCTTGATTATGCAGGGCCGGTCATTGTCTTTGAGGCGCGTAGCGGCACCCTTTGCGTGGGAAAGGATGGAAATCAATTAAAAATGAATTTTTCGGCGCTCCCACCAACTCCTTGCGAGATTTCCGAAATCTTGGTTAAAGGCATTGGGTTACGCCCTAACGAGGTACTGGCCGCCGATGTTTACGTAACCGTGTTTGATAGTGAGGCGACCGTTCGATCCATTACTCCAGACCATACTTTGCTTGGCCAACTCGATTTGCGTGGTGTAATTGTTACCGCGCCAGGTACTGAGGCAGGTTGGCAGCGTGATGATGAGGAGGAGGGTGTCTGTCAGGGCGCTACCGATAGAGGGAGTGATAGAGATCGTCATCGGCATCAGTGGCGTGATTCATGAATGATGGGCCGGACGCCGCTATGCCGGAAGATTTGAACCAATAGGAAGGGTGTTGGATGGTCGGAAAAGGGTTTTTCGATGGTTGTGTTCTCATGATATTGCGCATCGCTCTTGGTTTCCTGATCCTGCTCTCGGCGTGCGGCTCGGCGAGCGAGCCACCTGTCCCGGCGCAGCCCACCGAATCGGCCGTTCGTCTCGAAACCGCCACCGGTACCCTTTACGGCTCTCTGCTCCTGCCGTCCTCAACCGGCCCACATCCGCTTGTGTTGCTGCATGCCGGTTCCGGTCCCACGGATCGCAACGGCAACAGTGCTCTCGTGCCGGGTACAAACAACAGCCTGAAGCTGCTTGCCGAAGCGCTTGCTGCGCGGGGGATCGCCTCGGTCCGCTACGACAAGCGGGGAGTTGCGGCCAGTGCAGCCGCTGCACCCTCGGAGAGTGATCTTCGCTTCGACACCTACGTAGATGATGCCGCAGCATGGGTCCGTCAGCTTCGGATGGATCCACGCTTCGGCACGATCACCCTGCTCGGGCACAGCGAAGGAGCGCTGATCGGCATGCTCGCGGCAAAGCAGGCGCGTGCGGACGCCTTCATCTCGGTTGCTGCACCGGCGCGTCGTGCGTCGGACATTCTCCGCGAGCAGTTGCGCCTGCAGCTTTCGGCGGAGCTGTGGCAGGATAGTGAGCGCATTCTCTCCGAGCTGGAGCAAGGTCGCACGACAGGGAACGTGCCGCCGGCGTTGGCCTCATTGTTCCGTTCGAGCGTGCAACCGTACCTGATCTCGTGGTTCCGGTACGTGCCGACCGAGGAGATCCAGCGTGCTCCCGGCCTGGCGCTGATCGTCCACGGCACCACGGACGTGCAGGTCAGCCCGAGCGAAGCGGAGGCGCTCAAGCAAGCGCGTCCAGATGCGGAACTGTTGATTGTGGAAGGAATGAACCACGTGCTCAAGATGGTTCCGCTCAATCCGGCGCGGCAGGACGCTTCGTACTCCGACCCATCGCTGCCTGTAGCCCCGCTGCTGGTGGAGCGTGTCGTCGGGTTCACTGCCCATGTCCAGCGACTACCCCGAGGACCGGGTTCCTAACCTGAACGTTAGACACCACCACCGCTGTCGATTTCGGTCAGCGCTGTCCGACGTTAGATTGCCACCTATGGCAATCACCCAGAGAACGGAGCTGATCATGAAGCACATGGCAAAGAATACGGTCTGCCTTTGGTACGATGACGCCGCTGAGGAAGCCGCACGATTTTATGCCGAGACCTTCCCCGATTCATCGCTCGACGCAGTGCATCGCTCGCCTGGGGATTATCCAGCGGGGAAGGAGGGGAGCGTTCTGACGGTCGAGTTCACCGTGCTGGGCGTCGCGTGTCTCGGACTGAACGGCGGGCCTATGTTCAAGCACAGCGAGGCGTTCTCGTTTCAGGTTGCCACCGAAGACCAAGAGGAGACGGATCGCTACTGGAACGCCATCGTCGGCAATGGCGGGGAGGAGAGCCAATGCGGGTGGTGCAAGGACAAGTGGGGTATCTCCTGGCAGATCACGCCGGTCGCTTTGACGAAAGCTTTCACCAGCCCCGACCGTGCCGCCGCCAAGCGGGCCTTCGATGCCATGATGACGATGCGGAAAATTGACATCGCCAAGATCGAGACTGCGTTTCGCGGCTGAGGTGAGGGCGGGTTAACGGCGCTTGGCCGACATTTGCGACTCGCCGAAAGCCGCCGACGCTATCCCAGCGTCGGCGGCTTTTCTTTTCCAATGGCCGAAACCTCACGCCTCGATCCACACCTCGTCGCCCTTGAAGCTCGCCTTCCAGGTGCGCAACGCCACGCTGTCGTCTTCCAGGCACTGGCCGTCTTCCAGGCGGAAGTGCTGCTTGTAAATCGGCGAGGCGACGACGGGCTGGCCCTTGAGGTCGCCGACGATGCCGCGGGCGATGACGTTGGCGCCGGAGAAGGGGTCGTGGTGGTCGAGGGCGTAGAGTTCCTGTGCGTGCCCGGGCGAGTAGAAGATCGCCACTTGAGCGGGGCCTTCGGGGGTTTCCATCCAGGCGGCGACGCCGGAGTAGGGCACCAGGTCGGCGCGGGTGCAGAGAGGTTGCCAGGTTCGGGTCATGGTCTTGGCTGCTGCGGTGGTCATGGAAAATCTCCTTTAAGCGGGACGGAGCTGGCCGCGCTCTTCGGTCACGATGATGTCCGGATCGGGTCGGCTGTCGTTGACGAAGCTGCGGAAGCGCTTGAGCTTCTCGGGGTCGGAGAGGGCGTTCGCCCATTCGCACTGGTAGGCGTCGATGACTCGCTGCATCTGCGCTTCGAGTTCGCTGCCGATCCCCAGGCTGTCGTCGAGAATCACCTCCTTGAGGTAGTCCAGGCCGCCTTCCAGGTTCTCGCGCCATACCGAGGTGCGCTGCAGCCGGTCGGCGGTGCGCACGTAGAACATCAGGAAGCGGTCGATGGTGCGGATCAGCGCGTCGTCGTCCAGGTCGGTGGCGAACAGCTCGGCGTGGCGCGGGCGCATGCCGCCGTTGCCGCACACGTACAGGTTCCAGCCGTTCTCGGTGGCGATCACGCCCACGTCCTTGCTCTGCGCCTCGGCGCATTCCCGGGTGCAGCCGGAAACGGCGAACTTGAGCTTGTGCGGCGAGCGTAGGCCCTTGTAGCGATTCTCGAGCCGGATCGCCATGCCCACGCTGTCCTGCACGCCGTAGCGACACCAGGTGCTGCCCACGCAGGATTTCACCGTGCGCAGCGACTTGGCGTAGGCGTGGCCGGTCTCGAAGCCGGCGTCGAGCAATTCGCCCCAGATGTCCGGCAAGTCCTCGAGGCGGGCGCCGAACAGGTCGATGCGCTGGCCGCCGGTGACCTTGGTGTAGAGGCCGTATTTCTCGGCGACCTGGCCGAGCACCACCAGCTTGTCGGGGGTGATCTCGCCGCCGGGCACCCGGGGAACGACCGAGTAGGTGCCGTTCTTCTGCATGTTGGCCATGAAGGTGTCGTTGGTGTCCTGCAGCGGGATGTGCGCGGCATCGGTGATCGGCTCGTTGAAGCACGAGGCGAGAATCGAGGCCACCGCCGGCTTGCAGATATCGCAGCCGAGGCCATGGCCGTGCTTGTCGATCAGTTCGCTGAAGGTCTTGATGCCCTCCACGCGCACGATGTCGTAGAGCTCCTGGCGGGTATGGGCGAAGTGCTCGCAGATGGACTGGTCGACCTCGACGCCGCGGGCGGCCAGTTCATGGTCGACCACGCTCTTGAGCAGCGCGGCGCAGCCGCCGCAGCCGGTGCTCGCCTTGGTCTCGCCTTTGACCGTGGCGAGGTCGGTGGCGCCGGCGTCGAGGGTGGCGCAGATATCGCCCTTGGTGACGTTGTGGCACGAGCAGATGGTGGCCGTTTCCGGCAGGGCGTCCGGCCCCAGGGTGGGGGCGCCTTCGCCGCTGGCCGGCAGAATCAGCGCGGCCGGGTCTTCGGGCAGTTCGATGCGGTTGGCGTAGTACTGCAGCAGGGTGTCGTAGTAACTGTTGTCGCCCACCAGCATGGCGCCGACCACGCGCTTGCCGTCGCTGGAGACCACCAGCTTGCGGTACTGCTGCTTGAGCGGGTCGAGATAGCGGAACATGCGTGCGCCGGGGGTGCGGTCGCCGTGGGCGTCGCCGATGGAACCCACGTCGACGCCGAGCAGCTTGAGCTTGGTGCTCATGTCGGCGCCCCGGAACGTTTCATCGCCCTCCACCAAGGTGGCGGCGGCGGCCTTGGCCATCTGATAGCCGGGGGCCACCAGCCCGAAGATGCTGCCTTGCCACAGCGCCACCTCGCCCACGGCGAGGATCGCCGGGTCGCTGGTCAGGCAGCGGTCGTCGATCACCACGCCGCCGCGCTCGCCCCTCTCCAGGCCGCTGTCGCGGGCCAGCTCGTCGCGCGGGCGAATGCCGGCGGAGAACACGATGAGGTCGGTTTCCAGCACCTTGTCGTCCTGGAACACCATGCGGTGGCGGCTGGCTTCGCCGTCGACGATCTCCTGGGTGGCGCGGCCGGTGAGCACCTGCACGCCCAGCGCTTCGACCTTCTCGCGCAGCAGTTCGCCGCCTTCGCTGTCGACCTGCATCGGCATCAGCCGCGGGGCGAACTCCACCACGGCGGTGTCGAGATTCAGGCCGCGCAGGGCGTTGGCGGCCTCCAGACCGAGCAGGCCGCCGCCCACCACCACGCCGGTGGTGGCGGTTTCGGCCGCTTCGCGAATGGCGTCGAGATCCTCCAGAGTGCGGTAGACCAGGCAGCCGTCGCGGTCGTTGCCGGGAATCGGCGGTACGAAGGGGTAGGAGCCGGTGGCCAGCACCAGCCGGTCGTAGGGGTAGCGCCCCTGGGGCGTGACGACTTCGCTGGCGTCGCGGTCGATGGCGGTCACGGCCTCGTGAAGGCGTAGTTCGATGCCGTGCTCGGCATAGTAGTCGGCGGTGGAAAGGGCCAGGGATTCGGCGTCACGGCCGCTGAAGTACTCGGAGAGGTGCACCCGGTCGTAGGCCAGGTGGCGCTCCTCGCCGAACACGGTGATGGCATAGCGCTGGGTGGCGCCCTGTTCGACCAGTTGTTCGACCAGGTGGTGGCCGACCATGCCGTTGCCGATGACGATCAGTTGCGGTTTGACGGGCGTGTTCATGCGGCCTCCTTGACGGGGCTTGTCGGGGAATCGGTAGCGGCGTCGTCGAGCAGTGCCTGGGCATCGGCAGCGCCCAGCAGCAGTGCCTGGCGGCAGGCGGAAAGATCGCTACCGGCCAGCGCCTGCTCGAAGTACCAGGGGCCGGCGGCGGTGTCGCCGTAGAGCACGGCGCCCTCGAGGCGGCCGTTACGTAGCAGCAGGCGGCGGTAGTCGCCCTGCTGGGGATCGCGGTAGCTGAGCACCTCGTGGTCGGGACCGGCCTCGGTGGGGCCGAAGGCGTAGAGCGAGACTCCGCTGACCTTGAGCTTGGTGGCACAGGGCGCGTCGACATAGCCGGCGACGTGCTCGGTGGCGGGGCGGCACAGCCGGTCGGCCAGCACCTCGACCTGGCGCCAGATGGGTTCGACCAGCCCGTAGGTCTGGCCCCGGTGCTCGCAGCATTCGCCCAGAGCGTGAATCGCCGGATCGGAGGTGGTGAGCCACTCGTCGACGACCACGCCGCGGTTCACCTCGAGACCGGCGATGCGGCCAAGCTCGGCGTTGGGCACGATGCCGATGGCGACCACCACGCAGTCGGCGGGCAAGGGGGTACCATCGGCCAGGTGCACGGCCCACACCCGGCCGTCGGAACCCTCCTCCAGGCACTCCAACTGGGCACCGGTACGAACGTCGAGCCCGCGGCTGCGCAGCTCGCTTTCCAGCAGGCGGGCGGCAGTGAGGTCGAGCTGGCGATTCATCAGCCGGTCGTCGCGCTGCAGCAGGCTCACCTGCATGCCGCGCTGGCCTTGCCCTCTTTTCCGCAACCCTTCCGCTGCTTCCAGGCCGAGCAGGCCGCCGCCGATCACCACGGCGTTTCCGCCTCGTTCGGCGGCCTGGGTCTGGGTGAAGCGAACCAGGGCATCGGCGTCGTTCAGGTCGCGGAACACATGAACGCCGGGCAGTTCGAGCCCCGGTACCGGCGGGCGGGCCGGGTTCGAGCCGGTGGCCAGTACCAGGCGGTCGTAGTCGAGCCGGCGACCGGCATCGGTGGTGAGCGTGCGTGCGGCGCGGTCGATGGTCTCCACCCGCTCGCCGAGGATGAGTTCGATGCCCTGCTCGGCGTACCACTCGGCGTCGTGCAGGGTCAGTGCATCGCGCTCCAGCTCGCCGGCAAGCAGCGGCGAGAGCAGGATGCGGTTGTAGGCGGGCGCCGTTTCGGCACCGATCACGGTGATGTGCGCCGGTCGCGCGGGGTGGGCAAGCAGCGTTTCCACCAGCCGATGGCCGGCCATGCCGTTGCCGACGATCACCAGCCGTTCGCCGGTGGGAGTTTGGGTTGAGTGCATGGTTTGGCACCTCCGCTGAGGAAACACTGCACAAATGTCTGCGCGGTCAAATCGCTGCGTTGCGCGGTGCGCGGAATCCTCACCTATACCCCATAGGCTCCGGTTCCTGTGCTCCGTGCGCCTTGCGCTTTACTCCGCTCGCCGATTTGTTCAGCGTTTCTCTAACTCGCAAACGAAAAAGACGCCTCAGCGCTACCCCGGCAGCGGGGGCGCAGAGACGTCTTCGTCTGAAAAAGGGGCAATCGCCGTTGATTGCCGGTTCTATGCTGTGTGTATCAAGAACCTGGCCAAGTGCCCGGTTCGCGCCGTTTTTGGCTGCCTCGTCAGTGAGTTGGGGCTTCGGTGGAGTGAGCCCTCAGGCACCTTGCCGAAGGCGGACTGCACTTCACTGGTGCAGGGCAGCCTGGTAATGCACGGGGTCGTAGCACTCCTCGACGGTTCGGCTGTCCAGCGGCTGACCGGCCTGGCTGGCCAGGGCGTCGGCGACTCGGCCCAGGGCGGCCAGGTCGGGGCGCAGCAGATCGCCGCCGAACAGCCGTTGGTGAATGGGGGCTTCGGCCGATGGCAGCGTCTCGAGGTGGCTCACCGAGCGGTCGAGATAGGGTGGCAGGGCGAGCCAGTCTCGCGCCTGGCGACGATGGGCGGGCGATTCGGCCAGCCAGTCGCTGGCCGCCTGCAGGGCGCGCAGCAGGGCAGCAAGGGTGCTCGGGTAGCGGCGCGCCCAGGAGCGCGTCACGCCGAGTACCTTCTCGGGGTGTTCCGGCCATAGCTGGGCGCCGCTCGCCACGATGCGGCCGACACCGTCGTGCTGGGCCAGGCTGCCCCAGGGTTCGCCGACGCAGAAGCCATCGATCTGCCCTTCGCGCAGCGCTGCCACCATGCGCGGCGGCGGCAGGGCCACCAGGTCCAGATCGCGCTCGGGGGCGAGGCCGCCACGGGCTAGCCAGTCGCGCAGCAGGAAGTGCTGGCAGGAGTAGGGGTAGACCATGGCGAGACGCGGGCGTCGCTGGCGAGGCGATGCCGCCAGCCAGGCCGCCAGTGCGCGGGCGCTGGTGGCCGGGTCGTCGTCGAAGGCGGCGCCGCTGCGCTCGCACAGAGCAGAGGAGAGCACCAGGGTATTGCCGTTGCGGGAGAGAGTGGCCGGCGCCAGGGTGTCGCTGGGCGCCCGCCCCAGGCCGAGGCTCATCGCCAACGGTAGCGGGGCGAGCAGGTGGGCGCCGTCGAGCAGGCCGGCGGCGAGCTTGTCGCGCAGCGTCGACCAGGCGTTCTCGCGGGAGAGGGTCACGTCCACTCCGTGCTCGGCAAAGAAACCTTGCTCGCGGGCCACTACCAGCAGCACGGCATCGAGCAGCGGGATGAAGCCCAGCGTCACGCGCTCGCGTTCCGGGGTCGGGGTGACGGCGTCGTTGGTTCCCATTACAAGGCTCCCTTGTCGAGGCGTTCGAGAATGTCGATGACGCTGTCGGCCACGTCGCCGATGCGTTGGCCACGGTCCATGGCGAGCTTGCGCAGCATGCGGTAGGCCTGCTCTTCGTCGCAGTCCTGGTGCTTCATCAGCAGGCCCTTGGCGCGTTCGATGCGCTTGCGTTCGGCCAGTTGGGTACGCGTGCGGTCGAGTTCCTGGCGCAGCGATTGGTAGGCATCGAAGCGTGCCACGGCGACCTCGATGATCGACTTGACCCGGCTCGGCACCAGGCCGTCGACCACGTAGGCACTGACGCCGGATTTGAGCGCCGCCTGCAGGGTGTCGGGGTCGTGCTGATCGGCGAAGAACACCACCGGGCGCGGGTTCTCGCGGTTGAGCAGGGCCATGCTGTCGAGGGTGTCGCGGTCGGGGGATTCCATGTCGATGATCACCACGTCGGGACCGTGGCGCTCGACCATGGCGTTGAGGCTGGCCGCGCTCGTCAGGTGGCAGATCACCTCGTGGCCTTCCTGAGTGAGGGCTTCCTCGACCATGGTGGTGCGCACGAGTTCGTCGTCGACCAGCAGGATCTTCAGGGGTTCGGGCATGGCGGCTCGGCTCTTTGGGTGGCTTCTGCCACTGCCAAGCAAGATGCATTCCAGGTTCGTCTTTGGGTGGTGATGCCGAGGGTGAGGGCCATGGCGGGATCGACGGTAGCGCCAATGCTGCACTGCCGCGGTGCGAAAGTGCGCAGCATTCGCCGATGCTGGTGCATTCTCGGGGGCGGGTAACGCTGCCGGTTGGCTCAACCGACCGGTGGCGATGGCGTTGGGAGGCCTTGGCATGCCGTTTGCTTGATTCAGGACGACACTCAAGGGAGGCGCTGTCGTCTCCCCGGCAACGACGCCCGCCGTGCTTTACCCGCCAGGGGGAAGCTCGAGCGGGCGTCGTCGTTGGTGAAAGGCACTGCCTGGGAGAACTTCATGCAAGCAACGCGAACCACTTGCCCGTACTGCGGGGTCGGCTGTGGCGTGCGAGCGGAGATCGACGACGGCCGGGTCGTCGGCGTGTCCGGCGATGAAACGCATCCGGCCAATTTCGGCCGGCTGTGCGTCAAGGGCACGGCGCTGCACGAGACGCTGGGCGATCGCGGGCGGCTCACTCGTCCGCAGGTCGACGGCCGCGAGACGGACTGGGAGACGGCGCTGGCCGCAGTGGCCGAGCGCCTCGCCGCCACGCGTTGCGAGCACGGCAAGGCGGCGGTGGCGGGCTACCTCTCCGGGCAGTTGCTGACCGAGGACTATTACGTCGCCAACAAGCTCTTCAAGGGCTTTCTCGGCACGCCGCACCTGGATACCAACTCGCGGTTGTGCATGGCCTCGGCGGTGGCGGCTCACAAGCGCGCCTTCGGCGCCGATGGGGTGCCGTGCTGCTACGCAGACCTCGAAGAGGCCGAGCTGGTGGTGCTGGTGGGCTCCAATCTGGCGTGGAACCACCCGGTGCTCTACCAGCGCCTCAAGGCCGCCAAGCAGCGCAACCCGCTGCTGCGGGTGGTAGTGATCGACCCGCGGGTCACCGACAGCTGCGAGATCGCCGACCTCTATCTGGGGCTCGCGCCCGGCAGCGATGCGCGGCTGTTCACTGGCCTACTGGCGTGGATGGCCGAGAAGGGCAAGCTCGACGATATCTACCTGGAACGCCATACCCAGGGGCTGGAGGGGGCACTCGCCGCGGCCCGCGAGGAAGACTGCTGCCTCGAGGCCATCGCCGCCGACTGCGACCTGGACAGCGAGCGGCTGGAAACCTTCTTCTACTGGTTCGCCAGTCACCTGCACGTGGTGACGCTGTTCTCCCAGGGCATCAACCAGTCGTCGAGCGGGACCGACAAAGCGGGGGCGATCATCAACTGCCACCTGGCCGGCGGCAAGATCGGCCTGCCCGGTGCCGGTCCTTTCTCGATCACCGGCCAGCCCAACGCCATGGGCGGTCGCGAGGTCGGGGGGCTGGCCAACCAACTGGCCGCGCACATGGATTACGACAGCCCCGGCGCGCGGGATCGCGTCACGCGGTTCTGGAGCGTCGGCGGGCTGGTGCCAACCTTGCCCGAAGGCTCCGGTCACAAGGCCGTGGCGCTGTTCGAGGCCATCGAGCGTGGTGAGGTGCATGCCTTGTGGGTGATGGCCACCAATCCGGCGGTGAGCCTGCCGGAGGCCGAGCGAGTACGGGTGGCGTTGGCCAAGTGCCCGCTGGTGATCGTTTCCGAGTGCGTGACCGACACCGACCTGCTGCGCTACGCCGATATCGTGTTGCCGGCGTCGAGCTGGTCGGAGAAGGACGGTACGGTGACCAACTCCGAACGCTGCCTCTCGCGACAGCGCGGCCTGGTGGCGCCGCCGGGCGAGGCGCGCCACGACTGGTGGATCATGACCGAGGTGGCGCGTCGGCTCGGCTTCGGCGCGGCCTTCGATTATGCGCATCCGTGCGAGATCTTCGCCGAGCATGCGCGGCTCTCGGGCTTCGAGAACGACGCCGACCTCAGCCAGGATGGGGCTCGTCTGTTCGACATTTCGGGCCTCGCCGGGCTAGACCGCAACGGCTACGATGCCCTGGCGCCGATTCAGTGGCCGGTGACCGCTACCGCGCCGCGGGGCACATTGCGGTTGTTCACTGACGGCGAGTTCGCCACGCCGGACGGCCGGGCGCGGCTGGTGCCGGTGCGGCCGCGGCTGCCGGCCCAGGCGCTGGGCGCCGCTCGGCCGCTGCGCCTCAACACCGGGCGCATCCGCGATCAGTGGCACACCATGACGCGCACCGCCCGCGCCCCGAGGCTGATGAACCACCGCTCGGAACCCTTCATCGAGCTGCACCCGGACGATGCCCAGGCATACGGCGTTGCCGACCGGCAGCTGGCGCGGCTCAGCGGCGCCGGTGGCGACTACCTGGGCCGGATACGCCTGGCACGCGGTCAGCGGCGCGGCGAGGTGTTCGTGCCCATGCACTGGAGCGACCGCTTCAGCCAGCAGGCGCGCTGCAACGACCTGCTCGCCGCCCACCTCGATCCCCACTCCGGCCAGCCCGAGAGCAAGCACGGTGCCGTGTCCCTCGCTCCTCTGGCGCTCGGCTGGGAAGCGACCCTGCTGGTGGCCGCCGCTAAGGATGGCGCACCCGCGTGGTGCGACGAGGCCGCGTACTGGGCGCGGATTCCGTTGGCCCACGCCCAACGCTGGCAGCTCGCCGGTGGCGAGCCGGGGCAGGCGTGCGACTGGCTGGCCTGGGTGCAGCGGGTGCTACCCGTGGCGCCCAGCCTGTGGTGCGACGACCCGACCGGCGGCCGGTGGCGCGCCGCCGGGCTCGACGCGGCCGGTCGGCTGCGCTGGTGGTTGATGGTGGGCCCGCCGGCGGAGCTGCCGGGGCTCGGCTGGCTGGACGAGCGCTTCGCCGAGGCCGCCCGCGGCGACGCGTTGGATACCGCCCGGCGGCGCCGGCTACTGGCCGGCTGCGACGACGGCGTTGCCGACGCGGGCCCGCTGGTGTGCAGCTGTCATCAGGTGGGGCAGCGCTGTATCCTTGAGGCCATACGCGGCGGCGACCGCAGCGTCGAGGCGCTGGGCGCCCGGCTGACCTGCGGCACCCAGTGCGGCAGTTGCGTTCCCGAGCTGAAGGCCATGATCGAGGAGGAGACGGCGGTATGCGCGTCATGAGCAAGGGGCGGTGGAAAACTTGGCTGAGTGCCGCCCTGACTCGGCTCATGCGGCCGCGTGCGGATGCTGCCGCCCGGTCGGGCATGACGGCGGGCGGGGGGCTGGGCGCGCCTTCTCGGCAGTGCCGGCCCGGCACCGTCTACCTGGTGGGGGCCGGCAGCGGCGACGTGGAGCTGCTGACCCTGAAAGCGGCGCGGTTGCTCGGCGAGGCCGATGCCGTGGTCTACGACCGCCTGGTGGGCGACGAGGTGCTGGCGCTGATCCCCGCCGGCACCGAGCGCTGCTATGTGGGCAAGGCGCGCGGTCAGCACAGCGTGCCCCAGGGGGAGATCGGCGCCCGGCTGGTGGCGCTGGCGCAGGAGGGCAAGTCGGTGGTGCGCCTCAAGGGCGGCGATCCCGGCATCTTCGGCCGCCTGGGCGAGGAGCTTTCGGCACTGGCCGAGGCGGAAGTGCCCGCCGAGATCGTGCCGGGCATCACCGCCGCCTCGGCGGCCAGCGCGGCGCTGGGCATTCCACTCACCGATCGCGCCCACGCCCAGCAGCTGCGTTTCGTCACCGCTCAGCTGTGCCGCCAGGGCGGCGAGCCCGACTGGCAGGCACTGGCCCGCCGCGACGAAACGCTGGTGTTCTACATGGGGCTGGGCAAGCTGGAAACCATCTGCCGCAAGCTGCGCGATGGCGGCCTGCCCGATGACTGGCCGATCCTGCTGGTGGCCAACGCCAGCCTGCCCGAGCAGCGGGCACTGGTCGGTACCCTGGCCGATATGCCCGACAAGCTCGCTGCTTCGCCGCTGCCCTCGCCCTGCCTGATCGTGGTGGGCAGCGTGGTGCGGCTTTGCGAGACCAGCCCGGCGAGTCCGCTCAGCGGCGTTAATGCCCGGCCTGACTGAATGGCTGCGTCGTCGGTCGATCAAGACGGCGCCTGAACCTGCATCAATGCCGCCTTGCGAAACGCCTGCTGCACCACCTGGCGCAACTCGTCGTCGTCCCAGGGCTTGGTCAGGAACTTGAAGATGGCGCCTTCGTTGATTGCCGTGGTCACGGTCTTCAGGTCAGTGTAGCCCGACAATACGATCTGGATCGTCTCCGGATGGAGTTCCTTGACGCGACGCAGGAATTCCGTGCCGCTCATCTCCGGCATGCGTTGGTCGCTGATGATGACCTGAACGTCCTCGGTAGCCAGCAACTCGAAAGCCTGCTGGGGGCTTTCCGTTGCCAGGATGCGGTAGCCATCGCGGCGCAGCGTGCGAGTCAAGGCGTTCAGGATGTTGGCCTCGTCGTCGAGCAACAGCACCGTGGGTTTACCGGCTTCGCCGTTCTCGCGTGCCAGGCGCAGGCGCTGGGCGGCATGGTTGTCGTGTAGGAAGCCCTCGAGCTCGTCCAGCGGCATGGGGCGGGCGAAGTAGTAGCCCTGATACATGTCGCACGGCAGCTTCTGCAGGAAGGCGTGCTGTGCCTGGGTCTCCACGCCCTCGGCCACCACCTTGACCGGCAGCGAGCTGGCCATGGAGATGATGCCCTTGACGATGGCGGCATCCCGATGGTCGCTGATAACGTCGCGAATGAAGGAACGGTCGATCTTGATCTTGTCGATGGGCAGCTGCTTCAGATAGCTCAGGCTGGAAAAGCCGGTGCCGAAGTCATCGATGGCGA
This sequence comes from Halomonas faecis, assembly GCF_010993975.1. Taxonomy (GTDB): domain Bacteria; phylum Pseudomonadota; class Gammaproteobacteria; order Pseudomonadales; family Halomonadaceae; genus Halomonas; species Halomonas faecis. The sequence continues at coordinate 18,408 of NZ_JAACZO010000004.1, forward strand.
TCTTGATGCCCTGCTCGCGCAGGACGTGCAGGGTGTCGATCACGCCTTCGGAGCCGTCCATCAGCACGCCCTCGGTGAGCTCCAGCTCGAGAAGCTCGGGTGCCAGGCCGGTAGTGGCCAGAGTGTCGTGGACATGACTCACGAAGCGGCTGCGCTGGAACTGCATGGGTGAGACGTTCGCCGACATCACCAATGGGCCCAGCCCCAGCTCGTTGAGATGGCGGTTGTCGCGACAGGCGGTAGCCAGCACCCAGTCGCTGATGGGGATGATCTGGCCGGTATCCTCTGCCAGCCCGATGAACTCCATGGGCGACACGTAGCCGCGCTCGGGATGGCGCCAGCGGATCAGCGCCTCGAAACCGATCACCGAGCCGCTGGCGCCGTGGATTTGCGGCTGATAGTGGAGTTCGAACTGCTCCTCTTCGATGGCGCGCTGCAGGGCGTTGCGCAGCGTCACGCGCTGGCTGACCTTGTGATTGAGATCCTGGGTGAACCACTGGTAGGTGTTGCGGCCGTGGCGCTTGGCCTTGTACATGGCCAGGTCGGCCTGTTGGATGAGACGCGTGGGCCGTAGGTCGTCGTCCTGGTGCAGGGCGATGCCGATGCTCGCCGTCAGGCGCAGCTCGCTGTCGCCATCGCGGTAGGGGCGGGCGACGCTGTCGAGCAGTCGTTCGACGATGGGCAGGACGTCGTCCTGGTGGGCCAGGTCGGGCAGCAGGATGACGAATTCGTCGCCGCCGAAGCGGGCCACGGTGTCGCCGGGGCGTACCCCGGCTTCCAGGCGACGGGCGACCTCGATGAGAATGTGGTCACCGATCTCGTGGCCCAGGGTATCGTTGATCGGCTTGAAATCGTCGAGATCGACGAACAGCACGGCCAGGCTGCGCGCATAGCGATGGGCGAACTGGCTGCTCTGGGCCAGGCGGTCCTCGAGGAGGGTGCGGTTGGGCAGGCCGGTGAGCGCGTCGTGGCTGGCATGATAGGCGAGCCGAGACTCGTACTCGCGTTGCGTAGAGATGTCGTTCTGGATGCCGATGAAGTGGGTGACCTCGCCCTGGTCGTCGAATACCGGCGAAATGTACAGGTCGTTCCAGAAGGGCGAGCCGTCCTTGCGGTAGTTGAGCAGCGTGACGTGAAGCATGCGCCGTGCCTCGATGCCCAGGCGCAAGGCGCGTCTAGCCCCGGGATCGGTGTGCTCGCCCTGCAGCATGCGGCAATTGTGGCCGATCACTTCTTCGCGGGTGTAGCCGGTGATCTTTTCGAAGGCGGCATTGGCATAGATGATCGGGTAGCCCGGCTGTTGGGCGTCGGCGATCACGACGCCGTTGACGCTGGACTCGATGCCGCGCTCCAGAATGCGCAGCTGGCGTTCGGCGGCCTTGCGAGCGTTGATGTTCTGGAAGTAGACGGCCAGCCCTTCGTCGGAGGGGTAGGCATGCACTTCCACCCATAGATCGAGCCGCGGATTGTGCTCCTCGAAGGTGACGGAAATACCGTCGGCGACCGCACGCCGGTATTCCGTCTCGAAAAGCGTGCCCTCTGCCTCGGGAAAGGCTTGCCAGATATCCTGACCTAGCAGTTCCTGTCGCGAGCGCTGCAGGAGCCGTTCCGCCTCGTGGTTCAAGTAGCTGAAGCGCCACTCGGCATCCAGGGTGAAAAAGCCGTCGGTGATGCTCTCCAGCGTAGTGGTGAGTCGTTCGGCGAGCTGGTGCACCTCGTCCTGCAGGCGCTTGCGCTCGGTGATGTCCTGGGTCGAGCCCTGGGCACGGATGACTTCACCCTGCTCGTTGCGCATCGCCTCGCCGATGACGCGCACGTAACGATGGCGACCCTTGGCCGTGACGATCTCGAAGACGTCGTCGATCGGTTTGCCCTCGCGCACGCAGGTTTCGAAAGCCTGCTGCAGGCGCTCGCGGTAGGCCGGTTTGTAGTAGGCGATGGCCTGCTCGAGGGTAGGCTGGAAGCCGGCAGGCTCGTCGTGAATGGCGCACACCTCGTCGGACCAGATCGGTCGTCCCTCGCTGAGATCGAAGTACCAGCCACCGATCTGAGCGGTGCGACCGACGATACGGAACAGTCTGCGGTCGCGAACCTGCTGTGCCTCGGCCTGCTTGCGCAGGGTGACGTCCCTTGCCACGGCGTAGATGACCGACTCGTCGCCAAGGGCGGCGTTGATCTCGACCCAGTGCGTCTCGTCGCGGGCATCGACGACGCGGGCTTCCAGCTGTTGAATCCTGCCTCCTCCGGCCAGTGCCTGTATGGCCTGGGCGATCAGCGGCTGGTCGTCGGGATGGATCAGCCGGCCGTAGGTGCTTCCGATGAGTTGATCGTGGCTGAACCCCAGTAACTGTTGGAATGCCGGATTCACCTGCAGGAATCGCCCCTCCAGGTCGACGCGGCAGAAGAGCTCCAGCGATAGCGTGAAGAACTGGTCGCGCTGTTTCATCGTCTGCTCGAGGGCGCGATGGCTGGCGTTCAGCCGGTGGCGGCGCTCTCGGGAGAGCTGGTTCAGCCCCAGGCTGATCATCAGCAGATAGGTGAACAGCAGGCCGCTCAGCAGGGTCAAGGTCGGCATCACGGCGCTGAGTCGAAGGTGCGAGCGCGGCAGGGCAGCGGTCAGGGTCCACCCACCGCTGCCGGGAATCTCGATGTGCTGTTGGGCAATGGCCTGCAGCGCCTGGTCGGACGTCGCCTCGAGGGAGTCGAAAAGCACCTCGCCTTCATGTGCCACCTGGAGATGAAAAGGATCGGTGTGTGACTCCTGGCGCTCGAACAGCGTGGCCACATTGATGCTCGATACCAGCCAGTGTGGCGACGACAGCGACAGGGGGAGTGCCAGCAGCAACCAGTGCTCACCCCGAGGACCGCGGATGGCCGTGCTGTGGAGCGCATGGCGACCCACTGGGGAGTCATCTTTGGCCTTGCTGGCCGATGACAGGACATTGGCGATCCAGCCGTCATCGATATCGGGATGACGCGATTCGCCGTCCAGGAATTGGAAGTCGTCATCCAGCACGGCAATGAAGTCCAGCGAAGGGAAGTCTTCCAGGTAACTGTCGAGTTCGTGCTGGCGCAGCGGTGCGGCAGGAATTCGCCCGAGCGTTTCCCAACGTCCAACCAGCCGCTGCAGCAGCCGAACCCGGTCTTCGATGTCGTGCTCTATCGTGGCTTTCACGTGCGAGAGCGTGAAGACGCCGCCTTGTTCCAGCCGTTGCAAGCTCTGGCTGCTCAGGTAATACCAGCCACTCACTGCCAGCAGGATGCCAAGGGCACCGGCCGCCAGCGGTAGCGGCGAAAGTCGTACCGGGGGGCATCGCTTCAGCTGGCCCTGAATCAGGATCACCGCTCCACCGGCAGTGACGATCAGCCCGGCGATCACTGCCGTGGTGGCGTGGGTGAACAGCGCCTCCGGCAAGGGAGTCAGCCAGCCGAGCAATACGAAAGTACCGCCAGACACCACCGCCAGCCAGGCTAGGAGGCGAGCGGCATGTCGGAGGCGTCGGTTTTGGCAGCCACTCGCCAGCATGCCGAGGGCGATGAGGGTGAACATCAGTGCCATGGCATCCGGCATGCTGCCGGGGAAGGCTCGCCACGGGCTGGTCACGGCGATGCCGAGCAGCGCTAACGCCGTCAGACGGGAGCTGACGGGGCGAGCGAAAGCGTGAAAGAGTACCGCCAGGCCGAGTAGCGCCGTTGCCAGGCCGCCATCCACCTGAATCAGCGGCCTTTCGGCGACCGGAAACGCACCGATGGCGGCATCGAGCAGGGCGAACAGGCCGATGCCGAGGCAGCTCAGTGCCACCAGCAGGGTCGCGACGGCGCGATACAGGGGGGTGGTTGTCGTCTCGTTGTCGTTCAACGTCGCCTCTCGAAACGAGGTCAAGGCTCGTCTTCGGTTGCTTCGGGCGGATGCACCAGCAGTTCGAGCCGCACGTCTTCCAGCTCTTCCAGGCGCATGAGCTTGTCGATCAGGCTACGCGACAGCGCCTTGCCCCGATTCAACAATAGCGTACCGCTGGGCGAGAGCAGATCCTGGGCGAGCTGCATGCCGGGCTCCAGACGTGCGGTTTCCAGCGACAGCACCTTCTTGCCGCCCAGTCCCAAGTCGGGGGCCTGCTCGACGCAGAGTTCCACGAACGGCGCAACCAGTGCCGGGTCGTAGACGCGGCCGGCGAACTTTTCCAGCAGGGCGAGGGCACTGTGCCGAGGCACCTTGCGCGGCAGGATCATGCCGCGTTGCAGTTCGACGAAATCCACGGCCAGCGCCAGCAGTCGGGCGCCATAGGGAATGGCGTGCTCGCGGAGGTGGTCGGGATAGCCGCTGCCGTTCCAGCGTTCGCGATGATGACGGATGATCTTCGCCGCCCCTTCCAGATGTTCCAGGGCCATCAGCAGGCTCTCGCCGCTTTCCGGGTAGCGGCGGTAGGCATCGCGGTCGGCAGCATAGAGGCGCTCGGAGGGCGTGGTCAGCAGGTGGTCGTTCCAGGTCAGCTTGCCGAGGTTGTAAAGGGCCGCCGCCATCTGCAGGTCGCGCTGGGTCTCTTCGTCGAGTTCCTGCTGCTCGGCGAAGGCCTTGAGCAGCTCGCTCACCGTGGCATTGGTCTGCAAGTCTTTCGGCAGACGCTGGGTGATCAGCGAGGAGAATACGCGCGTGGCGGTGACATAGCTCTGCTCCAGCTCGCCGTAGGCGGCGTCGAGCATGTCGGCGGTTTGCTGGAGCTCGGCGGTGCGCTCGGCGACCCGCCGCTCCAGGGTGGCGTTGAGTTCGCTGAGTTCGCGGTTCTGGGCCTGGGTCAGCGCCTCCAGGCGTTGCTGCTCGCGCTGGGCTTGCTGATGAGCCAGCGCCAGTTGAAGGGTCTGGCGTAGCTCGGTGGCATCCCAGGGCTTGGCGATGTAGCGATAGACATGCCCTTCGTTGATGGCACGCACGGCGGCGTTCAGGTCGGCCTTGCCGGTGAGCAGCAGGCGCAGGCAGTCGGGATGTTCGTGCTGGATTCGCGCCAGCATTTCGATGCCGTCCATTCCCGGCATCAGCGCATCCGAGATGACGGCGTCGACGGGCTCGGTGGCCAGATGGGCGAGCGCTGCCTCGCCATCGTTGGCGGTCAACAGGCGGTAGCCCTCGTGACGCAGCTCTCGTTGCAAGGCGGCGAGCACGTGGGGCTCGTCGTCGACAAGCAGCAGAGTGGTGGTGGGCGTGTCGGTCATCGTGGATCGGACTCCGGCTCTGGCTGTGGGGCACGGGGTTGGTGGATCGGCAACCATACCCGGAAACGGCTGCCCTGATCGGGATCGCTCGATACGTCGATATGGCCGCCGTGCTTCTGCACGATACTCCAGGAGAGAGCCAGCCCCAGCCCCGTGCCTTCACCCACCGGCTTGGTGGTGAAGAAGGGTTCGAAGAGGCGTTCACGGTGTTCGGCGGGAATGCCGTGGCCAGTATCCTCGATCTCGAACCAGGCGCGTTCGGTGTCGCAGCCGGTACGGATGACGATGCGCCCGCGCCCGTCGATGGCCTGGACGGCGTTGGTCAACAGGTTCAGCGCCACCTGGTTGATCTGAGACGGCAGGCACTCCACGGCGGGAAGCTCGCCGTACTCTTTGACCACCTCGGCCTTGTACTTGAGCTCGTTGTTGACGAGGCTGAGCGTGGTTTCCAGGCCGCGGTGGAGGTCGGCGGCCACGAAGTCCTCCTCGTCGATGTGCGAGAAGTCCTTCAAGGCGGTGATGATGGACTTGACCCGTTCGATGCCTTCTTCGGATTCGCTGATCAGTGCCCGAACGTCTTCACGAATGTAGCCGTAATCGAGCTGCTTCTTGAGGGCTTGCAGCTCTTCCAGACAGGTGACTCTATCCGAGGCGTCGACGATTTCCAGCAGGTCGCGCACGTAGTCGGCCAACGTCTTCAGGTTCGAGAAGACGTAGCCGATGGGGTTGTTGATCTCGTGGGCGACCCCGGCGGCGAGCTGGCCGATGGAAGCGAGCTTCTCGGATTGCAGCAGTTGGCTGTTGGCCTGTTCCAGGTCACGCAACAGCTGGGCCGCGCGCTGATGCTCGGCATGAGACATGTCACCCCCTGAGCGTGTCGGCCGGCCAGGCATGCCTGGCCGGGAGTCGGATACCTCCAGCTATTTATTCGGCATGATTGGCCATTTCTTGAGTGTGGAATACCACTTTTATAGATGAGCCAGGATGGCGTCGGCGCTGCTGTCTTCCACGACGCCGCGCTGGGTGTCGACGCCCAAGTACTCCACCACGCCGTCGTTGGCGATCAGCGCGTAGCGGTAGCTGCGCACGCCCATGCCGCCGGCGCTGGCGTCGCGATCCATGTCGATGGCACGGGTGAAGTCGGCATTGCCGTCGGCCAGCATGAGGATGTGCTCGGCGTTCTGGTCCTTCTGCCAGGCGCCCATCACGAAGGCGTCGTTCACCGACAGGCAGGCCAGGACGTCGGCGCCCTTGGCCAATATCTTGTCGGCATTGACCACGAAGCCTGGCATGTGGGTATTGGAGCAACCCGGGGTGAAGGCACCGGGTACGGCGAACAGCACCACGCGCTTGCCGGCGAACAGTTCGCCGGTGCGGATGTCCTCGGGGCCGTCGAGGCCGGGTGTCTTCACGGTGATGTCGGGAAGGGTATCGCCTACGGAGAGGGACATTGACGACTCCTGATGTCGGGGGAAAGTGGGCCGGGTTCAGTCGCTTTCCGGCGGAGTGGGACGCACGAGTATTTCGTTGACGTCGACGTGGGCCGGCTGGCCGAGGGCGTAGAGCACGGCATTGGCAACGTCGCGATCCTCCAGCGCATGTTCCGGCGCTTCGTCGAAGAAGGGGGTGTCGACCATGCCGGGTTCGATCAGCGTCACGCGGATGCCGCTGCCGCGTAGCTCCTCGCGAAGATTGTAGCCGATGCCGGTCACCGCCCACTTGGTGGCACTGTACATCGAGCCGGGGATGGTGGCACGCCCCGCCGCCGAGCCGGTGAGCAGCACGTGGCCACGGCTTCTGCGCAGCGCCGGCAGGGTAGCCTGGACGGTGAGCCCGACGCCGTAGACGTTGGTCAAGATCATGTCGCGCCAGGCTTGGTGGTCGGCCCCGCTAAAGCCGCCGGGCGAGCCGCCGCGCCCGGCGTTGGCGAACACGGCATCGATGCGACCGAAACGCTCCAGCGCCTGCTCCACCATCGCCTGCTGGTCGGCCATGTCGGTGACGTCCACGCGTACGGTGTGCACGTTCTCCGGGCCGAGTTCGCGAGCTAGGGCCTCCAGCTTGGCTTCCGTGCGAGCCGCCAGAACCAGTTTGTAGTTTGCCCGAGAGGCGGCCCGCGCGGTGGCTGCACCAATGCCGCTGGAGGCGCCGGTGATCAGCAGTACACGATCTCGCATGTTCGTCTCCTGTGCCAGTCAATGGACATCCCTTTCAGCATGGCTACCGCGTCGACGTGCTGCAAATGGTGCTCATGCCTCGGCCTGGGCGACGATCATCTCGCGCAGCGTCGCCGCCGCGGCGGAAAGCGGGTGACGACGGCGCTGTATGATGCCGAGCGGGCGTCCGATATGGGGCTGCACCAGCGGCCGATACGCGATGCCGTGGGTGGCGATCTGCCGGAAGCTCAGTTCCGGCAGTACGCTGATGCCGACGCCGGCGGCGACCATCCGTCCGACCGTGGCGATCTGGCTGGCATCGCAGAGAATGTCGAGCGTCTTGCCCACGTCCGCCATGATGCGGTCGATGTCCTGGCGGGAGCTGGACAGCCGGTGGATGCCGATGAACGGGTGGCCGGCGAGCTGAGCCCACTCGACCTGTGGCTGGGCGAGCAGCGCATGGTCGCTGGGGCAGACGGCGACGTAGCGGTCCTCCAGCACCGGCTCGAAGTGGAACTCCTCGGCGTCGAGGGGCGGTACCGAGAGCCCCAGATCGGCGCGGCCTTCTCTCACCATGGCGTTGACCTGCTCGGCGAGCACGTCGTGCAGGGCGAAGTTGATGCGCGGGTAACGGTCGTGAAAGGCGGCGATGATGCCCGGCAGCAGGCCGGCGGCCAGCGTGGGCAAGGCCGCCACGGTGACCTTGCCGCGATTCTTGGAGAAGAGGTCGTCGAGATCCTCGAAGGCTTCCGTCCAGTCGTTGAGCAGACGAATGGCCACTGGCAGAAAGGCTTCGCCTTCCGGGGTCAGCGACAGCTGGCGGGTGGTGCGCGAGAACAGTGCGCCACCCACGCTCTCTTCCAGCTTGCGCAGGGCAATGGAGATGGCGGGCTGGGAAAGGTGAATGCGCTCGCTGGCCTCGGCGAGGCTGCGCGATTGCGCCACGGCCACGAAGGCGCTGAGCTGCCGGATGCTGGGTTTCATTTAGAAAGTAAAACAGATTTTAAAAACAATTCAATATACAAAAAATAAGGCGGTGTCCATGCTGCCAGTGTGCTGTGACCGGGCCGCCGCCATGCGGGGACGCCGATCCCCGGCTGCGCAGCCCATAGGCGCAATCCGTGACAACAACAAGCCCGATTGCGGGCAGGAGCCAACCATGAAAACGCTGCTCACCGCTGCGGCCGCCAGTGCCGCCATCCTCACCGCTGCCACCGTTCCCGCCCAGGAACGCCTGCTGATCGGCTCGACCTCCAGCTCGTCGAGCCACTACGGCTACTTCGTGGCGGTCAACCAGATCATCAACGGCGAGCTCGACGGCGTGAGTTCCTCCGTCGCCGAGACCGGAGCCACCGTCGACAACCTGCGCCGGCTCAGCCGAGATCAGATCGACATGGGGCTGGTGACCACCAACACCGGCTATCACGCCTATGCGGGACAGGGCGACTTCGCAGACCGTGCCGTGGATAGCCGACTGCTGTGGGTTTACACCGTGGCGCCGCAGAACGTGGTGCTGCGCGAAGACGCCGGGGTCGAGAGCCTCGACGATCTGGACGGGGTACGCCTCAATCCGGGGATCACCGGTTCGGCCACCGAGAGCACTACCGAGGCCGTTCTGGAAACCCTCGGCATCGCCCCCGAGTACGTGCGCGGCTCCACCACTGATGTGGTCGACTCCATCAAGGACGATCGCATCGCCGGCTACGTGAAGTCCGGGGTCGGCAACCGCCTGGACGGCTCGACCATGGACATCGCCACCTTCACGCCCATCGAGGTGCTCTCGCTCAGCGACGAGCAGGCCGAGACCTTGCGCAGCGAGATGCCCGACATTGCCGTGGTGGACATTCCCGAAGGCGCGGGTGAGGGTATTCCCGCCTATACCACCTGGGCCTTCGGCGTGGCCGTGCATGCCCATCCGGACATGGACGAGGAGACCGCCTACCAGATCGTCAAGGCGGTGATGGAGAACCCCGAGCCCCAGGCCAACGCCTTCTCCGCGGTCAAGGGTGCCGACCTGGCGGAGATGACCCTCGATGTAGGTACCGTGCCGCTGCATGGCGGTGCTGCCCGCTACTTCGAGGAGCAAGGGATGGAGATTCCCGACGCTCTGCAGCCCGCGGAATAAGGCTCGGTCGAGGAACTTCCCATGCGCGAGAACCTGACCCGAGTGCTGGCCCTGACGCTGGGCGGGCTGATCCTGTATACCTCGGCCACTGGCCCCTTCGAGAGCCTGATCCAGCGGGGGATCTTTCTCGCGCTGGTGATCCTGCTGGGGCTGACCGTGTATCCCCTGGGGGCCGGCACCCGCTGGCGGCCCCTGGGCCTGGCCGTCGACGCGTCGCTGGCGGTAGGCGTGGTGCTGGCCTGCGGTTACGTGGTGATGAACCAGGAGCGCATCCTGGTGGAACTGCCCTGGGCGGGGCCGCGTGACATGCTCTTCACCGGCGTGCTGCTGGTCGCCATCCTCGAGCTGTCGCGGCGGGCCGTCGGGGCGATCTTTCCGCTGCTGGTGGTGGCCGGCCTGGCCTATGCCTGGTTCGGGGCGCTCATACCCGGTCCGCTGGGACATCGCGGTTTCGATCTGGCCTACATGACCGAGACCATCTATCTCGGCGACCTGGGCGTATGGGGCATGCTGGTGGGCGTCGCCGCCACCACCATTGCGGCCTTCGTGCTGTTCGGCTGCCTGTTGCTGCACACCGGTGGCGGCCAGACCTTCATGGATCTGGCTCTGCGCATCAGCGGGCGTTCGCCGGGGGGCGCGGCCAAGGTGGCCACCGTGGCGTCGGGACTGTTCGGCATGGTCAGTGGCAGTGCGGTGGCCAACGTGGCCACCACCGGCAACTTCACCATCCCGATGATGAAGCGGCTCGACTACCCTCGGCCCTTTGCTTCCGGCGTGGAGGCCGTGGCTTCCACCGGCGGGCAGATCGCTCCGCCGATCCTCGGGGCAGCGGCCTTCATCATGGCCGAGATCCTCGGCGAGAGTTACGTGCGCATCGCCCTGGCGGCGCTGCTGCCGGCGATTCTCTTCTATCTGGGCGTGTTCCTGACCATCCACCTGGTGGCCAGGCGACGCCAGCTGCGTGTGGTGCCCGACGACGAACTGCCCAGTTGGACCGAGGTGCTGCGCCCGGGACGCATCGTGCCGATCCTCGCGGCCCTGGGCGGGCTGTTCTACGGCGTGCTCTCGGGGCACTCGATCCAGATGTCGGCGTTCTACGGCATCCTGATGACGGTGCTGACCTTCGTCCCCTTTGCCCTGCTGGCGCGGACGGCGTGGCGTGAGATCTTTGCCAAGCTGCTGTCGGGGCTCATGGATGCCGGCCGGGGCATGGTGATCATCGGCGTGCTGCTCGCCGGGGCGCAGATCCTGGTGGCGATGATCGGCATGACCGGCATCGGGGTGACGCTTGCCAGCCTGATCGTCAACGTGGGCGGCGAGTCGCTGTTCCTGGTGGCGGGCATCGTCGGCGGCGTGTGCTTGATCCTGGGCATGGGCATTCCCACCACCGCCGCTTACGTCTTGGTGGCCTCGGTGCTGGCGCCGGCGCTCACCACCATCGGCGTCGAGCCGCTGATCGCCCATCTGTTCGTGTTCTACTTCGCCACCCTGTCGGTCATCACGCCGCCGGTGTGCGTGGCGGTGTTCGTGGCGGCGGGCATCGCCGACACCAATTGGTTGCCGGCGGCCGGCGAGGCCGTGCGCCTGGCGGCGGCCATCTACGTGATTCCCTTCCTGCTGCTGATCTACCCCGCCCTGGCCGGCTTCGGCGGTGCAGTCGACATTCTGCTGGCGATCTGTCAGGGCGTGGTGTTCGTGTTGGCCTTCGCCTCGCTGATGTCGCGGGTGGCGATCACCGCCCATCGCTGGCTCGATGTCGCCGGTCTGGTGCTGGTGATCGGTCTGGCGCTGACGCCGGGCTGGCTCACCACCACCGCGGCGCTGCTGGCGCTGGTGGCGCTGTACGGCACGCGACGGCGGCGAGGGGCATACTGCAACGCTGCCGGGAAGCTGCCGGCCGAGGAGACCCACCCATGACCTTTCTGCTGGGAAGCGGCGCGGGTTTCTCCGGCGACCGCACCGATGCGGCGATTCCGGTGGTGGCCGAGCTGATTCGGCGTGGCCAGCCCTGTGCGCTGCTCTTCGAGACCCTGGGCGAACGCACTCTGGCGGCAGCCCATCGCGCCATGCGCGACGATCCTGACAAGGGCTATGAACCGCTGCTGGATGAGCTGCTCTCTCCCGTGCTCGGCGACTGCCTGGCCCATGGCATTCGCGTGCTGGGCAACTTCGGCGCCGCCAATCCGCTGGGGGCGTGCCGGCGCGTGCGCTCGCTGGCCGAGGCGGTGGGCAGGGAGAGGGCGCGCATCGGCTTGGTGGAAGGAGACGACATTCGCGATCGCCTGGCGGGCCTCGACTTGCAGCGCTGGGAGGCGGAAAACCGTGACCTGCCGGGCGAGGAAGCGTTGATCTCGGCCAACGTCTATCTCGGGGCGGCTCCCCTGGTGGAAGCGCTCGAACGAGGGGCGGAGGTGGTGGTGACCGGGCGCGTCGCCGATCCGGCACTGTTCCTGGCCCCGCTGGTACACCATTTCGGCTGGGCCTGGGACGACTGGGACCGCCTTGCCGCCGGCATGATGGCCGGGCATCTGGGAGAGTGCGGTGCCCAGGTGAGCGGCGGCTACTTCGCCGACCCGGGGGTCAAGGACGTGCCCGGATTGGCCACGGTGGGCTATCCCATCATCGAAGTGGAGGAGGACGGCAGTCTGACGGTCACCAAGCCTCCGGGCACCGGCGGCCTGGTGACCGAGCGTACGGTCAAGGAGCAACTGCTCTACGAGGTACACGACCCCGCCAACTACCTGACGCCGGATGTGGTGGTGGATCTCTCCCGGGTCGTGGTGCGCGAGGTGGGGCCCGATCGGGTGGCGGTCAGCGGAATCCGTGGCAAATCGGCACCGGAACGGCTCAAGACCACCGTCTGCTACGAAGGCGGCTGGCAGGGCGAGGCGGAGATATCCTACGCCGGGCCCAATGCGTTGGCCCGCGCCCAACTGGCGGCCGACATTCTCCGCGAGCGGCTGGGCTTTCGCGCGCCGCCCGAGCTGCGCTCGCGGCTGGATCTGATCGGCCATGCCAGCGTCTTCGACAGCGACGACGGCGAGCTGCAGGCGCGCCGACAGTCGAGCGAGTCGGGCGATTATCGCCTGCGGCTGGCCGTCGAGCACCCCGAGCGCCGCTGGGTCGAGCGCGCCACCCAGGAATTGCTGGCGCTCTACTGCGCGGGGCCCGCGGGCGGTGGCGGCGTGCGTCGCCACTTCCAGCGCCGCGTGTGCACGGCCTCCTACCTGGTCAAGCGCAGCGACGTGGTTGCCCATGCCACCCTGTTCGACGAGAGGAGCGAAGCCCATGCCGCCAGTCACTGAGGTCGCTACGTCGGCGAGCGTGCCGCTGCATCGTCTGGCCCACGCGCGGGCCGGCGACAAGGGCGACCGGCTCAACCTCGCGCTGTTCGCCTATGCCGAGCGAGACTATCCGCTGCTGGTCGAACAGATCACCGAGTCGCGCGTGCTGGCCCTGTTTGCCCACCGCGGCGCCAGCCGCGTGCGCCGCTATCTGATGCCGGGCCTGGCGGGCATGAACCTGGTGATCGACGACGTGCTGCAGGGTGGCGTCAACGGTGCGCTCAATCTCGACGGTCACGGCAAGACCCTGTCGTTTCTGCTGCTCGGCATGGAGATCGAGAGCTGTTCGATAGCCGGGTCTCACGAAGAGAGCCGTCAATCGTCAGATGGGGGATGATCCGTGTTGAGCATCCGTTCGACAGCCGTTTTCAATACAGGAATGTGCTGCTGGAGCACGCCTTCAATGGCCAAGGGGTCGATCTCACCCAGGTAGTCGTGGACCAATATGTTGCGAAATCCACTGATTTGCTTCCAGGGGATGGCTGAATAGGCGCTCTTGAGGGAATCTGGGAGCCGTTGGGTAGCTTCCGACAGCGTTTGCAGATTGCGTAGGGCGGCGTCGTAGAGCACCTCGTCCTGCTGAATGTCGCCTCGGGCCTCGATCCGCTCCAGCTTGGCAATCGCATCGAGGATATGATGCGCATAGAGCGTCCAATCCTTGGCCTCGTCAGCCTTCACAGCTCGCGGGCCTCTGCTAGAACCCGTGCACGCAGATGCTGGTTGAGCTCGTGCTCGGGAATCAAATCCACGCGGTGGCCGGTGATTTCTTCGAGTCGCTCTGCCAGTGGGAGCCGTTGGGTGAAGAGGTCATAGCCACGGTCGAAATCGACCAGGAAGTCGACATCGCTGTCGGGTGTCTCTTCACCTCGGGCCACCGAACCAAACACGCGAATATGACGGGCCCCGTAACGCCGTGCCAATGCGGTGATGGCATCACGTTTTCGATGCAGCTCCTCTAATAACATGTCGTGGTACTCCCTGGCTGCCGATGGGTTCTGTTATAGCATGCCAAGCCATCTTCTGTGCGCGAATGAGGGCAAAGCAACACCTCAGCCCCAGCCTGGGCGTGTTGCTTTGCCTTGATCGTCGCTAGTGGCCTCAGCGAAGCGACAGGGCGCCGGCGCCGGTGTCGTCGCCCACCGCGTCGGTGTAGGCCTTGGCTTCCTCGGCTTCAGTGGCTTCGGTGAAGCGCACCGCGAGACAACACAGGGCGGCGATGATCACGGCGATGCCCAGGTAGAAGAGCCCCTGCTGGTAGGAGAGCGATTCCGAGCGGAACAGGAAGCCCGCCGCCACCGCCCCGGCGTTGCCGCCGGCGCCGACGATGCCGGCCACCGCACCCAGCGCCTTCTTGTTGATGAACGGTACCACCCCGAAGGTGGCGCCCTCGGCCATCTGCACGAAGAGGCTGAACACCAGCATGATGCCGATGGCCAGCGCCAGCACGTGCATCTGCGAGAAGAACATCAGGGCGATGCCCTCGCACAGCATGGCGATGAACAGCCAGCGCACGCGTCCCTTGAGGCCGCCGTTCTTGGCGAAGAGGTCCGAGAAGATACCGCCCAGAGTGCGCGCGAAGAGATTCATCAGCCCGAACAGTCCGGCGATCAAGCCGGCTGTGGCCAGTGTCAGATCGAAGTTGTCGAAGAAGTAGATGGCGGCGATGTTGTTGATGGTGAGTTCCACGCCGAAGCAGGCGGCATAGACCACGAACAGCGCCCAGACGCGGAAATCCTTGGCGGCGGCCATGAAGGTCTGGGTGGCGCCGCTCTCGCCGCTCGCCGCCGGCAGCTCACCCCTGGCACGCAGATCCTCGAAGTTGCCGTTGGGAGCGTCCTGGGTGAAGCGGTAGTAGGCGATGCCGGTGACGAAAAGCACGATACCCGGCACCACCATGGCCAGCCGCCAGCCGAGGGTTTCGCTCACGCCGAGCATCAGCACGCCGGCGAAGATCAGCGGCATCACGATCTGGGTGGTCCCCCCGCCCAAATTGCCCCAGCCGGCCGAGGTGGCGTTGGCGGTGCCCACTACGTTGGGGGCGAACATCACCGAGGTGTGGTACTGGGTGATGACGAAGGAAGCGCCGATGGCGCCGATGGCCAAGCGCGCCAGCAGGAAGGTCTCGAAACTGTCGGCGAAGCCGATGCCCATCACGGGTAGCGCGCCCAGGCAGAGCAGCCAGGTGTAGGCCTTGCGTGGCCCGATACGGTCGCAGAGCACGCCGATTGCCAGGCGCACGACGATGGTGATGGCCACCGAGGCGATGATGGTGTTGCCGATCTGAGTCTTGGTCAGGCCGAGATCGTCACGTACCACCGCCATCAGTGGGGCGATGCCGAACCAGCCGAAGAAGCAGATGTGAAAGGCGAACCACGAGAAGTGGAAAGCGCGCATCTGGGGGGTGTTGAAATTGAACAGGCGTATCCTGTTGGCCTTGCCGAGGATTTCCATGGGTGTCGACCTCGCGGGGTAGCGAATACATGAACGTGTCCTTCGGCGTTGAAGGTCAGGTTCGACGCACTCGTACTCCCGGGTCGGAGAGCCTGGTCCACGCCTACCCAGTCTTGACTTGTCTCAAGCGATAATCTTGCCAACATCCATTTTCTGCTTTATTGGCAGTGTGTTGCGAAAACTGTCGGGGTTGGGCGGGCGGCTGATCGGACACGAGAAGGGGCGTCATGGTGCATTGCAGCGACCACGTGCCCCGGGATGGTGCCCGGCAGGTGCTCACCGCATGGCGAACTGGCGGTCGTCGTTCGAGCAGTCGAGAAAGGCGGAGTCCCTCAGCCAGGCCGGGTCCGGATAGTAGGCGAACAGGTAGTGCTCCTCCTTGAGGCTGTCGATCAACGGAGCGGCGACGTCTTGACGAACGGCCGGGCAGCCGTAGCTGCGCCCCAGGCGCCCGGTCCTCTCGATGAACGCTTCGCTGACGTAGTCGGCACCGTGAATGACGATGGCGCGCTCGAAGGCGAGATCGTTGACACCGGCTTCGAGCCCTTCCAGGCGCAGCGAGTAGCCGTTGCGACCGACGTAGCTGTTTTGCGTGCGGAACAGCCCCAGGCTCGACTGGTGGCTGTCGGGCACGTTGGAGAAGGCGGTGGCCATGGCATTGCCGGAGCCCTGGCCATGGGAGACCAATTCCTTGAAAAGCAGGCGTCGCTCGTCGAGGTCGAAGACCCACAGGCGCGGTTCGGTGGAGGGCAGCGAGAAGTCGATGACCGCCAGACGCTCGGCGTGCGGATCGGCGCAGGCGAGCGAAGAGGCTGCCAGCTCGAGCACCTGAGGGTCGGCCTGGGGGGCCAGTCGCCTCAAGGTGGATGCCAGTGGCGAGGAAGCGCTGTCGGGGGCTAGGCGTGCGCGAACGAGAAAATCGCCGCTGGCGGCGGGCAGCGACAACAGTAGGGCGGCAAGGCCGATAACGGGCAGCAGGGTGAAGCGGGGCATGGGCTCTCCGGCTCGTCGAGTCTGCGTGCATCAGGCGATCGAAAAGGGGCAGACTTCTCTGTCGCCCCGCGACTGTGGCTATTATGACCAGCAAGGCCGAGATGGCTAGGGCACGAATCAACGAAACAGGGGACGATCATGCGGGTCTTTGTCGCAATAGGCATGCTATTGATGCTGTCGAGCCCAGTATCGGCGGCGTTGACGGAGGGTGACGAAGCCCGCCCGCTGGGCAGGGAGCTGGTGCGCCAGTTGGAGGAGGAGGGGGATGTGCTGCGGGCTTTCTACGACGCTCGTGACACCCGCCCCGCCTGGCAGGAGGACGAACGGGTGGCGGCTTTCGCCGCGGCACTGCACACGCTGGAGCGTGATGGCCTCGATCCGCAGGACTACCGGCCCGATCACCTGCTGGCGCAATATCGTCAGCTAGCGGCGGACGACCGCGAGGCGCGGGCCCGCTTCGAGCTAGCGGCGAGCCGTACCTTGCTCACCGCACTCGAACATCTGCAGCGCGGCAAGGTGGATCCCCATGCCATCGATCCCGACTGGGAGGTGCCGATCGAGCCGCCGGAGCTGGATTTGGCGGGCGTATCCCAAGCCATCGACGGCCAGCGCTTCGAGCAAGCGTTCGAGCAGGCGCGGCCCGACTATGCACCCTATGAGCGCCTGCGCACGGGGCTGGCGCGCTACCGTAACATCCAGCGGCTGGGCGGCTGGCCGACCCTGCCCGAACGCGAGGTTGCGTTGCGCCCCGGCGACGTTCATGCCGACGTTGAGCTGCTGCGCCAACGGCTAGCGATCATCGGTGAGCTGGAGGTGATGGCGGTCGACTCCGCGGCCTTCCCTGGTGCGGCACAGGATGCCCCCGAGACACATCGTTACGATGCGTCACTGGAAGCCGCGGTGAAGCGCTTCCAGCGGCGCCATCTGCTCGAGGTGGACGGCATCGTGGGTCGCAAGACCCGTGCCGCGCTCAACGTGCCGGTGGCCAGGCGCATCGATCAGATTCGCCTGAACCTGGAACGCGCTCGCTGGTTGCTCCACGGTTTGCCGGAGGTATTCGTGCTGGTGGACATCGCCGGCTATCGGCTCAGCTACTTCCGCCCGGGCGGCGAGATCTGGCGGTCGCGAATCGTGGTGGGACGCCCCTACCGGCGCACGCCGTCGCTGCGCTCCGAGATCACCCATCTCACCGTCAATCCCAGCTGGACGATTCCACCTACCATCCGTCGTGAGGACGTGCTGCCCAAGGTGCGCCAGGACCTGGGCTACTTGTGGCGGGAGCGAATCCAGGTGCTGAGCCCCGGTGGTGAGCCTCTCGATCCCTGGGCGATCGACTGGTCGCGCCCCGGCAACGTGATCTTGCGCCAGGCGCCGGGGCCCAACAATGCGCTGGGACGCGTCGTGATTCGCTTTCCCAACGACCATCTGGTCTACCTGCACGATACGCCGGCACAAGGTCTGTTCGCTCGCGAGCAGCGTGCTTTCAGTTCGGGCTGCATCCGCGTCGAGCAGGCCGAGAGCTTCGCCCAGCGGTTGCTCGACGACACCGGCACCGAGCGCGACCTGGCAGCGCTAATCGCCAGCGGAAATACCCGTAACGTGTCGTTGGCCCGGCACGTACCGGTGGTTCTCCACTATTGGACGGTACATCCGGCGGAAGATGGCGCCCTTGCCTTCCGGCCGGACATCTATGATCGCGACGATGCGTTGCTCGAGGCACTGGATCGGCCGCTGGCGCTGTAGACGACGGTCAGCCCGACAGGCTCGCGCGCCGCACGGTAGAAACTTCGCTACTTGGTATCGACGTCTCATGGCCATGAAAACGCCCCGGCCACTCCCTGTGACCGGGGCGTTGGCTACGTCAGCCTTCTCCCACAGTGGGGACAGGTTTCATGGGCATCGCGGGTGATGGCCTTGTATCGGCGAGTCGGCGCTTCCGGCTTGGTCTCGGGGTTGATGGCGACCAGGGTGCCCCGCTCCCAGCGCAGGCCAATATCCTTGAGCAGATGCGGGTCGTAGTCCCTCAGTGCCGCATAGTCTCGCCGATGGGCGTAGTGGGTGCGGATGGTACGCAGCAGGCGCAGGGTGGTGCGGACGATTGCCATTTCTCGGTCTCCTCGAGTGGAGGCCGGGATGTGGCGCGAACAGCAGATGATCGATAAAGGCTGGGTGATCACATGGCCGCGACACATGCCGCGGCCAGGATTTTCTCAGTGTCGGACTGGCATGCGGCAACGGCAGGCTGGCATCGCATTCTTAGTGGTGCGATGCAGCTTGCTCGGGACGTTGACGCGGGTTTGCCAGCGCATGAGAGGGTTCTCGGTTGAGGGTGAAAGCCGCATCATGCGATGCGACTCTTCTCTTTTTAAACAATCGCTGAACAAGCGTCAATCGATGCAGCGGCAGGGCGCGGCATTCTTCTCAGCGATACCCCCTGGCCTGCAGTCGGAACAGTCGCGCGTAGCGGCCGTTCTGTGCCATCAGGCTGGCATGATCGCCGCGCTCGATGATCTCGCCGCCGTCGACCACCAGGATCTGGTCGGCGGCGCGCACCGTGGAGAAGCGATGCGAGATGAGCAAGGTCATCTTGTCGTGAGCATGCTCGCGAAACTGGGCATAGACTTCGGCTTCGGCGGCGGCGTCCATGGCGGCGGTGGGCTCGTCGAGCACCAGGATGTCGGCACCTGACCGCATGTAGGCCCGCGACAGGGCGATCTTCTGCCACTGGCCGCCGGAGAGCTCCTGGCCACCCTTGAACCAGCGCCCCAACTGGGTGTGGTAGCCGCCGGGCATGTCGGCGATGAAGTCCTCGGCCAGGCCGCGACGGGCCGCCTCGCGCCAGCGCGTCTCGTCTTCGAAGGCGGCCACGTCGCCGGCGCCCAGGTTCTCGCCCACCTTGAGCTGATAGCGCACGAAATCCTGAAAGATCACCCCGATGCGGCGACGCAGCGTGGCGATGTCCCAGTCGCGCAGATCGCTGCCGTCGAGCAGGATGCGCCCGTGGCTGGGCTCGTAGAGGCGGGTGAGCAGCTTGATGAGGGTGGTCTTGCCCGAGCCGTTGGCGCCCACCAGTGCCAGGCTCTGCCCCGGCGCCAGGTGCAACGTGATGTCCTTGAGGGCCGGCGTTTCCGCCCCGGGATAGGTGAAGCTCACCCGTTCGAAGCGGATACCGTCGCCGGGGTGCTCGCCCCGGGTGAGGGTGCCAGCGTCGCGGGGCGTTGGCTGCTCGAGGTATTCGTAGAGGTTGGAGAGGTAGAGGTTGTCTTCGTACATGCCGCTGATGGCGGTGAGGCTCGCCGATAGCGCCGCCTGCCCCTGCTTGAAGACCATCAGGTACATGGTCATCTCGCCCAGCGTCAGCGTGCCGGTGACGGTTTCGGCCACGACCCAGGCGTAAGCGCCGTAGAAGGCCAGCGTACCCAGTAGTCCGAGCAGGAAGCCCCAGGTTTCGCGGCGGATCGTCAGCCGCCGATCCTCGGCGTAGAGGGTATCGAAGATATCGCGATAGCGGCCCAGCAGCAGTGGCTCGAGGCCGAACAGCTTGACCTCCTTGATGCTGTCCTCGCGGGCCAGCACCGTTTCCAGGTACATCTGCATGCGGGTCTGTGGCGAGCGCCAGCGGAACAGGCGGAAGGCGTCGCCGGAGAACTTGGCCTCGGAAATGAACACCGGCAGGGCGCCGATCACCAAGACGAGCAGTGCCCAGGGGGAGAATCCCACCAGCAGCACGCCGAAACTGCCCAGAGAGATGGCGTTCTGGAGCAGGGCGAAGGTCTTGTTGACCAGCCCCAGCGGTCGGGTGGAAGCCTCGCGGCGGGCGCGGGTGAGCTTGTCATAGAACTCCGAATCCTCGAATTGGGCTAGCGAGAGCGTGCCCGCCTTCTCGAGAATCATCACGTTGACCTTCTGGCCGAGAAGAGCGCGCAGCAGCGATTGCTGCGCCGAAAGGCCGCGCTGCGCCAAGGCGATGGCGGCGATGACGCCGGCCTCGGCGAGCACGTAGCGCAGCACGCCCCACCAGTCGACCTCGCCGGTGGCTTCGTGACGCTCCATGGCCGCCACCACGGCATCGACGATCAGTTGGCCGAGCCAGGCAGCCACGGCCGGCAGCACCCCGGCAACCAGGGTGCAGAGGGCAAGTCCCAGCGTGAGCCAGCGTGACGTTTGCCAGACCAGCGTCAGGGCGCGGCGGCTGTAGCGAAAAACGCCGAAGAAGGCAGCGAGTCGGTTGTCGGGCGGTGGGGTTGGCAGGGAACGTCGAAGGTGGGGTGATGACACGCGAGACTCCGGTCAGGCAACTTCCCGAGGAGGGAGCTAGCTGCACTGCCCGTGACGCAATGGGCAGTGCAGGTCGGTCACACTGGCTCAGCTGTCGTCGTCGGTATTGCGCTCGCTGTCTGCCCTGGCCACCACCGGGCCGGTTTCACCGCTTTCCAGAGTCGCCAGCAGGGGTTCGGCCTCGCTCTGGAAGGCCGCCAACGCTTCGCCGGTCAGGCTCTTGCTTTCGGGCAACGACACCTGCATGGCATCGACGGGACGGTTTTTGACGTGCACCTCATAGTGGAGGTGCGGACCGGTGCTGCGACCGGTGTTGCCGGAAAGGGCGATGCGCTCGCCCATGGCCACCCGCTCGCCGCGGCTGACCAGTTGTCGAGACAGGTGCAGGTAGCGCGTGCGGTAGCCGTTGTCATGACGGATCACCACGTAGCGGCCAGCCAGGGGGTGGTTGCCCACCTTCTCGATGCGGCCATCCGCTGGCGAGACGATCGGTGTGCCGATGGGCATGGCGAAATCGGTGCCCTTGTGGGGGCTGATGCGCCCGGTAACCGGATGCTTGCGGTTGGGGTTGAACGACGAGCTCAGGCGGTAGCTGCCGTCGAAGGGGTGACGGCGGAAGGCCGCGTCCAGGCTCTGGCCGTCGGGCGTGTAGAAGTTGCTGTCGTCGCTGTTGCGCACGACGGTCAGATTCATGCGCTCACCCTGGTATTGAACTGCCAGTACCCGGGAGTCGTAGTTCTCGCCGTCGATGACGTCGGATTCCACCAGCACCTGAAACTCGTCGCCGCGACGGGTGTCGCGGCGAAAGTCGAGTTTTTTCTCCAGCAGGTGGGAGACCTGCGAGATCTCGTTGATGGAGAGGCCAGTGGCCTGCGCCGAACGCACGAAGCTGCCGCTGACGGTACCGGCGAACAGGCGTTGGGCCGCCTCGCCGGTGCGCTCGATGGCTGCCACGTCGAAGGCTTCGTCGGCACGTTCGACGATCACCCCCTCACGGCCGTTCTTCATCACGCGTAGCAGGGCCAGCTGGCCCTCTTCGTCGAGTTGGTACTCGAACTGGTTGCCGGGTCGCCAGTGGGTCAGCAGGCGAGGTTCGGGCAGGCTTTCCAGCAGCTCCATGGCCTCGCCATAGCCGAGGCCGAGGCGCTTCTGGGCCAATACGGCGAAGGTGTCGCCGGGCTCCACGGTGTAGGTTTCCCACTCGGGCACGTAGGGTTCGCTGGCGGCGATCTCCTCTTCGAGGACGATCGGACCTTCGTCGAACAGCGCCAGCTCTTCGTCGGAGACGTCGTCATAGGAGGTGGCGGGCACGTCCTCGCCCGTCGGAATCGAGTCGTCGAGCATCCCGCTGGTCAGCGTGCCAAGTACCAGCGCGATGTGCAGTGCGGCATCGTCGATCTGTGCGGGGGCGACATCGCCTTCCTGGTGGGTTGGCGACAAGCCGGCGGTGAGTGGCTCGGCGGTAGCCTCGAGATCGGACTCATCGCTCCGGGCGGGAATCTCTATATCGACGATTTCGCTGGGGACGAGTTGAGAGAGAGGAATCGTTTCGCGGGTGGCGTCGAGTGCCTGGCTGGCGACAGCAATGGCATCGGCGACAGGGAGGTGTTCGGTGTCGAGGGACGGCAGACCGGGGCGACTCTCGGGCGACAGTGGCAGGAAGTGGGTGTCGGCAACCGGGTCCGGACTTTGGGTGTCCTCGACGATACTAACGATTTTTTGAGCGCCCAGCACCGTGACCATGGTGGCAACGGGTAACAACAGCAACTTATGGGTGCGGGGCAGCGAATGGAGGATTCGCAACATGGATATCGGCCATGACTAATAAGTGGAAAAAGTGAAAAAAGCCACCGGAACCTTAACCCATGAAGTATGACCTGCCTAGTCTGTATATACATACAGAAACCCCTGCCTGCACCGTGGACATGCCGGCACAGACAAGGCGATCAATAAGTGAACGCTGTTCCTTAACTGGCTCCATTGAACGCGAACGGCGTTCGAAAGACAACCCTCTCAGCCTTGTGTGAAGGTACCGTTGCGGTAGTCGGCGAGGGCCTGCTCGATTTCGTGCGTATCGTTCATCACGAAGGGGCCATAGTGAGCAATGGGTTCACGGTGTGGCGTGCCGGCCAGCAACAGTGCCTCGCCGCCGTGATGGCTGGCCAGCGACAAGGTGTCGCCGGGCCCCAGGCGGGCCAGTTCGCTGGCTGCCACGCTTTCGTCGCCGACCTGCAGCTCGCCCTGGAAGACGTAGACCGCCAGGGTTTCGCTGCGGAGCGAGAGCGTCAGTCGCGCTCCCTCCGCGAGGCGGACATGGGCGACGGCAGCGCTGCCGGCCAGGGCATCCAGCGGCCCTTCGACGGCGTCGTCGTCGTCGCGGCTCCAGCGCCCTCCCAGGGCGATCAGTTCGCTCCCCTCGGCAGCGAGGTGGGGCATGTCGGCGGCACGTACGTCGCGATAGGTGGCCGGCGACATCTTGTCGCGGGCCGCCAGGTTGAGCCACAGCTGAAAGCCGTGCAGCCCGTGGCTATCGGTCAGCGGCATTTCGGAGTGCACGATGCCGCGTCCGGTATGCATCCACTGGGCATCGCCGGCGCGAATGGTACTGGTGTGTCCGAGGTGGTCCTCGTGGGTCAGTCCGCCGTGAATCACGTAGGTCAGGGTCTGGATACCACGATGGGGATGCGGCGGAAAGCCGCCCAGGTAATCGTCGGCGCGGTCGGATCCCAGTTCGTCGAGCATCAGGAAGGGGTCCAGCCCGCCGCCGAAGTCGTGGATGCGTTGAATCTTGACGCCGTCGCCATCCTGGCTGGGATGGCTGGGAATGCGCCGATCGATCCGGCGCGGCTGTTCGGTGGTCAGGGTATTACTCATCGGTTCGTTCCCCCGTCGCTGGGTTTACCTGGCATTCTAGGACGGGATTTTCGAAAATTAAGCGCATAGTTTCGCAGATACGATTCGAGGGATTCGAACATGTCGCGTGTGACCCTGGCGCAGTGGCAGATGCTGGCAGCGGTGGTGGAACATGGCGGTTTCGCCCGTGCCGCCGAAGCCGTGCACAAGAGCCCATCGACGCTCAACCATGCCGTGCACAAGCTCGAGGAGCAGTTGGGCGTTCAGGTGCTGGAGCCGGTGGGGCGCCAGGTGCGCCTGACCGAGGCCGGTGAAATGCTGTTGCGCCGTGCTCGCCAACTGATAGAGAGCGCCGAGGCGCTGGAAGACGTCGCCGGCCGGCTTTCCGAGGGGCTGGAAGCCGAGGTGGTGCTGGCCGTGGACCAGATATTTCCCGCCGATGCCCTGGCCCAGGCGCTCAGCCGCTTTTCGGCGGGTTATCCCTACGTGCGCGTGCAACTGCACGAAACCGTGCTCAATGGCGGCGTCGAAATGCTCTACGATGGGCGTGCCGATTTGGTGGTCACGGGGATCGCGGCTCAGGGTTTTCTCGGCGAGCCGCTGGTCAACGTGCGCTTTTGCGCCGTGGCCAGCCCTGACCATCCTCTGCATCGCCTGGAGCGTCCGCTCGATCTGCGCGATCTCGCGCGGCACCGTCAACTGGTGGTGCGCGATTCGGGGCAGCGTCAATCGATGGATTCCGGCTGGCTCAAGGCCGAGCAGCGCTGGACGGTCAGCCACCTCGAGACTTCGTTGGACATGCTCGAGCGGGGCCTCGGGTTCGCCTGGATACCCGAGACGCGGTTGCGCGAAGCGCTGGCGTCAGGGCGGCTCGAGCCCCTGCCGTTGATGGCCGGCGGCGTGCGGGAGTACCCGGTGCAGTTGATCCATCGCGACCGGGATCGTGCCGGGCCGGCGACCCATGCCATGGCCGAGGCGTTGAAGCTCGCCGTCGCGGAAACCTGCAACGAGAGGCAACCGTTCGAGTCCGTCGAATGAACGAGCGCAAAACTCGCGCTTGAGCGGTGGGCCCTTCGCCTTACCCTGTAGGCACATTCCCAGCAAACGACGAGGTGACCATGGGCCTGCTGATCGACGGCATCTGGCACGACCAGTGGTACGACACCGACAAGCACGGCGGTGAGTTCGTGCGCGAATCCGCGCAGCTGCGCGACTGGATCACCCCCGACGGCAGCGTTGGCCCTGGCGGCGAGCCCGGTTTGCCCGCCGCGGTCGGGCGCTATCACCTCTACGTCTCGCTGGCTTGTCCCTGGGCCCACCGCGCCCTGGTGATGCGCCGGTTGAAGGGGCTCGATGAGGTGATCGGAGTGTCCCACGTCAGCCCGCTGATGCTCGATCAGGGCTGGACCTACCACGAAGCGGAAGGCTCTAGTGGCGACCCGGTCAACGGCGTGGCTTACCACCGTGAGCTCTACACTCTCACCGACCCACACTACACCGGTCGGGTCACCGTGCCGGTGCTGTGGGACAAGCGCGAAAGCCGTGTCGTCAACAATGAATCGGCGGATATCGTGCGTATCTTCAATAGTGCCTTCGACGAGCTGACCGGCAATCGTCTCGACTTATATCCGTCGGACTTGCGCGAGACCATCGATGCGGTCAATGCCGACGTCTATGACAACGTCAACAACGGAGTCTACAAGTCAGGCTTCGCCACGCGGCAAGCAGTCTACGAGAAGCACGTGACGGCACTGTTCGAGGCGCTCGACCGCCTGGAAGCGCGCCTGGCGGAACACCGCTACCTGGCCGGCGAGTGGCTCACCGAAGCGGACATTCGCCTCTTCACCACTCTGGTGCGCTTCGATGCCGTCTATCATGGCCACTTCAAGTGCAACATTCGCCGCCTCGAGGACTACCCCAATCTCTCGAACTATCTGCGCGAGCTCTACCAGTGGCCGGGGGTGAAGGAGACGGTGAACTTCGAGCACATCAAGCGCCACTACTATTACAGCCACGACACCATCAACCCCACGCGCATCGTGCCAGTGGGACCGCGCCTCGAGCTCGAGCGTCCGCATGACCGCGAGCGGCTGCCGGGAAAGGGAATTCGTGAGAAAGCGTGAAGCCACGAGCCACGGGTTTCGAGCCACGGGTTTCGAGGGGCGAGTTGGACTATTGCCCGCAGCCTGCTTCAGGCGCGTTTCGCCAGCCAGCGATCCAGCGCATTGGCGAACTCACGGCGGTCGCCGTCCGAGTAGCCCTTGGGCCCGCCGGTGTGCTCGCCGCTGGCGCGTAGTGTCTCCATGAAATCCCGCATTTGCACTCTGGCCTTGATGTTGCTCGGGTCGAGCATCTCGCCGCGGGTGGTCATCACCTTCGCTTCACGCTCGATGGCCGCCATGGCCAGCGGCAGGTCCGAGGTGATCAGCAAGTCGCCGCTCTGAATGCGCTCGACGATCTCGTCGTCGGCGGCGTCGAAGCCGCTGGCCACCGCCAGCGACTTGACCCAGCGCGAGGGCGGCAACGGGATCTGGTGATTGGCCACGAAGCAGGCCGGGGTCGCGGTGCGTTCCGCGGCGCGCACGATGATGTCGCGAGCCGCCCTGGGGCAGGCGTCGGCATCGACCCAGAGTGTCGGCATGAGGGCTCCTGAGGAAAAGGATGGGCAGCGAAAGGGCTGGCCAGGAGGATTGGGCAATGGTAGCATGCGCGCTCCTCGCATGTGCTGACCCTACCATCATGACGACGCCACCGCTGACACCAGCAGGATCGGCGCCGAAACGCCAGGCACCAGTAACGCATTAGCTGAGCCACGGGCGTTCGAATTGTGCAGATGGCGCGCCACCGAGATCCGCCAACCGGGCGAGATCGGCGCAGACGGTCGCCACAGCGGTCCTTGCCGCCATCGCCGATGGCGCGGACCCGATGCCAGGTGCGACCGGCGTCCCCGACTCCGATGTCCCGCGCTGTCCATAGCGGATGTAGCGCGCCTGAGCGTGTTGAACGCGTCAGGGACGCCACCGAACTTTCGCCGGTAACACCGGCCTACCAAGGTGTGATAGATGACCTCGACTTCCGTCGCCTCGCCGAGCTTCGGCGACCTCGCTCTGCTGCCTGCCGTTCTCGCCGCCGTTGAGACCCAGGGCTACCAGACCCCTTCCCCCATCCAGGCCGAAACCATTCCGGCACTGCTGGAAGGGCGCGACATGCTGGGCCAGGCCCAGACCGGTACCGGCAAGACGGCGGCCTTCGCTCTGCCGCTGCTCTCGCGTCTCGAACTGACCCGTCGCGAGCCGCAGGTGCTGGTGCTGGCGCCGACCCGTGAGCTGGCCCAACAGGTGGCCGTCTCCTTCAGCAAGTACGGCCAGAACCTCAAGGGTCTGGAAGTGGCTACCCTGTGCGGCGGCATGGAGTATCGCGACCAGCTGCAGGCCCTCAAGCGCGGCGCCCAGGTGGTGGTAGGTACCCCCGGGCGAGTCATCGATCACCTGGATCGCGGCAGCCTCAAGCTCGAGGGTCTGAGCTCCCTGGTGCTGGACGAAGCCGATGAGATGTTGCGCATGGGCTTCATCGACGACGTCAAGCGCGTGGTCGCTGATACTCCCAAAGACGCCCAGCGGGTGTTCTTCTCCGCCACTTTGCCGGCCGAGATCGAGCGCATCGTCAATCGTTACCTGGTGGATCCGGTGAAGGTGGCCATCGAGTCGCGCACTACCACCGGCGAAAACATCGAGCAGCGCCTGGTGCGCGTCGATGGCGGTGCCAAGCTGGAGGCGTTGGCGCGCATCCTCGAAGTGGAGCCGGTAGACGGCGCCATCGTCTTCGTGCGCACCCGCGCGGCTTGCACCACCCTGATGGAGCAGCTCTCCGCCCGCGGCATCAACGTGGCCAGCCTCTCCGGCGACCTGGATCAGAGCCTGCGCGAGCGCACCATCCAGCGCCTCAAGCGCGGCAAGGTCGATGTGCTGATCGCCACCGATGTGGCCGCCCGCGGCCTCGACGTGCCGCGCCTGACCCATATCATCAACTACGACCTGCCCCAGGACTCCGAGGCCTACACTCACCGCATCGGCCGTACCGGTCGTGCTGGGCGTACCGGCATCTCGATCACTTTCGTGGGCTTCCGCGAGGGTCGTAAGGTGGGGTGGATCGAGCAGGCCACCGGCCAGAAGATGATCGAGATGGCCGTGCCCGACGAGGCCGCCATCCGCGCCCATCGCGACGAAGCGTTCCATCAGAAGGTGATCGCCGCCCTGACCGCCGGTGCCGAAGAGCAGCGCGCTCTGGTGGAGCGCCTGGTGGAAGAGGGTCACGATCCCATCGAACTGGCCTGTGCCTTCGCCCGCCTGGCGCGTGCCGACGAGGCGCCCATCGGTCGCTTGCAGGCGCCGCGCAAGGAACGCAGCGAGCGTACACCGCGCGATGGCAAGCCGGCGCGTCGTGACCGCGGCCCCAGCGAAGGCATGACGCGTTACCGTGTCGCCGTCGGCCACAAGGATGGCGTCAAGCCGGGCCAGCTGGTCGGGGCGCTGGCCAACGAGGGCGGTATCGAGGGCAATCGCATCGGCCGTATCGACATCCGCAATGCCTTCTCCGTGGTCGAGCTGCCCAGCTCGCTACCGGCCAGCATCCTGGCCAAGATGGCTCGCGCCCGAGTGGCCGGCCGCCCGCTGGAGATCAGCGAGGACAACGGTGCGCCCGAGCGCGCTCCGCGCCGGCGCATCGATGGCGAGGCGCCGATTCGCCGCCGCGACCGCGCCTGATCGCTGCCGGGGGCTCTCCCGGCCGCTTTCGCACAGCGCCCCCGCACCGTCTACGGTGCGGGGGCGCTGTCGTTCTGGGGGGTACCGCCCAGAATGGAGTATCGCCTGGTGGCGATGTCAGGCGTGGCCGAGTCGCTCGCCCAGCGCCACCATGAAGCGTTCGCCGGCCTCGAGCTGTTCGCGCTCGATGTACTCGTCCGGCTGGTGGGCCTGACCGATGCTACCTGGGCCGCAGATCACCGTGGGCAGCCCCTCGCGCTGGAACTGCCCGGCCTCGGTGGCGTAAGCCACGGCGCCGGCCGGGCGCTCGCCCAGCAGCTCGTGGCACAGGCTGAGCACCTCGGCGTTGTCGTCGTCGGCCAGCGCCGGCACCGTGACGTTGAGCGCCTCGGTGGCGATGCCGGCTTCCGGTGCCCGGCGGCGCATTTCGGCTTGCAGCTCGGCGGCATAGGCATCGACCCGACCGAGCAGATCCTCGAAACGATCCTGAGGCAGGTGGCGAATCTCCCATTCGAAGGTGCACTCCCTGGCCATGATGTTGATCGCCGTGCCACCGGCGATCTTGCCCACGTGCAGGCTCGAGTGGACCACGTTGAAAGCCTCGTCGACGCGCCCCTCGGCCTTGAGCTCGGCCATCACGTCCTCGATCTTGGTCACCAGCCGTGCGGCGACGTGAATCGCCGAGACGCCCTGATCGACCTGGCTGGAATGGCTGGCCCGCCCGGTCACCGTGGTGCGCAGGTTGGTGGCGCCCTTGTGGGCGACCACCGGCTGCATCAGCGTCGGCTCGCCGACGATCACTGCGGCGGGGCGTGGGTGGTCGGCCAGCAGCCGTTCGATCATGCGTGGGGCACCGATGCAACCCACCTCCTCGTCGTAGGAGAACGCCAGCCAGATGGGCTTCTCGAGTCGGCGGCCTGTCCAGCTAGGCACCTGAGCCAGTGCGCAGGCGAGGAAACCCTTCATGTCGCAGGTGCCGCGACCGTAGAGGCGGCCATCGCCCTTGTCGACCAGGGTGAAGGGGTCGCTGGACCAGGGCTGGCCGTCCACCGGCACCACGTCGGTATGGCCGGAAAGCACCACGCCGCCTGCTGTTGCAGGGCCGATGCGGGCCAGCAGGTTGGCCTTGCTCCCATCGTCGCTTTCGATGCGCCAGTGCTCGACGTCGTGTTCGTCGAGAAAGGCTTCCACCCACTCGATCAGGGCAAGGTTGGAATCACGCGACACGGTGGCAAAGCCCACCAGGCATTCCAGGATCTCGGTGGCAGTCATTGGCGCTCCTCGTGCAACATGCGCGACGATGTCAGGGTCGATGATGCCGAGCCTACCACGATGCCGGGGCGAGGGGAGACGGGTGTGGATCCGTGGTGGGGAAGGGAACGTGAATCGACCGAAGCCACTCCAATGAATTTGGACGTTCGCGATGTTCACCCACCGCCCGCAACCCTCCGAGGAGGATGCCATGAGTTACGTCGACGGCTTCGTCATACCGGTACCCCTCGGCCGCCTGGACGATTACCTGCGCCTGGCTCGTCGAGCCGGTGAGATCTGGAAGGAGTACGGCGCCCTGGAGTACGTCGAGTGCGTTGGCGACGACCTGCGCCCCGGAGAGCGCGCTTCATTTTCGCAAAACGTCGAGCTCGAGCCTGGCGAAACGGTGATCTTCGCCTGGGTACGCTACGCTTCCCACGAGGATCGCAACCGCATTCTGGAGCAGGTCATGAACGACCCGCGCCTTGCCGACATGGTGGACCACGCCAAGCTGCCCTTCGACGTCGAAAGGCTGTTCTGGGGCGGGTTCATGGAGCGGATTCGGCTTTGAGCTCGCGCACTCTGATCACTGACGCGGAAGCGCTGCTGGAACGCTTCCTGGTGCGCCACACCCAATAAGCGTGTCCGTGGCGACAGGGCAGGCATTGCGTCGACGCCTGACGGACGAGCGCCCATTGTTCATGACTCCAGGGAGACCACTATGTTGGAGTTCATTACCCACCCGGCGGAACACGTGGTGGCCATGAAGGTCGGCGGGGTCGTCACGGCCCGGGAGCTGCAGCAGGCCATCGACGCCATCGAAACCGCCAAGCGCAGCCACCCTCGCGTCAGCCTGCTGGTCGAGCTCGACGACCTGCGCTGGATGACCCTCACCGCTGTGCTGAAGGATCTCGGCTACGGCCTGACTCAGCTCGGCGACCTCGATCGCTACCATCGCGCCGCCGTGATCACCGACAAGGAGTGGATCAAGCATGTCGCCCACCTGGAGGATCGGCTCTTCAGGGCGTTGGAGGTGCGTACCTTCCCCCACCGCGAGTATGCCGCCGCCAAGCAATGGGTCGGCGAGTTGCCCAAGGGGGACCATGCGAACCCGGAAGAAGATGGCTACCACGGCGCTTGATGTCGCCGAGTCTGCTTCAGCCCAGGCTTCGCGGGTCGGCGTGGCCTGGCCACCAGCCGCCTTCCCGAATCGCCGGGCACCCGGTGACGTCGGGGTTGTAGAGGTACAGCCAGGCGGCGCCGTAGCTCGTGGGGTGAATGACGCGGTCGTAGAGGCCGGCCGCTGGCCGGCGCACGCGGTAGTCTTCGAGGCGGTCGAGGCCGGCGAGCAGGCGGGCATCGACCCGGAATACCTCCACCTCGACCCCACGGGAGGGTTCGGGCTTGGCGCCGGGGCAGGGCCCCAGGTCGTAGAGGGTGGCGCTGGTCAGCCAGTCGCTGCCGAGATAGTCGGCGCCTTCCAGCCAGTGATGGTTGCGCAGCCCGCGCTTCAGGGTGCCGTAGACGGCCACCAGTGGGGTACGGGTAACGGCGAGGGCTGGAGTGTGCATCGTCAGTGGCCTCCTGAATGCGTCGTCGTCGGGTTCGATCCGGTCTCCATGTGGAACTCGCGATCGGGTTCGGCGTGCCTCCGGAACGGTCATGCGTTGACCAGCCTCGCCCGGCTCGTGCCGCTGCCCAGCGGTTCCACCTGGATCTGCACCGGGATGCGTTCGTGCATTTCCTGAACGTGGGAGATCACCCCCACGCGGCGGCCCAGTGCCTGCAGGCCGTCGAGGGCTTCCATGGCCAGCGCCAGCGATTGCGGGTCGAGGCTGCCGAAACCCTCGTCGATGAATAGCGACTCGATCGTCAACTCGCCGGAAGCCATGGAGGCCAGCCCCAGGGCCAGAGCCAGCGCGACCAGGAAGGTCTCGCCGCCGGAGAGGGAGTGCACCGAACGGCGTTCGTCGCCCATGTCGTGATCCACCACCAGCAAGCCGAGTTCGCTGCCGCCGCGCACCAGGCGGTAGCGGCGGCTCAGCCCGGCCAGATGGAGGTTGGCGTGTTCGAGCAGCTGTTCCAGGTTGTAGGCTTGGGCGATGCGGCGGAAGGCCTTGCCGTCGGCTGAACCGATCAGCTCGCTGATCTGGCCCCAGCGTCGATATTCTGCCTGGGCCGCTGCCAGCGCTTCCTGAGTTTCCCGATGGCGGGCGCGCTTGCGGTCATCGTCGCGCAGGGCATGAGCCGCGTCGTCGCGCTGCCGTTGGGCCTCGTCGAGCCGCGGGGCGAGCGCTTGCCGTTCCTCGGCCAGGGCTTCCCGGTGGCGGCGGATGACCGTGTCCTTCGCTTCCGCGAGCAGCGCGTCGTCGTCTTCGCCCTCGGCCCATTGCTGGTCGCGCCGGTGGGCAATCAGTGCGCGTCGCCGTTCGGCAAGCGTGGCGGCCGCGTGTTGGCGAGCCCGCTCGGCTTCATCGAGTCGCCGTTCGTCGCGATGAGCCTCGCTGTCGGTCTGGGCGAGCAGCCGCGCTAGGGTGGCATCGTCGAGGTCGGGGTGGGCGTGGCGCCATTCGGCGAGCTCGCGGTCCAGGGTATTCTGCTCCTCGTGTAGCCTGGCGAGACGTTCAGCCTCGTGTTGCGTCTGTTGGGCGAGGCGTTGGTGCGCTTGCTGGGCGGCGGTACGGCGTGCCAGGGCTTCGTCCCGTACCTGGCGGGCGTGCTCCCGGCCGGCGTCGAGGCGCCGTTGCCAGGCATCCGGCGTGGCGTGCTCGCCGAGCAGGGCAGCCAGGCGACCCGCGAGCGCATCGCGCTGTTGCCGTAGGGGCGGGAGGTGCTCGCCGAGATCGGTCAGCTCTTGGGAGAGCGCTTCGTGGCGGGCTTCGAGCCGAGCCAGCGAGATGCGCCCTTCCTGCAGTGCCTGTTCCAGCGGGGCCAATTCGGCCTCGGCTCGTGCCAGTGCGTCCAGCGTTTGCCGCTGCTGCTGGCATGAGGTCTCGCTGGCATCGCGTTCGGCCCGCAGCCAGGCGTCGCGCTCGGTTTCGGCGATGCTGTCCAGCTCGGTGTGCAGCGCGTGCGCTTCCAGCGCTTGATTGGCCGCGTTAAGACGCCGTTCGGCCTCGGCCAGATCGCGCTGGCATTGTTCGATGGTGGGCTCGAGCGCGCGGTACTCGCCCACCAGTTGGTCTCGTACCTCCTGGGCTTGGTCGCGTACCTCCCGCGCTTCATTGAGCTGGCGCGCCTCCTCGGCCTGCTGGGCAGCGAGCTGCGCTGCTTCGGGGGTGGCCGGCGGTCGATGGCGCCAGGGGTGATCGAGGCCGCCGCACACCGGACAGGGCTCGCCCTCCTGCAGGTCCTCGCGCAGCCTTTCCACACTCTCGCTGCGCACGGCACGGCTACGTTCGATCAAGACATGAACGCTATCGAAGTGGGCCTGGGCGCTGTCCAGGCGCTGGCGGGCGAGCTGGCCTTCGGTCAGCAGCTTGGCCAGGCGGGCCTGGTCCCGTTCGAGCCGTTCGGCCAGCCGATCTTTCTCTGCCTCGGCGCGGCGCCGCTCCTGCCAGCGGCTGGTCAGCTCATCCAGTGCTAACCGGCGCTGGGCGGCACGGTCGTAGGACTGCTGGGCGGCCTGGCGGGCAGCGTCGAGCCGTGAGTGAGTGCCCACCAGTCGCGCGAGTTTCGCCTGGCAGTCCTCCCGCTGGCGTTGGCGGGCTTGCTGAGCTTCGTCGGCCTGGCGGCGCTCTTCGGCGAGAGTCTCGGCCTGACGCTTCGCCTCGGCATGGCGCACTTCCAGGTCGGTGAGCCGCTTCTCCTGAGTGGCGAGCTGCTGAGCCTGCTCACGGGCCTCGCTCAGGCTGGGCTCCGCTCGTCGGCGTGCTGCGGTGGCCTCGACCCGTGCGCGTTCGGTTTGTTCGAGGGCCTGCCGGGCAGCGCTCTCGTCGGCACTGGCGGCCTTAAGATCGCGCTGCGTTTGGGCGTGCGTCGCTTCCAGGGTGGCGAGTTCCTCCGGCAGCGCGGCCTGGCGGGAGAGGGCATGACGTTGTGGGGCGATCAGACGGCGCCATTCGCGGTCGCGGCGCAGATGATCGAGCGCCTGCCATTGTCGCTCCGCTGTCTGCTGCTGGCTGAGGCTCTGGCGATAGGCATCGCGCAGGCGGGTATCGTCATCGTGCCAACGTTGACGGACCTTGAGCGAGTCGGCCTGCGCTTGCCAGTGAGTGAGTGCTTGCTGGGTGACCTCGGCGGCCCGCTCCAGTTCGGCGCGGGCCTCGGGCTCGGCGGGCAGGTCGTCGGCCAGCTTGGCCGTCAGGGTATCGACCCGCTGCCTGGCTCGGGAGGCACGGCGGTAGGCGGCCATGGAGATCGCCGAGTATTCGGCGGTCCCGGTCAGGCGTTCGAGCAGGTCGCTGCGCTCGTTGTCGTCGGCCTGGAGGAAGGCGGCGAACTCGCTCTGGGCGAGCAGCACGGCGCGGGTGAACTGGTCGAAGGTGAGTCCCAGGCGCTCCGGCAGCAGGCGGTCGAATTCACGCTTCTGGGTGGTGAGCAGGCGCTCGTCTTCCAGGTCGGTGAGCGATTGCTCCGCGCCCTGGAGCCTGCCGTCGACCTTGTGACGGGCGCGGCGTACCGCCCAGCGGGCGCGGTAGCGGCGACCGTCGCGGCCCAGGAAGTCCACCTCGGCGTGGCCGCTGGCGGTGCCGCGACGCAGTAGGGTGCGCGGGTCGGCGGTATTCACCGTTTCGCCCGCCACGTCGGGCAGCGGCGCTTCACGGCCCGGGGCCTGGCGCAGGCGCGGCGTGCTGCCGTAGAGCGCCAGACACAGGGCATCGAGCAGGGTGCTCTTGCCGGCTCCGGTGGGGCCGGTAATGGCGAACAGGCCTGCATTGCATAGCGGTGGGGCGGTGAAGTCCAGCTCCAATGGGCCGGGCAGGGAGGCGAGGTTGGCCAGGCGCAGGGCGAGGATCTTCATCCGTGCAACTCCTCGTCGTCGTCCAGCACGTCCTGCAGCAGTCGGTCGAAGTCGGCGAGCACCGTTTCATCCGGCGGCTCGCCCCAGCGGGCCTGCCAGGTGCGCTCGAAGAGGCGGCGCGGGCCGAGGGCCTCGAGGTCGACCCGAGCCGGGGTGGCATCGCCTCCCCCCGTAGGCAGGCGGCGTTCCAGCCGCAGCAGGCGTACGGCCTTGCCTTCGAGGGCGGCTTCGACCCTGGTCCGCAGGTCGGGGATCGGCGCATCGAGCTCGACGCGTACCTCCAGCCAGGGCCAACGTTCTCTTTCCAACCCAGGGTCGTCCTCCAGAGCCTCGAGCTCGGCCAGTATCAGGTCGAGCGGGCCCGGGCCGACGCGGTGCATAGCCACCGGGCGCGGCACGGGTAGCGTATCG
The DNA here is from genome assembly GCF_010993975.1 of Halomonas faecis. Lineage (GTDB taxonomy): Bacteria > Pseudomonadota > Gammaproteobacteria > Pseudomonadales > Halomonadaceae > Halomonas > Halomonas faecis. Next base: position 53,204 of record NZ_JAACZO010000004.1, read on the forward strand.
ATATCGGCCATGCCTTCGCCTTCCAGCCGGACCTCGACCACCTGATGGGGGTAGTTCGTCTCGCTGAAGTCCAGCGGCAGGGGGCTGCCGCTGTAGCGGATGCGCGACTCGCCGACCTGTTGGGCGCGATGCAGGTGGCCCAGCGCTACGTAGGCGATGTCGGCGGGAAAGAGGGCGGCGGAGATCGACTCTTCGCCGCCGATCACGATGGGACGTTCGCTGGCCTCCGAGACGGCGGCGCCGTGCAGGTGAGCATGGCTCATGGCCACCAGCGCCTGGCCCGGCTGGCGGCGCTGGCGGGCCGCGGCGATCAGCTGCTGGTGGACGCGGGTGATGCCGGCCACGTAGTCGTTCGGCGCCTCGCCGGGCTGGCCGGTGCGGCCGGTGACCTCGGCGGGGCGCAGGAAGGGCAGCGCCAGGCACCAGGCGTGGGTCTCGCCCGCCTCGTCGGTGAGCGGCACCAGCAGGCGTTCGGCGTCCAGGGTGCCGTCGTCGAGCCAGCTCACTCGGCCCAGGGCGTGGGTACGCAGGCGGCGCATCAGCGGGGCGGGCAGCTCGATGCGGTTGCCGCTGTCGTGGTTGCCGGCGATCAGCACGATGTCGAGTGAGGGCAGGCGTTCGTGGGCAGTGACGATGAAGTCGTACAGCAGCTCCTGGGCGGCCAGCGAGGGGTTGACCACGTCGAAGAGGTCGCCGGCCACCAGCAGAGCATCGGCGCGGCGCGCTTCCAGGGTATCGAGCAGCCAGGCGAGGAAGACGCGATGCTCGGCATGGCGCTCCTGGCCGTGGAAGCTCTGACCGAGGTGCCAGTCGGCGGTGTGGATCAGTGTGAGCATGGCCCCTCCGGTGTTCCATCACTCGGCAAAAGCCGTAGTCTAACCCGAGGAACGCCGACGATTCAGGGAGCCTTCATGACGACCAGCCCCTTGCACGACTGGAACCTGACCCCGGCCGAGGCCATCGCCCTGCAGCGACGACTGGCCGGTCGCGTGGAGCGGGAGGACCGCCTCGCCGAGGTGCGCCATGTCGCCGGGGTGGACATCGGCTTCGAGGAGGCGGGCGCGATCACCCGCGCGGCGGTGGTGGTGCTGGGCTTGCCGCGAGGAGATGGCGGCGAATGGGGGCTCGTCGAACAGGCGGTGCATCGCGAACCGACGCGCATGCCCTATGTTCCGGGGCTGCTGTCGTTTCGCGAGGTGCCGGCGGCGCTCTCGGCTTTTGCCAAGCTCGCCACCCGGCCGCAGCTCGTCATGGTCGATGGCCAGGGCATCGCCCATCCGCGGCGCCTCGGCGTCGCCAGCCATTTGGGGCTGTGGCTCGACTTGCCGACCATCGGCGTGGCCAAGTCGCGGCTGTGCGGTACCCACACCGAGCCGGGCCCGGAACGCGGTGACTGGGTGCCGTTGCGTGACGGCGACGAGGTCATCGGCGCGGTGCTGCGCTCGCGTGCCCGGGTGAAGCCGGTCTTCGTCTCTCCCGGTCACCGGATCTCGTTGCCCTCAGCACTCGACTGGGTGATCCGCTGCCTGGGCCGCACCAAGCTGCCGGAGCCGACACGACTGGCCGACCGGCTGGCATCCCGTCGGGGGCAATGACCTTCTATACGATATCCAGCGCCACCTTGTGCCTCGGTGCCGGCAAGGCGGCGTCGAGGCGGGCGTAGGCGTCATCGTCGAGTTTCACGTGCAGCGCGACGGCATTCTGCTCCACGTGCTCGGGACGAGCCGCCTTGGGAATGGCGATCACGTCTCGGCGGCCGTCGATGGGGCGGATCGCCCAAGCGAGCAGTACCTGGGCGGGAGTCACCCCGAGCCGTGCGGCGATCCCCATCACCTCGGGGTGGCCGAGCAGGTCGTCGCGCAGGCCGCCGGCCTGGGCCAGGGGGCAGTAGGCCATGGCGGGCATGCCATGCTCGCGCTGCCAGGGCAGCAACGAGTGCTCGATGCCCCGCGAGCCGAGGTGGTAAAGCACCTGGTTGACCGCGCAGTCTTCGCCGCCGGGTAGGGCATGCAAGGCCGCCAGTTCGTCGACGTCGAAATTGGAGACGCCGAAGCGGCGGATCTTGCCCGCATCGCGGAGGCGCTCGAAGGCTTCGAGGGTTTCCTCCAGTGGCACGCTGCCCGGCCAGTGCAGCAGGTAGAGGTCGAGACGGTCGGTCTTCAGCCGCGCGAGGCTGCGCTCGCAGGCAGCGATGGCCGAGTCGCGCCCGGCATTCCAGGGATAGACCTTGGAAACCAGGAAGGCTTCGTCGCGTCGGCCGGCAAGGGCGTCTCCCACCACTGCTTCGGCACCGCCGTCGGCGTACATCTCGGCGGTATCGATCAGGGTGAGCCCGAGGTCGAGGCCCTGCTGCAGGGCACGGACTTCGTCACGGCGAGGCGTGAGCCCTTCGCCCATGTGCCAGGTGCCCTGGCCGATGGCGGGAAGCTCGACGGCCGGTTCGTAGGCAGTGGCGGCAAGGGTGACACGAGCGGTGGCAGGCGACATGAGTGGCGGACCTTCGGCAGTGGCAATGGGGTCCATCCATTGTGGTGGGGCAGGAGCGTGTCGGCAATGCACCCTTGTCACCGGAGCCTGTCATCTCCATGGTCTATGGTGTAGTGGCAATGCCTCATCCCTGACAACACAAGGAGTCGACATGAGCATCAACAAGACAGGCAGTGCGATCTGGCAAGGCGGCCTCAAGGATGGCAAGGGTCAAGTATCCACCCAGAGCGGGGTGCTCAAGGACATCCCCTACACCTTCGCCAAGCGCTTCGAAGGCGAGGCCGGTTCCAACCCCGAGGAGCTGATCGGTGCGGCCCATGCCAGCTGTTACTCCATGGCGCTGTCGATGGTGCTGGGCGAGGCGGGGCTGACCCCAGAGCGCATCGGTACCCAGGCGACGGTTTCGCTGGAGCAGGATTCCGAGGGCTTCAGTATCACCAAAGTGCATCTGGAAACCCGAGCCAGCATTCCCGGCGCCGACGAGGCGGCCTTTCAGGATGCCGCCAACAAGGCCAAGGCAGGCTGCCCGGTTTCCAAGCTGTTCAATGCCGAGATCACCCTGGATGCCAAGCTCGAGGCGTGACGTTCGAAGGTTGCGCATTCGTTTCCATGACGGCCCCGCTCAGGGGCCGTTTTGCGTCGAGCCGGCGCGACGGGCGGCATCCACCAGGGCGCGAATCAGGCGCTGCTGAGGGCGATTGAAGATCAGCCACTCCGGGTGCCACTGCACGCCGATCAGGAAGTCGTGCTCGCGCGACTCGATGCCCTGCACCAGGCCGTCGCGGTCGCGGGCGACGATCTCGATGCCGTGGCCGGTTCGTTGTACCGCCTGGTGATGCAGGCTGTTGATGCGGCACCAGGTGACCTCGAGGACATGGTGCAACTGGCTGTCGGCGACGATGTCCACCGTCTTGCGTGGCAACACGGTGCGTCGGCGCTTGAGCCCCTCATGGGTGGTGTAGATGTCGGGGTCGAGGGTGCCACCGAGGTGGACATTGAGCAGTTGGGCGCCGCGGCAGATGCCGAGTACCGGGGTGTCGCGGGGGATGAACGCCTCCATCAGCTCCAGTTCCAGCTCGTCGCGTTCGGGGTCGACGCGGACGTCGAGCTGCACCTCGCCGCCATAGAGGTGCGCCTGGATGTCGTCGCCGCCGCCGATGATCAGGCCGTCGAGGTAGGTGGGGCGCGGGCGTGCCGGGGAGAGGCGTAGCGGACGGCCGCCGTGGCGCCACACGGCGAACCAGTCGAACCACCACGCGATGCGGCTCTTGTGATCCGAGGTGGTGATGCCGATCAGCGGTCGCGTCATGAGGCCATCCGGCGACGCAGCCAGTCACTGAGCCACTTGAAGGCGCGTACCAGCGGCGATTGGGTGTGATAGCTGACGTAGCGGGCGGCACGCTCGCGCAACGCTGCCTGGTCGGCGGCCAGGCGCTCCACGATCACCCAGCGATTCCACTCCGTGACCGCGCCCCAGCCGCGCTGGGAGAGCTGGGCGTTGGGTAGCCGGTAATGGAAGGTGGGGCGGGCCTTGACCAGCTTGTCGGAAAACAGCTCGTGGGGGTAGTCCGGGCGCAGGTAGGCGAGCAGCGGATAGAGATCCAGCTCGCGGTTGCGGGTGGGGTTGAACTCGACGTAGTCGGCGATGAAGTCGTCCAGGCTCGGAGCATAGTCCGGATCGAGCACCTTTAGGGCGTAATCCTTGGGAAAGGGGTTGGCGTGGGGCAGCACCTCGCGGGTGATGTCGATGTCGATCTCCTCGCGCAGCCACTCGGCCAGCAGCAGGTAGGCACGCAGCCGGTCGACGATGTGCGCCACGTCGAGGCTGGCCACTTCGGGGTTGAGGTGCAGACCGAAGCCGTAGAGCAAGCTGGCATCGGTACCCTTGGCGCCGCGGGCGAACAACGCGGTGAACAGGGCATCCAGGCCGTCCAGCTCATCCCAGGGCACCGGCGGGCAGACGATTTCCGTCGGCACCAGGCCGGTGACCACGTCACCGATCAGCTCGCGGGTCTTGCTGTGGAAGTCCACTCGCATCTGATGGCGCTGACGTTCCCACTCGGTGTCCCGCTTGGGGGCGTCGTGGAGCACTTTCTCGTCGGGATGTGCGTACTGGGTGTCGAGCTCGACGAGAAAGTCGCCCCAGCGAGTCTCCTCGACGCGCAGTCGGTGGGGACTGATCTCGTGGATCGTGCCGCCAAAGCAGCCGCGAACCAGTTCGGCAGTTTCCCACGGAGGAAGCCCGGCGAACTCGATCTCCACCCCCACGCTGCGATTCTTTCCCTCGAAGTTACGGGCTTCGGGTGGTGATTCCGGTGACATGCGGGCATCCTGTTCCACAACTGACGGTCACCGCCAGCCTATCGGGCCGGGAGTGACGAATCCAGCGTAACGCTTGTGTCGCCATACGTAAGGAAAGGACGTAGAGCCCATGTCCGGGGATCGCTTGCATGCCATGTTCGCCTGGCGGCGCCTGGTCGCCAGCCGATTGTTCCTGTGGTTGCTGTTGGGAGGGCTGGCGCTGGGTCTGGCCAGCCCGCTGCTGGCGCAGTCGCTGCCCTTGCAGGCGCTGGGCCAGGCCGGTTCGTCACAGGAGGACTACGACCCCGAGGCTTTTCAGCGCTCGCTGGATGAGGTGATTGCCACCCTCGAAGATGGCGAGCGGCGCGATCAGCTGCTGGCCAATCTGCGCGAGTTGCGCGAAGTGCATGCGCAGCAGGCCGAGGGCACGTCCATTGCGTCACCGCAGGGGCTACTGGGCGCTCTGGCCGAAACGCTGAACGATCTGGGGGAACAGGCCGAAGCCGGCGAATCGCCGGTAGACGACTGGCGCCGCCAGCTGCAACAGGGGTGGGAGGACTTGCGCGATCTGGTGCTGGGTATCGGACCCACCGAGCTGATGCGCCTGGCCATCGAAAGCCTGATCCTGCTGGGCATCTGGGCTGGCCTGCTGGTGATCCTCATCGCGCTGGGACGCATGCTGGCACGGCGTCGTCGCTGGCCGCTCGACCTGCCCCGGGAGCCGCGCGGCTGGCTGCTGGCGGTGCACTTCCTGCGTCGTATGCTGCCCTGGGCACTGGCGTTTCTGCTGGTGCTGGGGCTGGCGCAACTGCTGCCGGAGAGCGCCGGTCGCTCGCTGGCGCTGGTGGTGGCCTACGTGTCGCTGTGCGGCCGGGCTTTGTCGGTGGTGGTGGAGTGCGTGGTCTCGGTGTTCACCCGTGGCCATCGCTTCACGGCAGTGCGGATCGTGCAACTGCACGGTCTGCGTCGCCTGTTCGTGATCGGCGCTTTCATCGCGCTGGGCGACGCGCTCAACTCGGCGCGACTGTCCACGGTGATCGGTACCGAGCTGGCCGGACTCGGCTCGGTGCTGGCCAACATGCTGGCGGCTCTGCTTTCCATGCGCTTCATCCTGATGTTCAAGCGTCCCATCGAGCACTTGATCCGCAACCGGCCCTACGGGCAGCGCCGTGACAGTGGCAGCAAGGCTGAAGTGATCCGCGTGCTGGGTGGGCTGTGGCACGTGCCGGCACTGCTGCTGGTGGGCGGCTCGCTGTTGGCCATCTTCGTGACCGTGGGAGACGTGGGCACGGCGTTGGCGCGGTCGGTGATTTCTGCATCGCTGCTGGTCCTTACCCTGGTGGTGAGCGGTCTGATCCGCCGCCATGGTGAGCGGCGCATACGACGTCGACGGCTCAGCGACTATCGCAAGCGCCTCGAACGCTTCGGTTATGCGCTCTCGCATGCGGTGACCTGGGTAGCCTTCGTCGAGTTATCGCTGCAGGTGTGGGGCGGCTCGCTGTTCGGCGTAGGCCAGCAGGCGGTGGCCAGTGCGCGGATCGGCCAGGCACTGCTGGCCATCGGTTTCACGGTGCTGCTGGCGTGGCTGGCGTGGATCTTCGCCGACACGGCGATCCAGCGGGCGCTGATCTCATCGGCGCGCTCCCGCGGCCGGCGGGTCAACCAGGCTCGCGCCCAGACCATCACGCCGATGATTCGCAACGTCATCTTCGCCACCATCGTGATCATCGCCACCATCGTCGGCTTGGCGAACCTGGGCGTGAACGTCACGCCGCTGCTCGCCGGTGCCGGCGTCATCGGTCTGGCGCTGGGCTTCGGCGCCCAGACCCTGGTGCAGGATCTGATCACCGGGATCTTCATCCTCATCGAGGATTCGCTGGCGGTGGACGATTTCGTGCGGATCAATGGCCACATCGGCACGGTGGAGGGGTTGACGCTGCGTACCGTGCGGTTGCGCGATCTGGATGCCGTCGTGCACATCATTACCTTCAGCCGCATCGAGTCGATCCACAACATGTCGCGCCAGTTCGGCATCGCGCTGATGAAGATCCGCATTCCCTACGAGATGAAGATCGACGATGCCATCACCCTGATGCAGGAAACCGCCCAGGCGCTGCGCCAGGATCCGATGATGCGCCACTACATCTGGTCGCCGCTGGAAATGCAGGGCATTCATGCCTTCGAGGACGGTTGCCCGATCCTGCGCATGCGCTTTCGCACCGCGCCGGAGATGCAGTGGGACGTGGCGCGCGCCTTCAACCTGCTGCTCAAGCAGCGCATGGAGGAACAGGGCGTCGACCTGGGCGTGCCCCGTCTGAGCGTGGCCATGGAGGGACATGGCGGTGGCCGGCTGGACGGCACCGCCGAATGGGGCGACTCCCAGGGCGACCGAGATGCCGCCGGTCGCCAGCGCGGCGAAGCGGGCGTTGCCGATCCGCAGGGTGACGTTAGTGCGCGCGGTGCTTCGCCCGACCCAGGTTAGGCCTTGGCCGAGCCGAATGTCGGGTGCCACTGTCGAAGCAAAGGCCAGAAAGGGAGGTAGCCATGACGTCTCCGCTCAAGCTCCTGTTGGCGCCGGTCGAGTGGGTAGTCCGCAAGTTGGGCACGACCCAGGAGGTGACCCGCGACCCCGACGTTCAGGCGCGCGTCGACAGCGAGTGCCGTGCGCTGGCCTTCTATCAGTCGCGCAATTCGCCGGAAAGCATCCAGGTGCGCCGCGAAATCACCCGACTGGGGCTCGACATCGCGGTATGCGACGTGCAGATCGACCCCGAGCATCGCCGTGCGCTGCAGGCGGCGACGGGCCGGGTGGAGGTGCCCTGCCTGCGTATCGTCAATGCTGGCGGCGAGGACGACTGGCTGTTCGGCGTTGCGGCGATTCGCGACTATCTCAGACGACGCTTCGCACCCTGATTTGTCTTGCATCAAGACGTAACGAGCAGCGGCTTGCTAGGGTGAAAGGGCGTAACGATTTGTGAGCTCGCGGCGGGCGGTCTAGAGTCAGAGCATCGACCCGTGCGTCTCGAACCCCTGATCCCTGCTCATCGTTGGAGAACCTCCCATGCAAGCTGTCGATGTCATGACCCCCAATGTCATCACCGTTGAACCCGATACCGATGTCCGCGAGATAGCGCGGCTTCTCCTGGAGAACCACATCAGTGCCGTCCCCGTAGTCAACGAGGAACGGGCCGTGCTGGGAATCGTCAGCGAAGGGGATCTGATGCGGCGTGTCGAGAACGGCACCGAGCGGCGCAAGTCGTGGTGGCTGAAGTCGCTGTTCCATGGGGCCGGCGATGCCGGCGACTACGTCAAGTCGCATGGTCGCAAGGCCAGCGAAATCATGACCCGCGATCTCATCACCATCACCGAGGATACGCCGCTCAACCGCGTTGCGCGTCTGCTCGAGAAGCACCACATCAAGCGCGTGCCCGTGGTGCGCGATGGCCGACTGGTGGGTATCGTCAGCCGCGCCAACCTGCTGCGCGGCTTCTCGGCCACGGCCCCGGATGCCGATACCCCGGTTACCGCCGACGACCGTGAGATTCGCGATGCCATCCTCAAGGAGGTCGACAAGAACACCAGCGTGTGGGTCGATCGCATCAACGTCATCGTCGCGGATGGCGCCGTGCAGTTGTGGGGCCTGGTGGAAAGTCAGGAGGAGAGGATGGCCGTACAGGTGGCGGCAGAGAATACGCCCGGCGTCAAGAAGATCGAGAACAACCTGGGGCTGGTGCCCAAAGGGGTAGGCGGTTACTGAACGCGCCGTTGGATACGCTTTAACGCAGCGGGGCGGCCTCGGGGCCGCCCCGTTGTGTCGTCAGGGACGTGCCGTCAGGCGATCCGTTCGAGGGCTGCGGCGAAGTTGGCCACGCTGCGTTCGCGCTGGTGCAACTTGTCGAGGCCGAACAGCCCAATGCGGAAGGCCTGGTAGTCGTCGCCTTCGCCGCACATCAGCGGCACGCCGCCGGCGACCTGCACGCCCGCTGCGGCGAACTTGCCGACGATGCCGGCATCGCGGGTATAGCACACCACCACGCCGGGGGCTTCGAATCCCGGCGCCGCCACGCTCCGGTAGCCGTGGTCGGCCAGCAGGGCGCGGATGCTCTCGCCGAGTGCCAGCTGCTCGTCGCGCACCTCGTCGAAGCCGTAGTCGGCCGTTTCGGCCATGATGTCGCGCAGTCGTGCCAGCGCATCGGTGGGCATCGTGGCGTGGTAGGCATGGCCGCCGGCTTCGTAGGTTTCCATGATGCTGAGCCACTTCTTGAGGTCGCAGGCGAAGCTCGAGCTGGTGGTACCTTCGATGGCCTCGCGGGCATGCGCCGAGAGCATCACCATGCCGCAGCACGGTTGGCCGCTCCAGCCCTTCTGCGGAGCGCTCACCAGCACGTCGATACCCAGCTCGGCCATGTCGACCCACAGCGTGCCGGAGGCGATGCCGTCGAGCACGAACAGCCCACCCACGTCGTGCACCGCGGTGGCCACGCGCTTCAGGTAGTCGTCGGGCAGCAGAATGCCGGCCGAGGTCTCGACGTGGGGGGCGAACACCACCTCGGGGCGCTCGTTGCGAATGGCGGCTTCGACCTCCTCGATAGGCGCCGGTGCGAAAGGCGACTGCGGATCGTCCCCATCCAGACGACGCGCCTTGAGCACTGTCACAGCGGCGGGGATGTCGCCCATGTCGAGAATCTGGCTCCAGCGGTAGCTGAACTGGCCGTTGCGGATCACCAGGCAGCGCTTGTCGGTGGCGAACTGGCGGGCCACGGCCTCCATGCCGAAGGTGCCGCTGCCGGGCACGATCACTGCGCTGTGGGCACCGTAGACCCGCTTGAGGGTGGTGGCGATATCGCGCATCACGCCCTGGAAGCGTTGGGACATGTGGTTGAGCGAGCGGTCGGTGTAGACCACCGAATATTCGAGCAGTCCGTCAGGGTCCACGTTGGGAAGCAAGGCGGCCATGTCAATCTCCGTGTCGATAGCTAGACGTTCGTCGCGTCGAATCGCAGAGGATAGGCCGAATCGCCGCCACGGGCCAGTGGCGAGGGCGGCGAGAGCCTGCAGCGACATGGGCAGGGATCAGCGGTGGCAGTAGTAGAGCCGGGCCGGCAGGATGTTCCAGGGTTCGAAATCGCTCTCGACCTGGCTGAAGACGCGCTGCAGATCGCTGCGTACCCGTGAGGAGAACTGGTAGATCAACAGGCTGCCTTGGGGGGCGAGGGCGGCCTGGGTATCGGTGAGGATGCGTTCGCGTACCGCCGACGGCATGGTGCTGAAGGGAATGCCGGCCAGCACGTGGTCGGCCGCGGGCAGGCCGAGGCGCTCCAGCTCGGCCTGCACGGTCTCGGCGGAGCCCGCGACGACCTGCAGACGCGGGTCGGGCAGTGCCCGTTCGAGGAAGTCGACGAAATCGGCGTTGGTCTCCAGCACCACTAGCGTGGCTTCGGGGTGCATGCGCCTGAGGATCTCGCGGGTGATGGTGCCCACGCCGGGGCCGTACTCGACGATGACCCGGGCGCGCTCCCAGTCCACCCGTGAGAGCAGCCGCCGCACCAGAAACGATGAGCTGGGAATGATCGACCCCAGCATTCGCGGATGTTTGAAGAAGTTGCGCGCGAATAGCGATAGCTGGGAGCGTTCGGGCGATCGTGCCGGGGCGGCGGGGCGGTCGGGCACCGTCATGGGCTGTCTCCTGCTAATTGTCCGAAACCTGTTCCCACTCTAGCAGGCTGCTGCGTTTGACGCCGATCAACCTTGGGGTCGGTCGAGCGTCCGTAACGTGGCGTCAGCGTTGAAATGCGTCGAAAGGAGGATGTGGAATATACTTGACGGCGATGCCGTCGCTGCTTAGCGTGGAACGTAGAAATTTTGCGTGATCGTCTTTAATTGTTGACGTCACCGCGCCCCCTTACCACGCCGCGGGTGAACTCATGCCGAACAATGCCAATGACCACAGCTCCGATGCCTCGATGCCGCTGATCCACTTTGCCGCGGTGCAGAAGACCTACGACGGCGAAACCCTGGTGGTAAAGGATCTCAACCTGGCGATCGAGCCGGGCGAATTCGTCACCCTTCTCGGCCCTTCCGGCTCCGGCAAGACCACCTGCCTGATGATGCTGGCGGGTTTCGAGAATCCAACCGGTGGTGACATCTTCCTGCGCGATCAGCGTCTCAACAATGTGCCGCCCCACAAGCGCAACTTCGGCATGGTGTTTCAGAACTATGCGCTGTTTCCCCACATGACGGTGGAGGAGAACATCCGCTACCCGCTGAAGACGCGCCGTCTGCCCGCCGCCGAGGCCGATCGCAAGGTGTCGGAGATACTGGACAAGATACAGTTGCGCGACTTCGCCAAGCGTCGCCCCGCGCAGCTCTCCGGCGGCCAGCAGCAGCGCGTGGCGCTGGCCCGCTCGCTGGTCTTCGAGCCGCAGCTGGTGCTGATGGACGAACCCCTGGGGGCGCTGGACAAGCAGCTGCGCGAACAGATGCAGTTGGAGATCAAGCATCTCCACGAACAGCTGGGCTTGACCGTGGTCTTCGTGACCCACGATCAGAGCGAGGCGCTGACCATGTCGGATCGCGTGGCCGTGTTCAACGACGGTGTGATCCAGCAGATCGACACCCCTAGCAACCTCTACGAATATCCCGCCAACGCTTTCGTCGCTCAGTTCATCGGCGAGAACAACACCCTGGCCGGGCGCATCGAGTCGGTGGAGGGCGAACGCTGCCGCGCGTCCTTCGGCGAAGGCGCGGCTACCGGCGCCGTACTCGGTCCGGCTCTGGCGGTGGGCGATGCCACCCATCTGTCGATCCGCCCCGAACGGGTCAAGCTCAACGGCGCGGCGCGGGACCTGCCCAACCGCCTCTCGGCGCGGGTGCACGAGTTCATCTACTTGGGCGACCACCTGCGCGTGCGCTGCGCCCTGCCCGGCAACGACGACTTCGTGGCACGGGTGCCCGTGGATACGTTCGACAGTCATTTGCAACCGGGCGATAGCGTCGAGCTCGGCTGGCGCGACGAAGACGTGCGCGCCCTGGATGCGCCTTGAGCCGGCTTGCCGGCCGGGGCCTGCCTGCCCATTCGGGCAGGGCAATCGCTGGACCCTCAACAACAATGGAAAGGTCGCTTGCGACCGGGAGAGTTAAGATGAAGCAGGACATGAACCATCCTTCCCAGCCCATGACGCGCCTGGCTCGTGGCGTGGCCCTGGGCGGTTTGTTCACCGCCGGCCTGGTCATGTCGACCGGGGCCCAGGCGCTGACCGTGATCTCCTTCGGCGGTGCCTCCGGTAATGCCATGGAGAAGGCCTACTACGGTCCCTTCGAGGAGAGTACCGATATCGATCTCACCCCGGGCGATTACAATGGTGAGCTGTCGCGCATCCGCTCCATGGTCGAGACCGGCAACGTCAGCTGGGATCTGGTCGAGATGGAATCGCCGGAACTGGTGCGGGGTTGCTTCGAGGGATTGTTCGAGCCCATCGACTGGGAGCGCCTGGGTCTGGGCGACGTGCTCATCGACTCTGCCTACAATCAGTGCGGGGTAGGCACCTTCGTGTGGTCCACGGTGCTGGCCTACAACGCCGATGAGCTCGAAACCGCGCCGACCTCCTGGGAAGACTTCTGGAACGTCGAAGACTTCCCCGGCAAGCGTGGGTTGCGTCGCGGTGCCAAGTACACCCTCGAGTTCGCGCTGCAGGCCGACGGTGTGCCGGCCAATGAAGTGTACGAACTGCTGGCGACCGACGAGGGCGTCGATCGCGCCTTTGCCAAGCTCGACGAAATCAAGGAACACATTCAGTGGTGGGAGGCCGGTGCGCAGCCGCCCCAGTGGCTGGTGGCCGGTGACGTGGTGATGACCTCCTCCTACAACGGTCGCATCGCCGCTGCCCAGGAAGAGGGTAACCCCCTGGATATCGTCTGGGACGGCAGCGTTTACGATCTCGACTACTGGGCCATCGTCGCCGGCAGCGACTACGTCGATGAGGCTTACCGGTTCATCGAGTTCGCCAGCCAGCCCGAGAATCAGGCGGTGTACTCCAGCGAGATCCCCTACGGTCCGGTGCACCCCGATGCCATCGAGGAGCTCGACGACGAGCAGGCACGCCGCATGCCCACCCACGTGGACAACCTCGACGGCGCTCTGGCCATGGATACGGCCTTTTGGGTCAGCTACGGCGAAGAGCTGGAGCAGCGTTTCAACGCCTGGGCGGCGCAGTAACCGAGTGCCGGGTGGCGTCGACCTGGCGCCACCCGGCCACTGCGTGTCTACCCGACTCGACTCTTACCGCCGGGGGAACTCATGACCACCACCACTCTCGATGGCGGCGCCGTTGCGCCGACCAAGGGCAATCTCAAGTCGCGGCTGCGACGTGCCGAACGGCTGCGCAAGCTCAAGGCGATTGGCCTGGTGGCGCCGCTGGCGCTGTTCCTGGTCGTGGTCTTCGTGGTGCCCATCGGCAACATGCTGTTGAACAGCGTCGACAACGGCAGTCTGCGCCATGTCATGCCGCGGACTGCCGCGTCGATCGAGCAATGGGATGGGCAGGGGCTGCCCAGCGAGGCGACCTTTGCCGCCTTTGCCGACGAGCTGCGCGACTCGCGCAGCGGCGGGGGGCTGGGCAGCGTGGGGCGCCGCCTCAACTATGAGGATTCCGGCTACCGTGGTCTGCTGATGCGCACCCTGATGGCGTTGCCACCGGCAAGCGACGACTGGCGGGAAACCCTCATCGACATCGATCCGGCCTGGGGCGAAGCGGCAACCTGGCAAGGCATCAAGGCTGCCGCGCCGCCGCGCACCGATCGTTACCTGCTCGCCTCGCTCGATCTCGAGCGGGAGGCGAATGGCGAGATACAGCGCGTCGACCAGCAGGATCGCCTCTACCAAGCCGTCTTCCAGCGCACGATGGTGATCGCCGGTGGGGTGATGCTGATCTGTCTGGCACTGGGTTTTCCCCTCGCCTACCTACTGGCCACGCTGCCGGCGAAGACCAGCAACCTGCTGATGATTTTCGTGCTGCTGCCGTTCTGGACGTCGCTGTTGGTGCGCACTGCGGCCTGGATCATCCTGCTGCAGTCCAACGGTCTGGCCAACCAGACGCTCATCACGTTGGGGCTGGTCGATACCCCATTGCAACTGGTCTTCAACCGCACCGGGGTGTTCTTCGCCATGGTGCACATCCTGTTGCCTTTCATGGTGCTGCCGCTCTACAGCGTGATGAAGGGCATTTCGCCGAGCTATCAGCGTGCCGCGGTATCGCTCGGCGCGCATCCGTTCGCCGCCTTCTGGCAGGTCTACGTGCCGCAGACCGTCTCTGGCGTGGCGGCGGGCACCATCCTGGTGTTCATCATGGCGCTGGGGTATTACATCACTCCCGCGCTGGTGGGCGGCCCGGCAGACCAGATGGTCAGCTACTACGTGGCCTACTACACCAACACTACCAACAACTGGGGCATGGCGGCGGCACTAGGCAGCATTTTGCTGGCGGTGACGCTGCTGCTCTACCTGGTTTACCACCGTCTGGTGAACCGCAAGCAGATGATCGGGAGCTGACCCATGGCCTTGCCACCCTATGCATCGCCGATCGAGCGGATCTGGTTCTGGGTATTCCGCGGCTTCTGCGGCCTGGTCCTGCTGTTCCTGATTACGCCGGTACTGGTGATCATTCCGCTGTCGTTCAGCAGCGGCTCGTTTCTGACCTACCCGCTGCCGGGGCTGTCGCTGCGCTGGTACCAGGAGATCTTCAGTGCCGGCCCCTGGCTCGAGTCACTGAAGAACAGCCTGATCGTGGCGCCGCTGGCGACGCTGCTGGCCATGGCCTTCGGCACGCTGGCGGCAGTGGGGCTCAATCGCGCCGACTTTCCCGGCAAGGGAGTGATCCTGGCACTGCTGATTTCGCCCATGGTGGTGCCGCTGGTGATCGTCGCCGTGGGCATGTACTTCTTCTTCGCTCAGGTGGGGCTGCTCAACTCCTACAGCGGGTTGGTGCTGGCCCATACGGTGCTGGGCGTGCCTTTCGTGGTGATCACCGTCAACGCCACCCTGCAGGGCTTCGACTTCAACCAGATGCGCGCCGGGGCCAGTCTGGGGGCGAGCCCCATGCGTGTCTTCTTCACCGTGGTGCTGCCGCAGATCGTGCCCGGGGTGGTCTCGGGCGGACTGTTCGCGTTCGCCACCTCCTTCGATGAGGTGGTGGTGGCGCTGTTCATCGCCAGCCCCACCGAGCGTACCCTGCCGATCCAGATGTTCTCCGGCATTCGCGAGAACATCAGCCCGGCCATCGCCGCCATGGCCACCATCCTCATTCTGCTCTCCACGCTGCTGCTGGTGACCATGGAACTGCTGCGCCGGCGCAACGAGCGCCTCAAGGGCGAGGGCTGAGCACTCGGTAGGAGGCCCCCGTCCGGGCCCGCCGACGAAGAGGAAGTTAGGCGCCGTCGCCCTGCGCCGCCTGGATGGCGGTCAGCGCGATGGTGTAGACGATGTCGTCGACCAGCGCACCCCGCGAGAGATCGTTCACCGGCTTGTTGAGACCCTGCAGCATGGGCCCCACGCTGACCACCCGGGCGCTTCTCTGCACCGCCTTGTAGGTGGTGTTGCCAGTATTCAGATCGGGAAAGACGAACACAGTGGCGCGGCCGGCCACCGACGAGTCCGGCGCCTTCTGGCGGCCCACGCTCTCGATGGCCGCGGCATCGTACTGCAGCGGACCGTCGATGAGCAGGTGTGGCGCCTGCGCGCGGGCTAGCTGCGTGGCCTGGCGTACCTTCTCCACGTCGGCGCCGCTGCCCGACTCGCCGGTGGAATAGCTGATCATCGCCACTCGTGGTTCGATGCCGAAGGCCTGGGCGGAGCGGGCGCTCTGCAGGGCGATCTCGGCCAGCGTGTCGGCGTCCGGGTCGGGGTTGACCGCGCAGTCGCCGTAGACCACCACCTGCTCGGGCAGGAGCATGAAGAAGATCGACGACACCTGGCGGTAGCCAGGGGCGGTCTTGATCAGCTGAAAGGCCGGGCGCACGGTGTTGGCGGTGGTGTGAACGGCGCCGGAAACCAGGCCATCCACCTCGTTCAGTGCCAGCATCATGGTACCGAGCACCACATTGTCCTGCAGCTGCGCCTCGGCGGTGAGCTCGTTCACCTTGCCGCGCCGGCGCTCCACCATGGGCACGATGTAGCGATCGCGGATGCCGTCCGGATCGATGATCTCCAGGTCCTCGGGCAGTTCGATGCCACGGTTGCGGGCCACCTCCTCGACCTCGTCGCGCTTGGCGAGCAGCACGCAGCGGGCAATGCCGCGACGCTGGCAGATGGAAGCGGCCTCCACGGTGCGCGGTTCGCTGCCCTCGGGAAGGATGATGCGCTTGTCGGCAGCTTGCGCCAGCTTGACCAGCTGGTGGCGAAAGGCGGAAGGGGAGAGGCGGTCGGGATAGCCGCGGCTGAGGTTCTCCTCGAGCCACTCCAGGTCGATGTGCCCGGCCACGAAGCGCGTCACCTGCTCGGCACGCTCCAGGTCGTCCATGGGAATGTCGTTGCCCATGGCGCCGAGATTCTTGGCGGTGGTGAAGCTGTCGGTGTCGACGGCCAGCACCGGCATGCCGCTCTTCAGCGCCGGACGGCACATCTCCACCATGTTGTCGTTGGGGATGTAGCCGTTGGTGAGCAGCACGCCGGCCATGGGCACCCCGTTCATGGTGGCCAGTGCCGTGGCGAGCACGATGTCGTCGCGGTCGCCGGAGGCGACGATCAGGCTGCCCGGGCGGAAGACGTGCAGCGCATTGGCGGCGCTGCGGGCGCACAGGCTCGTCGAGAGTACCCGACGGCTAGCCGCTTCGCCTTCGCTGAGAAAGCGCGCATTCAGCGCGCGAGCCACATCGAGTACCCGTGGTGCGGTGAGGGTGGCGTTGTAGGGAACCACACCGATCAAGTGGAAGCGATCGGTGGCCAGGGTCGGCGAGTAGCGGCGCAGGGCGGCGAGCAGCGCCTCGTCGTGCAGCGGCCCGGGCGAGCCGGGGGCCAGTGCTGCCGTCGTTTCGGCACCGGGCAGGTTGCGCATGCGCATCAGGATGCAGCCCAGGGTGCGGCTCGACCTCAGGCCGCCGAAGCTCTGGGCGTGCATGTCGAGTTGTTCGGCCAGCGCCTGGGGATCGTCGCAGTCGCCGCTACCCACCAGGACGATCCGCGCGTTGAGCGCATGGGCGAGCTGGGCGTTGAGAGCCGTGGCGTAGGTGCCATGGGTAGTGGGTGCCAGCCCTTCGACGACGAGGACGTCCGGGGCGCTACCTGCGTGGCGCTCGATGGCCTGGTCGTAGAGCTCGATCACCTGCTCCATCAGCACGTCCTGGCGGTCGTGGCGCAGCAGACGTTCCATGTCGGCCTGGGCCATGGGCTGCGGTGGACGTAGTCCCAGGGTGCTTGTCACCAGGGCGGTGGAGCGATCAGCGCCCGAGCCGTTGAGCTCATCCTGGCGAAACGGCTTGAGAAACCCGGCCTTGAGGCCGATGGTGTCGAGCGCCTGGATCAGGCCCAGGCTCGCCGAGGTGAGGCCCACGCCCACGCTGGTGGGCACCATCAGCAGAACCTGGGGGTGCGGCGTCGCTTCGCGGGGTGTCATGCGCAGGCTTCCTCGATCAACTGGCGGGTTTCCAGGGCGATGCGGCCCTCTTCGTCGGTGGGAATCACCCATAGCTGGGGGCCCGCCGCGTCGATGCGCGCTTCGTGGCCGCGCACCGTGGCCTCATTGGCATCGTCATCCAGGGCGATGCCGAAATGCGGCAGGGCGGCGACGATGCGCCGGCGCACGGCCGGCGCGTTCTCGCCGATGCCGCCGGTGAAGACGATGCCGTCGAGGCGCGGCAGGGCGCAGGAAAGCGCCGCCAGCGACTTGGCCACCCGATAGCAGAAGACCTCGATGGCCAGTCGAGCCCCGGCGTGCCCCTCCGCGGCCGCTTGCTCCAGCTCGCGCATGTCGTTGGAGAGACCCGATAGCCCGAGCAGGCCGCTGTCGCGGTTGAGCACTCGGTCGATGTCATCCAGCGACCAGCCCAGCTGACGCGCCAGGTGGGCGTGCAGCCCTGGATCGACGTCGCCGCTGCGCGTGCCCATCACCAGCCCCTCGAGTGGCGTCAGGCCCATGCTGGTATCCAGACTCGCGCCCTGCCATACCGCACAGGTCGAGCAGCCATTGCCCAGGTGTGCGGTCAGCCAACCGCCCTGGATGCCGGACAGGGCGTCGGCACGCCTGCTGACGTGCGCGTGGCTGGTGCCGTGGAAGCCGTAGCGACGAATGCCATGGTCGCGGTAGAGCGCCTCCGGCAGGGCGTAGCGGTAGGCGCGCGGCGGCAGACTCTGGTGGAAGGCGGTATCGAAGACGGCCACCTGGGGCAGATCGGGGAACAGGGTTCGGGTGGCTCTGACGCCTTCGAGATTGGCCGGGTTGTGAAGCGGAGCGAGCGCTGCCGTGGCCTCGATGGCCCCCACCACGTCATCGTCGATCAGCACGGCGCGGGTGAAGCGTTCACCACCGTGGACGATGCGATGGCCCACGGCTCCGGGATGCTGACCCTCCAGGCAGTGGAGGATCGTCTCCAGGGCGGTAGCGTGATCGGCACCGGACAGCGAGCGGGTGAAGGTATCACCGCGGCCGTCCGAACCTTTCAGGGTGGCTTCCGCGCTGCCCAGGCGTTCGGCGAGACCGAACTGGCGCGGGGATTCGGCGGAAGCGGGGATGAGGGCGTACTTGATCGAGGAGGAACCGCAGTTGATGACCAGTACCGGGGCGTTCATCGAGACTCCCAGAAACGAAATTTTAGACCTTAGTCTACCATGACCGCTCGGCCGGGGTGCTGCCGATGGGTTGCGCTCGATCAAGCCTGGCACGGAGAACGGCATTGGTCCAAATGTCCACCGAACCGGCTTGCCAAGCCGCGGACACTGAGCCAAACTATTCAAGGCATGGGGAAACACTGTTTCCTAACTGGAGGTGAAGTATGAAAACCTTTTTCGTTTCAGCCGTTTCCAGCGTGCTTCTCACAGGTCTGATGGTTTCCGCCGCGCAGGCTCAGCAGCCTGGTCAGCCACGTGGCTACATAGGCGGTGACGCCATGTTCTGGGAGCTCGACGCCGACGGCGGCTCCGATCGAGACGACATCGGCCTGCGCGTCAACGGCGGCATGCAGTTTAACGACTACTTCGCCGTGGAAGGTCACCTGGGAACCGGTGGCTCCGACGGGCCCGCCGAACTCGACTATCTGGTGGGTGCCTACGCCAAGGGCATCGTCCCGGTAGGACCGGAGTTTCGTCTCTTCGGCCTAGCCGGTTTCACCGAGGTCGATTTCGACGCCGACAGCAAGAGCGACTTCTCCTACGGCGCCGGTGCCGAGTTCGATGTCGCTCCCAATCTGGCGGTCGGTGCCGACTACATGCGCTATCTCGACAAGTCCAACTATACCTTCGATGCGGCGAGCGTCGGCCTGCGCTACCGCTTCTGACTGCCTCTCTTCTTGGCGTTGCAGGGTTCGCCCTGCAACGCGCTTCTCAGCGCGGCTCGCCGATCACGCTCAGTGCCTGGGGCGTTGTCTGAAAACTCGGCGAGCGCAGCCAGCTTTCGGACGAGGCTTAGGGCCAGCAGCCGGTTTCCAGCCACTGCACCAGGCGAATCGGCAGCCGCTTGAGCTCGTTGCCTTCCATCACCGTGGCGCCGAGCCGGTTGGCGCGCTGACGAGCGGTGTCCAGGGGACCGGCGCTGACCAGCAGCCGCGTGCCCGCCAGCCCGGCGGTATGGTCGGTGAGTGCGTAGAGGTCGTGCAGGGCATTGCACGGGCCGCCCGAAGGCCGGGCGGGGAAGGGTGGGCAGGCGATCATCAGCAGCTGGTTATGGTGCAGGGCCAGGCCATCGAGCACGGTGGGGGCGTCGTTGTGACGGCCGCTGAGGTCGAGCAGGTGAGCGCCGCAGTGCGCCTCCATGCCGGCATCCTGGGCGCACAGCCAGACGTACTCGGCCAGCCACTGGCCACCCAGATAGCGGGCGCTGGCCAAGGAGGGAAACCGCAAGCGTCGCGGTGCCCGACTCGACCACTCCAGCAGTCCGGCTTCGGTCAGCCGGTTAAGGGCATCCGTTTCCGGAAAGGCGGGCGGCAGGCTCAGCCGCTGACGCTGGGCGTCGGGGTCGAGTGTCGGGCCTTGGGTCGCATGCTCGACGATGACCGGTTTGCCGCTATCGCCGCGCACGAGCGCGGCCAGTTCGGCGAGCAGCTCGCCCAGGCGGTCGGCATGGTGGGCCAGGTAGCGGGTCACGGAGCGCCGTGCCCGGGCAGCGTCACGCCAGGCGGCATGGTCCGAGCAGGCCTGGGTACGCTTGTAGCCGTTGGCCAGCAGGTAGAGGTCGCAGTCGAGCAGCGGCTCGATGGCCAGGGTCTCGAACGCCTGCGGATCTTGCCCCGTACCCAGCCGATAGAGGGCCCCGGCGGTCAGGTCGACATCGATACCGTCGGCTTGGCAGCACTGCAGCGCGTGTTGAAAGAGCAATGCCATGAGGCGCGGGGCATCGCCCAGGTGATAGCTGATGGTCAGGTTCGGGGTGGTGGCCTGAAGGCGACGGAGGTCGTTGGCCAAGCGGTTGGCGAAGGCGTGAATGAGCTGCGGGTCATGCGACGGCAGGTCGTCGATCAGGCGCTGCTCGGTGCCGGCAGGCAGCTCATGGCCAAGCAGGACCTCGAGTCGTTCCGCCACCGGCCGTCGTTCCTGGGTGGCGACCAGCAGCACCCGTTGGGGGCGCAGCTGAAGAAGGGGGATCAGGGTGATCTCGGGACGCTCGCTCACCAGGGCGACATGCAGGTGGGGCACGGCCTTGCTCCTTTCGTCCGCTCGGAATGCGCACACCAATAGCCTCAGGCTACAACCGACGATGCGGCCCTGTCGCCCCCTTCCGATGCGCGATGACGAAAACGCCGGTCGGCCGACCGGCGTCGCTGAGTCGCGGCAATGGCGGGCGTCACACTTCCTTGTACAGCTCCGCACCCTGCTGACGGAACTTCTCGGCCTGCTCCTCCATGCCCTTCATCACCGCTTCCCGGTCGCCGTCGAGGCCCTTGTCCCGGGCGTAGTCGCGCACTTCCTGGCTGATCTTCATCGAGCAGAACTTGGGCCCGCACATGGAGCAGAAGTGGGCCACCTTGGCCGAGTCCTTGGGCAGGGTCTCGTCGTGGTATTCGCGAGCGGTGTCCGGGTCCAGGCCGAGATTGAACTGATCCTCCCAGCGGAACTCGAAGCGCGCCTTGGACAGCGCATTGTCGCGGCGCTGGGCGGCCGGGTGGCCCTTGGCGAGATCCGCCGCGTGGGCGGCGATCTTGTAGGTGATGATGCCGGTCTTGACGTCGTCCTTGTTGGGTAGCCCCAGGTGTTCCTTGGGCGTGACGTAGCACAGCATGGCGCAGCCGTACCAGCCGATCATCGCCGCACCAATGCCCGAGGTGATGTGGTCGTAGCCGGGGGCGATGTCGGTGACCAGCGGGCCGAGCGTATAGAACGGCGCCTCGTCGCAGTACTCGAGCTGCTTGTCCATGTTCTCCTTGACCAGGTGCATGGGCACGTGGCCGGGGCCCTCGATCATCACCTGGACGTCGTGCTTCCAGGCGCTGTGGGTCAGCTCGCCCAGGGTCTTGAGCTCGGCCATCTGCGCCTCGTCGTTGGCGTCGGCTACCGAGCCGGGGCGCAGGCCGTCACCCAGCGAGAAGGCCACGTCGTACTGCTTGCAGATCTCGCAGATCTCCTCGAAGTGGGTGTAGAGGAAGCTTTCCTGGTGGTGGTAGAGGCACCACTTGGCCATGATCGAGCCGCCGCGGGAGACGATGCCGGTGACGCGCTTGGCGGTCAGCGGCACATAGCGCAGCAGCACGCCGGCGTGAATGGTGAAGTAGTCCACGCCCTGCTCGGCCTGCTCGATCAGGGTGTCGCGGAACACCTCCCAGGTGAGGTCCTCAGCCACGCCCTTGACCTTCTCCAGCGCCTGGTAGATCGGCACCGTACCGATGGGAACCGGGGCGTTGCGGATGATCCACTCGCGGGTCTCGTGGATGTTCTGCCCGGTGGAGAGGTCCATGATGGTGTCGGCCCCCCAGCGGATGCCCCAGGTCATCTTGTCGACCTCCTCCTCGATGGAGGAGGTCACCGCCGAGTTGCCGAGGTTGCCGTTGATCTTCACCAGGAAGTTGCGGCCGATGATCATCGGCTCGGACTCCGGGTGGTTGATGTTGCAGGGGATGATCGCCCGGCCCTCGGCCACCTCCCGGCGCACGAATTCCGGGGTGATCTCTTCCGGCAGCTGGGCGCCGAAGCCCTGGCCGGGGTGCTGGTGACCGAGGATGCGCTCCACCTCCTCGGATCCGAGGGCCTGCCTGCGTTGATTTTCCCGGATGGCGATGAACTCCATCTCCGGGGTGACGATGCCCTGGCGGGCGTAGTGCAGCTGGGTGACGTTCTTCCCGGCCTTGGCGCGGCGCGGGGTGCGGGTCAGGTCGAAACGCAGCGGGGCCAGCGTCGGGTCATTGGCGCGGCGCTGGCCGTACTCGCTGGTGGGGCCGTCGAGGAACTCGGTGTCGCCGCGCTCCTCGATCCAGGCGCGGCGCAGCTCGGGAAGGCCGCGGCGCAGGTCATTGGCGGTCTCAGGGTCGGTGTAGGGCCCGGAGGTATCGTAGACCAGCAGTGGTGGATTCTGCTCGTCGGCGCCGGAGGTCTTGGTCGGCGACAGCGATATCTCGCGGAAGGGGACGCGGATGTCGGGGCGTGAGCCTTCGACGTAGACCTTGCGCGAGCCGGGCAGGGCCTGGATGGCGGCCTCGTCGACCTGAGCGGTTTCGGCGAGAAAGTGGGCAGTCTTGCTCATGGTGGGCTCTCGTGGTTCGGTGGCGTTGTCAGGGAGGCGTCAGAGGCTGCGATCCAGCCCCATTTGCCAGAAGTCGATCTCGAGGCGCGTGGCGTCGCGGAATACCGTGCACAGCTCCTCGAAGCGGGCCGGGCTCGCCTCGGCCAGACGGGCGTCGAGCCACTCCAGCTCGGCGCGCATGGCGCTCTGGAATTCGTCGCTCTCGTACATGGCGATCCAGGCGTCAAAGGGGTTGGCGTTGCCGCGTACCGTGGAGGGTTGCTCGTTCAGCCAATTGGCGATCTCGCCGTAACCCACCACGCAGGGCGCGAGCGCCACGTGCAGGTCGAGCAGGTCGCCGCGGCTACCGGCATCCAGCACGTAGCGGGTATAGGCGAGCGTGGCGCGGGCCTCGGGCAAGGCCTGCAGTTTCTCTTCGCTGATACCCCACTCGCGGCAGTAGCTCACGTGCAGGTCGAGCTCCACGTCGAGAATCGCTTTGAGGCCCTCATGTGCCTGGCGAAGGTCGGCGAGCGTGCGGCTCTTGTAGGCAGCCAGCGCATAGGCGCGGGCGAAGTGGATCAGGAACAGGTAGTCCTGCTGCAGGTAATGGCGAAAGGCGTCTTCGTCGAGGGTGGCCGTACCCAGGGCACGCACGAAGTCGTGCTCGAGGTAGGCACGCCAGTCGCTCTGGCAGGCAGCGGTCAGATCGCTGAAGCGGTAACCCATCTTGCCTCCGGTCAGGGGTCGGGATCCGGAGGTTCGGGCAGAGGAAAACGGAGAGGGGCTGCACCGGGAAGAAGCCTGCGTGGCCCATCGCCTGATTCCCTACGCCGGTGCCAACCGGATCAGGTTCTACGGGACCAGCGCTGCGTTCTCACGAACCTGCGCCATCTCAGCCGGATTCACCGGCACCCCGTCAAGCGTCGTTGGCAGTGTAGCAAGACGTGGAGGCAATGCCAGCCCTGACGTCGCCGGGTGGGAAGGGACGTTCACCTGGCGTTGCGGCGCAGCCAGACGATGTCCACCGCGAAGGAGACCGTCAGCCCAAGTAGCGCGGTGGCCGCCAGGTAGCCGGCCAGTGTGGAAGGTATCGGTGGCAGCAGGGCGAGCAGCAGTGCCGCTACCTGCCACACGCAAATCGCCTTGCGCCGGCGGCTTGCCGGCAGTTCGGCGGCCAGCCACGGCCAACGCCAGCCGGCCAGCACGAAGGCATAGCGCATGACACCGATGGCCAGCACCCAGGCGCCCAGCTTGCCGACCGCCAGCAGGGCCAGGCACAGCACCAGGATGAAGGCGGCGTCGAGCTCCATGTCGAAGCGCGCGCCGAAGGCGCTGGCCGTGCCGGTACGGCGCGCTACCCAGCCGTCGATGCCGTCGAGCAGCAGGGCGGTGCCGCTAGCGGTGGCGAAAAGCCAGGCGTGGCGAGCGATCAGGTCCGGTTCGGCCAGGCAGCCGGCAAGCACCGCCACCAGCACGCCGCGTGCCAGGGTGATGCGATTGGCCCAGCCCAGCCCCCCGGAATGGCGGTGGAACCGACCCACCAGGGTGGCCAGCAGGGCGTAGCTGGCGACGGCCAGCCCCAGAGTGGCGGGAGAGGTGCCGAGCCCGAAGCCCAGGCCGCCGCCCAGGACCAGCACGCCCGCCAGCCCCAGCAGCAGCTCGGCGAGCGTGGATGGCCGGTGCTGGGTCGGTGGCGCTTTGTCGCTATGCTGACGAAACAGCAGGAACATCACGGACTCCAAGCGAGTCTATATTGTGCATAACGTGGAGGCTGTACCATTATTGTAGAAGATGAATGACCCCTCAGGATGACATCATGACCCAATCCACCGCCTTCTGGATCCTCTCTCCCGGCCATGGTGCCCTGCGCGAGGAGCGGTTGCCCGAGCCGGGGCCGGGTGAGGTGCGCGTGGGCACGCGCTTCGGCGCCGTCAGCCGCGGAACCGAAGCGCTGGTGTTCCGCGGCGAGGTGCCGGAAAGCGAATTCGCGCGCATGCGTGCTCCCTTTCAGGCTGGCGATTTTCCCGGCCCGGTCAAGTACGGCTATGTCAGCGTGGGCGTGGTGGAGGCCGGCGAAGCCGAGCTGGTAGGCCGTGAGGTGTTCTGCCTGCACCCCCACCAGGACCGCTACGTGGTGCCCGCCGAGGCGGTGTTGCCGCTTCCCGAGGGCGTGCCGGCGGCGCGCGCGGTGCTCACCGCCAACCTGGAGACCGCTATCAATGCCGTCTGGGATGGCACGCCGGGGCCGGGGGATCGCATCGCGGTGGTCGGCGCCGGCGTGGTGGGGGCACTGGTGGCCTGGCTATGTGCCGCCATCCCCGGCACGCGGGTGGAACTGATCGACGTGGCGACGCAACGGGTCGAGCTGGCGCGGCGGCTGGGGGTCGGTTTCGCCTCCCCCGAGCGCGCCGCGCCGGACTGCGATCGCGTCTTCCATGCCAGTGGCAACCCTGCGGGGCTGCGTCTGGCCCTGGAGCTCGCCGGTCTCGAGGCGCGAGTGGTGGAGCTGAGCTGGTACGGCGAGCGCGAGGCCAGCTTGCCGTTGGGCCAGGCCTTCCACTCCCGGCGTCTTCAACTGATATCCAGCCAGGTGGGGCGGCTGCCTGCCGAGCGCGCGGCGCGCTGGGATCATCGACGCCGCCTGGCGCTGGCTCTGGAACTGCTGACCGATGTCCGCCTCGACGCCCTGATCAGCGGCGAAAGCGATTTCCGCGACCTGCCGGAGCTGATGCCCGAGCTCGTTGCCGGCGACGGCGAAGTGCTCTGCCATCGCCTGCGCTACCCACAGGATTGAGCGCAACCCACCTGGACAGGAGAGCCGCATGTACAGCCTCACCGTTCGCGACCACTTCATGATCGCCCACAGCTTCCGCGGCGAGGTCTTCGGGCCGGCCCAGCGCACCCACGGTGCCACCTATGTGGTTGACGCCACTTTCCAGCGCCGTGAGCTCGATGCCGACGACCTGGTGGTCGACATCGGCCTGGCCGGTGCCGCCCTGAAGCGAGTGCTGGGGGCCTTCGATTTGCGCAATCTCGACGAACTCGATGCCTTCCACGGACGCAATACCACCACCGAGTTCCTGGCCCGTCGCGTCTTCGACGACTTGGCCAAGGCCATCGCCGACGGCGAGCTGGGCCCGGGCGCCGAGGGCCTCGAAGCGCTGCGCGTCACGCTCCATGAATCGCACATTGCCTGGGCCAGCTACGAGGAGGCGCTGTGAGCCGTCCCGAGCTGCAGTTGATCGTCGCCGGGGACCCCGGTCAGCTCACCGGCGGCTATCTCTTTGACGCGCGCATCGTCGACGCGCTGCGCGCGCGCGGCTGGAAGGTGACAGTGACAGGCCTGGCCGGACGCTTTCCCGATCCCGACGACGATGCCCGGCGCAGTCTGGATGCGGCGCTGGCCGGCCTACCCGATGGCGCTCGCGTCGTGATCGACGGCCTGGCCCTGGGCGGGTTACCCGAGCAGGTGGCGCCGCACGCGGGGCGTCTCGATATCACTGCTTTGGTGCACCACCCGCTGGCCGATGAGAGCGGCTTGGATGCGGCCTGTCGCGAGCGCCTTTTCGACAGCGAACGGCGCGCGCTGGCGCGGGTGAGCCGGGTGATCGTCACCAGTGCCCATACCGCACGCGGTCTGTCGCGCTACGGGGTGAGCGCCGACCGGGTACGGGTGGTCGAGCCGGGAGTCGAGCCGACACCGCTGGCAGCTTCGGCCCGGGCGGAGGCGACCGATACGGGCGGTAGGCGGCTGCTGTGCGTGGCCACCCTGACGCCGCGCAAGGGGCATGACCGCCTGCTCGAGGCGCTGGCCGGGCTCACCGACCGCGACTGGCATCTCGACCTGGTGGGCAGCCCGGCGCGTGACCCGGCCTGGGCGCAGCGGCTGTTCGCTGCCGCTCGGCAGTACCGGCTCGCCGGGCGGGTGACCTGGCATGGCGAGCTCGATGGCCAGCGGCTCGACGAACTCTGGCAGGCGGCCGATCTCGGCGTGCTGGCGTCGCGCTACGAGGGGTTCGGCATGGTGGTCAGCGAGGCGTTGGCGCGTGGCCTTCCGGTGATCGCCACCACCGGCGGGGCATTGGTCGACACCCTGCCGCCCGAGGCGGGGCTCGCCGTACCGCCCGGCGACGCGACGGCCCTGCGGAAGGCCCTGGCTCGCTGGCTCGACGAACCGACGCTGCGCCGCCGCCTGCGTGACGGGGCCCGGGCGGCACGCCAGCGGCTAACCGACTGGCCCACCGCCGGGGCGAGATTTGCCGCCGCACTGGGCGAACGGCCCGTGCTGAACACCGCTGTGGAGAGCCCATGATGAACGCCAGCGTTGATGACGCCCATTTTTCGGCCGACTGGCTGGCGCGCCGCGAATGCCTCGATGCCCGCTCGCGCAGCCGCTGCATCACCGGTCTTGCCGCCGATTGGCTGGCGGCGCGCCCCGGCGTGCACAGGCTGGTCGACCTGGGCGCGGGCAGCGGCAGCAATCTGCGTTTTCTGGCGCCGCGACTGCCCGGGCCGCAGCGCTGGCGGCTGGTCGATCACGACGGCGAGCTGCTGGCACGTGCCCGCCGAACCCGCCAGCTCGATGCTCATGGCGAACGCGTGGCGGTAAGCCTCGAGCGCCGCAATCTGGCCCCGGTGGACGATGCACTGTTGGACGATGCCGACCTGGTGGTGGCCTCGGCGCTGTGCGACCTGGTTTCTCGAAGCTGGGCGGAAGGCCTGGTCGATGGCTGCGCGGCACGCGGCCAGGGGTTGCTCATCACGCTCACGGTGGATGGCGATTGGGCCTTTCTCGACGCCAGCGGCGAGCGCGTCGATAGCGACGAGGACATTGCCGTGCGCGCTTTGGTTCAGGCCCACCAGCGGCGCGACAAGGGGCTGGGACCCGCGCTGGGCGGCCAGGCGCCGGCGGTGCTTGCCGAGCGGCTCGAGGCGGCGGGCTACCGGGTGACGAGCGTCTATTCCCCCTGGTTCGTGCCACGTGGGGAACGGGCCACCCTAGCCGTTGCCGAGGCGCTGGTCGCCGGCTGGTACGCCGCCGCCCTGGAGCAGTCGCCCCCGGAGGGCATATGGCTGGCTCGCTGGCATGCTGGGCGCCGGGCCCAGCTCGCCGCGGGCGAGCTGGGCCTGACGGTGGGCCACCGCGACCTCTTCGCCACGCCGGGCACGGGGGCGACGGCGTGACGACCGCACCGCTCTTCCGCGTGCTGGGCAGCCTGGGGCTGCTGGCGGCCCTCGTGCTGTGGCTCGGCCCGCGTGAGCTCTTCGCCTCGGTGGAGCGTCTCGCTCCCGGCTGGGTATGGCTGGGACTGGTGCTGACGCTGCCTCAGGTGGCGCTCTGCGCCTGGCGCTGGCGGCTCACCGCGCGACTGCTGGGCTTGCCGCTGGGCTGGCGGCGGGCCCTGCACGACTACTACCTGGCGCTGTTTCTCAATCAGGTGCTGCCCGGCGGGGTGATGGGCGATGCCGCTCGCGCCTGGCGCCATGCCGACGCCAGCGGGCAGCGCGGCGGTGCCTGGCGGGCGGTGGTCATCGAACGTGCCTCGGGGCAGCTGGCCATGCTGCTGTTCACCTTGGGCGTGTTGCTCGCCTCACCGCTATGGCATGGCATGCTGGCGCGAGCCTTCCAGGCCGTTGTGCGGCCTCTGGTAGCGGTTTCGCCGGGCACTTTGGTGCTGAGCCTGCTAGCGCTTGCCCTTGGCTGTGTCGTGACGGTGGGGGGCGTTCGGCGGCTCTATCGGCGGCCGCCCCGGTTGCTGACGGGGCTGGCCGGCGATCTGCGGCGCAGCCTGCTCGCCGCGTCGGCCTGGCCGCGCCAGCTTGCCGGCTCGCTGCTGGTGGTGGCGAGCTATGCCTTGGTGTTCGTCTGTGCGGCGCGCGCCATCGGCGTGACGCTGCCTCTCGGTACGCTGCTGGCTCTGGCGCCGCCGGTGCTCATCGCCATGCTGGTGCCGGTGGCGGTGGCCGGCTGGGGCGTGCGCGAGGGCGCCGCGGCGCTGGTGTGGGCGGCAGTGGGGCTGCCTCCGGCTCAGGGCGTTGCCGTCTCGGCGACCTACGGCATCCTGGTGCTGGTGGCCAGCCTGCCGGGTGCGCTCTGCCTGCTGGTCGATCTGGCGCGGCGTCGCCACAGCTCAGGGCGCGGCAGCGGTGGAGTGGCGCAGGGCGAGGTCGAAAAGCGTGTCGCTGCCGCAGGCGAAGGTGCGCATCATGGGGCGACGCGCCTCGGCCAGCGTGTCGATGGGCGCGAGAGTCAGGCCGGGGCGGCCGGAGCCGATCAGCAGCGGCGCCACCAGCAGGTGCAGGCGGTCGAGCACGTCGGCCTGGAGAAAGCGCGACACCGTGAGTCCACCGCCCTCCACCAGCACCCGCGTCAGCCCGCGCGAGGCCAGCAGATCGAGCACGTCGGCCGGGGGGAAGCCGCCATCGTCGAGTGGCAGGGCGAGGCGGGTCACGTGGTCGGCCTGAGCGTCCGGCCGGACGACCCCTTCACCGATCAAATGCAGCGTGGGTGCGGTGGCGTCGTTCAGCAGGTGCCGTTCGGCGGGCACCCGGCCGTGCGGGTCGAGGAGCACCCGCACCGGGTGGCGGCCGGTCACGTGGCGCACGGTGAGCCGGGGGTCGTCGGCGGCCGCGGTGCCCGCGCCCACCACCACGGCGTCGACCAGGGCGCGCAGACGGTGCAGATGGACCCGGCTTTCGCGACCGTTGACGTAGTGGGAGTGACCGCTCTCGGTGGCGATGCGCCCGTCCAGGCTCTGGCCGAGCTGAGCGATGGCCAGAGGCCCGCGATGGGCTGCCACCGGGGCCAGGCTATCGAGCAATGCGCGCGCCGCCGCGTTCACCGGCGTCGTGGCCTGCCAGCCGCCTGCCGCCGTGAAACGCACGACGCGGTCATCCGTGGCCGTGCCGTGGGCTTCTCGCTGCAACTGATCCCAGGCCGTGGCGAGATCGAGTTCAGAGGCGGGGTCGCGCATGCTGGCTCCGTCGTGGAATGTCATCGAGCAGGATGCGTCGAACGCCGCGACTTCACAAGCGGCAGAGGGCGCCCAAGGAGTGCGACATGCATCAGGTAGAACGCGCCATCTTCGATTTGCGACGCGGCTTGCCGGTGCTGATCGGCGAGGCGTCGGCGCCGCTGCTGGTGCAGCCGGTGGAGAGCGCCGCCGACACCGCGGTGGCGACTCTCGCTGACCGGGCCGGTTCGCCGCCGGCGCTGGTGCTCAGCCGCCATCGTCTGGCCTGGCTGGGCCACCCCCGCGCGACCCCGGCGCTGCTCGCCCTGCCGCCCGGACTCGAGGGCGAGCGTCTGGCGGCGGTGGCGTTCGGCGCCGAGCCGGAGCTGGGTGTCTGGGCCGATGCCTTGGTCGATGCCGACCCGGCAGAGCGTGCCGCCCTGGCGCTGATGCGCCGGGCCCTGCTGATTCCCGCCGCGCTGGTGGCGCGGGTGGCTCCCGCCCGGCGAGATGCCGTGGCCGCCGAGGTGGCCGACGGCACCCTTCTCGAGGTGCCCGCCGAGGCGGCGGCGCGCTGCCAGGAGACGCACGGGCTGCTCAAGCGCATCAGCGAGGCGCGCATTCCCCTGGAGGACGCCTTCGACAGCCGCTTCATCCTGTTCCGCGAGCCCGATGGCCTGCGCGAGCACGTGGCGGTGGTGATCGGCGAACCGCAAGCCGCTGCCGGGCCGGTGCCGCTGCGTTTGCACTCCGCCTGTCTCACCGGCGACCTGTTCGGCAGCCTGCGCTGCGACTGCGGCGAGCAGCTGCGCAACGCCGTGGCCGAGATCGAAGCGCTGGGTGGCGGGGTGCTGCTCTACTTGGCGCAGGAGGGGCGCGGCATCGGCCTGGCCAACAAGCTGCGTGCCTATACCCGCCAGGACGCCGGCCTGGACACGCTGGATGCCGACCACAGCCTGGGCTTCGCCGAGGACGAGCGGCGCTACGCGGTGGCGGTGGACATGCTGGCCTCGCTGGGCATTCACCGCGTGCAACTGCTCACCAACAACCCGCGCAAGGTCGCCGCCCTGACCGACGGCGGCATCGAGGTGGTGTCGCGTCAGGCACTCTACGGCACCCTCAACGACCACAACCGGCGCTACCTGAGTGCCAAGGCGGAGCGTGCCGGCCACCTGCTGGAGGGGGTGCTCAACGGGAAGGCGACGCGGCGTTGAGCGGCGGCGCTCGATGGGTTTCCCGAATGACCCGCGCCAGCGCCTCGCCATAGTGCGCGGCCAGTCGAGCGCCGAGAGCCGCCGTGCCCAGAGTGGCGTCGCCCACCACGCCGCCGGGGTGCAGGTCCTCGGCCAGCCAGGCGAACGGGGCGGCGCCCTCGGGCGCCAGCAGCCAACCGGCGTCGGCCATTGCCTCGCCGCTCGAGGGCGGGCGGTCGAGGGCGTCGAGGCGCACCTTGTGCGGTGCGAGGTGGTGCATCAGGGCCGTCTCCAGCGCTCCGCCGTGGAGGCCATGGCGCCACTCCGCGTCGGGCAGCGCGGCACGCAGCTCGGGTGGGGGTGACAGTCGTGGGTAGTGCACCTTGACCACGCGCAGGGCATGGCGACGGCGCAGTGCCAGGGCGGCGATGTCGATCACCGCGTTGTTGCCGCCGTGGCCGTTGAGCAACACCAGTCTCGACAGTCCGGCTCTTGCCACGCCGTCGCCCAGTGCTTCCAGGGTGGCGATGGCGACCTGGGGAGGCAGGCTCAGGGTTCCGGAAAAGCTCAGATGCTCGTCGCTGGTGCCCACGGCCAGGCTGGGCAGCATCACTAGAGGAAGGTCGTCGGGCAGGCGTTCCAGGGCGGCGTCGAGCAGCCCCTCGCCGATGTCGAGATCGGTGGCCAGCGGCAGGTGGGCGCCGTGCTGCTCGATGGCCCCGACGACCGCTACGGCCACGCTGTCAGGGTCGAGGCAGGCCAGCTCTCGGCTGGTGAGGTCCTGCCAGCGGGGAAAGCGGGTTTCGCTCATGCTCGACGCTCCTGGATGGCTGAAGATTGGGCCGTCGTATCCACCCGGCGCGCATAGAGATCGCCGGAGGCGAGGCCCTCGGCGCCGGCGGCGAGCCACTGGCGGGCTGCCGCCGGAGACTGCCATTCGGCCCACCGCCAGCGTCGGCTTTCGCCGGCAATGGCGTTGAAGCGGTAGTCGCCCAAGGCTTCCAGGCGCGCCACGCACGCTTCGGCCACCTCCAGGGCGCCGTCGACGAACTCCACCGACAGCGCCGCGAGCGGCCGACTCAAGCCGTCGAGCACCTGCGCCTCGAAGCCTTCCACATCGATCTTGCAGAAGCGCGGCTCGCCGTACTCGGCGATCAGGGCGTCCAGCGTGGTGACCGGTACCGTGACGCGCTCCTCCCAGCGTACCTGACGGAAGCCGGGGTTGCGTGCGGCGAGAGTGTCGCGCCAGCGTTCGGCCAGCGTGGAGACGGTGGGCGTGGCGCGGCTCACGGCGAGCTCGGCTTGGCCCGGCGCAGCCCCGGCGGCGTAGGCCAGCAAGGTGACGCCGGGCCGCCGACCCACCAGGCGGTTCAGCCAGGCGTAGAGCGCCGGCTGTGGCTCCAGGGCCACCACGCGCGCTCCCAGCCCGACGAAAGCGGCGGTGCGGTCGCCGAGGTGGGCGCCCACGTCGAAGGCCAGGTCGCCGGGGCCCAGGAAGTCGGCGTAGAGCCGGCGCAGGCCGGGCTGGCGGCCGGGCCGCCAATAGACGGCCAGCGAGCGGGCGATGCCCAGACCCTGACGCAGCCGGGCGGCGAGGGGGCGTCTCGTCATGCTGGTCGCTCCCTGCTCTGGCGGCGTGTCAGTGGTTGTTCGGGCATGGCGCGAGGCGCCTCGAGGGGCGGTGGCCAGGGGCTGTCGCCGGGGTGGCCAGTCGCTGCCGGGGCGAACGTCAGCAGGGCCGTGTCCGCCGCCGGGCGGCGGGTGGCCAGCAGCCCCCTCCGGGTGAGTACGTCGGCACGCACGCCGCTCAGGCGCACCAGCAGCGGGGAGAGGATGAGGCCGGCCCAGATCGGGGCCAGCCACCAGAACAGCAGCGGGGCGTAGACGTGTATCGCTGCCGCCCAGGCGACCCCCAGCGCGGCGAACGGCGCCGTGTGACCCAGCGCAGCACGCCAGGGCACCGGCCGGCCTTCGCGGGGCTGGGCCGACCAGGCGATCCGGCCACCGGCCAGCACCTCGAGCACGAAGCGGCTGTGGAAGGCCATCATCAAAGGGGCGAGCAGCACGGCGACCAGTGCCTCGGTGAAGGCCGAAACGATGAGACGCCAGGCGCCGCCGAAGGCCGCAGCGCGCCGGGCCAGGGCCAGCGTCAGCCCCATCAGCTTGGGGGCGAAGAGCAGTGCCAGGGTCAGCGCGAAGAGGCTGGCGATCAGCTCCGGGTGCGCCTCGGGCCACATCGGGAAGAGTTGCGGCGCCTCACGGAAGTAGCTAGGCGCCTGGCGGGCGCGCAGGGCGGCGTCGAGGCTGCCCAGCGCCAGGATGGCCAGCCACAGTAGGGAGGCCACGAAGGCCATGGCGCCCATCATGAAGTGCAGGCGGCTCAGCGGATGCAGGCCGGGAACGGCGATCAAGCGTAGATGCTGCAGGTTGCCCTGGGTCCAGCGGCGATCGCGGCGCGCATAGTCGAGCAGGTTGCCGGGCATCTCCTCGTAGCTGCCGCCCAGGCGGGTGTCGAGCTGTACCTGCCAACCGCCGCGGCGCAGCAGTGCCGCTTCGACGAAGTCGTGGCTGAGTATCTCGCCGCCCAGCGGGGGGCGGCCCGGCAGCGGCGGCAGCCCGGCACAGGCGGTGAAGGCCTCCAGGCGCAGGATGGCGTTGTGGCCCCAGTAGTTGGCGGTGTCGCCCTGCCAGACGCTCTGGCCGGCGGCGAGCATCGGCGCGTAGAGGGCGGCGGCGAACTGGGAGAGCCGGCCGAACAGGGTGCACTGGCGGGCGGGCAGCG
The DNA here is from genome assembly GCF_010993975.1 of Halomonas faecis. GTDB lineage: Bacteria > Pseudomonadota > Gammaproteobacteria > Pseudomonadales > Halomonadaceae > Halomonas > Halomonas faecis. Next base: position 86,775 of record NZ_JAACZO010000004.1, read on the forward strand.
GCACCGTCTGGATCAGCGCCACTTCCGGGCGAGCCTGAAGGGCGCGCACCAGGCCGACCAGACAACTGCCGGTGAGGCGGCTGTCGGCATCGAGGCCGATCAGGAAGTCGTAGCGGCCTCCCCAGCGGCGACAGAAGTCGGCGAGGTTGCCGGCCTTGCGCCCGCGGTTGTCGGCACGGCGCCGGTAATGCAGGGGCAGCCGCCCCGCCAGCCGGCGCTGCAATGCCGCCACGGCGTCGGCCTCGGCATCGGCGATGGTCGGGTCGGTGGTATCGCTGAGCACGAAGGCTTCGAAGTGCTGCGCTTCGCCGGTGGCGATCAACGACTCGGCGGTGGCCTCCAGGGCGGCGACGACCTGCTGCGGAACTTCGTTGTGGATGGGCATGGCGAGCACGGTGCGTCGGCGCAGCGGCATGCCCTCCTCATCCATCCGGGCAGGCAGAGGCGCCAGGGTGAGCGGGTCGCGGCGTGTCAGGCAGAGCACGAAGCCGGCCAGCGCCGACCAGAAGGCGAGGGCGATCCACGCGAAGGTGAGAGTGAACAGCGACAGCAGCGCCAGCTCGAGAACGGCCAGTCCGTCGGCGGCGAGGATGCGTGCCATCAGGCCGGCACCGGCCAGGGTGGTGGCGCCCACGGCAAAGGCCAGCAGACCGCGCCGCACGCCCAGTCCGGGTAGCGGTGCAACGGCTGGACGGGACGACTCAGCGCGACTCGGAGGGGTACCAGACATGATTCCAGGTCTCGCTGATCACTCGGTCGCGCAGGCTGAGGTGCAGGCGCAGGTCGGCGGGTCTTTCGCCGTCCGGGTCGAGGCGAAAGGAGGCGCGCCAGCCGCTTCCGTCGGGCAGCGGTTGTGCCTGGCGGTGGCGCACTTCGCCCCGGTTCGCCTCGACGTTGACGGTGACGGGCTGGTCCGCCGCCAGCCCCTCCAGCTCGCCGCCGCGGAAGTCGACCAGGAAGTGGCGGCGACTGGCCGGGGCCGGATCGGCGCGTCCGGGAACGCCGCCCCATCCCTGCCGGGTGCGCACCACCCGGGCCAGGTGCTGCTCGGGAAGATTGGCGTCGAAGGTGCGGATGCGATAGCGCAGGGTGCGCGACTCGCCCTCGCGTAGCGGCGCCTCGGCGACCCAGTAGGCGACGATGTTGTCGTGGGTCTCGTCGGGGGCGGGGAGCTCCACCAGTTCCACGCCGCCGGGGCCCCAGTCGTCGAGGGGCTCCACCCACAGGCTGGGGCGACGTTCGTAGCGCGCCTCCAGGTCGAGGTAGTGATCGAAGTCGCGGTTGCGCTGAACCAGACCGAAGCCGCGTGGCCCGTCGTCGCGCAGCGAGGTGACGCGCAGCTCGCGGGGGTTGTTGAGCGGTCGCCAGATCCATTCGCCGCCCGCGGTGTGCATCAGCAGCCCCTCGGAGTCGTGCACGTGGGGGCGGTAGTCGTCTACCGGGCGGGGCGTGGTGTCGCCGTGGGCGAACATGCTGGTGAGCGGGGCGACACCGAGTTTCTCCACGTCGCGGCGGGCGAAGAGGCGTTTCTCGACGGTGACCTCGACGTTCTTGCGGGGCACGATGTCGAAACGGTAGGCACCGGCCAGCGAAGGGCTGTCGAGCAGCGCCAGCACCGTCATCCGGGTGGCGTCGGGGTCGGGCTCGACCAGCCAGAACTCGCGGAAGGCGGGAAATTCCTCGCCGCCGGAAGTGGCGACGTCGATGGCCAGGCCCCGCGCCGAGAGACCGTAGCCCTGGTCGCGCCCCACCAGGCGGAAGTAGCTGGCGCCGAGAAAGACGGCGAACTCATCGTGGTACTCGGCGCCGTTGAGCGGATAGTGCAGGCGAAAGCCGGCGTGACCGGCGCCGTCGAGGTCCGCGTCGGCAAGCGGTGCGGCTGCGTCGTCGTAGCGGAAGCGCGCGGGATCGAAGGCGAGCGGTTGGCTCTCGCCGTCTTCCACCACGTGCAACTGGACGGGTGCATCGAACAGGAAGCCGGTATGGAAGAGCTGCACGCTGAACAGGGCCTCGTCTCGCCACAGGGCCGCCTCGGGGCGGAAGCGGATCTGCCGGTAGGTGTCGTAGTCGAGATCGCGCAGGGCGGCGGGCAGTTCGCCGCTATCCTCGCGATACTCGTCGTCGGCCAGCGTCTGGGCCCGCTCGGTGACCCGGTCGAACAGGGCGGCCACCTCGTCCTCGGTGGTAGCCTGGGCGCTGCCGCAAAGCATCAGCAGCGCAACGCCCATGGTCGGGAGAATGGGTGACATGGTTCCTTCCTCCCGGGTGCGATGATCCCTCAACGTGAAGTGTCGTCGGTTTGTGGGCATCCTGCACGGCATCTCAGTGTCCAAGTGTAAGCGTTACGATAATTGTACAAGGGTATTGTAGTGTACATAGCATCGCGCTGCGTTACCCTGCTTCGAAAAGACGAAGGAACGGAAGACAAAAGAGAATGCGCCCTGTATTGACCGCCGTCCTGTTGCTCGATGCCTTGCTGCTGGTACCGCTGTGGTTGCGCTACGGCGAGCCGGGTACGCGCTGGGTCGCCCTGGAGGCGCTGTTGGTGGTGGCCGTGCTGGCCCTGCTGCCGGCGCGTGCGGCCAGCCGCCGGCTCGCCTGGTCGTTGACCGCGCTGGTGCTGCTGGGCGTGCTGGTCGGTCTCGGCGATGCGGCGACTTACCAGGCACTGGGGCGCTCGCTCAATCTCTACTTCGACTGGCCGCTGCTGCGCTCCGTCTTCGATCTGCTGGCCGGTAGCCTGGGCGCTCTACTGGCACTACTGGCGATCCCGGCCGGCATGGCGGCGTTGGTACTGCTTGTCGGATGGCTCGGGCGCGCTCTGTCAGCTCTGCCCGGCACGGCGCGGTTCGGTTCGACGCGCTGGCTGGCCGGGGGGGTGGCGGTGGCCAGTGCCGCGCTGATCGTCGCCCAGTGGCAGCACGCCCGGCCGCTGGTGGTGACGCGCACGCCGTTGGTCGACACTTTCGGCTTCCAGGTGCGGCAGCTGATCGATACCCATCGCGCCCGGCGCGCCTTCGCTGAGACGCTGGCCGAGCATCCGGGAGAGGCGCGGCCTCTGCCGGGGCTCGCCGGGCGCGACGTGCTGCTGGTCTTCGTCGAATCCTACGGGGTCAGCGCGCTCGAGCAGCCGCGTTACGCCGAGGTGGTGGGTCAGCGGCTCAGGCAGATGGAGCCGCGCCTGGCGGGTGCCGACCTGGCAGCGGTCTCCGGCACTCTGGCGGCTCCGGTGCGCGGGGGGCAGTCGTGGCTGTCGCATGCCACGGTGCTGTCCGGCCTGCGGATCGACAACGATCTGTGGTACCGACTGTTGCTCGACAGCGAGCGGCCGACGCTGGTCGACGACTTTCGCGCCACCGGGCACCACACCCTGGCGGTGATGCCCGGCATCACGCGGGCCTGGCCGGAGGGAGAGGCCTACGGTTTCGACGCACTGTACCCTGCGAAGGCGCTCGGCTACGAAGGCCCCGCCCTGAACTGGGTGACCATGCCCGACCAGTACACCCTGCACCGCTTCCAGCAGGCGCTGCGCCCGGTCGATTCGCCCGTGTTCGCCCAGATCGCCCTGATCAGCAGCCATGCGCCCTGGACGCCGATCCTGCCGGTGCTGGAGGATTGGCAGTCGGTGGGTGATGGCCGCGTGTTCGCGCGCTGGGCCGGTGCCGGCGAAGCCCCCGAGACGCTGTGGCAGGATACTCGGCGAGTTCGCGAACACTACGCCCGCGCGGTGGCCTACTCGCTGGAGACGAGCCTCGAATGGATCACCGAGCATGTCGCCGACGATGGCCTGGTGATCCTGCTCGGCGACCATCAGTCGGCCCCCTTGATCACCGGCGATGCGGCCAGCGATGGCGTTCCGGTACACGTCATCGCCGGTGATCCGGCACTGCTTGCCCCCTTCCGGGCCCGTGGCTTCGTGCCCGGCCTGCTGCCACCCCAGCGCGACAGCCACCCCGGGATGGACCGGCTGCGCGACTGGCTGCACGAGGAGTTCGGCTCATGATGACCCCAGTGATCCTGGCCGGCGGCGCCGGTACGCGGCTGTGGCCGCTGTCGCGTCACCAGCGGCCCAAGCAGTTCCTCTCGCTGCTCGACGACGCGCCGCTGCTGGCTGCCACCCTGGCGCGACTCGAGGGGCTGGATCATGCGCCGCCCATCGTCATCTGCCACGAGGATCACCGTTTCCTCGCGGCCGAGCAGTTGCGCCGGGCCGGCGTGGCCGACGCGACCCTGCTGCTCGAGCCGGAAGGGCGTGGCACCGCGCCGGCCATCGCCCTGGCGGCACTGCTGGTCCAGCGCCGCGACGAGCGCCATTCGCTGGTGGTGCTGCCGGCCGACCACTGCATCCTCGACCGCGCCGCCTTTCAGGCGAGTCTCGCCCGGGCCCTGGTGCTCGCCGAACAGGGTTGGCTGACCACCCTTGGCGTGGTGCCCGACCGCGCCGAAACCGGCTACGGCTACGTTCGTCCCGGCGCGCCGCTCTCCGAGGGTGGGCGACGGGTGGCGGCCTTTGTGGAGAAGCCCGATGCGGCCACTGCCGAGGCGCTGCTGGCCGAGGGAGAGTGCTGCTGGAACAGCGGACTCTTCGTGCTGCGTCCGGACGTCTACCTCGACGAGCTGGCACGTCTGGAACCGGCGATTCTCGACGCCTGCCGCCGTGCCATGACCGCGGCCAGCCTGGACCGTGATTTCCTGCGCCCCGGCGCCGAGGCGTTCTGTTCGAGTCCCGATCGGTCCATCGACGTGGCGGTGATGGAGTGCACCGCACGCGCCGCCACGGTGCCGCTGGCGGCGGGATGGAGCGACATCGGTTCGTGGCAGGCGCTGTGGGAAGCGTTGCCTCACGACGCCGACGGCAACGCCCTGCGCGGCGAGGTGCGCTGTGCGGCGAGCCGCAATCTGCTGGTGCACGCCGAGGGGCAGCTGGTGGCCACGCTGGGCGTGGAGAACCTGGCGATCGTCACCACCGCGGACGCCGTACTGGTGGCCGACCGACGTCGCGGCCAGGAGCTGCGCCAGCTGGTCGACCGCCTGACGGTCGAGGGCCGAGCCGAGGTAGCCCAGCACGCCACCGTGCATCGCCCCTGGGGGCGCTATCGGATTCTCGAGGCCGGGCCGGGCTATCAGGTCAAGCACCTCACCGTGAAGCCCGGCGCACGGCTGTCGCGCCAGTATCATCGCCATCGCGCCGAACACTGGGTGGTGGTCGGCGGCACGGCACGGGTCACCCTGGATGACGAGGCCGTCTCTCTCGCGGCGACGCAATCCATCGACATTCCCGTGGGGCGCGTGCACTGCCTGGCCAACCCCGGCCCGGGCGACCTGGAGCTGATCGAGGTGCAGTCCGGCGACTACCTGGGCGAGGACGACATCGTGCGCCTGGACGACCGCTACGGGCGGGAGTGAGGTTCAATAGATCCGGTAGCGGCGATAGTCGGGGCGGCCTTCCTGTTGCTGGATCACCTTGCGGTAGCGTTTGTACTCCCACTGGTACTGCGCGGGGTCGAGGGCGATGGCGGCCTCCACGCAGGCGTTGACGCCGCTGGCCGACTCGCCTTCGTCCGTCGAGTAGACTCGCTCGTCGGCAGCCAGGAAGTGGATAGCGAAGCCGCGGCCGGGCAGGCGGCGTGCCACGCCGGTGACCACCCGCGCTTCGGTGCGTGCCACCAGCTTGGGCAGCAGCGTGGCGGTGTAGGCGAGCCGCCCGAAGAAGGGGGCGAAGACGCCGCTGCCCCAGGAGGGTTCCTGGTCGGGCAGGATGCCCACCGCTTCGCTGCGCTTGAGCGCCTTGAGCAGCGCCGCCACGCCACGCGGGTTGGTGGGCACCAGCCGGGCACCCATGCGCTCGCGACCCTGGCGGATCACCGGGTCGAGAGGGGCGATCTTGGGCGGCTCGTACATGGCGGTGAAGGGGAAGTGGCCGGACAGCCAGAAGTTGAGTACTTCCCAGTTGCCGAAATGGGGAGCGAGCACGATGACGCCGCGCCCTTCGCTGCGCGCGGCGTCGAGCAGCTCGCGTCCGTGCACCTCGAGAATGCTGGCTTCCACCCGTTTCGGCGGCGCCATCCAGGCCAGGCCCAGCTCGAACATGGTGGCGGCGGAGTGGGTGAGGCTCGCGCGCGCCAGGCGCGGGCGGTCCTTGTCCGCGAGCTCGGGGTAGACCTGGGCGAGATTGATCTCGGTGACCTGGCGTTCGCGACGGCTGAATGCGTGGACCAGCGGGCCGGTCAGCCGGGCCAGGCGCCATAGGCCGGTCAGACGCCAATTGGCCAGGACGCGCCACAGGGTGGCGATGGCGCGGGCCTGGAGGGCGGCGAGGCGTGGATCGCGACGGGCCATTAGCGGTTCAGAACAGCCAGGTCATCACGTCGTCCGGGGCGCGCTGCTCCTGCAGGCGCTTGAGCCCTTTCACGCAGCGGATGACCAGCCAGAGCACCGCCAGCAGCCAGGTGAGAAAGCCGATCAGCACCAGGGTGAGTACCCCCGAGACGCCGAAATAGAGCACGCCGATCCAGAAGGTGCGGATCAGGAAGCGGTAGTGGTCGTCGAGCCAGGCGGGGCCTTCGCCGCGGTAGACGTAGGCCATCACCACGCCCACCAGGGCGGTGAGACCACCGCTGACGATGCCCGCCAGGAAGAGGGCGTAGACGACGATGGGCAAGGTGGTGTCGGTGCGTTTGCCGGGCTCGGCGGCATTCCGGTCGGAGTGTGCTGGGTCGTTCATGGGACTCCCGCTGCGACGACGTTGGTTGGCGCCAATGATACCGGGCGTGAGCGACAATGCCAGCCGGGGGCTGACTCTAGCTTTAGCTCACGCTGGGCCGCGTCGGTCGGCTGATCTCCAGCAAGTTGCCGTCGGGGTCGCGCAGGTAGAGCGATTCGATGGGCCCGGTGGCGCCCTGGCGCTCCACCGGGCCCAGCTCCACGGCGACGTCCAGCGCCTCCAGGTGGCGCGCCACTTCGTCCAGCGGCAGCAGGCTGCGTAGACACAGATCGAGGCTGCCGGGGGTGGGCGTGGCAGCACGCGGCTCGATGTCGGTGGCGGTCCAGTGCAGGCGTAGGGCGATGTCGTCGAGCATCAGGTCGACCCGCTCGCGGTCGCGGTAGCGAACCTCGAGCCCGAGCACTCGGGTGTAGAAGTCCACGGCGCGGGAAATGTCGGTCACGGTGATGACCAGGTGGTCCAGACCTGACAGCATTCGTTTCTCCTTGGAGGAAGGTTCTGGCACAGAGGATACGATGATGCAGACTTGCCCGCTATGCGCATCCCGCGACTGCCTACCCTATCACCGCGATGCGCGGCGTGCGTATCACCGCTGCCAGGGCTGCGAGCTGGTGTTCGTACCCCCGGCGTTCCACCTGTCGCCGGCGGCGGAGAAGGCCGAGTACGACAAGCACGAGAACCATCCCGACGATCCCGGCTATCGGCGCTTCCTGTCGCGGCTCTTCATGCCGCTGCGCGAGCGGCTCGCGCCCGATGCATGCGGGCTCGACTTCGGTGCCGGCCCGGGGCCGACCTTGTCGGTGATGTTTGCCGAGGCCGGCCATCCCATGGCCATCTACGACCCCTACTACGCGCCGGACGCCAGCGTACTGAGCGACACCTACGACTTCATCACCGCCACCGAGGTGGTGGAGCATCTGTACGCCCCCGGCCGTGAGCTGGTGCGGCTGGTCGAGAGACTCGCCCTCGACGGCTGGCTGGGGATCATGACCAAGCGCGTGCGGTCCCGCGAGGCGTTCGCCCGCTGGCACTACATCCAGGATCCGACCCACGTGTGCTTCTTCAGCGAGGCGACCTTTTGCTGGGTGGCACGGAGGCTTGGCTTGCACGTCGAATTTCCCGCGGCAGACGTGGTACTGCTGCAGAAAACGAACGCGACCGCCGGGTTATTGAGCGATTTCGATAACATACTGTTATACGGCGAAAAATTGCGTCACTGACGTTGACTCGCAGGGCCTTGGGCGTATGATCTCCGCCGCGCCGTTCGTTCGCTCGGCCCATTGACGCGTGCCGGTCGGCGCGGCGGTGGCGGGCGTTTTTCCGGGGTATCGACCATCCTGTGTGCTGACTCCCAAGCGAGGCGAGAACATGTCGCGGCAACTGCTGGCCATGGCCCTGGCGCCCCTGCTGGGGCTGTTCATACTCGGCATCGGCAATGGTTTCCTGGCCACGGTGATCACCCTGCGTCTCGACGCCGCCGGGGAGTCGCCGGTGGTGATCGGCGGGGTGTCGTCGGCCTATTTCATCGGCCTGGCACTGGGCGCCATGCTCAACGACCGGCTGCTGTTGCGCATCGGCCATATCCGCGCCTACGGCAGCTTCGCTTCGCTGGTTGCCGTCACCGTGCTGCTGCAGGGGCTGGTCGCCGAGCCCTGGGCGTGGTTCGGCCTGCGCCTGATCGGCGGCTGGGCGACGGTGGGCGTGTATCTGGTCATCGAGAGCTGGCTGCTCACCGCGGGCGAGGCGAAGGTGCGCGGCCGCTTGCTGGCGCTGTACATGATCTCGCTCTACGCCGCGGGCGTTCTCGGCCAGCTGCTGCTGGGGCTGACCGAGGCCATGGGCGGTTCGGCCTCGTTCATCGTCATCGGCATGCTGGCGTCGCTCTCCGTGCTGCCCATGGCGATGATTCCACGGGTCTCGCCGCTGATCGACAAGGCCGAGCCGCTCTCGCCGCTGCGCCTGATCACGCTGACGCCCACCGGGGTGATGGGCAGTTTCGGCTCGGGACTGGCGGTGGCGGCGGTCTACACCTTGCTGCCGCTCTACCTGCAGCGTGTCGGTTTCGCGGTGGATCGGGTCGGCCAGATGATGGCCGTGGTGGTACTCGGCGCCTTGCTGCTGCAGTACCCGGTGGGGCGCTGGTCCGACCGTCACGACCGGCAGATGGTGCTGATCCTGATCGGCGGCTTCTGCACGGCGATCTCGGCGGCCGTGCTGCTGCTGCCGATGACCCCCTGGCTGCTGGCGGGGCTGCTGTTTCTGCTCGGGGGCGGCGTTTTCTCGCTCTATCCGGTGGCCGTGGGCCACGCCGCCGACCGTGCTCCGGCCGGGGCGCTGGTGCGCATGAGCCAGGGCCTGCTGTTGATCAATGCCATCGGTTCGGCGCTGAGCCCCTCGCTGGTCTCGCCGCTGATGGTGGTCATGGGCGATGCCGGACTGTTCTGGGCCTTCGGGGGGTTGGGGCTATTCCTGGTGGGTTTCTTCGCCTGGCGGCGCAGCGTACGCCCGGCGCCGGTACCGGTGGCGCCCTTCGCGCCGACCACGCCCATGTCGTCGGTGGGTGCCGAACTGGTGGTCACCGAGGAGCTGGTGCAGGGGGCCATCGAGCACGAACACGTCGAGGATCTCTCCGCTGCCGTGCCCGAGGTGGCGGTCGTCGAGCCGCTGGTGGGCCCACCAGCGGCCGACGAGCCGCATATCGTCTACTATGACGAGGCCGCTGCACCATCGAGCGATGACGGTGCCGACCGGGAAGGCGAAACCCTGACCGAGTCGCCGCAGTCCGGATACCATGGCTGATCGCCACGCATGGCGTGCTGCCGATGTCCCCGCCGGGCACAGCGGGGCTGCCGATCATGCGACATTGGGCTAATGGTTAACGTAAAGTAGGGAATCTACTATCGCCGTTATCATTTTTCCGAGGTGTTGCCATGGTTTCCTTCATCCCTCCCGTTCGCGATCAGCGGTTCGTGCTCGAGGAGTTGCTCGAGCACCGCTCTCTCTCATTGCCGGGCTTCGAGGAGGCGAACCCGGAGCTGGTCGAGGCGGTGCTGGAAGAGGCGGCGAGGCTCGCCGGCGAGGTATGGGCTCCGCTCAACGTCAGCGGTGACCGCCAGGGCTGCACGCGCCGCGATGACGGCGGGGTGACTCTGCCCGAGGGCTTTGCCGAGGCCTACCGCGCCTACGCCGAGGGTGGCTGGAACGGTATCGGCGTGGCCGAGGCGCAGGGCGGCCAGGGGCTGCCCGAGGTGGTGGCGAGCAGCGTGCAGGAGATGCTGCACGGCGCCAACATGGCGCTGGGACTATGCCCCATGCTCACCGCCGGTGCCATCGAGGCGCTGGCCCACCACGGCAGCGAAGCGCAGAAGGCGATCTACCTGCCCAGGCTGGTGGAAGGTTCCTGGACCGGCACCATGAACCTCACCGAGCCCCAGGCGGGCTCCGATCTCTCCAAAGTGCGCACCCGCGCCGTGCCCAGCGACGCCGTGCCCGGCGAGTATCGCCTCTTCGGCCAGAAGATTTTCATCACCTGGGGCGAGCACGAGGCCAGCGACAACATCCTCCATCTGGTGCTGGCGCGCACGCCGAATGCCCCCGAGGGCAACAAGGGCATTTCGCTGTTCCTGGTGCCGAAGTTCCTGGTCAACGACGACGGCTCCCTGGGGGAACGCAATGATGTCGTCTGCGCGGCCATCGAGCACAAGCTGGGCATTCACGGTTCGCCCACCTGCACGCTGAGTTTCGGCGAGAACGACGGTGCCATCGGCTATCTGGTCGGTGAGGAGGGGCGCGGCCTCAACCACATGTTCACCATGATGAACGAGGCTCGCCACAAGGTGGGCGTGCAGGGCATCGGCGTGGCCGAGCGCGCCTGCCAGCACGCTTTCGCCTATGCGCTGGATCGCGTTCAAGGCAAGGCCCGCGGCCACGAGAGCACCATCAGCGAGCATCTCGACGTGCGCCGCATGCTGCTCTCCATGCGGGCGCGAACGGACGCCCTGCGGGCGCTGGCCCTCACCTGTGCTGCCGAACTCGACGAGGCGCGCCACAGCGATGACACCGAGGCACGGCGTGCCGCCCAGGCACGGGTCGACGTGCTGATCCCGGTGGTCAAGGCGTTTTCCACCGACCAAGCCGTTGAGATCGCCTCGCTGGGCGTGCAGGTCCACGGTGGCATGGGCTACATCGAGGAGACCGGCGCCGCCCAGCTGCTGCGTGACGTGCGCATCGCGCCGATCTATGAGGGCACCAACGGCATCCAGGCGCTCGATCTGGCCGGGCGCAAGCTGCAGCGTGACGGCGGGGCGGCCCTGGCCGGGCTGATCGATGACGTCGAGGCGACCGCCCAGGCGCTCGCTGCCAGCCCCGAACTGGCCTACTTGAGCCCCGGCCTGGCGGCTGGCGTGGCCGACTTGCGTGCGGCCCTGGCGGTGGTGCTGGAGCAGGGCGCCGATCCCGCCCAGGGAGCGGATGCCATCCAGGCCTATGCCACGCCCTTCCTGAGCCTGGTCGGCCACGTGCTGTGCGCCTGGCAGATGGGGCGTGCCGCTTTCAAGGCCCAGGCCGCGATCAAGGCCGGCAGCCAGGATCCCTTCTACCCCGCCAAGCTGGCCGGCGCCGACTATGCCATTCGCCACTGGCTGCCAGTGGGGCGCGCCCAGCGCGCGGCGATCGAGGCCGGTATGGAGAGCCTCGCCGCCTTCGACGCCCGCCCTCAGTGACCGATGAGGCCCGGCGCGCCACCCCGCAGCGCCGGGCCCCGTCATCGCGCATCAGCATAACGACAACGCCACCACGGAGCCCACACAGCATGAACGACAGCCTCTTCGAACAGGGCCTGCCCAAGACGCCGGCCAATCACGTCGCGCTCTCGCCGCTCACCTTCATCGAGCGTAGCGCTTCCATCTATCCCGACTATCCGGCGGTGATCCACGGCGATGTCCGCCGCAACTGGGCCGAGACCTGGTCGCGCTGTCGCCGACTGGCCTCGGCGCTCGAGAAGCGCGGCATTCGGCCCGGCGAAACGGTGGCGGCCATGCTGCCCAACGTGCCGGCCATGTTCGAGGCCCATTTCGGGGTGCCGCTGGCGGGCTGCGTGCTGAACACGCTCAACATCCGTCTGGATGCCGCGGCCATCGCCTACATGCTCGAGCACGGCGAGGCTCGGGCCGTGCTCGTCGACCCGGAATTCGCGCCGGTGATCGAGGAGGCCATTGCGGATCTGGCCATCAAGCCGCTGGTGATCGACGTCGACGACGCCCTGTTCGAAGGCGAGGCGCGCCGCATCGGCGAGGTGGAGTACGAGGCGCTGCTCGCCGAGGGCGATCCCGAGCACCCGTATCGCCTGCCCGAGGACGAGTGGCAGGCGATCTCGCTCAATTACACCTCCGGTACCACCGGCAAGCCCAAGGGGGTGGTCTATCACCACCGTGGCGCTTACCTGAACGCGGTGAGCAACATTCTCGAATGGGCCATGCCGCACCATCCGGTCTATCTGTGGACGCTGCCGATGTTTCACTGCAACGGCTGGTGCTTTCCCTGGACCATCGCTGCCAACGCCGGCGTCAGCGTGTGCTTGCGCAAGGTCGATCCCAAGAAGGTCATGAACCTGATCGCCGACGAGGGCGTCACCCACTTCAGCGGTGCCCCCATCGTGCTCAACGGTCTGGTCAACCTGCCCGATGCCGACAAGCGCGACTTCGACCACCCGGTGAAAGTCACCACGGCCGGCGCCGCACCGCCCGCTTCGGTGATCGCCGGCGTCGAGACGCTCGGCATCGAGGTGACCCACGTCTACGGCCTCACCGAGGTCTACGGCCCGGTGACGGTGTGCGCCTGGCGCGAGGCGTGGGACGAGCTGCCGCTCGAGCAGCGCGCTAAGATCAAGGCGCGCCAGGGCGTGCGCTATCACATGCTCGAGGCGCTGTGCGTGGCCGACCCCAACACCCTGGAACCGGTGCCCAAGGATGGCCAGACCATCGGCGAGATCCTGATGCGCGGCAACAACGTCATGAAGGGCTACCTCAAGAACGAGGCGGCCACCGAGCAGGCACTGGAGGGCGGCTGGTACCATACCGGTGACCTGGCCGTGTGGCATCCCGATGGCTACGTGGAGATCAAGGACCGCTCCAAGGACATCATCATCTCCGGCGGCGAGAACATCTCCACCATCGAGGTCGAAGATGCGATCTACGGTCATCCGGCCGTGGAGGAAGCGGCCGTGGTGGCCAAGCCCGACGAGAAGTGGGGCGAGACGCCGTGCGCTTTCGTCAAGCTCAAGACGGGCTATGGGGAGGTTACCGAGGCCGACATCATCGCCCACTGCCGCAAGCATCTGGCTGGATACAAGGTGCCCAAGACGGTGATCTTCACCGAACTGCCCAAGACGTCCACCGGCAAGATTCAGAAATTCGTGCTGCGCGACGAAGCGCGCAGACAATGAACGGGAGAGACAGCATGAGTCAACGAACGATCGGTGTCGTCGGTGCCGGCACCATGGGGCAGGGCATCGCCCAAGTGGTAGCGGTCAGCGGGTTTTCCGTCCAGCTCTACGACGTGGCCGATGCGCAGCTCGAGCGCGCGAGGGCGGCCATCGACAAGGGCCTGGGCAAGCTGGTGGCCAAAGAGAAGCTCAGCGAGGTGGAGAAGAACGCCGCTGTGGATCGGCTGGCTACCACCACGGCGCTGGATGCGCTGAGCGACTGTACGGTGATCGTCGAGGCCGCTCCCGAGCAGCCGGCGCTCAAGGAGAAACTGTTCGCCGACCTGAGCCGGCTGACTCACGAAGCGATACTCGCCTCCAACACCTCGTCGTTGTCGCTGACCCGCCTTGCCGCGGTGTGCGAGCGCCCCGAACGGGTGGTGGGGATGCACTTCTTCAACCCGGTGCCGATACTCAAACTCGTCGAGGTGATTCGCGCCGAGCAGACCAGCGACGCTACCGTGGCCACCATCGAGCAACTGGCCAAGGATCTCGGCAAGACGCCGGTAGCCATCGCCGACTCGCCGGGGTTCGCCGTCAACCGACTGCTGGTGCCGATGATCAACGAAGCGGCTTTCCTGGTGCAGGAGGGTGCCGCCACGCCCCAGGCCATCGACGAGGCCATGAAACTCGGTGCCGCCCATCCCATGGGCCCGCTGGCGCTGGCCGACCTGATCGGTCTTGACGTCTGTCTGGCGATCATGGAAGTGCTGCAGGAGGGCTTCGGCGATCCCAAGTACCGCCCCTGCCCGCTGCTCAAGCGCATGGTGGCCGCCGGCTATCTGGGCAGGAAGAGCGGCCGCGGCTTCCACGTCTACGAATAGCGGCCGACTCGAGCGCTACGCGCCTTTCCGGCGCCGACCCAGTCCGGGCAGTACCAGCAGCGCGGCCAGCAGCCATGCCGGCCAGCTGCCGGTGCGGGTGAAGGGCGTGTGGCCGCTCATGGGAGTGATCTCGGCGGAGAGGGTGGCCACTTCGAACTGCGGCGCCCGGGCGATGACCCGCCCCTGGGCGTCGATCGTTGCGGTGACGCCGTTGCTGGTGGCGCGTACCACCGGGCGGCCGTTCTCCAGGGCGCGCAGGCGGGCCATCTGCAGGTGCTGCAGTGGGCCGATGGAGGCGCCGAACCAGGTGTCGTTGGACACCGTCAGCAGGATTTCGGCATCGCGGGCACGGCTCGCGACCAGGTCGGGATAGATGATCTCGTAGCAGATGGCGTTGCCCAGCCGCGTGCCGGCCGCCTCGATGGGCGCCTGCTCCGCAGGGCCCGGCGTCATGGCCGGCATCGGCAGGTCGAAGAAGGCGATGGCGCCGCGCAACAGGCCCTCCAGCGGCAGGTACTCCCCGAAGGGCACCAGGTGAGTCTTGCGGTACTGGCCCTCGGCATTGCCCAGGCCGATGACGCTGTTGAAGTAGAGCCCTTCGCCGTCGCGCTGCAGGATGCCGGTCAGCAGCGCGGTTTGCGGCGGTAGGCTCGCCTGGGCGCGCTCCAGGATGGGGCGTGCCTCCGCTTCGAACATCGGCAACGCCGCTTCGGGCCACACGACGAGGTCGTGGCCGTCTTCCAGTTCGCGGGTCAGTTCGAGATAGGTATTGGCGGCCGTGCGCTGTCCTTCCGGTGTCCACTTGATCAACTGCGGCAGGTTGCCCTGCAGCAGCGCCACGTTCAGCGGTTCGCCGGCGGGCGAGGTCCACTGGCTGGGCAGGGCGAGGGGGGCGAGCCACAGTGCGGCGATGGGGGCGGCCGCCCACCAGCGCCGGCGCAGGCACTCCACGCCGAGGCTGCCGGTGAGCGCCACGATCAGCGACAGGGCGTAGACCCCACCGACCGGTGCCCAGGCCGCCAGCGGCGAATCGACCTGGGCCGTGCCGAGCAGCAGCCAGGGAAAGCCGGTGAACAGCCAAGTGCGCAGCCATTCGCCGAGCACCCAGGCGCCGGCGAAGGAGAGCCAGGCCAGGCGCGGCCCGGTGAGCCGGCGGTAGAGCCATAGCGTCACGGCGAAGAACAGAGCCAGGCCGGCCACGAAGAGAGAGGTCAGGGCCAGCGCCAGCGGTACGCCGGTATAGCCGTAGTCGTGGATGGAAACGTAGACCCAGGAGGCGCCGGAACCGAACAAGCCCACCCCGTAGAGCCAGCCCTTCAGCGCTACTTGGCCGGGCGTCAGGCGATGCAGGCCGGCATACACCAGGCCGGCGGCCACGGGGCCCAGCCACCAGAGCGAGAACGGGGCGGCGGAGAGGGTGGTGAGCACTCCGGCGGCCAGCGCCGCCAGGCAGTGCAGGGCGGGGTAGAGGCGCTTGTCAGTCATCGGTCGTCCCTGTGGATGGCGCCGCTGGCTATTCCATTTCGAGGCTGGGGGCCGCCTCGAGCAGACGGATGCGGCGGTTGTCGGCGTTGAGCACGGTGAAGCGCCAGCCGCCGAGCTCGGTATGCTCGCCGCGACCGGGCAGGTGGCCGAAGCGCTGCATCACCAGGCCGCCGAGGGTATCGAATTCCTCGTCGGAGAAACGCGTGCCGAAGCGCTCGTTGAAATCCTCGATGGGGGTCAAGGCGCGAATGGCGTAGCGACCCTCGCCCAGGTCGCGGATGTCGTCCTCCTCTTCGGTGTCGTGCTCGTCCTCGATGTCACCGACGATCTGCTCGAGGATGTCCTCGATGGTGACGATGCCCGCGGTGCCGCCATATTCGTCGACTACCACCGCCATGTGGTTGTGGGTGTCGCGGAACTCCTTGAGCAGGCTGTTGAGACGCTTGGATTCGGGGATGAACATGGCGGGACGCAGGACTTCCTCGAGGCGAAAGTCCTCGCGCTCTTCGGCCGACCGGCTGATCAGCGGCAACAGATCCTTGGCCAGCAGCAGCCCCTTGACTTCATCCAGGTTTTCGCCGATCACCGGATAGCGCGAGTGGCCGGTTTCGCTGATGAGCGAAAGGTACTCGTCGATGGGTTGGTCGACGGCGATGGCGGCGACCTGGGAGCGTGGAATCAGCACCTCGCGAACCTGCTGGTCGCTGATCTGCATCGCCCCTTCGATGATGCGCATGGCATCCTGATCGAGCTTGAGCCGGCTGGCCGCCTGGCGCAGGAATTCCAGCAGCTCGTGCCGCGAGCTGGGTTCGTCGCTGTCACCGGAGAGGGCGCCGAGCAGTTTGTCGAGCCAGGATCGGTTGCCTGGGCTGGTCGATCGGTCTTCGCTCATGGGTCGGTTCTCTCGTTGTCGCTGTCGGCAGACGACGCACTCGTGGCGGATCGGGGCACGTAGGGGTCGGGAATGGCAAGCTCGGCCAGTAGCTCACGCTCCAGCCGTTCCATGGCCTCGGCCTCGGCTTCGTCGATGTGGTCATAGCCCAGCAGGTGCAGCGTGCCATGAATGACCAGGTGGGCGTAATGCTCGACAAGCGGCTTGCGCTGCTCGACGGCTTCGCGTGCCACCACCGGGTGGCAGATCACCAAGTCGCCGAGCAGCGGCAGTGCGATGCCGGGTGGTGCCTCGAACGGAAAGGAGAGCACATTGGTGGGTCGGTCGCGACCGCGGTAGTCGCGATTCAGCGCCTGGCTCTCCGCGGTGTCGACGAAGCGCACGGTCAGCTCGTGGCGCGACTCCGCCGCGTGATGCGCCAGCACTGCGTGGACCCAGGCCTCGAGTTCGCCTTGGCTGGGAAGGCCTTCGGCACCGAGGGCGACCTGTCGGTCGATGAGCGGCGGTCTCATGAGTCGTCGGCTTTGCCGTTGTCCTGGTCATGATGCAGCTTGTTTTGCATGGCGCGCTCCAGTCGTTCCTGGCGAAGGGTCTCGCGCTCCTCTCGTTGGGCGCGCTCCTGAGCCTCCTGCTCGGCCTCGAAGCTTTCGTAGGCCTCGATGATGCGCTGTACCAGCGGATGGCGCACCACGTCCTTGGCGGAGAAGTGTGTCACGCCGATGCCCGGGGTATCCTTGAGCACCTCCAGCACCTGGATCAGGCCGGAGTGCTGGCCCCGTGGCAGGTCGACCTGGGTGATGTCGCCGGTGATCACCGCCGTGGAACCGAAGCCGATGCGGGTGAGGAACATCTTCATCTGTTCGCGGGTGGTGTTCTGGCTTTCGTCGAGAATGATGAAGGCGTTGTTCAGGGTGCGGCCGCGCATGTAGGCCAGCGGGGCGATCTCGATCACCTGTCGCTCGATCAGCTTGCCGACCTGTTCGAAGCCGAGCATCTCGTAGAGGGCATCGTAGAGCGGACGCAGGTAGGGGTCGATCTTCTGGGCCAGGTCGCCGGGCAGGAAGCCGAGCTTCTCACCGGCTTCCACCGCCGGGCGTACCAACAGGATGCGACGTACCTCCTGTTGGTTGAGGGCCTCCACGGCTGCGGCCACCGCCAGGTAGGTCTTGCCGGTGCCGGCCGGGCCGATGCCGAAGTTGATGTCGTGGGCGCGAATGCTCGAGACGTAGCCCTGCTGATTGGCCCCGCGCGGCTTGATCAGTTGCTTGGGGGTGCGCAGCAGCACCTCGCCGTCGCCGTGTCCCTCTTCCTCGTCCAGCGCCTCGCGGCCGGACTCCTGCAGGAACAGGTGGACGGTGTCGGGGGAAAGATCGCTCGCCTCGGCCTCGCGGTAGAGGTGTTCGAGAACGTTGGCTGCGGCCTTGACGCGTGGGCCGGGGCCGGCCAGCTGGAAGACGTTGCCGCGGTTGCGCAGGGTGACGCCGAGGCGCGATTCGACGAGTTTGAGGTGCTCGTCGCGTTGGCCGCATAGCTTGGCCAGGCGTTGGGGGTCGTTGGGTTCGAGGCTCAGAGTGATGACGCGATTGGCCTGAGTGGCATGCTGGCTCAAGGCGGAAGAATCCCTGCGTTGCGTGTGATGGCGTCAGCTTACTGCCCCGGGCTGGGCCGGGGCAATGCGTGACGATGGCTCGCTGGCGTCAGTATAGTTCGGGAGATGCGAGCTCGCCGCGCAGCGAGTTGGGCAGCGCCTCGCTGATCTCCACGTCGACGAAGTAGCCGATGAGTTCGGTGGGGTTGGCGGCGCGGAAGTTGACGACCCGGTTGTTCTCGGTGCGCCCGGAGAGCTGGCCGGGATCCTTGGGGGAAAAACCGGTGACCAGGATGCGCTGGGTGGTGCCCACCATGCGGCGGCTGATCTGCATGGCATGCTGATTGATGCGCTCCTGCAGAATCGCCAGGCGCTGCTTCTTGACGCTCTCCGGCGTCTCGTCGGCAAGGTCGGCGGCCGGGGTGCCGGGGCGCGCCGAGTAGACGAAACTGAAGGAGTGGTCGAAGCCGATGCGGTGGATCAGATCCATGGTGGCTTCGAAATCGTCGTCGGTCTCGCCGGGGAAGCCGATGATGAAGTCCGAGGAGAAACTGATGTCGGGGCGCAGCTCACGGATGCGCTCCAGCTTGTCGACGTACTCCTCGACGGTGTGACCGCGCTTCATGGCCGTGAGAATGCGATCGGAGCCAGCCTGAACCGGCAGGTGCAGGTGACTGACCAGTTCGGGAATCTCGCCATACGCCTCGATCAGGCTGTCGGAGAACTCCACCGGGTGCGAGGTGGTGAAACGGATGCGGTCGATGCCCTCCACCGCCGCCACGCAAGCGATCAGTTCGGCCAGGTCGATCTCGTCGCCCAGTTGGTTCAATCCGCGATAGGCGTTGACGTTCTGGCCCAGCAGGTTGATCTCGCGCACGCCCTGGTCGGCCAGGTGTATCACCTCGTCCATCACTGCCTCGAAGGGGCGCGAGACCTCTTCGCCGCGGGTATAGGGCACCACGCAGAACGTGCAGTACTTGGAGCAGCCCTCCATGATCGACACGAAGGCCGTGGCGCCGTCGGAGCTCGGCTTGGGCAGGTGATCGAACTTCTCGATCTCGGGGAAGGTGACGTCGACCACCGAGATCGGCTGAGCGCTCTTGCCGCGCTGCTCGAGCATGTTGGGTACGCGGTGCAGCGTCTGGGGGCCGAACACCATGTCCACGTGGGGCGCGCGCTTGCGCAGATTCTCGCCCTCCTGGCTGGCCACGCAGCCGCCCACGCCGATCACCAGGTCGGGATTGGCTTCCTTGAGCTTCTTCCAGCGGCCGAGCTGGTGGAATACCTTCTCCTGGGCCTTTTCACGAATCGAGCAGGTATTGAGCAGGATGACGTCGGCCTCGCCTTCGTCGTCGGTCAGCTCCAGCTGGTGGGACTCGCCGAGCAGATCCGCCATGCGTGCGGAGTCGTACTCGTTCATCT
The DNA here is from genome assembly GCF_010993975.1 of Halomonas faecis. Lineage (GTDB taxonomy): Bacteria > Pseudomonadota > Gammaproteobacteria > Pseudomonadales > Halomonadaceae > Halomonas > Halomonas faecis. The sequence goes on from NZ_JAACZO010000004.1 coordinate 106,191, forward strand.
GGCAGCCATGAGTCTTGATGAAGAGTTTCTTCGCCATAAGATAGAGTCTTCGTCGGTTGCCCGACGCGTGTCACCGGTGAATGGAACGTCGCGAGGATGTGGCGCTGGGCCGTTGCGCAGGCCGGTCATTATACGGCAGCACCCGGAACGGGGCCAGCACGGGCTGCCCCCGGCGCCACTTTGGCTGTGGTAACCTGTCAGCCGGTCGCGGGCGGTGTCTCATGGGCCCGGGGCGCAACGCGATATCGGGTCGATCACGTGATGACCAAGGTGCCGAAGGGCCCGCAGGACGGCACCTGGCAGTGGTTCTCCAGCGTTTTTCCCGATGGTTGTCCACAGAAGCTGTGAACAACTGCCCGAGTGGCACAGGTCTCATCGGTCATCGTCGCAACGGGAGGTTGGGCGATGGCTCGGATCGCGGTAGAACGGTTGCTGCAGGAGCCTTCGACAGTCAGGACTACGGCATGATCATGCAACGAAGCAAGACGCTGTTGGTGGGAGTGGCCCTGGGGCTTTTCGCCTTGCCTCTCGCCGCCCAGCAGAATGACGACGCGACCCACTGGGTTTCCGACGAACTGACCACCTGGGTGCGCAGTGGCCCCACCGACGGCTATCGCATCGTCGGCACCCTCACCGCCGGCGAGCCGGTGACGGTGCTCGAGACCAGCGGCGACTACAGCCGCGTGGAAAACGACGAGGGGGAAACCGTCTGGGTGCTCAGCGAGGAGCTTCAGCAGGAGCCCAGCGCCCAGGAGCAACTGCCCGAACTGCGGTCTCAGGTGGAGACCCTGGAAGCGGAGCTCGCCAGCATCAACGACACCTGGGAGAACCGGGTGGCCACCATGACGGAAACCCTCGAGCAGCGTGAGCGGCGCATCGCCGAACTCGAGGAGCGCAACCGGCAACTGGACGGACAGACGCAGGAATCCAGCGCGACCATTCGCGAGCTTCAGGCACGTCTCGATACCCAGGAAGAAGACCTGCTGATACGTTACTTCATGTACGGCGGCGGCGTGGCCGGCGCCGGCCTGCTGGTGGGGTTGATCATTCCGCACTTGCCGCGGAAGCGGCGCAAGAACGACCGCTGGTTCTAGCAGCTGGCCCTGATCGACTGCAAGAACCGACGAGCTGCAGGAGAGAGTATGGGACAGGAGTGGCTCAAGCGCTGGCGCGAAGGGCGCATCGGCTTTCACCGCGATGCCACGCACCCCGCGCTGGTGCGTCACTGGCCCCTGCTCGGGGCACGGCCCGGTACCAAGGTGCTCGTGCCGCTATGCGGCAAGAGTCTCGACATGCGCTGGCTGGCGCGCCATGACCATCCGGTGCTGGGCATCGAGCTGGCGGAAGAGGCCATCGAGCAGTTCGTGGCCGAGGGAAATGGGGCGGTGTCGCGCTACCGCCAGGAGCCGTTCGCCATCTGCCGGCAGGGCAGTGTCGAGCTGTGGTGCGGCGACTTCTTCCATTTTCACATCGAACAGGCCGCCGAGATCGGCGCCTTCTACGACCGCGCGGCGTTGATTGCGCTGCCCGCCGCCACCCGGCAGCGCTATGCCTTCCATCTGGCGCAGCTGATTCCCCCCGGTGCGCCCGGCCTGTTGATCAGCCTGACACGCGCGCCGGGCGACACCGGAGGACCACCCTACAGCACGGATGCCGCGGAGGTGCGTGCCCTCTTCGAACCCAACTTCCGGGTCACTCACCTGGAAGACGGCGAACCGGAGCCCGGCAGCGGCTTCCGCGAGAGTGTGTGGGCGTTGGTGCGCCGCGGTCCGAAGGTCTAGCGCGCCAATAGCTGTCCCAGCTCCGGATCGCGGAAAGCGCGGTCCAGGGCATCGCTGATCAGCTCGTTGAGCATGTCCGCATTCTCCTCGCGGTTGGGGCGCAGGGCGAAGCTCTGGGTTCGCCGCGAGGTGTAGGTGCCGGTATAGGTGGTGCCGCCGTTGACGGCCTTGGCCTCGAGCACGGCTTCCAGTCGGGCTTCGCCGAGCAGCGGCTGGCCGTCTCCACGTTCGTAGCCCAGGCGCTGGAGAGTGAGCGTCAAGGTGGGGCGGTCGGAAGCCGATTCGGTCGTGGGGGAAAAGCCCATGTCGCGAACCGCGCGCTCGGCTTCGCGCTGCAGGCGGGGAGTCAGCTCCCGCGGTGTGACGGTGATGACGGACGTGGACATGGCGCTGCCCGAGCGCGTGCCGATCACTTCCTCGTCGCGGGCGTCGGCGGCTTCGACGGTCACCGCCTGGCCGCTGCCGGCCTGCGGTACCTCGGCGGTACGGCGTGGATCGAGCTGCAGATAGTGCGGGCTGGCGCAGCCGGCCAGTACCAGCGTGGCCAATAGGGCCGCGGCGGCGCGCCCGAGGGGGTGTCCAAGCATGCGAATCTCCCGGTCGTGATAACACCTAGCCAAGTCGCGACAGGCCGGTGGCCCGTCGCGTGGCGAGTATAGCGCCTGCCGGTTGCGATCAGGAAATGGCGGCAGACGTCTTGCTCGCCGTGGTATCGCGACTTTCGGGGAAACGATGCCAACGGCGCGGCACGGCGAACAGGCGCTGCCCACGGGCGAGACCGAGGCGCTCGAAGTCGGCATGCCGCACCGTGGCCAGCCAGGGCTTGGCCAGCCAATCCGCTTCGAGTTCGACGCGTACTTCGGCGCCGACCGGGGAAATCGCAGTCACCGTGACGGGTAGATGGGCCTCGGCGCTGGGCGTCTCGGCCAGTCGCACTTCATGGGGGCGCAGCAGCAGTTCCTCCGGGCCGTCGGGGAGTTCCACCGAGAGCTTGGCATCGCCGCAGGTCAGCACGCCGCGGCGCACCTCGCCCTCCAGGTGATTGACGTCGCCCAGGAACTCGAAGACGAAGCGGTTGGCGGGCGCGCGATAGAGCGTGTCCGGGGCGTCGATCTGCTCGATGCGGCCGTTGCTCATCACCACCACCCGGTCGGAGAGCTCCAGCGCCTCCTCCTGGTCGTGGGTGACGAAGACGCTGGTGAAGTTCAACTCGTCATGCAGGTGGCGAAGCCAGCGACGCAGTTCCTGGCGTACCTTGGCGTCGAGGGCGCCGAAGGGCTCGTCGAGCAGCAGCACGTCGGGGCGCAGCGCCAGAGCACGGGCCAGCGACACGCGCTGCTGCTGGCCGCCGGAGAGCTGCGCCGGATAGCGGCTGGCGAAGGCTTCGAGCTGCACCATTTCCAGCAGGCGAAGCACCCGGGCACGGATCTCGCCGCTGCTCGGACGGCTCTGGCGCGGTAGCACGGTGAGCCCGAAGGCCACGTTGTCGTACACCGTCATGTGGCGGAACAGCGCGTAGTGCTGGAAGACGAAGCCGATGCGCCGGTCGCGCACGTGAACCTGGGTGACGTCGCGGTCGCCGAACAGGATGCGTCCGGCGGGTTCGCAGTCGGCGTTTTCCAGTCCGGCGATGATGCGCAGCAGGGTGGTCTTGCCCGAGCCCGAGGGGCCGAGCAGCCCGACCAGCTCACCGTCGTGGATGTCCAGGTTCACCGGCTCCAGCGCGCGAGTCTGGCGTCCCGGCTTCCCGAAGGTCTTGGCGACGTCATGCAGATGGATGCTCATGGGTAAGCCTCCCGGCGCGCGGCGCGCCATTCCAGGCCGGCCTTGGCGGCAAGGGTGAACAGGGCGATCAGCGCCAGCAGGGCGGCGCTGGCGAAGGCGCCCACGGTGTTGTAGTCCTGATAGAGCAGTTCGACGTGCAGCGGCAGGGTATTGGTCTCGCCGCGGATGGCTCCGGAAACCACCGAGACGGCGCCGAATTCGCCCACCGCCCGGGCGTTGGTGAGAATCACCCCGTACAGTAGCGCCCAGCGGATGTTGGGCAGCGTCACCCGGCGAAAGAGCGTGAAGCCCCGGGCGCCGAGCGTCACCGCGGCTTCCTCCTCGCGGGAGCCCTGGGCCTGCATCAGCGGGATCAGCTCGCGGGCCACGAAGGGGCAGGTGACGAAGACGGTCACCATCAGAATGCCCGGCCAGGCGAACATCAGTTGGATGTCGTGGGCGTCGAGCCAACCACCGACCCAGCCGTTGCGGCCGTAGAGCAGCAGGTAGACCAGACCCGCCACCACCGGCGACACCGCGAAAGGGATGTCGATCAGGGTCTGCAGCAGGCGCCGCCCCGGGAAGGTGAACCGGGTCACCAGCCACGCCAGGGCCACGCCGAACACCAGGTTGATCGGGATGGTCATCAGCGTCACGAACAGCGTGAGGGCGATGGCCGCGACGGTGTATTCGTCGCTGACGTTGCTCCAGAAAGTACCCACGCCCTGGGCGAAGGCCTGGGCGAAGATCGCTACCAGCGGCAGCAGCAGAAAGAGCCCGGCCAGCGCCACGGCGGCGAGGATCAGGCCGCGGCGCACCGCCGGGGCATCACCGATACGTTGCATCAGCCGTTTCCTCCGTGCAGGCGTCGGACGAAGCGGCCCTGCCAGACGTTGATGGCCAGCAACAGCAGCAACGAGACGGCGAGCACCACCGAGGCGATGGCCGAGGCGCCGGCGTAGTCGTACTCCTGCAGCCGGACGAAGATCATCAGCGCGGTGATCTCGGTTTCGTAGGGCGTGTTGCCGGCGATGAAGATGATGGCGCCGAACTCGCCCAGCGAGCGCACGAAGGCGAGCCCCGTGCCGGTGACCAGCGCCGGCCACAGGTGGGGCAGGATCACCCGCCGGAAGGCGACGCCATCGCGGGCGCCCAGCGTCATGGCGGCCTCGTCCACTTCATGGGGAAGATCTTCGAGCACCGGCTGCACCGTGCGCACCACGAAAGGGATGCTGGTGAAGGCCATGGCCAGGGCGATGCCCACCCAGGTATAGGCGACTTCGATGCCCAGCGGGGCGAGGAGCCCGCCCATCCAGCCGTTGCTCGAGTAGAGCGTGGCCAGCGTGATGCCGGCCACGGCAGTGGGCAGGGCGAAAGGCAGGTCCATCAGTGCGTCGAGCAGGCGCTTGCCGGGAAAGTCGTAGCGCACCAGAACCCAGGCCAGCAGCAAGCCGAAGACGGCGTTGGCCAGCGCCGCCACGGCGGCGGCGCCGATGGTCACCAGGTAGCTGGCGACCACCCGCCCATCGGTGACGATGGCCCAATACTCGGCGAGGCTGACCCCGGCCAGCTGACCGAAGAGTCCGGTCAGCGGCAGCAGCAGCACCAGCGAGACGAAGGTCAGGCTGATGCCCAGCGAAAGGCCGAAGCCGGGCAGCACCCGTTTCGGGGCGCTGCCGGCCAGTGATGCCAGCGTGATCATCGGCGTTGCAGCTGATCCAGCAGGGCGCCACTTTCGAAGTGGGTCGCCATGGCCTCATCCCAGCCGCCGACGATCTCTTCCACCGTCAGCAGTTCGGTCTCGGGAAACTGGTCGGCGAACTCGTCCACCACTGCCTCGTGGTGCACCCGATAGTTGAAGCCGGCGAGCAGGCGCTGCATCTCCTCGGTGTAGAGGTATTCCAGGTAGCCCCGGGCCAGCTCCTCGGTACCGTTGCGTTCGGCGTTCTCCTCGACCACGGCTACCGGAAACTCGGCGAGGATGCTCACCGGCGGCACGACCACGTCGTAGTCGTCGCTGCCGTACTCGCCGCGGATGTTGTTGACCTCGGATTCGAAGCTGATCAGCACGTCGCCGATGCCGCGCTCGATGAAGCTGGTGGTGGCGCCGCGACCGCCGGTGTCGAACACTTCCACGTTGCCGAGGAAGGTGCGCATGAAGTCGTGGATCCGTTCCTCGTCACCGTCGAAGGCCTGATCGGCGAAGCCCCAGGCGGCCAGGTAGGTGTAGCGGCCGTTGCCCGACGTCTTGGGGTTCGGGAAGACGATCTCCACGTCCTCGCGTGCCAGGTCGTCCCAGTTCTCGATGCCCTTGGGATTATCCTTGCGCACCAGGAAAGCGGTGGTGGAGTAGTAGGGCGAGGCGTTGTTGGGCAGCTGCTGCTGCCAGTCCTCGGCCACCAGGCCGGCGTCGGCCAGCACCTGAACGTCGGTGACCTGATTGTAGGTGACCACGTCGGCGCGCAGCCCCTGGAGGATGGCCCGGGCCTGGGCCGAGGAGCCGCCGTGGGATTGCTTGATGGTCACTTCCTCGCCGTGCTCGGCTTGCCACCAGGCCTGAAACTCGGGATTCACGGCGGCGAAGAGTTCGCGGGCGATGTCGTAGGACGAGTTGAGCAGCTCGCGGTCGGCGGCCAGCGTTGGGGTGACCAGGCTAGCCCCCAGAGCCGCGATCAGCGCAGAGCGGCGCAGTGTCGATAGCAATGCCATGCCAGAAACTCCTTGAAATCTTGGACCTTGGTTGGCAAGGCTAATTCTAGCTTGTTGGAATTACAATGAGATCTTTTATTCTATTTTTGAATATATGTGTGGCGCTCTCTGCCCCCTGATAAACTGTGCCTCTTACGGAATGACAACCTGCTCGACGGACATGCCATGACCGACCCGAACCGCGACTTCCTCATCGCCCCCTCGATTCTCTCCGCCGACTTCGCCCGCCTCGGCGAGGAAGTGGACAATGTGCTGGCCGCCGGTGCCGACATCGTTCATTTCGACGTCATGGACAACCACTACGTGCCCAACCTGACCATCGGGCCCATGGTGTGCGAGGCGCTGCGCAAGCACGGTGTCACCGCGCCCATCGACGCCCACTTGATGGTCAAGCCGGTGGACCGGCTGATCGGCGACTTCATCGATGCCGGGGCGAGCTACATCACCTTTCATCCCGAGGCCTCGGACCACATCGATCGTTCGCTCTCGCTGATCCGCGACGGTGGCTGCCAGTCGGGGCTGGTGTTCAATCCGGCCACGCCGCTCGCCTATCTCGACTACGTGATGGACAAGGTCGACATGATCCTGCTGATGAGCGTCAACCCCGGCTTCGGCGGACAGGCGTTCATTCCCGGTACGCTCGACAAGCTCCGCGAAGCGCGCCGCCGCATCGAGGCCTCGGGACGCGACATTCGCCTGGAGATCGACGGTGGCGTCAAGGTCGATAACATCGCCGAGATCGCCCGCGCAGGGGCCGATACCTTCGTGGCCGGCTCGGCCATCTTCAAGGCCGCCGAGGCGAGCGATCCGCATCGCTACGACAGCGTGCTGCGGGCCCTGCGCGAGCGGCTCGCCACGGCGCGATGAGTCAAACCGCCGCCTGCTGGCACCTCTACGTGATCGAGACCGCCGGCGGGGCGCTCTACACCGGCGTTACCACCGACGTGGCACGGCGCCTGGTCGAACACGCCGAGGGGCGCGGCGCCAAGGCGCTACGCGGCCGCGGCCCCTTGACGCTGCTCCACCAGGAAGCGGTGGGCGGCCGCGGCGAGGCACAGCGCCTCGAAGCCGCCGTGAAGCGGCTCTCGCCCGCCGCCAAGCGGGCCTGGCTGGCTCGGCGGCGACTCAATGAAGCTTGAGACGCGGCCGAATGAACCGGTTCAGCCCATCCACCAGCACGATCACCGCCGTCTTCAGGTTGCCGTGAATGGCGCGCTGGTGCAGGCGATAGAGCGAGGCGTAGAAAAACTTGGCCAGATGCCCCTCGACGAACAGGCGGCGTGCCGAAGCGCCGCGCATCAAGGTGCCTATCGCATCGAAGTGGGCGAGTGAGATCAGCGAGCCGCGATCGCGGTACACGAACGGCTTCAGCGGCCGGCCGTCGAGCTGAGCGAGCAGGTTGCGGTAGAGCAAGCTTGCCTGCTGGTGGGCGGCCTGGGCGCGAGGCGGCACCGTGCCGCCGTCGGCCTGCGGGCAGCTGGCGCAGTCGCCGAAGGCGAAGACGTTCGGGTCGTCGACGCTCTGCAGGGTCTCGTGCACGGCGATGCGCTGGCCCTTGGCCAGGGTCAGGTCGAGCTCGGCGAGGATGTCGGGCGCCTTGATGCCTGCCGCCCAGACGTTGAGATCGGTGGCGATGTGCCGGCCGTCGGCGGTGTGAATGGCATCGGCGTCGATCTCGGTCACCTTCGTGGCGGTGTGCACCTGGACGCCGAGGCCCTCGAGTTCCTCGCGAACGGCCTGGCGGACTCGTTCGGGCAGGGCCGGCAGCACGTCCTCGGCGGCCTCGATGAGGTGTACGTCGAGCTGGTGGCGGTCCAGTTCGGTGACCCCGTAGCTGTGCAGCATCAGCAGGGCGTCGTAGAGCTGGGCGGCGAGCTCCACTCCCGTGGCGCCGCCGCCCACGATGCCCACCCTCAGCTGCGGCGCCTGGTGCTGCACGGTGGCGCTGTAGCGCAGGAAGGTGGCGAGCATGTCGCGGCGGAAGGCTTCGGCCTGCTCGGGGCTGTCGATTAAGTGGCAGTATTCGGCCACCCCCGGGGTGCCGAAGTCGTTGCTGACGCTGCCCAGCGACAGTACCAGTCGGTCGTAGGCCAGCTCGCGGGGCGGCAGGATCTCCTCGCCCTCGTTGTCGAGCACCGCGGCGAGCTGCAGCCGGCGCTGCTGGCGGTCGAGCCCGCGCAGGGTGCCACGCTGAAAGCGGTAGCCGTTGCCGCGGGCATGACTGGCGTAGGCGATCTCGTCGAGGCCGGAGTCCAGCGCACCGGTGGCGACCTCATGCAGCAGCGGCTTCCAGATGTGGGTCGGGCTGCGGTCGACCAGCACGATCTCGGCCCGGCCGCGTCGTCCCAGGCGCCGGCCCAGGCGGGTCACCAGCTCCAGGCCGCCGGCGCCGCCGCCGACCACCACGATTCTCGGTTTGCTCATGAGGGCACTCCTTGGCACGTGAAAACAACAGCATAGGCCTGCCGGCATTCCCTGCCCATGGCCCGTGCGGCACAATACGACTTTTTCAATCCTGGAGTCAGCGCATGCATCCCATCCTGGCCGGCATTCGCCTGGTGACCTTCGATCTGGACGGGACCCTGGTGGATTCCGTGCCCGACCTGGCCGTGGCGGTGGACGCCGCCCTCGGCGATCTCGGTCTGCCCGCCGCGGGCGAGACCAAGGTGCGCGACTGGGTGGGCAACGGCTCGCGGGTGCTGATGGAGCGGGTTCTTGCCCATGCTGTGCTCCAGAGCGAGGCGCCGGGGGCAAGCCGAAGAGGAGGTCCGATTCCAGGGAAGGAACCGGTAGCGCCCAGGGAAGGGTTCACAGCGCCTCCTCGTAGGCTTGTCGCCGGGAAAGCCGATCGGGAAGCCCTCGGCGAGGTCGACCATGCCCTGCTGGAGCGTGCCCACGCCGCCTTCCTCGAGCACTACGCCCGCGACCCGAGTTCGCGCACGCGGCTCTACCCCGGCGTGCGCGAGGCGCTGGACGGCCTGCGTGGGGCAGGCTTTACGCTGGCGCTGGTGACCAACAAGCCCGAGGCCTTCATCGAACCGATTCTCGCCGGTTTCGGCCTGGAGGGGCACTTCGCGTTGTGCCTGGGCGGCGACTCGCTGCCCCGGAAGAAGCCCGACCCCGCGCCGCTGCTGCATGTGGCGGCGCACGTCGGCGTGCCGCCGGCGGCCTGTCTGATGGTGGGCGATTCGCGTCACGACATCGCCGCCGGCCGGGCGGCCGGTTTTCGCACCCTGGCCGTACCCTACGGCTACAATCACGGCGAACCGGTGCGCGACAGCGGCCCCGACGGCCTGGTTGAATCGCTGGGGGAACTCGTTTAGGCTGATTTAGCTGCTGCTATAAGACCAGCTTCATCAATATGTTTTTGCTATAACGCACGAATCGATCACCTTCAGCTTGCGGAACCCGTTCGATGATCAGCCGCATGATGCCGGATAACCCCATTTCCTTTGGCGGCGCCCGCTCCGGCTCCGACCCCCTCGTTACCCTGCTGCCCCTTCGGGGCGGCTGGCGATGGTGACGCTCACCCCGCTTTGCTGAGCCGCGGCGCCTGCGCGCCCTCATCGCCAATCCGTTACATCGAGGATTCCGGGCATGATGACCCCCGAACGTTTTCGTGAGCTGGCCGACGCCGGCTACAACCGCATTCCGGTCACCCGCGAGGTGTTGGCCGATCTCGACACGCCGCTCTCCACCTACCTCAAGCTCGCCGACGCCCCCTGGACCTTCCTGCTGGAGTCCGTACAGGGCGGCGAGAAATGGGGTCGCTATTCGATCATCGGTTTGCCCAGCCCGGAGCGGGTCGAAGTACGCAACTTTCACGTGCGTCACCTGATCGATGAGCGCGAAGTCGAGGCGGAAGAGGTCGACGACCCGCTGGCCTGGATCGAGTCCTTCCAGGCGCGCTTCAAGGTGCCGCGCCTCGACGACCAGCCGCGTTTCGACGGCGGGCTGGTGGGCTACTTCGGCTACGACACCATCCGCTACATCGAGCCGCGCCTGCGTGGCCCCCAGGTGGCCGCCAAACCCGATCCGCTGGGCGTGCCCGATATCCTGCTGATGGTGTGCAACGAGCTGGTGGTGTTCGACAATCTCTCCGGTCGCCTGACGCTGTGGACCCACGCCGACCCGGCCGAGGCGCACGCCTACGCGAACGCCTACGAGCGCCTGGAACGCCTCGAGATCCGCCTGCGCAGCGCCACTCTCAACACCACCAGCCCCGGCAGCGGTGCGGCGGCGGTGGAAGAGGGGCACTTCACCTCCGGGTTCACCGAGGAAGGCTTCAAGGCGGCGGTGGAGCGCATCAAGGAGTACGTGCTGGCCGGCGACGTGATGCAGTGCGTGCCGTCGCAGCGCATGTCGATACCCTATCGCGCCTCGCCGCTGGATCTCTACCGCGCGCTGCGCAGCCTCAACCCCTCGCCGTACATGTTCTTCTTCAACCTCGGCGACCACCACGTGGTGGGCTCTTCGCCGGAGATCCTCACCCGTCTGGAAGACGGCGAGGTGACGGTGCGGCCCATCGCCGGCACGCGGGTGCGCGGCAAGAGCGAGGCCGAGGACCGGGCGCTGGAGGCCGATCTGCTCGCCGACCCCAAGGAACGCGCCGAGCACCTGATGCTGATCGATCTGGGCCGCAACGACGTGGGGCGCATCAGCGAGACCGGCTCGGTGACAGTGACCGACAACATGGCGGTGGAGCGCTACTCCCACGTCATGCACATCGTCTCCAACGTCACCGGGCGACTGAAGCCGGGGCTTTCGGCCATGGACGTGCTGCGCGCCACCTTTCCGGCGGGCACGCTCTCCGGTGCCCCCAAGATCCGTGCCCTGGAGATCATCGACGAGCTGGAGCCGGTCAAGCGCGGCGTCTACTCCGGGGCGGTGGGCTATCTCTCCTGGCACGGCAACATGGACACCGCCATCGCCATCCGCACCGCAGTGATCAAGGACGGCGAGCTCCACGTCCAGGCCGGCGCCGGCGTGGTGGCCGACTCCGTGCCCGAGCTGGAGTGGCAGGAGACCCTCAACAAGGGCCGTGCCATCTTCCGCGCCGTGGCCATGGCCGAGCGCGGCCTCGACAACCTCGAGTAGACGAGCCGCCACCCCCCGATTTCCCCGCGTCCGACCACGGTCGGGCGAGTGCCCCAGGGGCCTGAGAGAGAACGAGTCATGAAAGTCTGCATGATCGACAACTACGACAGCTTCACCTTCAACGTGGTGCAGTACCTCGGCGAGCTGGGCGCTGAGGTGGAGACCTACCGCAATGACGCCATCACGCTGGACGAGATCGAGGCCATGGCGCCCAGCCACCTGGTGATCTCGCCGGGCCCCTGCACGCCCAACGAGGCGGGCATCTCCATGGCGGCCATCGAGCGCTTCGCCGGGCGCCTTCCCATTCTCGGCGTGTGCCTGGGCCACCAGGCGATCGGCCAGGTCTACGGCGGCGAGGTGGTGCGCGCCCCACAGGTGATGCACGGCAAGACCTCGCGCATCCGCCATCGCGGCCAGGGCGTTTTCGCCGGCCTGGAAGACCCGCTGGAAGTGACGCGCTATCATTCCCTGGTGGTGGCCGCCGAAAGCCTGCCGGCCTGCCTCGAGGTGACTGCCTGGACCGACGACGATGACGTGACGCCGGGGCTGATCATGGGGCTGCGTCACCGTGAACTGGACATCGAGGGAGTGCAGTTTCACCCCGAGTCGATCCTGACCCGCCAGGGGCACGAGCTGCTGGCCAATTTTCTCGAGCGCCGATGAGTCGCGCCCGCTGAACCGCGCCTGATCATTAGGAGAACTGCTCATGCAGATGCGAGATGCCATCGCCGCGGTGATGCGCCGCGAGAACCTCGGTTTCGACGCCACCCACGCGGTGATGCGCCAGATCATGACCGGCGAGGCCACCGACGCCCAGATCGGCGGCTTGCTGATCGGCCTGGCCATGAAGGGCGAGACCGCCGAGGAGATCAGCGCCGCCGCCCAGGTGATGCGCGAACTGATGAGGCCGGTCGCTCTCCATGCCGACAACGTGGTCGACATCGTCGGCACCGGCGGCGACGGCGCCAACCTCTTCAACGTCTCCACGGCGGCGAGCTTCGTGGCCGCGGCTGCCGGAGCCCACGTGGCCAAGCACGGCAATCGCAGCGTCTCCTCGTCCTCGGGCAGCGCCGACCTGTTCGACGTCGCCGGCATTCATCTCGATCTCTCGCCGGAACAGGTGGGGCGCTGCATCGAGCAGGTGGGCGTGGGCTTCATGTTCGCCCCCAACCACCATCCGGCCATGCGTCATGCCATCGGGGCGCGCCGCGAGATGGGCGTGCGCACCCTGTTCAACATCCTCGGCCCGCTCACCAATCCGGCCGGTGCGCCCAACCAGCTTCTCGGCGTCTACGCCCCCGAGCTGGTGCCGCTGATGGCCGAAGTGTTGCAGACCCTGGGCAGCCGCCACGTGATGGTGGTGCACGCCGAGGACGGCCTCGACGAGATCTCGCTGGCCGCACCCACCCGCGTGGCCGAACTCAAGGACGGTGCGATTCGCGAATACACCATCGCCCCCGAGGATGTCGGCATCGAGCGCCAGGAGCTCGCCCCGCTCAAGGTGGTCAGCGCCGAGGACAGCCTGCGCCTGGTGCGCGAGGCGCTGGTCGGCGAGGGGGCGGCCGCCGACATCGTCGCCCTCAACGCCGGCGCGGCGCTCTACTGCTCGGGCATCGCCGACAGCTTCAAGGAAGGCGTGCTCATGGCCCAGGATGCCCAGGCCTCCAAGCTGCCGCAGGAAAAGATGAAGGAACTCGCCGACTTCACCCGGGTGCTGACGCCCTGAAGCCCCCATCGAGGAGCGTGACACCATGAGCCACTCCCCGGACGCCACTCCGACCGTTCTCACCCGCATCCTTGCCCGCAAGGACGAAGAGGTCGCCGAGCGCCAGCGCGCCGTTTCCGAAGCCGAGCTGCTGACCCTGGCCCGGCAGCAGAGCGCCCCGCGGGGCTTCGTCGCCGCGCTGAACCGCCATCTCGGCGACGGCGACCCGGCGGTGATCGCCGAGATCAAGAAGGCCTCGCCCTCCAAGGGCGTGATTCGTGAGGACTTCCAGCCCGGCGAGATCGCCGCCAGCTATGCCGCCGGCGGTGCCGCCTGCCTTTCGGTGCTCACCGATGCCGACTTCTTCCAGGGCCACGAGGATTTTCTGATCGAAGCGCGCGACGCCTGCGAACTGCCGGTGATCCGCAAGGACTTCATCGTGCACGGTTATCAGGTCAGCGAGGCGCGCGCCATCGGCGCCGACTGCATTTTGCTGATCGTCGCCGCGCTCGACGATGCCCGCATGGCCGACCTGCATCAGCAGGCCGTGGCGTTGGGCATGGACGTGCTGGTGGAGGTGCACGATGCCCAGGAACTCGAGCGCGCGCTGGCCCTGGGCATCGACCTGGTGGGCATCAACAACCGCAACCTGCACACCTTCGACACGCGCCTGGAAACCACCCTGGAACTGCTGCCGCGCATCCCCGTGGATGTCACGGTGATCACCGAATCCGGCATCCACACCCGCGACGACGTGCTGCGCATGCGCGAGCATGACGTGCACGGCTTCCTGGTCGGCGAGACGTTCATGCGCGAGGCCGAGCCCGGCGAAGCGTTGCGGCGGTTGTTCTTCTAGGCCTCCGCTTTTGACATCCATCGACCTTCAGCGGGCAGCCCCAGGGCTGCCCGCTGACTTGTCGGGGCTCGCATCTTGGACCGGCAAAGACCGACTGCACACGAATGCGACATGAGTTGCCGAGCGAGTCTGTGCTTCACCACTGTCAGGCAACAGTGTATCGGGCAGCGGCGAGATGTCTGACTGTGAATGACGGTTTGCTGAGCGGAGGTGAATTACTCGCTACGCTTGTGGTTTTTCGGCGATTAAGGTGACAGGGGGAGAGTGATGAAGCCGAAGATCAGCATTATTACATTGGGTGTCGAGGATCTGGAGAGGGCCAGTCGTTTTTACGGTGAGGGTCTTGGCTTTCCAAAGTACGACTTTGAAGATGGTAACATCTCCTTTTTTAGCCTGGAAGGAACGTGGTTGGCACTTTACCCTAGAGAAGACCTTGCTGAAGACATCGGGGTGGCAATATCTAGCCAAGGTGGCTTCTCAGGTATTACATTAGCTCACAATGTGGCCAGCAAGTCAGAAGTCGATGCAGTACTCAACCAGGCCGTTTCCGCAGGGGCTAGGCTCATAAAGCCAGCGGAGGAAGTTTTTTGGGGCGGTTACTCCGGTTATTTTCAAGACCCGGAAGGTCATTACTGGGAAGTTGCATACAACCCTTACCAGGATCTGACGTAATGGCGGAGCCATCATCAGTTTCTAACCAAGCCAGCCATGGCGACGATTACGGCATTTCGGCTACGCCTCCATTCCGCCCCTGCCTGCGCCGCCTCGTCGATGCTGTCGAGCATCCGTTCCAGGGTGGCGTCTCGCTGGAGCATGACCGGCGGTTTCTGAATGACGGCAATCTTCGTGACCATGACGGGGTTCCTCGTTCATGGTGCGGGGGCGGTGAGCACCGGAGGGCACCCGCCGTCATGGAGGCTTTCGTCATCGCCGGTTCGGGGGCAATAGACTGGCCAGGCGATGGCATTCATGCCCAGCATCGATCCATGGCCGGCAACGCATCAGCGCGTCGGTTCAGTATAGGCTGGCGGGGCATCGATCACCTGGGGTTTGTGCGCACTGACCCGAAGATGCGGGGGGCGGTGAAGCTTCAAGCCGCTAACTCGGCGGTCGTTCCCCCTCGCCACGCCACCGCCTCCACCTCGCCGCCGGCGAAGCGCGTACCAGTGGCCATTAAGGGAGTTTCGAGCACAAAAGGCACACAATGTGCTACACTCAGGTCCATGAAAGTGATCGCATGGAACCCCGAGAAGAACAAGCTTCTCCAAAAGGAAAGGAACATCTCTTTCGAGGATGTGGTTTTGCATATCTCGATTGGGGGTATCTTGGATACATTCGAGCATCCGAATCAGGAACGGTATCCAGGGCAGAAGGTTCATGTGATTGCGATAGAGGGGTATGCCTATTTGGTCCCCTTTGTAGAATCGGAGGATGAGGTTTTTTTGAAAACGATCATTCCGAGCCGCAAAGCGACCAGAACCTATTTGGGAGGTTCGAAATGAGCAGGCTGGATAAAGAAGAGCAGGAAATTCTGGACGCATTCGATGCGGAGGAGTTGCAGCGGGCGACAGATATCGAGGGTAGGAAAGAGCGGCATCAGCAGTATGCAGAAGCCATGTTCAAAAAAGATGCCCGCATCAACATTAGGCTTTCTTCCAGGGATCTTCGGGGGTTGCAGAAAAAAGCCCTGGAGGAGGGCATTCCTTACCAGACCCTCGTTGCCAGCATCCTCCACAAGTATGTAGAAGGCCGCCTGCATGAGGATCGGTAACTAACCGGACGTGCAAAAGCGCCGCTTCGTTCTGTGTCCGCACCCCGATTATGTCGAATGCCAGACGCCTATCGGGCTTGACCAATCGTCGCGAGAGATTCGGGTTTCGAGCACAATTATCGACCTGTTGAGGCGAATTTACCATTACGCTGAGTGCTCGCCGCCCTGCCACTCGACGACCTCGACCTCACCGCCGGCGAAGCGCACTAGGTGTGAAGCCACCACCTGACCCAGCTCATCCAGCTCGGCCTGGCTGGGCGACCGGCAGCTGAGTTCCAGCGCTTGCGGCGTCGCGGTCATGTGGCATTCGCCGATGGCGAAGATCACCTGGCCCGTCTCGCCGGTCCAGTGGGCCTCCACCTTGTGGTCGAAGTGCTTGCACAGCCGGTTGATCAGCCGGCCGGCGTTGGCGGTGGGGACGGTGGCGGTCAGGGTGGGCATGTCGGGAGCTCCTGTTTAAATGGAATGCGATGCGGGCAAGGGGCGATCCGCCAGCACGATGGGGTGGCCGCGCGAGCAGCGCTCGATGCGGGCCTCGATGCCGTAGGTTCGGGCCAGCAGTTCCGGGGTCAGCACCGCTTCGGGCGCACCCATCTCCGCCCGGCCGCCGGGGGAGAGCACCAGCACCCGGTCGCAGAAGCGCAGCGCCAGGTTGAGGTCGTGGCTGGCTACCAGGGCGATGGCAGCGCGTTCGCGGGTGGCCGCGCGCACCGCCTCGAGCACGTTGAGCTGCCAGTGCAGGTCCAGGGCGCTGGTGGGCTCGTCGAGCAGCATCAACGAGGGGCGGCGTACCAGCACCTGGGCCAGCCCCACCATCTGACGCTGGCCGCCCGACATCTCCGCCAGCTGGCGCAGCGCCAACTGGCGAATGCCGAGGGTATCGAACACGCGCTCGATGGCCGCTTCGGTCGCCGCTCGCGACTCGCCGCCCCGGGCGGCGCGGCAGGCGCTGAACACCGTCTCGTAGGCCACCAGCGGCACGGCCTGGGGCAGCGGCTGGGGCAGGTAGCCGAGCTGCGTCACGCGCTGGGCGGGGGCGAGTTCGTGCAGCGCCTGGCCGTTCAGGCGCACCTGGCCGCTGGCGTGCAGCAGCCCGGCGATGCCCTTGAGCAGGGTCGACTTGCCCACGGCGTTGGGGCCCACCACTGCCACCAGGCTGCCCGGCTCGATGGCCGGCAGGGTGAGGGCGCGAAACACCGGCTGGCGCCGGTAGCCCACCGTCAGCCGTTGCAGCTCGAGGCTCATAGCGCGGCCCTCCGGCTGCGGGCCACGATCAGGCCGATGAACAGCGGGATGCCCACCAGGGCGGTGACGATGCCCACCGGCAGCACCACTCCCGGCACCAACAGCTTGCTGGCGATCGACGACAGCGAGAGCAGCACGGCACCGGCCAGGGCGCTGCCCGGTAGCAGGAAGCGGTGGTCTTCGCCCAGCATCAGCCGCGCGATGTGCGGTGCCACCAGGCCGATGAAGCCGATCTCGCCGACGAAGGCCATGGCCGCCGCGGTCAGCAGGCTGACCCGCAGCAGCACCAGCAGGCGCATGCGCTCCACCGGCACGCCCAGGCTGCGCGCCTGCTCCTCGCCGCTGCGCAGCAGGGTCATGGCCCAGGCGTTGCGCAGCGAGAAGGGCAGGCATACCGCCAGCACGCCGGCCACGATGGCCACCTTGTCCAGCGAGGCGCGGGCCAGGCTGCCCATGGTCCAGAACACGATCTGCTGCACCGACTCGGCGTCGGCGACGAACTGGATCAGCCCCACCACGGCGTTGATGCCGAACAGCAGGGCGATGCCGAACAGCACGACGGCGTGAACCGAGGCGCCCAGGGTGCGCGACAGCAGCAGGATCAACAGCGAGGCGGCGGCGGCGAACGCGAACGCCGAGAGCGGCAGCAGCAGGTGTACCGCCAGGCCGAACAGCGAGACGTTGAACGCGATCACCAGCGAGGCGCCCAGGGTGGCGGCGGCGCCCACGCCCAGGGTGAAGGGGCTGGCCAGCGGGTTGTTGAGCACCGTCTGCATTTCGGCCCCGGCCAGCCCCAGGCAAGCGCCCACCACCACCGCCATCAGCGCATAGGGCAGGCGGATGTCGAAGACGATCACTCGGGTGCCGGCTTCCAGCGCTGCGGGATCGAGCAGGCCACGAACGACGTCCCCCAGCCCCAGCATGGCGGGGCCGGAGGCGATGTCCACCAGCAGCGCTGCGCCCGCCGCCAGCGCCAGGCCGGCCAGGCACAGCACCCGGCGCCATACGAAGCGCCGGTACTGGCCGGCGAGCCCGCCGGCATTCGCCGGTGCCAGACTCATGGCGCGCCCTCGGCGAGGCGTACCCAGTAGGTGCCGTCCAGCGCCACGGGCTGGAAGCGCCGATAGAAGGTGGCCAGGGTGCGCTCGGGCTCGAGATGGCCTAGCCGCTCGGGGTGCAGCCAGCGTGCCAAGGCCTGCACCGCCACCACGTTGAGCGGCGTGTTGTAGAAGTGATGCCAGATGGCGAAGGCGCGCTCGGGGTTCTGGATGGCGGGCAGCGAGGCCAGGCCCGGTCGGTGGGTGGCCCGGGCCAGGGAGCGGCGGGCGGTGGTCTCGTCGACCCCGGCACCCAGCACCACGTAGGGCTGCTCCTCGGCGGATTCCCGCTGGCCGGGCGAGCCGATGGCGGTGGCCAGGTAGCGATCCGGCGGATCGCCGATCAGCATCTCCAGGTTGAGCGTGCCGCTGACCCCGGGCAGGCGCTGTGCCGCCACGTTGCGCCCGCCGGCGGCGGGGATGAAGCGCCCCATCATGCTGTCGGCCATGGTCTCGCAGCAGCCGTCGTGCAGGCCCACGCGGCTGTGCAGGAAGACGCTGGGCCGTTCGCTGTCGGGAATCGCCGCGACCGCCTCGCTCACCTTGGCGAGCTCCTCGCGGTAGAAGCGGTTGAAGCGTTCGGCCTCGGCCTGGCGGCCCAGCACCTCGCCGAGCAGGGCCATGCTGCGCGGCGTGTTGCGCAGCGGCTGCTGGCGGAAGTCGACGAACACCACCGCCACGCCGGCGCGCTCCAGACGCTCGATCAGCTCGCGGTTGCGTGCGCCGGGGCCGTGCCCCTCGAGGCTGAAGATGGCCAGGTCGGCGCCCATGGCCAGCACGCTCTCCAGGCTGAAGCTGTCGGCCGAGGCGTGCCCCACTCGGGGCACCTCGGCCAGCGCCGGGAAGCGCGCCAGGTACTGGGCGTAGCCGGCCGGGTCGGTCTTCTCGAAGTCCGGCAGCAGGCCGGCCAGGCGGTCGACGACCCGCTCGCCTTCGAGAATCGCCAGGGCGGGAATGTAGCGGCTCTCGCCCAGCACGATGGCCTGGGCATGCTCGGGCACGTTCACGGTGCGCCCCGCCAGGTCGGTCACGGTGGCGGCCAGCGCCGGGGCGGCCAGCAGCCAGAGCAGCATGAGCAGAGCGCCGCGTGCCCGGCGGTGAGATGGCATTGTCATCGGTGTGCTGTTCCTATCCGTTCAACGAACGGGGGGGCGCCGAGGCGCCCCCCGTGCCTCGGCCTCGCTCAGAACCGGTAGGCCACGTTCATGCGCACGTCCCGGCCGGCTTCCGGCAGGCCGGCCGCCACGTCGCCATAGACCGCATAGCTGGCATGATCGAAGTACTGCTTGTCGAGCAGGTTGTTGACCGTCAGCGAGAGCGTCAGCCGGTCATCGACCAGCGGCTGCCAGCGGGCGTAGACATCGTGCACGCCGTAACCGGCTTTCTCCGGGTAGCCATCGGCGACGTCGGTCAGGCGCTCGGCGAAGCGGCCGCTCCAGCCCAGGTCGAGGCTGTCGGTGGCCCGGTAGTTGAGGTTGGCCACCCAGCTGTCGCCCACGCTGGTGCCGAGGCTCCAGTTGTCGTCGCTCAGCGGCTCGCCGTTGAGCTCCGGGCGCGACTGGCTGTAGGAGAGCGAGGCGCTCAGGCGTTCCCAGTCGTAGCCGATGGTGGCGCTGACCCCGCGGGTTTCCAGCTCGCCGAGGTTCGAGAGCACCCCGCTGCGACCTTCCTGACCCACGACGTCGTCGATTTTGGTGACGAAGGCCTCGGCGGACAGGTAGAGGTTGCCGTGGCGGTAGGTGGCGCCGACCTCGTAATTGTCGGCAGTCTCTTCCTTGCGGTCGGCCGCATTCTCGTAGTAATCGAGAACGAACAGCTCCTTGACCTGGGTGCCGCGAATGGCCCTGGCCCAGCCGCCGTAGAGGTTGAGACGCTGCGTGGCATCGAAGCTGATGCCCAGGTTGGGGCTGAAGCCCGATTCGCTGAACTCCCGACCAGTGGTTTCTTCATCGAGCTCGTAGCGGTCGAAACGCGTGCCGGCGCTGAACATCAGGCGGTCGGTGGCCTGGAAGTCGTCCTGCACGTACAGGCCGGTTACGCTGCCGGTTTCTTGATCGGCATTGAGGCTGCCCTTGTCATGGCGATGGTCGACGCCGTAGGTCAGGGTGTGCGCGCCCAGCCGCGAGGTGTTGCGCAGATCGGCGCCATAGCTGTCGAGGGTGCCGAGGTAGGTACCGTAGGGGCCGTCGATGTGCTTGAGGGACGCTTCCGTGTCGTACACGGTCAGTTCCAGATCCAGCCAGTCGTTGTCCGCGGAATCGAAGCGGTACTTGCCGGTGACGGTTTCGCGAACCATCTCCTGATCGAAAACGGGATTCCTGGCACTGGGTACCCAGTGCGGGCGGTGCTTGCGGAAGGCTTCGTCCTCGTTGCGCTCGTAGCTGAAGGAGAGCTTCTGTTCGTCGGTCAACTGGCCGACCACTTTGGCGAAACCGGTGACTACCTCGGTTTCGGTGTACGGCTGGGCGTTGCCCTCGGCATCCTCGTAGTCGCCGTGGTCGGTCTTGGCCAGCGTGGCCATGGCGCTCCAGTCGTCGGTGAGGCGGCCGAACAGCGAGGCGGAAGTCTTGTAGCCCTCGGTATTGCTGAAATAGCCGGCCTTCAGCAGGCCGCCGAGGCGTTCGCCCGGGCGCAGCAGGTCGTCCGGGTCCTTGGTGACGAAGCGAATGGCACCGCCCAGGGCGCCCGGGCCATTGGTGGCCTCGCCGGCGCCGGCGGCGACCTCCACGCGCTCGAGCAGCTCCGGCTCCACCATCAAGCGCCCCTGGTGGTGGAACAGGTAGCCCGACTGAGCGGCCCCGTCGACGGTGACGTTGAGCAGGGTATCTTCCAGGCCGCGTACGTACACCTTCTGGGCCACCGGCGAGCCGCCCCCGCCCACCGAGACATCGGGCAGGCCGCTGAAGATGTCCTGCAGGTCATCGGCCTGGTAGCGACGCAGGGTGTCGTCGTCCACCATGGCATCGCTGTCGCCGATGCGGTCGGCGGTGACCTGAATGGGGGCGAGTGCCGCGGACTCCTCCTGGGCCAGCGCCAGCGGGCTGGCGGCCAGCAGAGCGATGGCCGTGCACAGGGCGTGACGGCGCAAGACGGGATGGTGTGTTTCAGCGGGTGCGAGAGAATCCATATGCGCTCCAGTGTCAGCGTCACGGATGAGAATCATTATTTTCGGAGACGCATTCTTGCTGGCAAGACGCGCGAAGTGAAACGGTTTTACATTTGTTACGTACCGGCGCTTTTCTCTCGGTCCGCCCGGCAGGCGGGGAACCGCAGCGTCATGCGTAGGCCGCCCGAGACACGGTTCTCGGCGGCGATCCGGCCGCCCACCGCTTCCACCTGGCGGCGTGCCAGGGCCAGCCCGAGCCCGTGGCCGCCGGGCTTGTCGCTGCCGCCGGCCGCGCGGAAGAAGGGCGTGAAGATTCTCTCGAGGTGCTCGGGCGCCACGCCCGGGCCTTCATCCTCCACGGTGAGCCGAAAGCCGCCCGGCTCCGGGTGCAGGGCGATCCAGACATTGTCGCCTTCGGGGGTATGTGTGCAGGCGTTACGGATGACGTTCTCGATGGCCTGGGCCAGGGCGCGTTGGCTGCTGTCGGCAATCTCCGCCTGGTGCGGCAGTTCGGCGTGCAGGCGATGGCCGGGGTATTCGTAGCGGGCGTCTTCCAGGAGGCTGTCGAGCAGGTCGGTGAGGTCGAGGCTGTCCTGGTCGAGGCTGGGCTTCTCGTTCTCCAGCCAGGCCAGGGTCAGGGCGTCTTCCACCAGCTCGCGCATCAACCGGCATTCGCGGCGGATGCGCGGCAGCAGGTGCTGGGTTTCGATGCCTTCCTCCACGCAGCTCACCGCCATGTCGATACGCGTGAGCGGCGTGCGCAGCTCGTGGGAGAGATCGGCGATCAGGTGGCGCTGGCTGAGGATCAGCTGACCGGTGCGCTCGGCCATGCTGTCGAAGGTTTCCGCCAGGGCGGTGAGTTCGTCGTTACGGTTGCCGAGCAGGGCGCGCACCCGCACGCCCAGGTTGCCTTCGCTGAACGCCCGGGTGGCCAGTTCCAGCTTTCTCAGCGGGCTCATCAGGTGGCGGTAGATCACCAGGCTCAACGCGATCAGCACCGCCAGGGGCAGGGCGATCTTGAGGAACAGCTTCACCTCGGGCAGATAGGTGCCGGGGCGCATGCGCTGAGGCAGCAGCACCAGGAAATGGGTGTGGCCGTCGGCGAAGGTGGTCTCCATGATGGGGTTTTCTTCGAAGTAGAGATGGATCTTCCACTCCTCACTGCGGCCGATGCGAAAGCCGTCGTGCAGGCGCTGGGTGAGCACGCTGCCGGCCAGGGGCTGGAGATCCGAGCGCACCACGGCGGCCCAGGTCTCCTCGCGCTGCTGCAGCTCGTTCAGCCAGTTCGCCAGGGCCTGCTCGTCACCGGCGTCGTGAAGGCGTTCGGCGGTGCGCCCCCACGCTTTGAGCGTTTGCTGGTGGCGCTCGGCGATGAAGCTCATCTGCTGTTCGGTCTCGGCGCCCAGGAAGGTGATCACCCACACCAGCGCCAGGGTGCCCAGCGCCAGGGTGGCGCACAGCTTCCACAACAGCCGCCGGTTCACTGGAAACAGTATCCCTTGCCGTGCACCGTCTGCAGGCGGTCCGCCGCCATGCCCGCCTCCGCCAGCTTGCGCCGCACGCGGCTCAGGTGCATGTCCAGGCTGCGGTCGAAGCGGCTGAACTCGCGTTCCAGCACCACCTGGTAGAGGTAGGGTTTGCTCAGGGCCTCGCCCTGGTGGAGCACCAGCACCCACAGCAGGCGGAACTGGATCGGGGTCAGCGTGATGGGCTCACCGGCGTAACGCACCGATAGGCTGCCGCGATCGAGCGTTAGCGGGCCGACGTTCAGCTCGGCCGGATCGGCGCGCTGGTCGGTGCTGCCCAGGGTGCGCCGCAGCAGCGCCTCGATGCGCAGCAGCAGCTCGGCGAAGGCGAAGGGCTTGGGCACGTAGTCGTCCGCCCCGCGGCTGAAGCCGAGGATTCGCTCCTCCTCGGCGCCGCAGGCGGTGAGCATGATCACCGGCGTCTGGCGCGTCTTGCGCAGCCTATCCAACACCTGGAAGCCATCCAGTTGCGGCAGCATCACGTCCAGCAGGATCAGGTCGAAGCGCTGGCCCAACGCCGACAGCAGCCCGTCTTCCCCGGCGTAGCTCTGCTGGGTGTGATAGCCCTTGCCTTCAAGAAGGCGGGATATCTGGCCGTTCAGGGTGCGGTCGTCCTCGACGACCAGCACGCGCGGCCCGCGTGGGGTGACTGCATTCATGGCGCATCAGCACATCGTGACTTTGAGACGTATTATCATATGCATGGAAAGTGCGACTCACAACCGCTCGCACGCCACCCGCCTCGGCAACGCTGTTTGACGCCGATCAAACCGCCTAAGACATTCATCGCAATTGCCCTCAGGCGCTTTGCGGATCGGCACGCCCTCACATAACCTGACTCTCTAAGGCCGCTGAGACGGCCACCAAGCACGCAGGAACTACCGCATGGATGGCGGCCGCCATCGCCGCATATGCAGGGTAGGGGCGGTAGCGTGCCCGGAGTTCAGCGAAGCACTGCCAATGAACGCCCGCAGGATGATTGAAACCGGCAAAAGGGGAAGACACGCGAATTCTGCATAGGTTGCCGAGGTATTCTTAGTCTTATTAAATATCAATAGGTTACAGCCGAAATGGCGGGCTAGATAACATTATTGAACGCGCCAACGCGTTCAAGTGGATAAATGAGCGGGCTATTCAATACGCTGTTAAATTTCAATCGGATCTAGTGATGAATATAGAGATCGTAGAAAAGGCAGAACACCTTCAGCTGATAGAAGTCTGGGAAGCGTCGGTCAGGGCAACGCATGATTTTCTGGCTGAAGATGATCTACAGGAGTTAAAACCGTTAATTCTGGAAC
The DNA here is from genome assembly GCF_010993975.1 of Halomonas faecis. GTDB lineage: Bacteria > Pseudomonadota > Gammaproteobacteria > Pseudomonadales > Halomonadaceae > Halomonas > Halomonas faecis. The sequence continues at coordinate 130,146 of NZ_JAACZO010000004.1, forward strand.
AGTATTTTGACTCAGTTGATTTAAGGTGCGCTAAAAATGGCGATGGTGAAATTCAGGGATTCTGCGGAGTACATGACGGTAGTATTGAAATGTTATTCATCTCACCTAATGCGCGCGGGAAAGGCATTGGTGCAATGTTAGCTGCCCATGCTATCAAAAAGCAGGGAGCATCAAAGGTCGATGTAAATGAGCAGAATGAACAGGCGCTCGGTTTTTATCAGCATATTGGCTTTAAAGTGACAGGCCGATCATCAGTCGATGGTCAGGGTAAGCCTTATCCACTTTTGCATATGGCGCTATAAAAATTTAACAAGGCCAGGCACGGCGACGCCTTCTTCGTTGCGGCTTCGCCTTCACTACAAAGCCGCGCGTGCTGGCGGCGTTAAACGGATGAGACTCGTGTCGAAGAAACTGCCAAGTCATAAAGGAAAGTTAAGTTTCTCGCAGATAGCCGAAGGCATGACTGCTGCGTCGGAAAATGCGGCGCGCTTGGCGCAGGATGCCAAGCTCCTTCTTGACGCTGGGCGGCATCCGACAGCATGTTCTCTAGCAGCGCTTTCTATCGAAGAGTCAGGGAAGGTCTCAATACTTCGTGCTATGTCTCTTGCACGTGACGACAATGAGTTGAAGGAAGAATGGAAGCGGTACCGCTCCCACACGAACAAGAATGTGCAGTAGATTTTTCCTCAGCTCGTGGCTGAGGGAGCGAGAAGACTCGACGACCTTCGTCCCCTATTCGATAAAGATGCGGAGCATTCATACATTTTGGACCAGATTAAGCAGCTCGGGTTTTATACGGACTGTCTTAGCAATAAGGGACACTGGTCAATTCCCGACGAAGTAATTGATGGCGAGTTGGCAGACCAGCTGGTTTCCACGGCCGAGCTGCTATCTTCTGCCTCTCCTACGTCAGAACGTGAGATTGAATTGTGGGTCGAGCATGTCGGCCCTGTCTGGAAAAAGGATATGAACTGGATGAAGCGTGCGGTGGCAAGTTGGTACGAGGCCATGCAGCAGGAAGGCTTAAAACCGGATGGTGAAAATGGCATGGAGAATTTTCTACATGACGGGATTGATCCAGATGACGTTTAACCAGGCGGTCAACCGGACCGCTTTTTCGCTGACGCTACAAAGCGTCCGGTTACCTCTGCGTTAAAAATCAGAGGAAATAATGGAGCAGTACCTCGGAATATCAGCTGCAATTCTGGGCTCACTTGGTGGCGCAGGTGTGATTGTTGTTGGGCTTTCCAGTTGGCTCGGAAAGGTTTGGGCCACCAGATTGATGGACAACGAGCGCCACAAGCATGAGCGGGATTTAGAAGCTTTACGGGCTTCACTAAAAGCTCAGAACGATAAGCAGTTGACTGAAATGTCGAGTGATTTCGAGATATTCAAGCAGACCCATTTGCGTGAACACAACGATAAGCTCGCGATATATCGCGCTGCACTCGATACGATCGTTCCCATTCTCGCAAAAATCGAGCTTTTAGTTATCGGAGAGAGGGGCGAGCTGTCTACTGAAGAAAAAGAGGCTTTCGAGAACGATAGGCTGCGCATCTACGGATACCTTGCGATGCTGGCGCCACAGTCTGTCATGGATGCAAACGATGCGTTCGTTGACCTCTTGCTAGCCCTCATTTATGACGGTGAACAAACTAATTGGGAAACAGTCAGGAATTCTGCGCTACGTTTGACCAATGCCATGAGGGCCGATATTGGTCTCAATAAAGAACCGGTAGCCTACAACGGTAGCCGCTGATTTTTTAACAAGGCCAGTCACGGCGACGCCTACTACATTGCGGCTTCGCCTCCATTCCGTAGCCGCGCATGCTGGCTGGCGTTAACCATAGAAGGAGAAGAAAACGATGGAGATAAATGCTGAAGTTTTGGAGCCCCAAGTGTCAGCTTCTGTACGAGCATTAGAAAAGCTTTCGGCAAAAGAGAGGGAGAAGAAGCCGAATGCGCACTTTGCAGATGACTATAATCGACTTCTTAATCTTGCTAAGGAAGCCCTTCCCGAAGTCCCGAAAAATCTTTGGCCAGCGGAAGTAGGTAAGACTAATCCAGCGATGGGCCCAAATCATGCCGATGCTAGCTACGTGGAAATACACTCGTATCTTAACCAAGTCTTAGCAATATTATCTCAGAATGTAGAACCGGCCGGTGTATTTATGGGTTAACAAGGCCATGCACGCGACAAGCGCGTGATGGCGGCGTTAATACTCGTATGAATAGAACGATTACCTTGATTCTAAGCTTCGTATTCCTGGTTTCGGCCGGGGTCAACGTTTACTTGTACAACGAGGTTCAGAGGTTCGAAGAAGCTTGGGTAGAGCAAATTATAACCACAAGCGAAATTGAAGGCATTCTTAAAGAATCCGAGGTTGATACGTCCTTTGAAAATATGCAGCGCTTGGCTATAGCCAAATTCGGAACCGATCGCGTTCGCGCAGTAGAAGTCCCGGACATACATATCGATTGGGGATCAGACAGGGAAGGTTTGCAGGTGAATGGAACACTGCTTTTATTTAAGGATGGTGCCTATCATGGAAGCAAAGCCGACCTCCCCTTGCATTAACAAGCCCAGGCAGGGCGACGGGTTTTCCGTTGCGCCTCCGGCTCCACTACAAACCCGCGCCTGCTGGGTGCGTTAGCTGAAAAAGAAAAGGAAACTCTGTGCCAAGAGAATCGTTGTTCTTTGGGCTTCATGGCCTCCAGTTACCCGGACCAAGCCTTGAACTTGGCAAGGGGATTGTGGTCCGTGAAACCTATGCGCATATCTTTGCACCGTTCATGGTTGCGTTTGCTCCGCCTGAAGCGCCTAACAAACACCATCCAGGTCCTTGGTCTGCTGCGTCAGGTGGCATCTCGTACGATATTTCAGCAGAACTAGTTGTCCCAATTGAAAACGAAGGTGGCACAGAAAAGGCCCTTCAAACAGCGCGTGTAATACTGCTCTTACTCCGACTTGGGGTTAATCCTGCCGTTACTCTACCAGTCTTCTCGAATCTGGCTTTCACCCAAGAAAACGCCACCGAAAAACATCAGACTCTCCACCCGTTTGAGGTTCAAAAACGTTCCTTTGCTCTCTCAGTAGACGAAGAAGTTGCCAGTTTTGATTCTCTTAAGTGGGTTCAAGACCATTGGCAGGTAACGCAGAAGCTAGTGAATGGTAGTTCAGAGTTCGCATTCGCTACAGAAGCCATTGATCAGGGCCAATTCATCCACAATACAGCACTGACACTCGTATCATTGTGGGGTGCTCTGGAAGCCTTATTTTCTCCGAACGCTTCAGAATTGAGATTTAGGGTTTCAGCATTGATTGCCTCTTTTTTGGAAGTGCCGGGCGCAAGCCGAAGAGAACGCCAAAAGAAAATCGCGAAACTCTATGACAAACGGTCTGCTGCGGCGCATGGGAGGCCCAAGCACGATCAACAGCACTTGCTGGACACTTTTAATCTACTCAGAGAGGTGTTGATGAAGATCATTGCTAATGGTTCTGTGCCGAGCAGTGACCAATTGGATTCTATGTTGTTTGGTGCAGATGCATAGCTATCAGCTAACAAGGCCAGGCACGGCGACGTCTACTACATTGCGGCTTCGCCTCCATTCCGTAGCCGCGCATGCTGGCTGGCGTTAGCGAAAAACTCGGGGCGCATCGATTGGGCGCCATCATTACTCGATATGGAGAGTCCTTGCTTGACGTCATACCGAACCAACTTAAAAGTGCAACAGGCCAACTCCTTCTACAACTATACAGTTGGCCTTGACGTCATGGATGTGGATCTAGTCAAAACCGCCACAAATCTTCTCAAGTCCAAAATAGCCCGGACTGTTTGCTTCTCTGACTTGAAGTGCGTCTACCTTGATGTGGATGGTTGCGTCCAGCTTGAATGGCTTCGGCCGCAAGGGCGGCAGTGGGATTCCCATTGGGAAGTCAAATTTAGTGACAACCTCCCAAGGCATACAGCTGCCGACCTCCTGTTCTGCCTGGAACTTTCATTCCTTGAACAACGCATCGAAAGTCCAGAGGCAAGGCAGATGCCGTCGCATCTCCGGGCAGCGCTACCACCTCTGGTCTTAGAACGCGACGGCTTGACTCTTCCAATCCACCCGTGGCTTAAGCTTTATTCTGACGGAATATTGATCATTAGCTTCCAGCTAGATGCCGAATGGTCTGGATTGGATGAGGGTGATTTCATTCAAGAAATAGTGAACCTATTTCAACAATATTTTGATCGGGTCTGGGTTCAAGAACACCTTCAGCGGATAGATGCAGAACAGGAACTACTTAGTGACCTTGGAAGCAAGCTTTCGATTGGTGGGCAGAGAGTCGCAAGCCGAAAGACCCAAAAGCTGGTAAAGAAGATACGCCGAGATGGGCGAGCGGTGCTCGAAGAATCCCTTGGAAAGTGTGGGCGAGCCTTCGACATCAGTGGGGAATCTTGGGTTCTTCACCAAATCGCTGGCTCCGAGGGGCAATCAGATTGGGAGGCGACAATTGACCTTTGTCGGTCCATCTATGTTCGTGCTGTCGCAAGTTTGGTCACGGTGAGCGGCCGAACGTGGGTGGGCCGGGCGCCACAAGCACAGCTGTGGCAAGGCCGCCCCTCGATCTCATTGATGCGCTTTGTGGATCAGCCAGATTCTAAGGAGAAACTGCTAGAAGAGTTCGGCCCATCTATATCCCGCGTACTAGGGCGACACGGCGAATTAGAGGATCCTCCGGCCTTGCCGCCCGACTTGCGCATGTTCGGAGATTATTGCTTCCATGGGGATCGCGCGCTCCTCCTTTGGACTTGGCTAAGAACGCAAGATCAGCCGGACAATGTTTGGGAGGAAGATAACACCCAGGGTCGTCTGTTGGAGAATCAGGCCAGAGCAGAGCACTTCGAGTACCACAATCTGCGAATTGCTCGTGCCTGCGCGACCGCGAGCTCTCCCAAATCAGATGAGGACTTGGTCGAGGCGTACAGAGTACTGGCGGGGGCTGAAGCTGTAATTCATCATTCGGGTCAGGCGGGGGAAATCACAGATGCGCTTGACTACTTGCTAGCAGCGGCGGGAACAAGGGGGCTTATAGCATCGGGCAAAGAGCAGGCACGGTGGCATCTGGACGAACGCCGATACCGAGCGGAGAGGAAGCGAGGGCGTGTTGACCGTTGGCTGACAGGAGTGTTCGGGCTAGTAGGAGTTGCCGGTTTTGCAGACCTCGTGGTTAAGCCGCTCCTCACTGATATGTATCCCGAGCGTGGCGAGGCTTGGACAGGACTGTATGCCTTCGCCCTGTCCTTCGCAGTGGTCGGCCTCGTGGCTGTGCTCATATGGATTATCAATATACTGCGCCGCTAATTAACTGATATCGAAGAAGCAAGATGCTAACGAGTGAATGAACCCGACAAACTCTTCCGCGCGCTTCGCGCGCTCCAGACTTTGCGGGTTATTCTGGCGTTAGCTGTAAGAAGTAAAGCATGGAAAAACTAAAAGATATTTTAATCGAAATCCAAGATAAGCTCGTTCCTATCCTTGATGGTTACGAGCAAGCAATCTATCACTACTTGCTTCGGCATACCTATCTGGTCGGTCTGGAGACATGCTTGTACAGCACCAGAACAGCCCAGATAGGGCTAGGCACTGGTGATAACTCGAAGCATCCGAGCATGAAGACACGCTCCAGAAAACTTCGCAGCCTCGAAGAAAAGGGGTGCATTCAAATCTTAGAGCGTTCGAATAAAGGCATCACGGTTAAGTTATTGCTTCCCAGTCAGATTCCTAGCATTCAAAACTCGGAGGTAGAAGAATCAGCCTTAGATATAGAAGAGCTTGATTTCTACAAAGATCGACGGTTGTTAGGAAGCATTCTTGAACGTGAAGGTTATCGCTGCTTTTACACAGGGCGTAAAATTACTTCTGAAAATTGCTATTTGGATCATGTCATTCCACAAGCAGGCTTAGGCAATAACTCTTATAGAAATATCGTTGCATCATGCTATGACGCAAATTCCATGAAAAACGATAAATCAGCGGACGAATTTATTCGCTCTTTGTACAAAGAGGAAATCATCTCATTATCAGAGTTACAAGAATTGAAAGAGAAGATCACAAAGCTACAGTCTGGTGAGTTAAAGCCAAATGTGGAATTGGTGCGTGGCGCAATCAACAGCTAATCACTGTTATGTGTCTGATTAGCTAAGGAGCATGTTTTGGGAAAAGGAATTAAAATGGAGTTCGCGAAAAAGAATGATTCTGGTGATGCGGTCTTCCATATCTCAAAATTACATAAATCAGACAATGGAAATCTGGGTTGTAGGTACTGTGGGGCTGATATTCAGTATGTATCGGCTCATACTAGAGGTGCATCAAAAACGCCTGTATCAGCACACCTAAAACTATGGCAGGATGCAGAGCACAGAAATGGTTGTGGTTATTCAGTAAAAGGAGCTGTTGATCTTTTAGTTGCCGATTCAAATTCCGTAGAAAACACCAATCCTATATTTGAGCTGCAGGATGATGGAAGCTATCTGTTTAGAATGAATATCCTAATAGATGCACAAAAAGTAGCTAAGAACATAAAAGAGTCTGGAGGTGGATTCGAATCTAGTGGGCATTTATCAACTCGAAGAAACTACATTCGGTCTGAGAAGCAGCTAGCCTCTTACTTTCGCTCTGCTGCTGGAATAGCAAAGTTAAGGTCTCTGATTCAAGAGTCGTCTGATGTTGAAGAGCTAAAAAGGCTCGTAAAAATTCAGTATAAGGATGGCTTCATTTCCTGGAATGATTTTTACTATGACGACACGAGATATCATATGCTGTTTAATAGGCTGATAAAAGGAAACCTTCCGCATCCAGTTGCTATAAGTGTCACACTAAAAGGACAGGTTGGATTTTACAAGGAAGCCAAATATTTTCCATGGAGCTTTCAGTGTTACAGTCAGATAAAAGAAGATAATCACAAAAAGCTTGTATATATCCCAAAGCTGCAACTAGCCAGAGAGAACTTTCATAGATCGATGTCGGCTGGTGAAACATGCTTGGTTGTTGGTGATGCTTGGGCAAATAAAGTAAAAGATGATTCCTCAGTCTTCAGAAATTTCAATATCTCTGTTTTTAATAAATCACAATTCAAGAAAGAATTGGATGCAGAGGGTAACACATAACAAGCAACTGCAGCAGATCGAATTTCGCTGCGCTCAATTCGCCCGCTGAGTTGGGCGTTATACGCTGATAGTTTGATGAAAAAGGAGGATTGATGGGGGAATTGCCTGATTCCGCTTGGATTTTTGCTGGTTCAGTGCTTGCTGCACTGATTGTCCTATTCTCTGGTTGGCTGCAACAGAAAATTAGCCGTGCATCGACAGTGTCGGGGTATCGTCAGAAGTGGATTCAAGACATACGTAAAGCATTTTCGGAATATATGGATGAACTCGAAAAATTATCCGATATGGCATCGGCTAATTCAAACCCTGGCCATTCATTTGGTGCGCGCTCTACGATTTTGGAGGATACTCGGCCTATTCGTAAGTTTCGCAACTATCTCCGGTTATACACCAACCCAGGAGAGCACGAGCACTTAGAGATCTTGGAAGAAGCTAAATCCCTTGAGGGTTATCTCACTGATACAGCGAGGAACGTTCTAAAGTTAAATGAGTATGAGCGCCGTCGCGATGAACTGACAAGGATGTTTCAAAATATTCTTAAGGATGAATGGGATCGGGTAAAGATGGGAGAGCTTAGGTGGCGAGTGCGCAGGTGCTGGAGGCGTATAACCAATCACTCAAGCTGACGCTCGCAAGCACGCGCGGCTTAGTTCGCGTTATGCATAGAGGTATCGTATGGATCTGACTTCAATATCCACTGTGTTGAGTAGCCTGAAAACTGCGACTGAAATTGCCAAGATCATTAAAGATAGCGACGTCTCTTTAGAAAAGGCAGAGTCGAAGCTGAAGCTGGCCGAGCTTATTTCATCTCTTGCTGATGCAAAAGTCGAAATAACTGAGGTTCAGCAAGTTCTGATGGAGAAAGATGCTGAACTGCGCGGACTCAAAGCGCAACTCGAAGTAAAGACCAAATTGAAGTGGGAGAAGCCTTACTATTGGCTAATTGATGACTGTTACAAAGACGGACCGTTTTGTCAGCACTGCTACGACAAAAGCCGAGAGTTAATCCGCCTGCAAGGCAATGATGGTGGGTATTGGGCGTGCAAAGCCTGCAAGAGCAGCTACACTGACAGTACCTACGACGCATCCCCCGTAATCTTTAACAACTCTGACCATGATCCTTATCGTGGCTTCTAAACGCACCCGGAGCTCAACCCGGACGTGCGTTAGAAGCCGCGCAGGCCGGTTGGCTTTACGTTATAATACAATGAAGCAGTTGCATATTTATCAAGGAATGAAATGGAAGAATATTGGAATCCCATGGTTCCTGAGCTATCAGTGTCAGATTTTTCTAGCTCACTGAGTTTCTATTGTGATTTATTGGGCTTCAAAGTTAGAAGTCAGCGGAAAAATCCAGGCTTTGCTTGTCTTGAGCTTGAGTGAGTTCAGATCATGATCGAACAGATGCATCAGCATGCTTGGGTGACTGCAAGTTTAGATATACCATTCGGACGAGGAGTAAATTTCCAAATGGAGCTATCTGATATTAGTTCTGTATACAGCCGACTTAAGGCTGCACAAGTTGAGCTGTTTAGAGAACTATCTGAAACATGGTATGACATTGGCGATAAACTCTCAGGTCAACGTGAGTTCCTGGTTCAAGATCCAGACGGCTATTTGTTGAGATTTTCACAGCATTTAGGTGAAAAAAGCAAGTTGTAATCACATTATAACAAACGCTCAAGAGGGAGTTGGACTTCCCCCCACTACAATGAGCACGGATCGATAACTTCTCCTCGGGAGAGAATTGATTGATGATCGAGATGATCATAAAGCAATTTATATTACTGCATAGCATTACCTATCATGGCTAATTTTTAAGACGTTTTGGAAATCCGTTTTTTGATAGCCATTCGTCATTATAAATCTTTGATACGTACTTGGTGCCGCTGTCTGGTAGCACTGTGACAATTGTCGCCGGTGGGGTTAGCTGCTTTGCCAGTTGCATACAACCCCACACATTCGCCCCAGAGCTTCCTCCGCATAAGAGTCCCTCTTTTGAAGCCAGTTGATGACAGGTTGAAAATGCGGCATGGTCGGTGAACTGCATAACATTTGTGATCACAGAGAAATCCATGCATTTTGCCAAATGGTCTTCTCCAACCCCTTCGACATGGTAGGTAGTGGCCTCTTTCTCATTGATCACTCCATCATGGAAATAGCGGTAGTAGATTGAACCGACTGGATCGAGCAGTACTGCCTGAATCTCAGGATTCTTAGATCGTAAGTACCTAACTGTTCCGGAAATGGTACCTCCTGTACTCCCTGATGCAACGAATGCTGTTATGGAATTGCCCAAACTTGACCAGATTTCCGGACCGGTGGTGTGGTAGTGTGCATCTGCATTGAGAGGGTTGTCGTACTGATTTAGCATGAAGGCCCCAGGCGTTTCGTCCCTTATTCGACGTGCGGTGGTAACATAGTGATCCGGGGAGTCTGGCTTTGACGTAGTCGGGCAAACCACGATTTCTGCACCCAGTGCGAGCAGAGTATCCTGTTTTTCTCGACTGACCTTATCCGGCATAGTCAGCACTACATGATATCCACGCGTAGAAGCAAGCATGGCAATTGCTGCACCAGTGTTGCCCGATGTGTTTTCTACGATTGTTGCTCCTGGGCGCAGCTCTCCGCTCTTCTCGGCCTGATTCAGTACGAACTGTACCATTCTGTCTTTGATGCTCCCTCCTGGGTTTAGAAATTCCAACTTTGCGAAAAGTCGTACACCGTCAGGAAGGTCGAGATTCGCTAATTCAATTAAGGGGGTGTTTCCGATTGCATTTTGTAAACTGGCTTTCATGGAATCCTCCTGACCTAGCGCTTTACTGAGTCGAGAACTGCTACGGTATGTCCTATTTTTATTCTCTGTTTCATCGCTTCTAGAGCTTCTTGTGCTGTCATTGCATGAGGTGATAGAGCCTGCTCAATTGCATGTGCCTGAGCACCCGCTGCGACATACTCTATTGAGCGAAACACTTCTTCGAGAACCTGCGCAGGATAGAATTGGAACGGACCAAATCCTTCATGTTCCCATTTCGCATAACCAGTAATTACCTCCTCTGGCTCCGATTGTCGCTTCCAGGTGAATGTCAGAATTTCGCTTGAATAGCCACACTCTTCGCCAAGTCGTACGATGACCTCCACAGGAATCCGTCCTCCAATTGAGGATAGTATGTGACCCCCATTTCTAAGTAAGGGAAACGCCTGCTCTAGCGCCAAATAGTGTAGTGTGATCAGGTGGCGACTAACGAAGTCTGGAATTTTTTCCGAGCGATTGGCGATGAATGTGGAGCTATTCTGACCATCTTCCAGATTATCTCTTGGGTGGATTGGGATGTTGGGAAGGTTTTCATAAACAAGGTCCAGTGAAAAATTTTCTTCCTCAACTGGATGAAGGAGATCGCCAACCCCTGCAAAGATTGTCAGGCCACTAGTTTGATCCGTGTTTTTTATGATGTTCTGGCGTGCCAACGTTACGACATCATCGTGCAAGTCTGTAATGATGATATTCTGTGCGCTGAGAATTTCGATAGCAGCGAGAGCATCTAGTCCTGCTCCAGTGCCGATTGCGCAGAAATCTCTCACCTCTGTGCCAGTTTGTTTCAGTGCTAAAAACGCAGGCACTGCTACACTGGCCACCCAATCGCTTCGTGGATCGTGTACTTTAGGAATGTAACTGCGTTCGGATAACTGAATAGTTGCATTGCGTCGAATTCGTAATGTCACGCTCAACCCAAATAGCGCCGCTATGTCTATCTTAACTTCTTCGCTGGATATGAGGTTGTTGCTGGTCAACATTGTTTTTCCCTCCATCTTTCTTGGGTAGACAGGATCAGTCCAATCACAATTAGTGCTGCGCCAATGAAGTCCGTAGTACGAAGTGGCTCTCCCAATATCAAGTAGGCGAGCAGGACGCCAAAGAATGGGTTTAGTAGGTGGTAAGTCGATGCCGTCGCAGCTCCACTGATACGAATCAGCACCAGCCAGAGGCTCATTCCACCGACGGTAACGACGAGTACCAAGTGTGCAACGGCGATCATGCTATTGGTCGAGGGGACAGCAAGCGGCTGCCCGAACACCAATGCCAAGGGGAGGAGTGCAGTAGCTCCCGCAATGGACTGCCAGAAATTGGCCTGCAAGACGGGGAGGCCCGTTCCTCGGCCCCGAAAGAACACGGTGCCACTCGCGAAGGCTAACATTCCTGCGGTTGCCAGCAGGATTCCCCAGGGATCGACTGTCATGCCGCTGGTAACTCCTGAGATGACTGCCACACCAATCAACCCTAACGCTGCTCCGAGTAACTTCATTGGTGAAAGTGCTTCTACACCCCACCATGCAGATAGCAGACCGGTAGCAAGGGGGGCGCAGCTCACAATGACGATAACGACCTGGGGCCTGATCGTTTGCAACGCGGCAAAACTCAGTCCAAGGTAGAGTGCGTTGTTAAAAACCCCAAGCAGCAACCCGTGCTTGATAGCAATACGGTTGTGTATGTACCCGCCGCTAACAAGACAGAAGGGAAGCATCAGTAGCGCACTCGCTAAGAACCGAATGGTGAGGAGAGTAAAAGGGTCAAAATCATCAAGAGCAACCGCGCCCGCGATGAATGCTGAACTCCACACCATGCTGAATATGATGACTAAGGTAGCTAACACGGCATTGTTCACGCATCCTCCAGAAGTGGTAGCTTGCTTCTATTCTTCCTTTTCTTAAGTCATGGTGGATAGGGTATGATGAAATTGGAAATTAGTAGTTCGGTAGTCATAATCAGTTGAGCTTATTTTGAATTGAGAAAGGCCATGTGATTGGCACTACCCTTCGGATTCATTCATGGCTAGAATCACAAGCTGGAGATAATGAACGGGCCGTAGCAGCAAGGCAGCCCCAAGCCGGTCAACTCAGGGAAAGCCATGTTCCCGTAACAGGGCACCGATAATGCAGCAGTGATAGTGCGAGGTAGCTACATGTTCGATTGTCAACCGTCACCTCTGGGCGACAGGCGTGTCACCCTTGAGCACCTTCGCGCTTTTGTACTGTTGGCCGAAGGCAAGGGGTTCCAGCAGGCAGGACTCCAACTGTATCGCAGCCAGTCTGCCGTCACACAAAGTCTAAAACGGCTGGAAGAGATATTGGGCTGTAAATTGCTCGAGCGCCGCCAAGGCCACATCATGGGCTTAACGGAAGACGGTGACAGGTTTCTACCAGCTGCCAAAGAGATTCTTGTACGAACGTCTGAAGCCGTGAGTGCCATGAAGCAACCGGAAATATCTGGTCGCTTGCTTGTCGGTGTTCCAGATGACTTCAAAGTTGCGGATCTCCATGGCGCCATATCTCGGTGTGCGGAGCTGAATCGCAAGCTACGCCTAGAGGTCATCTCTGCGCTTTCCTCGCAATTACTCTATCAGATTGAGAGCAGCGGGCTCGACCTTGTCATTCTAAAGTGCTTGGAGAATTTCGTGCCAAGCGATAATCGCTGGAAGATCCACCCGTTGCGGAGAGAGCCCCTATACTGGGTGGCTGCACAGCAGTGTGGATTTGATAGTATGACTGAGGTGCCCCTCGTCATCTTTCCTGACGGTTGTTGCTATAGAAACGCAGCGCTCGCAGCACTTGATAAAGCAGGTAGGGATGCTTACGGTGCCTATGTAAGCGCATCCTATGAGAATATTCGTGCTGCCGTATCGGCGGGGCTCGGCATCGGCGTCCTTCCCGCAAGTGCGCTTGCGAAGGACCATGTCATCCTTGGACAAGAGGAGGGTTTTCCGGAATTACCGATGGTGGAGCTCGTTATGATTCAGGCAACACAGAAGTACGCAACCAAGCAGCTGGCGGACTTCCTCTCTCGCTCGGCCTTTACTCGACCCACCATCGCTTCAATGGGAAGAGGTGAGATCGCCTGACCCAGTGCGAATCTCAAGACCAGCGTTGAGTCGACACATCGGGAATGAGACTCAGAATGCCGGCATTCACCCCCTTGATGACTTGTTGCGCGATATCCAAGGCTCCTTGGTCGGTGAAGACCTGCGGCGTCTTTTCTTCGAGGCGCGCACTGCCAGCCAGCAAGTAGTGCCGATAGCAGGTTGCTCTGGCTTCCCCTGTCGAAAGTTAGCCATCACTTACGCTTTGCGTCAGTAATAGCAAGGTTCCTGCTATCACTCCCAAATAGCGTAGATCAGTTACACCTGATCCGTTTTGCTGGTAGGGGGCAACCCGCCTAGTATGAACCCTAAGGCCGCTGAGACGGCTGGAAAGAAGAAGCTATACGCACGGGACTACCGCATAAACACGATATGCAGTGGCCTTGGCGGTAGCGTGCCTAAAGATTACTCGCCGATAGGGAGACGGCATTGATAACCGGCATCAACCACGTCACCTTGGCCGTCAGCGACCTCCCGCGCGCATTCGCGTTCTACACCGAGGTGCTTGGACTCAAGCCCATCGCCAAATGGACGAGCGGTGCCTATCTGCAAGCCGGTGACGACTGGATCTGCCTCTCACTCGATGCCGAGACGCGAAACAGCCCCCACCCTGACTACACCCATCTCGCCTTTTCAGTGCCGAGCCTAGCCTTCAACGACACGGCTGAGGCCATCCGCGCCAGCAATGCCACCATCTGGAAACAGAACAGTAGCGAAGGGGATTCCCTCTACTTCCTCGACCCCGATGGACACAAGCTAGAGATACACTCCGGCGACCTCAATAGCCGCTTGGCGGCACTCAGGGAGCGTCCATACGACGGGCTGGAGTGGTTTGTTTAGCAGCAAAAGGATGATTGAAACTGGCAAATGCAGCGCGTATGCGAATTCTGCATAGGTGGCCTAGCTATTCTTAATATGATTTAAAATCATAGGATTAGGTTAAATGAAGCGCGTCAGATAATATTGTTGAACGCGCAAATGTGTTCATCCAATATCAGGACGTGCAGTCCAATACGCTGTTAGTGGGGGGGCAGGGATGAATGGATCGCAGGTAGTTAGAGCAAAAATCACTCTTCTGCCGAAGGAGATTAATCCAAGGAGTAACCCCCTTAAAACAAAGTTTTATAGACCAAATCACAATTTTCATGGAGACAACCCCCCGTATATTTTCATGGGTCAGGTAAATTTCAAGGACGATTCTGTTCTCGATTTTGGAGAGTCTAGAGAAGCGGAAGTATGCTTCCTGGCCACCGAAGAGTTGAAACCATTTCTCAAGGTTGGACAGAAATGGCGCATACAAGAGGCATCACATTTTGTAGCGGTAGGGGAAATACTTGAGGTCTCCGAGTAGCGTCACCACTAACCAGGCCAGGCACAGCGACGGCTTTTCCGTTGCGGCTTCGCCTCCACTACAAAGCCGCGCGTGCTGGCGGCGTTGAACTAAACCGCTTCGCGGTAGCTGTCGTCGAATCCTGTCTTTTGCGTCATCGAACCACACTGTTCATTGACCTACGTGGGTCAGAGAACAGGAGTGACGACGATGACTGCCTTACGACAGACGATGATCGAGGCCATGCGGCAGCATGGTTTCGCACCACGCACCCACACTACGTACCTGGCGGTGATCACCGACCTGGCGCGCTATTTCCACCGCCCGCCGGACACCTTGAGCAGCGACGATCTGCAACGCTTCTTCCATCATCTGGTCCAGGAGCGCGGCTTGTCCGCCGCCAGCTGCCGCGTCTACTTGCACGGCGTGCGGTTTCTCTATTTGCAGGTGTTGCACTGGCCGTCGGTGGACGTATCGCCGGTGGTGCCGAAGACGCCGCAGCGGATTCCGGAACTGCTGACGCGCGACGAGGTGAGGCGGATTCTGGCGGCGTGCCACAACGCCAAGCATCGTATGATGCTCGAACTGTGCTATGGCTGCGGACTGCGCGTGAGCGAGGTCTGCCACCTGCGGGTCAGCGACATCGACAGCCAGCGCGGCCAACTGCGTGTCGCGCAGGGCAAGGGTGCCAAAGACCGTATGGTGCTGTTAACGGCGACCCTGCTCGATCGCTTGCGCGATTACTGGCGCGCCTATCGACCGCGAACCTGGCTGTTTCCGAGCGCCCAATTCCCGGATCGTGCGCTGCATCTGAGTGCGCCACAGAGGGCCTTTACCCGGGCTAAGCGCCTGGCCGGTGTCGAGCGGGTCGGTGGCATCCACAGCCTGCGCCATGCCTACGCCACGCATGCCCTGGAACAGGGCCTGCCCGTGCATCAGCTCCAGCGGCTGCTGGGCCATCGCAGCCTCCAGTCGACGATGCGTTATCTGCACTGGTTGCCGGGCCAGCAGGGGACGCTTCAGGGCCCTATCGATCTGGTGGCCGGCTTGGAGGTGGGGCATGCCTGAGACCGCCACCCTCCAACAGGCCCTGGGGCGCTTTCTTGATCCGGCCGGCCTGGATCGCCAGCGCCGACGGGTATGCCACCACCTGCTGGCGTGTCGTACCGAGGCGATGGGCGGGATGCTCCTGCAGTGTACGGACTGCGACCACTCCCAGCCGCACTACTTCGGCTGTCGTGATCGCCATTGCTCGCAGTGCCAGGGCCGCGCCATGCACCAGTGGGCCGAGCGGCAGCAGGCGACCCTTCTGCCGGTGCGCTATTACCATGTCGTGTTCACGCTGCCCCACCGCCTCAACGGCTGGGTTCAGCTGCATCCCGAGGTGATCCACCGACTGCTGTTCCAGAGCGCCTGGCAGACGCTGCGTGCCTTCGGTCGCGATCCCAAACGCCTCGGCGGCGAGATGGGCATGAGTGCCGTGCTCCACACCTGGGGCCAGAACCTGAGTCAGCATGTGCACCTGCACTGCCTGGTCCCCGGCGGGGCTTTGGGCGACGATGGTCGCTGGCATGGAGCGCGTAGTCACTACCTGTTCCCGGTGCGGGCCCTGTCGCGCCACTATCGTGGGTATATGGTCAGTGCTCTGCGCCAGGCCGCCACTGCGGGTGAACTCCACCGGGTCACTCGGCCCGGTGACGTCGATGACCAGC
>NZ_JAACZO010000005.1 GCF_010993975.1 Halomonas faecis
CCCATGCCGAACTCAGCAGTGAAACCGCTCAGCGCCGATGGTAGTGTGGGGTCTCCCCATGCGAGAGTAGGTCATCGTCAGGCACTTATTCAGAAGCCCCGGCCATTGGTCGGGGTTTCGTCGTTTGGGGGTCTCCCATGGAGAGTCGCGGGAGGCCGCCCCGATCATCGTCAGGCATTTATTCAGAAGCCCCGGCCACTGGTCGGGGCTTTTTCGTTTGGGGGTCTCCCATGGAGAGTCGCGGGAGGCCGCCCCGATCATCGTCAGGCGCTTATTCAGAAGCCCCGGCCATTGGTCGGGGTTTTTTCGTTTGGGGAGCTCCCTTGGATCCCGTCTGTCGGGAACAGGCGGAAGCCGTAAACGGGGTCGAAGGGCGAGTTTCAGGAGGTGTCAGCGACAAAGCACTTCGAGCGTTTCGACCAAGCTGTCCATCTCGTCCTCGGTGCCGATGGAGATGCGCAAGAAGTCGCTGAGCACTTCGGTGTTGAAGTGGCGTACGAGGATGCCGCGTTCACGCAGCCCGACGAATAGCTGTGCCGCCTCCTGGGCCGGATGGCGTACGAGGGTGAAGTTGGCTTGGGACGGCAAGACCTCGAAGCCCAGCGTTTCTAGCCGTTTTCGTGTGCGCTCGCGGGTGGTGATGACCTTTTCGCGACAGGCATCGAAGTGGTCGCGGTCTTGCAGAGAGGCGATGCCGATGGCGCTGGCCAAGCTGTCGATGGGATAGGAGTTGAAGGAATCTTTGACGCGCTCGAGTCCTTCGATCAGTTCGCGTGAGCCGATGGCGTAACCCAGTCGAACGCCGGCGAGGCTGCGGGATTTGGAAAAAGTGCCCGTCACGAGAAGGTTGTTGTGCTGAGCCACTAGTGGAACCGCGGATTCACCACCGAAATCCACGTAGGCCTCGTCGATGAGTACGACGCGTTGGGTGATACGCTTCAGCAACCGAGATATCGCCTCGCGAGAGTGGCCATGAGCGGTGGGCGCATTGGGGTTGGCGAAAATGACGCCACTACAGTTTTGGGAAAAGGCGTCCAGGTTGATCTGCCAGTGGTCGTCGAGAGGATGCGAGCGGCGCTCGATGCCATACAGGCGACAGTAAACCGGGTAGAAGCTGTAGGTGACAGCCGGCATCTCCAGCGGCAGGCCATGGCGGAAGAACGCCTGGAAGGCAAGTGCCAGCACTTCATCGGAGCCGTTGCCAACGAAGACCTCGCCGACGTCGACGTCATACTCATCGGCCAGCGCTTGCCTTAGTGCCCGTGACTCGGGGTCGGGATAAAGTCGCAAATGATCGGCAGGAAATTCACGCAGGATCGCTTCGACGCTCGGTGCTGGCGGGTAAGGGTTCTCGTTGGTGTTCAGCTTGATCAGACGCTCACGGGGTTGTTCTCCGGGAACGTAGGGGGTCAGTTCGCGTACGGACGGGCTCCAGAACTCGCTCATGGGTTCTCGCTCGGCTACAGGCAGAAGGTGATCGTGTCATGGTGACCCTTGAGGCCTGACCGCGCAAGCGGCCGTCATGCTAGGCTGATGCACTTCATGGGCCATGCGGGGCGCCGAGAGAGGACATGACAGCACAAATACTTGCCACACTGCTGCCGGTATTCCTCATTGCGGGTTGTGGCACGCTATACGGGCGTTTCCGTACGCCGAACATCAGCAATCTCAATACGCTGAACATGGAGCTGTTCGTGCCCATGCTGGTGTTCGCCGTGCTGGCCGACGGCCAAGCTCCGCTGGAAGAGTACGTAAAGCTGGCTTTAGCGGGGGCCGTGGTCGTGCTGGGTTCCGGCATCGTGCTGTGGCCACTGGTTCGTCGGCTGGGGCTCGAGGCGAAGACCTTCCTGCCGCCGATGATGTTCAACAATTCCGGCAACATGGGCATCCCGCTGTTGCTGCTGGCCTTTGGCGAGGCGGCATTGCCGGCAGCCGTGGTGCTATTCATCGTCGAGATGATGCTGCACTTCACGGTGGGACTCTACATGCTGGATCCGCGGACGTCGCTGCGTCGTCTCTTGCGCATGCCCATCGTACTTGCAACCGTGGCTGGGCTGGCGGTCAACCTGTTCGGCTTGCCGCTTCCCGGTTGGCTTCTGGAGGCACTGCATATGCTGGGCGGCGTATGCATTCCGCTGCTGCTTTTCGCATTGGGCGTTCGCATGCTCGATGTCGACTTCTCCGACTGGAAAACGGGCCTGCTCGGCGCAGTGCTCTGCCCGCTTTCCGGGTTGCTTCTGGCCTTGCCGATGATCCTTTGGCTCGATCTGACTGGATTGCAGGCCGCGTCTCTTTGGGTGTTTGCGGCCTTGCCTCCGGCCGTGCTGAACTACCTGGTCGCCGAACAGTATCGCCAGGAGCCGCACACCGTGGCGTCGTTGGTGCTGATCGGCAATCTGGGCAGCCTGGTGGTGATGCCGGCGGTGTTGGCTTTGGTGTTTCAGTTCGTGCATGCCGCAGTTGGGCAATGAGTCGGGAACCCTGGATGCAGCATGCTGTCCGCAATGGGCATGACGCGTTATGCTGTGAGGGTTGCAGTCGTGACCCACGGCCTCATGATGCTTTTGGTTAGGAGTGTGTCGATGAAAATGAAGACTCTGTTGGCCGGCTCGGCCATGCTGGCCCTGCTGGCAGGTTGTGCCGCCGGGCCGACCGGTGACCGGGCTGCCGGCCCGGAAGTGGACGAGGGTACCGAGGTGGCCTATCAGGGCACTCTGCCCTGTCGTAACTGCGCGGGTATCGATCTGAACGTGCGCATGCTCGGTGATGAGCAGAGTTCCCTGGATGAGCGCACCTTCAACCTTCGCGCAAGCTACCGTGAGCATCCCCAGGAGCCGCCGGACGAGAACTACGAAGGCAACTGGGAGGTGCTCGAAGGGACGGAAGACGATCCCCAGGCCACCGTCTACGAGCTGACCCCGGATGGTGACGGCCAGGTCTACTATTTCCTGCGCATTGATGATGACACGCTGGAACTCATCGACCCTCAGCGGCGGCGTTTCCAGAACAGCGAGGCGCTACAGCTCGAGCGGATCTAAACGCCGGTTCTTCGAACGTGAATCTGAAAGGGCGGCCCCACGGGCTGCCCTTCGCTGTTGTGCCAGTCTTCGCTGCCTGACTTCAAGGAGGAATTTCGCGCCCATGGCCAAAGCGAAAAGTGCCTTCGTGTGTACTGAATGCGGCGCCGAATATCGCAAATGGCAGGGTCAGTGTTCGAGCTGTCAGGCCTGGAACACCCTGAGCGAAGTCCGCCTGGCGCCGGCACGTCCCGGTGCTGCAGCCGGTGCGACGGCGCGTGCCGGCTATGCCGGTAGCCTGTCGCGGGAAGTCGTCGACCTGGCCCATGTCGACCTCTCCGAGGTGCCGCGGCTCTCCTCTACGTTCGCTGAATTCGACCGCGTGTTGGGTGGTGGCCTGGTGCCGGGGTCTGCCGTACTGCTCGGCGGCCATCCGGGAGCCGGCAAGTCGACCCTGCTGCTGCAGACCGCCGCCAAGCTGGCCCAGGCGCATCGGGTGCTCTACGTCACCGGGGAGGAGTCCCTATCCCAGGTGGCGATGCGTGCCCACCGGCTGCAGGTGCCAGTGACCGGACTCAAGATGCTCGCCGAGACCAGCGTCGAGACCGTTCTCGCCGTGGCCGAGCGCGAAAGCCCCGAGATACTCGTCATCGACTCCATTCAGACCATGCATCTGGAGGATGTCGCCTCGGCGCCGGGCGGCGTGGCCCAAGTGCGCGAGTCAGCGGCTGCGCTGACGCGTTTCGCCAAGCAGTCGGACACCGTCCTGCTGCTGGTGGGGCATGTGACCAAGGACGGCACTCTGGCGGGCCCCAAGGTGCTCGAGCACATGATCGACGCCTCGCTGCTGCTCGAAGGGGGGGCGGACTCGCGTTTCCGGACCTTGCGCGGTCAGAAGAATCGCTTCGGCGCGGTCAACGAACTCGGCGTCTTTGCCATGCTCGATCACGGCCTCAAGGAGGTGAAGAATCCCAGCGCCATCTTCCTGTCGCGCAGCGAAGAACAGGCACCGGGCAGCCTGGTGATGGTGGTCTGGGAGGGGACTCGCCCGCTGTTGGTGGAGGTTCAGGCGCTGCTCGATGAGTCGGCACTGGGTAATCCGCGCCGAGTCGCCGTAGGGCTCGACGCCAATCGCCTGGCCATGCTTCTCGCCGTTTTGCACCGTCATGGTGGACTCTTCACCGGGGACCAGGACGTCTTCCTCAACGTGGTGGGTGGCGTCAAGGTGCTGGAGACGAGTGCCGACCTCGCCGTGCTGCTGGCCGTGGTCTCCAGCCTGCAGAGCCGCTCACTCCCGCGTGAACTGGTGGCGTTCGGCGAGGTGGGGCTGTCCGGCGAAATCCGCCCGGTGCCGAGTGGCCAGGAGCGTATCGTCGAAGCGGCCAAGCACGGCTTCACGCGAGCCATCGTGCCGCGTGCCAATGTACCGAAGCGCATACCGGAAGGGATGGAAGTCGTCGGTGTTGAGAAGCTGGCCGATGCTCTGGAGGCGATGTGAGCCAGGGGGCCTGCGCCGATGATGTAGAATGCTCGTATCACCAGCAGAGGAGATCACGATGAGCGCCATTCGCCTGACCCAGTACAGCCACGGCGCCGGCTGCGGCTGCAAGATCGCGCCGGACGTGCTCGACGGTATCCTGGCCAAGGCCGGCCCTGGGGCGGCTCATTCGCGCCTGATCGTGGGCAATCAGGGCCGTGAGGATGCCGCCGTCTACGACCTGGGTGACGGGCGCGGCATGATTGCCACCACCGATTTCTTCATGCCGATCGTCGACGACCCCTTCGACTTCGGGCGCATTGCGGCCACTAACGCCATCAGCGATGTCTACGCCATGGGCGGTACACCGGTGATGGCGCTGGGTATCCTGGGCTGGCCTCTGGACAAGTTGGGGGCGGAGATCGCCGGCGATGTGGTGGCGGGAGCACAGAGCGTGTGCCGTGAACTGGGTCTGGCCCTGGCCGGTGGGCACTCCATCGATGCTCCCGAGCCGATCTTCGGCCTGGCGGTCAATGGGCTGGTGGATCTCGAGCACCTGAAACTCAACAAGGGCGCTCAGGTGGGAGATCTGTTGTTTCTGACCAAGCCGCTGGGCGTGGGGCTGCTCACCACTGCCGAGAAGCAGGGGCTGCTCGAGTCCGGCCACCAGGGGCTGGCCCGTGAGGCCATGCTGCGCAGCAATCGTATCGGCATGGCGCTGGCCAGGGTCAAGGGAGTCAATGCCATGACCGATGTCACCGGCTTCGGGCTGGCCGGCCATCTCGCCGAGGTGTGCATGGCGAGCGGTGTGGCGGCGCGTATCGACTTTCGCCGTTTGCCACGGCTGGCCGAGGCTGAGGCCTACCGTCGCCAGGGGGCGGTGCCCGGCGGAACCCGTCGCAATCGAGAGGCGCTGGGGGCGAGCCTGCCGGCGATGGACGAGGCTCACTGGCAGTGGCTCTGCGACCCTCAGACCTCCGGTGGTCTGCTGCTTTCCGTGCACCCGTCCTGGGAAGACGACGTGGAGCGCATCGGCCGTGAGCACGGAATCGAACTGGCCCCCTTCGGCGAGATCGTGGCCACCAAGGGCGAGGCGCTGATCGAGGTGCGCGGATGAGTGACCTGCCGCTGGTCGAGCCGGATCTCGCCCTGCTGCACGAGCGGCGTGTACTGATCGACGTGCGGGCGCCGGTGGAGTTCGCTCAGGGGGCGATGCCCGGTGCGGTGAACCTGCCACTGATGGACGACGAGGAGCGTCGAGCCGTTGGCATCGAGTACAAGCAGCGGGGCCAGCAGGCGGCCATCGCGCTTGGCGAACGGCTGGTCAGTGGAAGCATCAAGGACGCCAGAGTGGCCGCCTGGCAGCGTTTGATCGAGACTCATCCCGATGCCGTCATCTACTGTTTCCGCGGTGGGCTGAGGTCGCAGATCGCCCAGCAATGGCTGGCCGAGGTCGGCTGCCTGCGTCCGCGCGTCCGTGGCGGTTGGAAGGCGTTGCGCCAGGCGCTCTGCGCACGCATCGATACCGCGGCGGAGCAGCCGCTGCTGGTGATCGGTGGGCTCACCGGCTGTGCCAAGACGCCGTTGATCGAAGCGCTCGACAACGGCCTCGACCTCGAGGGCTGCGCGCGGCACAAGGGGTCCGCTTTCGGCCGGCATCCCTTGCCGGCTCCCTCGCAGATCGACTTCGAGCACGCCATGGGGCAGCGGTTGCTGTCGCTGCCCGGTCCGCTGGTGGTCGAGGACGAGTCGCGTCATATCGGGGCGGCGAACGTACCGCTGACTTTCTGGCATGCCATGCAGCAGGCGCCGCGGCTGCGCGTGGAGATGCCGCTGGACTGGCGGCTGCGCCAGATCCAGAAGGACTATATCGATGACCTGTGGGCCATCTATCGCCGGCAGTGCGGCGAGTGGCTGGGCTGGGCGCTGATGCGCAAGCAGCTCGCTTCTTCGTTGTCACGACTCAAGAAGCGCCTGGGCGGTGCGAGGCTGGCGCGTTTGCAGCGCCTGCAGCAGCTGGCCTTTCGCGAGCACGCGCGTGGCAACCCCCAGGCCCACGAGGCGTGGCTGGCACCGCTGCTTACCGAATACTACGATCCCATGTATCGCTATCAACTGGAGAAGCGCGACACGACGCAGTTTCTGCATGTGGGTGACTGGGACAGCTGCCTGGCCGTAGCTCGAGAGTGGAGCGCCACGGCCGAGCAGCGAGCGGGGGAGTCGGCGCTGCCTGCCTGAGCGCGATCAGCCGGTGCTGCGTGCGAGCCATTGGCTGAGCAGGCGGTCGAGCAGTGGAGCCAGTCGGTCGAAGCGTTGTGGGTCGTCGAGCAGCGCTTCTGCAGTTTGGACGTGGGGCCCGCCCCCCTCGTCGGGCGGCCAGGGGCCCGCGAGCAGGGCCGCCAGGCTGTCGCGGGTGACCTCTAGGTGGCACAGCAGGGCGATCACCCGTCCTCCGTCCCAGGCGAAGCCCTGGACGGGACTTGCCGCACTGCCGCCCAGCGGAAGGGCATCGTCGGGCAGGGCGAAGACGTCGCGGTGCCACATGAAGGCGGTAAACTGCTCCGGGAGGTCGAAGGGGCTGTTCGGAGCGAGGTCGATCCGATGCCATCCCACCTCGGCAAAGGTGCCGGGGCCCACGCTGGCACCCAGTTCCGCAGCGATCAGCCGTGCGCCCAGGCCGATGCCGAGCAACGGCTTGTTGCCGTTCACGGCACGGGCGATCAGCTTGCGCTCGCGCTTGAGCCAGGAGTGGTCGAGGTCGTCGCGGGTGCCCATGGGGCCGTCGAGAACGATCAGCGCATCGCCGTCGGCCAGGCGGGGCGGCAGCTCACCGTCATGTAGATGGAACACCGTATGACTGTGGCCCATGCTGGTCAGCCAGTCGGCGATGCGGGCCGGGCCGCGCCGGGGGTCGTGCTGAAGCAGATGGAAGTGCATGCGAGCCTCACGGTACGACAGATGGGAGTGGCGGCATTGCTGGCCAGTTTCCGGGAGCGCAAGGGTACATGAAGTCAGAGCTTCGCGAACAGATCTACACCGTCATCGCTGCGATTCCGCCCGGTCGGGTCACCACCTACGGGCGGATCGCCACCATGACCGAGGCCACCACGCCGCGGCTGGTGGCGCGGGCGCTGCGCGAACTGCCCGCCGGCCACGAACTGCCGTGGTTTCGGGTGATCACCGCTTCGCGCAGGCTGGCCGACCACTCCGGAGCACGGGAACAGCGCCAGCGACTGATGGACGAGGGCGTGGCGTTCGATGCTCGCGGTCGCGTTCCGTTGGATCGCCTGTGGCCTTGAGCCCATAGCGTTGTGACAGTCAATTTCGAGGAGACTTCGTGAGCGGATTTCATGAGCGACTACTGACCCTCTCGTCGCGCCGCCAGCAGGCGTTCATGGCGGCGCTCATCGAGCGGCTGCTGCCCAACTATGCGCTCTATGCGCAGACCGCCGGCCATGGCGACGTCCATGGCCTGCGCGTGATTCTCGACCTGGTCTGGGAACGGTTGGCGGTTCAAGGCGCGAAGATCGACTTCGAGCGCCAGGCCGAGAAGCTCGCTGGACTGGAACCGCCGGGCGATGACGACAGCTTCGGGGCGCGCCGGGCGTTGGAGGCGGTGGTGGCGCTATCGGCGCTGCTCGACACGCTTCAGGGCGAGGCACCGGATGCCGTCCTCGAGGTGAGTCGGACCTCCAAGGGGGGCGTACGCGCCTTCATCGAACTCACCGAGGGCGAGGTGGATGATCAGCGTTTGGCCGCCCTGGTACGCGAGCACCCACTGATGACGGAGGAGAACGCCTTCCAGGACGCCGTACTCGAGGCGGCCGAGGAGGGCGTGCTGGACCGGGACGCGCTGAAGACGCTGCGTCGGCTGGGACGCAACGAAGGCGTCAGCAACCTGGGGCTATCCGCGGAGTAGCGCGGAGACTCAGAAACGCCACCCGGCGGTGACCATCATGCCTGCAGTGCCGAAGACGATCAGATCGGCCTCGGCACGCTTCCAGCGTGCCCCCACCGTGGGCAGCAACGCTGGGGCGACGCCGTAACGGTTGAAGGGAATCTTGTCGCGATACTCGCCTCGATAGCCATGCAGCAACCCGCCGCTCAGCTTGGCGCGCAGGGTGACGTCTCCGGCTTGCCAGAAGGGAAACTCCCGCCCGACATAGAGGTAGTGCGAGTCCTGACTGAATGAGTTGCGAAAGCGGGCGCCGCCGGCGAACCAGCGGTCGGGATTGTGCAGCTCCACGCCAATCAGGTGCTGGTCGTTGGTGTGGTCGGGGTCGTCGCTGAAGTGGGTCGTGTAGAGGCCAGCCTGCACCAGCACGTGATCCAGCTCCATGGTAGGAGGCCATGTCGCGTGTTCGGCGATCGCCGGGCCGGCGCCTCCTGACAGCAGTAGCATCGCAGCGCTTAGCCATCGATGCAGCAGCATGGGAAGCTCCTTCGGGTCTGTAGTCACAGGCGCATATTGATGCCGCGCTCGGCCATGTAGCGTTTGGCTTCGGGGATGGTGTACTCACCGAAGTGAAAGATGCTGGCAGCGAGCACGGCATCGGCACCGCCCTCGCGGATTCCCTCCACTAGGTGGTCGAGGTTGCCAACGCCGCCCGAAGCGATCACCGGCACGCTCACCGCCTCGCTGATGGCACGGGTCACGCCGAGGTCGAAGCCGGCCTTGGTGCCGTCGCGATCCATGCTGGTGAGCAGCAGCTCGCCGGCACCGTACTCGACCATCTTCTTCGCCCACTCGATGGCGTCCAGGCCGGTAGGGCGTCGCCCGCCGTGGGTGAAGATCTCCCAGCGCGGCGGCTCGCCCTCCTGGGAGACCCGTTTGGCGTCGATGGCCACCACGATGCACTGACTGCCGAAGCGTTCGGCGGCCTCGTGCACGAACTCGGGGTTGTTCACCGCGGCGGTGTTGATCGAGACCTTGTCGGCGCCGGCGTTGAGCATGGTGCGGATGTCGTCGCAGGTCCGGATGCCGCCGCCCACGGTGAGCGGGATGAACACCTCGCCGGCGATTCTCTCGACCATCTCTACGGTGGTGTCACGATCCTCGTGACTGGCGGTGATGTCGAGGAAGGTGATCTCGTCGGCACCCTGCTGATTGTAGCGCTGGGCGATCTCCACCGGATCGCCGGCATCACGGATGCCGATGAAGTTGACGCCCTTGACCACGCGGCCGGCGTCGACGTCCAGACAGGGAATGATGCGCTTGGCGAGTGGCATGGTTAGCTCCCGGTCCGATTGGCAAGGAGGGCGTCGCACAAGCGCTGGCCCTCGGCCAGGTCGAGCGAGCCTTCATAGATGGCGCGGCCGGTGATGGCGCCCAGGATGCCCGGCTCGCCAGCAGCGGCCAGCGCACGCAGGTCGTCGAGGTTGGTCACCCCGCCCGAGGCGATGACCGGTAGGCCCCCGTCGCGGGCGAGGGCCGCGGTGGCCTCCACGTTGACGCCGCTCATCATGCCATCCCTGGCGATGTCGGTGTAGACGATGCTCGAGACACCGTCGTCGGCGAAGCGCTTGGCGAGCTCCACGGCCTTGACCTGCGATACCTCGGCCCAGCCGTCGGTGGCGACGAAGCCGTCGCGGGCATCGAGGCCGACGATCACGTGGCCCGGGAACTGGCGGCACATCTTGCCGACGAAGGCTGGCTCCTTGACCGCCTGCGTGCCGATGATCAGGTAAGAGACGCCGGCATCCAGGTAGTGCTCGATGGTCTCGGCGGAGCGGATGCCGCCGCCGATCTGGATCGGCAGCTCGGGGAAGCGTCGGGCGATGGCGGTGACCGCATCGGCGTTGACCGGTTTGCCGGCGAAGGCGCCGTTGAGGTCGACCAGGTGCAGGCGGCGGGCGCCGGCGGCCACCCAGCGCTCGGCCATGGCCACCGGGTCGTCGCCATAGGTGGTGGCATCGTCCATGCGGCCCTGCTTGAGGCGCACGCAGTGACCGTCCTTGAGATCGATGGCGGGAATAACCAGCATGTCGGGATCCTTTCGGCGCGACTCAGGGCGCCCAGTTGACGAAGTTCTCGAGGAGCTTCAGACCAGCGCGGGAGCTCTTCTCGGGATGGAACTGCACGGCAAAGGTCGCATCGCGGCCGATGGCGACATGAGCCTGGATGCGGCCGTAATCGGTGGTGCCGAAGACCGCGGCGTCATCGGCGGCATCGACGTAGTAGCTGTGCACGAAGTAGAAATGTTCGTCCTGGTCGATGCCCGCCCACAGCGGGTGCGCATGATTCTGATGCACCAGGTTCCAGCCCATGTGCGGCACCTTGAGGCGATGGTCGCGGTCGTCGCGCATGTCGCCGGGGAAGCGCCTGACTTCGCCGGCCAGAAAGCCCAGACAGGCAATGCCACCGTTCTCCTCGCTGTGGCCGAGCAGCATCTGCTGGCCGACGCAAATTCCCAGCAGCGGCTTTTCCTGACTGGCCAGAAGCTCTTCGACCAGGCCGCGCAGTTCAGTGCGCTCGAGTTCGCCCATGCAGTCGCGAATCGCTCCCTGGCCGGGCAGCACCAGACGGGTGGCGCCATGGATACGGCGGGCATCGCGGGTGATCACCACGTTTTCATGGGTGACGTGTTCCAGTGCCTTGGCGACGGAATGCAGGTTGCCCATTCCGTAGTCGATGACGGCAATGGTCATGGGGCGCTCCTCGTGTGGTCGTGCGGCGGCCTCACAGGCAGCCCTTGGTGGAGGGCATCTGGCCGGCCATGCGCGGGTCCGGCGCCACGGCCATGCGCAGCGCGCGGCCGAAGGCCTTGAAGATGGTTTCTGCCTGGTGATGGGCATTGAAACCTTTCAGGTTGTCGATGTGCAGGGTGACGCGGGCGTGGTTGACGAAACCCTGGAAGAATTCCCAGAACAGCTGGGTATCG
Source organism: Halomonas faecis (assembly GCF_010993975.1). Lineage (GTDB taxonomy): Bacteria > Pseudomonadota > Gammaproteobacteria > Pseudomonadales > Halomonadaceae > Halomonas > Halomonas faecis. The sequence continues at coordinate 11,376 of NZ_JAACZO010000005.1, forward strand.
AGACGGCCGATGGTGGCGCGCGTGAATTCGACGTTCATGAACAGGCCGGGACGGCCGGAAAAGTCGACGACCACCCGTGAAAGCGCTTCGTCGAGAGGCACGTAGGCGTGACCATAGCGGTAGATGCCACGCTTGTCGCCGATCGCCTCGGCGAAGGCTTGGCCGAGCGTGATGCCGAGATCCTCGACGGTGTGGTGATCGTCGATGTGCAGGTCGCCTACCGCCTTGATCTCCAGGTCGATCAGGCCATGGCGGGCCACCTGGTCGAGCATGTGGTCGAGGAAGGGCACACCGCTCTCGCCGGTGAGGCGGCCCTCGCCGTCGAGGTTGACGGTCGCCGTGATCTGGGTCTCACGAGTGTCACGGGTGACGGTGGCGATACGCTCGGACATGTCGCACTCTCCCGCGCTGTCGCGCGTTTCGGGGTTGGGCCCGGCGTATACCGGCATGTCCGGTTACCGGGCGGGCAAGCCGTCGAGCTTGCCACCTCAGGGCGGACATTATAGAGAATCGGTGCCCCCATCCGCTACAATGCGCGAATCGGGCGGCCGCTGCGCCTCCAGTTCCGGGAGATTCGCCATGCCGGTAACGCTTCACTTCGTCGATCAGGCCGTGTGGACAGAGGATGCCCAGGTTCAACACGATCTGCAGCGGATCTATGCCGATGCACCGGCCGAGCGACTCTCCGGCTCGGTCGATGACTTCATCCACGGTCATCTCGCGGCCGGGCACTACTTCGGCTGCGCGCGCTTCAACGACCGCTTGCTGGGTGCCGTGGCGATTCACCCGGATCCCGAGGCCTGGTGGCTCTCTCAACTCTGCGTGCGCAAGACCACGCGCCGGCGAGGTGTGGGGTCGCGGCTGCTGGCACTGGTCAGTGGGGCGGCCTACCGTCAGGGCTGCCAGCTGCGCGCACCGGCTTCCCAATTGCCGCTGCCCGACCAACTGCTGCTGGCAAGGCTGGGCTATCGGCTGCACGATACCGGCGACTATTTCGAACTGGCACCTCCCTCGCAAGGAGACAGCGAGACATGAAGCGACTCTTTCAGCTGCTGTTGGCGGCCATCGGCATTCTGGGCGTGGTGGTCGTTGCCGTCGTGGTCTATGTCACGACTTTCCTCGACCCGGAGGATCTCAAGCCGCACCTCGTCGAGATCGTACGTGAGCACAGCGGTTTGGAGCTCGAACTGGCGGGCCCGCTCAGCTGGTCCTTCTATCCCCGCGTCGGGGTGAGTATCGCTGACGTCGAGGGACGCCTTCCCGAGCAGGAAAGTAGGGAGCCGTTACTGGCTTTCCAGCGTGCTGAAGTCAGTCTCTCCTTTGCCACCCTGCTGCGGGGCGAGATCGCCATCGAAGGTGTGACGCTGGATGGCGTGCAACTCTACCTCGAGCGCGATGCGGAGGGGCAGGGCAATTGGGAGCCGCTGCTGGAACGTCTGGAGGAGCCGGCTCCAGGCTCTCCGGCCCCGGCTAGCGCGGGCATCAACCCCCTCGGCGAGAGCCACCTGTCGGTATCGCTCAACGTCGCAAGCGTCAAGGTCCGCAATGGGGAGGTAGTGTTTCGTGACCTGGGCAGTCAGCGTGAGTGGCTGCTCGAGTCGTTCAGTTTCACCGGCACCAATGTCAACCCGCGCAGCGATTTTCCGCTCCAGGCGTCGTTCCAGCTGGCTCACTATGGCGCTTTGGACTGGCGTGAGCTGGAGCGCCCACCGACGCTGACCAGCGAGGTTTCGCTGGACACCCGGGCCCGTCTGGCTCTGGCCGAACGGCGCTATGCGCTGGAGAATTTCACCCTCGACACCGCCACCCGTCTCGAGGAAGCGGAACGCGATCACACGGCGACCCTCAGCGGCGAGCGACTGGCTCTGGACCTGGTCGAACGGCAACTGGAACTGATTGCCGGACAACTGCAAAGCCCTCTGCAGCATCAGGCGCTGGGTGAAGAGGCGCTGCCGTTGGAGCTCGACTTCGCGCTGGAGGCCGATCTTGCCGGACAGAGTGCTCGGCTGCGAGACCTTGTGCTTTCCGGGCCCGACGGGTTGCGTGCGACGGGCAATCTCGAGTTCTCCGGTCTAGACCAGGCGCTGACCTACCGCGGCGTGCTGGACGTAGAGCCGTTGTCGCTGCGCCCCTGGCTGGAGAGATTCGGGCACACGCCCGTTACGGCCGACGCTGAGGCGCTCTCCGATGTGGCCTTGACCAGCCCTGTCGAAGGTGACCTGTCACGCTTGGCGCTGCCCGAGCTGACCCTGACTCTCGATGACAGCACCTTTACCGGCAGCCTGAAGGCAGGCCTGGATGGACAGCGAATGGAGGTCTCGCTGCAGGGCGATACCCTCGATCTGGATGCCTACCTGCCCCCGCGCGAGGCAGCGCCCGAGGACTCCGCCAGCCGAGGCATCATCGGGGTCGGGCGCGCCCATGCGCAAGCGGACGAGACACCCCTGGTGCCTGCCGAATGGCTGGCCACGTTCGAACTGGATGGCGAGCTGACACTGGAGCGTCTGCGTCTTTTGGGCCTCGACTTCACCCAGGTGGAGCTGGCGTTGGCCGGAGGGGAGGGGCGGCAGCGCCTCGAGCGTTTTGCCTCACGCTTCTACGCTGGCCGACTTTCCGCCACCGGCGAACTCGACCTGACCCGCGAGCCGATTCACTGGCAACTCTCCCCGACCTTGTCGGGCGTCAGCCTCGAGCCGCTTTACGAGGCCTGGCAGCAAGGCGAGGAATCGGCGCCATTGCGGGGTCGGCTCACCAGCGAAGGCCGGCTCACTGCCAGCGGCAATTCGTTGCCTGTTCTGCGCCGTCACCTCAACGGTGAGCTGAGTGTGCAGGTGGACCAGGGGGCCATTCTCGACGTCAATGTCTCCCGCGAGCTGTGTGCGGTGGCGGCCACGCTGGAAGGCGAGCAGATGACGAATGACTGGAGTGAAGACACTCGCTTCGACCGAGCTGCGCTGAGCGTGACGATCAGCGATGGAGTGGCGCGCAGCGATGATATCGAGCTTGCGCTGCCGGGCATCGCCGTCAATGGCGAAGGCGAACTGGATCTGGTTACCGAGCGCTTCGACCTGCGCGCCGACACGCGCTTCGTCGACACCGCCGATGCGGCATGCCGCGTCAACCCAAGGCTCGAGCGTGTTCCCTTGCCGGTTCGCTGTTCCGGCGACTACACCGGCGACAGCAGTGAGTGGTGCCGCTTCGATCGCGAGGCATTCCAGGAGACCCTGGCAACGCTGCTACGCGAGGAAGCGGGGCGGCGTGCCGGCGAGGCCATAGAAGAGCGGTTGGGCGGCGCTCTCGACGAGCGTATCGGTGAAGAGGCCGGCAAGGAGCTTCGCGATGCCCTGCGCGGCCTTTTCGACTGAGGCCAGGCCTGCCGTGCAGCGCCGAGGCGCTTGCGATCGGCGCGAGTTGGCTGATGACGCGACCGGGAGAGACATGACCCAGATGCCGATCCTTGCCCCCGAGGCGTTCCAGCGGCGGCTGCTGGACTGGTTCGACGTCCACGGCCGCCACGATCTGCCGTGGCAGCAGGAGCGCACGCCCTACCGCGTGTGGGTCTCGGAAATCATGCTGCAGCAGACCCAGGTCGCTACCGTGATTCCCTACTTCGAGCGGTTCATGGCGCGCTTTCCTAACGTGCAGGCGCTGGCAGCGTCCGATCAGGACGCCGTTCTGCACTTGTGGACGGGGCTCGGCTACTACGCCCGCGGTCGCAACCTGCACGAGGCCGCGCGTCGCGTCGTCGCGGAGCACGGCGGCGAGCTGCCGGTGCACAGCCTCGAGGCCCTGGCCGCGCTGCCGGGCATCGGCCGCTCTACGGCCGGGGCCATCATCGCGCAGAGTACCGGACGCCGTGCGGTCATCCTCGACGGCAACGTCAAGCGCAGCCTGGCTCGGCTGCATGCCGTCGAGGGCTGGCCGGGGCGAACCGCGGTGGCCCGGGAGCTATGGGCGCTGGCCGAGCACTATACTCCCAGGGAGCGCCTGGTCGACTATACCCAGGCCATGATGGACTTCGGCGCCACGCTGTGCCGCCGTGGCAGGCCCGAGTGCCAACGCTGCCCGTTCGCCGACGTGTGCATCGCCCATGCCCGGGGTGAGGAGCGCCGCTTTCCCGAGTCGAAACCCAGAAAGGCATTGCCCACTCGCACCACTCGCATGCTGTTGCTGCGTGATGCCGAAGGGCGCGTGCTGCTCGAGCAGCGCCCGCCCAGTGGGCTGTGGGGCGGGCTGTGGAGTCTGCCGCAGTTCGAGGATGCGGCGGCCCTGCGCGCCTGGCTCGACGTCCATGCGCCCGGGGCGGAGCTCGATGCATGTTGGACCCCGTTTACACACGTATTCAGCCACTTTCGTCTGGAGGTCACTCCGCAGCCGGCCACTATCGACCGACTCGGGTCCGTGGGCGAGGCACGGCGCTGGTACGATCCCGACGCCCCCGACCGGATCGGCCTGGCGGCACCGGTCAAGGCCTTGCTGAGTCGCCTGGCTACCTTCACGCTGGAGAACCCGCCGAGCCCGTGAACCGAACCACGACGACCCCCCTGAGGAGCCTACTCATGACCCAGACCGTATACTGCCGTAAGTATCAGCAGGAGCTCGAGGCCTTGCCTTTTCCACCGTTACCGGGGAAGAAAGGCCAGGAAATCCAGGCCAGCGTTTCCAAGCAGGCATGGGAAGAGTGGCAGGCGCTGCAAACGCGCCTGATCAACGAGAAACACCTCAGCCTGCTCGACCCCGAGGCGCGTGCGTACCTCAATGACCAGATGGAGCGCTTCCTCGATAACCGTGAAACGGACCGCGCCGAAGGCTATGTGCCGCCCGAGCAGTGACCGGGTGGCGCGCGTATTCCCGAGCCATCTTTTTGAAATGGCAGGGGTTGACGCAACAGCCCCCGTAGGGTTTAATACGCCCCGTTGGCAGCGGCCAGATAGCTCAGTCGGTAGAGCAGGGGATTGAAAATCCCCGTGTCGGCGGTTCGATTCCGTCTCTGGCCACCACATGCTGGGGTATAGCCAAGTGGTAAGGCACCGGTTTTTGGTATCGGCATTCCCAGGTTCGAATCCTGGTACCCCAGCCACGCCAACCCCTTTCCGATGGCGCATCTCGCTCCGGTCGGTCCCGAGCCGGCATAGCTCAGTTGGTAGAGCAACTGACTTGTAATCAGTAGGTCCCGGGTTCGACTCCTGGTGCCGGCACCACTCGGACCACCGCGAAATCAATATGTTGCCCATCATGAGAAGCCGCCCGACGAGGCGGTTTTTTCGTGGGTGTCTACCCTCGGCGTACTCGCTCGCCCCTTGAAATCCTGGTCACGCGTCTCCACGCATCTCACTACGGCAGGTTCAACCCGTTTCCAGACGGCCAATGACGGGCCGCCGGTACGATAGCGAATCTGAAACCGATCACGGATAGACAGGAGGTGATTGGATGTCAGTGCAGACATCGTCCACTCGAAACGTGAACGAAACCCGCAACGTCAGTAGAGGTCTCGGCAGCGAACGGTCAGCAGGAGCCTCCTTCACGGACCGGGATCCGTATCCCACGCGCCTTGCGCGGCCGCTGGACATGCCTTGGATCAACCGCCGAGAGCCGGTCGTCAAAGGCCGTGTCGATGATGGCCCCTTGAGCCAGGCCCAGCTCGACGAGTTCGACCGCAAGGGCTTTCTTTTCGAGCCGAATGTCATCAGTGGTGAAGAGCTCGCCGAACTGCGCCGGGAGCTCAAGGCGTTGCTCGGTCGTGACGAGTTTCGCGGCCGCGACTTCAGCATCGAGGAACCGCAAGGCAAGGAAATACGCTCGTTGTTCGCCGTGCATTTCCTCTCCGAGCGTTTCAACCAGCTGGCATGCGATGACAGGCTGATGGGGCGTGCTCGTCAGATCCTCGGCGGTGAGGCGTACGTGCACCAGTCACGCATCAACTACAAGCCCGGCTTCGAGGGCAAGGGCTTCAACTGGCACTCCGATTTCGAGACCTGGCACGCCGAGGATGGCATGCCGGCAATGCATGCGGTGAGTGCGTCCATCGTGTTGACCGACAACCACGAGTTCAACGGTCCGCTCATGCTGATCCCCGGTTCGCACAGGGTCTTCGTGCCCTGCCTGGGGGAAACGCCGGACGACAACCACAAGCAGTCACTCAAGAAGCAGGAAATAGGCGTGCCGGGCCGCGATGCGTTATCCGAGCTGGTCAAGCGCCACGGCATCGAAGCGCCGACCGGTGCGGCGGGCGGCCTGCTGCTGTTCGACTGCAACACGCTGCACGGCTCCAATGCCAATATGTCGCCGGATCCACGCAGCAATGCCTTCTTCGTGTACAACCGTCGCGACAACGTCTGCGTGGAGCCGTTTGCCGCTCGGCGCCATCGCCCGGGCTTTCTGGCTCATGCCCCGGATGACACCTGGTCGCCAGATGCCTGAGACGCTTTGACTCGCCCGGTGGCGGGGTGTGGAACAGGGCGCATGGTGCGCTAGACTGTTACGCCTGTCGCTGCGAAAGTGCGGCACGCGCAACGAGAAGGAGAAGACCCGCCATGCGCTTCGTTCCCCGCTTCACCGATGGTCAGACGTATCCCCACGCGCTCGGCAAGATCGTCTGCGTTGGCCGCAACTATGCCAATCATGCCAAGGAACTGGACAACCCCGTACCCAGCGAGCCGCTGCTGTTCCTCAAGCCGGCGACCAGTGCCGTTCCTCTGGAGGGAGACTTGGACGTGCCCTTCTCACGGGGAGAGGTGCACTACGAGGCCGAGCTGGCGCTGTTGATCGGGGAGACGCTGACCCATGCCACCGCTGACGAAGCGGAACGCGCCGTCGTCGGCATCGGGCTGGCACTCGACCTGACGCTGCGTGATCTCCAGGCCCGTCTCAAGGAGAAAGGGCATCCCTGGGAAGTGGCCAAGGCCTTCGATGGCGCCTGCCCGCTCAGCGACTTCCTGCCGCTGAACCGTGTTCCCAACTGGAATGCACTGACCTTCGAGTTGGAGGTCGACGGTGAGCTGCGTCAACACGGCGAGGGTGCGGACATGCTCTTTTCGGTGCCCACGCTGGTGGCGGAAATGAGTCGCCATTTCACGCTCGAGCCCGGCGACGTGGTGCTTACCGGCACACCGGAGGGCGTGGGTGCGTTGTCGCGTGGGGCCACGCTACACCTGACATTGACCGGCGGTCTCGACGTGTCGGCCCACGTGGCTGAGTGAGCGATGGCGCCCCCTACGGTGGCTTGCCGAGAGCGTCAGGTGACTCTTGAGCTCCCCACCGTTGGGCGATTCACTCGAGATAGGTGTAGCCCTGTAGCCCTGCAGAGAGGTCGTCGAGAAAGTCGGCCTGCTCGTCGGCCGGGAGTCCGCTGTCGGCCAGCTGGGTGGCCAGGCGTTTGCGTAGCACCTCGGCGTTGAAGTTGACGTAGGCGAGCACGTCGGCCACCCGATCGCCCTGCTGCGCGTTGGTGAGCACCCAGCGACCGTCCTCGCCAAGGGCGGCGTCCACCGAATCGGTGTCGCCGAACAGGTTGTGCAGGTCGCCGAGGATTTCCTGGTAGGCGCCGACCAGAAAGAAGCCCAGCAGGCGCTCTTCGTCCGCGTCCCACTCCGGCAATGGCAAGGTGGTCTCCACTCCCTGGCCGTCGACGTAGCCGTCGATGCGGCCGTCGCTGTCACAGGTGATGTCCTGGATCACGCCGCGTCGCGTCGGCTCGTGGTGGAGGCCAGTCAACGGCAGCACCGGGAATATCTGGTCGATGCCCCAGACGTCGGGTACCGACTGGAAAAGCGAGAAATTGACGAACAGCTTGTCGGCGAGCTTCTCGGCGAGTTCGTCGAGAACCTCGCGATGCGCCCGGTTGCGGTTGTCGAGCAGGGTGCGTAGCCGTGCGCAGGCCGCGAAATAGACGCTTTCGCCCTCGGCACGCGCGGTGATGTCGGCAATCCCCATCACGAAGCGGCCGTGCAGCTCGTTCATGCCTTCGAGCAGGTCGTGCCATGCTTCCACCAGACCGCGAGGATCCACGACCTGGGTATGCAGGGTGTCGAAGACCCGCCATAGCTCTTCCACCTGGGGGTCGTCGGCGGTGCGTACTGCCGGAGCATGGGCTTCGACCCGTTCCTCGCCGATCACATTGGTGATCAGCACGGCATGATGGGCGGTGAGCGCCCGGCCGGATTCGCTGATCAGGTGCGGGTGGGGCAGGTCCGCCTCGTCGCATGCCTGGGCGAAGGCAGCGACGACGTTGCGTGCGTATTCGGTCATCGAGTAGTTGATCGAACAGAAACTGCGCGAGCGGGTGCCTTCGTAATCGATGCCGAGCCCACCGCCGACATCCACGGTATCGATGGGGGCGCCCAGTACGAGCAGGTTCTGATAGTAGCGTGCGCACTCGCGAAGGCCGCGCCAGATGTCGCGGATGTTGGCGATCTGCGAGCCGAGATGAAAATGCACCAACTGCAGACTGGCCAGGGCCCCGGCTTCGCGCAAACGCTCCACCACTTCCAGTATCTGGGTCGCGGTGAGGCCGAACTTGGATTTTTCCCCGCCGGAGGTCTGCCACTTGCCGCGGCCCACCGAGGCGAGCCGCGCGCGCAGGCCGATGCGCGGGGTCACGCCGAGGCGTTCGGCCTCCTTGAGGATGATCGGCAGCTCGGAGAACTTCTCTACCACCAGGTAGACCCGATGGCCGAGCTTTTCGCCCATCAGCGCCAGGCGCACGTACTCGCGATCCTTGTAGCCGTTGCACACGATCAGCGAAGGCCCATCGGTGGAGAGCGCCAGCACCGCGAGTAGCTCCGGTTTGCTGCCGGCCTCCAGGCCGACACGGCCGTGGCCGCGCTCGCGGGTGGCCAGTATCTCCTCCACTACGCGGCGCTGCTGGTTGACCTTGATGGGGTAGACCGCGGTGTAACCGCCCCGGTATGCCTCCTCGCGCATGGCTAGGTCGAAGGCATCGCACAGCTGTTCCACGCGGTCATGCAGAATGTCGCTGAAGCGCACCAGCACCGGCAGGCGCAGGCCGGCCTGGCGCAGCTCGTCGGCCAGCCGCGACAGTGGCAGGGCAGGACCCGTGGCTTCGCTACCGAGCGGCCTTACCAGTGCGTACCCCTGGTCGTCGACGTCGAAGTAGCCGCTGCCCCACTGGTCGATGTTCCAGGTGCGGCGGGCCCGCAGGGCGGGGCCAGCGGCAGATCCCATGGATAGCGTCATGCGTGGCTCGCTTCGGGCAGAGGCAGTGCGCCATGTTCCAGGCGTGCCTTGAGGATGGTGCGAAACTGCTCGGGGTCGTGGGGCGTCAGGTCATGGGCCGGCGGATCCACGTAAACCACCAGCAGTCGCGACAGCCAGTAGCGCAGCGCGGTCATGCGCAGCATGAACGGCCATACCGTGCATTCGGTGTCGCTGAGCGGCCGCCGGGCCTGGTAGGCGTTGAGGATGATGTCGTGCCGCTCGGCATTCAGACGGCCGTCGGATTCGGTCGCCCAGTCGTTGATGACGATGGCCAAGTCGAACAGCAGATCGCCGGTGCAGCCGTTGTAGAAGTCGATGATGCCGCCCAGGTGGTTGCCTTCGAACAGGGTGTTGTCGCGGAACAGGTCGCCATGCAGGGCGCCCTGGGGGAGCCCGGGGGCATCGCCGAATACGCCTTGATAGATCTCCACTTCGTCCTTCATCAGCGTCTGGTCATCCGCCGACAGATAGGCCAGCACCTTGTGGTGCATGGCCTTCAGCCAGTTGAGGTCACGCGGGTTGGGGCGATGGCCGGGAAAGTGCTGGGAAACCCGGTGCATGCGCCCCAGAGTGTCTCCCAGCACCCGGCACTGCTCGGCATTGGGGGACAGGGGATGGCGGCCGGGCAGGCGCGGGAACAGCAGTGCCGGCTTGTCGGCCAGGCTGTGCAAGGCGATACCGTCACGGTCGTGAACGGTTCCCGGCACCGGCAGGCGGTGCTCGTCGAGATAGTCGAGCAACTCGACGAAGAACGGCAGCTCCTCGTGTTCGCCCTGCTCGAACAGCGTGAGCACCAGCTCGCGCCGGTCCGTGGTGACGAAAAAAGTGGTGTTCTCGGTGCCGCCGGCAACGCCTTCCAGCGCGATCAGCGAGCCGACATCGAAGTGGCTGAGGAATTCCGCGACCTGTGCGTCGCTAAGCGGGGTGAATACGGCCATGTGTCTCTCGCCCAGGTTGCCAAGCCGCCTATTGTAGCCATAGCGGCGAGCTGTTGCGATGCGCCTTCACGCCAGGCGACATGGCTACTGCGACAGGCTCGGCTGACGTCGTTAACGGCGCAGAACCCACTCGGGGATCGCATCGGGCTCGTCTTCCTGGCGTGCGAAGTTGCCGTCGCCGTCCTGGTCCACCAGGTAGTAGCGTGAGCCACTGGAAGGCCGAACCTCGATGGCGTAGAGCGCGCCGTTCACGCGGTACTCGCGGACGGTGCGATCCGCTTCCTGGCGGGTCGTGACCTGTGGTTCGACCCCTCCTCCCCCCGATTGGGCCAGGACGGGGGTCGATAACGCCAGGCCGAGTGCCAGGAACAGTGCACGTTGCCAGAGACGAATGACGTTCATGGTGATCTCCTTCGCCGACGGGCGGCAACCGATGGGGCCAGGAGGCTATCGGACGAATCCGGCAGCTTCCCTGCGGGCCTCTAGTGTACGCTGCGGGCCAAGTATCGCCCAATGCCCGCGGCAAAAGCGTGGCGCTATGCGTATCATGGGGCCGGAAGCCTCATTTCGTCACCATCGTTCATCACCGTTCAGGGGAAGCCGACTCATGGCCGACACGCCCATCGTTCTCGTCGACGGTTCGTCCTATCTCTACCGCGCCTTCCATGCCCTGCCCCCGCTCACGACGTCGGAGGGGCAGCCTACCGGGGCCATCAAGGGTGTGCTGAACATGCTCAAGCGGCTCATCAAGGACTATCCGGACAGTCCGATGGCGGTGGTTTTCGACGCGCCAGGCAAGACGTTTCGCGACGAGCTCTTCGAGTCATACAAGGCGCAGCGTCCTCCCATGCCGGACGACCTGCGCGCCCAGATCGAGCCTCTCCACGATTGCGTCAAGGCGCTGGGCCTGCCGCTGTTGTGCATCGAGGGCGTGGAGGCCGACGACGTCATCGGCACCCTGGCCAGGCAGGCCACCGAGGCCGGGCGCGATGCGGTGATTTCCACCGGTGACAAGGACATGGCGCAGCTGGTCAACGACCACATCACCCTCGTCAACACCATGAAAGACGAGGTTCTGGACGTCGGCGGCGTCAAGGCCAAGTTCGGTCTCCCGCCCGAACGGATCATCGACTTCCTGGCGCTGATGGGCGACAAGGTGGACAACATCCCCGGCGTGCCCGGTGTCGGCGAGAAGACGGCGCTGGCCCTGCTGCAGGGGATGGATGGCGGCCTGGAAACCCTCTACGCCGATCTCGACAAGGTCAAGACATTGGATTTCCGCGGCGCCAAGAGCCTGCCCAAGAAGCTCGAGGAGCACCACGATCAGGCTTTTCTCTCGTATCGGCTGGCCACCATCAAGACCGACTGCGACCTGCCGGTGGGCCTCGACGACCTGGAGCTTGCCCGCCCAGACCGTGAGTCGCTGCTCGCACTCTACCGTCGCCTGGAATTCAAGGCGTGGCTCGCTGAGCTTCTCGAAGGCAGGGACCAGGGCGTAGACGACGTCGCTGGGGGCATTCCGGCACCGCAGAGTGGCGATGCTGGACAGCAGGCCAGCGGCAGTGGCTCACGCCAGGATCACGTCGTTCTGAGCCAGGACGATTTCGACGCCTGGCTGGACCGGCTCCGCGAGGCCGACAGCTTCTGTTTCGACCTGGAGACCACCAGTCTCGACTACATGACGGCAGAAATCGTCGGGGTGGGGCTGGCGCTCGTGCCGGGCGAAGCAGCCTACATTCCGCTGGCTCATACCTACCTGGGCGCTCCCGACCAGCTCGATCGTGATGCGGTTCTCGCGGCGCTCCAGCCGCTGCTCGAGGATGCGTGCAAGACCAAGCTCGGCCAGAACCTCAAGTACGACATCTCGGTGCTGGCCAACTACGACATCACCGTGGCGGGAGGGCTCGAAGACACCATGCTGGAGTCCTACGTGCTCGACTCCACGGCGACGCGACACGACATGGATTCGCTGGCGCTGAAGTATCTGGGCGAGTCGACCATCTCCTTCGAGGCGATTGCCGGCAAGGGCGCGGGGCAGCTTACCTTCGACCAGGTTGCCCTGGAACAGGCCGCTCCCTATGCCTGCGAGGATGTGGATATCACCCTGCGCCTGCACCATGAGTTGCGTCCGCGTCTGGAGGCGGAGGGACGGCTCGCCGAGGTGCTCGAGCGCATCGAACTGCCGCTGATTCCGGTGCTGTCGCGCATGGAGCGCGCCGGGGTGGCGCTCGACCCCGAGCGCCTGCATACCCAAAGCCAGGCGCTGGAAGCGCGCATTCGTGAGCTCGAGAGCAAGGCCTTCGAGCTCGCCGGGCGCGAGTTCAACCTGGGCTCGCCCAAGCAGCTTGGGCAGATCCTCTTCGAGGAGCAGAAGATTCCGGTGATCAAGAAGACGCCCAAGGGAGCGCCCTCCACCGCGGAAGCCGTGCTCGAGGAGCTGGCGCTGGACTACCCGTTACCCAAGGTGATCATGGAGCACCGCGGCCTGGCCAAGCTAAAGACCACCTATACCGACAAGCTGCCGCGGCTGGTCAACCCTGGAACGGGGCGGCTGCACACCAGCTATCATCAGGCGGTGACCGCCACCGGGCGGCTCTCCTCGTCGGATCCCAACCTGCAGAACATCCCGATTCGTACCGAGGAGGGGCGCAAGATCCGCCAGGCCTTCGTGGCGCGGCCCGGCTATCGTATCGTCGCCGCCGACTACTCGCAGATCGAGCTGCGCATCATGGCGCATCTCTCCGCCGACAAAGGCCTGCTCGCGGCCTTTGCCGAAGGGCGCGACATCCATGCCGCCACTGCCGCCGAGGTGTTCGGTGTGGCGCTGGACAAGGTTTCGTCCGATCAGCGACGCAGCGCCAAGGCGATCAACTTCGGACTGATCTACGGCATGAGCGCTTGGGGGCTCGCGCGCCAACTGCATGTAGAGCGCAATCAGGCCCAGACCTACATCGACCGCTACTTCGACCGTTACCCCGGCGTGGCGCGCTACATGGAGCGCATCCGTGCTCAGGCCGCCGATGACGGCTACGTGGAAACGGTCTACGGGCGGCGGCTCTACCTGCCGGAGATCCGCTCGCAGAATCGTGCGCGCCGTCAGGGGGCTGAACGCACAGCCATCAATGCGCCCATGCAGGGCACGGCGGCGGACATCATCAAGCGCGCCATGGTCGACGTCGATGCCTGGCTGTCCGGCGACGACACCGACGCCATGATGGTCATGCAGGTCCACGACGAGCTAGTCTTCGAGGTGGCCGAGGCGCAGGTCGAAGACTTCATCGAGGAGGTGAAGGCGCGCATGCAGGCGGCAGCCGACCTCGACGTCGAGCTGATCGTCGAGGCCGAAAGTGGGGCCAATTGGGACGAGGCGCATTGAGAAGCGGGCTAACCCACAACGACAAGGCCCGCGGCAGATGCCGCGGGCCTGGGTTACAGAGCCTGGCAAGGGGCACTGGGGGCAGGCCGAAGAGGAGGTCCGATTCCAGGGAAGGAATCGGTAGCGTACAAGGAAGTATTCACAGCGCTTCCTCGTAGGCCTGCCGCCAGGTCAGCCCCGAGCGTGCTCTTACCGCCAGCCGACGCGATCGAAGATCTTGATCGCCTCCGGGTTGTTTTCGCCCAGCACGCTGATGTTGAGATCATCCTTCTTGAAGTCGCCCCAGGACTCCAGCACCTCGTCCATGGCCACGCCGTCCACGACCGGGAACTCATAGTTGCCGGCAGCGAAAGCTTCCTGGGCCTCGTTGGAGGCGAGGAACTCGAGGAAGCGGACGGCGTTGTCGCGGTTGGGGGCATTCTCGACCACGCCGGCACCGCCGACGTTGACGTGGGTGCCTCGTCCGTCCTGGTTAGGGAACAGGATGCCGACTTTCTCGGCCGCCTCACGGTCCGCCTCGTCGTCGGACTTGAGCAGGCGCACATAATAGTAGTGGTTGGCCACGGCCAGGTCGCACTCACCGCTGGCCACGCCACGGATCTGGTCGGTATCGCCACCTTCCGGGTCGCGAGCCATGTTGTCGACCACGCCCTGGGCCCAGGCTTCGGCCTCTTCCGCGCCGTGGTGCTCGATCAGCGAGGCCAACAGCGACTGATTGTAGATGTTGTTAGAGGAGCGGATGCACACCTGACCCTCGAAGGCGGGGTCGGCCAGATCCTCATAGCTGGTGATTTGACTGGGGTCGAAGTTGTCGCGGTTGTAGAAGATGACGCGGGCACGCTGGCTGAAGCCGAACCACTTGCCTTCCGGATGGCGCATCGACTCGGGCAGGCGTTCGGCCAGCACGTCGGACTCGATGCCTTGGAAGATGCCTTCCTGTTCGGCACGCCACAGGCGACCGGCGTCGACGGTGATCATCACGTCGGCGGGGCTGGCGACGCCCTCGCGCTGGATGCGTTCGATCAGCTGATCGGAGTCGCCTTCCAGGACGTTGACTTCGATGCCGGTCTCTTCGGTGAATGCCTGGTAGAGGGCCTCGTCCGAGTCGTAGTGGCGAGCGGAGTAAAGGTTGAGCTCATCGGCGGCAACCCCGGTGGCCAGCGCCGAGCCGGCCAGCGCAATGGCGAGGGGGAGGGCAAGACGCGCGTGCTTGATCATTGTGAACCTCGTAGACGATCCCTGATGAATGATAATACGTTGCATTATTGGCAGTGATATTGAAGCCTCGAAAGTCGGTTTCGTCAAGTCTCGGCCGATGCGTATCTGGCTGATCAGCTTGGTGCAGCGATTGCAACCCTCGCAGAGCAAGGAATCGATGGAATGCGAGTCGCTTTCAAACGCATTCACTGGACAATTCGGGTATGATAGGAGTGTCATTCACTCACATCGACCACCGGCGTGACCCTATGACCCACAAGCTCAATCAGCCAGCCGCAGCGTCGATCAGTCACCCAGCGGTGCTGTCGATGCGTGGCGTGCACCATGCCTTCGGCAAGCGTGACGTCGTGCAAGGCGTCGATCTGGACGTGGCGCCTGGCGAGGTGGTATGCCTGCTGGGGCCCTCCGGCTGCGGCAAGACCACCCTGCTGCGAATCGCCGCCGGGCTCGAGGTGCTCCAGCAGGGTCGCGTGGCGCTCAACGGCGGCGATATCGCCGTACCGCGCGGACGTCACGTGCCGCCGGAGAAGCGCAACGTGGGGCTGGCATTCCAGGATTCGGCGCTTTTTCCCCATCTCACCGTGCTCGAGAACGTCACTTTCGGTCTCAAGCATGAGCCCCACAAGGAACGCCGCCAACGAGCCCTGGCCCTGCTGGAGCAACTGGGCATGGCCGGTTATGCCGACACCTATCCGCACATGCTCTCCGGTGGCCAGCAGCAACGCGTGGCCCTGGCCCGCGCGCTGGCGCCAAGCCCGCAGCTGATGTTGCTCGACGAACCCTTCTCGAGCCTCGATGCACGGCTGCGCGACCGGATTCGCGACGATACCCTGCATGTGCTCAAGAAGGTGGGAGCGGCCACGCTGCTGGTGACCCACGATCCGGAAGAGGCCATGTTCATGGCCGACCGCATCGCTCTGATGTGCGATGGACGCATCGTCCAGACGGGCACGCCGCGTGAACTCTACTGCACCCCTTGTGACCCCTTCGTGGTGACCTTTTTCGGCGAAGTGAACGAGCTGAGCGGCGAAGTGCGCAACGGTCGTGTGGTGACGCCGGTGGGTTCGGTGGATGCCGGGTGGCTGGCCGAGGGCGCTCGTGCCCGGGTGATGATCCGTCCCGAGGCACTGCGTGTCGTCGAGAGGGAAGTGCCGGATATCGGCCATCGTTACAGCCACATCATCATGGCCAAGCTGCTGGGGCGCAGCAGCCTTCTGCACATCTGTGCCCATGGCGAGGATGGGCGCGAAGCTCACCTGCACGCCCGCATGCCGGGCGTCTTCCTGCCCTCCGACGGGCAGCCGGTGGATATCCACCTGGACCTGTCCCAAGTCTTCGTCTTTCCCTCAGGCGTCTCCGGAGCCGGGGCGGGAGCGGCGCATGGCGAGGCTGAGCAGGATCACCGGGATTATGCCCACTGCCACGATGGCCAGTGACGCCGTCGAGGCCTCGGCGAGGCGTTCGTCCGAGGCCAGGCTGTGGGCACGTACCGCCAGGGTGTCGAAGTTGAAGGGGCGCAGGATGATGGTCGCCGGCAGTTCCTTCATGACGTCCACGAATACCAGAATGCCCGCTGCTAGCAGGCTGCCGCGCATGATCGGCGTGTGTACGCGCTTGAGAGTGCCGGCGGCGCTCTGCCCCAGAGTGCGAGCGGCCGCATCCATGCTTGGCGTCACCTTGCCCAGGCTCGCCTCCACGGCGTTGAACGATACTGCCAGGAAGCGCACCACGTAGGCGTAGATCAGGATGAACGCCGAGCCGCTGAACACGAGCCCGACGATCACGCCGTAGTGCTCGTTCAGCCAGGCGTTGAGCGTGCTGTCCAGCCAGGCGAACGGAATCAGAATGCCCACCGCCACCACCGAGCCCGGAATCGCATAGCCCATGGCGGCGATGCGTGTCGCCGTGCGATTCAATGGCGTGTCATTGAGGCGTACGCCATAGCTCAGCATCACCGCCAAGGCCACGGCGATCACCGCCGCAGTGGCGGCCAGCAGCAGGCTGTTGCCGGCGAAGTCGAGAAAGCGCGTTCCCAGTAGGGCATCGCCCTCGTGAAACGCCAGTTGGGTGAGGATACCGCTGGGAATCAAAAAGCCGATCAGTACCGGCAGTGCGCAGGCCGAAAAGGCACCTGCGGCCCGCCAGCCACGCAAGCGGTATTCGGGGAGTTGCTGGTAGCGGTTGGTGGTGTGGAAGTAGCGCCGCTTTCCGCGAGACCAGCGTTCGAGCAGTACCAGGGCGATCACGAAAACCAGTAGGCAGGCGGCCAGCTGGGCGGCGGCGACCGGTTCGCCCAGGCCGAACCAGGTGCGATAGATACCGGTGGTGAAGGTGTCGACGCCGAAGAACTGCACGGCCCCGAATTCATTGAGCGTCTCCATCAGCACCAGGGACACGCCGCCGACGATGGCCGGACGTGCTAGCGGCACGGCGACGCTTCCGAACAGCCGCCAGGGCCCGCGCCCCAGAGTGCGGCCCACATCCAGCACGCATACCGACTGCTCGAGGAACGCCGCCCGGGCCAGCAGGTAGACATAGGGATAGAGCACCAGCGTGATGAGGGTGGCGGCACCGCCCAGCGAGCGGATGTTGGGAAAGTAGTAGTCGCCGTGGCTCCAGTCGAACAACTCGCGCAGCCAGCTCTGCAGAGGGCCGGCGAACTGCAGGAAGTCGGTATAGGCATAGGCGATCACGTAGGTGGGTACGGCCAGCGGCAACAGCAGTGCCCACTCGAAGAGTCGGCGCCCGGGAAAGCGGCACATCACCACCAGCCAGGCCGTGCCGGTGCCGATGATCAGCGTGCCCAGACCCACCGTGACCGTCAGAAACAGCGTGTTGGTGAGGTAGCGGGGTAGCACGGTACTGGCCAGGTGCTGCCAGATGCCATCGGTCGGCATCACGATATGAGCGAGCACCACCAGAACGGGAAGCGCCACGAAGGTGGCCACAGCGAGCAGCAATGCGCTCGAAGGGGAGAAACGGTGCGTGAACCGGCGCGACACGGCGGCAAGCCCGGTGCTGGCAGATCGGGACAAGCGAAGACTCCTTGCGGTGGCCGGCCATGTGAATGCGAGGCCGTAACGGGCGTGAATGGTATCAGTTGCGGCCAATCGCTGCAGCCGGCCAGCGTGACCCGGGTCAATCCTCAACCGAAAACGCCCGCCGTCGGGCGACGGCGGGCGCAAGCGGGAAGTTCTGCCTCGCTCAGTAGCCGAGCAGCAAAGAGGGCAGGCCCAGGATCAACGACGGGAAGAGCGCCATCAGCGCGCAGGCCAGCAGGATCAGTGCGACGAACGGAACGACCGCGCGATACAGGTCCAGCGTTTCGACACCCGGCGGAGCCACGCCCTTGAGGTAGAAGAGCGCATAGCCGAAGGGCGGCGTGAGGAAGGAGGTCTGCAACACCACGGCCACCATGACCACGAACCACAGCACGTCGATGCCCATGCTCTCGACGATCGGCAGCATGATCGGGAAGCTGAGCAGCACGATGCCGGTCCAGTCGAGGAACATGCCCAGGATGAACACCAGGAACAGCATCAGGATCAGTGCGCCGGTGGTCCCGCCCGGCATGGCCATCACCACCTCATGGATCACCTCCATGCCGCCACCAATGGAGAACACACCGGTGAAAGCGGTGGCGCCTACCAGTACCAGCATGACCATGGTGGTGGTCTTGCTGGCTTCGATCAGCGTGCGATAGCAGGTCGACGGTTTGCGGTCGCCGAAGACCAGGAACAGCAGAAAGGCGATGAGCACGCCGATGGCCGAGGCTTCGGTGGCGGTGGCAATGCCGGCGAACAGCGAGCCGAGCACGCCGAGGATCAGTGCCATCGGTGGCAGTACATACTTGCCCAGCATGACCAACAGTTCGCGGGTCGAGACTCCCGCGCGCTCCTCGGCGGGCACCGGCGGTCCATAGCTGGGTTTGACGTGGCAGATGATCAGCACGTACAGCGCGTATAGCACACCCAGCATCAGGCCGGGCACCAGGGCGCCGGCGAACAGCGCTCCCACCGAGACCGGGGAATAGCTGGCCATCAGGATCAGCATGATGCTGGGCGGGATCAGGATGCCCAGGCAGCCGCTGGCCATGATGACGCCGGCGCTCAATTGCTTGTTGTAGCCGTAGCCCAGCATGGGTACCAGGGCGATCATGCCCATCACGGCGATGGACGCGCCGACGATACCAGTGGTGGCGGCCAGTAGTACCGAGACGACGACCACGGTGAGTGCGAGTCCGCCGCGTAGGTTGGCGAGCAGCAGACGCATCGACTCGAACATCTTCTCGGTGACGCCGGAGTCGTTGAGAAAGCGCGCCATCAGGATGAACAGCGGAATGGCCACCAGGACGTAGTTGTCCATGGCGTTGCCGTAGATATTGTTGATCAGAATGCCCAACGTGTTGATGCCGGGCCCCAGCCAGGCGCCCAACACGGCCACGCCGCCCAGCACGAAGGCTAGCGGATGGCCCATGAACAGCCCGACAAGCAGGCCGCCGAACATGAACAGGGTAAGAACTTCGGCGCTCATGCGGCCTCCTCCTTGCGCAGCGCTTCCACGGCGCGAATGACGACGGCAATGGCTTGGAGCAGGAGCAGTGCCGCGGAGACCACGATCACGCCCTTCACCGGATAGACGGGGATCGACACCATGCCATAGGTCGTCTCGCCGCGGCTGAAGGCACGCATGAAGAAATCCCAACCCAAGGTGCTGAGCATCCAGATGAACGGAGTGAAGAAAAGCAGGTAGCCGAGCAACTCGAGGGCGGCCTGCTTGCGGCGCGACAGCAGCCGCTTGAGCACGTCGACTTCGACGTGGGCGTGATGGCGCAGCCCATAGGCCGCCATCAGCATGAAATGGGCACCGAACAGCATTTTGGTGACATCGAAGGCCCAGTCGCTGGGGCGGCCGATGAAGAAGCGCATGGCGATGTCATAGATCACGATCAGGGTGATCACGGCGAGCAGCGGGGCAATCAGGCGGCCGAACCCCTCGTTGAGGGCGTCGATAGCCCTGGCAATGGCATTCATGATTGAGGATCTCGGGATCGGTCAGGTCGGTGAAGCTCTGCGCGAAAGCGGGGGCGATGGGATGGGCCTCGGCGAGGCCCATCCGCTACCGCTTACTGGTTCATGCAGGCTTCGATCTCGTCGAGAGACGGCAGGTCGTCGGTGACGCGGCTCATGTTGTAGGGCACCGAGATGTCCCGCCAGTTGGCATAGTGCTCCATGTAGCTGATCATGGAGTGATAGATCTTGGCGTGCATCGGATCCTCGCAGGCGCCCTGCACGATCACGTCGTTGGTGATCTGCTGGATCTCGGCGAGATCCTCGTCCGAAAGCTGGTTGATCTCGGTGCCGTCCTCCTTGAACTTCACCGTACCTTCGGTGGACTCGCGCTCCGACCAGGCCAGCGACCAGGCCATGGTGGCCTCGGCGGCGATCTTCAGCTTTTCCTGGGTTTCTGCGGAGAGGGCGTCCCAGGCATCCTTGTTGATCATCACGCCGAACACGCTGGCAGACTGGTGCCAGCCGGGCACGGACCAGTAGTCGGCGACTTCGCTGAAGCCGGCCTTGTAGTCGACGCCCGGTGTGGAGAACTCAGCGCCGTCGACCACGCCCCGCTCGATGGCCTGGTAGATCTCGCCGCCGGCCAGGGTGACCTGTGAGCCGCCGAGCTGCTCGAGCACGCGGCCCTGGTCGCGGCCGGAGAGGCGCAGGCGCTTGCCTTCCAGGTCGGCGAGGCTTTCGATGGGCGTGCCGCCGCGAAAGCCCGACTCGTTGTTGGTGATGCCGTAGGGCAGGTAGACCATGTTGTAGTCGCCGTAGACCTCCTGGTAGAGCTCCCAGCCGCCCCACTCCATGATCCAGTTGAGGTAATCGACGCCGTTGAACAGGCTGGTGGTGGTAGCCAGCGGCGAGAAGGCCGGGCTGCGGCCGGCCCAGTAGCCGGGCCAATCGCCGGCTGCCTGGATGGCCCCGGTCTCGGTGGCGTCGAACACTTCGGTGCCAGGCATCAAGGTGCCGCCGGCACGGAAGTTGATCTGCACCTCGTCGCCGGCCAGCTTGTTGACCAGCTCGGCCCAGTGGCGGTCGATCTCGATCAGGTCCAGGTTGTCGGGCCAGGTGGTGGTCATGGTCCACTGTTCCTGAGCCTGGGCGGTGGTGGAAAGCGTGGCTAGGGCGATACCTGCAGCCAAACCAGTGAGGGCGAACTTGCGAGACTTGTTCATGCGATGCTCCCTTCGTGGGTCTTCTTGTGCCTTTTGTCGTTGCGTCGTGAGCCACCCGAGGGGGCTCGCCGGCCAGCGGCCGGTATGAGTTATGGCGCAGTGCAACAGCAAGATACAAGCTAGCATGCTCTCGTTGTCACAATCGACCTCTGGTGAGGGCTGGGGGGTCGGCCGCTGTCGGGGGATGCCTATCATCCGCTTGAGGCCATGAAATTTCTTTTATTTCATGTGGTTGATGGAAAAAAGCGAAGTCGTAAAAGGACGTTGGGGGAGTGCAGAGCGTTGAAACGAGCGTGTGATATAGACCAAAGTTGTAAGCTGATGCCCGTATTCTCTGTAATGCCGAGCGCGGCGCGGTGCAGCGATGATGAGCCTCTCCGACACTGGCTGGCAGGCCATGGTTGGAGAACCCGATGAGCGAGGCTGAGGTACTGATCGGCTGGTCACGCTGGCTGAGCGCACGGCGCTGGCGCGGCCTGGTGTGGCTAACCGGTGAGGCGGCGGTGCGGCGCAATCGTGCGCTGTCCGTCTGGCATTGCGGAGGCTGGCAGGCGCCTTGCTGGGTAGCCGCCGACTGCCCCCAGGACGTGACGGCGATGCACTGGCTGCCGCCCGGCCAGGCGCTTACCCGGCTGGGTGGCGAGCACGACTTGATGGTATTCGATGCCGGTAAGGCCGGTGACGCCTTCGACCCCGATGCCTTCGGTGCACTGACCGGCACGCTGCGTGCCGGCGGTCTGGTGCTGCTGCTCACCCCCGCGGCCTGGGGCGAGGTGGCAGGCACGTGCTATGTGAGGCGACTCGAGCACCGGCTGGTCGGCTCGTCCGATCTCGCCCACTGGCCGGATTCCGTCGTTGCGCCTCGGCTACCGACGCTGACATCGCCCCCCGAACATGACGTTTCGGTCGATGATCCGGCATGCCTCACGGCCGACCAGGCCGCCGCCGTGGCGCGTTTGGCGACGATCAAGCGCCGCCGGCCCCTGGTGCTGACTGCCGATCGTGGGCGGGGCAAGACGGCAGCATTGGGCATTGCCTGCGCTCGGCTGCTGGAAGGCGGCGAGGCGCAAGTGCTGCTGACTGCGCCTCGTCCCGCAGCGGTGGCGGCGCTGTTCGAGCGGCTGGCGGTACTGCACCCCCGGGGGTGGCGCGAGGGCAACGTCTTCGTGGCGGCGCATGGTGGCCGGGTCGAGTTCCTTGCCCCCGACGCGCTGTCCGATCGGGTCGCGCGGGGCATCGCGGGTGGTGCCGGCAGTCTGCTGCTGGTCGACGAGGCGGCGGCGATACCGGCCGGATTGCTGGGCCAATGGTTGAGTGCATTTCCGCGTATCGCCTTCGCGACCACCGTCCATGGGTATGAAGGCTCGGGGCGTGGTTTTGCACTGCGTTTTCGCGAGCGGTTGGCCCGACAAACGCCTCAGTGGCGGGAACTCCACCTGGCCGAACCGGTGCGTTGGGGGCGGGGGGATCCCCTGGAGCGTCTGGTCAGCGACCTGCTGTTGCTCGATGCCGAGCCGGACTCGGCCGCCCCCGCCGGCCTGCCCCTGAGCCAGTGCCGCGAGTCGCGCGCTGTGCTGGCCGGTGACGAGCCACGCCTGCGTGAGGTGTTCGGCCTGTTGGTCCAGGCCCACTACCGCACGGCGCCGGACGACCTGCGACGGCTACTGGATGCGCCGGCGCTGCACCTGGCCACCTTGAACGCTGGCAAGTCGCCTCAGGCAGTTGCGGTGTACGCTGATGAGGGTGGGTTCGATGCCGAGCTGGCCGAACGCGTGGCACGCGGCGAGCGCCGGCCGCGTGGCCATCTGCTGGCCCAGTCGTTGGCCGCCCATGCTGGCTCGCGGGCCGCGCTAATGGCTCGGGTGCGCCGCGTGCAGCGCATTGCCGTGCATCCGGAGCGACGTTGCGAGGGACTGGGGCGTCGGCTGATCGAGGCAGAGCTGGCCGAGGCGCACCGCGACGGCACTGACCTGCTGGGCGCGAGCTTCGGCGCCGAACCGGGGTTGATGGCGTTCTGGCAGGCGCTGGGCTTTCGTGCCGTGCGTCTGGGGCTGTCTCGCGAGACCGCCACCGGCGAGCATGCGCTGATGGTGGTGATGCCCACCAGTCCGCATGGTGAGCGGCTCGCCATCGAGCTGGCGGCTCGTTTCCAGCGCCTGTTGCCGAACCTGCTGGCCTTCGAGTTGCGGGAGCTCGAACCGCGGGTTCTGCTGCGCCTGCTCGCCGAGGGGGCGCAGCAGGATCTCAGTGATGCCGACTGCTGGGATTGCCATGACGTGGCCTTCGGTCACCGCGATCCGGCTACGGCACGACCGGCACTGCAGGCGCTGCTGCATCGCTGCCTGGCGCAGTGGAGTACGCCCGACGATGTCGAGATCCTGGCTCTGGGGGCCTGGGCCTTTCAGGGGCGCGACTGGAGCTGGTTGGCATCCCTTCTTGGCGTAGCTGGGCGGCGTAGCGTGCTGGCGGCGCTGCGACGTGCCACGGAACGCTGCCTTGCCGCCATCGATCCGACTTCCCCCGGCGTGGCGGCCCCGGTAAGGTAGCGCGGGTTCAACGACAGGAATTCGCACCATGAATGCGCACCTCGACGACCTCTCTCCGCAGCCGCTATGGCGCCATTTCCGAACCCTGTGCGAGACGCCGCGTCCCTCCGGCCACGAGGCTGAGCTGGTGGCGAAACTGGAAGCCTGGGCTGAGTCTCGCGGGCTGGCGCACGATCGAGATGCGTTTGGCAATCTGCGCCTGCGGAAGCCGGCCACGCCGGGCTGCGAAGGCGCTCCGGGAGTGATCCTGCAGGCCCATCTGGACATGGTGGCCCAGGCCAATGCGGATCACCCCCACGACTTCACCCGCGACCCGATCCAGACCCGGGTGGACGACGGCTGGCTGCGTGCCAACCAGACCACCCTGGGCGCCGATAACGGCCTGGGCGTGGCGGCGGCACTGGCCCTGCTCGAGGACGACGACCTGGAGCACGGCCCGCTGGAAGCGCTTTTCACCCTGGAGGAGGAGTCGGGCATGGGCGGTGCGCTCAACCTCGCCGAGGGGTGGCTGGAGGGGTCGGTATTGCTCAACCTGGATTCCGAAGAGCGCGGCGAGGTGTTCATCGGCTGTGCCGGTGGTGCCGACGTGGTGGTGGAAGCGCAGCTGCCGACGACGCCTTCTGCCGGAGAGGAGGTGGCCTTGCATCTATCTCTCACCGGGCTTGCCGGCGGCCACTCGGGGATCGACATCCATCGCGGTTACGGCAATGCCAACCGCCTGTTGGTCCGCGTGCTGCGTGCCCTGGATGCGTGCGATGTTCGCCTGGTGGACTACCATGGCGGCACGTTGCGCAATGCCATCCCTCGGGAAGCCTTCGCCACGCTCTTGTTGCCCAACGAAGCGGTCGCCGCGGCCGAGCGCTGCGTCGCCAGGCTGCAGGAGACGCTGCGCAGCGAGCTTACCGGTACCGATGAGGGCGTGACGCTGAGACTCGAAGCGGTGAGCGAACCGCCCGGCGAGGCACTGACGGCCCCAGCCAGCCGGCTACTGGTGGCGGCGCTGCATGCGGCACCCTGCGGCGTGGAGCGCATGAGCGTGACGGTGCCGGGGGTGGTGGAAACCTCGAACAACCTGGGGGTGGTGAGCCTCGAGGGTGGCCGTTTCCATCTCTGCGCTTTGGTGCGCTCGCTGCACGATAGCGCCACGACGGACTTGTCCGAGCGCTTTCGGGCGCTCTTCGAGCTGATTGGCGCGCGCACGCGCATCGAGAACGCCTATCCTGGCTGGGCGCCGCGCCCCGACAGTGCTCTGCTAGCGCGTTTCTGTCGCCTGCATCGCCAGCGGTTGGGCAGCGAACCGCAGGTTCAGGTGATTCATGCCGGACTGGAGTGCGGCATCCTGGCCGGCAAGTATCCCAACCTGGAGATGATCTCCTTCGGCCCCTTGATCCGTGGCGCTCACTCTCCCGAGGAGCGTGTCGAGCTGGATTCCGTCGGCGAGTTCTGGATGCTGCTGCGCGGCCTGGTCGCCTCGCTGGCCGAGGAGTAGCGGATGCCATACGCGCCAGCGCCGCCCTTGGGCGGCGCTGGCGTGGCGATGCGCTGGGCGGTCGACCGGTCTCAGCCGAGGTAGGCGCCGAGCATCCACACGGTCTTTTCCTGCTCGCGGATGTAGTCGCCGACCTGGGCGGCGGTACCCTCGTCGTCGGCGTCCGAGGCCAGAGCGAGGATCTCGCGCTGCAGCTCGATCAGCGTCTGGTAGCCCTCGAGCACGCCGCGTGCGCAGGCCTCGCCGTCATGCACGTCCTTGTCCTCGGCGATGCGCGACAACTCGACATAGTCGCTGTAGGCGTGCACCGGCTTGTGGCCCAGAGTGAGGATGCGCTCGGCGACCTCGTCGACCTTGGCCAGCAGGTCGGTGTAGAACTCCTCGAACTTGGTATGCAGCTCGAAGAACTGCGGGCCCTTCACGTTCCAGTGGTAGCCGCGAACGTTCATGTAAAAGATCTGGTAGTTGGCCAGCAGATGGTTGAGCTTCTCGGCGAGCTGGCTGGCGCTGGCCTCGTGCAGGCCGATGGTGTTGGTGTCGGTCATGAAAGTCTCCTTGTTTCGGCGGCGCTCCGACGAATGAGCGGGAATATGGTTATAGCTTACCGGCCTGGCCTTAGGGTGATAAGTATCGCTGTTGTATCGTGCTGATAGCCGTATTCGATGAAATGCTGCCGGATCGGTCCGCTTTCAAGGGGCGATACGCATCGCAAGCGCTTTTGCCGGGACGATGGGGAACCGAGAAGCGTGGCACGGATCACAAGTGCCAGTGGCGCTCTGCATCGTGCCGTCCGGCCGTGTAGACTGCCGGCAATTCGGTTACCGGAGAGCCTCACCCCATGACCCAGCGCTGGCTGCTGCCTGCTTTGCTCGTCCTGCCCCTGGTCGGTTGTCAGTCACCGCCCAGCCGGTTGCCCGTTGCCGAGCCGCCGCCGGCCGCCGAGTGCCGCTGGCAGGTGCCCGGAGCCGCACCGAGCGCCCTGGTGCGTGCTGCAGTGACCGCCCTGGAGGCTGAGGACTTCGTCATTCGCGATACCGACCTGGCGTTGGGGCTGGTCAGTGCGGATCGCTCCGAACGCATCCTCTCCTATCGCAACCCTTACGATGACTGGGCCGGTCCCACCTGGTACGGCCGCTACGGCGTGGGTAGCCGTGGCTGGTTCACCGGGATGTCGGTCGGCTTCGGCGGTGGCAGTGCCTTCGACCGCGATGCTACGCGCCTGGAGCGTGTCTCGCTGGTTGCCGACGGCGACTGGGTGCGTGTCAGCCGCGACCTCCAGGTCATCGACTGGCGTGGCGAGGTGCGCGAGTCACGCAGCGCCAGCGACGCCGCCTTCTGTCGCGATCTGCGCCGTGACCTGGCGGTCGCCTTGTCCGGAGAGACGTCGTGAGAGTCGCGCTGATCCTGCTGCTGAGTGCCTGGCTGATGGGCTGTGCCGCCACCTCTCCCGCCCCCGAGACTCGCGGGGTGCCACTGGCCGTTTCCTCCCAGGTCGCCCAGGCAGCGGTGCTCGACGTGCTGGCCGAACGCGGCTACGTGATTCGCCATGCGGATGCCGAGCTGGGTCGGGTGGATGCCGTGCTGGCTCGCTGGCCAGGCTATCGCGTACGGGCGACCGTCACGCCGGATGGCAGTGGCAGTCGTGCCACCCTGAGTGCCACCTGGGGCGGCCGGCCGTTGCCGCCCGACCGTCTCGACCCGCTGCTCTCCGAGCTGGAAACGCGTCTGGCGGCCGACCCTTGATTGATCCCATGGATAACCACGATCCGGTACACAACATGCCGTTGCGCGTATTATCACCGTTGTCTCTGAAACGCCACTGTCTCGCCGGGGTCTTTCTGCTTTGCGGGCTCTCGTCCGGGGCCGTGTTCGCTCACCCTCATGGCTGGATCGATTTGAGCGTGCGCCTGCTCGTCGATGATCGGGGCCGCGCCACGGCGCTGCATCAGAGTTGGCGCATGGACCCCTTTTACAGCCTGGTGGTCGTGGAGGAGCTCGAAGCGGCTGCGGGCGATGCCGGGTTCGAAGCCGGCCTGGACCAACTGGGTGGCGAGATTCGCGACAACCTGAAGCCCCATGACTATTTCACGGAGGTCGAGCTGGACGGTGAGCCGCAGGCCTTGGCAGAGGTGACGGAGTACACCGTGATGCACCGTGACGCTCGGATCGAGTTCGTTTTTCTGCTGCCCCTGGCCGAGCCTCTGCCGCTGGAAGGCGAGACGCTGCGCTACCGTGTCTTCGACCCGACCTACTATCTGGAAGTGGTGCACGAGGCCGAGGACGGCACTCCCCTGAACCAGGCGCTGACGGTCAGCGGCGATGCCGACTGTCGCCGCCGCATCCTGCCGGCCGCCCCGGACCCTGAACGCGTGATGGAGGCGGCGATGCTCGACCGTACCGATGAGGCCGCTCCCGGCTTGGGGCGCCACTTCGCCGAGACCGGGGAGGTGACATGCGAGTGAAGGCCGGCAGGTGGCTGTTGGCGGCAGCCGGTCTCGTGGCGGTGGCCATGCTGGTGTGGCTGGCCCGAGGAGGGCTGGCCGAACTGAGCCTGCAACTGGTGGCCTGGCAGCGCGATCTGCACCGAGCCTTGTCGCTGGCCATCACCGCACTCTCCGTTTCGCCGTCGCGCGATGCCTGGTTGGCTCTGCTGGGCATCAGCTTCGCGTACGGGGTATTCCATGCAGCGGGCCCGGGACACGGCAAGGCGGTGCTGACCACCTACCTGCTCTCCCATGGCGGAGCCATGCGGCGCGCCCTGGTGCTCTCCGTCGCGGCTTCGCTGCTGCAGGGCATGGTGGCGATCGCTTTGGTGGTGGTGCTGGTGCACGGCCTGGGCTGGGTAACCCGCCAGGCCATGGGCAGCGTGGCGTGGGTCGAACAGGCCAGCTTCGTCATGGTGGCACTGCTGGGCGCCTGGCTGTGCTGGCGGGCCGTGCGGACGCTGCGCCGCCCCCTGCCGGCAACCACCGACGCAAGCCTCGCCGAAACGGGAGGCGCGTGGCATGGCCATGATGAGCATTGCTGCCATGGCCATCATCATGTCGCACCCGAGCAGGCCGCCGACTGGCGCACGGCGCTGGCCACCGTCGCCGCCATCGGTGCGCGTCCCTGCAGTGGTGCCGTCTTGCTGCTGGGGGCAGCTAGCCTGCTGGGGCAGTTTGCGGTGGGGGTGACCGCCGTGCTGGTGATGTCGCTGGGTACGGCACTCACCGTTTCGACGCTGGCCATCGCCAGCGTGGTGGCGCGTGACTGGGCTGAACGGCGCCTGCAACGCCAAGGCCGGCAGTCACGCGACGGGCGTTGGCTGGGCTGGGTATCGCTGGGTGGCGGCCTGGCGATTCTGATGCTGGGTGTGTCGCTGGCCGTCACGGGTGTGAATCAGCCAGCGGCACCGCTGTTCGGCGGCTGAGCTCAGTCCAGGTCGAGGTTGTCGATCTGCGCCAGCAGATGGTCGCGCATGCTGGCGAGGCCATCGAGATCGTAGGGTTCGGCACTGCCCTCGCCCCACACCGGCTTGGGCCAGACGGCATCGCTGCGGCGACGCACCACGACATGCACGTGCAGCTGGGCAACCATGTTGCCCAGACTCGCCACGTTGAGCTTGTCTCCCTTGCAAAGTCGCAGGAAGGCCTCACCGACCGTCGTGACTTCACGCCACAGCTGCTGCTGGTCCTTCGCGTCCAGCTCGAAGAGTTCGCTCGTGCCTGGGCGGCGGGGAATCAGCACCAGCCAGGGGAAGCGGGCATCGTCCATCAACCGCAGCTGGCAAAGCGGCAGTTCGGTTACCGGGTAGCTGTCCGCCACCAACTGTGGATCCGTGTCGAAGCTTCCCATGGTGGTTCTCCCTAGGCACCGTGATTGCCATACCATCATGGCACAGCTGCGGTACTGACGAGAGCGTTCGACGCGACAGCGCCCAGTAAGTGCTAAAGTGGGAAGGCAACTCGCACCCTGACGATGATTCATTGGAGGTACACATGAAAAGGACGCTGTCACTCATCCTGGTGTCGCTGTTCGCCCTGTCTCTGCTCGGCGGCTGCAACACCATACGCGGTGCCGGGCAGGATATCGAAGAAGGGGGCGAGGCGATCCAGCGCCAGGCCGACTGACGCAGCTCCTTGCCGGCGCGGGCTGGGACCTACCGTTTGGGCTCGCGCATTCAGGTTCGCAACGACTCAAGGGTAGCGCATGTTCGCACGGAGCCTGGTAACGCTGGGCGCTGGCTTGCTGGTGAGTG
This sequence comes from Halomonas faecis, assembly GCF_010993975.1. Lineage (GTDB taxonomy): Bacteria > Pseudomonadota > Gammaproteobacteria > Pseudomonadales > Halomonadaceae > Halomonas > Halomonas faecis. The sequence goes on from NZ_JAACZO010000005.1 coordinate 40,634, forward strand.
CCTGTACCATGATTGCATCGCCACCACCTCCGGATCCGGCCCCCAACCCGCCCCGCAGTGATGAGACCGACGATCGCTGCGGGGCTGGGCGGGTCCAGGATCGCGTGGGGCGAACCTACAGCGAGTCGCTGGGGCAGACACTGCTGCAGGAGAGTGGCGCCGGCGCACTGCGGGTGATGCGCCCGGGGTACGCCTACACCCTCGAGTACCGCGCCGACCGCCTCAACGTTCGCGTCGACGAGGCGGGCGTGATCACTGCCATCGGCTGCGGCTAGTCTCCTCCCGCCGGGGCGGCGGCGATTGTCGTCAGGCGTAGCGCTGTTTCCACTGCTGCTGCGCGACCTGCCCCTTGATCACTTCCAGCATGTCGATCAGCACCTGCTCGGTGACGCGGTCGGTGTGGGCGTCGACGCGCAGCCAGGCATCGAAACTGCTGTCGGCCAGGCGCTCCACCAACTGGTTGAATTCCGGCGAGCGCAGTCCCTCGATGGTTTCGTTGACCAGGCGGCAGGCGATGTCGCTCAGCGAATCGTCGAGCGCACGGGAAACCTGGTTGCCCAGCGGAAGGCGCCGCAGGCGTTTGATTTCGGGGCTCTCGGCCAGAGTGCGTCCTACCAGGGCGCTGATATAGCGCATCAGATCGTCCCGGTTGGCCCGGCAGGCGCTGTCGACCATCGTCTCCAGGCGTCGACTGATCTCGTGGATCAACTGCTGCTTGCGCGGCATCACCACGTCTTCGGTGAGCCGCTTCGACAGCGAGTCGCTGCCGCGCACTTGGTCCTGCACGCTGCCGCGCACTTGGTCCTGCACGCTGCCCAGTAGGCGCAGGGCGGCGCGGTCGGAGAGCTCTTCCATCACGATATCGTAGTACTTGGCATAGACGCCGTAGAGCCACCAACGGCGGATATCGATCAGCCCCAGACGCTGCAGACGGTACAGCAATGAGATGATGCGCAGCACCCGCAGCAGCCGGAAACCGCCCAGCGGGATGCAGCCCAGCACGTCGTACCAGTGCACGAAGGGATAGAAGAACCAGCGGTGATAGCGGCGCTCGATGATCGCCACGATCCAGCCCAATAGTACGTCGAGCAATAGGACGGCCACGAAGGCCAGGTCGATGGCGATGAAGTTGGCGCGGACATGGCGCTCGTAGGCCCCGTGCAGCCCTGGCGCTGCGGCTTCGAGGGCGGTGTTCAGCGGCGGCATCAGGAACAGGCTGTCGAACAGCAGCAGCGCCAGGTTGGCGATGACCACCGTGATGATCAGCAGGTCCCACACCAGGTGGACCTTGTCTTGCCATAGGGGGCGTGCGCCTTGCTCCGGGCTTGGGTGGGACATGGTCCCTCCTGAATGCCGCTGATGAAAGCGATGCGTGAGTCTCGGCAGCCATCCCCGGTCAGTTACTGGCCTGGCCGTTGCGTGCATCCGCCTGGTTGGCGAGATGGTCGTTCTGGGTACGGCGCTCCTCCTCTTCTGCCTGCTTGCGCAGCTTCTTGCGCAGTGCGGCCTTTTCGAAGCGCAGTTTCTGCAGTGGCGCTTCGAGCCTGAGCGGGGCCACCGGCGCGGGTTTGCCGTCCTCGCTTACCGCCACCATGGTCAGGTAGCAGCTGTTGGTGTGACGGATCACCTTGTCGCGGATGTCCTCGGCGACCACCTTGATGCCGATCTCCATGGAGGAGCGCCCCACGTGGTTGACGCTCGCCAGGAAGGTGACCAGTTCACCCACGTGGATGGGCTGCTTGAACAGCACCTGGTCGACCGAGAGCGTCACCACATAGTGGCCGGCGTAACGGCTGGCGCAGGCGTAGGCGACCTCGTCGAGCTTCTTGAGGATGGCGCCCCCATGCACCTTGCCGCTGAAGTTGGCCATGTCGGGCGTCATCAGTACGGTCATCGAGAGTTCGTGCTGGCCGGGGAGGTCGGGGGGAGTCATGGCTGAACATCCTTCGGTGGATCTCGACACAGCATAGCGCCTCGCGGCTGGAGTGGCAGCGAGGCGCTTCGGGGTGTCGCGTTGACGTTAGAACCAGGTCAGGCCCACGGCGATGATGGCGCCGGTGATGAACAGCTGAATCAGACAGAAGCCCATGATGTCCTTGGCCTTGAGGCCGGCGATGCCGAGTACCGGCAGCGCCCAGAAGGGCTGCAGCAGGTTGGTCCAGGCGTCGCCCCAGGCCACGGCCATGGCGATGCGCGGCACATCGACGCCGAGCGCCTCTGCGGCGGGCAGCATGACCGGTGCCTGTACCGCCCACTGGCCGCCGCCGGAAGGCACGAAGATGTTGACGATGCCGGCGCTGATGAACGACCAAAACGGCAGCGTGGTCTCGGTAGCGAAGGAGATCAAGGCCCCGGACAGGGTCTCGGCAAGCCCCGACTGCACCATGATCGCCATGATCCCTGCATAGAAGGGGAACTGGATGACGATGCCGGCGCCGCCCTTGATCGCCTCCTGCAGGCTCTCGAGCAGGCTACGCGGTGTGCGGTGCAGCACGATGGCCAGAAACAGGAACAGGAAATTGACCACGTTGAGGTTGAGGCCACCGTTACGTAGCAGGAAGTGGTCCGCCAGGAAGAGCAGGCCGGGGATGCCCACCAGCCAGGCCAGCGTCACGCTGTTCTCGAGGCGATCGGCCGGGCGCTGAATGCGTACACGGGCCTTGTCCGGCTCTTCTAGCAGCGCCGGATCGACGTAGACGCTTTCCTGCTCGTCGGGCAGCATCAGCCGGTTGACCAGCGGCACGGCGATGAACAGGCACAGCACGATGCCCAGATTGAACAGCGAGAAGATGGTCTCACCGGTGCCGATCACGCCGATCTGCTCGACGCTGAAGTGCCCATCGGTGGCGATGGTCAACGGCACCGAGCCGGCCAGGCCGCCGTGCCACACGATGAAGCCGGAGTAGGCGCTGGCCACCAGCAGGCGGTAGTCGACGCGTATCTGCCGAGCGAGCTCCTTGGCGAACAGTGCCCCTACCACCAGGCCGAACCCCCAGTTGATCCAACTGGCCGCCAGCGAGACCAGGGTGACCAGCACGATGGCCGCACCGGCGTTCTTGGCGAGTCCGGCCAGACGCTGCAGCAGCCGCTTGACGGGTGGTGAGCTGGCCAGCATGTAGCCGGTCACCAGGATCAGCAGCATCTGCATCGAGAAGGTCAGCAGGTTCCAGAAGCCATCGCCCCAGAACCGCATCACCGCCAGTGGCGTTTGACGCTCCACGGCGATGGCGGCGGCGGCAGCGATGACGGTAAGCAGCAGTACGAAGATGTAGGGGTCGGGCAGATAGCGCTCGACCAGCTTGACGGCAGGTCTGGACAAGGTCTTGAGCATGGCGGATTCGCTTCTTCTGATTGGGCTTTGTATGGGCACAAAAGTAGCGCAGTCTCAGTGGGTTGCGCCAATGACCGGTTAACGTTGACGTGCTTTGTCAGGTTTGTCAAAACGCGCGGTGGCCGGCGTATGGCACCAGCCGTGGCGCCGATGATGGCGGTAGTAGCCGAACAGGGTGGCCGAGCGCACGGCGGTGAAGAGTAGAAAGGCGAACCACAGGCCGTGATTGGTCAGGGGCTCGGGAAGCAATGCCTGGCCCAGCCACCAGGCGGGCAGGTAGACGACGAGGCCGGCAAAGATGCTGTTGCGCATTTCGCGAATGGCCGTGGCACCGATGAAGACGCCATCGAGCAGGTAGCTCCATACGGCAATGAGCGGCATGGCCACCATCCACGGCAGATAGACCGCGGCCGTGGCACGGACCTCCGGCAATCCGGTGAGCAGGGCGATCAGCCATTGGCCTCCCGTCGCGAAGGCCAGTGCAGCGACCGTGGCTGTGACCAGCGAAAGCAGCGCGGCGCTGGCCACGGTCCGGGCGAACTCGTCCCAATGCCGACGGCCAACCGAGCGCCCGGTGAGTGCCTCAGCGGCATGGGCGAAACCGTCCAGCGCATAGCTGGTGAGCATGATGAACTGCAGCAGTACGGCATTGGCGGCCAGAATGGTATCGCCCTGAGCCGCACCTCGCGACGTGAAGAAGGCCATGGCGAACAGCAGCCCCAGCGTGCGTATGAAGAGGTTGGCATTGACCGAGAACAGTTCGCCGTAGGCGCCAAGCGCCAGCAGGCGGCTGCGCAGGAAGCGCCCTTCCAGCCGCCCGAGCTGGCGCATCACCAGCCAGCCGCCGAACGCCAGCGCCGTGTAGTCGGCGATCACCGTGGCCCAGGCCACGCCGTCGCTGGTCATGCCCAGCCCCACCACGAACAGCAGGTCGAGGAGAATGTTCACCCCGTTGGTCAGTACCAGGATGGCCAGCGTCACGCGCGAGTTCTGCTGGCCCAGAAACCACCCCAGGATGGCGTAGTTGGCGAGTACTGCGGGTGCCGAGAGAATGCGTATCTGGGCGTATTCGGCGGCCAGTGCCGTGGCCACTGCACTGCCGTCGAGCAGCCACAGGCCGAGTGCGATCAGCGGTTGCGACAGGAGGATCAGAGCGCTGCCGATGCCGGCGGCGAGCAGTAGCGACTGGCCGAGCAGGTTGCGTATATCGCCGTCGCTTTCACGTCCCGCTGCCTGAGCGGTGAGCCCGGTGGTGCCCATGCGCAGGAAGCCGAAACCCCAGTAGAGAAAACTGAACAGGGTGGCACCCAGGGTTACGGCGGCCAGGTAGCGCGAGTCTGGCAGATGCCCCACCACGGCGGTATCGACGAGCCCCAGCAGCGGCACGGTGACGTTGGAGAGGATGATCGGCCAGGCCAGCGCCCAGATGCGACGCGAGGCGGACCACGGTATCTCACGGGGCTGAGCGGTCACGGCGGATTCCGGTCATGGACGAGACCGGATACCTTGGCGGGATTTTGTCATCGATGCAACGGCCAATCCGTGGAAGCGAATGAAGTGTGGCGCTACCAAGTTTGGCTATGCAATCTGAAACTTGCCCCATTTCCAATAAGTGGTAAGAAGAAGCTTGGTATAAGGAGTGGCTTGAAAATAACCTTCCATATTACAAGGCGCCACTAAAACATTGTGTGTGGTGCGGCAATTGGTCCTTGCTTTGTTGCCGAAAACTTCGAGTTATTAAGCGGTATTTTAAGTACTCTTAATAACTTGGGTCAGAAGTTGACTAACGTCAATATTTCTTTGTTTTGCATTGCATATATTCACCTGAATAGTGCGTTTCTCCTTAGGAGAAGCCGTGCTGGCCCCATCCTTTGCCTTGGAGTTGCCAATGGATATCGTTGAACTATCCAGGTTGCAGTTCGCCTTCACGGCGATGGTGCATTTCCTGTTCGTACCCCTCACGCTGGGTCTCTCGATCCTGCTGGCGATGATGGAGACGGTCTACGTGATGACCGGCAAGACCATCTATCGCGAAATGACCAAGTTCTGGGGAAAGTTGTTCGGCATCAACTTCGCCCTGGGAGTCACCACCGGGATCGCCATGGAGTTCCAGTTCGGCACCAACTGGTCCTACTACTCCCACTATGTGGGGGATATTTTCGGGGCGCCGCTGGCGATAGAGGCGCTGATGGCCTTCTTCCTCGAGTCGACCTTGGTGGGCCTGTTCTTCTTCGGCTGGGATCGTATGTCGAAGCAGAAGCACCTGGCCGTCACCTGGCTGATGGCGCTGGCCACCAACCTCTCCGCACTGTGGATCCTGGTCGCCAATGGCTGGATGCAGTACCCCATCGGCTCCGAGTTCAACCTCGAGACCATGCGCATGGAGCTGACCAGCTTCGCCGAGGTGGTGCTCAGCCCGGTGGCCCAGGTCAAGTTCGTGCATACCGTCTCCGCCGGCTATGTCACCGGCTCCATCTTCGTGCTGGCCATCTCCAGCTGGTACCTGCTCAAGGGGCGCGAGGTCGCCTTCGCCCGCCGCAGCTTCGCCATCGCCTCGGCCTTCGGCCTGGCCAGCGTGCTCTCGGTGATCGTGCTGGGCGACGAGTCCGGCTATGAGCTGGGCGACGTGCAGAAGGTCAAGCTCGCCGCCATCGAGGCGGAGTGGGAGACTCACCCGGCGCCGGCCGCTTTCACCCTGGTGGGGCTGCCCAACCAGGCGGAGGAGCGCACCGATTACGCCATCCGCATCCCGGCGGTGATGGGGCTGATCGCCACCCGCTCGCTGAGCGAGGAGGTCACCGGTCTGCGCGAGCTCAAGGCGCAGCATCGCGAGCGCATGGTCGACGGCCGTGAAGCCGTTGTGCTGATGCAGCGCCTGCGCAGCGGCGAAGGTACCGAGGAGGATGCCGCCCGCTTCGAGGAGGTGCGTGACGATGTCGGCTATGGCCTGCTGCTCAGCGCCTACACCGAGGACATGAGCGCCCCCACCGCCGCCGAGATCGACCGCGCCGTGGAGGCCTCGGTTCCCGAGGTGTGGCCGCTGTTCTGGACCTTCCGCATCATGGTGGCGGCTGGCTTCATCATGCTGGTGCTCTTCGCGCTGGCCTTCTGGCACAGCGTGCGTCGCCAGCCCGAGAAGTCGCCCTGGCTGCTGCGCTTCGCCCTGTTCAGCCTGCCGCTGCCCTGGATCGCCTCCGAGGCCGGCTGGTTCGTGGCCGAGTATGGCCGTCAGCCCTGGGCCATCGGCGAGATCCTGCCCATCCATATCGCGGTCTCCAGCCTCACCTTCAACCAGGTGCTCTTCACCCTGATCGCCATTGGCGTGCTCTACACCCTCTTCGTGATCATCGAGATCTGGCTGATGCAGCACTTCGCTCGCAAGGGGCCCTCCGGCAGCGGCTACCACGCCGGTCCCGACGCCATCGACGCCCCCGTCGACATCACGGCCAGCAAGCCCCAGGAGGCATGATATGGATTACGAAACGCTCAGATTCATCTGGTGGGTCCTGATCGGCGTGCTGCTGGTCGGCTTCTCGATCACCGACGGCTTCGACATGGGCGTGGGTGGCCTGCTCAAGGTGGTGGGTCGCAACGACGAGGAGCGTCGGGTGATGATCAACTCCGTGGCGCCCCACTGGGACGGCAACCAGGTGTGGCTGATCACCGCCGGCGGCGCGCTCTTCGCCGCCTGGCCGCCGGTCTACGCCGCCGCCTTCAACGGCTTCTACCTGGCCATGATGCTGACCCTGTTCGCCCTCTTCCTGCGCCCGCTGGCGTTCGACTACCGCTCCAAGCTCGACAGCCCCACCTGGCGCAACCGCTGGGACTGGATGCTGACCATCGGCTCGGCGGTGCCGGCGCTGATCTTCGGCGTGGCCTTCGGCAACCTGCTGCAGGGCGTGCCCTTCCAGTTCGACGACATCCTGCGCCTGGACTACCAGGGCGGGCTGCTGGGGCTGCTCAACCCCTTCGGCCTGCTGGCCGGGGTGCTCAGCCTGCTGATGTTCCTCACCCACGGGGCCGCCTGGCTGCAGCTGAAGACCGAAGGCGAACTGCGCCAGCGCAGCGCCGCCCTGGGCAGTCGCACCGCCCTGGCCTGCGCCGTGCTCTTCCTGCTGGGCGGTATCTGGCTGCTGCTTGGCGTGGACGGCTATCAGGTCACCAGCGTGATCGACACCCAGGGCCACAACGCCACCACCGCCAAGCTGGTGGAGGCGAGCAGCGGCGGCTGGTTCTACAACTACGCCCGCTTCCCGGCACTGTGGCTGCTGCCGCTGTTGGGCCTGGCCAGCTTCGTGCTCTGCTCCCTGACCATGAAGGCGGGCCGCCACGCCCTGGCCTTCGTCACCTCCTCGCTGGCCACGACCCTGGTGATCGTGACCACCGGGGTCACCATGTTCCCCTTCGTCATGCCGTCGTCGCTCAACCCCAACCACAGCTTGACCATGTGGGATGCCACCGCCAGCGAGCTGACGCTGATGATCATGTTCGTGGTGGTGCTGATCTTCGTGCCGCTGGTGCTGGCCTACACCGCCTGGAGCTACTGGGTGATGCGCGGCCGACTCAACGAGCAGTACATCCGCGACAACGACAAGGCGCTCTACTGACATTTCAGGCTATGGCCTCCGGCGAGAGGCGCCCCTCGAATGCCTCACCGAGGATCCGCCTCTCGCCTGCAGCCAGCCTTGCAAGGAGATAACGACTATGTGGTATTTCGCCTGGATTCTCGGTGTCGCCTTGGCGGCCTCCCTCGGCATCCTCAACGCCATGTGGCTGGAGATCAACGGCTACGAAGGCGAACCGGCAGGGGAAGCCGAGCATGACCGCGGCGACTGATTCGCCCACCCCCCGGCAGCGGCTGGCCCGCTGCCTCGCCCCCCAACGCTGGTGGCTGCGCGGTGCGCTGCTGCTGGCGCTGGGGGGCGCCGTGCTGCTGGTCGCCCAGAGCTGGCTGCTGGCGGCCCTGTTTTCCCGTTGGCTGCTGGCCTGGCAGGAGGGGGCGTCGCTGATGGCGCCAGACCCCTGGTGGCTGGTGGCCCTGGCCGCCTGCTTGGTGTTGCGCCCGCTGCTGCACGCCGGGCGGGAATCCCTCTCGCGCCAGGCCAGTCGCCGGGCGCGAGCCGCACTGCGTGGCGAGCTGCTGGAGCGCCTGGGCCAGCTGGGTCCATCGCGGCGCCGCTACGGCAGCGACGGTGCCCTGGGTGCCCAGGTGCTGGAGCAGGTGGACGCCCTGGACGGCTATATCGCCCGTTACCAGGTGCAGAGCCGCCTGGCGGTACTGGTGCCACTGCTGCTCGGCGTGGCGATCGCCCTGCACAGCCCGCTGGCCGCCACGCTGATGCTGATGACCGCGCCCCTGGTGCCGCTGTTCATGGTGCTGGTGGGGCGCGCCGCCGCCGGTGCCAGTCGCCGCCAGCTGGATACCCTGGCCCGCCTCGGTGGCCATTTTCTCGATCTTGTGCGCGGCATGGGCACCCTGCAGCGGCTGGGCGCTGCCGCCCAGGCCTCCCGGCGCATCGCCGCCGCCAGCGAGGCTTACCGCGGGCGCACCATGGGTGTACTGCGCCTGGCCTTTCTCTCCAGCGCCGTGTTGGAGTTCTTCTCCGCGCTGGCCATCGCCCTGGTGGCGCTCTACCTGGGGCTTGGCCTGCTGGGGATCCTGCCCTGGGCCAAGGGCGAGGTGCCGGTGGTCTACCCATCGGCGTTGTTCATCCTGCTGCTGGCCCCGGAGTTCTACGCCCCGCTGCGCCAGCTGGGCGCCGACTACCACGCCCGGGCCGAGGCCGAGGGGGCCATGGAGGAGCTCGCCCCGCTTCTCGAGGCCCGCCCCTGGCGGCCCGCCGAGCGGCTCACCCTGGCCGACGCCGCGGCTCCTCCGCGGCTGGCGTGTCGCGACTTGGCCGTGGCCGGCGACGCTGGCCGCCGGCGCCTGGCGCCGCTGGACCTGGACCTGGCCCCCGGGGAGCGCCTGCTGGTGCAGGGCGAGAGCGGCAGTGGCAAGTCCAGCCTGCTCGAAGTGCTGCTGGGGTTTTCGCCCTACGAGGGCTCGCTGGCCGTCGACGGCCATGAGCTGGCTACGCTTTCGCGCGAGGCCTGGCAACGCCGGCTGGGCTATCTCGGCCAGCACCCGCCGGTGCTGCGCGGCAGCGTGGCCGACAACCTGCGCCTGGCCGCCCCGGAGGCCGCCGACACCGAACTGGTCGCCGTGCTCGAGCAGGTCGAGCTGTGGCCGCTGCTGGCGCCCCGCCAGGGGCTGGCCACGCTGCTGGGGGAGCGCGGGCGCGGGCTCTCCGGCGGCCAACTGCAGCGCCTCGCCCTGGCCCAGCTGCTGCTGCGCGAGGCGCCGTTGTGGCTGTTCGACGAGGCCACCGCCCACCTCGACCCGGACGCCGCCCGGCGCCTGAACGGCTTGATCGAGCGGCTCAGCCGCGGGCGCAGCGTCATCCTGGTGAGCCATGAGGCCGATGGCCTCGAGTGGGTGGATCGTCGCCTGGCCCTGGGGGAGGCCGGCCCGCGACAGGCGCGCCGCGAAGGGGAGTGGCGAGAAGCGACGCACGAGGAAATGCCGTCATGCCAGAGCTGAAACCCGCCTCCGCCATTCGCCTGCGCGACCTGCTGCGCCTGCGCCGTGGCGGCTGGGCGCTGGCCTTCGTCATCGGTGCCGCCACCCTGCTGGCCGTGGTGGCCCTGCTGGCCATCTCCGGTTGGTTCATCACCGCCGCCGCAGCGGCCGGGGTGGCCTCCGTGGCCCTGCTGGGCTTCGACTACTTCCGCCCGGCGGCACTGATCCGCCTGTGCGCCATCGTGCGTACCGCCGGGCGTTACGGCGAGCGTCTGGCCTCGCACCACGCTGCCCTGGGGCTGCTCAAGGATCTGCGCTGTCGGCTCTTCGACGCCCTGGGGCGCCGAACCCCCGGCGCTGCCCAGGCCTCGACCGGCAGTGCGGCGACCATGCACCGCCTGGTCACCGATATCGACCAGCTCGACCGCTTCGTGCTCAGCGCCCTGCTGCCCTGGGGCTGGGCGGGGCTGCTGGCGCTCGTGGTGATGGGGATGCTGGCCTGGCTCGATCCGACCCTGCTGCTGGCGGCGCTGCCCGGGCTGCTGCTGGCCTGGCTGGGACTGCCGCTGTTGACCCTCTGGCAGGGAAGCCGGCTGGCACGGCGCGACGCCGAGCTCGGGGAGGCGCGTCGCGAGGCGCTGGTGGAGCCCCTGGCGGCGATCACCCCGCTGCTGCTGTGGGGGCGCTGGGGTGACGTCCACCGCCGCGTGGCGGAGCACGACCGGCGCTGTCTCGACCACCAGGAGCGTCAGCAGCGGCTGGCCAGCCGGGTGGGGGCCCTGCAGCAGGTGGCGCTGGGGGGAGCCATCGTCGCCGTGCTGTGGTGGGGCGTGCCGCTGCTGTCGGAGTCGGGACTCTCGGTGGCCCTGCTGCTGGCGGCAGTGCTGGTGCTGCTCGGCCTGGGCGAGATCCTCGCCCCCCTGGCGGGAAGCTTCGTCTCCCTCGGCGCCAGCCTTGCCGCCAGGGATCGTCTCAACGCCCTGGTGGCCGAGCCGCCCGGTGTGCCGGAATCGCCGACGGCCGTGGCCGGGACCGGGCCCCCCTCACCACCCTGGTCCCTCGAGCTTGACGGCATCGGTGCTCGGATCCCCGGGGCGCTGAACGGCCCCGAAGGCATCGACCTGGTGCTCGGTGCCGGCGAGGCGCTCTGCCTGCGCGGTCCCTCCGGGTGCGGCAAGTCGACCCTGCTGCAGGTGCTGGCCGGCGAGCTCGCCCCCTCGGCCGGGAAGTGTCGGCTCAACGGCCGAGGGCTGAACGAGTGGCGCTTGAACGAGGTGATCGGCTACCTGCCCCAGCAGTGGGACCTGTTCGATATGAGCCTGGCCGCCAACCTGCGCCTGGGCGACGCCGAGGCCGGCGACGAGGCGCTATGGCAGATGCTCGACGAGTTGGCACTGGGGGAGTGGGCGCGCCGTCTGCCTCAGGGGCTGGCCACGCCACTGGGGGAGTACGGCGCGGCGGTCTCCGGCGGCCAGGCGCGACGCATCGCCCTGGCCCGACTGCTGCTGGCAAGGAGGCCCATCCTGCTGCTCGATGAGCCCCTAGTCGGGTTGGATGCGGTGTGCCGCGAGCGGGTGCTGGCGACCGTACGGCGCCGCCAGGGCGACGGGATCCTGGTGGTGGTGTCGCACGTCCCGCTGGACCTGCCTGGCCTGCGGCTTCGCGAGCTGTGGCTGTCAGCTGAGGGTCGACCAGTGGAGGCAGCTGCTGGATAGCTAGGGGTGTCAGCCCCTCCCTCGAGGCGGATGGCTAGCGTCAGGCAGCAGTGATCAGACGATACTTGGTCATCAGCTCCTCGCGGCTCTCCTCGCGCTCCGGATCGAGGGGAATGCAGTCGACCGGGCACACCTGCTGGCACTGCGGTTCGTCGTAATGGCCGACGCACTCGGTGCACAGGTTGGGGTCGATGACGTAGATCTCCTCACCAGGCGAAATGGCGCCGTTGGGGCATTCGGGCTCGCAGACGTCGCAATTGATGCACTCGTCGGTGATCATCAGTGCCATGAGGCTACCTCGCGATCGGGCGGGCCGGTTCGGCCGGCAGCGCCCTGAAAGTTGCCGTTCGGCGAACGAATCGCCGAGTATTTCAGTCAGGTATTGTAATGGCTCTTCAGCGCTTCGGCGACCCTGGGATGCACCAGGCGCGAGACGTCGCCACCGAGCTTGGCGATCTCGCGCACGATGGTCGAGGAGATGTAGGAGTTCTCCACCGCCGGGGTGAGGAACACGCTCTCCAGTTGCGGGGCCTGGGCACGGTACATGTTGGCGAGCTGCAGCTCGTACTCGAAGTCGGATACGGCACGCAGGCCGCGCAGGATTACCCGCGCGCCCTGTTCGGCCATCATGTCGGTGAGCAGCCCCGAGAAGCCGATGACTTCGACATTAGGCAGTTCGGCGGTGACCTCGCGAGCCAGGGTCAGGCGGGTGTCGAGGTCGAGCGTCGGCCCTTTTCCAGGGCTTGCGGAAATCGCTACCACCACCCGGTCGAAAAGGCGGGTCGCACGCTCGATCAGGTCGTAATGGCCATGGGTGATGGGGTCGAAGGTGCCGGGATAGACTGCAAGAGTGGTCACGTTTCGTCTCCTTCGTCGAGGCGTCCGAAGGGATTGTTCACCGCCAGCGATACCGGGCGGGCATAGCCGGGAATATGGATCCGGTCACGACCGACCTCGAGTTCCGGGCCCTCCAGTACGCCCTCGCCGAAACGATAGCGGGCCTGGTAGTGGCCGTGATCGGCCTCGGCGAGATAGGCGCGTGCGGCTTCGCGGGTGGTCTCACGACGCTCGCGCCAGGCAGCCAGAGCCAGCTCGCCGTGGCGGCTGGCCATCAGTCGCTCGGTTACCGCCGGTGACAGCACCACGCCGGTGGCGTTGTTGCCGCCGAAGCCCTTGGCATTGATGAAGGCGGCATCGGCGCTGAAGGCCAACGGCTCGCGGAACAGCTGGAGGCGCTCGGCGTAGACGTCTTCGGCGACGGCATCCAAGGAGGGGATGCCCGGCAGCAGGCCGTGGCAGAAGCTGCCCAGGGCGCTGGCCAGCTGATCACCCGCGGCACTGCCCTGAGAGTGGCCGACGAAAGCTTTCACCGCGACCACGGGCCAGGTCTCGATGCCCTGGGCCTCGGCCACTCTGTCGAACACATGGGATTCGGTGACGCGATTCTTGGGCGTGCTAGTGCCGTGAGCGTGCAGGAAAGTGCGTTCGCGCAGCGCCCGGGGGCCGAGCATGTCGCGCACCAGAGCGGCGGCTTTGCCCAGGGTGATGTAGTTGCCGATGCCGGGGGCAGAAATGGAGCGCTTCCAGCCATCGGCATTGACGAAGACGCCCGGCACGCTGCCGAGAACCTCGGCGCCGCTCTCCAGCGCCAAGGTGTCATCCATCAGCAGCAGGAACTGGCTCGATTCGGCGATGGTGAAACCGCAGTTGCGGGCGAAGGGGCGGCAGGCGCGCTGGTAGTCGCTGTCGGTGAGCAGCTCCAGCGCGTCCAGCGCCCTGAGGCTATCGTCGTCGGCCAGCGCTCCCATGGCGCGAAAGCCTTCGATGATCTCCGGCGTGATGGGCGCATCGGCGGTGCCCACCATGACCACGCGGCGCTGGCCGCTGCGAATGTCCTCGACGCCCAGGCGCAGGTTGTAGAGGAAACTGGCGCAGGCGCCGAGCGCTGCGCCGGTGCCACCCACGCTGCCCAGCACGTAGGCGTTGAGGAAGTCGGCGGGCATCTGGCCGTAGCCCAGCGGCATCTGTTTGGAGGTGGCACGATTGCCCGAGACGAAGCTCTTGAGCAGGCCGCCCCAGCCCTCGTCGTCGAGCTGGCCGATGGAGTTGCCGGCGTAGACGGCAATGTCGTCGGGGTCGAGGCGGTCGCGCAGGGTCTCCCATTCCAGTCCGCTGTCGCCCAGGCAGTCGCTGGCGGCGAAGATGGCCATGGAAAGCCCGCGCGGATGGTGCACGCTGCGGTAGTAGCGGCGCGGGTCGAAGCCGCTGGGCAGTTGGCCGGCGGTGCGGACCTGGGCCGGGCGGGTTTCCGGCAGCATCACATCGAGATCGCCCGGTGGAACCGACACTTCCAGCGTTCGCCGGTCGATCTCGCGTACCTGCCAGGTAGGCGGCAGGCTGTCGGGCAGCTGACGACGACGCACCTGGAAGGTCAATGGCACCTCGAGAGTGAGATTGGCGCGGCGATTGGCGGGCAAGCCGGCATCGTTGAAGCGCGGATCCTCGATACGGCGAATCAGCGTGTGGTCGAGCACTCGGGCACGGCACCGATCGGCGAGCTGCGCAGCCGAGATCGCCTGGCCCTCGGCATCGCGCCAGCCATCGCCATGATGGTTGCCCAGGCCCATCAGGGTGGCCAGCCCCAGCAGCAGATTTTGCTGGTCGCCGCCGGGCAGAGCATCGAAGATGGTGCGACGGAATGCCTGATGGCCAGACGTCCGACCGGCGGGGTTGATGCCGCCCATGCCGACGATCACGGGTAAGTGTGACAAGCCGCTTTCCTCGTGTGCTGTTCGTGCGAGTCGCTATTATGAGTATGGGATGGGCGATCATAGCACCCGGTTTGCCATGGCGTCATGGGCTTGGCAGGCTCGGGGGTTGGTCCTCGAATATAAAACAAACGTTTGAAAAAGTGTCCCGGCTGGGGTATCCTGCGACGGCTGTTTGAGTCATATGAGTGGGTATCTGGGCGCCTCGCCATGGGGCGCCTTTTTTTGCGACGGGTTTTGGCGACGGGGGCCACCCCATGCCGCGTTGGCCATGCGATGCCGGCGGGCCGCCTCGCGGATGGCACCGGGACTGGTAGAATGGTCGGCCGCTAGTGTCGACGAGGGAGTCCCATGCAGGCCGCGTCCCGCACCATCACTTCCAATCAGGCCGGGCCGCACGAGGACCTGGCGCGCCGCGTGGCCAGGGCGCTGGCCCACCCACTGCGCAAGCCGGTGGCCGAGCACACCCGCGAGGCGTTTGCCCAGGCTCATGCCTGGCTGGCCGAGCGGCCCATGCCGCTGATTCTCGATGCCGGCTGTGGCGTGGGGCTCTCCACACGTCGCCTCGCCGGGCGCTTTGGCGACCATGCGGTGATCGGCGTGGACCGCAGTGCCCATCGGCTGGGACGCAACCATGGTGCGTTACCCGACAATGCGCTCCTGGTGCGTGCCGATCTGGTGGATTTCTGGCGCCTGGCGCTGGCGGCGGGCTGGCAGCCGGCACGCCACTACCTGCTCTACCCGAACCCCTACCCCAAGGCGGCACATCTCAAGATGCGCTGGCATGGTCACCCGGTGTTCCCGACGATCGTGGCGCTGGGAGGGCGTCTGGAACTGCGTTCCAACTGGCGTCTCTACGTGGAGGAGTTCTCCCTGGCACTGGGGCAGGTTAGCGGAATGACGGCTGCCGTCGAACCCTTTCAGCCGGCGGCGAGCGGTGAGCCGCTAACGCCTTTCGAGGCCAAGTACCATGCCAGTGGCCAGTCGCTGTGGCGACTGGTCGTCGATCTGCCGTACCCCCTGGCTCACGAAGCCCGCTGACAATGGAGAGATGATGGTGATCACCTATTTTTACCTGGCCCTGGCGATCGCTGCCGAAGTGATCGGCACCAGCGCGCTCAAGGCCTCTGAGGGCTTTACTCGCCCCTGGCCGAGCGTGGTCGTGGTGGTCGGTTACGGCCTGGCCTTCTTTCTGCTCAGCTTGGTGCTACGCAGCCTGCCGGTGGGTATCGCTTATGCCATCTGGGCGGGGTTGGGCATCGTACTGGTGACCGTTGCCGGGGTGGTGATCTATGGCGAGACGCCGGACCTGCCGGCAGTGGCGGGAATCGCCATGATCGTTGGCGGAGTGGTGGTGATTCAGCTCTTTTCCAAGGTGGCCGCGCATTGATGTGCGCCGCGTCGACCGATATCCGTTCGAGGGTTTCCAACATGTTTTGCCGCGTCCTGCTTGCGTTGTTGCTGCTCTGCTTGCCGCTGGCGGCTCCGGCAGCGGGCTTCACGGAACTCGGCCGGCTTGCCGAGCGTGGTTTTCTGATCGGGGCCGAGGCGCGCCTGCTCGGCAGCAATGAAGTGCTGGGCAGTCTCGCACCGGAGCGCCAGCTGTCGCCGGCATCGGTGTCCAAGATCTACTTGGCCGCGGCGGCGCTGGATCGCTGGGAGCCGCAGCACCGTTTCACCACGCGCCTGATCAGCGAGGCCGAGCTGGATGCCGAGGGAACGCTGCAGGGCGATCTGGTGTTCGAAGGCAGCGGCGACCCGGGGCTTGCCACGGAGGACCTGTGGCGCCTGGCCCAGCGGCTCCATCAGCGTGGCGTGCGCGAGGTGAGCGGACGACTGGTAGTCAGCCAGTGGCGTTTCGGGCCCGTGGCTTGCCTCACCACGGACCGCTGCGAGGCGCGTGAGCGCGTGGCCAATACCTACAGCGCGCTGCTCTCGTCGGTGGGCATCAACCATGGCAACTGGTGCGTCAGCGTGGCGCCGGGAGGCGAAGCCCAGGCGCCGGCCCGGGTGACCCACTGCGACGGCCAGGCATCCATCGTCACGGTCGACAACCAGGTCATCACGCTGGCCGCCGGCGGGACGACGGCGCTCGATGCCGAGCGGGTCACCCGCGACGGCGAGGATGTGATGGTGCTGCGCGGCACCATCGCCGGGGATGCCGCCGCCCGTGATGTCTACCGCACCAGCGGAGACCCTGCGGAACAGACCGCGCAAACTCTGGCGGCGATGCTCGATCAGGTCGGCATCGCCGTGCAGGGCGTTCATGCCACCACCATCGAACCGCCTTCGTCCGTGGCCGATACCCTGGCGGCCGTGGAGGGGCGGCCACTGCAGGCGTTGCTGCTCGATACCCTGCACTACTCCAACAACTTCATGGCCGATATGCTGACGCTGGGGCTCGCCGATACGCCGCGCCCCACGCTGCTCGACGGCGCCGCGGCCATTGAGCATTTCGTGGCGGGGATTCCCGACCATGGGCCACTGGACCTGCGTAGCGGCAGCGGCCTGACCCCCGAGAGCCGCACGTCGGCCCGCGGTGTCAACGCGCTGCTCGCCAGTCTTTTCCATCGCCCATCGCTGTTTCCGGCTTTCGTGGGGAGCCTGCAGACGCCCAGTAACGGCGTGATGCGCTTTCTGCGCCGAGGCTCGCCGACCTTCCAGAACCGTGTGATGCTCAAGACCGGTACGCTCAACCAGCCGGTGGCGGTACGTGCCGTGGCAGGGTATTTTCGCACCCGCACGGGTCGCTGGGGGGTGTTCAGCGCCTTCGTCAACGGCACGGCGACCACGCCTTGGCTCAATTGGACCCAGGTGCTGGATCCGCTGACCGAGGATATCGAACGCATGATCGAGGCCAACTGAGAAGGATGCTCCCATGAAGCCCGCACACACCGGCTGGCGCCATCTGGTCCACTCCACCCGCTATTCCCTCAAGGGGCTGTACGCCGCCTTCTGCCACGAGTCGGCCTTTCGCCAGGAACTGCTGATCTGCGTACTGTTGATGCCGTTGGCGCTGTGGCTCGGCCAGGGGCCGCTGGAGTGGGTGCTGCTGATCGGCAGCTGTCTGCTGGTGCTCATCGTAGAACTCGTCAACAGTGCCATCGAGAGCGTGGTCGATCGGATCGGTAGCGAGCCCCACGAGCTCTCGGGGCGAGCCAAGGATCTCGGCTCGGCGGCGGTCATGCTGACGCTGCTGTTGGCGGCGCTCACCTGGGGACTGTTGGGCTGGGAAGCGCTGTTTGGCTAGCCTGCACCGCGTCCATGGGTGCCGTTGTCCGGCCGCCTTGGTTATGCTGGGGGTATTCGAGATGCAACGAGCGAGCCCCTCATGGCCCTGTCCGACGATTTTCTGCCGTGTGACGATGTACCCGCTGCACTAAAGCCGGCCCTTGGCAAGGCATGGCAGCGCCTTGCCGAGAGTCTTGCCGAGGCCGATAACGTCGCCGAGATGACCGGTCAGGAGATCCCCTCCGAAAGCTGGGATGCGCTGGCCGACAGCCGTCGTCGCCAACTGGCGCATGTGCTCGCCATCTCACCGTTCGCCGCCGAGACGCTGGTGCGCCATCCTGACTGGCTGCAGCATCTGGATGCCAGCGGTGAGCTCGATGCGGCCCTGGCGCCGGATGCCCTCGGCGACATGCTCGCGGAGCGCCTGGAGAGCGTCGCGGACGAGGAAGCACTGCATGCCGCCCTGCGTCGCTTTCGCCAGGCACGCATGCTGGGCATCGTGTGGCGCGACCTGACCCGCCCGCCGGGCATCGACATGTGGGCCACGGCGGAAGCCGTTTCGCGGCTCGCGGAGGCCTGCCTGGAGGGAGCGCTGAGCTGGCTGGAAGCGCACTTCGCGCCACGCTGGGGACATCCGGCTCCCCGCAGCGACGGCAGCGAACAGCGCCTGGTGGTGCTCGGCATGGGCAAGCTGGGCGCCGGCGAACTCAACCTCTCCTCGGACATCGACCTGATCTTCGCCTTTCCCGAGAAGGGCGAGACGCAGGGCGGACGCAAGTCGCTCGACCATCAGGAGTACTTCACCAAGCTGGGCCAGCGGCTGATCGGCGCCCTGGATGCGGTGACCGCCGACGGTTTCGCGTTCCGCGTCGACATGCGCCTGCGCCCGCTGGGAGACGGCGGGCCCCTGGTGGGCAGTTTCGCCTCGCTTGCCAGCTACTATCAGGATCAGGGGCGGGAGTGGGAGCGCTACGCCCTGCTCAAGGCGCGCCCCGTGGCCGGCGACCGCGAGGCGGGCCGCGAGCTGCTCGCCAATCTGCGCCCGTTCGTCTATCGCAAGTACCTCGACTTCGGCGCCATCGAATCGCTGCGCGAGATGAAGGCGCTGATCAACCGCGAGGTGAAGCGTCGTGGCATGCAGGCCAACATCAAGCTCGGTCGAGGCGGCATTCGCGAAGTGGAATTCGTGGTACAGGCGTTCCAACTGATTCGCGGTGGCCGCGACACCGAGCTTCAGGTCACCTCGCTGAAGACGGCGCTGGCAAGGCTGCCCGAGCTCGGCCTGCTGCCCGCCGAGGTGGTCGACGAGATCGCGCCCGACTACGTCTTCTTGCGCGACCTGGAGCACGTCCTTCAGGCCCTGGAGGATCGCCAGACCCAGAGTCTGCCCGACGACGACCGGGACCGCGAGCGGGTTGCCCTGGCACTGGGCATGGAGGACTGGCCGGCGGTCATGGCGTGTCTCGACGAGGTGCGTACCCGCGTGCGCCGGCACTTCGACGCGGTGATCGCCGACCCGGAAGCGGAGCTCGAAGAGGGTGGCGAAGCGCAGCCCGAGGCAGCGGCCTCTCTCGACGACTGGCGAGCGCTGTGGCACGGCGAGTTCGATGACGACGAGGCCCGGGAGCGGCTCGTCGAAGCGGGGTTCAGCGATCCGGAGACGACCTATCGGCGCTTGGTCACCCTGCGCCAGTCGCGTCACGTTCAGACCATGCAGCGTATCGGCTTCGAGCGCCTCGAGGCGCTGCTGCCGCTGCTGCTCGATGCCGCGGCGGCGAGCGAAGCGCCGGACACGGCGCTGGAACGCGTGCTGCCGCTGGTCGAGTCGGTACTGCGTCGCACCGCCTACCTGGCCCTGCTGCGTGAGAATCCGGATGCCCTGAGTCACCTGATGCACCTGTGCGGGGCGAGTCCGTGGATCGCCGAGCAGCTGGCACGTCATCCGCAACTGCTCGACGAACTGCTCACCCCGGAGACCCTCTATACGCCGGCCGACAAGACGCGTCTCGCCGACGAGCTACGCCAGGCCCTGGGGCGCATTCCCGAAGACGACGAAGAGGCACAGCTCGAGGCGCTGCGCGTGTTCAAGCACGCCCACGTGCTGCGCGTGGCGGCCTCCGATATCGCCGGTACGCGCCACCTGATGAAGGTCAGCGACTATCTCACCTACATTGCCGAAGTCCTGCTCGATGCCGTGCTGGCCATGGCCTGGAAGCACCTGACCCGCAAGCATGGCCATCCGCTGAGGAGTGACGGCAGCCGGGCCGGGGCCGAGCCGGAGTTCCTGGTCATCGGCTACGGCAAGCTGGGTGGCATCGAGCTTGGCTACGGTTCTGACCTCGACCTGGTGTTCATCCACGATGCCGATTCCGGCAGCAGTACCGATGGGCCGCGGCCTCTGGATACGCCGGTGTTCTTCACGCGTCTCGGCCAGCGCATCATCCATCTGCTCACCGCGGTGACGCCGGCCGGCACCCTCTACGAGGTGGACATGCGCCTGCGTCCCTCCGGCAACTCGGGGCTGCTGGTCACCTCGTTGCAAGCCTTCGCCGAGTACCAGCGTCATCAGGCCTGGACCTGGGAGCACCAGGCGCTGGTACGCGCACGGGTGGTGGCCGGGAATGCCGATCTGGCACGTGCCTTCGAGGCGGTGCGCAGCGAAATCCTGGGTCGCGAGCGCGACATCCAGGCGCTGCGCGAAGAGGTAGCGAAGATGCGCCACAAGATGCGCGAGCATCTGGGCAGCAAGGGCGGCGACGACGGTTTCGACCTCAAACAGGACCCGGGCGGCATGGTCGATATCGAGTTCCTGTGCCAGTTCGCGGTGCTTTCGATGAGCGCCGAGACCCTCGAGTTGCTGACCTACAGCGATAACATGCGCATTCTGGAAACGCTGGAAGCGACCGGTCGTCTGCCGGGGCGCGACTGCCAGCGTCTGCGCGATGCCTATCTGGCCTATCGCAGCGCCGTGCACCGGGCGTCGCTGACCCGCGAGGCGGCGCGTGGCCGTGACGCCGACTTCCACGCCCACCGACGGGCCGTCAGCGAACTTTGGCAGCGGCTGATGGAACCGTAACGCCATCGCCGGCATCGGCCTCCCTCCCGAGCTTTCCGGCCCGCCGTTCTGGCGGGCTCTTCGATGAAGCCTTGCCGTCGCCAGTGGCGAACAACCTGACAGATGCCATTTCTTGGCTACCCTGAGAGCCAGTGCGACAGAATGCCGCACTGGCCAAGGGGAAGGGGGAGTTGCCATGGCTACATCGCAGCACGACACCGAAGCCCCGGAGGTCCGCAAGAAGCGCGAACTCCGCCTGTTCCTGTTCATCGCCTTTCTGCTCTTTCCTCTGCTGGCCATCGCCGTGGTCGGCGGCTACGGCTTCGTGGTGTGGATGCTGCAGCTTTTCTTCGGCCCTCCGGCCTGATCGGGAGCGGGTATGACAGGCACCCACCTCGACCACCGGCGCTCGCGCCGTCAGCTGTTTCGCTCGCTGGCCGGCCAGGGCCCGGTACGCCGCCCGCCCTGGAGCGGTGACGACTTCCTGGATCGCTGCACGCGCTGCGAGGCCTGCCTGACGGCCTGCCCGGAAGGCGTGCTGTTCACCGGCGACGGCGGCTACCCGGAGATCCGCTTCGTCGACGATGGCTGCACCCTGTGCGGGGAGTGCGTTGCCGTCTGCGATGCCGGGGTGTTCGACACCGCTCGCCCCGCTTTCCCGTGGCATGCCGCCATCGAGTCCCCGTGTCTGGCCCTGGCCGACATCCACTGCCAGACCTGTCAGGACGCCTGCGAGTGGCAGGCGATCCGTTTCGTCCCGACCCTCGGGCGCCCGCCGCAGCCGGAGATCGACACCGACGCCTGCACCGGCTGTGGTGCCTGCCTGGCACTGTGCCCCAACGACGCCATCCGTCTGACCGGCAGCGAGGAGGCCCGCGAACGCACGACTCAATGACAATAACGATGCAAGACAGCGACAAGGAGATCGCCCCGTGACGACACAAAGCCTGCATATCGCCAGTTTCCTGGTGCACGTTC
Source organism: Halomonas faecis (assembly GCF_010993975.1). Lineage (GTDB taxonomy): Bacteria > Pseudomonadota > Gammaproteobacteria > Pseudomonadales > Halomonadaceae > Halomonas > Halomonas faecis. The sequence continues at coordinate 62,274 of NZ_JAACZO010000005.1, forward strand.
GCGCTGCACACTGCGCCGCCGTGGCGGCCTGGCTGGCCGACCAGCCCGATTGCGAAGTGCGCGCCCAGGACCCCGCCGGCAAGCTCGTGGTGGTAATGGAGAGCGCAGGGGAGCGGCCGATCCTCGAGCGTATCGACGCCGTCCGCTGCCGGACCGGCGTGCTCGATGCGGCGCTGGTCTACCACCAACTGCTCGATCCGGCCATCGCCGATGAACCGCAGGAGGCCGCCTCATGAAACTGACCCGTCGTGAATTCGCCAAGGCCAATGCCGCCGCGGTGGCTGCGGCCACCGCCGGTTTGCCCATTCCGTCAGGCGCCAGCAGCCTGATCACCAATGCCGAGCTGACCGAGCTCGAGTGGAACAAGGCGCCCTGCCGTTTCTGTGGGGTGGGTTGCAGCGTGATGGTGGCGACCCAGGACGACCGCATCGTGGCCACCCACGGCGACATCCATTCGGAGGTCAACCGCGGCCTCAACTGCGTCAAGGGCTACTTTCTCTCCAAGATCCTCTACGGCGAGGACCGCCTGCGTCAGCCGCTGCTGCGCAAGCGCAACGGCGTCTACGACAAGAACGGCGACTTCGAGCCGGTCTCCTGGGACGAAGCTTTGGATCTCATGGCCGACAAGTTCAAGACGGCGATCCGCGAGCACGGTCCCGACAGCGTGGCGATGTTCGGTTCCGGCCAGTGGACGATCTGGGAGGGCTATGCGGCGAGCAAGCTGATGAAAGCGGGTTTTCGTACCAACAACATCGATCCCAACGCCCGCCACTGCATGGCCTCGGCGGTGTTCGGCTTCATGCGCAGCTTCGGTTCCGACGAACCCATGGGCGTCTACGACGACATCGAGGAGGCCGATGCCTTCGTGCTGTGGGGCTCCAACATGGCGGAGATGCACCCGGTGCTGTGGACGCGCGTCACCAATCGGCGGCTCTCCCACGCCCACACCCGGGTGGCGGTGCTCTCGACCTTCGAGCATCGCAGCTTCGATCTCGCCGACATTCCCATGGTGATGTCGCCCAATGCCGATGTGGTGATCCTCAACTACATCGCCAACCACATCATCCAGACCGATCGCGTCAATCGCGACTTCGTCGATCGCCACACCAACTTCGTGCGCGCGGTGGGCGACATCGGCTACGGCCTGCGCGACGACGACCCGCGGCAGCAGGCGGCCGCCAACGCCGGCAATGCCAACGACTGGTCATCGATGAGTTTCGACGAGTTCGCCGAGCACGTGGCGCCCTTCACCCTGGAGCGGGCGGCGCGCGAGTCGGGCGTTTCGGAGAGCCGACTCGAGGCGCTTGCCGAGCTCTATGCCGAACCCGACACCAAGGTGATGACCTTCTGGACCATGGGGGTGAACCAGCACACCCGCGGCGTGTGGGTCAACAACCTGATCTACAACCTGCACCTGCTCACCGGCAAGATCGCCGAGCCCGGCAACAGCCCTTTCTCGCTCACCGGCCAGCCCTCGGCCTGCGGCACGGCCCGCGAGGTGGGCACGTTCTCCCACCGCCTGCCGGCGGATCGGGTCGTGATGAACCCCGATCATCGCCGCGACGCCGAGACGATCTGGAAATTGCCCGAGGGCACCGTGCCCGAGAAGGTGGGCTTCCATGCCGTGGAGCAGAGCCGGCGTCTCAAGGATGGCGACATCAAGGTCTACTGGACCCAGGTGTGCAACAACATCCAGGCCGGCCCCAACTCGATGCAGGAGACCTACCCCGGCTGGCGCAATCCCGAGGCCTTCGTCATCGTCTCCGACATCTATCCCACGGTGTCGGCGCAGGCCGCCGATCTCATCCTTCCGGCCGCCGGCTGGGTGGAGAAGGAGGGCGCCTTCGGCAACTCCGAACGGCGCACCCAGTTCTTCCACCAACTGGTGAGCGCCCCCGGCGAGGCACGCTCCGACCTGTGGCAGACCCTGGAGCTGGCCAAGCGCATCCGCGTCGACGAAGTGTGGCCCGAGGAGCTGCTCGAGCGCGCTCCCGAGCATCGCGACCAGACCCTTTTCGAGCTGCTCTACGCCAACGGCCAGGTGGATCGCTTCCCGCTCTCCGACATGGAGGAGGGCTACGCCAACCAGGAAGCGGAGCACTTCGGCTTCTACGTGCAGAAGGGACTCTTCGAGGAGTACGCGCGCTTCGGGCGTGGCAAGGGCAAGGATCTCGACGATTTCGACGTCTATCACCGGGTGCGCGGCAAGCGCTGGCCGGTGGTCGACGGCGAGGAGACGCGGTGGCGCTATCGCGAGGGCTACGACCCTTACGTGGAGGAGGGCGCCGGCGTGCAGTTCTACGCCAAGCCCGACGACCGCGCGCTGATCTTCGCCGTGCCCGACGAGCCACCCCCCGAGGTGCCGGACGACGAGTACCCCTTCTGGTTGTGCACCGGGCGTGTGCTCGAGCACTGGCACACCGGCTCCATGACCCGGCGCGTGCCGGAGCTGCACCGTGCGGTGCCCGAGGCGCTGCTCTACATGCACCCGGCAGACGCCCGCGAGCAGGGCATGCGCCGCGGCAGCGAGGTGAAGGTGGTCAGCCGCCGTGGCGAGATCCACCTGCGCGTCGAGACGCGCGGGCGGGTCAGCGTGCCACGCGGCCTGGTCTACGTACCCTTCTTCGATGCCGGCCGACTGATCAACAAGGTCACGCTGGACGCCACCGACCCCATCTCCAAGCAGACGGACTTCAAGAAGTGTGCGGTGCGTCTGGAACTGGTCAACCTGGCCTGAGCCGCGGAGGAGCGAGAACATGAAACGCCTAGCCATCTCCAGCCTGGTGGCCCCGCTGGCGCTGTTCGCCCTGGCGGTGGCCGACGAGCCGCGTGACCCCTCGGCGCCGGACGGCCTGCGCCCGGGGGGCTCCATCGGCGAGACCCTTTCGGCCCCGCCCATGGCCCGGCAGTCGCGCGAACCGGGGCGGCAAGTGCTCAACTACCCGGAACAGCCGCCAGTGATTCCCCACACCATTCGCGACTATCAGGTGGACCGGCGCAGCAACCGCTGCCTGACCTGCCACAGCCGTGAGAACGCCGTGGATGCCGGCGCACCCATGGTCAGCATCAGCCACTTCCGCGACCGGCATCAGCAAGTACTGGCGGCGGTCTCGCCGGACCGCTACTTCTGCACCCAGTGCCACGTGCCGCAGACCGATGCCGAACCCTTGGTCGACAATGAATTCCGCACCGTGGATCAGGTGCTCACCGAGATGCTCGAGCGGGAAGGCGAAGGGGGTGGCCAATGAGACGCTGGCTGTCGCGCTACTGGCAGATCCTCACTCGCCCCAGCGTGCACTTCAGCCTGGGTTTTCTGACCCTGGGCGGTTTCCTCTGCGGCGTGCTCTTCTGGGGCGGCTTCAACACCGCGCTGGAAGCCACCAACACCGAAGAGTTCTGCATCTCGTGTCACGAGATGGAGCGCAACCCCTTCCAGGAACTGCAGGGCACGGTGCACTACACCAATCGCTCCGGGGTGCGCGCCGAGTGTGCGGATTGCCACGTCCCCCACGACTGGACCCACAAGATGGCGCGCAAGATGGAGGCCTCCAAGGAAGTGTGGGGCTGGCTGTTCGGCTCCATCGACACCGAAGAGAAGTTCGAGGCCAAGCGGCGCGAGCTCGCCGAGCGCGAATGGGCCCGCCTGGAAGCCAACGACTCACGCGAGTGTCGCAACTGCCACGAGTTCGAGTCCATGGACTTCACCGCGCAGAACTCGCGCGCCTCGCGCGCCCACTCCACCTCGCTGGCCTCGGGCGAGGCGACCTGCATCGACTGCCACAAGGGCATCGCCCACGAGCTGCCCGACATGGGACCGGACTTCGAGGCCGGCCAGGCCCATAGCGGCCTGGCGAGCCTGGAGTCCTACGTAGCGCATCTGCCGAACGAAGAGTGAGCGCTGCGGTGTGGGTGGCTACTGGGCCGGTTGGCTCAGGCAGGGCCAATCACAGGCGCTCGAGAGCCGCTTCGAGTCCGGTCAGGTCGGTGGTGGTGACGATATCGCTAGGGAAAGGCGAGGCAGCCGGGTCGGCGGTGACTCCGATGAAGGCAGTGCCGTTGGAGCGTGCCGCCCGGTAGTCATTATAGGAGTCGCCGATCATCACCGTGGTGGCTGGGGCGTGGTCGCGGCGCACCAGCAGATTACGCAACCCCGTGACCTTGTCCGGTGGGGCGCCGATCACCTCGAGGAAGTAGCGGTCAAGTCCGCGCCGCGCAGTGATCGCCTTAAGTTCCGTCTCGGGGGTGGCGGAGAGCAGGTACAGTGGCAAGTGCCCGGCCCACCGCTCGAGGAATGCCTGTGCACCGGGAATGGCCTTAGCCTCGAACAGGCGCTGTTCGACACGTTCCTTGAAGCGTCGACAAAGCGTCTGGATACGCGGCTCGCTGGCATCACGACCTAGGATGTGCCCCTCGATATGACGGAATTTCACCTCGCGAGGCTGGCCTCCGCGGCGCTCTAGGTAGGCCACCACGTCGCGGTGCTGCTCGTTGGGCTCATCGGCGTAGAGGTCGGCGAAGGCTTGGCGTTTGAGCCGGGCAGAGTCGAGGATCACGCCGTCGAAGTCGAAGACCAGGGCGGTGTCGGGACGGGACAGGCGATCGCTCACGGCTGGCTCCATATCGACACGACCAGGCGCGACCATACGGGGCGCGCCAGCTCGTAGGGGCACTTTACTGTCGGCTCAGGCGACGTCGTACCCAGGGTTTGAGCGGTGTCTGGCTGAGTAGCACCAGCACTATGACCATGGTCAGTACCAGCGACAAGGGGTTGGCGACCAGAGCCATGAGGAACTGGCCGGCGTTGTCGCCCACCGAGGACATCGCCTGACGGTAGGTCTCGTCGAGCAGTGGGCCAAGGATCACGCCGAGGATGATGGGTCCCATCTGGAAGCCGAACACTTTGAGCCAGTAGCCGAAGATGCCGAAGCCGAGCATCCAGTAGACCTCCATCATGCTGCTATTGATGGAGTAGGTGCCCACCACGCAGAGCACCAAGATCAGCGGAATCATCAGAGCCTTGGGTACCTCCACCACCTTGGTGAAGACCCTGATGCCGGTCAGCCCGAAAAGCAGCAGGAATAGGTTGGCCAGCGCCAGGTTGCCTACCGTGAACCAGAAGATGTGCGGGGTTTCGATCATCAGCATGGGGCCGGGGTTGAGGCCATGGATGACCAGGGCGCCGATGATCACCGCAGTCACTGCGTCGCCCGGCATGCCGAGCGTCAGCATGGGCACATAGGCTCCGCCCACTGCGGCATTGTTGGCAGTTTCCGGGGCGACCAGCCCTTCGTAGGCGCCCTCGCCGAATGGGCTGGAGGGGTTCTTGACGGTGCGCTTGGCATGGTCGTATGCGAACAGCGAGGCAATATCGCCGCCGGTGCCGGGTAGGGCGCCGACTACCACTCCGATGATCGAGGTGCGCATCGAAAGCGGCAGGTACTTGAGCACCATCTTGAACGGCGGGATTATCTTATCCACCTTCTGCTTGATCGGCACCCTGTTGAGGTTGTGCAACTGGTAGAAGGCTTCGGCGGCACCGAACAGGCCGATCATCACCACCACGTAGTGGATGCCGCCCATCAGTTGCATGCTGCCAAGCGTCAGGCGCGGCTGGGCGGTGACCATGTCCATCCCCACTAGGCCGATGATACCGCCAAGGGCCACTGAGAAGATGCCGCGGGCCAGCGATTTTCCGGAGAGGGTGCTGACCAGCAGCAGGCCGAGCACGGCGATCAGGAAATAGTCGCGCGGAGCGAACTCCAGAGCCATGTCTGCCAGGTAGGGGGCAGTGCCGGCCAGCACCAGGGTGCCCAGCAGGCCGCCGATCACCGACATCACGGTGCTCAGGCCGATGGCACGGCCCGCCTCGCCGCGCTGGGCTAGGGGGTAGCCGTCGAAGGCGGTGGTTACCGCCGAGGGGGCGCCGGGAATGTTGAGCAGGATGGCTGTGCGCGAGCCGCCGTACACGCCGCCCACGTAGATGCCCACCATCAGCGCCAAGGCGTTGTTGATATCCCAGGAGAAAGTGAAGGAAATCAGGATCGACGCGGCCATGGTCACCGAGAGACCGGGGATCGCGCCGACATAGATGCCGGCCAGGGTGCCTACTGCGGTCAGCACCAGCAGCTGGGGGTCCAGCCAGGCCATCAGGAGATAGGAGAAGGTATCGCTCATCGAGGACCTCTGCGGTCAGGGGAGGTAGACGCGGAAGACCAGCGTGAATAGGCCGTAGATCACCGCGATGGTCATGGCGGTGAAGATCAACGAGCTGACCACTCGGCCTTGGCGGAAATAGATAAACATCACCGCCAGGAAGAAGAAGGTACTAATGTAGAAGCTCACCCAGACGATGGTGGCGAGGTAGGCCACGGCGAATAGGGTGAACACCACGATATGCGGCTGGAAGTGCGCGTGGAAGAACACCAGGAATTCGTGTCGGGCACTACGAATCCTCGGGTCCCGCCGCTTGCGTCGATGGCTGGCCAGTATCACCAACGACGAGGCGAGCATGACCACGGCCAGTCCCATGGGAAAAGAGCCCGGCGAGTTGAGGCCGGGAATGCCGTCGATGCGATAGGCCTCGATCATGACTCCGATGCTCAGTAGCAGCAGCAGCCAGTCGAAGACCTTCTCCCCCGCCTGGACACGCTCGAAGTTCTGACTCATGGAATGACTCCAAGGAGGCCGGGCAAACCTTGCCCGGCCTCAGGCTGGTTAGGGGTGCGGTCAAGGACGCGGGATGCCGAGCTCCTCGGGTGTTGCCTCCAGGATATCGGCATCGGCCTCGTACATGGACCAGGCGGTGACCGACTGCCAGTTGTCCAGGTACTGCTCAGCCTCTTCGCCGGTGAGGTTGAGTGCCTCGGCGCCGAAGTTCTGCAGGAATTCCTGGAACTCCTCGTTGGCCACCGCTTCTTCGTAGGCTGCAGTCAGGGTTTTCTTGGCCTCCTCCGGGGTGTCTTCATGTACGAAGACGCCCCAGAACGGACCCCAGGGCAGGAAGCTCTCGATGTTCGGCAGGGCCGCGGTGATTGGCGGTACGTCCGGCAACGAGTCGAGCTCCTCGGCAGAAACCACGGCCAACCCTTTCATCTTGCCGCCGCGAATCTGCTCGCCGGCGGCGGCGAGGCTCAGCGGCATGAAGTCAATGTGTCCTCCCAGCATGGCGGTGATGCCCGGGCCGTCGCCACCAAAGGTCACGTTGCGTACGTCGAGCTCGTCCACAGCGTTGATCATTGCCAGCACCGTGCTCGGTAGGCCACCAGCTCCGGTGCCGCCCATGCGCAACTCGCCGGGATTCTCCTGTGCGTGCTCGAGTAACTCGGCAAAACTGTCGAAGGGGCTTTCGGCAGGGGCGGCGATCACCACCAGTCCTTGACCGATGATGTTGACGGCGTGCATGTCGTCATAAGTGAAGTCGGCCAGGCCCATGAGCGGGTAGAGCTGCGGGTTCTCAGCACCGTAGAGCAAATTGTAGCCATCAGGACGTTGGCGCATCACGTGGTTCATTCCGATCACGCCAGTGCCGCCGGGGCGGTTGGTCAGCACTAAGGTGGTGTCAAGGATATCCTCAACATGGGGCGTCAGGCTGCGTGCCACGTTGTCAGTGGCGCCACCGGCGCCCCACTGGATGGTGGCCTGGATGTTGCGCTCGGGGTAGTCGGCCTGGGCGGCGCCGGCCAGGGCTAGGGAGCCGACGGCAAGAGCGAGCGGAGCCAGAATCGGTTTGAACATGGGTCCTCCAGGGAAGCTTGTTGTGTTGGCTGCCCGGTTAGGGCAGCGCCCCTTGTGCCGGGGCAGGTGAATGACCGTTGGTGTTCGCTTTGCGAACTTGCGTGCTTCTTGCGAACACTAGAACTCCCTTCCAATACTGTCAATGCACGAGATGGTGATCTAAGACCATGGTCGAAGTTGTCACGGCCGACACCGAGGCGCCGATCACCGTGCCCGATCCAGCGCCATGCCCTTCTATAGTAGTAGGCAGCGACAGCTGAGGACGGTCAGCGGTAACCTGGAACGCCGTTCCGTAATACCTTGTCAATTGCCCCCTGTCTTCGTGCATAATGCGAACTAAAGAACGCTATACGAACAAGGGGCGCTGCCTGTCATCGTTCAGATACCGGCGGCGCTTGGGAGGACATCATGCGCGTCATTGCCACCGTCTGCCTGAGTGGCGACCTGCAGACCAAGCTGGAAGCCATCGCCCGCGCCGGGTTCGACGGCGTCGAGATCTTCGAGAACGACTTGCTCTCCTTCGACGGTTCGCCGTCCGAAGTGCGTGAACTGTGTGAGCGGCTGGGGCTGGTCATCGTCGCCTTCCAGCCGTTCCGCGACTTCGAGACCATGCCCGAGCCGCAGCGCAGCCGCAACCTCCAGCGTGCCGAGCGCAAGTTCGATCTGATGGAGGAACTGGGCACCGACTTCCTGCTGGTGTGTAGCAGCGTCTCGCCCCAGGCCGTGGACGACTTAGACCGCGCCGCCGCCGACTTGCACGAGCTGGCCGAGCGGGCCCACCGTCACGGCCTGCGGGTGGGGTTCGAGGCGCTCGCCTGGGGGCGCCATATCGCCGACTACCGCGACGCCTGGGAAGTGGTGCGCCGCGCCGATCATCCGTCGCTGGGGGTGGTGCTCGACAGCTTCCATATCCTGGCACGGGGGCTTGACCTCTCCGCCATCAGCAAGATTCCCAAGGAGAAGATCGCCTTCGTCCAGGTGGCCGATGCCCCGCTGCTGGAGATGGACCTGCTGCAGTGGAGCCGGCACTTCCGCTGTTTTCCCGGTCAGGGGCGCTTGCCCCTTGAGGCCTTCATGCAGGCGCTGGCAAGAACCGGCTACGACGGCCCCCTGTCGCTGGAGATCTTCAGCGACGCCTTCCGCGCCGCCCCCACCGATGCCACGGCCCTGGACGGCCTGCGCTCGCTGATCTGGCTCGAGAACCTGTTGCCAGAGGGCCCCTGGGCGAGCCATGTACCCCCCGCGCCGCGCTATAACGGCATCCACTTCATCGAGTTCACCCTCGACGAGGAGAGCGCTGCGCCGCTGGGCGAGTTCATCGGGGCCCTAGGCTTTCGCCACGTGGGGCGGCACCGCTCCAAGAATGTCGAACTGTGGAAGCAGGGCGACATCCACCTAGTGCTCAACTTCGAGACCGACAGCTTTGCTCACACCTTCCGCCTGCTGCACGGTACCTCGGTTTGCGCCGTGGGTTTCCGTGTGGACGACATGGAGAGCTTGCTGAAGCGCGCTGGCGCCTTCAAGGCGCAGACCTATCGCGGCCAGGTGGGCGAGGGCGAGATGGAGATTCCCGCCCTGCGCGGCGTGGAAGGCAGCCTGATCTACCTGGTCGACGACGCCGCGGCCGCCGACCGCCAGTGGCGCACCGACTTCGAGCTATTCGACCAGGAGAGCCGCGACGAGGCCGGGCTGACGCGGGTCGATCACCTCTCCTACGTGCTGCCGGCCACCCAACTGCTCGGCTGGCAGCTGTTCCATCGCACCGTGCTCGGCTTCGAGGCCGAAGCCGAGCACGAGATCGTCGACCCTCACGGAATGATGATCAGCCAGGCGGTCAACAGCCCCGATGGGAGTATCCGCCTACCGCTTACGGTTTCCCAGGCTCAGGACACCGTGCCGGGACGCTTCCTCAGCGCCCACCGTGGTGGTGTGCAGCAGATCGCCTTCGCCAGTCGCGACATCTTCGCCACCGTCGACGAGCTGCGCGCCCGTGGCCTGCCGCTGCTGAAGATTCCGCAGAACTACTACGACGACCTCGAGGCGCGCTTCGACCTCGAGGACAACCTGCTCCAAGGCATGCGCAGCCGTAACATCCTTTACGACCGCTCCGACGAAGGGGAATTCTTCCACGCCTACACAGAGACTTTCGCCGGGCGCTTCTTCTTCGAGATCGTCGAACGGCGTGGTGGCTATCGCCGCTTCGGCGAGGCGAATGCTGGCATACGGCTCGCCGCTCAGGCTAGTCATTCGCGCTGACCCTTCACGAGGAACGCTTCACGATGAATACAGGTACCACCATGCGTCTCGGTTTGATCGGCAAGGCCATCATGAACTCCAGCTCACCCGATCTGCACCGCCGCCTGGGAGAGCTGACCGGCATCCCGGTCACCTACGACCTCTTCGATGCCAACGAGCAACCCATCGATTCGCTGGAGAGCCAGGTTCGGCAGGTGATCGCCGACGGCTATCGAGGCGTCAACGTCACCTTCCCGTGGAAGGAGGCGTCGGTGGCCCTCGCCGATCGGCCCACAGAGGGAGCGCGAATGGTGGGGGCGGCCAATACCCTGGTCTTCGAGGCCGGCGGTATCGTCGCCGAGAACACCGACTTCACCGGCTTCCTCAGTGGCTACCGCGCCACCCTCGGCGAGCGTGCCCCTGGGCGGGTGCTGTTGATCGGCACCGGCGGCGTGGGCAAGGCGGTGGCCTTCGGCCTGGGCAAGCTGGGGGCCGAGGAGATCATCCTGCTGGATCTCGATGCGGCCAAGTCGCGCCAGCTCGTGGGCGAGTTGGAAGCCCAGGGCTTCTCGGCCTCCTTCATCACCCCCGAAGCGCTCGAGGCCACCGTCGAGGGCTGCGACGGCCTGGTGAACTGCACCCCTATCGGCCACGAGAAGAGCCCCGGCTGCCCGCTGCCCAAGGCCCTGATCCAGGCCCATCACTGGGTCTTCGATGCGGTTTACGTGCCGGCCGTGACCGAGTTCGTGGCCACCGCCAAGACCGCCGGTGCCAGCGTGATGAGCGGGGTGAGCCTGTTCGTCTTCCAGGGTGTCGACGCTTTCAAGCTGTTCTGCGAGGATGCGAGCCGGCGTGCCGCCGCCAATGAACAGGCGACGACCCTCTTCGCCCATTACCGGCGCGAACTGCTCAAGGAGAACGACGCATGAGCCAGGGCAAGGTGCTGGTGTTGCATGGCCCCAACCTCAACCTGTTGGGCAGTCGCCAGCCGGAGATCTACGGCCGCGAGACCCTCGACGACGTCAACAACGCCCTGCGCGAGACGGCCGCTGGCCATGACTGGGGGATCGACTGCTTCCAGAGCAACCATGAAGGCGCGCTGATCGACGCTATCCATGCCGCCCGGCTGGACGGCACCCGGGCGATCATCATCAACCCGGCGGCCTACACCCACACCTCGGTGGCGCTCCTCGATGCCCTGAACGCCTTCGAGGGCCGCGTCTACGAGGTGCACATCTCCAACGTGCACCAGCGGGAAGCCTTCCGCCACCACTCCTACGTCTCGCTGCGCGCCGACGGCGTGATCGCCGGCCTGGGCACTCAGGGCTACCAGGCCGCGCTGGCGGCGGTCCTGGCCGCTGCCACCCCATGATCCGTTCCACCGCTTGACCTCTCCGACCCGCCATCCGGCGGGTTTTTTGGCGCCTTGGGGCTGCCGGAAGCCGCAGTTTCGTGGGGGGACGGGGCTGTCATGCCGTCGTGCCGAGTGCGGCGTCTCAGCTGCGTCGGGTGGCCAGGAATATCCCCGCCCCGATGATCAGCGCGGCGCCCAGATAGGTGTCGAGTTGCGGCACATCGCCGAACACCAGGTAGCCGGAGGCCGACGCCCAGACGATCTGAAGGTAGAGGAAGGGCGAGACCAGCGAGGCGGGGGCACAGCGCATGGCCATGATCAAGGCCATCTGGCTGGCCGCGCCGAGCAGTCCCACGCCGAGGAAGAGCGGGGCGTCAGCGGCGGCGATGGGCGTCCAGAATAGGGGCACCACAGCGCTGGAGACCAGCGCGCCGGCGAGGCCGGCATAGAACAGCGAGGTGAGCGGGTGGTCGTGGCGGCCGAAGCGCCGCGTGGTGAGCTGGTAAAGGGCGAAGCAAAGCGCCATGCCGAAGGGCAGCAGGGCGGCCGGCTGGGCGCGCCAGTCCACCGGGCCCACAGCGACCATCACGCCGACAAAGCCAATGGCCACGGCCAGGCCGCGTGCGAGGCTCACACGCTCCTTGAGTAGCGGGATGGCCAGTAGGGTAACCAGCAGCGGTGAGCTGAAATTGACCACGTAGACCTGCAGGATCGGCAGTTCGCGCAGTGCCAGGTAGGCAAAAGTGCTGGCGCCGAACAGCAGCAGGCCGCGCAGCCCCTGGCCGAAGAGCGACTCCGTGCGCATCAGTTCGCGGCAGCGGGCCAGCCCCAGCCAGGCGAGATACCCGGCGAGCACCAGCATGTGGCCGGCGTAGCGTGCCCAGACCACCTGAACGGGCGAGTAGCTCTGGCCGAGCCACTTGACGCCGGTGTCAAGGATCACGAACAGCAGGCCGGCGGCGAGCATGAAGGCGATGCCCAGCAGCGGGCGGTCGGCGGGCAGTGCGGGAACCAAGGGGGGCGAGCTGCTCATGGGGCTCCGGGTAGCCAGGACGGGGCTTGATGATAGCGGGCTAATTGATCGGGCGAGAAGGCAGGTGTCGCCGGATTGCTCAGCGACCGACCACCCGGCGGGCCTTCTCCAGCGCCAGGGTGGCACGCTCCAGGGCGCTGACCCCCTGCTGGCGCAACCTATCGGTGGGAATCTCGAGGCTCAGTGGCACATCACGAGGAATGACGTGCAGCAAGCCGCGCAGGTCGGTCTGGCCGTCGCCCGGGAAACGCCGCTCGCTGCGGGCCTCGTGCAGGATCTCGTCCAGGCTCGCGGGTATCGGGCCCGGCACGTCGCATAGCTGCACGTAGCGCAGCCAGTCGGCGGGTAGCTGGGCCAGCTCCTCGATACGGCTGCGGGAGCGGTCGAAGTGGAAGGCGTCGACCAGCAGGCAGGCGTTGTCGTGGCCGGCGGCGCGCGCTGCAGCGACGATGCGGTACGCCTCCGCGAGGTTCTTCACCCTGGTCCAGGGCATGAATTCCAGATGCGGGTGGAGCCCGTAGGGGCGGGCCAGCTCGCACAGGGCGGCGAAGTTGTCGGTCTGGCGGCTCACGTCGTCATCGTTGCCGGCCACGAGAACTTCGCTGGCTCCGAGCTCCGCGCCCACCTCCATGACGGCGGTGAAATCCGACCGTACCCGGGTTGTGGGCTTGAGCCGCAGGATCTCGATATCGAGAACCTGGAGGCCGGTGTCGCGGAGGCGCCGGCAGGTCGCGCGCCGCAGGGCGCTATCGGTGATCAGCGGAAAGCTGGGTTCGCTATCCGTGGCCGGAATCGGGCGCAGGCCGACAGCGTGATAGCCCGCGCGGGCGGCGGTTTCCACCATTTCGGGCGGCGAGAGTTCGAGCACGGTCAGGGCGGCGAGGGAGAAGCGGCGTTCACTCATGGGCGGCAGTCTCGCTTGGCGTATCGGCGTCGAAAGAGGGCTGGGGCTGGCTGGCAACATGCAGGCCAGCGAGGTAGCCGAAGGTCATGGCCGGACCGAGATTGATGCCGCCGGCCGGGTAGTGGCCGCCCATGATGCTCGCCATGTCGGTGCCCGCGGCGTAGAGCCCGGCGACCGGTTCCCCCTCCGCATCGAGCACCTGGGCGTGTGCGTTGGTCTTGAGGCCGGCGAAGGTGCCGAAGCAGCCGGGCACCACCTTGATGGCGTAGAAGGGGCCCTCGTCGAGGGGGGCCACGCACGGATTGGGGTGGTGGGCCGGGTCGCCCTGCTTGCGGTTGTAGAGGGTGGATCCGCGGCCGAACTCGGGATCCTCGCCGTGGCGGGCATGCGCGTTGTAGGCGGCGACGGTGCGCTCGAGACCTGCCGCGTCGATGTCGCAGGCCTCGGCCAGCTCCCGCAGCGAGCGGCCGCGCTTGAGATACCCCATCTTGATCCAGTGCTTGAAGGGCACCGGCGCCGGACGGGTGATGCCGAGGCCATAGCGGCGCTGGAAGCGGTGGGTGCAGACCAGCCAGGAGCAGATTTCCTCGCCTTCCGGTACCGCTTTGACCATGGCGTCGACATAGTCGTAGTAGCCGTGAGCCTCGTTGACGAAGCGCTGGCCGCTTTTCAGTACGCCGATGAGGCCGGGCTTGCCGCGGTCGATGATGTGCGGAAAGTGGCCGACGTGGCCGTCCTTGTAGGGGACCACCGAGACCGGGGCCCAGGCCGCCGGCGAGTAGAGGGAGGTGTCCACCACCCCGCCCACCGACTCGCCCAGGCGCAGGCCGTCGCCGCTCGCCGCGGGGGGCGGCAGCGGCCAGTGCTCCTCGCCGGTGGGCGTGCGCGGGAAGAGCTCGCGGCGCCGCGCGACGTCCCAGGGAAAGCCGCCAGAGGCGAGCACCACCCCGCGCCGCGCGGTCAGGGTCACCTCGCCCGCGGGGGCGTCGACCACCACGCCGCAGACCCGCTTGCCCTCCCGGATCAGGCGTTTCGCGGGCGAGGCGACCCGCGTCTCGACGCCCAGCGCATCGGCGGAGTGGGCCAGCCGGCCGACCAGTGCCACCCCGTTGACGAGCTGCATGGCGCGGCCGTAGCGCGCCAGGTCAAGGAGGTGGCGGCTGAAGCGCTTGGTGACGTGCCAGGCGGACCTGAGCGAGCGCGTCATGGTCAGGAAGGCCATGAGGTCCGCGCCGGCCTGGATGGGCATGCCCAGAAAGGCGGTCTCCGGCATGGTCTTGCGCAGCTTTTCGAGAGTGGCGCTGTCGAGTGCGCGGGCGTCGAAGGGCGCAGCAATCACCGAACGCCCGCCGCTGCCGGCCCCGGGGGTGTCGCCGTGGATGTCAGGGATGGCGTTGCCGTCGGCGAACTGCAGGGCGGTCTCGTCGTGGAAGAACGCGACCATCGCCGGGGCCCCGGCGAGGAAGGCGTCGATCTTGCAGGGGGCGTAGCGCTCGCCCAGCTCGTGGCGCAGATAGGTGCGTACCGTTTCCGCGTCCTCGCGGATGCCGGCGGCGCGGGCCAGAGGGTTGAGTGGCGTCCACATCCAACCGCCGGACCAGGCGGTGGCACCGCCCAGCACCGGGTCTTTCTCGACCACGGCCACCGACAGGCCGTGGTAGGCGGCGGTGACGGCGGCAGCGAGCCCAGCCGCGCCGGAGCCCACCACCACCAGGTCGTAGTCGTGCCGTGTCTCGGCCATGGGTGCCTCGTTTGGAATGGTGTTTAGCATTAAAGTAGAACAATGTTCCACTTTATGGCAATACCCCGATGCACTTCGCGCACTCTTCCGTGCACGTTGCAAGCAGCGGCGCTGTCGGCGGATCAGGGCGGCAGCAGGCCGGCGAGGTGCAGCAGCCCGATGGTCACGCTGAGGGTCACGAAGGAGAACAGGGTGGCGACCATCAGGGCGGCGGCGCCCACGCCGCCCATGCCAAAGCGCTGTCCGAACAGCGGATAGACGCTGATCATCGGTGCGCAGGCGAAGAGCAGGGCGCCGGTGAGCAGGGTGGGGTCCATCTCCGGCATCAGCAGGAAGACGCCGAGAACCGCCAGGGGGTGTAGGATGAGCTTGCCGGTGACGATCTGGGCGACATCGCCGAGCAGGCCCTTGACCTGCAGGCGAAACAGCGAGGCGCCGATCACGAAGAGGGCCGCCGGGCCGGCGGCACTGGCGAGCATGTCGATGGTCCGGGCCAGCGGCCCTGGCACCGGCACGCCCGAGACCGCGATCACCACGCCGATCAGCAGGCCGATGAGGACGGGGTTGCGACCCAGGCGCCGGGCGGTCTGGCGCAGGGTCTCGGCGAGGCCTGCGCCGCTCTGGTTGCCCAGCTCGGCGAGAATCAGCGCCGCGGGAATGATCAGCAGGTTCTCGATCAGCATGTTGAGCGCCAGGAACACTGCGGCCGGCGAGCCCAGCACCATGGCGGCGACCGGATAGCCGATAAAGCCGCTGTTGGCGGCGGCCATGCCCAGCGCCTGGATGGCCCCATTGCTCAGCGGCTGGCGCTGCCAGGCGAGGGTCAGCAGCAGGCCCAAACCGAAGACCGCGAGCGAGCCCAGCCCATAGGCGAGCAGGTACTGGGGGGTGAAGACCTCCTCCAAGGGATTCTGCGTCAGGGCGCGGATCACCAGCGCCGGCAGGGCGCAGTACATGACGAAGATCCCCACCCCTTGCACCTGTTCGCGGGTGATGATGCGCCCGGCGATGGCCAGGTAGCCAATGGCGATGAGCAAGAAGATGGGGGTGGTGATGGCGAGGATATCGAGCACGGCAGGCTCCTTGCCGACAAGGCGCGGGGCCGTGACGGCCCGTCATCGGGTCTCGGGTCGCGGCAGCGCCGGGGAAGTCAGGGGAAGAGTCGCGACGAGGCGCTCGCCTGGGAGAGCTCCTCGGCCGCGGTCAGCAGCGGCGCGGCCAGGGCGGGCACGCGTTCGGCGTCGAGGCGCACGCTGGGGCCGGCAATGCTCAGCACGCCGATGGGATGGCCGTCGACCGGGTGGCGCACCAGGGCGGCCATGGCGGCGGTGCCGGGGCCCATGCTATCGCTCACCCAAGCGTAGCTGCGCGTCCGGGTACGTTGCAGGTGGTCGAGCAGCTCGTCCTTGCTGCGTGGCGCCTGAGGGCCCAGCGGGTGATCGGTCTCCATCCCCTGGGCCTCCACCAGGGCCAGGGCCTCGGCGTCGTCAAGGCCGGCCAGCCAGGCGTGGCCGCTGGCGGTACAGAACAGCGGCGCCTCCTTGCCCATGTCCGGGTCGTAGCGCAGGCCGCTGCGCGCCCCCTGGGCCTTGGCGATCCAGGTCAGGCGGCTGCCCTCAATCACCGACAGGCGTACCAGCTCGCCGCTGGTCTCGGCGAGGCGGTCGAGGATCGGCTGGATGACGTCGCTCGCTCCGGTGCTCGCCAGGTAGCGAAAGCCCAGGGCCATCAGTCGCGTGGTCAACTGGTAGTGCTGGGTGCGCGGGTCCTGGCGCACGTGGCCGAGGCGGATCAGTTCGTTGCAGATGCGGTGGGCCGCGCTCTTGGGAATGCCCAGGCGGTCGGCGATGACCAGCAGGGGCAGGCCCTCGGCGTCTTCCGAGAGCGCTTCGAGCACGCCCAGAGTACGTTCGATCAGGCTTCCGGCCATGACGGCTGTCCCTTGGCTGTGAAAATTGCAATTCTAGAATCGTGTTTCGAAAAATGCACGTCGTCAGCTCACATGCCGCCGGATCTCTTGCGCCTTGGCCTGCAGCAGCGGCAAGTAGTCGCGCAGCAAGGTGTCGTAGTCGACCCGGGCGGCGTTGGTGCTGATGTTGATGGCGCCAAGTAGCTTGCCGTGGGCGTCGAAGGCCGGCACGGCGATGGAGCGCAGGCCCGAATCGAGCTCCTGGTCGGCGATGGCGTAGCCTTGCCGGCGCACCTCGAGGAGGCATTGGCGCAGCTCGGCGGTGTCGGTAATGGTCTTGTCCGTGTAGCGCTCGAGAGTGACCCGCTCGAGGAAAGCGTCGAGCTCGCTGTCGTCGAGCTGGGCGAGCAGCACCCGGCCCATGGAGGTGTGCGCGGCGGGCAGGCGGGTACCCACCGAGAGGGTGATGGCCATCAGCCGGTGGCGCGAGGCGGAACGGGCGACGTAGATCACCGAGTCGCCGTCGAGCACGCCCAGCGAGGAGGATTCCCCACACTCGGCGGTGATCTCCTCGAGCACCTGCTGAATCACGCTGCGGTAGTTGTTGGCCGAGAGAAACGCGTAGCCGAGCTGCAGCACCTTGGGGGCCAGTTCGAAAGAACGGCCTTGCTTGCGCACGTAACCCAGCGCGTGCAGGGTGAGGAGGAAGCGGCGTGCGCGTGCCCGGTTCATGCCGGTGCGCCCGGCCACTTCGCTGAGGGTCATGCGCGGGTGTGCCTCGTCGAAGGCCAGGACCACCTCGAGGCCGCTGGCCAGCGCCGTGACGAAGTCCCGGTCGTCCGGCGTCAACATCTCATCCTGCTCTACTGTTTCCATCCTCTGCGGTCCTTTATCGAGTTGCCCGTAATGAGGGCGACGGTCTAGCCTATTGTTCGAAATGCGAACATTTGTGCAACTATAAGTTGGGATCCTTCGCCTCGTCCACCCATGGGAGTTTTCGTCATGCCTGCCGCGCTGCTTCAGCACCCCTTCATGAGCCCCCGTGCCTTGACCGAATGCCAGGCCCAAGCCTTGGTGGAGGCCATGCTGACCTTCGAGCTGGCTCTGGCCGAGGTCCAGGAAGCCCGAGGCGCCGTACCCGAAGGGGCCGGCCAGCGAATGCGCGACGTTCTGGCCTCTCACCCCTTCGATGTCGAGGCCATCGCCGCCGGTGTCGCCAGCGGCGGCAATGCGGCGATTCCCTTCGTCAAGCAGGGTCGTGCTGCGTTGCCGGACGATCTCAAGCGTTATTGGCACCAGGGGGCCACGAGCCAGGACGTGCTCGACACGGCGTTGATGCTGCTGCTCGAGCCGCGGCTCGCGGCGATCGATGCCCTGCTCGTGCGCTGCCGGACGGCGGCGATTCCGCTGATGCAGCAGCACGCCGCCACGCCCATGGTAGGGCGCACCCTGATGCAGCAGGCGCTGCCCCTCGCCTTCGGCGTCAAGGTCGCCCACTGGGCGCTGGGGCTCGAACAGGCGCGCCGTCGACTGGCCGCTGTCGAACTGCCGGTGCAGTTCGGCGGGGCCGTGGGCGTGCACTCTGGTTTAGACGGGCCGGGCTGGGACGACCTGGGTCTCGCTTGCATGGATGCCCTGGCCGAGCGGCTGGGGCTCGCCGTGCCGGTGCTGCCCTGGCATACCGACCGACAGCCGATCCATGCGCTGGCCACTGCCCTGGATGCCGTGTCCGGGGCCGCCGAGAAGCTGGCGCTGGATGTCGCCCTGCTCACCCAGACCGAGATCGGCGAGGTGGCGGAGCCGGCCGGTGAAGGGATGGGCGAATCCTCCTCCATGCCGCACAAGCGCAACCCGGTGCGCTGTGCGCTGATCCGTGGCGCCGCCCGCCAGGTGCACGGTCACGCCACGGTGATCCTCAATGCCGCGGCCCAGCCGCTGGAGCGCGGCCTGGGCGAGTGGCACGCCGAGTGGGCGCCGCTCATCGACGCCGCCCTGCTGGTGGAGGGGGCGCTCGAGCAAACCGCGGTATTGCTCGAAGGGCTCGAGGTGCACCCGGAAGCCATGGCGCGCAACCTGGCGGCCACCGGTGGCGGCATCATGGCCGAACCGGCCTCGAAGCTGCTGGCACCGGTGCTGGGCCAGGACGCCGCCAAGCGTATCAGTGCCGAGGCCGCCGAGGCGGCGCGCGAGTCGGGTCGCCCCTACGCGGAGGTGCTGGGCGCCCATCCCGAAGTGGCGGGCCGCCTCGCGCCCGAGACCTTGGCTCAGACCACGGACCCTGCTTTATACCTTGGTAGCAGCCAGCGGCAGGTCCAGCGTGCCATCGCCTGGCTGGAAGAGACGTAATGCACTGATGAAAAAGGGAATCGGCGAAATTCAAGGGGGAAGGCCAGACCTTCCCCCTTTTTCGTTTCGGAGCCGTGGCGTTTGACGCTTCCCGCTTTGGGGATTAGTTTGTTCGTATCACAAACCTATGTTCGCAAAACGAACAAATTGGCGAGCCGGTCGGTCTATTGCCGCTGGCTCCTGGCGAATCAGCGAGAGGCAACCACAATGGCCGAGATTCTCAGCCTGCATGATGCCGTGGCGCGCTACGTGGAGGATGGCGCCACGGTGGCCATGGAGGGCTTCACCCATCTCATCCCCTTTGCGGCGGGGCACGAGGTCATCCGCCAGGGCAAGCGCGATCTCACCCTGATCCGCATGACGCCCGATCTGATCTACGACCAACTGATCGGTGCCGGCTGCGCCAGGAAGGTGATCTTCTCGTGGGGCGGCAACCCCGGCGTGGGGTCGCTGCATCGCCTGCGCGACGCCGTGGAGAAGGGCTGGCCACGCCGGATCGAGATCCTCGAGCACAGCCACGCCGCCATGGCCTGCGCCTTCGAGGCGGGCGCGGCGGGCCTGCCGATGGCCGTGCTGCGCGGCTACGTGGGCAGCGATCTGCCCAAGGTCAACGACCAGATCAAGTTCATCGAGTGCCCCTTCACCGGCGAGCGCCTGGCGGCGGTGCCTTCCATCCGTCCGGATGTCTCCATCGTCCATGCCCAGAAGGCCGATCGTGCCGGTAACGTTCTGGTGGAAGGCATCATCGGCGTGCAGAAAGAGGCGGTGTTGGCCGCCAAGCACAGCATCGTCACCGTCGAAGAGGTCGTCGACGAGCTGGACGTCGAACCCAACGCCTGCGTGATCCCCGGCTGGGCGATCAGCGCCATCGCCGTGGCCGAGCGGGGCTCGCTGCCCTCCTACGCTCACGGCTACTACGACCGCAACAACCGCTTCTACAAGGAGTGGGACGCCATCGCCCGCGACCGCGACGCCTTCACCCAGTGGCTCGACGACCACGTCTACAATGCCGGAGGAGCGACCCAATGAGCCTCGACTACACCTCCTCGGAGATGATGACCGTCACCGCCGCCCGGGCTCTGGAGAACGGCATGACCTGCTTCGTGGGCATCGGCTTGCCCAGCGAAGCGGCCAACCTGGCGCGCCTGACGCACGCTCCCGACGTGGTGCTGATCTACGAGTCCGGCACCCTGCAGACCAAGCCCGAAGTGCTGCCGCTCTCCATCGGCGACGGCGAGCTGTGCGAGTCGGCACTGACTACCGTCTCGGTGCCGGAGATGTTTCGCTACTGGCTGCAGGGCGGTCACGTCAGCGTGGGTTTTCTGGGCACGGCGCAGATCGACCGCTACGCCAACCTCAACACCACCCTGATCGGCGACTACCATGATCCCAAGGTGCGCCTGCCGGGCGGTGGCGGGGCACCGGAAATCGCCACCAACGCTCACGAGGTCTTCATCACCCTCAAGCATTCCAAGCGCACCTTCGTGAAGGACGTGGACTTCGTGACCACCCTGGGCTTCGGCCGCGACGGCAAGGGGCGCGACGGCGTGCCCAACATCGGCCGCGGACCGACCCGGGTGATCACCGACCTGTGTGTGCTCAAGCCCGACCCCGAGACCAAGGAGCTCACCGTGGTATCGCTGCACCCCGGCGTGACCCGCGAAGACGTGATCGAGGCGACCGGCTGGGAGATCCGCTTTGCCGACGAGCTCGAAAGCACCCCGGAGCCCTCGGCCCACGAGCTGGAGATCCTGCGCGAGCTGAAGCAGCGGACCGACCGCAAGCATTCGGGTCAATAACGAGGAGCCCTCATGAGCGACGTATTCCTGTGTCATCCACGGCGCACCGCGGTGGGCCGCTTCGGCGGCACCCTGGCGGCGGTGCGCCCCGACGACTTCGCCGCGACGATCTTCCGCGCGGTGCTCGCCGAGGCGCCCGGGCTCGACCCCGCCGCCATCGACGAGGTGATCATGGGCTGCGCCAACCAGGCCGGCGAGGACAACCGCAACGTGGCGCGCATGTCGGCACTGCTGGCCGGCCTGCCCACCGCCGTGCCGGGCACCACCATGAACCGTCTGTGCGGCTCGGGGATGGACGCCGTGGGCACCGCCTTCCGCGCCATCAAGGCCGGCGAGTTCGAGCTGGCCCTGGCCGGCGGCGTGGAGTCGATGTCGCGCGCGCCCTACGTGCTGGGCAAGGCGGAGAGCGCCTTCTCCCGCGGCCAAGCCATCGAAGACACCACCATCGGCTGGCGTTTCGTCAATCCCTTGATGAAACGCCAGTACGGCGTCGACTCCATGCCGGAGACCGCGGAGAACGTCGCCGAGCAGTATCGGATTTCCCGCGAGGATCAGGACGCCTTCGCCCTGCGCTCCCAGCACAAGGCCGAACGCGCCCAACAGGCCGGTCGCTTCGCCCAGGAGATCACCGCCATCGAGATCCCGCGGCGCAAGCAGGAACCGCTGGTCTTCGATCAGGACGAACACCTGCGGCCCGGCACCACCCTGGAGAAGCTGGCCAAACTGCCCACCCCCTTTCGCGAGGGCGGCAGCGTTACCGCCGGCAACGCCTCGGGCGTCAACGACGGCGCCGCGGCGATGCTGGTGGCCAGCCAGGCAGCGGTGGACGCGCACGGCCTTGCCCCCATGGCCCGGATCCTCGGCATGGCCACCGCCGGCGTCGAGCCGCGCACCATGGGCATGGGCCCGGTGCCGGCGGTGAACAAGCTGCTCGGTCGGCTGGGCGTGTCGCTGGACGAGATCGACGTCATCGAGCTCAACGAGGCGTTCGCCTCCCAGGCGCTGGCCTGCCTGCGCGAGCTGGGCATTGCCGACGACGACCCCCGGGTCAATCCCAACGGCGGCGGCATCGCGCTCGGTCATCCGCTGGGCATGTCCGGTGCGCGGCTGTTGACGACGGCGGCCTTCGAGCTCCACAACAGCGGCAAGCGCTACGCTCTGTGCACCATGTGCGTGGGCGTGGGGCAGGGCATCGCGACCCTGATAGAAAGGGCGTAAGAAAGAAGAGGGAAGAAGGAAGAGGGAAGAGACCCCACCATCTTCCGTCTTACCGCTATTTCCAATCAGGCGCCGAGCGATAATTCGACGCCTGGGGATGGGAGAGTGTTTTATGGCATTTCTGGAGATCAACGGCCGCAGCATCGCTTACCGCCTGCTGGGCGCCGAGGCCAATCCGCTGGTGCTGCTGGCCCATCCACTGGGCATGACCCAGGCGGTATGGGACGACCTGCTGCCGGCGCTGCTGCCGCACTACCGCGTGCTCACCTGGGATCTGCCCGGCCACGGCGCCAGCGAGGCTTGGCCCGCGGATGCCGATGAGATTGCCCCGGCGGCGCTGGCTGCCGAGGCGCTGGCGCTGGCCGAGCATGCCGGCGCCAGGCGCTTCCACTTCGTCGGCACCTCCATCGGCGGTGTGGTCGGCCAGCAGCTGCTCGCCGAGCATGCGCAGCGGCTGCTCTCGGTCGTGCTGACCAACACCGGCGCGGTGATCGGCACCCCCGAGCTGTGGACGACCCGGGCGAGCCGCGTGCGTGACGAGGGCCTGGCGGCGATCTCCGGTGAGATCGTGCCGCGCTGGTTCTCCGCCCAGCGCCTCAAGACCGAGCCGGCGCTGGAGAGCGGCTGGCGCACCCAGATGGCACGCACCGATGCGCAGTCCTACGCGCGGCTGTGCGAAATGCTTGGCAAGAGCGACTTTCGTGGCAAACTCGGCGGCAACGGGGTGCCGGTGCACCTGCTCGGCGGCAGCGACGACGTGGCCACGCCTCCGGAGACCCTGGAAGCGCTTGCTGCCGAGTGCGACGGCGCACCGCTGGAGATCCTCCAGGGCTTCGCCCATGTGCCCTCGGTGGAGAGCCCCGAAGCCATGGCCAAGCGCCTGCGTTTGTGGCTCGTCGCGGATCGCAGCGCGGTGGGCGAGCAGGGCGTGAGCTACGCAGAGGGGCTCGAAACCCGCAAGCAGGTACTCGGCGAGGCACATGTCGCGCGCGCCAGCGAGAACGCCACCAGTCTCGACGCTCCCTTCCAGCAGATGATCACCCGCCTGGCGTGGGGCGAGCTGTGGGGCAACGACGACCTGACCCGCCGCGAGCGTAGCCTGATCACCACCGGCATTCTCGCCGCGCTGGGCCGCGAGGAGCTCGAACTGCACCTCAAGACCGCCAAGCGCATCGGCCTGAGCGAGGCGGAGCTGCGCCAGGTGCTACTGCACGTGGCGATCTACGCCGGCGTGCCGGCAGCCAACCACGCCTTTGCCCTGGCCAAGAAGCTCGGCTGGGGTACGCCCCTCGAGTGACCGTTGAGGCGGCGGGGCCTGTGCCCCTCCGCTCCAGGGAGCCGTGCATGCTCAACGCCCGCATCAAGCTGCGTCATCTGCAGGCTTTTCTCGAGGTGGCCCGCCAGCGCAGCTTCGCCCGCGCCGCCGACCGCCTGGCGATCACCCAGCCGGGCATGTCCAAGACGATCCGCGAGCTCGAGGAGATCCTCGAAGCGTCACTCTTCGAGCGCACCGCGCGGGGCGTGGCTCTCACCCAGGCAGGGCTCACCCTGCTGCGTCATGCCGGCCCGGCGCTGCGAGCCCTGGAGGAGGGCATCGGCGCGGTGGGCGGTAGCGGCCAGGGGGCTCGCTGGCTGAACGTGGGCGCACTCTCCACGGTGGAGAGCCGTCTGCTGCCCGAGGCCGTACGCCGCTTTCAGGCCGATGGCCCGCCGGGCGTCGGCATCAACGTGGTTTCCGGCCCCAGCGCCTTTCTGCTCTCGCGGCTGCGCCGCGGCGAGCTGGACCTGGTGGTGGGGCGCATGACCGAGGCGCGCGAGATCCGCGACCTTGCCTTCGAACACCTCTACTACGAGCGGCTGCTGCTGGTGGTGCGCGCCGGTCATCCGCTGGCCGGGGTGGATCCTCTGCCCGCCGAGGCGCTGGTCGCCCATCCCTGGATTCTTCCACCTCCGCAGACCACCTTGCGCCAGCAGGTCGACAGCTTCTGCGTGCGCCATGCCCTGGCGCTGCCCGAGACGCTGCTCGAAACCCTGTCGCTGCCGCTCGGTCAGGGCGTCACCCTGGGCAGCGACGCCATCTGGGTGGTGCCGGAGGAAGCGGTGCGCGCGGCGCTGGACGAAGAGCGGCTCGTCGAGCTTGGCCTGAGCCTGGAACGGCAGGGCGGCTCGGTGGGGCTGTGCACCAACGCCAGCCTCGAACCCTCGCTGGCTCTGGACGCCTTCTGCGAGATTCTGCGCGAGGTGGCCGCCGACACCCCGGGCGCGGTGATATAACCCATCGGTTATGCATCGACGCAGAGACGTCAATTGGCGACCTGACGACACCGCGCCACACTGCCAAGGCACTCAACCGACAACCCCAGAGACGACACGCCATGCAAGACGACAACAAGCGCTTCGTCGAGCGCGACCGCAACTGGCATCCACCCGCGTATGCACCGGGTTACAAGACCACCGTAGCGCGCTCGCCGCGGCAGGCCCTGGTGAGCCTGCAGCACCCCACGATCTCCGAACGCAGCGGGCCGGATTTCCGCCATCTGCGCATGGGGCCCCATGACAACGACCTGCTGTTGAACTTCAGTCAGGGCGAGGGGTTGCCGGTGGGCGAACGCATCATCATGTTCGGCCGCGTGGTCGACCAGTTCGGCAAACCGGTACCGCATACCCTGGTGGAGATGTGGCAGGCCAACGCCGGCGGCCGCTATCGCCACAAGAACGACAACTACCTGGCCCCGCTCGACCCCAACTTCGGCGGCGTGGGGCGCTGCCTCACCGACGAAGAGGGCTGGTATCGCTTTCGCACCATCAAGCCCGGCCCCTATCCCTGGCCCAACGACCCCAACAGCTGGCGCCCCTCGCACATCCACGTATCGGTGATGGGGCCGTCGATCTCCACGCGCCTGATCACCCAGATGTATTTCGAGGGCGACCCGCTGATTCCGCTGTGCCCCATCGTCCATACCATCAACGACCCGGACGCCGTCGAAACCATGATCGGGCGGCTCGACATGGCGCGCAGCAAGCCCATGGACTGCCTGGCCTACCGCTTCGACCTGGTGGTCCGCGGCGAGCTGCAAACCTATTTCGAGAATCAGTGAGGAGGGAACCGAGATGAAACAACCGAACAGCGTTCCCGCCAGCGAACTGATGCTGCGCGAAACCGCCTCCCAGACCGCCGGGCCCTACGTGCACATCGGCCTGGCCCTGGCCGCCGCGGGCAACCCGACCCGTGATGAGGAGATCTGGAACGAGATGGCTCGTGACGGAGCCGAGGGTGAGCCCATCGAGATCGTCGGCACCGTGATCGACGGCAACGGTGACCTGGTGCGCGACGCCTTTCTCGAGGCGTGGCAGGCCGACGCCAACGGCGTGTACCAGCCCGAGTACGACCTGAACAAGCCGTTCAACAGCTTCGGGCGCACCGCCTCCACCTTCGACCACGGCAGCGAATGGTCGCTGAAGACCGTCAAGCCGGGCCCGGTGACCTGCGCCGACGGCCGGGTGATGGCCCCGCACGTCAATCTCTCGATCTTCGCCCGAGGCATCAACATCCACCTGCAGACGCGCCTCTACTTCGAGGACGAAGCCGAGGCCAACGCCGCCTGCCCGGTGCTCTCGCGCGTCGAATCGCCGACCCGCCGCCAGACCCTCATCGCCAAGCGCGAAGAGATCGACGGCAAGGTGCGCTACCGCCTCGATATCAAGCTGCAGGGGGAAGGCGAGACGGTGTTCTTCGACTTCTGATCCGTCGTCACGACAGCGAAGGCGACCTTGCTAAGCGAGGCCGCTACGACGAGAGCCAGCGCCATGCGCTGGCTCTCGTCTTTTCGGCTGACGTTTGACCTGGGTTCTGGTGCCAGCGTAGTAGAGCGTCTAGGCTGGCCGTATGTGTACGATTGTAAGCGGCTTGCGAGAGCGAACGGTAAGAGCCAACAAATCGACTGCGTGACGGTCAGCGACAGCAGAGGGGCAGGGGACGGCAGCCAAAGGTGAAAACCGGTCAGGGTGGCAAAGGCAGCACGCTCGCGAATTCTGCATAGATTGCCTAGCTATTCTTAGCCTCAAGAGATATCAATGGGTTACAGTGAGAAAGGCAGGCTAGATAACATTGTTGAACGCGCCAGCGCGTTCAAGTGGATAAATGAGTGGGCTATTCAATACGCTGTTAGGCTTTAGGAAGCTCGGAAAACGTAATGGATAAAACGAACATATCGCTCGGCCCTGTGCAGGAAACGCTGCTAATTCCACTTCTTGGCCGTGCGGTTGCCACGCGCCAAGGCAGCGGACTGATTAACGACCCACGTGCCGTTGAAATTGTCGATCAGCTCGCGTACGACTTCTCGAAATGGGAGAAGGGTCAATCCTTGCTGGGCAGCGTGCTCCGCACCAGAATGTTAGATGACGATGTGAAGGAGTTTATCGCCACACATCCCCGGGGAACCGTTGTTGAGATTGGCTGTGGTCTGAATACGCGATTCGAGCGCGTCGATAACGGTAGCGTACGCTGGTTCGATCTGGATCTGCCCGACACGATAGCGCTGCGGCGGCGCTTCTTCGCCGATAGCGAACGGCAAACAATGGTTGCAGCAAGTGTTCTGGACGCTAACTGGGTACAGCACATCCGTGAAACTGGCGGTCCTTTCTGCTTCGTATCGGAAGCCGTGCTGATCTACCTCGCTGCTGCCGACGCGGAGCGGGCGGTTCGTCAGCTTGTCTCGGGGTTTCCGGCAGGATCCTGGCTGCTCATGGATACAACGCCAAAGGCCATGGTCGATGGGCAGGCCAAGCACGATGCCATGAAGCATCTGCCTAAAAGCAGCTGGTTCAGGTGGGCGGTTGATGATCCACGGGAACTGGAACGTCTGGGCCTTACCTTGATTCAGTCGCGCTCATTCGCTGATGCGGGTTCGGAGCTGATTCGGCCTCTACCCTGGTCGATGCGCTTTTTGATTCGTTGGGCACCTTGGGCTCTCAAGCGCATGACTAAGGGTTATCAGCTAAATCGGTTTGAGATCCGTAAAGCCTAACAAGGCGCTGCACCGGACGGCAATTCCGCTGCGCTCCATTACCGCCGGTGAGCTTGGTCGTTAAGTGGTCAGGGAGTAATGGTGAGTAGATTAGAGAAATGGAATGACGAGCAACGTAGGCTCACAATCCTTACGGGAGAAAATCAAGAGCTGGCGGATGCTATACATTCTCTACAGCCTGAGGATGATGATCGCCCAGGAATGAGTAATTTTGACATAATTAATATCGCAAAAGAGCTCATCTATTCGAACGAAGGCGGGAAGCGATCAATCCACATAATATGTTTTTCTTTTAATATTGATCGTGGAGAGATGGAAGTTTGCCATCTTTTGGATCAGGTTCTAGAGGAAGATTACGAAGATGATATCCTAAGCACTCTGGCTATAGCTGCCGTAGCTGAAGTTCCCGTATATCCAAACACTCGAGATTGTGAAGAGGAGCTAGCGGAATTACATCGTAAGATGATTGAAACTGGTTTCAAAGTTCAAGGTGAGAAGTACAAGTTAACGTCTCGTCAGTCTGATGAATTTGAAAGCGCAAAGAAACTCATATCCAGTATTAGTCCCGAAAAGCATTATTCGCCCTCTGATATATCAATTATTCGGCAAACCATTAAAGAAGAATTATCAAACCTTGAGAGCGCTGATCGACTGCTACTGAGCTTACAGCTGGCAATTGACGAGTTAACAGTGCTATTGGAGTCAGAGAAGAGAAATGAAAATTCCATACAGGCACACTTAACTAAAAATCCAATACTTTTTGGATTCGAATATAAGCGTGTAATACCTAAGCATCGCTTAGGCGGTGAGTACGAAACAGATTATGCACTGGAAAAACATGATGGTTCATGTGACGTGGTAGAGCTGGAATCCTCAAATCTTAAGCTGTATACAAAATCTGGAAATCCAACTAGTCATCTGGTGCATGCTGAACAGCAAATATTGGACTGGTTAGATTGGATTGATAAAAACAACTCATATGCGAGAACTTCGCTGAACGGTCTTTATTCGCCGTCAGGTTTTGTCGTGATTGGAAGAAAAGATAGTTTATCTGAATTAGACAAAGAGCGATTGCGCAGAAGAAATATACTATTTAACGGTAAGTTAAAGATTATAACCTATGAAGACCTACTGGAAAGAGGGAGTGACATGCTTCGGAGGTTAAAAGGTGAACGCACTTAACGAATTGCTGCACTCGGATAGATTACTCGCTGCGCTCATAATTTACCGGTGAGCAAGGCGTTAGCATTCCGGTAAACACAAAGCCGCGAAAATGTGTTCAGTTATCAAAGAAGGTGAGAATGGACAAATTCAATGCCCGTTACGCGTATGAGTCGCTGATTCTCATGCAGTCCCATATTGAATTTGCCGGGCTGTGGACAAAAGGTGATCGCTTTCTTATTTCATGTCCTTCTTTGGATAAGAACCCATTAACAAGTGATGGGAAGCCATTAAGGGATTGGTTTCACTACAGCTGCAGACCTGTTTGCTGCCCTGTAGAAATAGCGTCTGACGTACCGGAAGGATACGAGCAGATCAATGAGCGCAGTGAAAGTGAGCTGGCAAGATTATTTGGAGAGCCGCTTACACTCTCTGAGCTATATAGGGAGTTGTATATTACTCTGCCTAAATCATTTCCACTTAGTGCAATTGAATCTGGTGCAGGGAAAGTCGTCGTTAGCGTAAACAGGCTGCTAACGCAAAACGAAGAAAATGAGATGAATATTGCCTTCGCAAATATCGGGATAGATTTCGACATCGAGGTTGTTGACCCTTCAGAACATTCAGAACCAAATAAAGATAAAGCATTAAAAGAATCTTCCGATAAATTGACTCTTATCCTAAGTGAGCGCATAAAAGATAGAGTTCCTAATAGCGTTTTGTCTTCCTATGAAGAAGATGAGGAATTCTGGGTTGACAACCGAGTCAATGTATTCTCATCGGATATCTACTCAAGGGAAGATGTGCTACAACCGTCTTTCTTGAAAACAACCTCCGCATGTTTTATTGACGCCACGGCTTTTCCTCCTAAGAATATCAGAAACTACCTTCCCATATATCAACGCTTAGTCATTTCAATGCCTCTCGCAACTCACTTTGTTTCGGCATTGGAAGCTTTCAATGTGCATGAGACAGAGCTTTTGGATTTGGTTGCACGTGGAAGAGTACAATTCATCCTTCCGCAATCAATCCAACGCTATAATCTGAACTTTATTGCCAAAGCCATAGAGATAGATCCTAACTCAGTATTGCTCTCACGTAGACTAGCTGCAGCGTCAGTAGCAGAAACAAGGGCAAGACTTCCATTTCTTTACCCTCCTTTCGGCGCATCCGCTAAACGAGATTTATTGAGGCTACTGGTAAGCGTTTCGGAGCCGAAAATTAAGCCGGTAGGGGAGGTCCTAGCTAGGAGTCTTGCTCAGGGCTGGGTTGGGATGGAGAGGAATATAAGCAACCGTGGTGGAATGGGTACTGCTAATAACGGTATCGGAACAATACTGGGTGAATTGATTCATACCATGTCTGGAAGGGATTTACGACTTGAGTTGATCACTAGCTCAATGTCAGTAGAGTGGGCTGCCGCCGTTGGTGCAACTTACTGCCCTATAGAAAATGAAGGCTACTCTGATTTTAATGCAGCAAATCTATGTGCAAGTCTATACTCCGGCGTTGAAAATGCTCCTCTTCTAAACCCAGTAAAATCACTCGAACCGTTTATGGAAGGGCTTCTAACACTTAACAATGATGCCCCTGTTTTGGAGGTAGATGATGTTTTTACGTCAAGTGACATTGATAGATTGGGCGGGTATTTGAGGGGAGTGACTGGTCTTGAAGACCCCAGTGAAGAAATTGCTGCTCTAAATGAGAGAATCAGAAGATTCGAGCACAATCAGGATAGAATTAATAGATTAGATATTCTCGGTCTAGGAGGTGTGGCGGTGGCTACAGCCATGACCGGCAATCCTTATGTTCCTTTCGGTTTATGGATTGCCCAATATATATTAAAAAATGCAGATCCTAGCAGGGATATTGGCGGTAAGGCCATTGATTGGATTAGAGCAATGAATACGAGGTCTTCAACTGATGCCGTTCTGGTTAGTCGGTTGCGATCAAAAATCCAAGACCTATGAGTCTTGTAATTTTCTAAATGCTAACAAGGCGCTGCTGCCGGACAATTTTTTCGCTGCGCTCTAAAATTGCCGCAGAGCGCGGCGTTAGAAGGAGGGGGCATGGCAGATTCCCGAAGCTTGGCTAGTCCACATTCGCTGATATGGCATTACTACGAATGCCTCAAGCGGCAAATACGACGAGTACCGACCGACGCATCTGATGCGGTGCAGAAACAGGAGCTCGCACTGGCGCTGTTCCTAGCGGTATCAGTGGTGGAGACGTTCATCAATGCATTCTTTCGTGTCGTGATAGAAGAAGACGACTATCGCGTTCACCGAGAGCGCGTGCTGAAGGACATTGAGGGGCGGGCTTCGTTGGAGGCGAAGATAAAGGAATGGCCGAAAAAGGTGCTGGGTCAGAAGCTCAACCCGTCCACGCCAAACGTGAAGCGCTTCCTGGATCTGAAGGACCACAGAAATGCACTCATGCACTTTGTTTCCTCGCACGAAACGATTGAGCTAGCAGGACCTGTGTACATTCACGGCTTGGCCGATATGTCAGCCTTTGAAACGTTGTCGCTCGAAAGTGCGGTAGAGTACCCTGTGATAATTAGGAATTTCGCGTTCGAGATATTCGCTGCGCGAGGGATAGCGGAAGAGCGATTGCCGCATTCGTTTCACCGATGGTTTGGTGAGCCGCCTTCTAACCCTGCGTTCTAGCCGACATAGGGCCGCGACGCGGCCCTCGGTGGCTGAACGCAACGTTAATTTCTAAAGACAGGGAGCAGTCCATGCATCACGAAGATCTGAAACAAGTACGAGAAAACTGGTACTCGGCTTTTTTCGCAGGTGACGTTGAGCACCTTGCTCGGGTCCAGGCAGACGATTTTACGGTCACTACCGAGCGTGGTGTCCAATCCAAGAAATCCCAAATCGACGCGATCTCGTCAGCCAAACGTAATGGAAGTTGGTTTCCCCAAGGCGGGTACAAAAACGATACTGAGTTAACCATTCAGAATTTTGATAGTAGCACCACAGTCACTGGTCAGGGGTACACCACTTCTGGTCAATCCCAAGGGCCGGTAGTCGCGTTCTCCGAAACCTGGGAGTGGGATGGTGCTGCTTGGCGGGTTGTCAGTCTGAGTTATAGCGCAGCCCGAAGCTAAAATTAACAAGTCGCAGCAGTACGCGGCCGATGGCCGCCGGACGCCCTTTCCATGGCCCCTTCGTCGCCATTCCAAGGTCGCCGCTGTGCTCAGCGTTGAGGCTGTAGCAAAACCCCATCCGCGCCCGGTAGGATGAGGAAAAGGCCACGGAGAGCCGCCGGTATGCCCAGGTTCAAGCCCTATGACTACGATCAGCACGCTCTGGTCGCCATCAACTACCTGGAACAGCTGCAGCCCGGCACGTTCGAGCACGCGGTGCATTACTTGATCGAACACAAGCTGGATCTATCGGTGTTCCACCCGAGGTACCGCAACGACGACACCGGTCGCTCTGCCTATGATCCGGCGATCCTGCTCAAGATCATCCTGTTCGCCTACTCCAAGGGCATCACCTCCAGTCGGGAGATACAGTGGTGCTGCGAGACCAATATCCTGTTCAAGGCGCTGTCCTGCGATACCGTGCCGCACTTCACCACACTCGCCCGATTCGTCAGCGGTCACGCCGATGAGATCGAAGCCCTGTTCGAGCAGGTCCTGTTGGTCTGCCACGAGCAAGGT